>NZ_JADOVG010000005.1 GCF_015752205.1 Polaromonas sp. CG_9.7
GTGGTTTCGGAGAATATCGCCCACAAAACTGGCAAAAGTAACCCAGCAGAAAAATTTAGACTTTAATTAACGAATCAGGTTGACTGTCTACTAGTCAATTTGATATGTTCGCTAGCGAACATTTCCTGCTGTTGGAAATCTATTAATAAATCATGTTTGTCAGTCCGTACCAGCAGCTGCTCAAAGTATCAACCGAATAAGCTTGTGGCTCAGCGACGCAGCAAACGCCGACCAATCAGTGCGCCGGCAGCGGCGGCACCCGCCAACATCGCAATCGATGGTGCAGGCATGGCACGCGCCATGTTCACCGCGATGTCTGCGGTGCGCGGTGCCACCAGCTCGAGCCTTCGCTTCATCATTTTGGTGCCCAGTTCACCGAGCTGATCCTGCAGCAGCCGCTCGGCTTCGGGAAGAATCAGGGTTTCTTCGTCGGCCACATGGTGAATCACGTCACGCATCAACTCCATGAAGGTGTCGTCATATCGGGCATCTCCAGGCTCCATGTTGCGCAGCAAAGCTATCAGCCGCTTCATTTCTGCATGCTCGGGAAGCACTTTCTTGATGGCCTCGTTGTCGCTGACTTCACGAACTGCAGGATAGAAAATTTCTTCCTCCAGTTGTGCATGCACTTCCAGCGCCAGGCAGACGGTGTTGACCAGCCCCCGCTTGACCTGTGGTTTGCTGCTGATCCTGTATTGATGGAAGGTGGCCATCGTGTGGGTGTGGTCCAGCCGAATCATGTTGGTGGCATTGGGCATGAAGGCACTGGCGATTGAGTTCATGGGGCATCCTTAGTAGGTAATATTGAATCCATGCATTTAAGAATTGCAGACAGCAAAAGGTGCATCTGCCAGTGGCCGTTATGCTCCGCCGATGCCGACAATCACCTTGCCGCTGCCTTTGCATGACGGACAGGCCGCGTCGCCCAAGCGGCCTGAACCACCGCATGCGCGGCAGATTCCCTCGCCAGTCCCGGACATTCCTTCAGGCGCTTCGTCGCCCGGATTCACAGCGTCGGAAGGCAAGGAAACCGTGGCTCCGAACAGTTTGGGCGGCAAACTGCCAGATGTATCCAGCGAGGCACCCGGGTCTTCCTCACCTGCCACCGACTGGCTGTCGAGGTTGCCATTGGTTGCAGGGCCCGAAACTTGAGTCTTGCCGTCGGTGCTGGATGGTGGATGTTTTTCAGTCATGCGTATCCCCTGTTGCTGCTGCGATTTTCTCGAAAGCCATCAGGACAGGTATCAACTCCTGCCTGAACAACTACAAGATAGACGCTCTAGCGGGGCAATGCAGCCAACAAGCTTCGCGCTTTGGCGTAAGACAGTTCGTACAGCCTTGGCACCGTGTGGGACAAGCCGGCGAAATGCGCGCCAAGGCAAGACAGTCGGGCACCTTGTGTATTGCCGAATATCGCCATCAGCACCGCTAACCGCCTAACCGCCTAACCGCCTAACGCGAACCGAACTTGACGGGACGGGGAAGTTTTTTCTGCTTGATCAAACGGCTGGTTTCAATCTTGTCTTTTTTCACCTGACGCTCGGCATCCAGCAGTTGTCCCGCGGCTGTCCAGCGGGCAAACTCCTCGGGCGTTTCCAGCGTCACGCGGCCCAGCGTGGCGGCGCGAAATTCATAAATCACGATTTCGGCGGCTTTTTGCAGGTTGATGCGGCCCTTGGTCAAGACCGCGCCGCGCTTGCGGCCAATTTCTTCCAGCACCTGTTCGTCGGTAATACCGGGTTCCAGGTCGAGCCGGTAGCGCGATGCCAGCATGTCGGGGTAGTTGGGAATCAGGTAGTCGAGCAGTTCGAGCGCAACCTCTTCCTCTTCAAACGCATTGCGGCCAATCGCGCCGCTGGCGGCCAGGTTGTAGCCGCTCTTGGCAACGATGATGCGCGGCCACAGCATGCCCGGCGTGTCCCACAGGTAAAACCCATCGGCCAGCACCAGGCGCTGCTCGACTTTGGTGATGCCGGCCTCGTCGCCAGTCTTGGTGGCGCGCTTGCCGGTCAGCGTGTTGATCAGCGTCGATTTGCCGACGTTGGGAATGCCGCAGATCAGCACGCGCATCGGCTTGACCATGCTGCCCCGCGTTGGCGCCAGCGCATGGCACGCTTCAATCAGCGCCTTGGCCGGCGTGCTCATGCTGGCATCCAGGCCAATGGCGCGGGTGCCTGGCTGGCTGTTGTAGTGCGCCAGCCAGAGCGCGGTGCGCGCCGGGTCGGCCAGGTCCTGTTTGTTCAGCACCTTGAGCGCCGGCTTGGCGCCGGTCAGTTCGGCCAGCATCGGATTGGCGCTGGAGCCGGGCAGGCGGGCGTCGAGCAGCTCGATCACCACATCAATTTCCTTGATGCGCTCTGCAATAGCTTTTTTGGTCAGGTGCATGTGACCGGGAAACCACTGGATGGCCATCGGGATGTTTCTTTCTTGGGTTGCGGGTGCAGGCCAGGCTGCGTGATTGCAGCCAAGGCGGCGGCAGGCATTTCACTATCAGCCGCCTGGCACCGAATGCCGAATTGTCACCTGTTCAGACGCCGATCGGTGCGGCGGCCTGGCCAGGCCGGACGAATAGGGGAAAATCCACCTCATGCCTTTACCCAATGCCCCCACCCGCCGCCCGAACAACTCCAACACCCGCCAGGCTGACAAAAAGGCCAACAACGACCTGCTGATCAAGGGCGTGCTGTGCACGCTGATCGGGCTGGGCGTGCTGGTGTCACCCCACTACATCACCTCACCCGGCATGCAGGGCATCGTCGCCCAGGCTTCGCTGGTCGGCTGGTTTGCGCTGGTGCTGGGCTGGGCCTTCCTGGGGCTGTATGCCAAGCGGCGCCTGTCGGCGCAAAGCAAGCCCTGAACGCTTGCAGCCAAGCCATGACGTCGTTTGATGACCTGCTGCGCCTGCCTGCCAGCCCCGGGGACTGGCACAGGCTGTTCAGCGCACTGCAGCAGCGCGCCCATGATTCAGGTATACGCCTGCGCCCTGCGCCGGCTGAACCCACGAGTTGCTGCGGGCGCGGCTGCAACGGCTGTGTATGGGAGGGCTTTTACAGCGCAGCAGCCTATTGGCGGCAACAGGCCTTGCTTCAATTGCAAGGCGTGTAAACATCCCTCGGTTCAGCCGTGCACCGCCTCCGGCACCCGAACTTCCAGGTGCTCGGGCGACACATACTGCTGCCGGTAGTCCTCGAACAGCATGCTGTCGCCCGACTCAATCGCCTTTTGCGCCTCGACGGATTGACGGCTCATGTCAAGCGAGCGGGCCAGTTGCTCGTCGGTCAGCGGCAGGCTTTGCAGCGCGGTCTGGGTTTTCAGCGACTGGGCCTTGATGAACTGAACGAAGGAGTTGTCAAAATCCTTCGCCATGGCGGCCAGCACCCGGGCCGACGGCAGCGTGTCGGCATCTGCCAGGCCGATGCTGGCAGCGGCCAGCGCATCGCGGTATTGCGTGCCGCCATGCTCGGCATCGAGCGCCGCGGCAATCGGCGCGCACCCGGCCAGAATTTCCGCGCCCCATGCCACCAGCGCGACTTCGCCGCCGGACCGCTGGAGCTGCACGCCGGGTTCGCGGCCACGCGCTGCGGTCTGGTGCTGGTTGTATTTGATCTCGGCAATTTCGGCAGGCGTGTCGGACGGACTGTCGGACAGCAGGCAATGCAACAGAAATACGTCGATGAAACGCATGGTCTGCGCGTTGATGCCCACCGGCTCGAACGGGTCCAGGTCCATCAGGCGCACTTCGATGTACTCGACGCCACGTTCACGCAGCGCATGCAGCGGCCGCTCGCCAGGATGAATCACGCGCTTGGGACGAATCGTGCCGTAGAACTCGTTTTCAATCTGCAGCAGCGTGGTGTCCAGCTGGTTGTAGTCGCCGCCGGGGTTGCGGATACCGACGGCTTCGTAGGCCGGATAGGGCCGGGTCAGGGCGTCCTGCAGCGAAGCAGCGTAGCCCTCCAGGCTGTTGTAGCTGACCGCCAGTGAGGCCTGCGCATCGCTCTGGTAGCCGAGCCGGCCCATGCGCAGCGAAGTGCCATGCGGCATGTACATGGTCGTGTCGGTCAATTTGTGCAGCTCATGCTGGCGGCCGGCGACAAAGGTCGAACATACCGCAGGCGAGGCGCCGAACAGGTAAAGCAGCAAAAAGGCATGGCGGCGGAAATTGCGGATCAGCGAAAAGTACTGCTCGTTGCTGACACCGGGCAGCGACCAGTTGTAGTGAATGCCCGAAATGGTCTGCATGCGCCGGCCATAGCGGTGGCCCAGTCCCACGCGGTACACGCTCTTGGCGCGGCCGACGTTGGACGAGCCGAAGCGGGCAATCGGAATGGTTTCATCCGTCGGCAGGCCGCAGGGCATGCTCGACACCCAGAGCATTTCGTCGCCGTTTTCCTTCAGCGCCTGGTAGGTGAACTGGTGAAGCTGCGTGAGCTGGTCCAGCGCGGCTTCGGGGCTGGCGTGGGCGCTGGTGACCAGCTCGACCTGCGACTCGCTGAAATCGGTGGTGATGCTGGGATGCGTCAGTGCCGAGCCAAGGGCAGCCGGATGCGGCGTCAGCGCCAGCGCGCCACTGGGCCGGGCCCGCAGGCTTTCCTTTTCAATGCCCCGGCGTATGCCCTGGAGCTGCTGGGGAGTCAACGCCTTCAGGCGTGATTGCAAAATTGCGTCGGCATGGGCCTGCAATGGGGTCATACAGTGTTCTCTCGGATTCTTGGGATTGGCGTGGAAGTTATCACACACCGATGCTTTGCGCTGTCGCAGGTTGTTTGCCTGTACTGTCAGCAGGCGGGAGGGGTAAGTCGCCAGCAAAATGCTGAAAATCAAGCCAGCATGGGCCTGGAAAAACTTGCAGTTTGCATGCCGTTCAAAAGCAATGCCACGGCACAGGCACGGCCTGAAGGGACAAAAAAAGCATGTGCACCCGCCAGGATCGGCGGCAAGTGCTTTGTCCAGCCCTTCATCGTGCTATTTTTTCAATAGCTGACTGTGCACGTCCACCATGCGCAAACGGCTTATTTAATTGATAAATCCGGCTCAAGCCAGCACGCGCAGCAGCCACTGCTGCAGGTCGGCCACTTCCTGCGGGCAAACCGAATGTTCCATCGGGTATTCGTGCCATTCGACCGGGTAGCCCAGCGCGGTCAGCGCATCGTGCGTGGCCACGGCGCGTGGCAGTGCGACCACGCCGTCGCGCGAGCCATGGGCCAGGAAGATCGGCACGTCCTTGTTGGCGGCGCTGCCTTCAGCGGTGGTTTTTTCGGCCAGCGGCAAATAGCCTGACAGGCCAGCAATACCCGCCAGCCGTTCGGTGTGGCGCAAACCGACCATCAATGCCATGGCGCAACCTTGTGAAAAACCTGCGACGACGATGCGATGGGCCGGAATGCCGCGCGCTTTTTCATTGGCAATAATGGCTTCGATGGCGGCTTGGGTCTGGCGCATACCGGCTTCGTCCTGGCGGCTGACGAGGTCGGCGCCCAGAATGTCGTACCAGGCGGGCATGGTGTAGCCGCCATTGATGGTCACCGGCATGTGCGGTGCGCTGGGAAACAAAAAACGGACCGCCCCGATGCTGGACAAATCGAGTTGCTCGGCAATCGGCACGAAGTCGCGTCCGTCGGCACCCAGGCCGTGCAGGATAAGAATGGTGGCGACGGGGTCTTCGCCGCTCTGGGCTTCAATGATCTGAAGAGACATGCGTTGGCCAATAAAAAGGAGAAAGAAAAAAAATAAAAGTCCGGCAAAGCACAGCTTTCCGGACCGCATCAAGGAACAGATTTTAATGTGCCTTGAGAGACCTTAGCCGACGGCCCAGCTCCGCTTGCGTGTTGAGCGCGTCGTACCACAGCAGGTAGCCGGCATCGCTCGGGTGCAGGCCGTCGCGGGCATTGAGTTCACCGGGCCGCTGCGCAAACGGGTCTTCAGCCTTGCTCTTGTACATGTTCACATAAATGGCGCCGTGGTCTGCGGCGGACTGGCGCACCAGACCATGCAGCGTCCGGGAGCGCTTGGCCATCAGCCACGACAGTGGCGGCATGAAAAAAGGTGCATTGCCGACATTCCCGGGCGGCATGAGGACCACCAACGGCGCGCGGGCTGCGGCCAATTGGGCGACTCTGGCAATGTTCTGCGCCAGCGCCTCTTCACCCGTCAGGCGAATCACGTCGTTGCCGCCGCCCATCACCAGAACCGCGTCAAAGCGCTCGTCGCCTTGTAGTTGGCGAACAATGTCAGCAAAGCGCGCACCATCCTGGGCGCGGTTGACAATGCGCAGACCAGGATGGTCCCGCGCGATCAGGCCTGCCACGCTGCTGGCCGCAGAAGACGCGCCGGTGCCGACCGCCGTGCTGTCACCGGCGATCAGCAAGCTGGCGGTGGCGCCGGTCGGCGACGCTTGGAGCGGCTCGCTCTGGCGCGCCAGTTCAACGGATTGTTTGATACGCCATGCGGCATGCCCGGCAGTGGCCGCAACAACCAGCGCAGCGAACGTCCACAACGCAGCAGGCAGACGGCGCGTCGAGAAAAACCGTGAAGTCATGGCAGGCAGCTTGGTTGGATCGAATCGATGTTCATCGGTTCAACGGTTCAACGGTTGAGCCAGGTAATGCTCAATTGCAGCACCGTGGCAAACCCGACCCACAGCAGGTAGGGAATGTTCACCAGCGCCACCCAGCGTGCCCTCCCCCAGATCACCCGCATGGCCCAGACCAGAGTGCCCAGCACCAGCACGATGTCGATGCTGGCCAGCAGGTTGTTGCGCAGGCCGAACTGGATTGGCGTGTAGGCGGCATTGAACAGCAGGTTCAGGATGAAGGGCAGCAACACGGCAAAAGGCAGGCGGCGTTTGATCGTCTGAAACAGCACAAACCCGAAACTGATGGCGATGACAACATACAGCACGGACCAGACCGGGCCGAACACCCAGGCGGGCGGTGCAAAAAAGGGTTTGACAAGTTGCGCGTACCAAGCAGCGCTGCTGGTGTTGTCCATATTGAAACGTGTCTGAAGTGGGAATGCGTTGTTTTAACACCGCGCCTGTCGCGCTCCTATTGTGGCCGCCGGATGACCGGGTAGGACGCAAGCGCGAGTTGCAGCCGCTTGAATCTGTTTGGTCATCTGTTGCGTACTTTTCAGCAAGGTTTGCGGCATGATGTGATGATTGCATTTGCGGGGCCTTAATGAAAAGTGTCACCATGAAAAACAGCCAGGCTTTTTCGTCTATTTTTCTTGCCCGCCTGACAGGCTGGCTGGCCGCAGCCCTCATGCTTTTGGCGCCATTGCCATCGTGGGCGCTGTCTGCGGCGGATGCGCAAGGCGTGCGCGCCGTGGTTACGGCACAACTGGAGGCGCTGGCCCGGGACGACGCCGCCACAGCGTTTTCGTTTGCGGCGCCGAATGTGCGTGCATCCGTCGGCACGGCCAGCCGTTTCATGGACATGGTGCGCAGCAGCTACCCGGCCATCTACCGCCCTGCCTCCACGGCGTTCCTCCAGCCTGAAGAGCACCACGGCCAGGTGATCCAGCGGGTGCAACTGATGGATGAAGACGGCAAGGCCTGGCTTGCGCTTTACAGCGTTCAGCGGCAAAAAGACAAGTCCTGGCGCATCACCGGTTGCCAGGTGATTCCGAACAAGGGACGCATGGCTTGAACGGACACATCCTGACAGCTATTGTTTCAATAGCTGTCAGCGCTTGTGGATAAAGCGGAAACGCTGGTTTTGGCATAAAAGCGTCCGTGCTTCTTACCCCTTCACCCACCCGCCCCTTTGTCCGCCAGCCCCAGCCTTCGGGCCAGCCGGACCAGGTTGGCGCGGTGCAGGCCCAGTTCGCGTGCGGCTGACGCCCAGTTGTGGCCATGGCGCTCCAGGCTGGCTTGTATGCACAGGCGCTGGTGCGCCTCGGTTGAAGTGCGCAAATCAACGGGCACCGCAGTGCTGGCGGCAGGCGCATCGACAGCCGCCAGCACTGCTGCCGCCCCGCTTTCAGGCGTCAGTGAAAAGTCAAAATGCCGTGCGCTCAGGCTCACGATGCGCGGCCGTGGCGACTGGCCGGCCAGAGCTTTCAGCGCGCTGCGGCTCACCAGGTGTTCAAGTTCGCGCACATTGCCCGGCCAGTCGTGCGCCAGCAGCGCAGCGCGCGCGCTGGCGTCAAGCCTCAAACTGCCGAGCCCCAGGCGTGAACGGTTCTGCTCCAGAAAGTTGCCGGCCAATAACAGCACGTCATGGCCACGCGCTCTCAGCGGCGGCACCATCAGGGGATAAACGCTGAGCCGATGGTAAAAATCAGCGCGAAAACGTCCGGCGCGCACCTCGGCGGCCAGGTCGCGGTTGGTGGCGGCAATCACGCGCACATCGACCTGGTGTTCACGGTCCGAGCCCAGTCGCTGCAGCTGCCCGCCCTGCAGCACGCGCAGCAGCTTGGCCTGCACCGCCAGCGGCAACTCGCCCACTTCGTCCAGAAACAGCGTGCCGCCATCGGCCAGCTCGAACTTGCCGCGCCGATCGGCCACCGCACCTGAAAATGCTCCGCGCACATGGCCGAACAGTTCGCTTTCAACCAGCGTCTCGGGCAGGGCCGCGCAATTGAGGCTGATCAGCGGGCGTGCGGCGCGCGGTGACGCAGCATGCAGCGCCTGCGCCACCAGTTCCTTGCCGACGCCGGTTTCGCCAGTGAGCAGCACCGTCAGCGCGCTGTTGCCGGCAATGGCGATTTCCTCCAGCAGCCGCAGGTGCGCCTGGCTTTGGCCTATGAGCGTGGGTCGTGCACCTTTCTCGGCCATCAGCGCGCCAAAGATGTCGGCGCGCCGGCGCTCGTCCTCGGCCCGCAGCGCCAGGCCCTCGATGCGCTGCACGACGCTGACCGTCGCGGCTGCCAGGCTGGCAAAGGCCTGCAGGTCTTGCAAATTGACCTGGGACAAGCGCTCGCTGGCCAGCGCATCAAGCGTCAGCAGACCCCAGGGCTTTTCGCCGACCTGCACCGGGCAGCCCATGCAGTCATGCACCTCCAGCTGGCCGTGAAAGCCTTCGACCAGGCCGTCATACGGGTCGGGCAGCGTGCTGTCGGCGGCAATGCGCAGCGGCCCGCCAGCCGCCAGCAACAAGCCAAAGCGCGGATGCTCGTCGATTTTGAAGCGCCGGCCCAGCGTGTCGCGGCTCAGGCCATTGACCGCCAGCGGCCGCAGCCAGACGCCCTCCAGCCGCAGCAGCGCCACCGCGTCGCAGGGCAGCAAGGCGCGCATGGCTTCGAGCAAACGGCGGTAGCGCTCGCTGTCCGGCAGTTCACGCGACAGGTCATCGACCAGGGGCACCAGAACATGCAGCATCGGGTTGGCGATCAAATTGACTCCTTAAAGCATCATTTTGACTACTTTTCATCCATGTCATTTTGACTCTTTTTTAGTCAAAAATCGCGCAAGTGCTTGATCCATATGAATTGCCAGGCGGGCACGACTCTTGAGTAACCAGGTTATCGGCTGTTTGCCCCGCTTCGCAGCGTGCGAGGCGGCAACTGCCCACAACGGAGAATTCATGCTGACCCCAGAACAACGCGCCATCGTCAAGTCCACTGTCCCGCTGCTGGAGACTAGCGGCGAAGCGCTGACCACCCATTTTTACCGGATCCTGCTGGCCGAGCACCCCGAGGTGCGGCCGTTTTTCAACCAGGCGCACCAGGCCAATGGCGACCAGCCGCGTGCGCTGGCCAACGGTGTGCTGATGTATGCGCGCAACATTGACCGGCTGGAGCAGCTTGGTGGACTGGTTAACCAGATCATCCAGAAGCATGTCTCGCTGCAGATCGAACCGGCGCATTACCCGGTAGTGGGCAGCTGCCTGCTGCGCGCCATCCGCGAGGTCTTGGGGGCCGAGATTGCCACCGACGCCGTGATTGCTGCCTGGGCGGCGGCCTACCAGCAACTGGCCGACATCCTGATCGGCGCTGAAGAAAAGATTTACGCCGAAGTGGCGGCAGCCCCGGGCGGCTGGCGCGGCACGCGCCCATTTCGCGTGGTGCGCAAGGAGGCGGAAAGCGCCGAGATCACCTCCTTCTACCTAGAGCCACAAGACGGCGGCGCGCTGGTCAGCTTCCAGCCCGGCCAGTTCATCGGGCTGCGACTGGTGGTGAACGGCCAGGAAATACGCCGGAATTACTCGCTGTCGGCCGCGCCGAACGGCAGCGACTACCGCATCAGCGTGAAGCGCGAGCCGGGCGGCGTGGCGTCAGGCTACCTGCACGATCAGCTGCATGAAGGCGATGTGCTGGAGCTGGCACCACCCGCTGGCGAATTCGTGCTGGCAGACAGCGACAAGCCGCTGGTGCTGATCAGCGGCGGCGTCGGCATCACGCCCACGCTGGCGATGCTGGATGCCGCCTTGCTGGGAACGCGGCCAGTGCACTTCATCCACTTTGCGCGCAACCGATCGGCGCATGCGTTTCGCGCGGCCATCGAGGCGCGCCAAGCCCGGCATGCGCAGCTCAAGCGCTTTTATGTCTATGACGAGCATGCAGGCGAAGCGCAGGCACCGCACGCCATCGGCCTGCGCAGCAGCGCGCAACTGGCCGAATGGCTGCCGGCTTCACGCGATGTGGACGCCTACTTTTTGGGGCCCAAGCCCTTCATGCGTCGTGTGAAGAAGCAGCTGCGCGAGCTGGGCGTGCCTGAATCGCAAACCCGTTTCGAGTTTTTCGGCCCCGCCAGCGCGCTGGAATAAAACCGGGCAGATTTTCCATGCACTATGAATTCAATAGCTGCTTGCGCCCGCCCTGCGTGCGCAAAAGGCCGATTTGGTTAGAAAATCAAACAACCGGGCTCATCAGATGACCCCGGTTGGCGTCTTCAATACGTGCCGATGTAGTCCTTCTTGCCCACTTCCACGCCGTTGTGGCGCAGGATGGCATAGGCCGTGGTGGTGTGGAAAAAGAAATGCGGCAGGCCGTAGTTGAAGATGTACGACTCGCCGGTGAAGCGCTTTTCCTTGGGCGTGCCGGCCTGCGTGACGATCTCGCGTGTGGCGGCTTCGGCGAATAGTGACGCATCGAGTCCTTCAATAAACGCCAGTACGGTGGCAATTCGCGCCTGCAAGTCGGCAAAGGTCTGCTCGTCGTCGGCCAGCTTGGGCACTTCCACGCCAGCCAGCCGGGCCGAGACGCTCTTGGCAAAATCGCTGGCCACCTGAACCTGGCGCAGCAACGCAAACATGTCGGGGTAAAGCCGCGCCTGCAGCAAGGCGTTGGGGTCGATTTTTTTCGCAGCCGCATGGGCTTCGGCCTTGCTCAGGACGCCGCTGAGGCCACCCAGCATCTGTTTGAAAACGGGAATCGAAGCAGTGTAAATCGGGCTGGTCATGGGCTCTTTCATCAGGGAATGTCAACGGAACCGCAGTTTGCCATGCCTGGCAAACTGCAAGACCCGGCATTCTCGCTGCCATCAACGCTTGGCGCTGCTTTTGAAATAATCGCCACACGCGGGCAGGCCGGTTTCACCGGCATGTAAAACCCGGCCGCTGCGGCCATTCGGCCCTGGCCCACCCTGTCAGAAGCCCTGCATGCCACGACTGGCTTGGTGTCTAACCGCGCAGGTAGCGCTCCAGAATCGCCAGCTCGCTTGTTGTCGGTACACCTTTGCCGGTGATGACCGCATAAATATTGCCGCTGAAACCCTCTTGTGGGTAGTAATCCTTGAATCCCCAGCCAAGCAGCATCTGGTTGAAATGACCTGGTGCAAACGTGGCCTTGCCGCTGTCCACCAGCGCCGAATTGACGCGCAACGACTGGTCTTCGGGCGCACAGGTGAAGGTCAGTACCGACAGCTTGTTGGGTGCCAGCTTGTCGGGGCTGGTCAGTTCTGCCTTCCGGCCTTTGGCATCTTCCCACCGGACCACCGGCTGGCCGTTCGAAAACGCCAGTTCACAGGCGTGGCTGGCTTCAGTCTGGGACGCCTGGAAAACCAGGCCGCTGCTGTCTTTTGCGGCGATACCAACGGCGGCAATGGCAAAGTAGCGGTCTTCAATGTTGTAGGGGACGCGATTGACGGGGTTGGGCCGTATGTCAGCTTCAGGCACCGCCTTCTTGCACCAGAAGCCCGAAGTTTCGGCCTGGTGGCCCGAACTTTTCCGGCCATTGGCCACGCGCAGCACCGGCAGCGACATGCGCCCCATGGCAGGGGTTTCGGTGTTGGTCCAGTTGAGCATTTCCATCGGATTGCCCGGGCTTGAGCCATAGCCCGAGTCGGACACGGCGCGCACCACCTGGCCGCTGCCTGACGGCGCACCCAGCATGTAGTCGGTGTAGGCGTCGGCCATGTCCCATTTGCAGGCGCCATAGCGGGCGATGATGGCCATGGCCGCGTCTTCCAGACTGGTGGATGCGTGGGCCACCGGATCGTTCAGCGAGAACACCTTGCGCGGCGGCGGCACCGGCACAGCTGGCGAGCCGATGCTGGTGTAACTCAGCACGGCCACCTGATTGTCAGCCGGCGTGTAGCTGAAGGAGTCCTGCCCGTTCGGACCCGCCGGGATCGTCAGTTCTTCCTTGCTGAGCTTGCCGCGTCCTTTGACCGCCACCGTCAGGCGCACGGGCCGGGCCAGGTTGCCCCGCGCATACACCGTGATGGTGGTGGGCGTGCCCGCGCGCGCATGGCCCGGGCCGTCGTCGAACAGCATGGCCTGCGCAATGCCTGCCGAAGCTTTCATGACGCCAGAGACCAGCGGCTCCAGCGTTTTGTTCTGGTGCCAGCCCGCCACATGATTCAAGGCATTGCTGCGTATCGGCCAGTGGTTGCCGGCCATCCAGCTGTACACCTCGACGCCGTTTTGCAATGCCAGATCGACCGTGTTCCTGAAGCTTTCAGCCCAGCGCGGGTCGTCAATGGGCATGCCGACTTCGCCCAGCGCAAGCTGGACCTTTTTGGCCTTGGCCCAGTCCAGAGCCGACCGGATGCGGTCACGTCCGGTGCTGCGACTGATCGGCTCGGCCTGGGCACTGCCGAATTTCCGGGGCGTCGATTCAATGTCCCAGTCGAAGGCATGGCCGGTGCTGCGCCGGTCCAGATAGGCATGCACTTCATAAATCAGTCCTTCTCCCCTCAACGGATAGCCAGGATTTTTCGTCGCCAGACTGCCTGCGCTGCTCCACTCGTTGCCCCCCACATAAATGGGCGTTTCCTTGTCGATGGCGCGGATGGCATCAATGGCCGCCTGCATGAACACCGGCAGGATCATCAGGTCGTCGCGGCCCCTTTTGCTCTCGACAATACTGTCGCGCTCGGGCATCTCGTGGGGCTCGTTCATCAGGCCGTAGCCGCCCAGGCCGGGATGGTTTTTCCACAGCGTCGCCGCGCGGCGCCAGACATCGGCAAACAGGGCCGGTGTGAGGGTGGCGCCTTTTTCCAGCGCAAAAATCCGCCGCTGAATCTGCGACCGGTCGGTGGTGTAGGGCCTGAGCAGGGGATCCGGAGCAGCCTTCAGGCCGATAACCGCGCCATCGGGCTGGTAGATGAAGTCCGTGTAGCGGGCGTAGTTGTGCAGGTCAATGATGCAGCGCGTGCCTGAGGCCGCATGGGCATCGAGCAAGCCGGTGATGTAGGACGCATAGCCGGCATGAAAGGCACCGGGCTCGCCGATCAGCGACCGGGCAGCGGCATTTGCCACAGTCCCGGGAAGCATCGGCTGCAGCAGTTCCCACTGGATGGGCAGGCGGTTTTTGGTAAATCCGCAGGCGGCCAGGTAGGCCACATCCGATTTTCGCGGGACGGTGAAATGAATGTTGGGGGAGGAACTGAGGCCGTGGCGCAGGCCGGGTGCAGCCCATTCGAGGCCGGAAAGGTTGGTACCCAGGGCCACCGGAGTGACCGCGGGCGCTTTTGCCTCGGACGGTCCGGCCGCCAGCGCTGGCTGCCCGCCCCACAGTCCAAAGGCCGCCATGGCAGCGGCAGCCTGTGAAAATTCTCGCCTGTGCATTGATGTTTTCTCCGTGGAAATCGGTGATGGGCTGTTTTGATCTTGGCTGGACGGCAGGGACAATTCCAGCGTTTAATGGACATGGCCCTGTCTTTTAAAAGAACACCGGCGCCTCGTCAATCAGCGTCCGGCCTATTGACACATCCGTGAACCCAAGGTTCACGGTAGAACCTTTTCATAAATCGACAGCTGCAATGCCTCACCCGGACCGCCGAAATCCGGCAACAACGTCTGCCCCGCCTGGCAGTTGCCTTGCCGGAACCACGCAGGCCGGTTCAGTGCGTTGGGATTGGATCAAGCTGGCTGGCTTGGCTTTGCTGCCGCACCACGCCGGCCAGCCAGGCATCAATCAGCGCCAGGTCATTCACCGTCTTGAGTTGCTGATACGCGGTTTCGGCTTCAGGAAAACGCCGGCGCAAAAAATTCAGCCATTGCTTGAGCCGGCCGGCGCGTGCCTTGGCGTCTAGCCGGGCGCAGACAACAAGCCAGAATTCGGCCAGCAAAGGCAGCAGTTCAGGCCAGGCGATTCCCGCTGCCGTCCGGGTTGCCCCGCTTGCCCCGGTTGCCGGGCCATTCATCGACGCCTTGATCGCCAGCCCGAGCCCCGGGTCGGTCACCGCGCCACGGCCCAGCATCAGCGATTCGCAGCCCGACGCCTGGCGGCAGAGCCGCGCATCCTCGACCGTCCAGATTTCGCCGTTGGCCACCACCGGAATGCGCACGGCGGCGCGAATGTCGGCAATGCGTTCCCAGTAGGCGGGCGGACGGTAGGCTTGTGCCTTGGTGCGCGCATGCACCACCAGCTCGTCGGCCCCGCTGCCGGCAATCGCCAGCGCACACTCCACAGCGCGCGAATCGTCGTTGAAGCCCAGCCGCATCTTGGCCGACACCGGCATGTGGCGTGGCACGGCACGGCGCACAGCGGCGACGATGGCGGCGATGGTGTCGGGCTCGTCAAGCAGCGCCGCGCCGCCGCCATGGCGATTCACGATTTTTGCCGGACAGCCAAAATTCAGGTCGATGCCTGCCGGCCCCAATTCGGCCAGCCGCCCGGCGTTTTCAGCCAGGCACACCGGGTCTGACCCCAGCAGCTGGGCGCGCACCGGCACGCCGGCCAGCGTGCGCCCGCCGTTGTGCAGTTCGGGAACGATGCGGGTGAACACCCGCTCGGGCAGCAGCTGGTCGGTGATGCGGATGAATTCGGACACGCAGCGGTCAATGCCGCCGACACGCGTCAAAATGTCGCGCAGCACGAAGTCGAGCAGCCCTTCCATGGGCGCCAGAAGGATCATCGGGGCCGGGGCCGATGGCTTGACAGGTCGCCCCACAGTCAAAAAATCATCACTGTTCATAAGTCATTCCCGCGCAGGCGGGAGAGCCGGCAAGGCGCTGGTTTAAACCGCGCCCAAGCGCCAGAGAGACGTCACTTCGGCAGCGCGGGCCTTGTGCAGCGGGTTGCTGGTGTCGGCCGCCTTGGGGTGCTCGGGCTTGGCGTCGATACGGCCCAGCACCTTCAGGCCGCTGGCCTTGATGGCGGCGAGCAATTCGGCGCGGGTGCGCAAACCCAGCTGCTCGGCAAAATTGGACAGGATCAGCCAGCCTTCGCCGCCGGGCGCCAGGTGAGCCGGAAGTCCCTTGAGGAAACCCAGCAGCATGCGGCTGCCTTCGTCGTACACCGCGCCTTCGAGCGGTGAACCGGGGCGGGCCGGCAGCCACGGCGGGTTGCAGACAATGACCGACGCCAGCCCCTCAGGGTACAAGTCAGCCTCCATGACCTTGACCGGGTTGGGCAGGCGCAGCCGGTAGATGTTTTCCCGGGCGCAGACCAGCGCGCGCGGGTCAAGGTCGGTGGCCACGACCTGGTCTACTTCCGGACGCAGCGCCAGCACGGCCGACAGCACACCGGTGCCGGTGCCAATGTCGAAGGCCACAAATTTCGAAGCTGGACTGGCGGGCAAAGGGGCATTTGCCACCAGATCCACATATTCGCCGCGCACCGGCGAAAACACGCCGTAGTGCGGGTGAATGCGGTTGTTCGGCGCCTTGCCCAGGGCCGCAATTTCAACGCCCTTCTTGCGCCACTCATGCGCGCTGATCACGCCCATCAGTTCGCGCAGCGACGCCACGCTGGGCAAAGCATCTTGGGCGGGCGCACCCCAGGCTTCGGCACACGCCTGTTTGGCGTCGGGCGCACGGCGCAGGTCAACGCCATAGTCGGCGCCAAACTCGATCAGCACCATGCCGAGCACCCGCGCGCGCTGCGATTGCGCCTGGCGGTGCAGGTGAAACTCCTGGCCGGCCGGAACGCCAGAAACAGCGTTGTCGGCATCTTTTTTCAGCTTGACGCGGGCCAGCTTGGAGGCCTTTGGCGGCTTGTCGATGCGCCGGGCCAGCGCCTGCACCATCTGCCGGGCGTTCTGGAAGTCGCCGCGCCAGAGCAGGCCGGTGCCTTCGCAGGCCAGCCGGTAGGCGGTGTCGGCGGCCATGGTGTCGTCGGCCTCGACGATCCGCCGGGGCGGCAATGCGCCACGCTCGGAACGCCACAGCGCCGAATGCGCCACACCCGCTTCTTTCCATTCAATAAGGGTCGAGGCCGGGGTGGCCGATTCAGTAAGTGCGGTGGAGGTCACGGAAAAGAAGGTAGGCATGGGCAAGGCAGTCAGAAAGGTCAGAAAGAAAGACCCCGTGTTTTAACAGATGGCCGACGCTTTCCCGGCAAAAAACCCTGCTGCCTACGTTTCTTGATAAAAATAAGGCTGTAGCGCATGCTGCACGGGCGCAAGCAGCTATGAATACAGTAGCTAGCGAAATGGACGGCTGAGAAAGCGCGAACCCGCCATGCCGAATCGCCAGGGCTGGTCAACGGCTTTCGATATGCCAATGCGCGGCCCGGACACCACCTGCGCTTGCAGCCCCGGCGCGGCGGGGAGCAACTCAAACGGCGGCTGGCCAAGACGCAAGCCGTTGAAACTGCGGTCTATCCCCAGTGCCTGCCCCAGCCGGCCAGGACCGGCGCAGAGCAGCCGGACATCGTCCAGACCGCGCCGCTCGCGCATGCGCTCCAGCCCCTCGGTGGGCTCGATCGCGCGCAGCAGCACCCCTGCGCCGTGTCCGGCTTGGCGGCAGACAAGGTTCATGCACCAGTGAATGCCGTATGAGCGGTACACGTAGATGCGCGCCGGAGGGCCGAACATGGCCGCGTTGCGTTCGCTCGGGCCGCTGAAGCTGTGCGACGCCGGGTCGTCGCGGTCATAGGCTTCGGTTTCGACAATCACACCGCCCACGCCATCGACCAGCAGCAGCATGCCGATCAGCTGGCGCGCCACGGTGCTGGAGGCGGCCAGAAAGTCGATGCCGGCAACGCTGGAGGATGAATTAAAGACCATGGGTGAATTTCCAAGGCAATCCCTGAAAAAAAAGCAGAACACGGCAAGAACGCACGGCATCAGCCAACAGGGAGTGCCCTCAAGATGCAAAAGCCATGCCCTAGGATTTGTCTTTCAACCCATCGGAATTACCGGGGACAAAGGCCAAAGGACTCCTACGCACAGCTTGAAATGGCGACTACAGCCCGGAACGGCTCTCGAGGTTTAAGGTTTGGACTTACTCAAGGGAAACGACAACATGCCAAAATTCAATGCCTCGCCCCCCAATGGCGACAGCCGCAAAATGCTGGAGCAGCGCTCCCGCGAAGCCACCCGCCCAGCGGCGCCAGAGCAAAAAGGCGGCTGGCCATTTTCAGCCAACAAGCAAATTTTTGCTGTTCGCACAGATCGCCCGTCGGCAGTTCCTTCGCACGAAGAAAAACCTTCAGATTAACGCCACACGAGTCTGCATGGGTGGGCTTCTGGAAAGTCAGGTGGGCGGCAGTGTCCGAACGCGGAAAAAAGTCCTCTGAATTTCAATGCGCTTTTGACTTCAGGCGTTTGAACACGGTGACACCCAACAGCACAATGGCTCCGGCCACGATTCCCACGATGGCATCGATGACAAATGTTGCCAGGGTGCCCAGCACTGCCCCGATGCCATCGACATCACTGGCCCACTGGGTGGCGATGTCAACAGGATGATGAAGAAAGGTAAAACCGTGGCTCAGGATACCGCCACCGACCAGAAACATCGCGGCAGTTCCGGCAACCGAAAGAAACTTCATCAGCCACGGCGCCGTAAACAGGATGACGCGTCCCAAGCCGTGCTGAAAACCGGTCCACGCCCCGTCGCCGGGAAGCTGGCTCAGGTACAGCCCAGCATCGTCAAGCTTGACAATACCGGCCACCAGACCATAGACCCCGGCGGTCATGACCACGGCAATACCGCTCAACACCACCAACTGGGTGGTGAAAGGGCTGCCTTGTACCGTGCCGAGCGTGATGGCGATGATTTCCGCCGACAAGATAAAGTCTGTTCGAATCGCACCCTTGATCTTGTCTTTTTCGACTTCACACAAGTCCACCGCTGGATCAGCCAGTGCATTCACCCGCTTTTCATGCTCGGCCGCCTGCTCGGCAGCGCTGTGCATGAACTTATGCGCCAGTTTTTCAAACCCTTCATAGCAAAGGAAAGCGCCGCCGACCATCAGCAGCGGCGTCACCAGCCACGGCGCAAATGCACTGATCGCCAGCGCTGCTGGCACCAGGATCGCCTTGTTGATGAAAGAGCCTCTGGCAACCGCCCAGACCACCGGCAGTTCGCGCTCTGCCTTGACGCCTGAAACCTGCTGCGCATTCAGGGCCAAATCGTCGCCCAGCACGCCGGCGGTTTTTTTGGCTGCGACCTTGGACAGCAAAGCCACGTCGTCCAGCACGCTGGCAATGTCATCAATCAGGGCAAGAAGGCTGGTGGCCATGGGTTTTCAGGGCATGTGGTGGCATGCCGGGGTTAAGAAGCAAAAACAAAAAAAATCGGAAAACTCCAGCGTACCGAATTTTTCGAACTGTCGGGACAGGAAAAAACCGCCATCAGGCGGTTTTCGGTCGCAAGTATTTACGCCCGACGTTGATCAGTGAGCCGTCAGGCGGCCGATGATAAAACCCAAGGCCAGCGCCAGTCCAACGGCTTCCAGCGGCTTGTCCTGAATCCAGGACTTGGAACATTCAACCGCATAACCCGGCGCCTCGTAGACCCGGCTGACCTGTTCGGAAACACGGTCGGCCACATGGGTAGCACCGCTGGAGAGACGGTTGACCGCGTCATGCGCCGCACTGCCGGCATGACCGACCGCGTCAAGCGCCGGGTCCACTACCTTGTCGATGGAATCGTGCAGCGTCGAGCCTGCAGATTCCACGCTGCGCTTGAGTGCGTTGCTGGCAGTGGTGTCAGGGTTGTGATCGCCATTGTGTGAAGTCGAGTTTTCCATCTTGTTTCCTTAAAAAAATTCAGCAAAATTTGAAGTTTTCCAATAGCCGTGCCGTGTTTGTTCAGCTTGGCTGCCATGCGCGAATCACGCCCCGAGGACTTGACAGCCAAGTTTAAGGGGCTGGCCGCTTTGGCAAATGTGCGGCGCTGCACGATGCCTTTGTAGGACAGGAAAGACAAAGCCTACCCGGCTAAAACTGAGCCTGGTTTGGGCCAATAATCGAATATTGACGCATGGCTGCACCCCACCCGGCCGCGTCGACAACCGAAGGAATTCAACATGCATGGTTTTTCAAATATTGCTACTCAACGCTACTTCGCAGGCCCTGCCGGCCACAGCCTGACCCGCAACGGGCCTGGCGAAGAGGCCCAGGAAGAGGAAGAAGGCCTGGAACTGCCGGTGAACCCTGACCAGGGAATACCGCTGATTCCGGATGAGCAAGGCGACATCGCGATACCGGCTTGACGCTTGCGCCGGCGGCCAGGTCTGGGGCGGCCTCAACTTTGAGCTGAAACCAGGCCCGGCCAGCGTTCCTGGGTACTCTATCCCTTGCCTCTCATGAAAGCGCATGCTTCAATACAAGCGCTGACGAGCTTGTTGACATAGCATGAAATGCTGCTGTCACGGCAAAAAAGGAGGCCCATGAACACACTGACAAAACTGGTCAGGGGAATGATCGGCCAGCTTAAACCGCAGTGCCTGCGGCGCAGCGCGAGTCGTATGCGTCAGTGGCGGCGGGCGCCATGGCGCAAACCGTCTACCTGTTTTGTGTATCCGCCGGACTGGGAACCGTGATTCGGGCCTGGATTGACCGCCAGGCACTTTCCGAAGCGATGGGTCTTCAGGCCGATCACCAGATACTTTTATCGCAAACCGTCGGCTGGCCGGCAGCCGCTTTTTCGGCTGCCGTGGATGCGGTCAGTCCACCGCCCGTTTGAGGCGCAACTCTTCGAGTTTCACGCTGCCGAAATCAACCGTCTTGAGCGACGGCATTTCACGCTTGAAACCGGCAGCATGTTCACAAAACTCCAGCGCAGGCTCATTGCCCAGCAGCACCCACAAGGTGACTTGTGTGCAGCCCTCATCTTTCAGGCCATCGCGGGCACCGTCCCACAGTTGCAGGCCCACGCCCTTTCTCCAGTGATCGGGCGACACGTAAAGCGCCCAGATCTCGCCCACGCTGGAGCGGGTCTTGGGGTCGCGTGAACGGTCGAAACCGACGAAGCCGACGATCTGCTCGCCGTCTGTGGCCACCAGCACCTGCGGCTCGCTGTACTCGATTGCTTCACGCCAGTAGGCCTGGCGCTTGTCCACGGTCATCTTGGTCAGATAGTCCTCGGGCATCAAGTCCTTGTAGGCGGCTTGCCAGGTGGCAACATGGATTTCGGCAATGGCTTTGGCATCACGGGCAACGGCAGGGCGGACGGAATAGCTGGACATAGAAAAAATCGCTTGTGAAAGTCAGGGGAAGGCCCGGGAGGGCGGATTGTCGCGCAATTCGAATTGGCGTCCGATGCGCTTGGGTTAAATTCAACTTTTTGCTTTGCGCCTTCAAGGTGTTCGCGCTTACCACCTTATGCCAGACCCCCAACCGAAGAGCCCGACCACATTGGAAGAATCCAGCAGCCAAATCTTCAACGCGTGTATCGCAGGCGATGCCACGGTGTTTGAAGTGTCTGCAGCGCTGCCGCTGCTGGTCGCCGCCGAACATGCGGGCGTGTGGCTGCGGGACAGTTCATGCCGCAACGGCACCTGCCGTACCTGCATTTGCCGGCTGGTCAGCGGCCAGGTGGTGTACCGCATCGACTGGCCGGGGCTGAGCCTGGATGAAAAACGCGAGGGCTTCATCCTGCCCTGCGTGGCGTACCCGGCTTCCGATGTGGTGATTGAAGCGCTTTTCTGATTCTCCAACGCCAGCGCTTTTGCATGGCAGCGCACGTTATGCAAAAGCGCATGGGGCTAAGGCATGATGGCCGCATGAAGATGACCCAATTGCAATCCCTGGCGCGCCGGCTTGTTGCAGCCACCCTGACTGGCGGCACCTTGCTGATGGCTGGCGTCAGCATGCCGGCTGGCGCCCTGCCGTTCGAAGACACCATGGCCCAGCGCACGCTGGCCTGCACCGCCTGCCACGGCCCGCAAGGCCGTGCCGCGCCCGGCGGCTACTACCCGCGACTGGCCGGAAAGCCGGCCGGCTACCTTTACAACCAGCTGCTCAATTTCCGTGAAGGGCGCCGGCACTACGGGTTGATGACCGGACTGATCGATCCGCTGAGCGACGCCTACCTGCTGGAAATGGCGCAGTATTTCGCCAGCCTGGACGTGCCCTACCCGGCGCCGCTACCCGCGCAGGCGACAGCCGCGGTGCTGCGCCGGGGCGAGCAGCTGGTGATGCACGGCGACAGCGGCCGCAAGCTGCCCGCGTGCGTCCAGTGCCACGGCCAGGCCATGACCGGCGTGGTGCCTGCGGTTCCCGGCCTGCTCGGGCTGCCGCGTGACTACCTCAATGCCCAGCTGGGGGCCTGGAAGGCCGGCCAGCGCCGCGCCCACGCGCCCGACTGCATGCAGGACATCGTGTCCCGCCTGAGCCTGGAAGAGATCAACGCGGTAGCCAGCTGGGTCGCCGCCCAGCCGCTGCCGGAGAACACCCATGCGGTCAGCGCCCCACCGGCCGCAGCGCCCGGCAACGAATCCCTGCGCTGTGGCAGCGCTTTGCTGCCTGCCGCCGGCAGGCCTGACACGAAAGCAAAAAAATGAAAACCACCACCCGATGGGCACTGGGCATTGCCGTGCTGGCCTTGGGTGCTGTTGGCGCCATCTGGGCGCTCAATGTGCAGGACGAGACCGATGTCCGGACCACGGCAGCTTTTGCCCCCACCGACAGCGTGGTCGCGCGTGGCGCCTACCTGGCGCGCGCGGGCAACTGCATGGCCTGCCATACGGCGCGCGGCGGTGCCGGTTATGCCGGCGGACTGGGCATTCCGACACCCTTCGGCACGGTGTTCACCTCCAACCTCACGCCCGACGCCAATACCGGCATCGGCAGCTGGTCGCCAGCGCATTTCTGGCGCGCCATGCACAACGGCCGGTCCAAGAGCGGCCGCCTGCTGTACCCGGCCTTTCCGTACACCAGCTACACCCAGGTGACGCGCGAGGATTCCGACGCAATCTTCGCCTTCCTGCGCAGCCAGCCCGCCGTGAACCAGCCAAACCGGCCGCACGCGCTTGAATTTCCCTTTAACTCGCAGGCTGCGCTCGCTGTCTGGCGCGCGCTGTACTTCAAGCCGGGCGTGTACCAGCCCGCCGCCAGCCGAGATGCCGAATGGAACCGGGGCGCCTACCTGGTGGGCGGCCTCGGCCACTGCAGCGCCTGCCATTCACCGCGCGATGCACTGGGCGGCAGCCGGCAGAGCCTGGCACTGGCCGGCGGGCTGATCCCGATGCAGAACTGGTATGCGCCGTCGCTGACCTCACCGCATGAGGCCGGCATGGCCAACTGGGACAAGCAGCACATCGTGCAACTGCTTCAGACCGGCGTGGCGCCAGGTGCCTCGGTCAGCGGCCCGATGGCCGAGGTGGTAATGCGCAGCACCCAGCACCTGACGGACCAGGACCTGGGCGCCATGGCAACTTACTTGAAGGCGCTTCCCGGCGCCAGCCCGGCGCCCAAAGCACCGGCCTCGCCGCGCACGGAGCGCGCCCCGGCCAACTTGGAAAAAACTGCAAAACTCTATGAGCAGCATTGCGCGCAGTGCCACGGCGACAAGGGCCAAGGCATCCCCAATGCCTACCCGCCGCTGGCCGGCAACCGCGCAGTGACGATGGACGCCACCGACAACCTGGTGCAGATGGTGCTCAATGGCGGGTTTGCGCCCGCCACCCGGGGCAACCCCCGGCCCTTTGGCATGCCGCCGTTCGTGCTGGTGCTGGACGACAGCGAAGTGGCCGGCCTGATCAGTCATATCCGCAGCTCCTGGGGCAACCAAGCCAGCGCCGTCACACCGCTGGAAGTGACCCGCGCCCGGTCCAACCAGGCGCATTGAACGCTGGCTGTCAGCCTCGCCATCATGTTGGTGGTGGCGCTGGTGGATCGGTCATGCGGTCGCGGTTGGCAAGCGCCGGAAAGCCCCTGAGCCAGAGCACGGCCACCAGCAATGTTCCCACACCGCCCGCCACCACCGACCCGACCGGCCCGAGCAGAGCCGCAGTGGCACCGGATTCGAATTCGCCCAGCTGGTTTGACGCGCCAATGAACACCGAATTGACCGCGCTGACGCGGCCGCGCATGTCGTTCGGCGTCTCGATCTGCACCAGCGTCTGGCGCACTACAACGCTGACCATGTCGGCACCGCCGGACACTGCCAGCGCAACCAACGACAGCACAAAGTGGGTCGACAGGCCGAACACCAGCATGCACACCCCATAGACGGCTACGGCCATCAGCATCGTGCGGCCGACGCGCCGCTCCAGCGGCCAGCGCGTCAGCGCCACCGACAGCACCAATGCGCCTGCCGCCGGCGCCCCGCGCAGCAGGCCCAGGCCCCAGGGGCCAACATGCAGGATGTCTTTCGCGAACATCGGCAACAAAGCCGTGGCGCCGCCCAGCAGCACCGCGAACAAATCCAGCGACACCGCGCCCAGCAACGCCTTGCGTTGCCAGACAAACTCGACCCCGGCCAGCAGCGTGCGCATCGACACCGGCTCGCGCGGCGGCGGCACATGGTCGTAGCGCACTGCCGCGACCAGCGCGCAGCCGACGGCAAACAACAACGCACAGGTCGCATACACCGCCGTGGCACCGGCGACAAAAATGACGCCGCCCAGAGCCGGGCCGCTGATCACGGCGGCCTGCATGCCCGAAGAGCTGAAGGCCATGGCGCGCGGCAGCATCACCGCCGGCACCAGCATCGGCGTCAGGGCTTGCTGTGCCGGCATCTGGAAGGCACGGGCCACACCCAGCATCACCGATACGCCGAGCAGCAGTTCGCGCGACGCCCAGCCTGCCGGCGCGCCCCAGCCCTGCGTTGCAGCCACCAAAAGCAGCGCCACGCTGCCCTGCGTCAGCAGGCAGGCCGCCACAATATGCGCCCGGTTCAGCCGGTCGGCCACATGCCCGGCCACCAGCGTCAGCAGCAGCGCAGGCACAAACTGGTACAGGCCGACCAGCCCCAGGTCCCACGCACTTCCGGTCAGCTCGTACATTTGCCAGCCGACGGCGACCATCAGCATCTGGTTGCCGGTGGTGCCGAACAGCCGGGAAAACCACATGCGCATGAAGGCGCGCTGGCCAATGAGTTCAGCAAAACTGGGGGTGGACATGGGGCGGGAGCTTACCAGCGCGCATCCAAATGCGTGCAAGCCAGCATTCACCGCCACATCGCGCTATTTATTCAATAGCTGTTCATGTCCGGTGTGCTTGCGCAAAAGACTTTTTTAGCTTGAAAATCAAACGCATTCATCATCACTCGGGCGCAGCGAAACCTGTAATTCCCAGCCGATCGTGCGCTCCAAAATGATTGCCAGGACGCACTGCTCACAGACAAAGTTGCGCCGATAATTCAGGCATTAACTTAATGGAGAAACGACATGGCCAAAGGTCAGCAAAACAACGACAAGATGGTGAAAAAACCCAAGAAGGACAGCTCGCCGCCCAAGCTGGTGTCGCCCGACGCGGTTCGCCCTACTGTGGTGACGCAGGTTCCGATTCGCGGCAAGCTGAAGAACAAATAAGCTTTTCATGGTGTTGCCTGACGCTCCGTCCACCGCCCTGCTGCCAGAGCCTGCCCCGGCAGGCGGCCAGCCGGGCAATCCGCTGCACGGCGTCAAGCTGGAAACCATCGTCGCCGCACTGGCTGCCCATTACGGCTGGGAAGGCCTGGGCCAGCGCATCAACATCCGCTGCTTCACCAGCGAACCCAGCGTGGCGTCGAGCCTGAAATTCCTGCGCAAGACGCCCTGGGCGCGCGAGAAGGTCGAAAGCCTTTACCTTTTCATGCTGCGCGAGATCCGGCGCAGCAGCCCGCCGGTTCACAACTTTCCCCCGCCCAGGCCTTGAACCCTGTCAGGGACGTCGCGTGCCCTGGCGCGCAGCCGCTCACCCCTTTGCAAATCCTCCATGCCGACGACAGCCTGCTGGTGCTGAACAAGCCCTCCGGCCTGCTCAGCGTGCCCGGGCGCGGTGAGGACAAGCAGGACTGCCTGAGCCGCCGGGTGCAATCCCTCTACCCTGACGCGCTGGTCGTTCACCGGCTGGACATGGCGACCTCGGGCCTGATGCTGATGGCACGCGGCGCAGCCATGCAACGTGCCATGAGCCTGCTGTTCGAGCGCCGCGAGGTTAACAAGCTTTATGTGGCGCTGGTGGATGGACAGCTGGAACCCGCACCCACCGCTGACGGCAGGGGCCTGATCGACCTGCCGATTGCGGTGGACTGGCCACGCCGCCCGCTGCGCATCATCGACGCTGCCGGCAAGCCCAGCCAGACGCGCTGGCGCAGCCTTGCGTTCAACTCGGAGGCCCATTGCACGCGTGTCGAACTGGAGCCGGTCACCGGCCGCTCGCACCAGTTGCGCGTGCACCTGCTGGCGCTGGGCCATCCGATCCTGGGCGATGCGCTGTATGCGCCCGACGCGGTCCGGGCCCGCTCTGTGCGCCTGCTGCTGCACGCAACCGCGCTGCGCCTGATTCACCCGGCAACCGGTACCCTGCTGTCAGTTGAAAGCCCGCCCGATTTTTGACCCTTGGTGCGTTCGCGACTGCCAGCCGCAATGCCTGGCGCTACCATGCGCCTCATGACAACTTCTCACCTTTACATCCTGACCGGCGCTTCACGCGGCATGGGTCTGTCAATGGCGCGCCAGCTGATCGTGCCCGGACACACGCTGCTGTGCATCTCGCGCAGCGAATCGCCTGCGCTTTCGCAGCATGCCCAACAGGCCGGCGCCGCGCTGGTTCAGTGGTGCCACGACCTGGCCGACAGCCGCACGCTCGGCCCACGGCTGGAAAGCTGGCTGCATGAACAAGGCAGCACCTCCTGGCGCAGCGCCACCCTGATCAACAACGCCGGCGTCATCTCACACATTGGTCCGCTGAGCCAGGCCGATCCGGACGACTTGGCGCAGGCCCTGCGCGTCGGGCTGGAGGCGCCCATGCTGCTGACGTCAGCCTTCCTGCGCGCTACTGAAAGCTGGACGGCTACACGCAAGGTGCTGAATATTTCGTCGGGCCTGGGCCGCAAACCGATGGCGTCGCAGGCTGCCTATTGCGCGGCCAAGTCGGGCATGGACCATTTCAGCCGCTGCGTGGCACTCGAAGAAGCGTTGAAGACCGGTGGCGCAAAAATCTGTTCCCTGGCACCCGGCGTCATCGATACCGAGATGCAGCTGCACTTGCGCAGCGCTGATTCAGAAGCCTTTCCTGACCGCGACAGCTTTGAACGGCTCAAGACCAGCGGCCAGCTGACCTCGCCCGACGAAGCCGCCCGGCGCGTATTGGCCTGCCTGGCGCGGCCGGATTTTGGCGCGCAGCCGGTTGCCGACGTGCGCGACTGAAAACCAGTCAATACACTTCGGGAACGACGATGTCCAGCGGCACCGGCTGGCGCACATAGTCGTCATGGCGAACCCGCTCGGGCAGCACCACGGGCGGATGCTCTGTTTCCTGGTAGGGCATTTGCGCCAGCAGATGGTGAATGCAGTTCAGCCGGGCTTTTTTCTTGTCGTCGGCCTGCACCACCCACCATGGCGCCTCGGGAATGTGCGTGCGCTGCAGCATGACTTCCTTGGCGCGGGTGTATTCCTCCCAGCGGCGGCGCGACTCCAGGTCCATCGGGCTGAGTTTCCATTGCTTGAGCGGGTCGTGGATACGGCCCAGGAAGCGCAGATTCTGTTCGTCGTCGGAAATTGAAAACCAGTACTTGATGATCTGCACCCCCGAGCGAACCAGCATCTTTTCAAAATCCGGCACGGTGCGGAAAAATTCCTCGTACTGCGCGTCAGTGCAAAAGCCCATCACCCGCTCAACGCCGGCGCGGTTGTACCAGCTGCGGTCAAAGAGCACCATTTCACCGGCCGCCGGCAAATGCGCCACATAACGTTGAAAGTACCACTGGCTGCGCTCGCGGTCACTGGGTGCGGGCAGCGCTGCCACACGGCAAACGCGGGGGTTCAGGCGCTGTGTGATGCGCTTGATGACGCCGCCCTTGCCGGCTGCATCGCGCCCTTCAAACAGGATTACCACTTTGTGGCCGGTGGCAATTACCCAGTCCTGCAGCTTGACCAGCTCGCCCTGAAGGCGAAACAGTTCGCGAAAATACTGGCGGCGTCGCTCCCGGTCCTGCGCGCCTGGAGTGTCGGTTGCTTCGCCAGTCAACTGGGCAACGGTCTGGTCCTCAAGCTCCATCTCCAGCTCTTCGTCGTAGCTGTCGATCAGGTCGTGGCGGATCCGCCGCATCACCTCTTCGTCAATTGAATTCATGGTGCGTTCCTGACACTGCGAGTTGGTTGAACCTGGCAGCGTAGCAATGCAATGTTTCAGTTTGATGAAAAGCTTAACCCGCTTGCACGGAAAGTAAAGGCAGCGTGATGAAAGTGCTGAATTGCTACTTTTAAAATAGCACTGTATTCTTATCCATCGTGCGCTAAATCAATTTTATGCTTGAAAAAAGGTCGTCAGCATGTCACTCGGATTTCAGGATCTGGTAAATCTCGTCCTTGCGCTCAAGCCGTTTTTTCTTCAACACTTCCAGCACTTCATCGGCAATCGGCAGTTTGCCCTGCTCATGTTGGGTAATGGCTTGATTGTCGGCAGCGTAATGCTCGCAAAGGCTTGAAAAATGCGCGTCTGAAGCCTTGAGCTGGTTCATTTTTTCAAGGTATTCAGGAAACTCATGCGCCAGATCGTGGTTCAACAATTCCATCTCAACTCCTTTAACAACAAAAATTCAGGCGCCTTCATTGCGCACCACCAGCACCGGCAGGTGGGCATGCGACAACACCTGCGCCGTGACGCTGCCAAGCACCAGTTTTTCCATGCTCCGGTGGCCGTGCGAGCCCATCACCACCAGGTCGGCCTCCAGTGTTTCGGCTGCCTGCAAGATGGCCTGGTAAACCGAATGGCCTTCGACCACCGAACCATTGACCAGCATGCCCTGGGCTTCAAAAACCTGCCGCGCCGCGCCGATGGCTTCGTTTGCCTGCACCGTGGCAGCCCGCAAATAGTCGGACGGGTCAGAGGAAACAACAGCACCGTTGCCGGTTAAGGCATAGGGGTCGATGACATGGATCAGCGTCACTGAACTCCTGAATGCACACGCAATGGCCCTCGCCTTGTTGACCGCGTGATGGGCAACCGGCGAGCCGTCTACAGGAACAAGAATATGCTTGAACATAAGGCCAGCTCCGCGACTTGCAAAACAGTTAAGTGGCCTGGCGCGATGCGCAGGGGTTTGCGTTGCGCCTGATCAGGGCTCAATCCGCACGCCTTTCCAGAAAGCGACGTGCCCGCGGATATTGTCTGCCTCTGGCTTGGGATCGGGGTAATACCAGGCGCAATCGGTGTTCATTTCACCATTGACCAGCAGCGAGTAATAGCTCGCCTGCCCTTTCCAGGAGCACATGGTGTGGTGGTTGCTGAACGTCACATGGTCACGGTTGAGCGAGTCTTCGGGAAAATAATGGTTGCCTTCAAGCACCACGGTGTTGTCGCTTTGCGCAATGACTGCGTCATTCCAGATAGCCTTCATGTCTTTTTCTTCCAGATGTTCGATTGAGGTTTTGCTGGCACTGGCAGCATTCATTTTGCCTGCCGCCAGCATGGAGTTTGTTAGGCAGATAGCGCATTTGTAACAGCCAGGAGGCTGGTGCAGCGTAGGATAAGGTGATTGATGCAGACAATTATTGCTTGTCTGTAAAAATATTTACCGCCTTATCCGCCTTGTCCGCCTTGTCCGCCTGACGGAATTACCACTTTGAGGCAGCCGGCGCCCATGAAAAAGGCCCTCCAGTTTGCAACAAACTTTATCCCGTCCTTTTTTGCCTGGCTTTTGCATGACCTCTCCCGCGCCCGATATTGAACTGTCTGAGGATTGATCCGCAGGTTCGACACACTCGAGCCGCGCTACACCTCTTACCCGACCGCAGACCGGTTCCACGCCGGATTCAGCGAACAGTCTTGCCAAAGCCACCTTGTGCAGCGCGCCGGTAGAGTTCGAGGCCGTCAACCGCGCCCACGGCATCGACTTCCATCGCTATTTCGCGCAGGAACTGCTGCTGCTCAGGCAGTGTGAAGAAGCCGGCCTGATCACCATCGACCCGCAGGCGATACGGATCACGCCCAAGGGCCGCATGTTTGTTCGCGCCAGCAGCATGGTGTTCGACAGCTACCTGACCCAGCAGACCACAGCGGCCTATTCCAGGCTGATCTGATCGCTCTCCATGCAACAAGGGCCGGCCAAAAGGCTGTTCCAATAGGCGGTTTAACGCAAACACGCCCGGTTGGCTGTCAGGCAGCCGGGCATTGCCACCCGAGAACGATTCCCATGGCCATCAAAGCCACCATTCATAAAGCCCAATTGCAGATCGCCGACATGGACCGCGGCATTTATGGCGACCACAACGTCATCATTGCCCGCCATCCGTCCGAAACCGACGAACGCATGATGATCCGCCTGCTGGCGTTCGCGCTCAACGTGCAGGGCGACGACAAGCGCGGCAACCTCGAATTCGCCAAGGACCTGTGGGATGTGGACGAACCGGCGCTCTGGCACAAGGATTACACCGATGCGGTGCTGCACTGGATCGATGTCGGCCAGCCCGACGAAAAGCGCCTGATGCGCGCCGCCGGCCGGGCCGAACGCGTCACGGTGATCAGCTTTTCCAGCAGCACGCCGGTCTGGTGGAAAGGCATTGAAAGCAAGCTGACCCGTGCGGCCAATCTGGTCGTCTGGCAGGTTGAGGCAACGCAAAGCCAGGCGCTGGCCAAACTGGCCGAACGTGGCATGCAACTGCAAATCACGATCCAGGATGGCACGGTGTGGATGAGCACCGGCAGCGAGTCGGTGGAAATCACCCCGCGCCGCCTGACGGCCGGCGGCTAGACCGGCTAACGGGACTCGCGCGGCCGCTCTGCCTGCAGCCCGTCTTTTTTCTCCTGTTCCTCGGCCTTGTAGGCCGGCAGCCGGGCGCCGCAATGAAAGCAGAAATCGGCATTGGCCGCATGGCCCTCGGTGAGGCATTCGTGGCAGGTGCGGGTGGTGACCGGAAACAGGATTCCGCCCCGGTGGGCCGCCATTTCCGCTGTCACGATGCCGGTCGGCACGGCCAGCGTGCCCCAGCCAAGCAGCATCATGAAGGAAGAAATCAGCCGCCCCAGGTCGGTCTTGGGCGTGATGTCGCCAAAGCCGACGGTCGTCACGGTGCTGATGGCCCAGTAGACCGAGGTGGGAATGCTGGTGAAACCGTTGGTCGGGCCTTCAACCACATACATCACCGTGCCCATGATCAGCACCAGCATCAGCACTGCTGACAAAAAAACCATGATCTTGCGCCGGCTTGAACTCAGCGCCCGCGCCAGTGACTGGTATTCGGCCACATAGGCGGTCAGCTTGAACACCCGGAACACGCGCAGCAGCCGCAGCACGCGCACATCGATCAGCGCATGCAGACCGGGAACAAACAGCGCGAGGTAAGTCGGCAGCACGGCAATCAGGTCGATCACGCCATAAAAGCTGGTGGCATATTGCATCGGCCTGCGAACACACAGCAGGCGCGCCAGGTATTCGGCGGTGAACAGCAGGGTGAAAATCCATTCCAGCCACATTAAAGTCCGGCCATGGACTTGGTGAATCGCCTGCACACTGTCGGCCATGACCACGCCGATGCTAAGCAAAATGACGCCGATCAACGTCTGGTCAAAAATGCGTCCGGCGCGGGTGTCGGCCTCGAAAATGATGGTGTACCAGCGCAGGCGCCAGCCTTGCAGGGGCTTTTCTAGCGCAGGAACCGGACGCGTGGTGGCAGATGGCTTCATGCGGTCAAGCGTCTTTGTTTTGATTCAGAAGACCGGCAGGATAACCCAGCCAGAACGTTGCGACGAAACTTGAGGCCAGTCAGCGCCCTTGCCATCCCATCGATGAACGCTCCTTTATTTATAGCTTCTTGCGCTTGCCTGCCTTGCGCAAAAGCCATTTTTCATTCAACTCTCAGGATTCTGAAGGCTGACCGCCTTCGGCTTCCTGCAGCGCGCGCCACATCACCTTGCCCGAGCCGCTCTTGGGCAATACATCGACGAACTGGACAACACGCGGGTACTTGTACGCGGCCATATGGTCTTTGCACCAGTGGATGATCTCGTCTTCGCTGACCTGGCCCTTGAACTTTTCGCGCAGCACCACGACAGCCTTGACGGACTCGCCCCGGTAGGCGTCGCGGGTGGAAATGATGCAGGCCTCCTGAATCGCCGGATGCCTGAACATCAGCGCTTCCACCTCGGCAGGCCAAACTTTGAAACCCGACGCGTTGATCATGCGTTTGAGCCGGTCGGTGATGAAGAAGTAACCCTCGGCGTCCACATGCCCCAGGTCGCCGGAGCGAAAGAAACGCTTGCCGTCGCGTTCGATGAAGGCGGCCTCTGTGGCACCGGGCTGCTTCCAGTAGCCCGAAAAATTCTGCGGCCCGCTCATGATGATTTCGCCCTGCTCGCCCTGCGGCATTTCCTCCAGCGTAAGCGGGTCGATGACGCGTGATTCGGTGCTTATAAATGGAACACCCAGGCATTGCTGCTTGGTGGCGTCGGGCGGGTTGCTGTGCGAAGGCGCAGCGGTTTCGGTGAGGCCGTAACCTTCGGCAAAGCGCAGGCCGTACTGCTCCCACAGCCGCTGCGCCACCGCCTGCGGCATGGCCGCGCCGCCGCCGCCGATATACACCAGGCTGCTCAAATCAAAAGCGGCAAAGTTCGGGCTGGCCAGCAGGTCGATCACCATGGTCGGGATGTTGGTCCAGTGCGTCACGCGCCAGGTTGAAATCAGCCGGCCGGCCAGCTCGCGGTCCCAGCGCGGCATGATGACCAGCGTGGCGCCGCCGTAGATTGACGCATGCATCACCGACACCATGCCGGTGATATGGAACATTGGCACCACCGACAGCACGACATTTTCAGAGGTGCTGTTGCCCCACAGGCAACTGCCGACCGCGTTGTGCATCAGGCTGGCATGGGTGTGCATGCAGCCTTTGGGCAGGCCGGTGGTGCCGCTGGTGTAAGGCAGCACAGCCAGGTCCTGCGGCGCGCTGGTGTGTTCGGGCAGGTAGCTGATGTCGCTGGCGGCCAGTGCATCGGTCCAGACCAGCACTGAGCCGTCTTGCAACACCGGCAACTCGTGCCGGCTGCCCAGCCAGTCGCGCCAGGATTGCGGCATGGCGTTGTCGTCGGGGGTGCCCGCCCTGCCCTCAAAGGCGTCGCTGTAATGCGTCACGATCAGGTGCGCCAGACGGACGGCCGGCGGCAGCGAGTCGCTGGCTTTGGCGAGTTCGGGCGCCAGGTCGGCGGCGGTGATGGCGACCTTGACGTCCGGGTCGGTGATGTAGTGCTTGAGTTCCTCGGCGCGGTTCATCGGGTTCACCGGCACCACCACCGCATCGATCCGCAGGATGGCGAAATGCGCCACCACCCATTGCGGGCAATTTTGCAGGTTGAGCAGCACGCGGTCACCTTTGCGGACGCCGAGCCGATGCAGCGTGGCGGCCAGTCGCTCGGCCTGCTGCATCACAGCGGCATAGCTCAGCGACTGGTCGAAGAACACCAGCGCGGGCTTGTCCGGAAAGCGCAGCGCGCTGACCGCCAGGTTGTGCCACAGCGAGGTTTGCGGCGGCGTGATGCTGCGTGGCAGGCGCTTGGGCCAGAACGGGTAATGCAGGTCGTGGCGTGCAGGCGCGCCGGATACCGTTTGATCGGCAGTCGAAGGACGGGTCAAGGCAGTGCTCCAGGCAGAAGAAAGTCCGCACAGGCTAACCCGAGTGCGTTTTATCCGCATTCGGGTAGCTGCTGATGCACCGCGCTTTTTGTCGCCTGCGTGACGCTGCCTTGGCGCTGGGGCTGTCAAACCATGCAACGGCCAATGCGCTGCTTCCAAGCGGGATGAACAACTTTGGCCACGACGAAATCATTCGCCTGCAAACCATGAATGAAACGTTGTATTCCCTCAAGCGGGCCGCCATCGAACCCGTCGCCACTGGCCCGGCCAAGCTGTTGGTTAAAAATGCGTCCGCCTGACAAAACAGCTGTACCGCAAAAAAACTTCTAATCAACTCTCTTTCAGGAACCGTCGCCGCTTCGCCTCCGAATCGATGAAGCGACTTGTTTTTAACCAGTGGCTATTTTTTTAAGTGGTGCTGTCTCCAGACAAATCCAGTGTGCCCTCGCGGTGACTTGACATGCATTGGCACGTTTTGGGCCTAACACAAAATCTTCAAAGCATTTGAAAACGAAATCAAACTCGGGAATGAAATCCGACCAGCTGAAGCATTTCAGGCGTCGTGTCCGGATCAGCCAAAATAAGCGTTCGTCCAGCGCTTCATGCTCATCCCGCTTTTCCTTGAATCCAGAGCACCCTCCCATGCATCCCGTCAAGTCAGTCAATGAACGTTTTTTCCAGGCTTTTATGTTCGAAGCCCTTGCTATTGCCATTTGCGCGCCACTCGGGGCCTGGCTGCTGGACTACCCACTGGTGTACATCGGGTGGCTGACGCTGATGATTTCGCTGATTGCCATGAGCTGGAACATGCTGTTCAACCTGCTGTTCGACCGAGCCCAGAGTCGCATGGGTTTCGAAAAGACGGTAGCAGCACGCGTCGCTCATGCCGTTCTTTTTGAAATCGGACTGCTGCTGGCCATTGTGCCGCTGGCTGCGTGGTGGCTTGGCATTGGCCTGTGGCAGGCTTTCATGCTGGACATCGGCATTGCGTTGTTCTTCCTGCCGTATACGTTTTTCTTCAACTGGACGTATGACGTCCTGCGGGCACGCTTCATTGCCCGAAAAATCCGGCGCGCCCAGGCCTGAGCCTCGCAGCGCATCAGCCCCTGACAATGCGTCCAAGTGGTAGTTCGCTGGACTCGACGCACTCAAAACAGCCGCGGGCAACCTGGAAATCCCAGCGCTCCACGCGGCAGGACGGTTGCTCGCCAGGACCATGACAGCGCAACAGATTGACCGAATTGGGTATTCCGGCACGCACCCGACTGGAAAGCGCAGTGCCCGCCTGAACGCACCAGAGCCGACGCTCCAGCCCATCAAGGCGCGCTGACAGATCGCACAGTGAAGGCAGGTGAATATGCCCGCCCATGACGATATCGGCGCCTGCCCTTGACCATGCGCGCACGGCAGGTTCCCAGCCGCGCAGGCGGTCATGCTGGTCCTCGACGTGCATGACATGGACCGGCTGGTGGACCACGACGATGCGCAACTGCCCCGGCACGGAACGGTTCAGTTCGGCCACCACCCGCTCAATTTGCGCGCCTGATACCTGGCCGTTCTTGTGCCGCCAGCGGCGCGTCGTCTTCACGCCGACGACATGCAGCCAGGGTGTGGACAACACCGGCTCGACCACCGGGCCAAACGCCTGGCGAAAGTGCGCATACGGGGTGAAGAAGCGTTGGTAGAGGTTGAGCAATGGAATATCGTGATTTCCGGGTATGACCAGCCACTGCGGAATTGCCAGGCTGTCGCAAAAGGCACATGCTTCGGCAAACTGCAACGCTTTGGCGCGTTGCGTGATGTCTCCAGACAGCACCAGCACATCGGGCCGCTGTTCACTGGCCAGTTGCGCCAGTGCATGCATCACGGCCGGCTGAACGGTACCGAAATGCGGATCGGAAATTTGCAGCACGCTGCTCATGCGTCAGCCCGGCTCAGGTCATCGCTCATTCAATCTCCGCCTCGTCTTGCGGCAAGGGCACCAGCAGCAGCAAAGGCTCAGGCGCCACTTCAAAAACCAGCGGCGACTGCATCCAGACGATTTCTCCATCAGTGGCCACCTTGATGCGTTTCATCCGGCGCGGCGTCACCGTCAGGCGGCGAAAAGTGAAGCTGCGGATGTTCTCCGCCTCCCCAAGCCGCCCGAGAACGCCGCGCAGCAACAGGCCAAACAAGGCCAGCGCGCCAATTGGTCGAACCGCCACCGCAGCCATTTGTCCCTGCCTCACAGCTTCGGCTTGCTGCGCATCAATGCCAGCCTGGACAAGTTGCAGACGGTTGTTGCCGACGAACAGCGTGGGTGTGCGCAAGGACGTGGCCTTGCCCGCCGATTCAATGCGCAAGTTCAACTGGCCACGGGCCTGCAGTAGCGTCGCAATGCCGGAGACCAAGGCCACAAAGCGGCTGCGCCCGAACTGCTGCTTCCAGGCTTCGCGGTCCTCCAGCAGCTTGGGATAAAGGCCCACGCTGGCATTGACCAGAAACAACCGGCCATTGACCTTGCCAGCCTGGACCGGCAAAACGCGGCCTCGGAGCAGGACACGGGCGGCTTCGCTGCTGTCTTGAGAAATTGCATTGTCCCGACCGAAATAATTGAAGGTGCCCTGGGGAATCACGCCAAAAGGGCAACCGCTGCCGAGCACCGCATTGGCAACGGCATTGATGGTGCCGTCGCCGCCTGCGGCCACCACCACACCGTGGCGGGCCTTGGCCTGGTCCACGGCGCGCCTGGCCAGTGTGTCAATCGACTCGCTGCCTTCGCACCGCATGAATTCAAATTCGCGACCGCCCTCTTGAAGCACGCGGCTGATGGTCTGCATTTCCTCCTCGGCGTCCCGACGGCCCGAGCCTGCGTTGAAGACGATGAAAAGCGGGCCGTGGCGGGCAATTTCCTGGGGGTCGGTCATGCCGGAAGAATAAACCGGCGATAGTGCTCACGCTGTCAGCAAAATCCGCTTTTCAAGCAGGTCCTGAAGCTTGCCTTTGTGTGCCACGATCAAGGCCGGGCTGGTGAAGCCAGCATCTGCACGGATCCCGAGATATTGACCAGCACTGTGCTCTTTCCCGCCTCGACCGGCACCGGCGCATCGGCCATTTCGGACTTGGCACTCATGGTCATGGCACGCATGCGCGGCATTGGACTTTGGTCGTTGGTGTTGATCGAGACCTCGCGCAGGGCATAGCCACCAAAGCCAAAAGCGCTGGATACTTCGCTCGCCTTCGCCTTGAATCGCTCAATCGCCTGTGCCTGCGCCTCGCCTTCGACCCGGGCGCGTTGTTCACGGCTCAAGGCAAAGCTGACGCCGCCCATGCTCAGTGTCTGTATCTTGCCTGCTGCGGCGGTGATGCGCGGAAAATCCTTGCCCTCTAGCACCAGTTCGGTGGAGCCTTGCCAACCGTTGATCTTGCCGTCCTTGCCGTAGCGCGGGTACAGGCTGAAATTGCCAGTGCGCACGTCCATCTGTCCGGGTGATGCAGATTGCCTGGCCTGCGTCAGCGCGGCCTCAAGCGCCTGCCTGAGTTGCGTCTGGACGGAGCCAGCATCCAGTCCATCACGGCTGGTGGTCAGCGAAATCGACAACAAATCCTGCTGCACCTCAACCGAACCGCTGGCAGAAAGCTGAGCCACGTTTTTCAGTGTCTCATTTGACAAATTTTGAGCAAATGCGCCAGTTGCGCATACTGCCAATGCACAAGCCGCTATTGATTTAGTAGCATTCAGCATATTCGTCTGCCTTTCACAAAGTTAAAAAACACGTTCGAGTCATTGAAGGCAAGTCTGTGGTGAAGACCCAAACCCACAGGAAGCCAAACAGCATGTCGCTGCCTGGCGGCCCTTGTGCGTGCAACCATCCAGCATAAACCCACTGAAACCCGGTAGGCTGCTCGACCCTGCAGCCCCTTTCAAAATGCTACTGTCAACGCTAAACACCCCCATTTCTGCCTCTAAAAAAGAAACATTGGCCACAAAGAAACCACCATCATGGGCCCCGACGGCTTAAATGATATAAATAGAAATATTAGTAATAAAAAGTTTAATTGATTAAAAAAAGAGATATTCGTTTTTTTCCGCCCTCAAAATGGCCTCTGTTACAAATTAAAAGACCATCATGCTTCAAGCCCAATCCAATGCTCGCGCCGACAAAATCCTCATTCTTGATGACGACGCACGAATTCGCGACCTGTTGCGCCGCTACCTGGCCCAAGAGGGTTTTGACGTGATATTGGCAGAGGATAGCAAGGCGCTGAACCGCATCATGCTGCGCGACGCGGTAGACCTGATCGTTCTCGACCTGATGATGCCGGGCGAAGACGGCCTGTCGATCTGCCGTCGCCTGCGCGCGGCCAATGACCGCACGCCCATCATCATGCTGACAGCCAAAGGCGAGGATGTGGACCGCATCGTTGGACTGGAAGTCGGCGCTGACGACTACCTGGCAAAGCCTTTCAACCCGCGCGAACTGCTCGCCCGTATCCACGCCGTGCTGCGCCGCAGGCCGACCGCTGAAGTGCCTGGCGCGCCGTCGAACGACCAGGAAGTCATCACCTTCGGTCCGTTTTCCTTCGACATGAGCCTGCGCACGCTGCAGAAAAATGGCGAGGAACTGCCTTTGACCACCGGCGAATTTGCCATGCTCAAGACCCTGGTACGCCATCCGCGTCAGCCGCTGTCGCGTGAAAAACTGGCGCAACTGGCACGCGGACGGGAATTTGAGCCTTTTGACCGCAGTCTGGATGTGCAGGTGTCGCGCCTGCGCAAGTTGATTGAAACCGATGCTGCGGTCCCGCGCTACATCCAGACCGTCTGGGGAATCGGCTACGTGTTCGTGCCGGACGGCAACAACTGAACTCCATCCGCCTTCATTTGAATTCCGGTCTTGGTCTGCGGAGGGTCAGATCAAGCGTGCTGGTCGAGTGATAATCGTCTAATCTCCAGCCAGCGCGCCGTGCCGGGTTCACGGTTCAGTCTGAACTCCGATGACGCTCCCCCCTTTGCCATGCAAACTTCTCGTCCGTCCCTGCTTGAAACCGAACCTGCACCGCTGGAAGCTCGCCCGCGCCGACGAATCAACCTGTTTTGGCGGACTTTTTTCTATCTGGCATTGCTGCTGTTCGGCTCGATCATTGCCTGGGTACAGACATTCCGTGCCCTCGAAACCGGGCCTCGGGCAATTCAAAGTGCACAGCAACTGGCTACCCTGGTCAATACGGCCCGTGTGGCGCTGCGCTATACCGATCCGATTGGTCGCGGCTTATTGATCAAGACACTGGCAGAGGAAGAGCATGTCCGCATCATGGCGCGCAGTCCGAAGGACGCTTTCGAGCCTTACATCAGTGATGAATTCGGTGAGAGGATTGCCAATGAACTGACCCGGCGTCTTGGCACTGGCACAGTGGTAGCCGGTGCCATGAACAAAAAGGAAGGTTTGTGGATCGGCTTTTCCATTGATAACCAAGCGTATTGGCTGCTGACCGATCCTTCCCAATTGGGACCGTCGCGCACCAGCACCTGGGCGATCTGGCTGGTCACGGCGGCGGCCTTGTCGATGGCCGGTGCGGCAGTGATTGCGCGCTTGATCAACCAGCCGCTCAAACAACTGTCTTTTGCAGCCAGCCGGATGCGCGATGGCGATTTCGATGCCAGCCGGCTCGATGAGCAGGTGGCAACCAGCGAGGTCCGGGAGGTCAATATTGGCTTTAACCGAATGGCCGCGCAATTGTCCAAAATCGAGCAGGACCGGGTGGTGATGCTGGCAGGCATTTCGCATGACTTGCGTACCCCGCTGGCACGGCTTCGTCTGGAAACCGAAATGAGTGTGTCTGACCCTGACGCGCGCCAGCACATGGTGGCAGACATTGCCCAGCTCGATGCCATCATCGACAAATTTCTCGATTACGCCCGGCCTGAACCGGCCCATCTGGAGCCTATCGTGCTCAATGATGTGATTGCGCAATCGCTGTATTCGGTGGCCGATTACCCGGACATGAACGTTTCCGTCAGCATTCCGGAAAACACGCGGGTGCTGGCCGACAAGGTTGATCTGTCGCGGGTGATTGCCAACCTGTTGGAAAATTCAAGGCGTTATGGCAGGAGCAGCGACACCGGCATGGCGCATGTGGACATCTCTGCCCGCATCAGCGAGGCCTGGGTGCTGCTGAAAATCCGCGACCATGGCAATGGCGTGGCATCTGATGTGTTGTCCCGGCTTACCAATCCATTTTTCAGGGGCGATGTTGCCCGTACCGAGGCCACCGGCGCAGGTTTGGGGCTGGCGATAGCCGAAAAAACCGTGCTCCGCATGGGGGGTCTGTTCAGCTTGTCCAACACCGGCTCCGGCGGCCTGGCAGCGCATATCAAGCTGCGCCGGGGTTAAGCACAGACCGAACCTTCAGGCCTGGCTGAATTTATAGTAAAAAAGGCTTTTCCGCAATCTGCACAAGTATTTACAGCTATCAATAAAGTAGCGCTACAGCGCGTGCTTCCAGGCTCAGGCCTTGGCCTACAGGACCCAGCTTTTCGGCGGTCTTGGCCTTTACGTTCATCCGGTCTTGCGGCATTCCCAGTGCCTGCGCAATACGCAAGCGCATCGCCGGAATATGTGATGCCAGTTTGGGCGACTGCGCAATGATGGTGCTGTCAATATTGCCGATGCGCAGGCCGCGTTCAGCCAGCATGCGCCCGGTCTCGCGCAGCAGGACGATCGAGTCGGCGCCCTTGTAGCGGGCATCAGTGTCAGGGAAATGGCTGCCGATGTCGCCCATTCCCGCCGCACCCAGCAACGCATCGATGATGGCGTGCAGCAGCACATCAGCGTCCGAATGGCCGAGCAGGCCCAGCGTGTGGGGTACCTCAACACCGCCCAGGATGAGTTTGCGGCCGGGCACCAGCGCGTGCGTGTCCCAGCCTTCGCCGATGCGGAACGGAGTAAGCGGCTCAATGGGGTCGGAATTCATGGATTGGGCTTTCGTGGGGTCAAGAGTGTCGGGGAAACGCGGCAGCAGTCAGACCGATTGGCTGCGGTTCAACAAGATTGCTTCGGCCAGTGCAAAGTCTTCCGGGTACGTCACCTTGAAGTTCTGCGCGCTGCCGGCCACCAGCCGGGGGGCCAGGCCCAGCATTTCGATGGCGCTGGACTCGTCGGTGACCGATGCGCCAGCCAGCGCAAGCGCCTGCATCAACAGGCCGATGCGAAACATCTGTGGCGTTTGCGCCAGCCATTTGTCGCTGCGGTCCAGCGTGGCGGCGACTCGGCCCTTGCGTTCGAGCGTGCCTTCGCTTTTCAGTGTGTCCGGCAGCTTGTGTGCCAGCAGGCCACCGACGGCATCGTGCTGGCAGGCGTCAATCAGCTGGTTGATCTGGCCTGGCGTCACCAGGCAGCGCGCGGCGTCGTGTACGAGTACCCAGTCGTGCGCTTCAGCCCCGCCTTTAAGCAGCGCCTCCAATCCTTGGCGCACACTGTCGGCGCGGCTGGCGCCACCGCAGGCTGACACGTCGAAACCCGCCTCGGCCATGGAATCCAAAAAACAGTCGCCAGGTGCCACCACCACCAGTGTTTGCGCCAGCCGCACGACCTGACGGAACGCCGCCAGCGTGTGCAGCACCATCGGCAGGCCGGCAATTTTCTGGTATTGCTTGGCTTGGCCTGAAAGTGAAGTGCCGGCCCGGCTGCCCTGGCCAGCACAGGGAATCAATGCGAAAAAACGGGTGCTGGAACGGTTTTCGGCTGCGCTTGTCATCATTACTTCATCATAGATTCTAAAATCGGGGCGATGCACCTTCCTTCACTCGTGACCGGCAAACGCTACACCCTGCCCCAACCCATTGGTTCTGCCGATGCCCTGCTGCTGGCCCGCCTCGGGCAACGCGAAAAAGCGGCTGGCAAGCTCACCGCCATCGTCACCTCGGACGCCGCCACCGCCCAGCGCCTGATGGACGAGATGGCGTTTTTTGCGCCTGATCTGCGCTGCGCGCTGTTTCCCGACTGGGAAACCCTGCCTTACGACGCGTTTTCGCCGCACCAGGATTTGATCAGCGAACGGCTGGCCACGCTCTGGCGCATCCAGCAGCGCAACAAGGACACTGGCGCCGACGTGGTCATCGTGCCGGCCACCACGGCGCTGTACCGCCTGGCGCCGCCCAGCTTTCTGGCCGGCTACACCTTTGAGTTCAAGGTCAAGCAAAAGCTCGACGAAGCCAAGCTCAAAGGGCAGCTCACGCTGGCCGGCTACAGCCACGTCACCCAGGTCGTCAGCCCCGGCGAATACGCGGTGCGCGGCGGGCTGATTGATTTATTCCCGATGGGCTCGCTGGTGCCCTACCGGGTCGATCTGTTCGACGACGAGATCGACAGCATCCGCACCTTTGACCCTGACACCCAGCGCAGCCTGTACCCGGTGCCCGAAGTGCGACTGCTGCCGGGCCGCGAGTTTCCGATGGACAACGATGCGCGCGCCAAATTCCGCAACCGCTGGCGCGAACTGCTGGAGGGCGACCCGACCAAGAGCCGCATCTACAAGGACATGGGCAACGGCGTCGCCACGGCAGGCATCGAGTATTACCTTCCGCTTTTTTTCGAAGAAACCGCCACCGTGTTCGACTACCTTGGCAAAAATGCCACGGTGGTGCTGCACGGCGACCTGGAGCCGGCCTTTCAGCGCTTCTGGCAAGACACCAAGGACCGCTACCGGCTGGTGAAAGACGCGCCCGACCGCCCCGCACTGCCGCCCGAGTCGCTGTTTTTAAGCGCCGAGCAGTTTTATTCGCGCGCCAATGACTATCCGCAGTTGGCGTTGCGCGGCACGGTTGAAGACGTTGCCGACAACGCGCAGATTCAAAAGCTCAGTGAAATGGCCGTGGTGCGCGGCGCCGAAGACCCGCTGGCCGGCCTCAAGCGCCACGCCAAAAACACCGCCCATCGCGTGCTGGTGCTGGCCGAAAGCGCCGGCCGGCGCGAAAGCCTGCTTGATTTTCTGCGCGCAAGCAACCTCAGCCCACCGGCCTTCGATTCGCTCGAAGACTTCCAGACGAGTAGCGAGAAGATCGGCATTGCCACCGCCGCGCTGAACACCGGTTTCAGCTGGCTTGAAGAAAGCATTGATTTCGTCACCGAGACCGAGCTGTTCGCCGCAGGCCCCACAACACGCCGGCGCAACAAACGGCAGGAGCAGGTCAGCGACGTCGAAGCGCTGATCAAGGACTTGTCCGAACTTCGCATCGGCGACCCGGTGGTGCACAGCGCCCACGGCATTGGCCGCTACCAGGGATTGATCAACCTGGACCTGGGCGAGAAAAATTCGGACGGATCCCCTGCGGTGCAGGAATTTTTGCATCTGGAATATGCCGACAAGGCCACGCTGTACGTGCCGGTCAGCCAGTTGCACCAAATCAGCCGCTACACCGGCGTCAGTGCCGAAGAAGCGCCATTGCACCGGCTGGGCAGCGGCCAGTGGGAAAAAGCCAAGCGCAAGGCCGCCGAGCAAATCCGCGATTCCGCCGCCGAACTGCTCAACATCTATGCCCGCCGCGCCGCGCGCGAAGGCCACGCCTTTCGTTATTCGCCGGGCGACTACGAGGTTTTTGCCAACGACTTCGGCTTTGACGAAACCCCCGACCAGCGCGCTGCGATCCACGCCGTGATCCAGGACATGATCAGCCCGCGCCCGATGGACCGGCTGGTTTGCGGCGACGTGGGTTTCGGCAAAACCGAAGTGGCGTTGCGCGCCGCCTTCATTGCCATCACCGGCGGCAAGCAGGTCGCCTTGCTCGCCCCGACCACGCTGCTGGCCGAGCAGCATTACCAGACGCTGGTGGACCGCTTTGCCAAGTGGCCGGTCCGGGTCGCCGAAATGAGCCGATTCCGTTCGGCCAAGGAAATCACCGCCGCCATCAAGGGCCTGGCAGAAGGCACGGTCGATATTGTCGTCGGCACGCACAAGCTGCTAAGCCAGGACGTGAAGTTCAAGCAACTGGGCTTGCTCATCATTGACGAGGAACACCGTTTTGGCGTGCGCCACAAAGAGGCCATGAAAGCCATGCGCGCCGAGATCGATGTGCTCACGCTGACCGCCACGCCAATTCCGCGAACGTTGGGCATGGCGCTTGAAGGCTTGAGGGATTTAAGCGTGATTGCGACCGCCCCGCAACGCCGGCTCGCGATCAAGACCTTTGTGCGCACCGAAGGCAACGGCGTGATCCGCGAGGCCGTGCTGCGCGAGTTGAAGCGCGGCGGCCAGGTTTATTTCCTGCACAACGAAGTCGACACGATTCAAAACCGCCGCGAGAAGCTTGAGTTGCTGCTGCCCGAAGCGCGCATTGCCGTCGCCCATGGCCAGATGCCCGAGCGCGAACTGGAACGCGTGATGAAGGACTTCGTGGCCCAGCGCTTCAATGTGCTGCTGTGCTCGACCATCATCGAAACCGGCATTGACGTGCCCAGCGCCAACACCATCTTGATGAGCCGCGCCGACAAGTTCGGCCTGGCGCAGTTGCACCAGTTGCGCGGCCGCGTCGGCCGAAGCCACCACCAGGCCTATGCCTATTTGATGGTGCCGGATCTTGAAGGCCTGACCAAGCAAGCCAGTCAGCGGCTGGACGCGATTCAGCAGATGGAAGAACTTGGCTCGGGCTTTTACCTGGCGATGCACGACCTGGAAATTCGTGGCACCGGCGAAGTGCTGGGCGAAAACCAGAGCGGCAACATGCTGGAAATCGGCTTTCAGCTCTACAACGAGATGCTGAGCGAAGCGGTGGCGTCCCTGAAGGCAGGCCACGAACCAGACTTGCTGTCGCCGCTCGGCGCCACGACCGAGATCAACCTGCATGCCCCGGCGTTGCTGCCAAACGACTTTTGCGGCGACGTGCATTTGCGCCTGTCGTTCTACAAAAAGCTCGCCACGGCCAAAAAGACCGAGCAGATCGACGCGTTGCTGGAAGAAATCGTCGACCGATTCGGCAAGCTGCCCGCGCAGGCCCAGACGCTGATCGACGTGCACCGCCTGCGCGTGATTGCCAAGCCCTACGGCGTGGTCAAGGTCGATGCATCGCCTGCCGCCATCACCATCACCTTCAAGAAAGACCCCCCCATTGACGCCATGGCCATCATCCACCTGATCCAGAAAAACAAGCACATCAAGCTGGCTGGCAACGACAAGCTGCGCATCGAGCGCGCCCTGCCCGACGCCAAAGACCGGGCGCAAATGGTGCGCGATGTGCTGCGCAGTCTGGGACAGCCGCAAAAAGAAGAGGCCATGCTGGCGCTATGAATGCGGAGGAAAAAAATCTGGCAGTTGTGCAAGCTGTCGACTCGTCCAGCTTGTCAGCGCAAGCGCCAGGTTACGGCGACTTTCTTGTAGAAATCAAGTCGCAGATTCGGCAGCGGCAATTTCAGGCTTTACGCGCGGCCAATCGAGAACTTCTGGCGCTGTATTGGTGGCTGGGTGAAAACATCAGCCAGCGCCAAGCCGCACTGGGCTGGGGCAAAGGCGTGGTGGAAAATCTGGCGCGTGACCTGCAGGTCGAGTTTCCGGGACGCAACGGATTTTCAGCGCAAAACCTCTGGTTGATGCGCCAGTTTTTCAACGAATACAGTGACAAGCCAAAACTCCAATCGTTGATTGGAGAAATCAGCTGGGCGAAAAATCTGCTGGTCATGGCGCGTTGCAAGGGCGATCTCGAGCGTGAGTTTTATCTGCGCGCGACCGCCCGCTTCGGCTGGACCACCAACGTGCTGCGGCACCAGATCGACAACCACAGCTACGCCCAATACCTGAACGGACAAACCAACTTTGACGCCGCCGTGCCGGACACCATCAAGGCCCAAGCTCTGTTGGCGGTGAAAGATCACTACACTTTCGACTTTTTGGGGCTGGCTGAAGAACACTCCGAGCGGGAGTTGGAGCAAGCGCTGGTGCGCAACCTGCGCGGCTTTTTGAGCGAAATGGGCGGTGCCTTCACCTTTGTTGGCAACCAGTACCGGCTGGAAGTGGATGGCAAGGAATACTTCATCGATCTGCTGCTGTTTCACCGCCGCCTGCGCTGCCTGGTCGCTATTGAGCTGAAAATTGGCGACTTCAAGCCCGAGCACAAGGGACAGATTGAGTTTTACCTTGACACGCTGGATCAGCAGCACCGACTGGAAGGCGAAAACCCGCCGATTGGCATCGTCATTTGCCGCAGTAAAACCAAGACGATGGTCGAATACGCCCTGCGCACCATGACGCGGCCGCTGGGCATTGCCACCTATACCGTCACACCGCAGTTGCCCGTCAGTTACCGCAACGATCTGCCCAGTCCTGAGCAAATTGCTGCGCGCTTGCAAGGCTGGGCAGCAAGCGGTGAAGACGGCGAGGCGTGACGGCAGCCAGGCTTAAAACCTGAAATTTATAGAAAATAGGGTTCTAGCGCACGCCATACGGGCACTAGAAGCTATAAAAACAAGAGCAACCATCCGCCATGAGCATTCCCGACGACCTGCTGAAAAGCCTGGAAAACCTGAGCGCCCCGCAACTGCGCCGCCTGCTGACCGAACATTTGACGAAGCAAAAACTCGGGTTGTACTGGGAAAGCAGCGCCATTGCCCGCGATGCGGCGCTGAACGCCGACATCGTGCTGCCCCGTCTGGTGCCGGATTTTTCCCACGGGCTCGATCAGGTTGAAGGCAGCGGCACGCCCAACCTGATCATTGAGGGCGACAACTTCGACAGTTTGCGCCTGCTCAAAAGCACGCACGCTGACAAAATCCGCGTGATCTACATCGACCCGCCCTACAACACCGGCAACAAGGACTGGGTCTACAACGACCGTTATGTCGGCGCAAACGACCGCTGGCGGCACAGCCAGTGGCTCGAATTTTTGTACCAGCGACTGCTGCTGGCCAAGGATTTGCTGACGCAGGACGGCGTGATCATGGTCAGCATCAACGACGAAAACCGGGCGCGGCTGGAGTTGCTGATGGACGAGGTGTTTCCGGGACGGCGGGTTGGCAGTTTTGTCTGGAGGGTGCGCTCAGGCGGTAATGACACCAAGGGTGCACTCCTCTCGGACAACCACGAGCATGTACTGGTGTATGCAAATACAGGTTTTGAGTTCAAAGGTGAAGGCCGCGACGAATCGGCCTATAGCAACCCCGACAACGACCCGCGCGGTGAATGGCAAAACGACAACCTCGTAAAGGCGCATAACGCCAAGCAGAGACCCGAGGCTTACTACCCGATTCACAACGTGGAAACCAACACTTGGTATGCCTGCGACCCAGACAGCGTGTGGCGCTTTTCTTCGATATCCAGACCGCTCAAGAAAAAGCTTCAATCAGACCCAATTGAAACTATTCTTGCGGAGAAACGCATCCTTTGGCCCGGCAACGACAAAACCGTAAGTTATGCGAGTGCTGACGAGATTTTGAAAGCTATCAAGCAGGGCACGGCCCCAAAGCAGCTGAAGATTTACCTTGAACTCAAACAACTGACTAAGGCGGCTGAAAGTGATGCCAAAGTTGCGCGACTTTTGACTTACATCGAACCACTAGAAAGCTGGATAGGACGAAAGATTGGTTATGGCAAACCACGCTATAAACGGTTTCGCCAGCATTTGCTTCGCGAAGTGACGCCGCTTTCATCTTGGCTGCACGCTGCAGCGCAGACACTCACAGAGGAAGACGAAGACGACAACGTAGTCAGCTTGACAGTCGGCGCGACGGGCGAGGGAACCTCTCAAGTCAAAGCGCTTTTGGGCAACAAAGATTTCCCTTACCCAAAGCCCTTGTCGATACTTTTTGGTCTGTTAAACCAAGCCAGTCGAGCCGACGACACCGTTTTAGATTTTTTTGCTGGCACGGGAACCACGGGCCATGCGGTGCTAGCGCTCAATGCGCTGGACGGCGGCAATCGAAAGTTCATTCTTTGTTCCAGCACGGAAGCAACCGTCAAAGAGCCAAACAAAAATGTCTGCCGCGACGTCTGCGCGGCGCGCATCCGCAAGGTCATCGAATCCGACGCGGCGCTGGCGGGCAACAGCTTTGCCTATCTGCAACTCGACAAACTCGCGCCCGGCGATGCACCATTTGATTCCAGTTGCGCGCATGCATTCCAGTTGCTCACGCTGCGTCTGGGACAAGTGGCCCGGCCCGTGCCTGCCACCGACCGGGGCGTGAAGGTGCTGGTACAAAACACCGGCAACGGCGCGCTCACGGTGCTGTGCCACACGCTGACCCGCGCCACGCTCGACGTGCTGGCCGCCCTGCCGTGCCGCCAGTTGCGGGTCTATTCGGCGCGCCCGGCCACGGTGCGCGAGCACTTCCAGGCGCTGGGCCGCGAGGTCGAAAGCCTGTCGCTGGCGCAAGCGCTGCTGCACGGCCAGCAAAGCCCACTGGCGCGGCGCAAGCCGGTCGCCTTGCCGCCAGACGCTACGGATTCAATAGCTGCTCACGCAGACGCAGCAAGCGCAACAGACCTAAATGGCACTGAAAATCCTTCCGCAACCCCTTCAGAAAGCGCCAGCTCATGAGCGCCCTCGCCCCCATCACCGCCCCGCAGTCCGCCGGGCTGGTTCCCAAATCCTTTCAGGCGCAGATCATCAAGAACGTGTGCGACGCCCTGGACCGCCAGCCGCGCCCGCCCTGCCTGCTGCGCAGCCCCACGGGGTCGGGCAAGACCTTCGTGCTGACCCGGATTCTGGCCAACATCTCCCAGGCAACGCCCGTGCTGTGGCTGTGGTTTGTGCCTTACGTCAACCTGGTGGCGCAAACCGTGGACACGCTGGACAACCAGACCACCGAGACCGGCTTGATTGCCAAACACCTGTCCATGGCGCAAAACGAAGCGCCCGAAGCAGGCCAGGTGCTGGTGTCCACCTTGCAGGGCGTGGCCAGCGCCAAGTCGCACAAGGCCGGCTACACCGACAAAAGCGACGACGACCGGCGCAGCCTGGCCACCTACCTTGAACTGGCCCGGGCGCGCGGGCTGGAAATTGGCCTGGTGGTGGACGAGGTGCACATTGCGCTGGACAGCGCCACCGAGTTCGGCAAGTTTGTGAAATGGCTCAAGGCCGACTATTTGCTTATGGCCAGCGCCACGCCCAAGGATGCGCGGCTCAACGCATTCATCGCCAGCGCGGGCAACATCGCCTTCAAGGCTTTCAGCGTCAGCCGCGCCGACGTGGTGGCCGAGCGGCTGAACAAGCCCTGGCTGGAAACCGTGATCTACCCCATGAGCGAGTCGATGCAAGGCGTCACCGACCTGAAACTGACGGTGCTGCGCCGCGCCTGGCTGCGCAACCAGCACATCGGCCGGATGCTGAAAAACCGGGGCCTGGCCACGGTGCCGCTGATGCTGGTGCAGGTGGCCAATGGGGAGGACGCGATTCGGGAGGCCTTTGCATTTTTGACGCAGCAGTTAGGCATTGCCCCGGAGGCGATTGGCATGCACTCGGCCGACGAGCCCGACCCGGTGATGATGGCGGCAATTGCGGTGGACACGCGTATTGAGGTGCTGGTGTTCAAGCAGTCGGCGGGCACGGGCTTTGACGCGCCGCGTGCCTTTGTGCTGGCTTCGACGAAAAACGTGAGCGATGAAGACTTTGCAATGCAGTTCATCGGCCGCGTGATGCGGGTGCCGGCTGAATTGCAGAGGGCTTTTCCAGTGCCCTACACCGCGCCACCGGAACTGGACACGGCCTATGTTTTTCTGGCTAACGAACAGGCGCAGACGGGTTTTGCAGAAGCAGCGGCTTCGACGCAAGCGGTGATCTCGCAGCTCGAAGGCCAGATCGAGGAACTGGTGGTGCGGCGCACCGCGCACGGCGGCATTGCCTTGAGCAACCACGCCACCAACCAGCCGCCGCTGGGTTATGACATGGGCTTGCTGGCCACGCTGGGATTGGATGGCACGGTGCAAGCGCCGGTAGTGCCCGCCGCGCCGCTGCCGGGTGACTCGGCTGTCGTGGCCGCACCGCCGCTGGCCGACATTGGCACGACACCCGAACTGTTCGGCGCCATGGCGCAAAGCGGCGAGTTCGATGCGCTGGACTTCATGGAGGCGGTTAGCGGCAACCGGCCCTCATCCACGCGCAACGCCCCAGCCAACCAGGCCCAGTTGCTGGAGGCGCTGGACGCCTGCGGGCTGCGCGCCTACCCCCGGCTGGACCGGGTGGCGCAGCGCGCGACGCCCAGACAGTTCATCACCGAAACCAAGCCGGTGTTTGACGTGCTGGAACTCGACATTAAAGCGGCGGCGCGTGCATTGCCGTTGCCCGAAGAGGTCAAAAGCATGGCCACGCGCGCGGCGCTGAACCTGCTGACGGAATGGGAAGTGCGCACCGAACTGTTCACGGGCGTTAGCAGTGAAGACCGGGTTCAGGTCGTGACGGACCGCACGGCGCTGATGCACCACACCCAGGCGGCGCTGGAAAAGATGGGGCTTGAAGAGCAGGACCACATCGAGCTTATTGGTGAACTGGCGCGGCGGCTGCTGCCCGAAATCGAGCGCGCCCACGCCTACCGCGAGCATGAAGCAGCCCCGCCGTCCGGCGTGCTGCGCACCCAGGCGCGCGACGCCGCCTGCTGGGTGATTCACAAGCAGTTGCCCGAATTGCAGGAAGCCTTGCAGGCGCAATGGGCCAGCAAGGCGCGCGAAGCCCCGGCGCAGGCGCTGCCCGATGCACTCTTGATGCCTGCCGGCAAACCCTTGGCGCGATCGAGAAAAAATATTTACGGCGTGCTGTTCCCCGAAACCGACAGCGTGGCGCTGGCGGCCGGCGCGTTGCCGCTGCAAGCCCAGCCTCTGTTTAAAAACGAAACGTATGTATTTGCGCAGGATGCCGGCGGCCAGCCGTCGGGCGACGTGTTTTCAACGGCGCGACTGGATGCGACGTTTGAATTCAACACCCAGGAGCTGGCCTTTGCGCAGTCGCTGGATCGGGCCGATTTTGTTGCCTGGTGGCATCGCAACCCGCAGGGCAAGCCCTACAGCATTGCGCTGATGCGCAGCGACAGCCGCCACATGTTCTACCCCGACTTCGTGGTCTGCCTGCAGCATGAGCTGGACGACGAGCCGCTGATTCGCCTGGTCGAGACCAAGCACGATGTGAAGGACGCCAGCCGCAAGGGCAAGCACCAGTCAAGCACCTATGGGAAAGTCTTGTTTCTGACCAAGGACGCCCAGCGCTTCAAGATTGTTGACGACAGCGGCAGCCTGGGTGAAGTGGTGGACTTTGACAACCTGGCGCGCCTGCGGCAATGGATGCGCGACTCGGCGCCTGCTACCTGACATATTTTCAATATCAAATAGGCCGCTAGTGCACGCTCCATCTGCGCGAACAGCTATCAAAACCATAGTAACAAGAATCATGAACCCCATCGAACCCTCCCCCGGCCTAGTTGTCAACATTGCCACGCCCGACCTCAAACTCAGCGACTTCAAGCTGATCGCCTTTGACATGGACTCGACACTCATCAACATCGAATGCATCGACGAGATTGCCGACGCGGTGGGCCGCAAGGCTGAAGTGGCGGCCATCACCGAAGCCGCCATGCGCGGCGAGATTACCGACTTCAAGGACAGCCTGCGCCGGCGCGTGGCGCTGCTCAAGGGCGTGAGCGTTAACAGCATGGAATCGGTTTACCGCGAGCGCCTCAAGCTCAACCCGGGTGCGGCGGAATTGGTGCACGCCTGCAAGGCCGCCGGCATGAAGGTGTTGCTGGTCAGCGGCGGCTTCACCTTTTTTGCCGACCGGGTGCAAGAAACGCTCGGCATCGACTACCTGCGCGCCAACGTGCTCGAAATCGACAACGGCATACTGACCGGCCGACTGGTCGATCAGCCGTGGGGCGACATCTGCGACGGCGAGGAAAAGCGCCGCACGCTGCTTGAAACCTGCGGCGTGCTGGGTATCAACCCGCTGCAGGCGATTGCCATGGGCGACGGCGCCAACGACCTGCCCATGATGGGCGCAGCCGGCCTGTCGGTGGCCTACCATGCCAAGCCCAAGGTGCGCGAGCAGGCGATGGTGGCGATCAACGAAGGCGGGCTGGACCGGCTGCTGGAGCTGCTGCGATGAAGCGATGAAGCGATCTTCGATGAACGGCTACGCTCCCTCATGAACCTGTTTCAAAAATTCGAAAGCCTGCTGCACGCGTACCCCGAAGCAGAACCAACGCTGCCGCCCAAGGGTTTCATTGCTTTTATCTGGGCTTGCAGCCAGGGTGCACGCGGCTTCATTTTGGGGATGGCTGTGCTGTCCGGCTTGTTGGCCGCCTTTGAGGCTTTGCTGTTCGCCATGATGGGCCGCATTGTGGACTGGCTGGGCCGCACGCCACCGGCCCGGCTGTGGATCGAGCAGGGCACGACGCTGAAAGTGCTGGCTGGCCTGGTGGTTGCCAGCATTGCGGTGGTGGCCCTGCAAACCGTCATCAAGCACCAGACGCTGGCCATCAATTTTCCGATGCGTTTGCGCTGGAATTTTCACCGCCTGATGCTGGGCCAGAGCATGGCCTTTTACCAGGACGAATTTGCCGGGCGCCTGACCACCAAGGTCATGCAGACGGCGCTGGCGGTGCGCGACACGCTGTTTGTGCTGGCCGATGTGCTGGTGGCCATGGTGATTTACATCGCCACCATGACAGTGCTGGCGGGTGCATTTGACCTCAAGCTGGTGCTGCCGTTTCTGGTCTGGCTGCTGCTGTATATCGGCTCTCTGTTTTTCTTTGTGCCCCGGCTGGGCCATGTCGGCAAGCAGCAGGCCGATGCGCGTTCGCTCATGACCGGCCGCATCACCGACGCCTACACCAACATCACCACCGTCAAGCTGTTTTCCCACACCCACCGAGAAGCCGCCTTTGCCCGCTCGGCGATGCAGGAGTTCATGGACACCGGCCACAGCCAGATGCGGCTCGTCAGTGCGTTTGAAGTCGTCAACCATGCGCTGAGCATGGGCCTGATTCTCGGCATGGCTGGCACGTCGCTGTGGTTGTGGCAGCTGGGCGAGGTCGGGGTTGGCGCGGTGGCGGCGGCTACCGCCATGGCGCTCCGGCTGCAGGGCATGTCGCACTGGATCATGTGGGAAATGACCAGCCTGTTTGAAAGCGTGGGCACGGTGCAGGACGGCATCAACACGCTGTCGCGGCCGCGCGTGATCGAGGACGCCGCCCAGGCCAGGGTGCTCACGGTGCCGCACGGTGAAGTGCGCTTTGAAGACGTGAGCTTCAGCTACGGCCAGGGAACGCGGGTGATTGAAAAGCTTAACCTGGCGGTCAAGCCTGGCGAGAAAATCGGCTTGATTGGCCGTTCGGGCGCGGGCAAATCCACGCTGGTCAACCTGTTGCTGCGCTTTCATGATGTCGAGGCCGGGCGGATTTTGATCGATGGCCAGAACATTGCGAACGTCACGCAAGACAGCCTGCGCAGCCACATCGGCATGGTCACTCAAGACACGTCGCTGCTGCACCGCTCGGTGCGCGACAACATCACCTACAGCCGGCCCGGCGCGACCGAGGACGCCATGCGGCTGGCGGCGCAGCAAGCCGAAGCCGACGGTTTTATTGCCGGCCTGACAGACCTGCAAGGGCGTACGGGCTTTGATGCGCATGTCGGCGAGCGCGGCGTGAAGCTGTCGGGCGGCCAGCGCCAGCGCGTGGCCATTGCCCGCGTGATGCTGAAAGACGCGCCCATCTTGCTGCTCGACGAAGCCACCAGCGCGCTGGACTCCGAAGTGGAAATTGCCATCCAGACCAGCCTGAACACCCTGATGAAGGGCAAGACCGTGATTGCGATTGCGCACCGCCTGTCAACCATTGCGGCGATGGACCGATTGATCGTGCTGGACCAGGGCCGCATCGCGGAAGAAGGCAGTCACCGCGAACTGCTGGCCCTGGGCGGTGTGTACGCGCGGCTGTGGGCGCACCAGAGCGGCGGTTTTCTGCCTGACGAGACCGACGAGGAATAGGCGCAGGTCTTCAGTGCCCGCCATTGAGTTTGGCATGAATGCGGCGGATGTTGCGCCAGACCAGCCACAGCACCAGCGGAATCGCAGCGCCGACCAGCATTTCCGGATTCACCGGCGCGCCCGCCGCCTTGGCGGCCTTGCCGGCGTAAAGCAGCAGGCTGATGACGTAATAGGAAATGGCGGCAATCGACAGGCCTTCGACCGTTGATTGCAGGCGCAGTTGCAGCTCCTGCCCGCGCGTGAGTTTTTCCAGCAGCACCTGGTTTTGCGTTTCGGTGGCAATGTCCACCCGGGTGCGCAGCAAGGCGCTGGTGCGCGTGATGCGCTCCGACAGCGAATTCAGGCGCTGCGCAGTGGCGGCCACGGTGGCAATGGCAGGCGACAACCGGCGCTGCATGAATTCGCTCAGTGTCTGGGTACCGGAAATGGGCTTTTCGCGCAATTCGATCAAGCGCTGGCCGACCAGCGTGTTGTAGGCCTGGGTGGCGGAAAAACGGTAGCTGTGCTCGGCGGTGGCGCGCTCGACGCGTGCGGCCAGTGACACCAGCGTGTCGAGCAGATCCTGGTCGGATGCCGACTTGCCTTCCAGCCGGGCCGTGATGTCGGCCAGCGCGCTTTCGGCTTCTGACAGCATGGGCGCAAGTTGCTTGACCACCGGCAGGCCGCGCAAGGCCATCAAGCGGTAAATCTCGACTTCCAGCAGGCGCTGCGAAATGCGGCCGGCACGGCTTTCACTGGTGCCGGGCACGGCAACCACCAGCATGCGCTCAAACCCGTCGGCGCCAATCCGGAAGTCGGTCACCGCCCAGGAATGGCCGTTACCCAATTGCGAGGCAATCACCGAACGACCGCCAAACCAGGACTGCGCCTGCGCCATCAGCGCGGGCGCATCGCCAAGCAGCCCTTCCAGCATGACCAGCTGAATGGCCGACACGGTGCGCCCCGGAATGCCGCAAAGCCATTCGGGCGTGACGGCCAGGCCAGTGAGCAGTTCAGGCTCGGACGCGCCGAGCAGCGCACCGTCTGGCAGCGCCTGCACGATGGAATAGCGGGTAAATTCGCTGTGCCGCTCCCATTTCACGGTGAAGTAACCGCACGGCAGCCGCAGGAAATTGCCGCTCAGGCGCTCCAACGGCAGCAGGCTCTGGCCGTTCAGGCGCCGCAGGTGCGCGCACTCGTCTTCACGCGTGATGCCGGCGTTGAGCACGGCCACCTGCACGACCAGCGCCGGCAGCCGCACCCGCGCGGAAGGACGGGCATGCACTTCGTTGTGCAGCGCGCTGCGCTGCGGGTCGTCGGGCGGCAGGAAACTGGCCCGAAGGGAAAGTGGAGGCAGGCTGGAGGTCATGCGTTGATACTACTTTTTTGATAGCTGAATGTGCCCACCGGGATTGCGCAAGAAGGTCTATTGAGCATATTCCTGTGCTCAGGCGTCACGCCGGTTTGCCGTTGAACGCCTGCGCTGGCCGGCGTTGCACCTGACCCGGCAAGGTGCTGGAAGCAGGCACCGGGCCGGTTGCATGGCGCTGGCCGTTGCACACTTCATGGCTGATGGCCAGGTTTTCGGCATGGCTGTTGCCGCCATCACACAGCGCCTGGATATGTTCCAGCGTTGCCGCCTCGGGCGTGACATGCTGGCCGCACACCCAGCACGGCACCACGCCATGCAACTGGCGGGCGACGGTGCGGTACATCTTGATGCGAAGGTGCTGCAAACTGCTCATGAGTGCATTTTCATTCAAAAAAATGGCACTTTTTTTATTCAACGGCTTATGACAGCCGCCATGCGATTGCACTTTAGGTTGCGGCTTCCCCGGAGATTGCGACAATGCATTTTTAAACCAACAAAGGATTGCCATGAAAGGCGACGCACAAGTCATTGCATACCTGCAGGCCCAGCTCAAAAACGAGCTGACTGCTATCAACCAGTATTTCCTGCATTACCGCATGTACAAGCACTGGGGCCTGGACAAGCTGGCCAAGAAGGAATACGACGAATCCATCGGCGAGATGAAGCATGCCGACCGGCTGATGGACCGGCTGTTCATGCTTGACGCCCTGCCCAATTTGCAGGACCTGGGCAAGCTGATGATTGGTGAGGATGTGCTGGAAGTGCTCAATTGCGACCTGAAGCTGGAATCGGCCGCGCAAATCACGGTGAAAGAAGGCATGGCCCACTGTGAAGCGGTGCGCGATTATGTTTCGCGCGATCTGTTGCAGGACATCCTGAACGACACCGAAGAGCACATCGATTTCCTGGAAACCCAGATCGACCTGGCCGGCAAGGTCGGCATCCAGAACTACATGCAAAGCCAGATGGGCGAACTCAGCTAAGGGCTGACGCAACACCCCGGCACCTGAGCGGTGCCGGAACACAGGCAATACACAACGGGGCTTTTAAGCCCCGTTGTTGTTTTCAAACACAAGCGCCTGTAAAGAGGAAAGATTTGACTGACGGTATCGCGAATAATTCTCATTTATCAATACAATCGTGAACGCATTTCAGCAGCCAGCCAACTCACGTCCTGCAGGACAGCTTCGAGCCAGCCAAGCCAATATTTAAATCTGATCCGTTGCCCCCAAGGCCGGATACCGCTTGGAGCTCTCTCTTTTGGCAAACCTTTCCGCCCGCCCTGCGCGCCACCGCCTGTCCAGCTGTGACAGTTTGAAAAAATTTTCTCCGGTCACAAAAACCACATCTGCCGGCTTGTCATCCGAATGCGTTTTGATGCCCTTGGGTGCGCTGATGCTTGCTGCCTCGGTGTCCGGCTGGGCACAAAGTACGACACCTTCGCCTGAATCAGGCATTGCCACAACCACGCAGGTCGAAGGCAAATCCCTGACCCCTGTCACGGTTACCGGTACTCGCGACCGCGCTGCGCAAACCTACCAAAGCGGGGTCACCAGCGTCGGCAAGATGCCAGTGGCGGCCAAGGACATTCCGCAGTCGCTGACCGTGATAAATGACAAGCTGATCCATGACCAAGGCAAGGACAGCTTTAAAAGCGCACTGGAAAATGTCATCGGCATCACGTTTGAAGCCGGCGAAGGCGGCCGTGTTGGTGACAACATCCGGCTGCGCGGCTTCAGCGCGGCGGGCGACATCTACCTTGATGGCATGCGTGACATTGCGCAGTACAACCGCGATTTGTTCAACATCGACCGGGTGGAAGTGTTGCGCGGTTCGGCGTCCATGCTGTTTGGCCGGGGCTCCACCGGTGGCATCGTGAGCCAGGTCAGCAAGCAGCCGCGCCTGATCACCGAGCAAGAGGTCAACGCGACGATTGGCACCAACGGCTACCAGCGCTATCAAGGCGATTTCAATTTCAAGCTTGATGACGAGGCCGCCCTGCGCATCAATGCCATGGCGACCGACGGCGACGGACGCGGCGACAATGCCGGCGCCTCCACCCATCGACGCGGCCTGGCGCTTGACTACCGCTTCGGCATTGGCACCGCCAACGAATTCGCTGTCAGCTATTACCACCTGCATTACAACGACAAGCCCGACTGGGGTTTCCAGTGGCTGGAAGGCAAGCCGGCGCCCTCGCCCACCAACAAATACTGGTATGGCCTGGACAGCGACTTCCAGAAAGACAAGGCTGATGTGTTGACCCTGTCGCATACCCACCGCTGGAGCGACGGCAGCACCTTGAAAACCACCGCGCGCGACGGCTACTATTCACGCGCCATGTGGGCCACGCAGTCCAGCTTTGCCGCCGGCACGACCGGCCTGAACGTTAACCCGAACACGGTGGTGAACCGGCGCACGAATGCCAAGTCGGGCGAAGAACATCACACCTTTTTACAGACCGACTATCTGACCACGACCAACTGGTTTGGCCGCAAGAACAGCTTGCTGGCCGGCGCAGAATATGCGCTGGAAAAGGCCAAACGATCGACCTATCCTTCATTGATCCGCAACAAACTCGCGACAACGGCTGGCAATCCGGACAGTGCGGGCATCAGCGGCGACCTGACCGAGCGGCTGGCCACGCAATTCCAGGCGCGCACGCTGGGCCTGTATTTGCAGGACACGATTGACATTGCGCCTTACTGGAAACTGGTCGGCGGCTTGCGCATTGACAACTTCAAGGGCGACTACGAACGCACGGGCAATACCGCACCCAACAACACGCCGCTGTCGCGCTCGGACACGCTGCTGAGCAAACGCCTGGGCGTGATGTTCCAGCCAAACGAAGAAGTGAGCTATTACGCCTCGTATGGCACATCGTTCAACACATCGGGCGACCTTTACCAGTTTGACCCGACCTCGGCCAATACCGATCCAGAAAGCAGCCGCAACATGGAAATCGGCGCCAAGTGGGAACTGTATGGCGGTGACCTGTCGTTCCGCACCGCACTGGCACGCACCGAAAAATTCAACGAACGCAACACCGACATCGACACGGCCAACAATTCCTACCTGCTTTCAGGCAAGCGCCATACCGATGCGCTGGAGTTCGAGATTGCCGGTCGTATCACGCCGCAGTGGGATGTTTTTGCGGGCCTTGGTTTCATGAAAGCGGTGATTGACCAATCGGGCTCGAATGCCGCCGGTCAGGCTGAAGTCGGGAAAAACCCGGGCCTGAGCCCGAGCCGTCAAGCGACCTTGTTCACCACCTACCGAATTGGCGACAAGTGGCGCGTGGGAGGCGGCTTCACGGCGGTCAGCCAGAACAAGCCAGCCAACAGCGTCACTTCACTGAACCGCGCACCAGGTTATGTCAAGGCCGATGCGCTGCTGGAGTACCGTATCAATGAAGGCAACAGCGTGAAGTTCAACATCGACAACCTGTTTGACAAGGTGTACTACAACACGCTGTACCGGGGCTTTGCCGCGCCGGGCGATGAGCGCAGTGTGCGCCTGACGCTGACCAGCCGGTTTTAACCTGCAGCGCCTGCCATCAGGCGCCCCCCAGAACCTCGGACATTTCGGATTCACGCCGCAATGTCCGATTCCATTTGGAATTACACATGCTGCTTCGCATTCCACAAGTCCTTGCGCCTGACGAACTCGCACAAGTCCGCCACCTCATCCTCGGTGCAGACTGGTCTGATGGCCGCATCACCGCCGGCAGCCAGTCCAGTTCCGTCAAGAACAACCTTCAACTTTCAGAAGAGCTGCCGGCCGCCCAGCAGGCTCGCCACCTTGTTTCCATGGCACTGGCCCGCAACCCGATGTTCGTGACCGGCGCGCTCCCCAAATCAGTCTACCCGCCGCTGTTTAACCGCTACGGCGGTGGCAATGCCACCAACCACTTTGGCAAACACATCGACAACGCCGTGCGCACCCATGCGGCCACAGCGCGCCATGTGCGCACCGATATTTCCTGCACGCTATTTCTGAGCGACCCGGCCAGCTACGACGGCGGTGACCTGGTGGTGGAGGACACCTATGGCGAGCAGCGCATCAAGTTTGAAGCGGGCGACCTGGTGATGTACCCGGGCACATCGGTGCATCGGGTGGAGCCCGTCACGCGAGGCGAGCGGCTGGCCTCCTTTTTCTGGATAGAGAGCATGGTTCGCGCCGATTCGCAGCGCAGGCTGCTGTACGAAATGGACATGGCAATCACTTCACTCCGGCGCAAAGACATGGCGCAATCCGCGCCCGGCAGCGCCGAAAGCAGCGAGGTCGTCAAGCTGACCGGCTGCTATCACAACCTGTTGCGCATGTGGGCCGATGTTTGATGGCAATGCGTGACGCTTGGACGACTGCCTGCGTCGCTGCGCGCCAAGTTGAACATCCAAGTCCGGCCCTAGTATTAGAATAAAAATAATTCTCATTCGCAATTATTTTTTAATCCATCGTATTTATAGAGGACACCAGATGAAGCAACTCGTGATCGCAGCCAGCCTGATGGCGCTGCTTGGCACCTCGCAGGCCGTCCTGGCCCAGACGGCCAGCGCACCTGCAGCCGTCAACGCGTCGGTGGGCGCGGCGTCGTTCAATACCGTCGCCTCGAACTATGCAGTCCTGGTCAATGCCAGCTACGCCGACACCCTGGCGGCAACGAAAACCATGCAGCAGTCGATTGCCGCTTTCGTCAAATCACCCTCTGCCGACACCCTGGCGGCGGCGCGCAAGACCTGGCTGGCGGCGCGCGAGTTCTACGGCCAGACCGAAGCCTTTCGCTTTTATGGCGGTCCCATTGACGACGCCAACGGCCCCGAAGGCCGAATCAACGCCTGGCCCATGGACGAATCCTATGTTGATGGCACAAAAGGCAAGCCCGACAGTGGCCTGATCAGCAATCGCAAATTCGTCATCAGCAAAAAGAACTTGTCGGCGCAAAACGAGCGCGGCGGCGAAGAAAACATTGCCACCGGCTGGCACGCCATCGAATTTTTGTTGTGGGGCCAGGATGTCTCGGACACCGGACCGGGCGACCGCAGCTTTGAGGATTTCGTCGATGGCAAGGCGCCCAATGCCGACCGCCGCCGCCAATACCTGACGGTGGTCACGGACCTGTTGACCGACGATCTGGGCGGTGTGGCCAAGGGCTGGGCGCCTGGCGTTAAAAACAACTACCGCGCCAAGTTTGAAAAAGTCGGCCAGGAATCGGTTCGCAAGATGCTGCTGGGCTTGGGCTCGCTCTCGCGCGGCGAGTTGGCCGGTGAACGTCTGGAAGTGGCGATCAACAGCCAGGACCAGGAAGACGAGCATTCCTGCTTTTCCGACAACACCCACCGCGACGTGGTGAACAACGCCCTGGGCATCCAGAACGTCTGGATGGGGGAATACAAGCGCGCCGACGGCAGCCTGCTCAAGGGCGCCTCCTTGCGCGAGCTGGTCGCTGCCAAGGACCCGGCGCTGGCCGGGCAGACGACCCAGCGGATCAACGCATCGGTCCTGGCGGCACAAGCCATCCAGGCGCCGTTTGACCGTGAAATCATTGGTGCCAAGGAGGCACCGGGCCGCCTGCGCATCCAGAACACCATCGACAGCCTGACGCAGCAAAGCAAGGACCTGGCCGCATCAGCCAAGGCCTTGGGCATCACCCGGCTTGCAATCAGTGCGCCCGCAAAATAACACCGAGCACCATGACTGGAAAACGTTTTGCCGCGGCGCTGCTGTGCAGCAGCGTCGGGCTTGCAATTGCCTTGGGGAGCAGCGCAGCCAAACCGCTGGACGATGAAAGAACCGGCGGCGACACCACGGTTTATGCCACCGGGCGCAATGCCTTTTCGTTTCCGGCGGCCAACCTGGATGACGAGGAGCGCACGCGCTTTGTCATTGGCAACTCGTTTTTCAAGCGCAACTGGGTCGAAGCGCCTGCGTCCACGACGGCGCGCGACGGACTCGGGCCACACTTCATCGCACGGTCTTGCGGTGGCTGCCATGTGACAGACGGCCGGGGCGAGCCGCCGCAAATCTTCAACCAGCTGGTCAAGGCAGACCCGGCGGTGGGACTGCTGATGCGCCTGTCGGTGCCCGGAAAAGCTGACCCTCGGGTTGGCGTGGTGCCTGAGCCGGTGTACGGCGACCAGTTCAACAATGCGGCGGTGCATGGCGTCAAGCCCGAAGGCAGCGTCGTGATTCGCCACACGCCGGTCACCGGCCATTTTGCCGATGGCACCCGCTACACCTTGCAAAAGCCAGCCTACAGTTTCGACCACCTGAATTACGGCCCCATGCAGCCGGGCGTGATGATCGGGCCGCGCATCGCGCCTCAGATCATTGGCGTCGGCCTGCTCGAAGCGATTGCAGAATCGGAAATTCTGGGCAATGCAGCCCGACAAGCTGCGGCGCCCGGCCCGATCAAGGGCCAGGTCAATCGCGTATGGGACGAGTTTGCCCAACGGGAAATGCTGGGCCGTTTTGGCTGGAAGGCCAATGTGGCCACAATTGCGCACCAGACCGCTGCTGCGTTCCGGGGCGATGTCGGCATCACATCGTCACACGCGCCCGACGAAAGCTGCACCCCGACTCAAACCGACTGCCTTCAGGCACCACGCGGTGCGCAGGGCGAAGGCCCGGAAATCGATGACAAGACGCTGGGCGACGTGGTGTTCTACCAGGCCACGCTGGCTCCGCCGGCGCGGCGCAACGCGCAAGACCTCCAAACCGTGCGCGGCCAGCAACTGTTTACCCAGGCCCAGTGCGTCGCTTGCCACCGGCCGAGTTACGTCACTGCGGCCGGACCTTTTGCGCAGTTGACCAGCAAAGCGCTGAACGGCCAGCGCATCTGGCCGTATACCGACTTGCTGCTGCACGACATGGGCGACGGTCTGGCCGATGGCCGCCCCGACTTCCATGCCAGCGGCCGCCAGTGGAAAACGCCACCCCTGTGGGGCATTGGCCTGATCAAGGATGTCAACAGCCACAACCGGCTGCTGCATGACGGGCGCGCGCGCGGCACGCTTGAAGCGATCCTGTGGCACGGCGGCGAGGCTGAGGAGAGCAAGCAGCAGGTGCTGAAGTTCAACAAATCCCAGCGTGAAGCGCTGATTAAATTCGTGGAATCCTTATGAAATTGTTAATTCAGCCTGTCCTGGCGCTGACGCTTGGCTTAGGCCTGTTCGCCAGCGGATCGGCCATGGCGCAGACCAACTGGTCGCAAGTGGCGGTTCCGGCCTACAGCCCCACCCACGTCCTGCAAGGCCTGCACCAGTACTGGACGCTGCCCCGGTCTGACGACTTTGCACGAGAAGCACAGGCTTTGCCGGTGGCGGTCATGGCGCTGTGCGAAGCCGCATCGCCCGCCTCACAGGCACAGGCAGTGGCACGCGGGCAATGGCAGGCCACCACCCATGCCTGGGAGCGGCTTTCGGCAGTGGCTGTCGGGCCACTGATCACACGCCGCTCTCAGCGGCAAATCGACTTCTCGCCGACGCGCCCGGCGCTTATTGAACGGGCGATCAAGTCCGCACCGGTCGGGCCGCAAGCCATGGAACTGGTCGGAACGCCCGGCAAGGGTTTGCCAGCACTCGAATGGCTGCTCTGGACACGTCCGGTCGCGCCCGGCTCTGCCGCCTGCCGTTATGCCGTGGAAGTGGCACATGACATCGAGCGTGAAGCGCTGGCCTTGCAGCAGGACTTCAAGACTTTGGCGGCAACCGACTGGCAAAATGCCGAGCTCGCAACAGTGGCGGCCGGCATGAGTGAACTGGTCAACCAGTGGGCAGGCGGCGTGGAACGCTTGCGCTGGGCGCAAATGGAAAAACCGCTGCGCGCGGCTGGCGACAAGGAAGCGCCCGAGTGGCCCCGCGCGTCCAGCGGCCAGACAGTGCAAAGCTGGACGGCACAATGGGAGTCGTTGCAAGCGCTGGGCGTGTTGCAGGGCAAGGAAGCGCCTGCGCTGGGGCGGGGTCTGGTGCCGCTGGAAACCTACCTGCGCGGCATGGGCCTCAACCCGGTGGCCAACGCATTGCTGGCCGCAACGCAGCACTCAAACCAACGCATTCAAAAATTGGCTGGCAGCCGTGCACCCGGCCATCCGCAGGTGCTGGACGCCTCCCGTTCGCTGGCCGCGCTCAAGCGGGTAACAGAGGGCCAGGTGGCGCCTGCACTGGACATTGGCATGGGCTTTTCGGATGCGGACGGAGATTAGGCCATGACCGCCCGGCGTGACATGCTGCGCATGCTGGGCAGTCTGGGATTGGCGCCATGGCTGACCGGCGCCGCCACGCACGGCGCCAGTTCGCAACCTTCCGCCCGGCTTGTTGCCGCCTGGCAAAGCGCTGACGTTTTCCGGATTGGCGTGCTGGCAGCGCAAACGCAGGGCGTAATGCGCGCCGCACAATCGATTGACGTGCCGACCCGGGCGCACGGTCTGCTGGCTCTGGCGGACGACAATGTGCTGGTGGTGGCCCGGCGGCCCGGCGACTGGCTGCTGCGCTGGTCGCCCGGTGGCAGCAAGCCGGAGCAATGGCAGTGGATCGAATCGAGCCGGGCCTTCAATGGGCATGTGATTGCCAGCCCTGATGGCAAACGGCTTTTCCACCACCGAGACCAACCTGGAAACTGGCGCCGGCCTGGTGGGCGTCAGGGATGCACGTTCCTTGCACAAGCTGGACGAGTGGCCGACTTTCGGCATTGATGCGCACGAGTTGCTGTGGGACACGAGCGAGCCGGGTCGCGCAACGCTGATGGTGGCCAACGGCGGCGTTCTGACGCAGCCCGAAACAGGACGCGCGAAACTTGACCTTGACCAGATGGACTCCTCTCTGGTCAGGCTCGATGCCGCCAGCGGCGCACTGCTTGGCCAATGGCGCTTGGCGGACCAGCGTTTGAGCCTGCGGCATCTGGCCTGGCAAAGCGCACCGGCTGGGAAAAATCCGCTGTTGGGCATCGCGCTTCAGGCCGAGCACGACAACGCCGCGCAAAAAAATCGGGCGCCAGTGCTGGCCCTGTTTGACGGCACCATGCTCAAACCGGTGCAAACCACCACCAGCCTTGCGGGCTATGGCGGCGCCATTTGTGCCATGCAAGACGGCTGGGCAGTGGGCTGTCCGCGGGCGAATGGCGTTGCCCTGTTTGGCAACGACGGTTCGTGGCGCGAATTGGTCGCCCTGCCCCATGCCTGCGCCGTTGCCACGGTGGAGGATGGCTGCTGGGCGGGCGGCCAGGATGAGGCCTTGTGGACCATCGGCGAAACCAAGGCGGCAAACATAACCCTCACGCTGAGCCCAGACACGGTCCGATTGGACAATCACTGGACATTGATGCCGAAGTCTTCACGCAAGGCATAGCTTGACGCTGGGCTGCAGGCCTGCTCAAGCAAGAATTTGTTCCAGGTTGAGCAGACTGTCAATTCAACCCGGATACAAAAAAGCAGCCAACAAAATTCAAGGCTATTGCAAATAAGATCGATTCGCATTTATACTAAACCTCATTCCTTGTTCATCAGCCTGCCAACTCATTTATCCATCATGATTATTTGTGTCTGCCGTCGAATCTCTGACCGTGAAATTGCCCGTCATGCACGTGCCGGCATGGGCTTTGACGACATCCAGTTCGAGCTCGGCGTGGCCACCCAGTGCGGCCGGTGCGAAGGCAGCGCCCGCGATGTGGTGGCGCAGTGCAGTGGTACCTGCCCAAGCGCCAATATTTCGCAGGCTGCAGACATTGCGCAAACTCTGTCATGGAACATCCAGCCAAATTGATCTCAATCCTGCCTGTCAGCCTGATCCTGGTGATTGGCTTTGCATGGTGGATTTTTCGCCGCTAGACCTGTCCACGGCTTGTTGAACACTGGTGGTCCAGTGAAGCATGGCTTCCCCTGAAAACCAATTTTTAATGAACGCTACTTTCTCAGGTTCTCCCTACGATCCCCCCAAGCCACCGACGCGCCTGAGCCGCACTGCCGTGATTGCTGTGGCCGTGGTGGTGTTGCATGTGGGGCTGATCTGGGCGCTGCAAAGCGGGTTGCTGCTGCGCACGGCCGAATTGATCGTGCCGGTCGAGGTGCTGGCGCAACTGATCGAGTTGCCCCAGCCCCAGCCTGAACCCGCGCCACCTGCGCCACCCGCACCCCCTGCGCCGCCTGCTGCGCCAGCGCGACCCGTCAAGCCAGCGCCGGTACAGAAAAAATCCGTTCCCAAGCCAGTGGCTCGGCCACAAGCACAGCCGCTGGCCATGGCCGACCCGACTCCGTCGCCCGACGCGCCCACTGGCAGCTTCATACCCGCCCCTGCAGTCACCCCAGCACCCATGGAAGCGGCTGCAGCACAAGCCGCGCCTGCCACTGCCGCGCCCGGGCCGCCCAGCGTCCAGTTGCCTTCCAGCAACGCCGATTACCTGCAAAACCCGAAACCGCCTTACCCTGCGCTCAGCAAGCGCCTGGGCGAGCAAGGCAAGGTCATTGTTCGCGTGCTGATTGGTACCGACGGCACACCTCGAAAAGCTGAACTTCGCCAGTCCAGCGGTTTTGATCGCCTTGACCAAACGGCACTCAATACCGCCCTCAAATGGCGCTATGTCCCTGGCAAACGCGGTGGCGTGGCAGAGGAAATGTGGTTCAACGTGCCCATCAATTTTGTTCTTGAATAATTAATTCCCTGGAGTAGCTAAGTCAATGGAAACCCAATTCGGCCTTGCCAATGTCTGGTCACAAGGCGATATCGTCACCAAAAGCGTCGCAGTGCTGCTGCTGCTCATGTCGCTGGCCTCGTGGATCGTCATCATCACCAAGGCGCTGGACGTGCGCCGGCTCTCTGCCCAGGCCAAGGCGACTGAAAGCTTTTGGCACAGCGCCGACTTTGCCGATGGCCTGTCCAAGTTCGGCGCTGACCCGGCCAATCCTTTTCGCTTGCTGGCCCTGGAAGGACGCGAGGCCACGGCCCACGTGTTGCACAAGGATGGCAATGCCAAGCCCCAGTTGCATGACGCACTGGACCTGAGCGAGTGGGTTTCCCGCAGCCTGCGCAATTCCATTGACGACATCACCACCCGGATGCAGTCCGGTCTGGCCGTGCTGGCATCGGTCGGATCCACCGCGCCGTTCGTCGGCCTGTTTGGCACGGTCTGGGGTATATATCACGCGCTGCTGGCGATTGGCCTGAACGGCCAGGCGAGCATTGACAAGGTGGCCGGCCCGGTCGGCGAATCCCTGATCATGACGGCGCTGGGACTGGCCGTGGCGATTCCTGCCGTGCTGGGCTACAACGCCCTGGTGCGCGGCAACAAATCGGTCAGCGGCAAGCTGAACCGCTTTGCCCATGACCTGCATGCCTACTTCGTCACCGGCGCCCGGGTCAGCAATCCTGGCGCCGCCAACGTCCTGGCCATGAAAAAAGGGAGCTAACCATGGCCTTTGGAACCCAGGACGACACCGACGAGGTGATGAACGAGATCAACATGACGCCGCTCGTCGACGTCATGCTGGTGCTGCTCATCATCTTCATCATCACCGTACCCGTTATGCAGCATTCGGTCAACATCGACCTTCCACGCGCCAGCAACGAGCAGGAGATTGTCAAGCCGGAAACGGTCAGGCTCAGCGTGGATGCCGATGGCAGCTATTACATCAATGACAACAAAATCGCCGACGACTCGCTGGCGCCCCGGTTAAAGGCTGCAGCAGCGCAGAATCCGCAACCTGACCTGCATATCCGCGGCGACAAGGCGGTACGCTACGAGCGCGTGGCGCAGGCCATGGCGGCAGCGCAACAAGCTGGATTGCGCAAGATCGGCTTCATTACCGAACCGAAGAATTGAGGAGTCTGCATGTACAAAACGCCATTCCACCCCGCCAGCAAAGACCAGCACCCGGGCGCCATGACAGCAGGCAAGGCGTCAAGCCCTCAGGCAGCCGGTTCGCCTTCGGTCTGCGTGGACAGCACCGAGCTGTTGCGTGGGCAAAAAACGGTCGAGATCAGCCACAACGGCTCGACCTACCGCCTGCAGGCCACGCGCCTGGGCAAGCTGATCCTGACCAAATAGAAGAGGACAGCACTTCCCTGCATTTTCATTTCAACCAGTTTCATCGTGGGACGATCCGGGCTAACTGCCCCAAGGTCGTTTTTGCCAGCCACGGACCTTGAACAGGTCGAATAGCCAGGCTTTTTTTACCGCAAAGAGACAATGATTTCATCACGGACACAAAAAAAGCCGACGGTCATTGCGTCGGCTTTTTTCCGTCAGGCGTGTAGCCTGACCGGCAGTGATCTGCGCTTTTACAGACCGATGGCAGCAATTCCGGCGCGTGCAATCTGGGCATCCTCGTTCGACTTCACGCCGCTGACGCCTACGGCGCCCAGGCAGTGGCCGTCCTTGATGATGGGTACGCCGCCTTCGAGCAGACCAGCCAGATGGGGTGCTGACAGGAAGGACATGCGGCCACCATTGACCATGTCTTCATAGACCTTGCTTTCGCGGCGACCCATCGCGGCGGTGTTGGCCTTGGACGGTGCGATGTGCGCCGAAATGGGTGCGGCACCATCAAGGCGATTCAAATGCAGCAAGTGACCGCCGTCATCGACAATCGCGATGGTCACGGCCCAGTTGTTCTTCAGCGCCTCGGCTTCGGCAGCGGCGGCAATGGCCTTGATGTCGGCATGATCTAACAGCGATTTGGATTTCATGGGAGGGTACTTTCCGTAGTTTTTGTAAAAGGTGTCGAGCATACGCATATTTGGGGAACCCCGACAGTGCCATTGACTCGAATACAGTCAAAAGAGCCCTTACAAATAGTAGGAGCTGCACGGGTCCAATGGTTGGGAAAAATCGGCTTGGCCCATAAAATGGATGCATCGCCCGCACACGCGGGTTTTAAAGGAGTGGAAATTATGACTGACAACGTACGGACCTACGGCTACGGCGGAGTCGAGCAGTCGGCCGAGCAGCGCAACAGGGTACTGCGCAACACCTACTGGCTGCTGGCGCTGAGCCTGCTGCCCACAGTGGCAGGCGCCTGGCTGGGCGTGGCCACAGGCATCACGCAGGCATTGACCGGCGGACTGGGTCTGATTGTCTTCCTGGGCGGGGCTTTCGGCTTCATGTACGCCATCGAAAAGACCAAGAATTCGTCCGCTGGTGTTCCTGTGCTGCTGGGCTTTACCTTCTTCATGGGGCTGATGCTGTCACGCATGATTGGCGCGATATTAGGTTTCAGCAACGGCTCGCAGCTGATCATGACGGCCATGGGTGGCACGGCCGGTGTGTTCTTCGTGATGGCAACGCTGGCCAGCGTCATCAAACGCGACATTTCCGGCATGGGCAAGTGGCTGTTCGTCGGCGCACTGGTGGTCATGGTAGGCGCCGTGGTCAATGTGTTTGTCGGCTCAACCGCCGGCATGATGGCCATTTCAGTGGCCGTGATCGGCATTTTCAGCGCCTACATGCTGTATGACCTGAAGCAGATCCTGGACGGCGGCGAAACCAATTACATCAGCGCCACGCTGCGGCTTTATCTGGACATTTTCAACGTGTTCCAGGCGCTGCTGGCCCTGCTGGGCATCATGGGCGGCGAACGCGACTGAGCTTTTTGATACGGATACAAAAAAGGGCCTTTTTAGGCCCTTTTTTCATGTCTGCGGCTGTTTCAAGGTTCCATGCGTTCAAACACCGCCATCGACTCGACATGCGCCGTGTGCGGAAACATGTTGACCACACCCGCCGCCGTGCAGCGGTAGGCACCGCTTTCGACCAGAACGCCGGCATCGCGCGCCAGCGTGGCCGGGTTGCAGCTGACATATACGATACGCTTGGGCAACGTCCAGCCGTCCAGCGCCAGACTTTGCTGATGCACGCCGTCATCGCACGGCACGCCGGTCACGATCTGCTGGTGCAACGCGGCCAGCGACTTGAACAACTCGAACGCGCCTTCGCGCGGCGGATCGACCAGCCATTTTTCGGCAGCGCCGTCCCGCACCAGCATGGCCGGCGTCATCTCGAACAAATTACGCGCTACAAATTTGGTAGCTGCCAGCGCGGGCCGCACCAGCGAAGCTGGCCTGTTTCGCTCATAATTTTCACGCGAGCGGGCAACCAGCACTTCGCTGCCTTCAATGCCGAGCACCTCGCGCGCCTTGGTCGCCAGCGGCAGCGTGAAATTGCCCAGGCCGCAAAACCAGTCAATCACCCGTTCGCTCGGCTGCACGTCCAGCAGGCGTAGCGCGCGCGACACCAGCACCTGGTTGATGTGCGGATTGACCTGCGTGAAATCGGTCGGCTTGAATGGCATGGTGATGCCGAACTCGGGCAGGCCGTAGTTGAGTTCAAGGCTCACCTCGTCAAGCAGCTTCACCGTGTCCAGCCCGCCTGGCTGCAGCCACCACTGCAGTCCCGGGTTCGCGCCGGCAAAGGCGCGCAGCCGCGCCAGGTCGCCGTTGCTCAGCGGCTCCATGTGGCGAAGCACCATCGCCGTCACATCGTCGCCGCAGGCCAGTTCGATCTGCGGAATGGTTTCGCGTGCATCCATGCTGCTGATCAGCCCGCGCAACGGCAGCAGCATGTCGCTCACATGCTGCGGCAGCACATGGCATTCGCGCATGTCGGCCACGTAGGCGCTCTTGCGCTCATGAAAACCGACCAGCGCGGTCCCTTTTTTGCGCACGTAGCGCACCGACAGGCGCGCACGGTAGCGGTAACGCCAGGCGGGGCCCTCAATCGGCCGGAGCAGGTTGTCGGCTTTCAGCTTGCCGATGAAACGCAGGTTGTCTTCAAGCACGCGTTGTTTGACGGCGACCTGCGCACCGATGTGCAGGTGCTGCATCTTGCAGCCGCCACAGGCGCCGGTGTGCATGCCAAAGTGCGGACAGGCCGGACGCACGCGCTGGGACGATTCGTGGTGCACCACCAGCAGCGTGGCTTTTTCAAAGCTGCTTTTCTTGCGGTATACATTGGCGGTCACTACCTCGAAAGGCAGTGCGCCTTCGATGAACACCACCTTGCCGTCGGCGCGGTGGGCGATGCCCTGCGCTTCAATGTCGAGCGATTCGACGGTCAGCAGGTCAATCGGATATTCCCTGGGCTCGGAAGGCAGTTGAATGAGAGGGTCTTGCGTCTTTTCGGTCATCCTGCATTGTCTCAGGCTGCAGCATCCCTTTATTGGACATCGCGGCAACTGCAGACGGATGGCGGTCTGGCCGATCCGTTCGGTCACAGATTCGATTTACTGGCGTTCAAGGGCTACAGCTGCGAGGAACTGGTGCACATCTGAGGCAGACTGCGGCGCATCGCCGTCCACCATTTACTCATATTTTTATAGCAAATAATGCAGGCGCATCAAGCGCAAGAAGGATATTTAACCAAAAAAAGGAACCAGGCCAAGGCTTGATTCCTTTTTTCAGACTTCAGCGGCTTAGCGCGCTGGCAGGTATTTGGCGGGATCGACCGGCTTGCCCTGGCGGCGGATTTCAAAATGCAGCTTGACCTTGTCAGCGTCGCTGTTGCCCATTTCGGCAATTTTCTGACCGCGCTTGACGGTCTGGTCTTCCTTGACCAAAAGCAGCTTGTTGTGCGCGTAGGCTGTCAAAAAGGTGTTGTTGTGCTTGAGGATGATCAGGTTGCCATAGCCGCGCAGACCAGAGCCCGAATACACCACGCGGCCATCGGCTGACGCCACCACCGGATCGCCAGACTTGCCTGAAATGTCCAGCCCCTTGTTCTTGGCTTCGTCAAATCCACCCACCAGCGTTCCTTGCGCTGGCCAGAGCCAGTCAATGTCCTCGTCACTTCCCGTGGGCGCGGCAGAGCCCGGTCGCACAGCCGTGGCGGTCGTGGGCGGTGTGATGGCCACGCTTCCCGGCAAAACCGGCCGGGTCACAACTGCAGCGCTTTCGCTGACCGGCGGTACCACCCGCAGCACCTGACCAACTTCGATCAGGTTCGGGTTTTCAAGGCTGTTCCAGCGGGCCACATCACGCCAGTTCTGGCCATTTTCCAGGCCGATGCGGATCATGGTGTCGCCCGGCTTGACCACGTAGTAGCCCGGTTTCCCGGCGTTCTCGGCACCGGGCATGGGTTTGACCGCGTCGGCCGGCCGCATCATGCCGGTTCCACGGTCCTCGACCGGTGCGCTGTTCAGCGTGCGGGATCCGCAACCGACCACCAGCAGCAAGGCGGCGACGGCCGCACAGGGAAGCGCCAGGCGCGAAGTCCAGCCGGTGCGCTTGGGGGGTTCAGAAGCAGGAAAAGATTCCATGCGATACGACCAGGTGCTGTTGCTCATTGATTCCTTCATCTTTAACCATTGCCTGATTGGCACCGGGCATGACATGTCAGCCCAGCTCATCCGACTCCTGATTTTAAAGGGACAAAGTGCACCGCCTCCAGTAAAGTCTGGCGAATTCCCTGCGATGTCCTGTCGATCACCACCAATGCCTGTGCGCCGCTGGCATCCTGCAGGGGCGCGACCAGGCGCCCGCCGATGGCAAGTTGCTCGGTCCACGCCGTCGGGATCGCCTCGCCGCCCGCCGCGGCAATGATGGCGGCGTAAGGCGCGCCCTTGGCAAAGCCGTTCATGCCGTCGCCAAACAGCAGATGCACATTGGCCAGGCGCAGGGTTCGCAGGTTCTCCCGGGCTTTTTCGTGCAGGCCGCGCAGGCGCTCCATGCTGTAGACCTCGGTCGCCAGGTGGCTGAGCACAGCCGCCTGGTAGCCACAGCCGGTGCCAATTTCCAGTACCCGGCCGAGCCTGCCACTGGCATCATGAACGCCCTGCTGCAGCAATTCGAGCATGCGCGCCACCACGTTGGGCTTGGAAATGGTCTGGCCCAAGCCGATCGGCAGGCTGGTGTCCTCGTAGGCCAGGTTGGCCAGCGCGGTATCGACAAAGTGATGCCGGTGCACGGCGCCCATGGCGGCCAGCACCTGCACATCAACCACACCCTGCTCGGCCAGGCGGCGAACCATGCGTGCGCGCACCGCCGAGTCGAGCCCCAATCCGCTCGAAGCCCCCGGCTGAAACGCCCTTCTCAGTTCATTAAGGCCTGAAGCGCCCGTAGCACGGGCAGCTATTGCTACTTTTTTTGCGGCAAACGGATTATCCCTGTCGGGATGAAGTTGCACCGGAAACGCAGGGCGGACGCCAGCAGAAGACAGTTTTCCCGTGGAATCAAGGGGCGGCTTCAGCGGTGACTTCATGCGTATCCCTTTTTCAGTGCTTGTGGCTCAGCTTGGCCGCTGTCTGTGCCCAGTAAGGCAGTCGTTCATGGTCCGTCAGGTCCACCTTCAAGGGCGTGATGGACACGTAGCCCTGCGCGGTGGCATGGAAATCAGTGCCTTCGCCGGCTTCCTTGGCCTGGCCGGCGCCGCCAATCCAGTACATGGTCTCGCCACGCGGGCTGGTCTGCATGATGACACGCTCGGCCGCATGGCGGCGCCCCAGCCGGCAGACCTTGAAGCCCTCGACCTGCCCGGCGGGCAAGTTGGGAATGTTCACATTGAGGAGCCAGGGCGGAACGCTCGGCTGCGCGCCTTCGGCCACAGCTTCCAGTGAAGGCATGAGCTGCTGGACCAGATTACGCGCCTGCAGCGCCGCCACGTCGATGTGCGCCCAGCCTTTTTCAGTTTGTGAAAAGGCGATGGCCGGGATGCCGAAGAGATAGCCTTCCATGGCCGCCCCGACGGTACCGGAATAAATCGTGTCGTCGCCCATGTTGGCGCCGTTGTTGATGCCCGACACCACCAGGTCCGGCCTGTAGCCGAGCAAACCGGTCAGGGCAATATGCACGCAGTCGGCGGGCGTTCCGTTGACGTAGCGAAAGCCGTTGGCCGCCGTCTGCACATACATCGGCGTGTGCAAGGTCAAGGCATTGGATTTGGCGCTGTTGTTGTGTTCTGGGGCGACCACCTCGACATCGGCAATGGTTTTCAGCGCTTCGTAAAGCGCCACGATTCCGCTGGCCTGGTAGCCATCGTCGTTGCAGATCAGGATTTTCATGCTTTGATTCTACGGTCCCGGTCGTGACAGGGCCTGCGGGTTTTCAGGAAGGCCCCGTCAGCGGGTTTGCCTATGATGACAGCTTGACCTTTTTGCCGGGCCGCCCAAGCAGCGCCCACCCGGCTTTTACCCTTTCATTTCTGGAGACCTGTCCATGCATGCCTGGCTTTGTGAAAATCCCACCGGCGTTGACGCCCTGACCTGGACCGAACTGCCCACGCCCAAACCCCAGGCCGGCGAGGTGCTGATCGAAATCAAGGCGGCGAGCCTGAATTTCCCCGACCTGCTGATTGTGCAGAACAAGTACCAGATGAAGCCGCCGCTGCCTTTCGTTCCGGGCTCGGAATATGCCGGCGTGGTGCAGGCCGTGGGCGACGGCGTGACGCACATCACGGTTGGCCAACATGTCGCCTGCCTGTCAGGCACCGGCGGCTTTGCCACGCACACCATTGCACTGGCCGCGCAGTGCATGCCCCTGCCTGAAGGTTTTCCCTTTGTCGATGCCGCGGCCTTCATCATGATCTACGCCACCTCGCACCATGCGCTGGCCGACCGGGCGCAACTCAAGCCCGGCGAAACCGTGCTGGTGCTGGGCGCGGCTGGCGGCGTCGGCACGTCGGCCATCCAGATTGCCAAGGCACTGGGGGCGCGTGTCATTGCCGCCGCGTCAAGCGATGAAAAATGCGAGTTGTGCCGGTCCATCGGCGCCGATGCCACCATCAACTACAGCACGCAGGACCTGCGCGAAGCCCTCAAGCTGTTGACCGGCGGCAAAGGCCCTGACGTGATCTACGACCCGGTGGGCGGCGACCTGGCCGAGCCGGCCTTTCGCTCGATTGCCTGGCGCGGGCGCTACCTGGTGGTCGGCTTCGCGGCAGGCAGCATTCCGGCGCTGCCGCTGAACCTGACGCTGCTCAAGGGTGCGTCCATCGTCGGTGTGTTCTGGGGCGGTTTTGCCAAGAACGAGCCCAAGGCCAACGCAGCCGCAATGGCCGAACTGGCTCAGTGGTATGCGCAAGGCAAGATCAAGCCGGTGATCGACGGCACCCTGCCCATGGCGGACCTGAAGGCCGCCTATGCGCGCATGGGCTCGCGTGCCGTCAAAGGCAAACTGGTGATGGTGAACTGAGCGGTATCAGGTCCCGGCCGCATTGGCGGAAAAATGCCTGAGATAGCGCGCTGGCAGGTCTGGGAGTCGCATCATCATCGGCAGATCGGCCGAGTTGAAGTCCGGATCCCACGCCGGCGAGCCCAGCACCCGGGCCCCCAGGCGCAGGTAACCCTTGATCAGGGCTGGCGGCTCGACCACCAGAGAATCGTCCAGATGCTCCACTGGCAGGGGCAGGCGTGGCGTGACCCGGAATTCAATCCCGGCCAGATGCGTCTGCCGGACCTGGCGCCAGATGCTGGCGGCCGCATGCCCACCCGGAACGCCCTGGTGCTGCATCGGAATGCTGGCGCAGCCCATCATGGTGTCCAGCCGGTTGCGCCCCATGAACTCGGCCAGCGCGCCCCACAACGCCAAAATCACGCCGCCGTGGCGGTGGTCGGCGTGCACGCAACTGCGGCCCAGCTCGACCATGCGCTCGCGCAAAAACCACAACCGCCCCAGGTCGAATTCAGTGTCGCTGTAGGTGCCGCCGACGCGCCTGGCCTGGGTAGGCGTCAGCACCCGGTACGTGCCAATGACCTGCGCGCTGGCCGCGTCGCGCACCAGCAGATGCTCGCAGTAGTCATCGAACAGGTCGACGTCGTGGCCGGCCAGCGTTTTGGGCAGGGTTGCACCCATTTCCAGCGCGAACACCTGGTACCTCAACCGCTGCGCTTCCCGGACTTCATCCTGGTGCCGCGCCCAACTGACCAAAATTTTCCCTGGCCGCTGAACTGGAGCAAGCGCATGAACGCCCGGATGAAGCGACCTTTGGGGCGTTGCGACCGGCGAAAACGCAAAGGTTGGAATGGGCAGTTCTTTCATGGCGTCTTCCTGGTTGTCCGGTCGATCACACAACACCTGGCCGGCTCCTGGGTGTGGGGCGTGCGGGATGTGAAAAAGCCCCGGAGACGGGGCTTGAAACAGGCGGCAATTCAACACGCGGCAGGCTGCAGTCTGGCGCCCTTATGCCGGCCTTGGCCGCTGCCTGGCGCTGAGGGCAGGCCTTCAAGCCACGGCCGGGTGCCCGGCTTGAAGCGCAGACCGCCGGGGCTGCTGGCCATGGCGTGAGCGGTGCAGCGAAGAATGCGCAGCCGCTGCCGGTCGAGGTCGTGAGGAGGGACGCCGTCAAAGCGGCCTGCGGTGGGTCCGGGCTCGCCGGCAAGGTTCAGATCGATGGCCATGGCATGCTCCTTCAAGCGGTCATGGCGCAATTCTGGGCGCTGTGCGTGACGTCGCCATGTCAGTTCTGTGGCAGTTGCGTGACAGCTGAAACGGCGCAGACCCAGCGCACCGGGCGCTATTGAATCAAGAGCTGCAATCGCTCGCCAAGTATGCGACAGAAGTCGATTTGATGTATTTTTCGGCGTGCTGGCTAGAGCGAACGCTGGTTCACCCGTTTTGACAGCGCTTCGGCACTTTCGCAGCGCTCGCTGTAGCGGTCCGTCAGGTACGACGACACGCCCCGGGTCAGCAGGGTGAACTTGACGAGTTCTTCCATGACATCGACCACGCGGTCGTAATAGCTCGAAGGCTTCATGCGACCGGCCTCGTCAAATTCGAGGAAAGCCTTGGCGACAGACGACTGGTTGGGAATCGTCAGCATGCGCATCCAGCGGCCGAGCACGCGCAGTTGGTTGACGGCATTGAACGACTGCGAGCCGCCCGACACCTGCATCACCGCCAGCGTCTTGCCCTGCGTCGGCCGCATCGCGCCGTCTGCCAGTGGAATCCAGTCGATCTGCGCTTTCATGACGCCGGTCATCGCGCCATGGCGTTCAGGCGATGTCCAGACCATGCCTTCGGCCCATTGCGCCAGCTGGCGCAACTCCTGCACCTTCGGATGGGTATCGGGCACGTCGTCGGGCAGCGGCAGGCCGCGCGGGTCAAAGGTGCGGGTTTCGGCACCCATTGCATTCAGTATGCGTGCGGCCTCCTCGCTGAGCAGCCGGCTGTAGGAACGTTCGCGCACCGATCCGTAGAGCAGCAAAATGCGCGGCGCATGCGTGCTGAGGGCTTGTGGCTGCAGGAGAACACTGGCGGGCGCGTCAAACTGTGCGCTGTCGATGTTCGGTAGGTCATGGATGAAAGGTTTAGCGGCCGGCAACACGCTCTCCATGTTCATTGACCAGCACTTCGCCATCTTCCTTGCGGAAGGCGGCACGCTGTGGCAGCGGCAGGATGTCGAGCACCGCTTCTGACGGACGGCAAAGCCGGGTGCCCAGCGGTGTCACCACAATGGGCCGGTTGATCAGGATGGGGTGGGCCAGCATCGCATCGACGAGCGCGTTGTCGTCAAGGCCCGGGTTGGCCAGCGTCAGCGCTTCATACAGCGTTTCCTTGTGCCGCATCACTTCACGGACGGGAACCGCCATCTGCGCGATCAGCTCGAGCAGCTTTGCACGCGTCGGGGGCGTTTGCAGGTACTCGATGACCACAGGCTCAACGCCGGTGTTGCGGATCAGCGCCAGCACATTGCGCGACGTGCCGCAGTTCGGATTGTGGTAAATGGTGATGTCCGCCATGGTTTGGATACTCCTGTTGAAATTAAAAGACGCTTGCACAATTGAAAAATTGCAATGTTTCAATTGTTCAATTATATTTGAAACATGGAAACGATTACACAGACTGAACTTTCACCTCTCGACGAGTTGTCCGCCGTCAAGGCGCTGGCCGCACTGGCACAGGCACAGCGCCTGCGGGTGTTCCGGACCCTGGTGGTGGCCGGTCCGGGCGGGCTGACGCCCGGCGTGATGGCCGAACAACTGGCCGTGGCACCGAGCGCGCTGTCGTTTCACCTCAAGGAGCTGGCGCATTCCGGCCTGGTCAGCAGCGAGCCGCGCGGCCGCCACCTGATCTACCGCGCCGACATCGGCCACATGAATGCGTTGCTGGCCTACCTGACCGAGCATTGCTGCGAAGGCCAGGCTTGCAGCCCCGTTACAGCGCTTGTTTGCTGATTTTTCAAGGTATTTCAGCCATTTTCGCAATGGCGGCGAGCTTAATCAGCTATTTATTTCATAGCAAATACTTTTCATGCACCGAAGGCTGACCCTGCGGGTCAGCCTGCCCACTAAAAAAACCCGAACGATCCTGCTGCAAAGCAAAGCCTGCGATTTGAACCCGTCCTGATCAAGCACTGAACCCCGCCACAAGATTCATAAAACCTGCCCGACATGCTCACTGCCCTGCTCATCTTCATCTTCACCCTGATTCTTGTCATCTGGCAACCACGCGGCCTCGGAATTGGCTGGAGCGCCTCGCTCGGGGCAGTGCTTGCGCTGCTGACGGGCGCTGTACAGGTGAGCGACATCACGACGGTCTGGCTTATCGTCTGGAACGCCACCGCCACCTTCATCGCCATCATCATCATCAGCCTGCTGCTCGACGAATCGGGTTTTTTCGAGTGGGCCGCGCTGCATGTGGCGCGCTGGGGAAAAGGAAACGGCCGGCTGCTGTTTGCGCTGATCGTGCTGCTGGGCGCTGCGGTGTCGGCCCTGTTTACCAATGACGGCGCGGCACTGATCCTCACGCCCATCGTGATTTCGCTGCTGCTGGCACTCGGTTTCAGCGCCGGGGCGACGCTGGCGTTCGTGATGGCAGCCGGTTTCATTGCAGACACCGCCAGCCTGCCGCTGGTGGTGTCCAACCTGGTCAACATTGTTTCAGCCGATTTTTTCAACATCGGCTTTGACCGTTACGCATCGGTCATGGGCTGGGTCAACCTGGCCGCGATTGCCGCCAGCCTGGGAATGCTGATGCGGTACTTCTGGGGCAGCATTCCGGTGCGCTACGACACGGCGCAGATCAGACCGCCGCAAGACGCTATACGCGACGCCACCACCTTCAGGGCTGGCTGGGTTGTGCTGGCGCTGCTGCTGGTCGGCTTTTTTGGGCTGGAACCCCTGGGCGTGCCGGTCAGTGCGGTGGCCGTAAGCGGTGCGCTGGTGTTGCTGGTCGTCGCCGGGCGGGGCCAGGTCATTTCGACACGCAAGGTGGTGCGGGGCGCACCCTGGCAGATCGTGGTTTTTTCCCTGGGCATGTACCTGGTGGTGTACGGCCTGCGCAACGCCGGCCTGGCAGGCGAAATCGCTTCGTTGCTGAACCTGTTTGCGCAAGGCGGGGTTTGGGGCGCGGCCTTCGGCACCGGCCTGCTGGCGGCTTTGCTGTCCTCGGTGATGAACAACATGCCAACGGTGCTGGTGGTTGCCTTGTCCATCGATGCCAGCAGTGCCGCCGGGGTGGTGAAGGAGGCAATGGTGTATGCCAATGTGATCGGCTGCGACCTGGGGCCCAAGATCACCCCGATTGGCAGTCTGGCCACCCTGCTGTGGCTGCATGTGCTGGCGCGCAAAGGCACGATCATCACCTGGGGCTACTATTTCAAGGTCGGTATCGTGCTGACCGTTCCCGTGTTGCTGGTGACGCTGGCTGCGCTGGCAATACGCCTGGGCTTGTGATTGCCGGCATGAACGGCCACTGGCTTGCTGAAACGGCCTGCAGGGCTTTGCGGCGTTCAAGTTGCCGGCGGTTGCCAAAGCATTGCCCTGAGCCTGTGCGGCAACTTATTTTGGCTGGTACATGATCAGCCCCATGCCGGTCAGGCTCAGGGCGACGCCGGCCACGTCCCAGGCCGTCGGGCGCACACCGTCCACCGCCCACAGCCAGGCCAGCGCCACGCTGATGTAAACCCCGCCATACGCGGCATACACCCGCCCGGCGGCGGCTTCGTGCAGCGTCAGCAGCCAGGCGAACAGCGCCAGGCTGAAAGCCGCCGGAACCAGCAGCCAGATCGACGCCTGCCTGACCAGCCACAGGTAGGGCAGGTAGCAGCCGACGATCTCGGCCAGCGCGGTCGCCAGGAACAGGAAAAAGGTTTTCACTCGTCAGCGCAGGATCAGCACCGGCACCTCGCTGAGCCGCAGCAGCGTGGTCGTCGTGCTGCCGACGATCAACTGGCGAATGCGCGAATGGCCATAGGCGCCCATCACCAGCAGCGAGGCACCCCGCGCCTTGACAAAGGCTGGCAGCACGTCTTCCGGCTCGCCGGGCAGCAGCGCTATCGACGCCTCAAAACCCGCCGTCGCCAGCGAGTGACAGGCTTCCTCAAGCTGGCGTTGCGCCTGCATGGTGTCGTCGCCCGCCATCGCCACAATCACCGGCAGGCCCTTGAGCATCGGGCTGCGCGCCACGGTCTCGACAGTCGTGCGCGACGTCGGGCTGCCGTCAAAGGCGATGACAACCCGCGTGGGCGGCGTAAATGGTGCCCCCGTGACCACCAGCACCGGGCGTTTCACCGAACGGATCACGCGCTCAACATGGTGGTCAAGGTGAATCATCGATGTATCGCTGGCACGGTAGTGCTCGCCCAGCACAAACAGGCGCGCGTCCGGCTCCATTTCAAGCACGTTGTCGAGCAGTTCGCCATGGCGCAGGCGCACATCAACGGACGCCACGCCGGCCGCCGTGGCGCGCGTCTGGGCATCGGCCAGCATCCGCTTGCCCGCTTCGAGCGCCACCTTGGCGCGCTGGGCATCGAGCACGCTCAGTTCTTCAAGCAGCGCCTCCTGCGCGCCCAACCCGATGGACCCACTGAAGTCGCTCAGCAGCGGCCGATCGGCGCGCTCCAGCACATGCAGCAGGTCCAGGGGTGTACCCAGCCGCTGCGCCGACCAGGCGGCCCAGTCGATCACGCAAGCGGTGTTGTCCAGACCGTCGATGCAGGCATAAACCTTGTTCATGGAGTGTTCCTTTTGTCCCGTTAATGTGGATGATGCCGTCAGTGCATGAGTTTTTCAACAGCACCGGGTTTGTCGTGAACCGCAAAGCGGTCCATCATCGTCGTACTGGCTTTGTCAAGGCCGAGCACCTCCACCTCGGTGCCTTCGCGCTTGAATTTGAGCACCACTTTGTCCAGCGCGCCGACCGCCGTGATGTCCCAGAAGTGGGCGCGGCTCACGTCGATGCAAACTTTTTGCACCGCTTCCCTGAAATCAAAGCTGTTGATGAAGGTTTCCGACGAGGCAAAGAACACCTGTCCCACCACGCTGTAGGTGCGCAGGCGGCCCTCGGCATCCAGGCGGCGGTCGATGCGCAGCACCTTGCCGACCTTGTGTGCAAAGAAAATTCCCGACAGCAGCACGCCGACAAACACACCCTTGGCCAGGTCATGCGTGGACACGGTAATGACCACGGTGGCGATCATCACGATTGTTGAACTGGGCGGGTGCTGGCGCAAGTTGCGGATCGAGTCCCAGCTGAAGGTGCCGATGCTGACCATGATCATCACCGCCACCAGCGCTGCCATCGGAATCTGCTTGACCCAGGGGCCAAGGAACACGATCAGGACCAGCAGCGCAAGCCCTGAGACCAGCGCAGACAGGCGCCCGCGACCGCCCGATTTCACGTTGATCACCGACTGGCCAATCATGGCGCAGCCGGCCATGCCGCCGATGAAACCGGTGGCGATGTTTGCGACGCCCTGCCCGACGCATTCGCGGTTCTTGTTGCTGGGGGTGTCGGTCAGCTCGTCAACAATCGAAGCGGTCATCATCGACTCCAGCAAGCCGACGGTCGCCAGCGTGAGGGCATACGGAAAGATGATCTGGAGCGTTTCCAGCGTCAAAGGCACATCGGGCAGTAAAAAGACCGGCAGACTGTCGGGCAGCTGGCCCATGTCGCCCACGTTACGAATGTCCAGCTTGAGCAGCATGGCCACGCCGGTCAGCACGACGATGGTGACCAGCGGTGACGGCACCGCCCGGGTGATGTAGGGAAAGCCGTAAATGATGGCCAGGCCCGCCGCCGTCATTGCATACACCACCCAGCTGACGTTGGTGAGTTCCGGCAGCTGCGCCATGAAGATCAGAATGGCCAGCGCATTGACAAAGCCGGTGATGACCGAGCGCGAGACAAAACGCATCAGCGCGCCCAGCTTGAGCAAGCCGGCCACGATCTGCAGCACACCGGTCAGCACGGTGGCGGCCAGCAGGTATTGCAAACCATGCTGCTTGACCAGCAGCACCATCACCAGCGCCATGGCGCCGGTGGCGCCCGAAATCATGCCGGGACGGCCGCCGGTGAAGGCGATGATCACGGCGATGCTGAACGACGCATACAGGCCGACCTTGGGATCGACCCCGGCGATGATGGAAAAGGCGATGGCTTCGGGAATCAGGGCCAGCGCGACCACCAGACCGGCCAGCAAATCGCCCCGGATATTGGAAAACCAGTCTTGGCGGAGGGATGCGTAAATTGTTTTCAATGGATAAAAGCGGCGTCAGGCATGACCGGACAACCGTGAGTCAAAGGGAAATGGAAAATCAGGCAGGACCCGCGAAAAGCGGCCTGACTCGGTGAACATCGGGACGATTTGCGCCCAGGGTGACGACTCAGGGCGGTGTCACCGAGCAAAAATAGCCACGCGGCAACCCGCTGCCAGGGTAGGAAACCCGGAACGTGGAAAGCGTGGCAATGAATCTTTGCATCGATGCATTTTACCCATGAAGCCTGCCTGCAAGCCCGGCAGCATGCCGCCGGGCCTGAAATCGCTTCACTTCTGAAGGCGTTTTTTGCGGCAATTCCTTCATGCGTCTGCCTGGGCCCGGGGCCGGGAAAGCGTCCGCGCTTTCGAGAGCGCGCGAGACAAGGCTGACACGTTGGAAAAACCCGAGGCACTGGCCGCCGCCTTGAGGCCCTGGCCCGATTGGACCGCGCGTTGTGCAATCTGCAGCCGCAACGTATTCAGGTATTTGCCCGGAGGGCTGTTCATGGTGTCCCGAAAGCGCACGGCAAACGCAGTTCGTGACATGCCTGCGTGCTGCGCCAGGGAGTGCAGCGTCCAGTCGTTTTGCGGCGCATCGTGCATGGCCACCAGCGCGCTGGCAATGCGCGGATCGGCCAGTCCGTTAAACAAGCCGCCATGCGCGGCAGGATGTGCCACCAGATGGCGCAGCAAGGCAATAAAAATAATTTCGCCGACGCGATTGATCAGCGCCCCCTGGCCGCAGCGCGGCTCGCGCACCTCGCTGCGCACCAGCGCCAGCAGATGCTGCAGCAAGGACTCTTCCGCTGCCAGCGGCACAGCCCGGGGCTGGACAAATTCGGCCAGCAGCAAGGGCGCCACCGGCCCTTCCAGAAACACCCTGGCCGATATCAGCGGCGCTTGCGCATTGCCGTCCCTCGGCACGAGGTCGTGCGCCTGGTCACCACGGCAAATCAAAAAAGCAGGCGCACTGGCCTGCAGGGCGGTGGCCGGTGCTGCGCCCGTTCTTAGCAGTTGCGCCATGCCGTTGCTGATGACATGCAGATAAAGCATCGGCACCCCGCAGGCGGCAAAGTGCACATCAGCGGCGCCATCTTTTTGCGGCAATACGGTGGACATTTCGACGCGCGGTGCCAAGCCACGCAGCAGGGCCGAAAGGCGGTCAGGTTTGACAGGCATATTCATTTTTGTACGCAAGGCAATATTTTATGAACCAATTTTTGCACAGGGTACATAACAATGCCTGTTCCTTTCCGTTTCCGTCCATCAACCCAGGAAATCTTCATGCGCAGTTCAGCCCTTATGCCCCGTTACCCCGTGCCGGCCCTCAACGTGGCCTTGACGACAGGAGGCCGTTTTGTGCTGGGTGCGCAACCCGGAGACAAGTTTGACCTGCTGGTGTTTTACCGTGGGCTGCATTGCCCTATTTGTGCCAAATACCTGCTGGAACTGGAACGCCTGGTGCCCGAGTTCGCGGCGCGCGGCGTGCAGGTCGTGGCCATCAGCAGCGACGACGAAGACCGTGCCGGGCAAATGGCGGCCAAGGTCAGCGCCAACGGGTTGAAGCTGGGCTACGGCTTGAGCCTGCGCGCCGCCCGCGAGTGGGGTTTGTACCTCAGCGCCTCGCTGGGAAAAACGTCCATCGGCATTGATGAGCCAGCCGTGTTCAGCGAGCCGGGTGTGTTTATCGTGCGTCCCGATGGCACGCTGTATTACGGCGCTGTGCAGACCATGCCTTTTGCCCGGCCACAGTTTCAGGACTTGCTGGGTGCGATGGACTTTGCCATCAGCAAGAACTATCCCGCTCGGGGCGAGTTCACAGGCGAGGTTTGAGCCTGGACTGCAGGATATCTTTTCAGGCGGCGCCGGCGTTCGGAACAAAAACAAACGGCAGCTGGCTGTTTTTGCGCCCTCAGCTCAGCCACTTCTGAAAAAACTGCGCCTGCCCCATGGCCGGATCGAGCTGGTAGCCGGCAAAGCCAACGCGTTCATACAGCCGGACAGCGCTGGCATTGCCCTGCAGCACTTCGAGCGTCAGCTTGCAGGCGCCGCGCTTGCGGGAAATTTCCTCCACCAATGCCAGCATCTGCTCACCCACCCGCTGGCCCCGGTGGCTGGCAAGCACCGCCACATCGTGAACATTGACCAGCGGCCGGCAGGCAAAGGTCGAAAAGCCTTCGATGCAGTTGACCAGCCCGATGGGCTGACCGCCCTCACCGCCCTCATCGCCTGAAAACGCCAGCACGCTGAAGGCCTGCGGCCGCGCGGCGAGTTCTTTCACCAGGTTGGCCTTGGAAAACGCGCTCAGGGCTTCGCCGCCACCGGCCGGGTCCTGCGCATAGGCGTCGAGCAGATGGACCAGCGCGTCGGCGTGGACCGGATTGCGGTAATCGGCCTGGCAGACATGCAGACGGGATGAAATCGATTGGGTGAAATGGGTCACTGGGCAGTCTTTGGCTGATGGCTGAGGCCTGATTTTAAGGACCGCACGGCCGCCATCCTGGCAAGCGCCTGTGGTGACTGCGGAGCGGCTTTTTTACAGCTTTTGCTTTACCGGACATTTACCGGCCTATTTCCAGCGCGACACCTGCGCCCGGAGGCTTGCAGGGATAATTATCCAGCGCATGACCTGCCAGAGGCGCCCGGGCCATTCGCCAGGGCCGGACAGGGCGCCCTCCTTCCTGTAGAAATAAAAATACCGCCGCCAGCGACTTGTCGCCGCATGCAAAAGGACCGCTGATGGATACCCGTGTTGAATCCCCGCCCATCCACAGCAACACCCCTCCCGTCAAACGCATGAGCCGCCGCGCACGCCTGATTGGCAGCGTGCTGGCGGTGGCGGTGCTGGCCGGCACTGGCTGGCTGGCCTGGCACCTGACGCATCCCGATACGCCAGAGGCCGGTGCGGCAGGCGGGCGGCGTGGCGCACCGGCCACCACCGTTGGCGTGGCGACCGCCGAAAGCACCTCTATTCCGGTCATTCTGGATGCACTGGGCACCGTTACGCCGCAGGCCACCGTCAAGGTTCGGCCACAGGTGTCAGGGGTGATGGAAAAGGTGCTGTTCAAGGAAGGCCAGATGGTGCGCGCAGGCGAGCTGATGGCCACCATCGACCCGCGCCAGTTCGAGCTGGCGCTGATGCAGGCCAGCGGCCAGCGCCAGCGTGACGAGGCGCAATTGGCCAGCGCCCGCGTCACGCTGACGCGTTTTCAGACGCTGCTCAAGCAGGACTCGATTGCGCGGCAGGAAGTCGACACCCAGGCCGCGCTGGTCAGGCAGCTTGAAGGCACGGTGATGATCGACAAGGCCAACGAAGGCGTCGCCCGGCTCAACCTGGGCTATGCCCGCGTCGTCGCGCCCATCAGCGGACGTGTCGGCTTGCGCACGGTGGATGTCGGCAATGTGGTCAGCAGCAGCGACGCCAACGGCATTGCCCTGATCACGCAGGTCACCCCGATTGACGTGGTATTCGCCGTTCCGCAAGACCGCGCAGGGGAGTTGCAGCAGTCTGCCGTGTCCGGCCGGTCGATGAAGGTCACGGCGCTTGACCGGACACGCTCCAGTGCGCTGGACACCGGCGTGTTCACCTCGCTGGACAACCAGGTCGATGTGCAGACCGGCACGGTCAAGGCCAAGGCGCGCTTTGCCAACGCCCAGCTGGCGCTGTTTCCAAGCCAGTTCGTCAATGTGCAACTGGAGCTGCGAACCATTGAAAACGCTGTCACGGTGCCGGTGGCGGCGCTGCGCCATGGCAATGCCGGCGATTATGTCTATGTGGTGAATGCGGCCGAGCGCACGGTCAGCCTGCGGCCGGTCCAGCGCGGCCAGGCCACGGCCGACAAGATACAGATTGCCTCGGGCCTGAAGGCGGGCGAGCAGGTCATCACCGAAGGCGCCGACCGGCTCAAGGACGGCGCGCCGGTGGTGCTGCCCGGCGACAACCCCAGGGGCATGAACGGTGCAGGTGCCGGCAAGCGACAGCGTCCGGGCGCACCCGCCGACGGCGCCCGGCCGGGCGCGTCAGCCGCTGGCGATGCAGCAACGCCAGCGACCCTGCCGGCTTCGGGCGCGGCCAGCGCACCACGCCGCCGCCGCGCGTCTCAAGCCGAGGGCGCATGAACCCGCGCGCGCCAGCCAGTGCGCCGGATGTTCCCCCCGGCGATGGCGGACCTGACGGCCAGCGGGATGACATTGGGCCTTCGGCCGCCTTTGGCGACAACGCGCCCGCCTCGACGCTGAGCCCGTCCCGGCCCTTCATCATGCGGCCGGTGGCCACCGCGCTCTTGATGCTGGCCATCGTGCTGGCGGGCCTGGTCGGCTTCAGGCTGCTGCCGCTGTCGGCGCTGCCGCAGGTCGACTACCCGACCATCCAGGTCCAGACGCTCTACCCCGGCGCCAGCCCCGAAGTGATGGCGCAAACCGTCACCGCGCCGCTGGAGCGCCAGCTGGGCCAGATGGCCGGCCTGTCCCGCATGAGCTCGACCAGCACGGCGGGCGTGTCCATCGTCACATTGCAGTTCGGACTGGGGCTGGCACTGGACGTTGCCGAGCAGCAGGTGCAGGCGGCCATCAACGCCAGCGGCTCGCTGCTGCCGGCCGACCTGCCGGCGCCGCCGGTGTATGCCAAGGTCAATCCCGCCGATGCGCCGGTGCTCACGCTGGCCATCACCTCCGACACGCTGCCGCTGACCGAGGTGCAGAACATCGTCAACACCCGGCTGGCGCTGAAGATCAGCCAGGTGAGCGGTGTCGGGCTGGTGGCCCTCAGCGGCGGCCAGCGCCCGGCCGTGCGCATCCAGGCCGACACCCGGGCGCTGGCCTCGTATGGCCTGGGGCTCGACGCGCTGCGCACGGCGATCAGCGCCGCCAACGCCAATGGCGCAAAAGGCAGCATCGACGGCCCGACGCGCTCGTATTCGATCAACTCCAATGACCAGTTGCTGGCTGCGCAGGACTACCAAAAGCTCATCATTGCCTACCGCAACGGCGCGGCGGTGCGGGTGTCCGACGTGGCGCGGGTGGTCGAAAGCGCCGAGAACACCCAGCTGGGCGCCTGGGCCAGCATCGCCTGCACACCGAATGCTCCTGCGGCCTTAAAAAATCAGGAAGATTGCCTCGGAACGCCGGGCCAGCGGATGGTTCCCGCTATTATTTTAAATGTTCAGCGCCAACCCGGCGCGAATGTGATTGCCACGGTGGACGCCATCAAGGCGCGCCTGCCCGAGTTGCAGGCCGGCCTGCCAACCTCGATGCGCGTCGATGTGCTGAGCGACCGCACCACCGGCATCCGGGCTTCGGTGCTGCATGTCGAGATCGAGTTGCTGCTGGCGGTGCTGATGGTGGTGCTGGTGATCTTTGCCTTTTTGCACAACCTGCGCGCCACGGTGATCGCCAGCCTGTCGGTGCCGATCTCGCTCATCGGCACCTGCGGCGCAATGTATTTGCTCGGCTACAGCCTGAACAACCTGAGCCTGATGGCATTGACGATTGCCACCGGCTTCGTGGTGGATGACGCCATCGTCATGATCGAGAACATCTCGCGCTACATCGAGGAAGGCGAAAAGCCGATGCTCGCCGCGCTCAAGGGCGCGAAGCAGATTGGCTTCACGATCATCTCGCTGACCGTGTCGCTGATTGCCGTGCTGATTCCGCTGCTGTTCATGGGCGACGTGGTCGGCCGGCTGTTCCGTGAATTCGCCATCACGCTGGCCATCACGATCTTGATTTCGGCCGTCGTTTCGCTGACTTTGGTGCCGATGATGTCAGCGCGCTGGCTGAAAGCAGAACCCAAAAAGGTTGAAAACCGCCAGGACAACTCCATCGGCGCACGCTTTCAGCGCTTCTTTGACAACGTCATCGTCCGCTACGACCAGTCGCTCACCTGGGTGCTCAGGCACCAGGGCGCGACGCTGGTGGTGGCGCTGGCGACCTTGGTGCTGACCGTGCTGCTGTATGTCTTGATTCCCAAAGGCCTGTTCCCGACGCAGGACACCGGCCAGTTGCAGGCGCGCGTCGAAACCGCCCTGTCGGTGTCGTATGCGCGCATGTCGGAGCTGCAGCAGGCAGCGGCGCGCGAGATTTTGAAGGACCCGGACGTTGAGGCGCTGAGTTCCTTCATCGGCGTCGATGCGGCCAACAACACCATGCTGCACACCGGCCGCATGCTGATCAACCTGAAAAAAGAGCGCATCGGCAGCCAGCAGGAAACCATGGACCGGCTGCGCCAGCGCGCCAGCCAGGTCGCCGGCGTGACGCTGTACCTGCAGCCGACGCAGGATCTGACGATTGACGCCGAGACCGGTCCGACGCAGTTCCGCGTGTCGATGGAAGGCGCGAGCAACGCCGTGGTGGTGCAGTGGGCCAACCAGCTGGCCGAGCGCATGGCGCTGTCCACCAGCCTGCGCAATGTGGTGTCGGACGCCGGCGCGCAGGGCACGGCGGCTTTCATCAACGTGGACCGCGACACGGCGTCGCGCCTGGGCATTTCCGCTTCGGTGATTGACGATGCGCTGTACAACGCGTTTGGCCAGCGCATTGTCTCGACGATCTTCACCGAAACCAACCAGTACCGGGTGATTCTCGAAGCGCTGCCGGATGCGCGTGCCACGCCGGCATCGCTGGGCAACCTGCCTTTGAAAACCAGTGCGGGCACGACCACGCCTCTAGCGTCGATTGCCACCATTTCCGAGCAGCCCGCGCCGCTGCAGATCACCCACGTCGCCCAGTTCCCGGCAACGACGCTGGGCTTTGACACCGCGCCTGGCGTGTCGCTCGGCAAGGCGGTCGACGAGATCCGGCAGGCGGCCAGGGACATCGCCCTGCCGTCGAGCGTGACGATGACGTTTTTGGGCGCGGCGGGGGCTTACCAGTCGTCGCTTTCCAGCCAGTTGTGGCTGATTTTGGCGGCGGTGGTTTGCGTGTACATCGTGCTGGGCGTGCTGTATGAAAGCTATGTGCACCCGATGACGATTCTCTCGACGCTGCCATCGGCGGGCGTGGGGGCGCTGCTGATGCTGATGCTGAGCGGCTCTCCCCTGGGAGTGATTGGCATCATCGGCATCATTTTGTTGATTGGCATTGTAAAAAAGAACGCCATCATGATGATCGACTTTGCGATTGACGCCGAGCGCAACGAGGGCAAGTCGCCGCAGGAGGCGATTCACCAGGCGGCGCTGCTGCGCTTTCGGCCGATTTTGATGACGACGCTGGCGGCGCTGTTTGCGGCGGTGCCGTTGATGCTGGGGTTTGGCGAGGGGGCGGAGTTGCGGCGGCCGCTGGGACTGGCGATTTTTGGCGGTTTGATCGTCAGCCAGGTGTTGACGCTGTTCACGACGCCCGTTATCTATCTGGCGTTTGACCGGCTGGGGCGGCGGTTTGGGCGCAAGGAGCGGGTGGATGCTGCTGTTGCCTGATTTTCATGCTTTTTATGCGGTTTGCGCATATCCTGCTTGCGCTGGCAGCTCTTTAATTGATAGTGGATTTGGGGCTTCGTCCTTGGCTTGGTTTGGGGTTGATTTGAGGCTGGGTTTACGCTGCGTGGGCCTGCTGGCCGGGGGTTGCCCGGCGGCAAGTAACTTTCTTTTGCTTCGCCAAAATAAAGTCACCAAAGAAAAGGCGACCCGGCTGTCCGGGTCCCTGCGCTGCGCTTCGGGCGACCTGCGCTGCCCCAAAAAAACGGGGGTCGGCGCAAACTCGCTTCACTGCGTTGCGCTCAAACAGCGCGCCGCCCTGATCCCGTTTTTTCAGGTCATCACAGGCCCAGACAGAACGGGACAGGCGGGAAATGAAATCCGAACAGCAGAACAGCCAAACAGCCACCGCGTTCAGGCTTTGGGGAGGCAGACAATTCCGATGTCTTCATGTCATGCCGGGCTTGATCCGGCATCCATGAATTCGGGGCCATGGATTGCGGGTCAAGCCCGCAATGACAGACATTTGAAACAGGCACTTTTGCAATTTCAGCCTCCCTTAGCTCAAGACGCTATTAATTGGATAGCTAATTGCACAGTCTTTACGTGCGGAAGTGGCACTATTTATGCACAGACACGGGTTCTTGCACCCGCACCCGCATCCGCATCCGCTCCCGCCAGTCCCGTTCTGGCTGGGCCTGTGATGAGCGGCAAAAGCGGGATCAGGGCCGCGCGCTGTTTGAGCCGCAGGCGAGTTTGCGCGGACCCCCGCTTTTGTCGCTCATTACAGGTTGCCCGTAGCGAAGCGAAGGGACCCAGACAGCCGGGTCGCCTTTCTTTTGCTTACTTTTCTTTGGCGAAGCAAAGAAAAGTGAGTTGCCGCCGGGCAACCCCCGGCCAGCCGGCCTCAGCCAAGCTAATCCAACACGAAAACAAGGCAACGCCATCGACAGGCGCAACACCATGAACCTGTCCGAACCCTTCGTCAGGCGCCCCATCGCCACCGTCCTGCTGACCATCGCCATCGCCCTGGCCGGCATAGGCGCCTTCTTCGTCCTGCCCGTCTCCCCACTGCCCCAGGTCGATTTTCCCGTCATCTCGGTCAGCGCCTCCCTGCCCGGCGCCAGCCCCGCCACCATGGCCAGCAGCGTCGCCACGCCGCTCGAAAGGCGCCTGGGCGTGATCGCCGGCGTCAACGAAATGACCTCCAGCAGCGGCGCAGGCTCGACCCGCATCAGCCTGCAGTTCGAACTGAACCGCAAGATCGACTCGGCCGCCCGTGAAGTGCAGGCCGCCATCAACGCCTCGCGCGCCGACTTGCCTGCCACGCTGCGCAGCAACCCGACCTACCGCAAGGCCAATCCCGCGTCTTCACCCATCATCATCCTGGCGCTGACCTCCAAGAACCGCTCTCCAGGCGAAATCTACGACGAGGTGTCCAGCCTGGTGCAGCAAAAAATCGCCCAGGTGCCGGGTGTTGGCGATGTCGAACTCGGCGGCGGCTCGCTGCCCGCCGTGCGCGTCGAGCTGCTGCCCTTCGCCCTGAACCGCTACGGCGTCAGCATGGAAGACGTTCGTGCCGCACTGCAGGCGGCCAACGCCAACCGGCCGCGCGGCGCGATTGAAGGCAACGGCCAGCGACTGCAAATCTATGCTGTCGGCAACACCGCATTGGGAGGACTGCGCGCGGCCGACTACCGGGGGCTGATCGTCGCTTGGCGCAACGGTGCGGCGATTCGCCTGAGCGACGTGGCGGAGGTCAGCAACGGCGTGGAAAACACCAACACGCTGGGCCTGTTCAATGGCCAGCCAGCGGTCGTCGTGCTGGTCACGCGCCAGCCCGATGCCAACGTGATTGCCACGGTAGACGGCGTGCGCGCGCTGCTGCCCGAGTTGCGGGCGCAATTGCCGCCGGACGTGGATGTGCAGGTGGCGTCCGACAGCACCAACTCGATCCGCGCCTCGCTGCACGAAATCGAGGTCACGCTGCTGATCTCGATTGCGCTGGTGGTGCTGGTGGTCAGCGCCTTTTTGCGCAGCGTGCGCGCCACCTTCATTCCAGCCGTCGCCACCGTGGTGTCGCTGCTGGGTACTTTCGGTGTGATGTACCTGATGGGTTTCAGCCTGAACAACCTGAGCCTGATGGCGCTTACGGTTGCCACCGGCTTTGTCGTCGATGACGCCATCGTGGTGCTGGAAAACACCAGCCGCCACATCGAAGCCGGCATGGACCGCTTCAAGGCGGCGCTGCTGGGCGCGCGCGAGGTCGGATTCACCGTGCTGTCGATCAGCCTGTCGCTGGTGGCGGTGTTCATTCCGCTGCTGTTCATGGGCGGGCAGATCGGCCGGCTGTTCCGCGAGTTCGCCGTCACGCTGTCGGCAGCTGTCATGATCTCGCTGGTCATCTCGCTCACCACCACGCCGATGATGTGCGCCTGGCTGCTCAAGCCGCATGCCGACAACAAGCCGCCGGGACGCTTGGCACGCGCTTTTGAAAGCGCCTTCAATCGCCTGCTCAAGAGCTATGAAACCGCACTGGACTGGGCGCTTTCGGCCAAATTGCTCGTCATGCTGATCCTGCTGGCCGTGATCGGGCTGAATGTCTACCTGTACATCGCCGCGCCCAAGGGTTTTTTTCCGCAGCAGGACACCGGCCAGATCAACGGCTTTTTACGCGCTGACCGCAGCATCTCCTTCCAGGCGATGCAAAGCAAGCTCAAGCAGCTGGTGGACACCATCCGCGCCGATCCGGCGGTCGACACCGTGGTCGGTTTTACCGGTGGCTCGCGCGCCGGGGGTGGCTTCATGTTCATCAACCTCAAGCCGGTGGCGCAGCGCAGCGAGTCAGGCCAGGCGGTGATTGCGCGGCTGCGTCCGAAACTGGCGCAGGTCACCGGCGTCACGCTGTTCCTGAACCCGGTACAAGACCTGCGCGGCGGCGGGCGGCAGAGCAATTCCACCTACCAGTACACGCTGAAAAGCGACAACACCGCCGATCTCAAACGATGGGCAACGCGGCTGGCCGACCAGTTGAAGCTGTCGACCGCGCTGACCGACGTGGACACCGACCAGGAAGAAAACGGCGTCGAAACCATGGTCACCGTGGACAAGGAAAGCGCCGCGCGGCTTGGCGTGAGTTCGCGCGATGTCGACAACGCGCTGTACAACGCCTTCGGCCAGCGGCAGGTCGCGACGATCTACGGCGAGATGAACCAGTACAAGGTCATCATGCAGGTCGCGCCACGCTACATCGGCAGTCCCGAGGCGCTCAAGGACATCTATGTGCCAGCAAAAAATGCAGCGCTTACCGGCACATCCATCGCGAACCCTGCCCTGCGCGACCCGTCTGCCGGCCAGGCGCTGAGCACCACTGTCACCACCATGGTGCCGCTGTCGGCGATTGCCAGCTTCAGCGAAAATTCGGCGCCGGCATCAATCAGCCATGAAGACGGCGAGCTTTCCACCACGATTTCCTACAACCTGGCCACCGGCAGCACGCTCAGTGATGCGCAGGCCGCCGTCCAGGCAGCGGAGGCGGCGATCGGCCTGCCCAACAATGTGCGCGGCAGTTTTTCGGGCACGGCGCTCAGCGCGCAGCAGTCGCAAAATGAACAACCGCTGCTGATCCTGGCAGCGCTGGTGGTGATCTACATCGTGCTCGGCATCCTGTACGAAAGCCTGATCCACCCGCTGACGGTCATTTCCACACTGCCGTCGGCTGGCGTGGGCGCGCTGCTGGCGCTGCTGCTGTTCAAGATGGACCTGTCGATCATCGCGTTGATCGGCATCTTTTTGCTGATCGGCATTGTCAAGAAAAACGCCATTTTGATCATCGACTTTGCGCTGGACGCCGAACGCGCGCGCGGCTTGACAGCCGTGCAGGCGGTGCGCGAGGCTTGCTTGCTGCGTTTCCGGCCCATCCTGATGACCACCATGGCCGCCATCCTGGGCGCGCTGCCGCTGGCCATCGGCTTTGGCGAAGGGGCGGAGCTGCGCCGGCCGCTGGGCATCACCATCATTGGCGGGCTGATTGCCAGCCAGCTGCTGACGCTCTTGAGCACGCCGGTGGTGTATGTGCTGCTCGACAAGCTGCGCCACCGCAGCCCCTCGGAACGCCACCTGAGCCGACATCCGCACGGTCCGGCAGACATGACCGATACGGCGCCTTATCCTCTTGCGCCCTCTGGGAGGGGGCTGGGGTGAGGGCCAGCGGACCGAAAACCGCATGGAAAAATCCTGTGCCCACCTTGTCACACCCCGCCCCGCAACCCTCGTTCCCGCAAAGGCCGGAATGACGAATTCACCAAGTCGCCCATGCCTTCAAAACTGCCTTTTCATCTGCTGACGGTTGCCGCACTGGTTTTAGCGGTCAGCGGCTGCGCCATCGGGCCCGATTACCGGCGCCCTTCCACGCCGGACATCAGCGCCTACAAGGAAGCTGCAGGCTGGGAGCGTGCAGCCCCCGCCGATGCGCTGGAACGCGGGCCATGGTGGTCCCTGTTTGGCGACCCGGTGCTCGACCAGCTGGCCGCGCGGGTCGAAGTGTCGAACCAGAACGTCGCGGCAGCCGTGGGCGCTTATGCGAAGGCGCGCTCACTGGTGCGCGAGCAACGGGCCTCGATGTTTCCCTCCGTCACGCTGAATGGCGGCGCCAACCGCTCGCACAGCAGTTCGGGCAACAATTCCACCAGCGTCAGCGGCGGGCGCACCGGCAACAGCTTCAGTGCCAGCATCGGCGCGAGCTGGGAGCCCGATGTCTGGGGCCGATTGGAGCGCGCGGTGGACAGTGCCTCGGCCAGCGCCCAGGCCAGCGCCGCCGACCTGGCGTCGGCCCGGCTGTCGGCACAAGGCGAACTGGCGATCAACTACCTCACGCTGCGCCAGGTGGATGCACAAAAAGCGTTGCTGGAAAACACGCTGACCGGGTTCCGGCGCACGCTGGAGATCACCCAAAATCGCTACGCCGCCGGCATTGCGGCCAAAACCGACGTGCTGCAATCGCAGACCCAGCTGGCCAATGCGCAGGCGGACGATGCCGGGCTGGTGCGCCAGCGCGCACAGCTTGAACACGCCATCGCCGTGCTGGTGGGCGAAGCGCCGGGTAATTTTTCGCTCACGCCGGCCGCGTGGAATCCATCGGTGCCCGAAGTGCCGACCGGCGTGCCATCCACCCTGCTGCAACGCCGCCCCGACATTGCTGCGGCTGAACGCCGCGTGGCCGTGGCCAACGAACAGATCGGGATTGCGAGAAGCGCCTATTACCCCAACCTGCCGCTGGGTGCGTCGTATGGATTCGGCGCCAGCCGCGTGGCCGACCTGTTCAGCGCTTCCACCAGTGTCTGGTCGCTGGGCTTGTCGGCAGCGCAGACCTTGTTCAATGCCGGCGCCACCACCGCACGGGTCGAAGGCAGCGAAGCGGCGCATGCGCAGGCCGTGGCGCGTTACCGGCAAACCGTACTGACCGCGTTTCAGGGGGTGGAAGACCAACTGGCGGCCACCCGCGTCCTGCTGACCCAGCAGGATTTGCGGCGCCAGGCGTCGGAATCCGCCGACCAGGTCGAGCAGCAGGTGCTGAACCGCTACCGCAGCGGCCAGGTCAGCTACACCGAAGTCATCACCGCCCAAGCCACGGCACTGAGCGCCCGCCGCGCACTGGTTCAAGCCATGGCCGACCGCCAGACGACGGCAGTGGCGCTGATCCAGTCGCTGGGCGGCGGGTGGGCAGCAGACCAATGATGCTGGCGGCACTGGGCACTAAACGTTGATTCCAGCGGGTCCATCCTGATTCTTTTGCTATGTTTTAAATAGCTTCTTGCGCAGGCAAATATTGCGCTGGCGGCCTGTTTGATACATAAAGCGAAAGCGCAGCCGCTGAAGGCCGCCGCCAATGTTGCGGTGAAATTTTTGCCTTCTGGCCAGATTCCGTTTTCAAAGCAATTCGAAATCAGATGCACAGCCACGCGGCCATAGGCTTGACCGTGCCGCTTTTTTGCCAGCACTGCACAGCAAATTAACCTTCTGCCTCTGAAATTCGCCCTTAACCACCCACTGTTAACCTGGATCAGCATGAGCCTGTAGCTAACAGGCAATAGTCCAAACAACAAAGGGAGTGACCGCCATGAAACTGCTGACTGACCTGTTTTCAACTGACTACGGTTTGATGAGCATCCTCGGCATTGTCTTCATGATGGGCATGGGCGTGTTCTTTCTTCGCCTGTTCATGGGCAAGATGAAACACGATCCTACGGTCCCGCGCAAGTAAGCGGAGAAGTTGCCTGCAGCAACCTGAGTGCTCAATGGTTTGGCAGTCACCTGTCTTGATGAAGATGCCAAATTGAAGAAGACCCGCCTTGGACGGGGCTTGACTGCCAAGCCTGTTTAAACCTTTGGTGCCCAGACTTGTGCCTTGAACATGGCGTCAACCGGTGTGTGCAGCACGTGATTTGAATAATTGCTGATCGTCTTGACTGCAATTGCCAGAATAATGTCGAGAACGTTTTTTTCGGTATAGCCGGCGTTCAAAAAATCCGACAGTTCCTGCGGTGTTGGTTTTCCGCGCGAGGAAACCATTGTCTGCGTGAATTGGTTCAATGCTGCCAGCTTCGCATCTTCCAATGGCGCATCGTCGCGAACGGCCTGAACGGCTTGAGCAGGCGTCTTGGAAACAGCAGCCGCTATGAAACTGTGCGCTGCAACGCAATAGGTGCACTCATTGACGCGGGCAATGCTCAGGAATACGAGTTCCTGTTCAGCAGGGGTGAAGCCGGACTCGTCACGAAAAAGTTGATAGCCATGAAGATAACCGTCCAGAAGCGCAGGCGAATTGGCCATTCCAGCGTACATGTTGGGAATGCCGCCGGCCGATTTCTTGCCAGCCTCCAGCACTTCTTTGGTCCGGCCTTGCGCGGTCTCGAGGCTGGTGGGAGAAAGAGAAAGTTTTGCAATGTTACGCATTGATAGCTCCTAAAAAAATGGAAAAAGAAAAAAATATTGGACCGATCAGTCCAAATTAAATAAAAAAATTAGAGCGCCAATCCATGCACCATATTTTCAATAGCTGGATCGAGATCAACCCCTGAAAATCCGCTTTTAGCAAGAACGCGCAGGCCTGCAATGCCGGTCACGAGGATGATGGCGTACCGGTACGGGTCCACGTCAGTGTTGAAATGGCCTGCGCCCTGCCCGGCGCGGATGAGGGTCGAAAAAGCATCCCTCATCCCGTCGAAACCAGCCTTGACGTGTTGACGTACTTCGCTGTCACGTGCCCCGAATTCAGCGGCCGTATTCACCAGCAAGCAGCCTCGCCCCGCGTTGTTATCGGACGCTGCCTCTCGCAATATCTGGCGCAGCAGCACTGCCACATTTTCACTTTTGGAGCCGGCACAAACCTTCGATCGCTGATCGTCGGCATAGTGCTTTAACGATTCAATGAACAGGTTTTTCTTTGAACCAAACGTGTTGTACAAAGATGACTTTGCAACGCCCATTGCCTGCGCAATTTCAAGCGCAGGCAATGCCCCATAGCCCATTTTCCAGAAAGCATCAACAGCCCGGGTGAGTGCTTCACCACGATCAAACTCCAATTGTCGTGCCATCGTCAGCATACCTTTTCATAAATTCTGGACCGATCGTACCAGAATTTTGGTACTATTATCTTTTCATACAAATCCTGCGCAGCAAATTGCGCGACGTTACCAAGGCTATCCAATGACCAGTGCAAACGAGTACATCCCTCCCAAGGTCTGGACCTGGGACAAAGAAAGCGGCGGCAAGTTTGCCAACATCAACCGGCCTGTGGCGGGTGCCACACATGACAAGGACCGGCCACTGGGACGCCACCCGTTGCAGCTTTATTCACTGGCCACGCCGAACGGCGTCAAGGTAACGATCATGCTGGAAGAGTTGCTGGCACTTGGACACAGCGGCGCCGAGTACGATGCATGGCTGATCCGTATCGATGAAGGTGACCAGTTTGGCAGTGGCTTTGTTGGCGCCAACCCCAACTCAAAAATTCCGGCCTTGATGGACCACAGTGGTGAAACACCGGTTCGGGTGTTCGAGTCTGGTGCCATCCTGCAGTACCTGGCCGAGAAGTTTGGCGCCTTTTTGCCCGCAAGCGGCGCAGCACGAGCCGAGTGCTTGTCCTGGCTGTTCTGGCAAATGGGCAGTGCGCCCTTTCTGGGAGGAGGTTTTGGCCACTTCTACGCCTACGCACCGGCCAAGTTTGAATACCCCATCAACCGCTTCGCCATGGAAGTCAAACGCCAGCTTGATGTGCTGGACCGTCAGCTGGCAAAGCACCGTTTCCTGGCAGGCGACGACTACACCATCGCTGACATTGCAGTTTGGCCTTGGTACGGCACGCTGGTCAAGGGCCTTCTTTACGAGGCAGGGGAGTTCCTCGGCGTGCAGGAGTACAAGCATGTGCTGCGCTGGACTGACGAGATTGCGTTGCGTCCCGCCGTGCAGCGAGGTCGAAAGGTCAACCGAACCTGGGGGGAGCCTTCAAGCCAGCTGTTCGAACGCCACGAGGGCAGCGACTTTGAAACCCAGACCCAGGACAAAGTCGCCCCTTCCACGGAGGACAAACCATGATTACCCTGTACGACTGCGCCACCGCACCCAGCCCGCGCCGCGCCCGGATCTTTTTGGCTGAAAAAGGCATGTCTCATGAAACTGTGGAGATCGATCTGCGTGGCACCGAACACATGGGCGAGGCTTACCGCCAGATTAACCCGCAGTGCACCGTGCCTGCGCTGCGAACAGAAGAAGGCTCATTGCTTACCGACAATGCCGCCATTGCCGCTTACCTTGAAGCGCTTCACCCTGAGCCACCATTGATGGGCCGCACGCCGCAAGACAAGGCGGAAATCGCCAGCTGGCAGTGGCGGGTCGAGTTTGAAGGCCTGCTGGCAGTAGCCGACGCATTTCGCAACAGCAGCCCTGCCATGGTGAATCGCGCCCTGCCAGGTCCGGTGGACTATCCGCAAATTCCTGAACTGGGTCAGCGTGGTCTGGCCCGGGTTGAGCAATTCTTTTTGACTCTGAACAAACAATTGGCTGGGCGCGATTTCATCGCTGCAAACCAGTTCAGCATTGCAGACATCACGGCGGTGGTGGCACTGGACTTTGCGCGGGTGGTCCGGCTCAAACCCGCAGGAGATCTGGAACATCTGCTTCGATGGCGTGCAGCAATGGGGGAGCGCCCTTCCATCGCTGGCTGAACAGCACGGTCAGCTGTGGACTCGGCGGGGGTACCGGGCTGATCAGCTACCGCTGCTACAACTGCCTTTGCCGCGCTCTTGAATTGGCGGACACGACACCGAGCCGTACGAGCAGTAGACACAACAGTCACCCGACTTTGGTTTGAGCACCGCATGGCATTGCTCGCACTCATAAAACCACTGACAAGCATCGGTGGGCATCGTCTCGGACTTGGCATGTCCACACTCAGGACAGGTCAGTGTGGATTCCGTCATAACAATGGTCACTTGGCAGCACCCACCACAGTCGAGGGATAACCAGCGTTCTTGGTGGCACGGGTGAGTACATCGACGTTCGTTTTCGCATCGTCGAACGTCACCTTCGCCTCGCGCCGCTCTAAATTCACCTCCGTCTTGCCAACGCCAGACACCTTGCCCAAGGCCATCTTGACGGTGATCGGGCAAGCCGCACAGTTCATGTCCGGCATAAATAGCGTGACCGATTGCGTGGCTGCCCACAAAGACGAGGTCAGTGTGGCCAGCATGACCAGCGTAAATATTTTTTTCATGTTGCCGTTTCAATAAAACCAGGGGGCGGCTAGCGGAAACGCAAGTGCAATGAACACCAGCATGACCACGGCCCAGAACAAGACCTTGTAGCGGCGGTTGATGTGCCGTAGTGCGCAGACCTGGCCCGGCGCACAGTTTGCTGCGGGTCGCCAGATACGCAGATACGCGAAGTACAGCGACACGACTGCCGCACCAATGAAAATCGGCTGATAGGGTTCGAGCAAGGTCAGGTTGCTGATCCACGCACCTGATACACCAAGCGTGAGGAGCACCAAGGGCCCGAGGCAGCACGTGGAGGCCAGGATGGCCGCCAGACCGCCGCTCAGCAACGCACCTTGCCCGCCATCACGTGAAGATTCAGCTGATAAATCTTTTTTCATGCTGTAAGCTTATCTCCGTACTCAAGTACGGAGTCAAGCACCATGAATGAACCATCCAAAACACGCACCATCGGCGTCCTGGCCGATGCCGCCGGCGTCAATGTAGAGACGATCCGCTTCTACCAGCGCAAAGGTCTGATGCTGGAGCCTGACCGTCCATTGGGTGGTATTCGTCGTTACAGCAGCGCAGCTCTGGCCCGCGTGCGCTTCATCAAGTCCGCCCAGCGATTGGGTTTCAGTCTGGATGAGATCGCAGACTTGCTCCAACTTGAGGATGGGTCACAGTGCGCCGAAGCGCGCGAGAAGGCCGAGCATAAACTGACAGACGTGCGAGTGCGGCTTGCCGATTTGCAAAGAATCGAGGAGGCTCTGAAAACGATTGTCGAGCGTTGCCGCACTACAAGCGGTCGGGTGAAGTGTCCGCTGATTGCGGTATTGAAGGAGAAATGACGATTTAACTGTCAGGAATCTGTTTCTGATTCCCCGTTACCACTTTGAAAATTGCTATTTATTTAATAGCTATAGCTTGTTGATGGCATTGCGAGAAATCATTCTTTTCTTAAAATTTCTCCTCGCAATCCGGCTCAAGACCGTATTGTGTTGGCGACCCGCTCAGCACAAGCCCTGGCTTGCTCGGCATCGCGTGCTTCCACCATCACACGCAGCAACGGTTCTGTGCCACTGGCCCGGATCAGGATACGACCGGTATCGCCCAGTTCAACCCGTACCGCTTCAGTGTGCGTCGCCAGTTCTGCACTGTCTTTCCAATTCTGACCAGGCTTGAGCCGCACATTGATCAGGGTCTGCGGGAACAGTACCACATCGGACAGCAGTTCAGAAAGCGTCTGCTGGCTGCGCACGCAGGCCTGCAGCACCTGAAGTGCGCTGATCAGGCCATCGCCGGTGGTGTGCTTGTCCAGTGCCAGCAAATGGCCGGAACCCTCGCCGCCTAGCAGCCAGCCACGCTTTTCAAGTTCTTCAAGCACATAGCGGTCGCCAACCTTGGCACGCACAAATTCCAGACCTTTGGCTTTTAACGCCAATTCCACAGCCATATTGGTCATCAGGGTACCGACAGTGCCCGGAACTTTTTCGCCGCGCGCAAGACGCTCGTTAACCATCAGAAACAGCACTTCGTCGCCGTTGAAAAGACGGCCTTCGGCATCGACTACCTGCAGCCGGTCAGCATCGCCGTCGAGTGCAATGCCGTAGTCAGCCTTATTGGCGAGCACCGCAGCCACCAGTGCGTCTGGATGGGTTGCACCGAAACCATCGTTGATGTTCAGGCCATCGGGCGCGCAGCCGATGGCAATCACCTCGGCACCTAATTCATGAAACACCATGGGGGCAATGTGGTAGGCCGCCCCGTGTGCGCCGTCGACCACAATCTTCAAGCCTTTGAGCGTCAAGTCGTGGGCAAAAGTGCTTTTGCAAAATTCAATGTAGCGTCCGGCAGCATCGTCAAGCCGACGGGTTTTTCCCAATGACGCTGAATCTGCCCAGACCGGCGGCTCATCAAGTGCGGCTTCCACCGCGGACTCCCATTCGTCATTGAGCTTGGTACCGTGGGCGCTGAAAAACTTGATGCCGTTGTCGGCAAAGGGGTTGTGGCTGGCACTGATCACCACGCCCAGGCTGGCACGTTGCGCCCGCGTCAGGTAGGCGACACCGGGCGTTGGCAAGGGCCCAAGCAGCACCACGTCAACACCAGCGGAATTGAAACCGGACTCCAGCGCACTTTCCAGCATGTAGCCTGAAATCCGGGTGTCCTTGCCGATCAGCACAGTCGGGCGCGTTTCGGTTCTGCGCAGTACGCGTCCTACTGCATGGGCGAGACGAAGTACGAAATCAGGCGTGATGGGCGCCTGTCCGACCGTGCCGCGGATGCCATCGGTGCCAAAGTATTTTCTTGTCATGGGTGTTGTGGTTTATTGACGTTGTGGTGCAGTATTCAGCCCATTAAGAGCACGACTTGGCACTGATTTTATGGCCGTCTTTTGAGCTTGGACCAAACGACTGCCATTTTTTGTGCACTGCAACAATCATGCGTCATGTGCCAAGCGCATTGTCCTATGGGCTGGCAGCTTTCCAGACTTTCAATACTTGCACGGTTTCCCGCACGTCATGAACTCGCACGATATGTGCGCCGCGTTCAATGGAGAGCAAGGCGGCGGCTACGCTTGGAATCATGCGCCCCTGAGGTGAAGCTGTTGCCAGATCATCACAGACCGCGGCCAGCGATGATTTACGTGACCAACCCGCGAGCAGCGGATAGCCGGCTGCCAGCAATTCATGCTGGCGTGCCAGCAGGACAAAATTCTGCTCCACTGTTTTTCCAAAACCAATGCCCGGATCCAGCACGATACGGGATTTTTCGACCCCGAGCGTTTGCAAGGTTTGTGCTGCCTCCTTCAGAAACAAGAAAACCTGAGGAACCACGTCACCCTGCATGGGCGTTGCCTGCATGGTTTGCGGCTCGCGATGCATGTGCATCAGGCAGACACCACAAGACGCATGCGCCGCCACAGCTTCAAGAGCTCCTGGCTGACGAAGCGCCCAGATGTCATTGATGATGTCGGCCCCAAGATCGAGCACGGCGCGCATGACTTCGGGCTTGTAGGTGTCCACTGAAACCGGCACGCCCAGCGTGACGGCATGGCGAACCACCGGCAGCACACGGGCCAGTTCCTGCTCCAGCGGCACTGGCAAGGCGCCAGGACGCGTGGATTCGCCGCCGATGTCCAACAGGTCCGCGCCATCCCGAACCAACTTTTCGCAATGGGCCAACACGACCGACAAATTATCAGTAGCAAAGGAATAGTTTGCGCCGTCAGAAAATGAATCTGGCGTGACATTGACAATGCCCATGACGCGAGGTTGCGACAGGTCCAACTGAAAACGCGCGGTTTGCCAGATCACGAAAGGTCCTTGCGGGTGACTACGGATTGAACGATTAAATGGGGCATAACGATAACAACAGGCCCAAAGAAAAACCGGGGACTGGCCCCGGTTTTCAGAATATCTGGCGAACTGAAGGGTCTAGATCAGGCGGCGTTAGGGGCCGGGTCAGTTGTAACCGCTGGACTGCCACCACTCGGGCCAGAGCCCCCGCTGCCAACGGAAGGATTGCGTGGCGTCCAGTCTTTGGGAGGACGCGGCTCCTTGCCGGCCATGATATCGTCCATCTGCTCAACGTCGATGGTTTCCCATTCCAGCAAAGCCTTGGCCATCGCGTGCATCTTGTCCTTGTTGTCTTCGATGATTTTGCGCGCCAAGCTGTATTGCTGATCAATGATGCGGCGCACTTCGTTATCGACTTTTTGCAGCGTGGCTTCACTCATGTTGTTGGTCTTGGTCACAGAACGGCCCAAAAACACTTCGCCTTCGTTCTCCGCATAAACCATGGGGCCGAGCGCATCGGTCATACCGTAGCGCGTCACCATGTCCCTTGCCAATCCGGTAGCCCGCTCGAAATCGTTGCTGGCGCCAGTGGTCATCTGGTTCATGAACACTTCTTCAGCGATACGGCCACCGAACAGCATGCTGATCTGGCTCAGCATGTATTCGCGGTCGTAGCTGTAGCGATCCTGCGCCGGGAGACTCATTGTGACCCCCAGGGCGCGGCCACGCGGAATAATGGTGACCTTATGGACTGGATCGCACTTTGGCAGCATTTTGCCGAGCAAAGCATGGCCAGACTCATGGTAAGCCGTATTTCGACGCTCTTCCTCAGGCATAACCATGCTCTTGCGCTCGGGACCCATCAGGATCTTGTCCTTGGCTTTTTCAAAGTCCTGCATCTCCACAGTGCGGGCACTGCGACGCGCGGCCATCAAAGCCGCTTCGTTGCACAGGTTGGCCAGATCGGCCCCCGACATGCCAGGGGTACCGCGGGCAATCACACTGGCATTCACGTCCTGTCCCAGCGGGACTTTGCGCATGTGGACATTAAGGATCTGTTCGCGGCCGCGAATGTCGGGCAGCGTGACATACACCTGGCGGTCAAAACGACCGGGACGGAGCAAGGCAGCGTCCAGAATATCGGGGCGGTTGGTGGCCGCCACGACGATCACACCTACATTGGTTTCAAAACCATCCATCTCAACCAGCATCTGGTTCAAGGTCTGCTCGCGCTCATCATTGCCACCACCGACACCGGCACCACGCTGGCGGCCAACGGCGTCAATCTCGTCAATGAAGATGATGCAAGGCGCATTTTTCTTGGCATTGTCAAACATGTCGCGAACCCGGGCGGCGCCCACGCCAACGAACATCTCAACGAAGTCGGAACCGGAAATCGAGAAAAACGGAACCTTGGCTTCACCGGCAATACCCTTGGCGAGCAAGGTTTTACCAGTGCCCGGAGGGCCAACCAAAAGCAAACCACGGGGAATGCGACCGCCTAGTTTCTGGAACTTGGCCGGATCCTTCAGGAAATCGACCACCTCCTTGACTTCTTCCTTTGCCTCGTCGCAGCCTGCCACGTCAGCAAATGTCACGGTGTTGGTGGATTCATCCAGCATGCGTGCCTTGGATTTACCAAAACTGAAGGCCCCGCCCTTGCCGCCGCCTTGCATTTGTCGCATGAAGTACACCCACACCCCGATCAGCAGCAGCATGGGACCCCAACTGACGAGGAGCGTCATCAGCAAGGAGCTTTCTTCGCGCGCCTTGACGTCAAACTTCACATCGTTGGCGATCAAATCGCCAATCAAGCCACGGTCAAGGTAGGTGGCCGTAGTGCGGATTTTGCGGTCATCGATGGTTGTGGCGGCGATTTCAGTGCCTCCCTGACCTTCGGCGATAGTTGCCGTCCTGATGCGCTTGCCACGCACCTCTTCAAGAAACTCGGAGTAACCCAAGTAATTGGAGCCGGTGCCGGCGCGTGTGTCGAATTGCTTGAACACGGTGAAAAGCACCATAGCAATGACAAGCCAGATTGCTACTTTAGAAAACCACTGATTATTCAAGGACTGCTCCGATATATGAATCCAAAACCGATTGCATCGCACATGAGACTCATTTTAGGCGTTTCAAGAGGCCAGACCGGCGATTAAGGCTTTGCATCCCTGTGCAGAACACGGATTTAACCGGATATTTCAGCGTTACGAACGTAATTTCATCCTCATGTCATATTTTTCAGACCCTTGCCAATCAAGAAGGTTTCAGAAGAATTTGAACGCGAAGCCTTGGGCTTCATGCGCTTGACCACCTTGAAACTGGCCTGAAACAGCTTGACAAGATCGTCATAACCGCTGCCGTGAAACAGTTTGACGACCAGTGAGCCGTCCGGCTTCATGCGGGACTGGGCAAATTCCACCGCCAGTTCGACCAGATGGGCGATGCGCGCCGCATCCACCGACTCAATGCCGGACAGATTGGGCGCCATATCCGAAATCACCAGGTCCACCTTGACAGCGCCCTGCTCTGAGCGCAACGCTTGCTCCAGTTTTTCCAGCACGTCGGGTTCGCGGAAGTCGCCCTGTATAAAGGCCACGCCTTCAATGGGTTCCATGGGCAACAAGTCCAGCGCGATGATGCGGCCATTGAGCGCTCCCGCTGCGGCGCCGGTTGGCGAGAGCTTGCGCCGGACATACTGACTCCACGCGCCCGGCGTGCTGCCCAGGTCGACGACGCAGTCGCCGGGCTTGACCAATCCCAGCGTTTCGTCCATTTCCTTGAGCTTGAAAGCAGCGCGGGCGCGATAGCCTTCCTTGCGGGCCTGCTTCACATAGGGGTCGTTGATATGGTCGTGTAGCCACGCCTTGTTGACTTTTTTACCTTTTGCATCACCCTTGGTGGCGACCTTGGAGGTCGATTTCGGGAGGAGTTTGTGGTCTGACTTGGCATTTACTTTCATGCGGCCTATTGTCGTCTTCCCGACACCGCCGATAATTGCGCATGGCTCAAATACAACTTACCCCTGCCCAGCGCAAAGACCACCGCGCTGAAGCGCACCATCTCAATGCCGTCGTGATGATTGGCTCCGACGGCCTGACCGACAATGTAAAAAAGGAAATCGACGCCGCCTTGAGTGCCCATGGCCTGATCAAGGTACGGGTCCAGTCCGACGACCGTGCAGGCCGCGAAGACATGTTCCGCTCGCTGGCTGAAGAACTTGACGCTGCGCCCATCCAGCACATCGGCAAGTTGCTGGTGTTCTGGCGGCCGGTTCCCGAGAAAGAGAAAAAGGTCAGCGAAGACCGCATGGCCGGCCCGCGCGACGTGAAAGTGCTGAAGAACAGTTCGCGCTATGGCCAGCGGCCAGAAGTCAAGACCCTGCGGGTGCTGGGCAACCAGCGCCTCACACCGGGCGGCAGCGTCAAGCGCGCCAAGCCCCGCCAGCAAGTCAGCGTCAAGAAACGGTCACAAGACTGAACTTTCTCCAAGCCCTGAACCGACCTTGCGACTTCGCTGGTCGGTTTTTGCTTTTTCATGTATAAAAAAACTTGCGGCCTTTAGATTTACCCCAGCCGCCCACAGTTAAATATGATGAAAAATCCACTTCTTGACTTCTCTGACCTTCCCCTGTTTGACCAGATCCTGCCCGAGCATGTCGGCCCGGCGATGGACGATTTGCTTGCCAAAGCCGAAACGGCGCTGGAGCAGGTCACGGCAGATGACTTTCCGGCGACGTGGAGTGGTATTGCCGGCGTGCTTGATGTGGCCACAGAAAACCTTGGCCGTGCCTGGGGCGCCGTTAGTCACCTGAACGGCGTGGCGGACACACCTGAGTTGCGTGCCGCCTACAATGCCGCCCTGCCCCGCGTCACCGAATTCTGGACGCGCCTGGGCGCTGACGAACGCCTGTATGCCAAGTACAAGGCCATCGACGCGGGCAGCCTGAATGACGAGCAGCGCCAGGCACACAAGAATGCCATCCGAAACTTTGTGCTTTCGGGCGCCGAACTGACGGGTGCGGCCAAGGAACGATTCGCGCTTATTCAGGAGCGCCAGGCCGAACTCAGCCAGAAATTCAGTGAAAACTCGCTTGACGCTACGGATGCGTTTGCTTACTACGCCACCGATGATGAAGTGGAAGGCATTCCAGAAGACGTGTTGCAAACCGCCAAGGCGCAGGCTGAAGCCGAGGGCAAGGCCGGCTATCGGCTCAGCCTGAAAATGCCAAGCTATCTGCCGGTGATGCAATTTGCCGAAAGCAGCAGCCTGCGCGAGAAGCTCTACAAGGCCTACACCACGCGCGCCAGCGATCAGGCTCCGGCTGAATTCAGCCAGTTTGACAACAGCGCGGTGATGCAGGAAATCCTGGCCTTGCGTCAGGAAGAATCACGGCTGTTGGGTTACCAGAATTTCGGCGAGGTCTCGGTGGTGGCCAAGATGGCCAAGTCGCCCGAAGAAGTCGTGACCTTTCTGCGTGACCTGGCCCGCCGCGCCCGTCCCTATGCGGAAAAAGACATTGCCGACCTGCGCAGGTTTGCGGCTGAGAAACTGAACCAGTCGGCCCCCCAGGCCTGGGACTATGCCTACATTGGTGAAAAGCTCAAGGAAGAGCGCTATGCCTTCAGCGAGCAGGAAGTCAAGCAGTACTTCACCGCACCCAAGGTGCTGGCGGGCCTGTTCAAGATCGTCGAAACCCTCTTCGAGGTGCAGATTCGCGAGGATTCAGCGCCTGTGTGGAAGCCGGGCGTGGCGTTTTACCGCATCGAGCGCGATGGCCAACTGGTCGGCCAGTTCTACCTTGACCAGCCAGCCCGCAACGGCAAGCGCGGTGGCGCCTGGATGGACGATGTGCGGGCCCGCTGGCTGCGCCCCGACACCGGCATGCTGCAAACGCCTGTTGCGCATTTGGTGTGCAATTTTGCCGACAGCGTCGGCGGCAAGCCCGCGCTGCTGACGCATGATGACGTGACCACGCTGTTTCACGAGTTCGGCCATGGTTTGCACCACATGCTCACGCAGGTCAACGAGCACGACGTGTCGGGCATCAGCGGCGTCGAATGGGACGCGGTCGAGTTGCCGAGCCAGTTCATGGAAAACTTCTGCTGGGAATGGGACGTGCTAAAACAGATGACGGCGCATGTCGACACGGGCGAGCCACTGCCCCGCGCACTGTTCGACAAGATGCTCGCTGCCAAGAATTTCCAGAGCGGCATGCAGACATTGCGCCAAGTCGAGTTTTCGCTCTTCGACATGCTGCTGCACACCTCGCACAACCCGGACGAGGACCTGATGGGCCTGCTGGGCGAGGTGCGCCGCGAAGTGGCAGTCATTTCTGCGCCAGCCTACAGCCGTACAGCGCACACCTTCAGCCATATCTTTTCAGGCGGCTATGCGGCGGGCTACTACAGCTACAAGTGGGCTGAAGTACTGTCGGCAGACGCCTATGCGGCCTTTGAAGAAACCGCAGCCGCCAACGACCAAGCAGGAAACGACAAGTCAACCGTCAGCGTGCAAGCTGGCAGAAAATACCGCCAGGCGATTCTCGAATCGGGCGGAAGCCGCCCGGCCATGGAGTCGTTCAAGGCATTTCGAGGCCGTGAACCTTCACTCGACGCCTTGCTGCGCCATCAGGGCATGGCTTGAAACCCATGCTGAAAATACTTTGAAAAACTGGACCGGAACCATGAAATCAAGCGCATTGTGTTTTTCCGGATTCAAGGCACTGTTGATGCTGGGGCTGGCAGCCAGCGCCCTGTCTTCATTGCAGGTGCAGGCGCAGCAGATTTACCGCATCGTCGGGCCGGATGGCAGGCTGATTTTTTCGGACCGGCCACCGCCAGTGTCGGCGCCCAATACCCGAGTCAGCGAAGTCAATGTATCTGGCGGCGCAGGTGACAACACACCAGCCGGCCTGCCGTTCGAACTTCGCCAGGTGGTGCTCAAGTACCCGGTGGTCCTGTACACCGGCGAAAACTGCGCGCCCTGCGGCGCAGGCCGTTCATTGCTGACCCGTCGGGGCGTTCCATTCAATGAAAAAACGGTCATCACGGTCGCCGATACCGAGGCGCTTCAACGTCTGAGCGGCGAAACCTTATTGCCCTTTCTGACCATTGGCGGCCAGCATCTCAAGGGTTTTTCCGATGCGGAATGGACCCAGTTCCTAAATGCTGCGGACTATCCAAAGTCTTCGGTCCTGCTGCCCAGCTACCGATTGCCCAGGCCAGTGCCGTTGGTAGCCGAGTCGCTCTTGCCGGCATCGCCTCCTTCTGGCGAAAACAGCGAGCCGAAAACAGCGAAGAAAACCCCTGCGTTACGCCCCGTACAGGCACCTGCCAACAGCAGCAATCCGGGCGGCATCAAATTCTGACCGATGTGAACAGCCTGTAATTCGAGCTCGCCGATCAACAGCCCGGTTGAGCGCAGGCGCTGCTTTGTTTTCGAAGTTTTGGCGGCACGTTTGGCACAATGCAAAACAGAAAGGCCAGAATGCACCAACGAATCAGCGAAGAGATCACCTTCCGCAAGCTGGAAGTTTTGCTGGCTTACATGGAAACCGGCAGCCTGACGCGTGCGGCCGAGCGGCTTGATGTCAGTACGGTCAGCGTGCATCGTGCGCTTCACTCACTCGAAGAAGGGGTACGCTGCACCCTTTTCCGGCCTGAAGGCCGCAACCTTTTGCCTACCGATGCTGCGCAGGCGCTGGCCGAAGTAGCACGCGACGTGCTCAAACTGATGGCCGACGGTATCACCTCGACCCGGCAGGCTGGAGGCTATGCGGCTGGCAGCATCAGGATAGGCTCGTTGTATTCGCTCACCATCAAGACTGTGCCTACGCTCATCATGGGCATCAAGCTGCGCAAGCCGGAGTTGCAAACCGAACTGATACTGGGCTCCAATGCGGACCTGCTGCAAAAGCTCAGGCAGGGTCTGGTCGATGCAACCCTGATGGCGGATTCCGAAGGCGAGGCCGACATTGAATCCATTGCGCTGTTCGATGACGACATCTACTTTGCCGCGCCCGTCGGTTCCCCTTATGCGAACCTGGACTCTGTAGACCTCAGCGCCTGCGCTGACGAGCGCTTTGTCAGCCTGACTGAGGGCTTTGCCACCTATTCAGGCTTTGTAGAAGCCTTTCGGGTTGCTGGCTTCACACCCAGCATTGCCATGAAGGTGGGCGACATTTTCTCGCTCATGAATCTGGTCAGCGGCGGCATTGGTTGCACGCTGCTGCCGGGCCGGGTGCGCGACGTGATTCCGAACAAGGTGCAATTGATTCCGCTGCAGCCGAGGTTCCTGATGCGCCAGCATATCGCTCTCAATTTCCTGCGCACCCGCGAGCGCGACCCGAATTTACTGGCGCTGGCATCGGTCTGCCGACTGTCGCGGCAATTGCTGGCGTGACTTCAGGGTTAACCCCCGACTGTTTCACCCACTGAAATCGTGACGCCTGCGCGTTAATTGATCTGCCTTGCCGGCGCCGATAAAGTCGCACTCAAGAAACCAACGCGGCAAACCTTCCGGCTTGTGCGGGACCCGGTTTCTAACCATTCGGCCGAATACTGGCGGTGTAATAGGAGACAAGCATCATGATCATCTACGGGGTAGCGCTGCTGTCCATCTGTACCTTGCTCGGGGTACTCATCGGCGACCTGCTGGGCGCGGCAATCGGTGTCAAGGCAAATGTAGGGGGCGTCGGTTTTGCGATGATCCTGCTGCTGTTTTTCTCAGAACATCTCAAGAACACCGGACGATTCGTGCAGCAGTCGTCCCAAGGCGTGGCTTTCTGGACGGCCATGTACATCCCGATCGTGGTGGCCATGGCCGCGCAGCAAAACGTGCTTGGCGCGATCAAGGGTGGCCCGATGGCAATCATCGCGGGTGCTTTGGCAACGGTGATCTGCTTCGCGCTGATACCGGTCGTCGACCGGATCGGCAGGCCCAAACTGCAACCCTCAGATCAGCCGCCGTCCGGCCAGCACCGTTCAGGAGAAACGGCATGACCAGCACGCTGGACATCCTGACCAGCGCGCTGGTCAAAAATGGGCTGCTGACGGCTTTTGCCGTCGTGGGCGTCACGATGTGGGTGTCGTATGTGCTGTCGGCACGGCTGACGCGTGGCCACCTGCAGGGGTCGGCCCTGGCCATCATGCTCGGACTGCTGATGGCCTACATCGGCGGCGTCGTGACCGGCGGCAAGAATGGCGTGGTTGACTTCAAGCTGCTGAGTGGCGTCGGGCTGCTGGGCGGCGCCATGCTGCGCGACTTCGCCATTGTGTCAACCGCTTATGGCGCCACCCTGACAGACATGCGCAAGTGCGGTGTCAGCGGCATTGTTTCGTTGTTACTGGGCGTGGTCTTGTCTTTTGTCGTCGGCGGTGCCGTGGCAATGGCTTTCGGCTACACCGACGCAGTCAGCATCACCACCATCGGGGCCGGCGCAGTGACCTATATCGTGGGACCGGTGACTGGCGCGGCCATCGGCGCCAGTTCCGAGCTGATCGCCCTGAGCATCGCCGCAGGACTGGTGAAGTCGGTGATGGTGATGATCGGCACGCCCTTCTTTGCCAAAATGATCGGCCTGGACAACCCCCGTACGGCGATGATCTTCGGCGGCATGATGGGCACCACCAGCGGCGTCTGCGGCGGTTTGGCAGCGGTGGACCCGAAGCTGGTGCCCTACGGCGCCATGACCTCGACGTTCTACACAGGGCTGGGTTGCCTGATGGGGCCGTCGGTGCTGTTCTTTGCCACGCGCGCATTGATCGGTTAAGGACATTTGCGCTGACTGTGCATCACGCCAGTCAAGGCAAAAACAGCTTATTGCTATTAAATATATAGCTGCTTGTACATGCCAGTCAAGCGCCAGAGGCATATTTCATGCTTAAAATCCTGTTTTTTGGCAAGACCGGCACCACAGCAAGCCCAGGCCGCAGCGGTCTTAAAACCCATGCCGCGCGGCGTCATGCGTTTGCAAAGCTGGCGGCAGGCTCTCATCGGCCTGCATTGACCCCGACACCTATTGTTCGCGCTGCCGCTCCCGCGCCATCAGGACCGCCAGCGTGTCGGTGCGGGTGCCGGCTGCGGCCACCGACACGGCATCGGGAAACGCCAGCCCGCCAAGCTTGGTCAGCACGCTGCCCGGCGGCATTTCAACGCTCAGGCGAACGCCGTGCTCGTGGGCCAGCACGCTGGTGTCGTGCCATTTCACCGGCAACGCCATGTTGCGCGCCAGGTCGTCGGCAATAAGGGCGGGCGCACTCAGCGCGCGGCCCAGGCTGGCGCTGAAGTAGCGCAGGCGCGGCGCAGCCACCGGCACAGCAGCCATGGCCAGCGCCAGTTCGGCTGCCGGCGCGTCAAGCAGCGGGCAGTGCGACGGAACACTGATCGCCACCGGCTTGGCGGCATAGGCGCCCCGCTTCTGCGCGAGTTCAGCCACATGCGCCATGGCGGCATGCGCGCCGGCCACCACCAGTTGCGTCGGGGCATTGACGTTGGCCAGGAAAACGGGTGAAACGGCTGAATGCACCTGGGCAATGAGCGGCTCCAGCGCGGCACGCTCCAGACCGAGGATCGCGGTCATGCCATAGCCGCAGGGATAGGCCGCTTCCATCAGCCGGGCACGGCGCTCGACCAGCCGCAGCGCATTTGCATAGGACAGCACCGACGCAACCACCGCCGCCGGATAGGCGCCCACCGACAAGCCGGCCACGGCATCGGGCGGACCGGCCTCGCGGATCAAATGGCGCGCCGTGGCAACGCCGGCGATCAGCAAGGCAAGCTGGACCGCGACGGACGAACGCAGCGCTGCATCGCTGTCCAGCGCCAGGGCATCGCGACCCAGCACCTCGCTGGCCTCGTCCATCACCTCGCGCACGAGCGCATTGTGCGGCAACGCATGCAGCATGCCGGCGCGTTGTGCGCCCTGACCCGGGAAGGTGAACAGGATGCTCATGCCGGCATGGGGCAGCAGGCAGCACTGAAAAAAGCCGGGTCCGGACGCGCCCAGGCGTTGTCGGTCAGGACGGGGCCTCGGTTCGTCTTGAGCAAAACCGCCCCGCCGGTGCGCGTCCACTCGTTCAAGGCAAAGGCACCAAACGGTGTCTCGACCTGCACATCGACGCGCGCATCAAGGTCGTGCAGCAGCTGGGCAACTGCACGCAAGGCATCGGCATCGGGCGCCAGCGGCACGCGCAGGATCAGGTCCAGGTCGCTGCCGGGGCGCAGCACATCGCAGCCGCTGGCCAGAAAAAATCCGACTCCGCCTGTTACACCCCATGCGAGCGGCAGGGCGTCGAGTTTCGGGCCGAGCCGGGCCAGCGCTTGCAGGCAGGCCAGCGGCGATTTGCGCACCCGGACACTGACTGCCGCGCTGTGGGCAATTTGCTCCGGCGTGAGCACCCGCACGACGTGCCCAGCCGCCAGCCGGGCAGCACAGCGCTCGCTGCGGGTGATGCCGCGCAGCCCCACCGGCACCTGGACCGCGTCAGCCAGCGTGGCGCGCCGCACCACCACCGGGGCCGCGGCAAGCCAGGCCGGCGTGGCCCACGACGGCGGCGGTTCCGAAAAAATCAATGCCGAAGCCGCCACCGGCCACAGCAGATCGTGCGGACGATGGATGGCGGCAGGTGCATTCACCACTGCGCGCGCAGCTTCTCTCGGACGCGCGACGAAGCCTGCCGGTTGACGCCGCCCAGACGGCTGCGCAAGTCAGCCGCAGGGTCGGTTTTGATGTTGTCCAGTGCGGCCACGAGCGCGCCACGCACATGTTCCAAGTCGGCCGCCAACGGATGTTCGGCGCTGGCCACATCGACCAGCTTCCACAGCAAGCCCAGCGTGGCGTAGCTGGCAATGTCGTAGGCCATTGGCGGCACGTCGGCGGCCAGCCGTTCAAGGTCTTCGACGCTGCGCAGCGTCACGCGGGCGGCGGCGGCCTTGCCCATGGCATGCACCATCACGCCGTCGTCGTTCAAGGCAATCAGCCGGCTGGCCTGGTAGCCGTGGGCCAAAAAGGCGCCCGACATGGCCTTGCCGACGATCAGGCCGATCACCGGATGGCCCTGCTGGCGCGCCTGCGCATAGGCCCCGGCGGCGCCAGCCAGCGCCTGGTGGATGCCAAACGCCTCCTCGCGTCGGCCATAGGCCTGGCTGCTGACGTCGATCACCGCGACGATGGCGCGTTTGGCGCCCTCGCGATCCGCCGCGATGGCCTCATGCACGGACTGCGCCAGCGCCCAGCCTTCGATCAGCCCTGTCTCGCCGGTACGCGCACGCGGGTAGCTGCTTTCGGCATCCGGCACCACTGCGATGTAGCGCGCTGGCTGGCCGGCCAGCATCGCATCGGCCACGCGAACCGAGGGCGGATAGCCCCGCAACACGTCAGCGTTGTCGGTCAGGGCAGCCAGCCAGATGGCGCCACGGCTTGGGGTTTGCTCATTCATGTCCGGCTCCTGCGCTGTTGACGCGATTGACGCTATCGGTGTGAGTGACGTTGTAGACCTGCCGCACGATGTCGGGCGTGGCCTGCACGCCGGCGTCGTAAGACGACAGCCGCGCCAGGTAGTGCGCGTACTGGTCGCTGCGCTCGACGCCGGGGCGGCCGCGCGCCAGCAGGCCGACGACGGCGCTGCGGATGTCGCTGGTGTCGTCCTGGACATAGGCATCGACCAGCCCGGTGCGAAAGCGCTGCTCGCCGCCGGTGAAGCTCCAGATGAAGGGCCGGTCGCGCGAATCGTATTCGGCAATGCCGGCTTCCTGCTCGATCACCTGCGGCCCGTTCAGGCCCAGCCGCGCCTCGCGCGTGGCGACCAGGTAGCTGCACAGGCCCGCGGCAATCGACATGCCGCCAAAGCAGCCCACGCTGCCGGCAATCACGCCGATGACCGGCTGGTACTGCCGCAGATCGACAATGGCCGAATGGATCTCGGCAATGGCGGCCAGGCCCAGGTTGGCTTCCTGCAGGCGAACGCCGCCGGTTTCAAACAGGATGACGGCGCGCATCGGCACGCCTTGGCGGTTGTCATCAGCCGCCAGTTCCAGCGCGCCGGCCATCTTTGCCCCGCCAACCTCGCCCAGACTGCCGCCCTGGAACGCGCCTTCAATCGCCAGCACGACGGCCGGCTGGCCGTCGATGCAGCCCTTGGCAACCACCACGCCGTCGTCCGATTGCGTCACCACGCCTTGGCGGGCCAGCCACGGCGAGGTCATGCGCTCGAACGGGTCGATGAGTTCGCGAAATGTCCCGGCATCGAGCAGCGCGCGCACCCGGGCCCTGGCGTCGAGTTCGACAAAGCTGTCATGGCCCGTCAGGCCCAGGGGCAAAGCGCTCATGATTTTTCTCCTGGGGCCGCATCACCCAGCGTCTGGAAGGCCTGCGCCACGCGCATGCCGACCACGCCCGGTGTCGCGCCAAAATCGTTGATCTCAAGCGCTACCGCAGGCCAGCCCTGTGCATCGGCCTTGAACAACCGGTCGAGCTGCGCCTGCCAGACAGCGCCATAGCCATTGACCGAGGTCGTCACGCGCACGCGGGTTTGCCCCGCCGTGCCCGGCTCCAGCAGCACTTCAAGGTCGCCGGAGCCAACAACGCCGACCATCACCCGCCCACCAGCGGGCTGGCCTGCAGGGTATTGAAAATCAAAGGTTTCCATATCAGCTTTCAATTAAGTGAAGGCCTGCAGACCGGAAGGTCCAGGCGATCGAGAAACAAGGTGGCGGCCAGCAGATCGGCCGCACCGCCCGGCGAGGCATTCAAGGCCAGCGCTCGTGCATCGAGTTGATGCAGCAGACGCCGGCCCGTCAGGCTGGCCACGCCGCCTCCGGCCAGCACGTCGGCGGCATCGTCTTGCAGCGCCCGCAACGCGGCCGGCCCGGCCCGGGACAGCACGCAGGTGTCGTCCAGACCACTCAAAATGGCCAGCAGCGCATTGAGGCGGGACGCCGTTTCGCTATTCCCGCGCGCGCGGCTGCGCTGCAGTTCGGGCAATCCGCGCTCGATGACCTGCGGAAATCCGGCCTGAGCCTGGCCGCGTGCGCCAGTGACGCCAAAGTCGCGGCAGGCGCGTTCACCCTTATTGCCGGTCACTTGCGGTGCATGGCAGTCCGGCATGCGGGCAATGGCGGCGGCCAGCTGCGCCGTTCGCGCCGGGCTGGTCGCCTCGGACTCCAACGCTGCGCCGGCCACCAGCAGGCCCAGCGCCCAGATCGCGCCTCTGTGGGTGTTGACGCCCTGTGTCGTCTGCATCATGGCGGCCTCGGCTTCGCGGCCAATCCGGCCCAGCGATTCGCGCAGCCCCAGCGTGGGCGCGCCGGCGTCGCGTGCGACCTCGGCCATTTCAATGAATGCCGGCGCCAGCGCGCAGGCCGAGCGGCACATCAGCTCCAGGTCCAGGTCGGTGTGCGCGCCCCGGCCCCGGCGGTCCACCAGCCCCGGCTTGGGCGTCAGCCGCGCTTCGTCGAGCAGCGCATCGACCGCCTGCACTGCCAGCCTTGACGAGTGGCTTGGTGCAGGGAGGAATTCAAGGTCCAATGCCTTCATTACCAGCTCCTGAACCGGGCCGGCGGCTCGTACAGCCCGCCCGACCAATCCACCAGATCGGCCATGCTCTTGGCCGCGAGCAGCGAGCGTGTGGCTTTGGATCGGTCCACGCCCAGGTCTTCCGGCAGCGCGATCAGCCCTTCGCTGCGCATCTGCCGCGTCTGCGCCGGGTCATGGCGCAGGCCAATCGGCGTGACGCCCGCGACGGCTGCGATCATCGCCTGGCGCTGCGCCAGCGACTGCGCCTTGTACAGGTAGGCAATGCCCTCCTCCGTCAGCACATGGGTCACGTCGTCGCCGTAGATCATCACCGGCGCCAGCGCCATGCCTGAATCTTTGGCAACCTGCACTGCGTCGAGTTCCTCGACGAAGGTCGGCTTGCCGCCGGCCTGGAAGGTCTCGACCATCTGCACTACCAGTTTGCGGCCCTTTTCCAGCGGGCTGTCGGTCTGCAGCATGTCGAGCCAGGCGGGCGTGCAGTGGCGCCGGCCGCCGGGCTGGTGGCCCATGTTGGGCGCGCCGCCAAAGCCTGACAACCGGCCCCGGGTGACGGTCGAAGAGTGGCCGTCGCCGTCAACCTGCAGGGTGGAGCCGATGAACAGATCGACCGCGTACTGGCCCGCCAGCTGGCACAGCGCGCGGTTCGAGCGCATCGAGCCGTCGGCGCCGGTGAAGAACACATCGGGCCGCGCCGCGACGTACTTTTCCATGCCGAGTTCGCCGCCAAACGAATGCACGCTCTCGACCCAGCCCGACTCGATGGCCGGAATCAGGGAAGGGTGCGGATTGAGCGCCCAGTGGCGGCAGATCTTGCCCTTGAGCCCGAGCGACTCGCCATAGGTCGGCAAGATCAGCTCGATGGCGGCGGTGTTGAAGCCGATGCCGTGGTTCAGCGACTGCACCTGATGGCGCTCGTAGATGCCGCGAATCGCCATCATCGCCATCAGGATGTGCACCGGCTTGATCAGGCGCGGGTCGCGGGTGAACAGCGGCTCGATGAAGAAGGGCTTGTCAGCTTTCACCACAAAGTCGATCCATGAGCCCGGAATGTCAACGCGCGGCAGGTCGCCCACATCGTCCACGATCTCGTTGACCTGCGCGATCACGATGCCGTCGCGAAACGTCGCCGCCTCGACCAGCGCGGGCGTGTCCTCGGTGCTGGCGCCCGTGTACAGGTTGCCGGCACGGTCGGCCGTGAAGCCGGCGATCAGTACGACGTTCGGCGTCAGGTCGATGTACAGGCGTGCATAGAGTTCGATGTAGGTGTGGATGGCGCCGATCTCTAACTGCCCGTCTTCGAGCAGTTGCGAGATGCGCAGGCTTTGCGAGCCGGCGTAGGAAAAATCGAGCTTGCGGGCAATGCCGCTTTCAAACAGGTCCAGGTGCTCGGGCCGGCTGACGCTGGGAATAATCATGTGCAGGCCGTTGACCTTGGCTGCATCGACTTGCGCCAGCGAGCGCGACAAAAAATCCGCCTGCTTCTGGTTGTTGCCCTCCAGCACCACGCGGTCGCCGGGCGCGATCAGCGCTTCAAGAAAGGAAACAATGTCGGCTGTCGGAACCACCCGGCCGTCAGTGAAGGCGGCGGCACGCGCCAGGCGCCGTTTTTTTTCGGTCCGGCGGGTGTCCCATGACCGGCTGCTGGGTTGAGTCTGCATTTTTGCTCCATAAAATCGCTTTGACAGCAAAGATATTCGAGCGGGCTGGTCGGGTCAATGAACCTTGCCGTGGATTCATTACGCTGGGCGCAAAGGTTGCGGCCGGGAAAGACCTCAAATCCATGAACGGCGGCGGCAGGCAGGCCAGCCTCAGCGCCTTCTGCCGCGCCGTTTCGCCATCGTCCGCCAGCGCCAGACCAGCGAGATCAGTGCATAACTGAGCAGCCCCATCAGGACGGCGGTGATGCACAGCCCGACCACCAGCGGCTTGCCCAGGGCGGCAATGCGCTGCCACAGGCTCAGGGTATTTTCGATCTCCTCCGCGCCGATGACTTCGAGGTCTTTGTGCACTGCCTTCTCGCCCGTGACCCAGATCCCCAGCCGGTAGGCGCCGTAGTAGATCGGCGCGAAGGTCAGCGGATTGCTCACGAGCGTGCTGGCCACGGCAGCCGGCACGTTGACGCGCAGCACAATCGCCGCGCCCACCAACAGCGGAATCTGCGCAAGTGGCACCAGCAGGCCAAAAAAGACGCCCACGGCCACGCCCATCGCCACACCGCGCCGCGACCAGTGCCAGAGCTTGGGCTGGTCCAGCCACGGGCCGAGCCAGGCCAGCCAGCGGTTGCGGCTGATCTGCTGACGGCTCGGGATGCGGGCACGCAATCGATCAAGCAGGCTCATATGCCATGGTTTCCCGGTGGACAAGCAGCTCTTGCGTTACGCATCACCGCTGCCGGCTGAAAAAGACAAGAACAAGGCGCTCATCAATGTAAGCCCGCTTAAAAGAGCAGGGTTTCAACGCCGTCATCCGTTCCCAGCAAGCACACATCCGCCTTCTGGAAGGCAAACACCCCCACCGTCACCACGCCAGGCCACTGGCTGACCAGCGACTCGAAGGCCAGCGGATCGGTCATCTTCAGGCCGGTCACGTCCAGGATGTGCTGGCCGTTGTCGGTCACCAGCGGCTGGCCGCCCTTGTGGCGCACCGTGGCGGCGCCACCCATGGCCTCGAACTGGCGCGCAATGCGCCGCGCGGCCATCGGAATGACCTCGACCGGCAGGGGAAAGCCGCCCAGCGTGGCAACGTATTTGGACTTGTCGGCAATGCAGATGAAGCGGCGCGACTGCGCGGCGACGATCTTTTCTCGCGTCAAGGCCGCGCCGCCGCCCTTGACCATGTGGCCGGCGTGGTCGATCTCGTCGGCGCCGTCGATGTAAACCGCCAGTTCGTCTACTTCGCTGGCATCGAACACCTTGATGCCCAGCGCCTGCAGCCGCTCGGTCGAGGCGTTCGAGCTGGACACGGCCCCTTGAATCCGGTCCTTCATGCTGGCCAGCGCGTCGATAAACTTGTTCACCGTCGAGCCGGTGCCGACGCCGACGATGCTGCCGTCCTCGATGTAATGCAGGGCCGCCTGGCCCACCAGGGTTTTGAGTTCGTCTTGGGTCATGGTGTGCTTTGTTGGGAAATGCGGTTGGGGTGAAGCAGTTTTTGCGACAATCGCGGCTCATGCCTTTCGGGGCCAAGCGCTTTGCCAGGCCCATAAAAATCCACTGCTCTCTGCCCGAATTATCCAATGCCCCTGCTCCCCTATGCCCTGGCCCGCCCCTTTTTATTCGGATTCGACCCCGAGACCGCCCATGACCTGACCATGGCGTCACTGGCGCGCACCCAGGGCACGCCGCTGTCAGCCCTGTATTGCGGCACGCGGGTCAGCGATCCGATCGAGCTTGCCGGCTTGAGCTTTCCCAACCGGGTGGGCTTGGCCGCCGGGCTGGACAAGAACGCCCGCTGCATCGACGGACTGGCAGCCATGGGATTCGGCTTTGTCGAGGTCGGCACGGTGACGCCGAAAGCCCAGCCTGGCAACCCGAAGCCACGCATGTTCCGCCTGCCCGAGGCCAATGCATTGATTAACCGCCTGGGCTTCAACAACGACGGGCTGGACGCTTTCCTTGCCAACGTGCAGAAGTCGAGCATCCGCAAGCCAGGCGCGAAAAGCCCGTTGCTGCTGGGCCTGAACATCGGCAAAAACGCCGCCACGCCGATTGAAAACGCGGTGGACGATTACCTGATCTGCCTCGACGGCGTGTACCCGCATGCCGACTACGTGACCGTCAATATTTCCAGCCCCAACACCAAGAACCTGCGCGCGCTGCAAAGCGACGAGGCGCTGGACGCCCTGCTTGGCCAGATTGCCGAACGCCGCGAGACACTGGCGGGCCGGCATGGCAAGCGGGTGCCGATTTTTGTCAAGATTGCGCCCGATCTCGATGACGCGCAGGTCGAAGTGATTGCCGCCACTTTGAAACGCCACGCGATGGACGGCGTCGTCGCGACCAACACCACGCTGAGCCGCGACGCCGTCAAAGGCCTGCGACATGCCGAAGAAATGGGCGGCCTGAGCGGCGCGCCAGTGCTCGACGCCAGCAACCGCGTCATCGGCCAGTTGCGTGCCGCGCTGGGCACGAATTTTCCCATCGTCGGCGTGGGCGGCGTGATGAGCGGGCTGGATGCAGTGTCCAAGATCAAGGCCGGTGCCGACGTGGTGCAGATCTACACCGGCCTGATCTACAAAGGCCCGGCACTGGTCGCCGAGGCTGCAAATTCAATTAAAAAGTGCCGCTAGCTCAATACTGGCGGGCGCAAGCAGCTACTATTTTGATAGCTTAAAACACTTGAAAAGTGGCTTGAAGGTTGCCTGAAAGTGCGTAGGGCGTGCATGTCGATTTCCATGCTGTTGTGATGCATGCGTTAGCGCATGGCGGGGCACCACCTGGTTGGCACGCTGCCGCTTTGCCCGCACTCAGCGCGGCATCCACCCCAGGCCAGCCGAAGTTCCTCCTGGCTCGCCGCCCTTTTTCGGGCGGTATTCGCAGCCAATCCAGCCGTCCCAGTTGCAGCCCGCCGACACCTCGTCGATCACTCTGAACAGGTAGGAATAATTCATTTCGCCGATGTCCGGCTCGTGGCGCTCGGGCACACCGGCCACCTGAAAGTGCCCGACAGCGCCCGTGGGCAGGTACTTGCGGATTTTCATGGCCACATCGCCTTCGACAATCTGGCAGTGGTAGAGGTCCATCTGCACCTTGAGGTTGGGCGCGCCGACCTCGGCAATGATCTCGTGTGCGTGGTCCTGCCGGTTCAGGAAGAAACGCGCAATGTCCCGCGTGTTGATCGGCTCAATCAACACGTCGCGCCCACACTTCGCCGCCTCGCCCGCCGCCCAGCGCAGGTTTTCCACATAGAGCGGCTGTGTGTCCTCGCGCTCCTGCCCTTCGGCCACCAAACCGGCCATCACATGAATACGCGGGCAATCCAGCGCTTCGGCGTAGTCAAGGGCGAGCAGCACACCGGCACGAAACTCCGCCTCGCGGCCAGGCACGCTGGCTGTGCCTCGGTCACCGGACTTGTCCCAGGCCATGGCAATGGAGGCGGCATCGACGCCACCGGGTGGCGCATTGAACAACACCTGCTGCAATCCATTGGCTTTCAAGCGCGCAGCCAGTTCAGGTTTGTCGAAGGCATACGGAAAAAGAAACTCTACCGCTTTGAAGCCGTCAGCGGCTGCCGCTTCAAAGCGGTCCAGAAACGGCAGTTCGGGGTACATCATGGACAGGTTGGCTGCAAATTTCGGCATGGCGATCTTTGTGAGGTGATAAAAAAACCGTTTAAATTGATAGCTGCTTGCGCATTCAGGGAAAGGGCTACAGCCTGATTGAACCCATATTCAGCCTACCAGCGCGCTCCGAAGGTCTGGCGCAACGCGTCGATCTGCTCTGCGCTCAGGGGCAGCGGCGGCGACGCTGCCAACACCATCAGCCGTGCGGTTTCTTCCAGCTCTTCCAGCACGGCCATGGCGGATGCGGGACTGTCGTGCCAGACATTCGGTCCGAGCCGGGCCAGCATCACTGCGCGTACGGGCGTTCCTTGCTGCCCGTAATGCGTGATGGCCTGCGCCACTTTGGCTGCGGCTGCGCAATCGCCGGGCCGGTGGTAGTCAATGAGCGGCACATGACCCACCTTCATGACAAAGTAAGGCGTGATGGGCGGCAACAACTCTTCACCCGTGGCGCACAGGCTCAATGCGACGCAGTGCGTGCTGTGGGTATGAATCACGCACTGCGTTGCCGGGTCAAACGGTTCGGCCGAGGCATAAATGCCGGCATGCAGCGCAAGGGTCTTGCTGGCGGTGTCGCCACTTAGCTGCCTTGCGTTGGCGTCAAGCCGCGCCAGACGTGCCGGGTCCAGATAACCCAGGCAGGCATCGGTGGGTGTGATCAAAAAGCCCCCGCCTTCGGATGCCGCCAGCCGCACGCTGATATTGCCTGCAGTGGCATGCACGTAACCCCGGTCAAACAGGCTTTTTCCCACGCGGCAAATTTCTTCGCGCGCCCGGGTTTCGCTCAGCCCTGTCATGTCGCCCGCCAGGCAACCGCAAGAAAGACCGCTGTTCGCATCGGTGGCAACGCCGCTATAAAACGGCAAACGTGGTGGCGGTGCTTCATGCCAGCATGGTAAAGGCTTTGGTGAAGAAATCGTCGCTGCCGAAGTTGCCGGACTTCAGCGTCAGGTGCAGTCCATCGTGGCTGGCCATGGCCGGCACGTACTGGATCGCAGCAGGGACATCGTCAGCCACTGGGGCGTCGGCGATGACCTTCGGAGCAGATCGCGGGGACGCTGGTCTGGCGTGACACCACGGCACACCGGGATCAATCTGCGGGCCGATCTGTAGTTGCGTGACGCCCAGCGCCTGCACACAGGCGCCCGAGGTTTCACCCCCTGCCACCACAAGCTGCCCTACACCGCATTCCACCAGGCCGCGCGCCACTGTCGCCAAGGTACGCTCGACCAGCGCACCGGCTTGTTCGGCACCCAACCGTGACTGCACGGCTTTGACGTCAGCGCTATCGGCCGTGGAATACACCAGCACCGGACCCTGCGCCAGCAGCGGACGGGCCCACGCCAGCACTTCGGCCGCCACATCGACGCCGGAGGCGACACGCAACGGTTCGATGGCGAAGGCGGGATGGCCCCGCTTGATGAAATCCAGCACCTGCCGGTTGGTCGCCAGCGAGCAACTGCCAGACACCACCGCCTGCAGCCCCCCTGCAGCCGGCAAACGGCTGGCCTGCAGCGAAGGGGTGATGCCAAAGTTGGCCGGCAACCTGATCGCCACGCCGGAGCCTGCCGTTACCAATGGCATGCCCTTGAGGGCGCCGCCAAGAAGCAACAGATCCTCGTTGGACACGGCATCCACAATCGCCACGCCCACCCCTTCGGCTTGAAGTCGGGCCATGCGCTCGCGCACTGCGACTTCACCGAGCGCCACCACCCGGTGGTCGATCAGTCCGACACGTCGTCTGGTCTGGGCCTGCATCACCCGCACCAGGTTGGCGTCTGCCATGGGCGTCAGTGGGTGGTTCTGCATGCCGCTTTCGTTGAGCAGCACGTCGCCGACGAACAGATAACCCTTGAATACGGTGCGCTGATTGTCGGGAAAAGCCGGGGTGGCAATGGTGAACCCGGTGTCAAGCGCGTCCATCAATGCATCCGTCACCGGTCCGATGTTGCCCTGAGCCGTGCTGTCGAAGGTTGAGCAATATTTGAAATAGATCTGCTGCGCGCCCCGGCCCTGCAGCCAGGCCAGCGCGGCCAGCGACTCCGCCACCGCCTGCTCAGCCGATACGGTGCGCGACTTGAGGGCCACCACCACGGCGTCAACATCGGCGTCCAGGGGGCCGTCAGGCACACCAATGGTTTGCAGCACCCGCATGCCGGCGCGCACCAGGTTGTTGGCCAGATCCGTGGCGCCGGTGAAATCGTCGGCGATGCAGCCGAGGCTGATCGGACTCATGCTTTTTTTGGCAACTCAATGCCCGGGAAAATCTTGATTACGGCACTGTCGTCTTCATTGGCAAAACCGGCCGTCGAAGCCTGCATGAACATCTGGTGCGCGGTGGACGACAGCGGCAGCGGAAACTTGCTGGCGCGCGCCATGTCTAGCACAAGACCCAAGTCCTTGACAAAGATGTCCACTGCCGAGAGGGGCGTGTAGTCAGCCGCCAGCACGTGCGCCATGCGGTTTTCAAACATCCAGCTGTTCCCGGCGCTGTGCGTGATGACCTCGTACAGCGCAGCTGCATCCACCCCTTCGCGCAGTCCCAGTGCCATCGCTTCAGCAGCGGCCGCGATATGAACACCGGCCAGCAGCTGGTTGATGATCTTCACCTTGCTGCCCGCGCCGGCCGAATCGCCAAGTTTGTAGACCTTGGCAGCCATGGCATGAAGCACCGGTTCGGCTTTTGCATAAGCCGCTGGCGCGCCCGAGGTCATCATGGTCATTTCGCCACTTGCCGCCTTGGCCGCCCCGCCAGAGATGGGCGCGTCGATATAGAGCAGACCCAGTTCATTGAGGCGCTTTTCCAGGGCAATGGACCCGTTGGGGTCCACCGTCGAACACATCACGAAAACACTGCCTGGCCGCATGGCCGCAGCACAGCCGTCGGGGCCAAACAGCACCGCCTCGGTTTGCGCGGCGTTAACCACTACCGAAACAATCACATCACATTGCCGGGCCAGTTCCGCCAGCGAAGGGCTGGCAAAAGCGCCGCCTTCCTCGGCAAACGCGCTTGCGATTTCTGGCCGAACGTCAAACACATGCGGTGCATATCCGGCGCGGCGCAGCGACTGCGCCATGCCTTTGCCCATGGCACCCAGACCCACCAAACCTGCGACTGGTGTCATGTTCACTCCTTCAACCAAGGGTAATTTTTGCAAAGCTGGCAACGCGTTTCCACTTTTGCGCGTCGGCCGCCATAAAGGCGCCCATGTCTGCGGCCGGCATGAAGCCAACCTCGGCACCACGGGACTCCATGGCGCGGATAACTTCAGGCTCACGCATGATCTTTTGCAGCGCCTGCTCCAGGGCACTGACAACAGCAGGAGGGGTGCCTGCGGGCGCCGCGACGCCGTACCAGGCGCTGACGTCAAACTCCGGCATGCCCAGCTCGACCAGCGTGGGCACGTCAGGCAGCGTCTTGCTGCGGCGAAGGGTTGTCACGGCAAGGGCTTTCACCGTACCGCCCTGGATCTGCCCCAGCACCGAAGGCAGGTTCTCGAACATCATCTCGACCTCCCCCGCGATCAGGCCTGTCACCGCGGCAGCGGCACCGCGGTAGGGAATGTGCGTGACAAACGTTCCCGACGTGCTTTTGAAAAGTTCGGCACTGAGGTGCAGCGAGGTGCCGTTGCCGTTCGAGGCGTAGTTCAACTTGCCGGGTTCGCGTTTGGCGCGTGCCAACAGGTCGGCAACCGAACCGATGCCGCTTTTGGGGTTGACCACCAGCACATTGGGCACACGGCCCAGCAAGGCAACCGGCGCAAGCTGCTCGGGCTTGTAGGGAAGGCTCGCATACAGCGCCGGGCTGATGGTCAGCGGCGGCGAAGCCATCAACAAGGTGTAGCCATCGGCTGGCGAGCGGGCCACTTCAGCGGCGCCCACATTGCCGCCCGCCCCGGGTTTGTTGTCGATGACCACCGCTTGCCCGAGTTCCTGCGCCAGCCGGGAGCCGACGAGACGCGCCATGTTGTCGATCAACCCACCTGGCGGAAAAGGCACGACCAAACGAATTGGCCGGGAAGGCCAGGTTTGTGCCATGGCAAGCTGTGGGGCGGCGAGTGCGGTGCCGCTCCACACAATGGCCTGTCGCCGCGTGATGGGTTTCATGATTTTCTCCAGGTATTAAAAAAGGCCGCTGCGAGAACGGTGTGCAGATGCACGCGAACAACGAACACTCAAGATAAAAATTTCGTTTTTCATGGCTTGCCTGTTGGTCTCACAACAGGGGATAACTTAAATTTCAGCCAATATTTATATGGTCATCCTACAACTTTTTGGTGGTTTGCTCATCCTTGTTTACCCTGAGCATTTTGCAAACCCTCACTGATCTGGCTGAACATGCCGCGCCAGCAGGGTTCAAACGGGTTCTATAAAACCATGATCAGACGGAGCGTCGAGCGGTGCTGCAAGTGGATGTAGCGGCAAATATGCGTGCCAGGGCGCATCGCGTCTTTGGGGAGTTCACACGGTATGAAAATCGTCTGATCGAATGCTGAGGCTTCAATTTTTCACACCGCCGTGTGCCGGCGAGGGATGCGAAACAAGCGTCCATGCACTGGGTGCGAGGCTTACCGCCGGGTGGCGCCGGACACCAGGGGGCTTGCCAATTGCACACCGGCCTCTTTCCAAAAGTCTGGATCGGCCTGCTCGATGCGCTCGATGGCGTTGTCCATGTGCTGTGCCGCAGCCCGGCGCGCCATGGTGGGGTCGCCCGCCTCTATGGCCGCAGCGATGGCTTCGTGTTCGTCGCGAACCTGGCGGGCAAAATCCGCTCGCCGGGCCTCGTTGGCGCGGGTCACACGCGTCACCCCGCGCAAAAACTGGCGCAGGTAATCCAGCGTGCTGATGAGAAACGGATTTTGCGCAGCATCTGCAATAGCACGGTGGTAGTTCACGTCTTCATCGGCACCGTCGCCCCCGGCCTTGACCGCCTCGTCCAGGGCCACAATCGCCTGGCGAATGCGCGCGATGTCGGTTGCATTTCGGCGTTGCGCAGCAAGCGCCGCCACCTCTGCTTCCAGTGCGCGACGCACCTCCACCATTTGAATGACAGCCTGCCTGGACGCAGCCGAGCGGGTGTCGAAATTCAGCGGCGCAAACGCAGCCTGTCGCACAAACACCCCGCTGCCCTGGCGCGACTCGACCACGCCCAGCGACTTCAGCCGCGACACCGCCTCGCGCACCACTGTGCGGCTGACCGCAAACTGCTCGACCAGCGCAGCTTCGGTCGGCAGCTTTTCACCAGCGGCCGGCCGGCCCGCGCGGATTTCGGCAGACAGTGCCTCGGCCACCCGTTCGGACAGATGCACGCCGGGCGTGATGGAATGAAAACGTTGGGTCATGGAATGCTGAAACTTGTCATATCACTTTACAACATTCTTGCGCCATGGCGCCGCCCTTACTGGCCGACCCGGATTTCCTCAACAATGCTGCGCAGGGACGAAGCCAGGACTAAAACATTTGTATTGCCTGAAACGAGGCCTGACTGGACCACGTCTTGAAGGCCAGCCGGGCGGGTTGCCTGGTCAATCCACCCGATGGGCATGAAACCGAACGGGTCATCCACATCGCCCCGGCCAAAACGCAGGGTGGTGATGGGCGCCGGTCAGAAACCATTTCGCGAGTGTCTGGAGCTGCTGCGCGCCGCAGGCATGAAGACGCACCTGATCGGCGGCGCCGGCGAGTTCAATGCCAAGCAGGCGAATGACCAGGAAACGCGGCTCGCGGCAGGGCTGGAGCAGTCTGAGCGTCCGGCCGGCGTACTGCCAGCCAACGGCTCTGGCGGTCACCATACCCTCATCCACTTCACTGCGTAACATCAGTTACTTGATCCGGAAACTTTCTGCACGCTGGAATGCCGCTGTCCACCGGCTCTGCGTTTAGAGTTGGCTAGCATCCGGCCGATGCCTGCCTAATTGCGCCACGGTTCTTGCCATCGATGGGCGAGCAGACAGTCTGCCGGAACGGCGTGAAACACATCGGGGTGGCGGCCATGGAACTGCTTCAGCGGCTCAAGGAATCGATTGCCTGGCTTGGCGGTGCCTTGGCGGCATTGACCGCCATCTGCTATGCCACCGGCTACTACGCCTTTCATGCCCACCTGACAATGCTTGGGCTGGGCCGGGTGGTGGACTTCAAGCACGAGGACATGCTGCTGGAGGGCGCACGCTTCTTTTTCGCCGTCACCGCCCACCTGCTGCAGATGGTGCTGGCCCTGGGCGCCGGCGGCGTCGGCGTGCTGGTGCTGCTGGCGCTTCTGGGTGAAATCGGACCGCTGGCCCGAGGTGGGCGGCGTGCGGGCGAATGGCTGGCCCAACGGCGCGCCGCGCTGGCTGCGGCGCGTCCGGCGCTCAAGGGCACGCTGCTTCTGACGGCGCTGGTGGTCTTGCTGATTGCGCATACCGACCGCTTTTTCTACCCGCTTTTGGCGCTGGGGCGCATTGACAGCCTGCTGTTTCGCAGCGGCGTGCAGGCCGCAGCAGACTGCCGGGCCTTGATTCCGGTGGCCGGCAGTGGATTGCCTCCGGATGTGGCGGCTTCGCTCCTGATGCAGGGCGAGCGCTGCAATGTGTTCCTGCTGGCCGAGTTCAGGCGTCTGCTCGACGGCTACCTGGTGCTGCTGATCGCCATAGGCGCGTCGTTTTCCTTCACTGCGGCCATCCGGCCCGAGATGCTGGCGCGGGCCTGCCGGCTGGTGCTGGCCGTCTATGGCATGGTCTATACGCTCTTGCTGCCGGTGGCTTTCGGCATCCTGGTGCGGGCGGCGGTCTATCCGCTGGCCAGCCTTGAATTCAGGGACGGTGCGCTGGCCAGCGGCAACCTCATGACGCGCAACGACAAAAACCTGCTGCTGTGGCTGCCTGCCGAGCGAAAGGCCGTGTGGTACCCGAGCGAGACGATTGCACGGCTCCAGGTGACGGGCCAGACCAACCTGTTTTTAATCCCGGAAGGAGGCGCCAGATGACCCTGAACCGTATTCTCTATCCGTCCAGCCGCTTCGGGCTGGTCTTGCTGCTTGCGCTGCTGCCGGCATGCGCTCCCCTGCCGCCAGCCCCTGCGCCCGTTCCCGCCAGCCAGGGGCAGGCACCCGTGCTGCGCCCGGTCGGCCGCATCACCTTCATCGAGGGACCGAATGCGTTTGTCGACCGGGGCAACCATGGCGCCGGGCAGCCCGCCCAATTGGGCCAGGCGCTGCTGGCCGGCGACCGCTTTTATACCGGCCCGGGAACGCGCATGAAGATCGATTTCTGGAACGGCGGCTATATCGAAATCGACGAAAACACCGACCCCAGCCTGTTCCAGGACCTGAACTGCCTGGTCGTCAGCCTGTTTCGCAGCGGCCGGATTTTTATCGACAAGTCCAATGCCTGCGTGGAATCGCTGGGCACCAAAAGCCAGCAGTTCAGCAAGGTGGCTTATTCCGTAATGCCGGCGGGCGCCTACCTTCAGATCACCGTGGTCGAGGGCGAGGCCCGCACCCTGGAACCCGCGCCGGCCACGGTCCCGGCGGGGTGGCGCATCGACCTGACGGGTCGCGGCCTGCTGGGCGACGGCCGCGCCTACCGGGTGCCAGAGGAAGCCATCCGCCAGTCCATCGGCTGGACGCAGTACTACCGCAATCGCATCCGCAGCACGCCGGCGCCTGAATTCCCGCCGTTCAGGTTTCCCCGTCCGCAGTATCCAACGCCCCAGGTGCCGCGCAGGCCAGGATGAATATAAAAATACAAAATTAATAGCAAACTATGCTCGCAGTACATGCGCAAAGTGCCATTTACTTCATAAATATCCAGGCGTTTTCAGTCCAGCTTGATGCTGGCCTGCTCGACGACCTTTGCCCAACGGGCTTTTTCGCGGTTGAAGAATTCGTCCTGCTGCACCGGCGCCATGGTCACCACCTCGGCCCCCTGCCCCGCCAGCTTGGCGCGGATGTCGGGATGGCGGATGACCTTGATCAGTTCGCTGTTGAGGCGGTTCAGGATCGCGGGCGGCGTGCCGTTGGCTACCAGCATGCCCTGCCAGGTGCCAGACTCGAAACCGGTCAACCCCTGTTCGGCCAGCGTCGGTACATCGCCAATCAAGGGCATGCGGCTGCTTTTGGAAACGCCCAATATCTTGAGCTTGCCGCTTTGCACAAACGGCAGGGTTGCCAGCATGCCGTTCATCAAAATCTGGGTCTGGCCGGCAATCGTGTCGGTGATGGCCTGCGAGCCGCCCTTGTAAGGGATGTATTGCCATGTGGCGCCGCTGGCACGCTCGACCGCCACGCCGGCCAGGTGCGGCGCACTGCCCATGGCGGTGACGGCAAAGTTCAGCTCGGTTTTCTTCGACAGCGCCACCAGCTCCTTCAGGTTGCTGGCCGGCACTGACGGATGCACCACCAGCAGGTGCGGCGAATAGGCCAGCATGGTCACGCCGCGCAGGTCTTTGGACGGATCGAAAGGCAGCTTGGTGTACACGGACGGGCTGATGGCCAGCGCGCCGGTGTCGCACAACAGCAGCGTGTAGCCGTCAGGGGCCGACTTGGCGACGTAATCGGCGCCCAGGTTGCCATTTGCGCCGGCCTTGTTTTCCACGATGACGGACTGCTTGAGCGCTTCGGACAGGGGCTGGGCAATCGACCGGGCAATGATGTCGGACGAACCGCCTGGCGGGTAAGGCACCACGATGCGGATCGGTTTGACGGGCCAGTTGGCTGGCTGCGCGTTGGCGGCGCCCAGGCCAAGGGCCAGTGAAGCGCCTAAAAGATCACGTCGATTGAGGGTCATGTCTGTCTCCTTGAACAGTGTGGAAGCAGCGGCTGGCTCAGGCCACCGTGTGGTTGGCCATGATTTCCAGGCTGCGCACCAGTGCGGAATGGTCCAGGTCCTGCAGGCCGTTGGCAGCGCACACCTGCATCAGTTGCGCCGCGCCGGCGGTTTGCGGCAGCGCCACACCCAGCGTTTTGGCACCGGCCAGCGCCAGCCCCAAGTCCTTCTGGTGCAGGCCGATGCGAAAGCCCGGATTGAAGGTCCGCTTGATCATGCGTTCGCCATGCACTTCCAGGATGCGCGACGCGGCAAAACCGCCCATCAGCGCCTGGCGCACCTTGGCCGGATCAGCGCCGGCCTTGCTGGCGAACAGCAGCGCTTCGCCGACGGCGGCAATGTTCAGCGCCACGATGATCTGGTTGGCGACCTTGCAGGTCTGGCCGTCGCCGTTGCCGCCGACCAGCGTGATGTTCTTGCCCATCAGTTCGAACAGCGGCTTGACCAGCTCGAACGTTGCATCGGGACCGCCGACCATGATGGTCAGGCTGCCGGCCTTGGCGCCGACTTCGCCGCCCGACACCGGCGCATCGAGGTAATCGCAGCCGAGCGCATTGATTTTTTCAGCGAACTCCTTGGTGTCCATCGGCGAAATGGAACTCATGTCCACGACGGTCTTGCCCTGGCTCAGGCCGCTGGCCACGCCCTCGCCTTCGAACAGCACCTTGGCCACATCGGGCGTGTCGGGCAGCATCAAAAAAATGATATTGGCTTTTTCAGCGACTTCCCTGGCCGAATCGCAGGCCGTGGCCTGGCCGGTCAGCAGGTCCGCGGGAACGTTGCTTCGGGTGTTGAGGAACACTTCATGCCCCGCAGCGATCAGGTGGGCGGCCATTGGCGCGCCCATAATGCCGAGGCCGATAAATCCAAGCTTGCTCATTTTTTTGCTCCAGTCAAAAAGAAATTGAAAATGTGGGAATCAGCTGCGGTAGCGTTCGCACAGGGCCTGCGTGGCCGAACGGAAGGCGCCCAGGTCGCTGCCGACGCCGACAAAGGTCGCGCCCATCGCCAGGTAGCGGCGGGCGTCCGCCTCGACCGGCGCCAAAATGCCTGAAGGTTTGCCGCAGGCCTTGGCATCGGCAAACACGGCGGCAATCACAGCCTGCACGTCAGGATGTCCGGAGTTGCCCAGGTGGCCCATGCCGGCGGCCAGGTCGGACGGTCCGACAAAAATGCAGTCCACGCCGTCGATGGCGGCAATCTCGCGCGCCGCCGCCACGCCGGCATGGCTTTCGATTTGCACCATGACGCAGATATGCTCGTTCACCGACTTGAAGTAATCAGGCACCGTGCCGTAGCGGTTGCTGCGCTGCGACACCGACACGCCACGAATGCCCTGCGGCGGGTAACGCGTGGCAGCCACCGCGCGCCGCGCCTCGTCGGCGCTTTCGACAAACGGAATCAGGAAGTTGTAGAAACCCGCGTCCAGCAGGCGCTTGATTTCCACCGCGTCGTTGCAGGTCGGCCGCACCACCGGCGCGCTGACGCTGTCTTTTAGCGCCATCAATTGCGGAATAAAGGTCGTCACGTCGTTGGGCGAATGCTCGCCGTCGAGCAATATCCAGTCAAAACCGGCCACGCCCAGCACTTCGGTGGTGATGGCATTGGAGAGCGACGACCAGCAGCCGATCAGCTTTTTGCCAGCCAGCAGGTCCCGCTTGAGGCTATTGGGAAAACTTTGGTAAGCGCTCGCTTGTGTCATGGAAGGTCTCCTTTTTCAGCCTGCCGGTTTTCACGGCCGGGCCGTTGACGAATCGATGGGCCGGTTGCGTTGCGCCTCACGCCAGCGTGTAGGCGGTCTTGACGACGGTGTAAAACTCCTGCGCATAGCGGCCCTGCTCGCGCGGCCCGTAGCTCGAACCCTTGCGGCCGCCAAACGGCACGTGGTAGTCCACGCCGGCGGTCGGCAGGTTGACCATCACCATGCCGGCCTGGCTGTGGCGTTTGAAATGCGTGGCGTATTTCAGGCTGGTGGTGGCGACGCCGGCGGCCAGGCCAAACGGCGTGTTATTGGCTTCAAACAGCGCTTCGTCGTAACCCTTGACGCGGATGATGCTGGCGACCGGGCCGAACACTTCCTCGCGGTTGATGCGCATATCTGCCGTGGTGTCGGTCAGCAGCGCCGGCGCCATGAAGAAGCCGTCGGTGGCCAGCTTCAGGCGCTCGCCGCCGGCCAGCAGCACCGCGCCTTCCTTCTGGCCGATGTCCACATAAGACAAATCCTGCTCCAGCTGCGCCAGCGACGACACCGGGCCGATGTCGATGCCGGCGGCCAGCGCGTCGCCGACCTTGAGCGTCGCCATGCGCGCCTTCATCGCCAGGGCGAATTTCGGGTAGATGCCTTCGGTGACGATCAGCCGGCTCGACGCGGTGCAGCGCTGGCCGGTCGAGAAGAACGCGCTTTGCACGCTGAGTTCCACCGCTTGCGCCAAGTCGGCATCGTCCAGGATGACCTGCGGGTTCTTGCCGCCCATTTCCAGTTGGACTTTTTTCAGGTTGACCGCGCATTGCTGGGCAATGCGGGCGCCTACAGATTGCGAGCCAGTGAAGCTGATGGCGTCCACGCCGGTGTGGTTGACCAGCGGGTCGCCGATCACGCTGCCCCGGCCCATGACCAGGTTGAACACACCGGCCGGAATGCCGCTGCGGCTGATGATCTCTGCCAGCGCCCAGGCGCAGCCCGGCACCAGGTCGGCGGGCTTCATCACCACGCAGTTGCCATAGGCCAGCGCGGGGGCGATCTTCCATGCGGGAATCGCAATCGGGAAGTTCCACGGCGTGATGATGCCGACCACGCCAACGGGTTCACGGGTGATTTCAACGCCGATGCCGGGGCGCACCGAGGGCACGACCTCGCCGGTCAGGCGCAGGCATTCGCCGGCGAAGAACTTGAAAATGTTGCCGGCTCTGGCGGCTTCGCCAATGCCTTCAGCCTTGGTCTTGCCTTCTTCCCTGGCCAGCAACGTACCGAGTTCCTCGCGGCGCGCCAGGATCTCGGTGCCGATCTTGTCGAGCGCGTCGGCCCGGGCCTGGATGCTGGACACGGACCAGTCGGGAAAGGCGGCGCGGGCGGCCTGCACGGCGGCGTCGAGCTGCCCGGCGCTGGCCTGGGTGTACTCGCCAATCACATCGGAAAGGTCCGATGGGTTGATATTGAGCGAATAGCCGGTGCCGGCCAGCCACTGGCCGGCTATCAGGTTGTCGTGTTTCTGGGTCATTTCGTAATCCTTGAAGTTTGTTGTTGGGTTGTTGTTCTGGTCACGTCACGGGCGCCGGGTTGAACAGCACCAGCGCGTTGTGCAGCTTCCAGTGTTCGGCCCAGGTTTTCTTGCGGCCGCTGGCCACGTCGAGCATGAACTGGAACAGTTCGCGGCCCACGTCCTCGATCGTTGCGTCGCCGTCGGCAATGCGGCCGGCATTGATGTCCATCAGGTCATGCCAGCGCCGCGCCAGGTCGGTGCGCGTCGCCACCTTGATCACCGGCACTTCGGCCAGGCCATAGGGTGTGCCGCGTCCGGTGGTGAACACATGCAGGTTGATGCCGGCGGCCAGTTGCAGCGTGCCGCAGATGAAGTCGCTGGCCGGGGTGGCGGCATACACCAGTCCCTTCAGGCCTTTTTGCTGGACTTTCTCGCCCGGCGACAGCACGCCGCTGATCGGCGCACTGCCCGACTTGACAATCGAGCCCATGGCTTTTTCAACAATGTTGGACAGGCCGCCTTTCTTGTTGCCCGGCGTGGTGTTGGCGCTGCGGTCGACCTGGCCTTTTTCGAGGTAGGCGTCGTACCAGGCCATTTCGCGGATCATCGCCTGTGCCACTTCCGGCGTGCTGGCGCGCGACGTGAGCTGGTCGATGCCGTCGCGCACCTCGGTGGTTTCGGAAAACATCACGGTGGCGCCGGCGCGCACCAGCAGGTCGGTGCAATAGCCGACCGCCGGATTGGCGGTGACGCCCGAGAACGCATCGCTGCCGCCGCACTGCACGCCGACCACCAGCTCGCTGGCCGGCACGGTTTCGCGCCGGCGCGCATCGAGCCGCTCCAGGTGCAGCTCGGCAGCGCCCATGATGGAGTCGATCATCGACATGAAGCCGACATGGTGTTCCGACTGCAGGCAGACCACATCGAGCGGTGCCTCCGCCGTCATGCCGACATCGGCGACGTTGCGCTCATCAACAATCTGAATCGTGCCGGGCGGCAGCAGACGCTCGGGCTGCAGCTTTTCACAGCCCAGGCTGACGACCATGACCTCGCCGCCAAAGTTCGGGTTGAGCGTGATGTTGCGCAGCGTGCGGATCGGGATGATGGCGTCGGGTGCGTCAATCGCCACGCCGCAACCGTAGCTGTGCTCCAGCCCGACCACGTCATCGACGTTCGGGAAGCGTGGCAGCAGTTCGTCCTTGATGCGCTTGACGGCGAACTCGACCACGCCGGCCACGCACTGCACCGTGGTGGTGATGGCCAGGATGTTGCGGCTGCCGACCGAGCCGTCGGCATTGCGGTAGCCCTCAAAGGTATAGCCCTCCAGCGGCGCCATAGGCTCGGGTTTCACCGTGGCGATGGGCAGGTTGTCCAGCCCGCGCGCGGCCGGCATGTCTTTGACGGCATAGCCAATAGGCACGTTGTAGCGCCGCACGATGCCACCCTGCGGCACGTCGTTCAGCGCGACCTTGTGGCCTTGCGGGACCTTGTCGCGCAGGCTCAAGCCGCTGTCAAAAACGGTGCCTGCAGGCAGGCCGCCGTCATTCACGACGATGGCCACGTTGTCGGCCTCGTGCATGAGGATGTAGCGGGGCTGGGCGCTTGGCAGGAGGGTCATGAAAAGCTCCGGTTGATTACTGCGGGCCGAGCGTCTTGATCAGCGCGGCCAGCGCTTCCATCTCGGCGGGCTTAAGGTCAATCAGGGGCGGACGCACCGGGCCGGCACTGTGGCCGACGAGGGTCGCGCCGGCCTTGACGATGCTGACGGCGTAGCCTGGATTCTTGTTGCGAATCGCCAGATAGGGCATGAAGAAGTCCTTGAGCAGGCGGTGCTGGGTCGCCATGTCGTCACTCGCCACGGCATGGTAGAAATCCATGGCGGTTTTCGGGATGAAGTTGAACACCGCCGATGAATACACCGGCGTGCCCAGCGCCTTGTAGGCGGCGGCATAGACCTCCGCCGTGGGCAAGCCGCCCAGGTACGAGAAGCGATCGCCCAGCTTCAGGAAGATGGATGACATGGTTTCAATGTTGCCCACGCCGTCCTTGAAGCCGATCAGGTTCGGGCAGCGGTCGGCCAGGATGGCCAGCGAATCGGCAGTCAACTTGCAAACGTTGCGGTTGTAGACGATGACGCCGAACTTCACGCTCTTGCAGACGGCTTCGACATGGGCAATCAGCCCTTCCTGGCAGGCTTCCATCAGGTAGTGCGGCAGCAGCAGGATACCGTGGGCGCCCAGGCGCTCGGCTTCCCTAGCGCAGGCAATGGCAAAACGGGTCGAGCCGCCGACGCCGGCAATGATGGGCACCTTGCCGGCGCAGGTGTCAACCGCCGTCTTGATGATGGACGGGTACTCGTCGCCGGTGAGCGAGAAGAATTCGCCCGTGCCGCCGGCGGCAAACAGCGCGCTGGCGCCATAAGGTGCCAGCCATTCCAGACGCCCGGCATAGCCCTTGGGATTGAAGTCGCCCTGCGCGTCAAAGTCGGTGACGGGGAAAGACAAGAGACCGGAACTGACGATGGTTTTGAGGTCTTGCGGGTTCATGGATGGTTGTTCAGGAAAATTTTGTGTGGGATCGAGGAAAAACAAAAAAAGCAGCGGCCAGCACGCCATGAATTTCATGCCATGGCAAGAACCCTTCTCCAACAGGCCGCTAGCGACGGTTCGCAAGAGAGGGGTGAAACTAAAGAGTTTTAGCCGGCAAACACCTTTAAGAAAGTGCCCGCTTATTTCAAGAGCAGGTTCGGCAGCCACAAAGACAATGCCGGGATATAGGTCACTGCCAGCAGCACCAGCAGCAGCGCGCCAAAGAAGGGGTACAGCGCCTTGACCACTTTTTCAATCGGCAGCTTGGCCACGGCAGCGCCGACAAACAGCACGCCGCCCACCGGAGGCGTGATCAGGCCCATGCCCAGGTTGACCATCATGATCATGCCGAAATGCACCGGATCAACACCCATGGCGGTCACGACGGGCAGCAAAATGGGCGTCATGATCAGGATCAGCGGCGCCATGTCCATCAGCGTGCCCAGCACCAGCAGCAGCACGTTGATCATCATCAAAACCACATACTTGTTGTCCGACACACTGGTGAACAGCTCGGTGATCTGCTGCGGAATCTGCATCAGCGTCATGACGTAGCCGAAGCTGGCGGCAAAGCCGATCAGGATCATCACGATGGACAGCGTCTTGACCGTGCGGTGCACCAGCTTGGGCAACTCGTTCCATTTGTAGTCGCGGTAGATGAACATGGTGACAAAGAAGGCCCATATCACGGCAATCGCGGCCGACTCGGTGGCCGTGAAGATGCCTGACAAGATGCCGCCCAGGATGATCACCATGGTCATCAGGCCCCAGAGTGCATCGACGCAGATCTTGAGGGCCTGGCGCATGGGAATGCGCTCGCCCTTGGGGAAATTGCGTTTTTTGGCAATGAACAGGCACATGATGGCCAGCGTCAGGCCCAGCAGCAGCCCCGGCAAGATGCCCGCCAGGAACAGCGCGGCAATCGACACGCCGCCGCCCGCCGCCAGCGAATAGATCACGGCATTGTGGCTGGGCGGAATCAGGATGGCCTGCACCGAGCCGCTGACCGTCACGGCCGTGGCGAAGTCACGCGGATAGCCCTTCTTTTCCATCTCGGGAATCAGCACCGATCCAATCGAGGCGGTGTCGGCCATGGACGAACCTGAAATCGCGCCAAAAAAGGTTGACGCCAGGATATTGACCAGCGACAGTCCGCCCTGGATGAAGCCAACCAGCACGCTGGCAAAGGCCACCAGCCGGCGCGACATGCCGCCCTCTGCCATGATGGCGCCAGCCAGCACGAAGAAGGGAATGGCCAGCAGAGAAAACTTGTTCACGCCGCTGGAAATGGCAATCATGATGGCATCGAGCGGAATGTCGATCCACCAGGCGCCCACCAGCGCGGCCAGGCCCAGGGCATACGCCACCGGCATGCCGATGATCATCAGGCTCAAAAATGAGCCCAGCAGTACAAAAGCATCCATCAGGTCGCTCCCACTTCAATTTTTTCATGGTCAAAGGTGACCACTGCACGCTGGCCCTGGTAGCCGATAAATATGTGCTCCAGAATGAACGCCAGCGTCAGCAGGCCACCCACCGGCACCGGCAGGTAGGTTGCGCCCACGGGCATCCACGGCAGGTCGCCGATGGTCTGGCCCCAGGTTCCCAGGACCAGCTTGAAGCCATAGAACACCATGAACAGGGCCACGGCCAGCATCAAAAGATCTACCGCACGGGCGCACAGCCAGCGCAGACTGGCAGGCAGGCGGTCGGTGATCATGGCCACGGCAATATGGGCGCCGGCACGGTAGGTGGCGGCTGCGCCAAAAAAGGTGAACACCACCATCAGCAGGATGGAAACGGGTTCGGGCCATTGGGAGCCGGTGCCCAGCACATAGCGGGCAAAGATGCCCCAGGGAATGATCAGCGACATCACGAAAACCGCCGCACCGGAAATCCAGATGCAGGCCAGGTAGAGGATGTCGTTAAAACGAAGAAGGTTGTTTTTCATGAGGGTATCCGGTCGGACATGACCGGGGCAAAGCCATTGCTGGCAGCCGCCCCGGTCAGGCCGCAGTTCTTAGTTGGACTTGGTGGCGTCGATGCGCTTCATCAGGTCAGCGAACTTGGCGCCGTACTTGGCACGGACCGGCGCCGTGGCATCAAAGAACAGCTTCTGGTCCACCGGCACGAACTCGACGCCAGCGGCCTTGAGCTTGGTGGTGTAGTCGGCGACGCTCTTGTCCCACAGCACGCGTTGCTCCATCTGGGCTTCGCGGGCGACTTTCTTCATCAGCACCTTGTCGTCGGCCGACAGCTTGTCCCAGGTCACCTTGGACATCACCAGCAATTCCGGAATGATCAGGTGGTTGGTCTGGGCGTAGTACTTCATGCCCGTGGTGTAGTGGTTCGATGTGAAAAAGCTGGGGGGATTGTTTTCAGCACCGTCAATCACGCCGGTCTGCAGGGCGCTGAACACCTCGCCGTAGGCCATCGAAATACCGTTACCGCCCATGGCGTTCATGGTGTCGACAAACAAGGGGTTGCCCATCATGCGGACCTTGATGCCCTTCATGTCAGCGGGCGTCTTGACCAGTGTCTTGGTGTACAGGCTGCGGGCACCACCATCCATCCAGCCCAGGGCCACCAGGCGGGCCGGGCTGTTGGTGACTTTTTCCAGCAGTTCGTCGCCGATCGGGCCGTCAATCACGGCGCGCATGTGGGCAATGTCGCGGAACACGAAGGGCATGTTGAACACATCGACGTCAGGTGCGACGGGACCGACCACGCCCAGCGAGATACGGGCAATCTGCAAGGCGCCAATCTGGACCTGCTCGACGGCTTCCTTTTCCTGGCCCAGCACGGCGCCGGGGAACATTTGAATCTTGATGCGACCGTTGGTGGCGGCATCGAGCTTTTTGCCCATGTTTTCAACAGCGACCACGGTCGGGTAACCGGCCGGGTGGGTATCCACCGCCTTGAGCACCATCTTTTGCGCCATTGCGCCGAAGGAGGTGGAAAGGACCACGGCGGCGACAGCGGCAGCAATAAAGTTTCTACGGAAAGTCATGGTTGTCTCCTTGAAGGACCAGTTAAAAGTTATGAACAGGAACAGGTGAAAAAACAGGCTCAGGCAGCCCGCGCACGCCGGGGCGCAGCGCAAACACACCGCCGGCCAGCGGCTGGTCAGATAAATCGATGCCTTCGGGACGGATCGATGTCACGAACAGGGTGTCCAGGCCGGCGCCGCCAAAAGCGCACATGGCCGGCTTCTTGACCGGAACGGCCAGCGAGCGGTCAAGCTTGCCTTCCGGCGTGAAGCGGTGGATCAGGCCGGCGTCGTTGCCGCAGATCCAGTAGCAGCCGTCGGCATCGACCGCCGCGCCGTCAGGGCGACCGGGCAGCGGATTCATGTCGATGAACAGCCGGCGGTTCGAAGGTGTGCCCGTCTCGATGTCGTAGTCATAAGCCCAGACCAACTGCACCGAGGGATGCGAATCCGACAGGTACATCGTGCAGCCATCCGGGCTGAAAGCCATGCCATTGGGCGTGATGAAGCCCTCCAGCAGCGGCGTCAAACCACTACTCTTTTGATAGCTGTAGATGCAACCTGTGCTTGCGCCAACGGCCATATTCATCAACATCGTTCCGGCCAGAAAGCGGCCTTGCCGGTCGCAGCGGCCGTCGTTGAATCGCATGCCGGGCATGGCATGGCTGACAGGGGCCAGGCTTTCAAAGCCGAGCTGTCCGTCGTCCTGAAAATGCAGCGAGAAAATTCCGCTTTCGGCGCCGGCAATCCAGCCATTCGATCCGCCCATGCGCGCAACGCAAGCCAGCATCTCGGGCGCCAGCCAGCTGCGGCTCTCACCAGTGGCGGGCGTCCAGCGGCACAGGGAGCGCGCCGGAATATCCACCCAGTACAGCGCCTGCTCCGCGCCGTGCCAGACCGGGCTTTCACCCGTTCCGTTGCGCGCGTCGAGCACCAGCTCGGCCTTGATGTTGTCGTCAACCATGATTTGATCACTCGCCGAACGGGCCGGCCACCACGAAGCCGCCGCCCTGGTACCGGGCCACCGGATCGTTCAGGTCCGGATTCGTGGTGCGCGCATAGACGGCGTCGCGGAACACGTCCGAGCTGTCCTGCGGCACAAAACCAATGTGGCGGGCGCGGCTGTTGTCCCACCAGGTCACGGCGTTGTCGGACATGCCGAAGATGATGCTGTGGCCCAGGATCGGCGTAGTCAGGCAGGCGGTGATCAGGCGGTGCAGGTCGTCAAAGCTCAGCCAGGTGGCCAGCATGCGGCGGTCCCTGGGCTCCGGGAATGACGAGCCAATGCGCACGCAGGCCGTTTCGATGCCGAAGCGGTCAAAGTAAAAACGCGACAGGTCTTCACCAAAAGCCTTGCTCAAGCCATAGAAGCCGTCAGGCCGGGCCGGATGGTCGGCTGTGATGGTTTCGTCCTGGCGGTAAAAGCCGGTCACATGGTTGGAACTGGCGAAGATGATCCGCTTGACGCCATGCTTGCGGGCCGCTTCATAAAGGTTGTAGACGCCCACGATGTTGGCCTGCAGGATCGGTGCGAACGGGCCTTCGACCGACACGCCGCCCAGGTGAACAATGGCATTCACGCCAGCCACCATGGCATCGACTGTCGCTGCGTCTGCCAAGTCCCCCAAGGCGATTTCCTCGCCTGGGGCGGCCTCGCCAAAAGCCTGAATATCGGACAGGCGCAGAACCGAACAATTGGCTTTGAGCCGTTCTCGCAAGGCTTTTCCCAAACCGCCGGCCGCGCCGGTCAGCAACAGTTTGTCATGCACTTTTATCGTCATTTATCGAGGCCGTTTCTTTGTAAAACACTGGACAATTCCATCAGATTTGATAGAGTCAAACGCATCGGTCATCAGTCGTACGTTGTCTGATGACTTAAATTGTCTAATTGTCTTTTTAACTTGTCAATGGTTTTTAAATGAGCTCATGGAAAACACCTAGTCCAGCCAAAACCGTCGATTACGGCAATGCGCACCCGGCCCGCGACGAACTGCCGCGTGCGCGCCGGCCGCGCGGACTGGTGGGCGAAATTGTCAGTAGCCTGGCGGCCAGCATTCGCGCGGGACAGCTGAAGCCGGGCGAAAAACTTCCGACCGAAGCCGAAATCATGGCGCAGTTCGATGTCAGCCGCACGGTGGTCCGGGAGTCCCTGTCCAAGCTCCAGGCTTCCGGGCTGGTCAAGACGCGGCATGGCATTGGCACCTTTGTGCTGTCTCCCGAAGAATCGGGAAATTTCAAGATTGCAGCGGACGACTTCGCGACCATCACCGATGTCATTTCGGTACTGGAGCTGCGCATCAGCCTGGAAACCGAAGCGGCTGGTCTGGCCGCGCAAAGAAGAACGCCCGACAACCTGACGGCACTGGAAACCGCGCTGCATGCGTTTCGGGACTCGATCAACCGGGACTCGGACGCCGTGCCTCCCGACTTCCAGTTCCACATGGAAATTGCGCGCTCGACCGGAAACCGGCACTTTGCCGACCTGATGACCTACCTGGGCACCATGATCATTCCACGCACCCGGGTGAACACGGCGCACAACGCCCCCGAGGGGCGGATGAAGTACCTGCAGCGCGTCAACACCGAACACGAAAGCATTTACAACGCCATCCGTGACCAGGACCCGGAAGCCGCCCGCACCGCCATGCGGACCCATTTGTCAAACAGCCGTGAACGCTTGCGCAAGGGAAACAACGCCCACACCCTGCAGCCTTCGGATCAGCCTGACAAAGGCGCTTTGAAGTAAGCGGTGTGAAATCAGTCCATTGGTATAAATCGGTTGAAGTTGCGGGCCAACATGCAGGTTTACGTTCGCAGGCAACACAAACCTTTCAGGAAGACCCTCAAGTGCACATGCAAGATCAACCGGTCGCTTACGCCCCTCCCCCGAATCGTCTGCGGCTGGCCGTCATTGGCGCCGGGCTGGGTTCGGCGCCTCACTTTCGCAGCCTGGAGGACCTGGCCGGGGAAGCCGAACTGGCTTGGGTGTACGGGCGAAGCGCCGAGCGGCTTGCCGGCGTCCAGGTGCCGGCGCACACACGCAAGACCACCCGGCTTGAAGACATCCTTGAAGATGCCAGTGTGAAGGCCGTACTGGTACTGACACCGCCGAACACGCACCTGGACATCGTCCAGCGGGCGGCGCAGGCCGGCAAGCACGTGCTGGTCGAAAAACCGCTGGAGATCGACCTTGAGCGGGCCACCCGGCTGGTGCAGGTTTGCGAAACCGCAGGCGTCACGCTCGCAGTGATGCTGCAGCACCGCCTGCGTGAAGCCGCCGTGGGCCTGAAGGCCTTGCTCGACGCGGGCGAACTCGGCCGGCTGATCAGCGCGAGCGCGTCGGTGCGCTGGTGGCGTGCGCAAAGTTATTACAACGAACCGGGGCGAGGCACACTGGCGCGGGACGGCGGCGGCGTGCTGATCACCCAGGCCATCCACACGCTGGACCTGCTGCTCAGCCTGACCGGTTTGCCCGAGCGCGTGACCGGCCTGACGGCGACCTCTCCAGTGCACCGCATGGAAAGCGAGGACACGGCAGCGGCGCTGCTGCATTACGCGGGCGGCGTCATCGGCGTGGTGCAAGCCACCACGGCAGCCTACCCAGGGTTTCCGGAGCGCATTGAATTCAATGCCACGCTGGGCACCGCAACGCTGGAATCGGGCGAGCTGCAGGTTTTGTTTGCCAGCGGCAAGCGCTTGGCGCTGGGCGCGCGCCAAGGCTCGGGCGGTGGCGCCGACCCCATGGCATTCGACCATGCGGCTCACCGAACGGTGCTGCAGGATTTCATCCGTGCAGTGCAGTCCGGACGAACGCCGGCAGTCAGCGGACGCTCAGCGCTGGGTGTGCAACAGGTGATTGAAAGCATCATGGAATCGTCAAGGGCCGGCTGCACGATCAGCCTGCCGACCGCGCACCAGCCAGCATGAATGCAGCGCTGAAGTAATCACGACCTCTGAATCGAGCGACTCCGGAAATGCACAGACAGACCATGACAGCACGCATATTTTTGCCAGTTTTGTCTCGGAATGCACACAGCACGGGCATTACCAGCTATAGAACTCGTAGCAAAATGAATTTTGCGTTATATTTACCGACAGGCCTTTGCAAGGCTTGATTTCCATTCCCTGTGACCGACCTGAGGAGATAAACCAATGAGTGTCAAAGAAAACGCTGCCGTAAGCCAGTTGCTTGAACTGCTGGAGTCGCGCTACGCACTGCGTGTGCTGTGGGCACTCAAAGACGGCCATCCGCAAACCTTTCGCCTGCTTCAGGACAGTATTGGCAACATCACGCCCAATACCCTGAACACCCGCATCAAGGAGCTGCGCGCAGCAAGCCTGCTCAGTCATGGTGAAAAAGGCTACACCGTGACGTCACTCGGGGCTGACCTGCTCAAACGCTTGAACGACCTGCAGGCTTTCGCCGGAAAATGGGTGGTCAGCCAGGCCAAGGTCAACGCAGACAAAGTCACCCCGGAATAAGCAACTCGCCACTGCCGCAAAGAAAAAAAACAGGCAAGAGGCCTGTTTTTTTGTATCCGGCTGCGGCTGCTTTGCGAATGGATGGCACATTGGCAAACACGTTCACTGGCTTGGCCGAAGCCTGGAAACCCGGCATCGAATCTTCAAACAAGGTTGGTGCCGGACCTTGACGCCTCTACAATCTTTACGCACCGAGCCGGACTTGCCGGCGCTGCCCTCACGCTTGTAGTTCAGGCGACATTTCATTACCAATCCCCAAATCCCTGTCTTGAAAAGGGGCTTGTGGTCCCAAGTTAGTTAACTTACCAGCTTTGGAAACTTCACTACCAACATGTCCGAGAACAAACAAACCGAACAAAATGACGGCCTGACAGGCGCGCCCAGCGCTGAAGAACTCGAAGCCGCTCAGGCCGCCAACGAGTTTGAAGCCATGAACGCCCTCACCGACGTCCAGGCCCAACTGGCCGTATTGCAGGCCAAGAACACCGATTTGTCGGACAACTACTTGCGCGCCAAGGCGGAGTCTGAAAACGCCCGGCGCCGTGCCGACGACGAGATTTCCAAGGCACGCAAGTTCGCCCTTGAAAGTTTTTCCGAGAGCTTGTTGCCGGTGCTCGACAGCTTTGAAGCAGCCCTGGCGTTGAAAGAAGCCACGCTGGAGCAGCTCCGCGAAGGCTCCGAAGCCACCTTGAAGCAGCTCAAAAGCGCACTGGAGCGCAACAAGGTCTTGGAGATCAATCCCGCAGCCGGCGCCAGGTTCGACCCGCACCAGCACCAGGCCATCAGCATGGTGCCTGCGCCGCAGCAGGAAGCCAACACCGTAGTCACCGTATTGCAAAAGGGCTACCTGATCGCCGAGCGTGTACTGCGCCCTGCGCTGGTCACCGTGGCGGCGCCGCAGTAAGTACAAATAAACGGCCAAAACATGTTGACTGCTCTTGAACTTGCAAAACTTATCCGCAATTCTTCAGCAGCCTGATGAACCCGGCAGCCAACAGTGACTGAGCCGGCATCAAAAACCTAACGAAATAATAAACTGGAGTAAATCATGGGAAGAATCATCGGCATCGATTTGGGCACGACCAACAGCTGCGTCTCAATCATGGAAGGCAACACGCCCCGCGTCATTGAAAACTCGGAAGGCGCCCGCACCACGCCGTCGATCGTCGCCTACCAGGAAGACGGCGAAGTGCTGGTGGGCGCCTCGGCCAAGCGCCAGGCCGTGACCAACCCACGCAACACGCTGTATGCCGTCAAGCGCCTGATTGGCCGCAAGTTCGCAGAAAAAGAAGTCCAGAAGGACATCGGCCTGATGCCTTACGCCATCGTGCCCGCCGACAACGGCGATGCCTGGATTGAAGTGCGCGGCAAAAAACTGTCTGCCCAGCAGGTCAGCGCCGACATCCTGCGCAAAATGAAGAAGACGGCCGAAGACTACCTCGGCGAACCCGTCACTGACGCGGTCATCACCGTGCCGGCCTACTTCAATGACGCCCAGCGCCAGGCCACCAAGGACGCCGGCCGTATTGCCGGCCTGGATGTCAAGCGCATCATCAACGAGCCGACCGCTGCCGCCCTGGCCTTTGGCCTGGACAAGCAGGAAAAGGGCGACCGCAAGATTGCCGTGTATGACCTGGGTGGCGGCACGTTTGACATCTCGATCATCGAGATTGCCGACGTTGACGGCGAAAAGCAGTTTGAAGTGTTGTCCACCAACGGCGACACCTTCCTGGGCGGCGAAGACTTCGACCAGCGCATCATTGACTACATCATCGACGAGTTCAAGAAGGACTCCGGCGTCAACCTCAAGAACGATGTGCTGGCCCTGCAGCGACTGAAGGAAGCGGCTGAAAAGGCCAAGATCGAACTGTCGAACAGCGCGCAGACGGACATCAACCTGCCTTACATCACCGCCGATGCATCGGGTCCAAAACACCTGAACATCAAGATGACCCGTGCCAAGCTGGAAAGCCTGGTCGACGAACTGATCGAGCGCACGATTGCCCCGTGCCGCGTGGCCGTCAAGGATGCCGGCATCAGCGTGGGCGACATCCACGACGTGATTCTGGTCGGCGGCATGAGCCGCATGCCCAAGGTGCAGGAGAAGGTCAAGGAATTCTTCGGCAAGGAGCCGCGCAAGGACGTCAACCCCGATGAAGCCGTCGCCGTAGGCGCCGCGATTCAGGGCCAGGTGCTGTCCGGCGACCGCTCCGACGTGCTGCTGCTTGACGTGACGCCTTTGTCCCTGGGTATTGAAACCATGGGCGGCGTGATGACCAAGATGATCAAGAAGAACACGACCATCCCGACCAAGTTCGCCCAGACCTTCTCGACCGCTGAAGACAACCAGCCGGCCGTGACGATCAAGGTGTTCCAGGGCGAGCGCGAGATTGCCTCGGGCAACAAGGGCCTCGGCGAGTTCAACCTCGAAGGCATTCCGCCAGCATCGCGCGGCACGCCGCAAATTGAAGTGTCGTTCGACATTGACGCCAACGGCATTCTGCACGTCGGCGCCAAGGACAAGGGCACCGGCAAGGAAAACAAGATCACCATCAAGGCCAACTCGGGTCTGTCGGAATCTGAAATCCAGCAGATGGTGAAAGACGCTGAACTGAACGCCGAAGACGACAAGAAAAAGGTCGAATTCGTGCAGGCCAAGAACAGCGCCGAAGCCATGGTCCACAGCGTTAAAAAATCCCTGGCCGAATACGGCGACAAGCTTGACGCAGGCGAAAAGGAAAAGATCGAGTCCGCCATCAAGGACATGGATGAAGCCCTCAAGTCTGACGACAAAGACGCGATTGAAGGCAAAAACGCTGCACTCATGGAAGCCAGCCAGAAACTGGGCGAAAAAATGTATGCCGACATGCAGTCCTCGCAAGGCGCTGACGGCAATCCAGCCGGTGCCGAGCAGGCCCAGCCCAAGCCCGCCGCCGATGACAATGTCGTGGACGCCGAAGTCAAGGAAGTCAAGAAGGGCTAAGACAAGCCGGCCGGAAACGGCCTGCTGACTGCATGAAAATGCATGGTTATTGCAAGAGCGGAAACCAGGAGCAATCCGGGATTTCCGCTTTTGTCATTTGCCGCTGCATGCATCGTCAGCGTCTTGCCTGCCCCACCTGCCTTGGCCAACTGCTGAATTTTTAACAATGATTGCCTGACCAGACATGGCCAAAAAAGACTATTACGACACGCTTGGCGTTCCAAAGAACGCCAGCGACGATGACATCAAGAAAGCGTACCGCAAGCTCGCGATGAAACACCACCCTGACCGCAATCAGGGTGACAGCAAGGTCTCGGAAGAAAAGTTCAAGGAGGCCAAGGAAGCCTACGAAATGCTTTCCGATGCGCAAAAACGCGCCGCCTATGACCAGTACGGTCATGCCGGCGTCGACCCCAACATGCGTGGCGGCGGTGGCCCGGGCGCTGAAGGTTTTGGCGGCTTTGCCGAGGCATTTGGTGACATTTTTGGCGATGTGTTCAGTGGCCAGCAGCGTGGCGGCCAGGGCGGCGGGCGGCAGATTTACCGTGGCGGCGACCTGAGCTATGCAATGGAAGTCACGCTTGAAGAAGCGGCCACCGGCAAGGATGCGCAGATCCGAATCCCGAGCTGGGACGATTGCAGCATCTGCCACGGCAGCGGCGCCAAGCCCGGCACCAAGGTGGCCACCTGCACGACCTGCCACGGCCATGGCGTGGTGCAGATGCGCCAGGGATTTTTCAGCGTGCAGCAGACGTGTCCGCAGTGCAAGGGCAGCGGCAAGCTGATTCCTTCGCCCTGCATGGCCTGCCACGGCGTGGGCAAGACCAAGTCCAACAAGACGCTGGAAGTGAAGATTCCGGCTGGTATCGACGACGGCATGCGCATCCGCTCGACCGGCAACGGCGAACCGGGCACCAACGGCGGCCCGCCTGGCGACCTGTACATCGAGATCCGGCTCAAGAAGCACGACATCTTCGAGCGCGATGGCGACGACCTGCACTGCTCGATGCCGATCAGCTTCACCACGGCGGCGCTGGGCGGCGAAATCGAGGTGCCAACGCTGGCGGGCAAGGCGGCCATCGACATTCCCGATGGCACGCAGGCCGGCAAGCAGTTCCGGCTGCGTGGCAAGGGCATCAAGGGTGTGCGTTCAAGCTATCCGGGTGACCTGTATTGCCACATCTCGGTGGAAACGCCGGTGAAGCTGACCGAGCACCAGCGCAAACTGCTCAAGGAGCTCGACGAGTCGATCAAGAAAGGCGGCGCCAAGCACTCACCCAGCGAGGAAGGCTGGACCGACAAGCTGAAGAACTTCTTCGGCGCCTGACAAGCTGCCTTTGATGTTTCGAAATGCCGGATTGAATCCGGCATTTTTCATGGCCTATCCGCACCAAGCCTGGATTAAGAACGAAACATGCCATTTGCGCAATATGGGCGGGCGTAACGTGCTTCTTTTTTCATAGCATTATGCAATTCAGGCCGAGGCACAGCCAAAAAAATCAGCTCAGGGAGACTTTTGCCGGTTTTGCAAAAAACCGCCCGTAAAATCCTCGGGCCATGCCCCTCGCCACGCTCATCCTTCTTCCGTTCATCGGCAGCCTGCTTGCAGCGTTGCTGCCGGCGAATGCGCGCAACACGGAATCGACGCTGGCAGGCCTGATTGCACTGTTCTGCACCGTGCAGGCGGCGCTGTACTTTCCGCAAATCACGGACGGCGGCGTGCTGCGGCAGGAAATCGAGTGGCTGCCAGCCCTTGGCCTGAACCTGGTGATCCGGCTGGACGGCTTTGCCTGGATGTTCTGCATGCTGGTGCTGGGCATCGGCTCGCTGGTGGTGCTGTATGCGCGCTACTACATGTCGCCGAGCGACCCGGTGCCGCGCTTTTTTTCCTTCTTTCTGGCGTTCATGGGCTCGATGGTGGGCATCGTGCTGTCAGGCAACCTCATCCAGCTGGCCTTTTTCTGGGAATTGACCAGCCTTTTTTCGTTTCTGCTGATCGGCTACTGGCACCACCGCAAGGATGCGCGGCGCGGCGCCCGCATGGCGCTGACCGTGACCGGCACCGGCGGGCTGTGCATGCTGGCCGGCATGCTGGTGATTGGGCACATCGTCGGCAGCTACGACCTGGACCAGGTGCTGGCCGCCGGGCCGCAGATCCGCGCGCATCCGCTTTACCTGACCTGCCTGGTGCTGGTGCTGCTGGGCGCGCTGACCAAAAGCGCGCAGTTTCCGTTTCACTTCTGGCTGCCGCACGCCATGGCCGCGCCCACGCCGGTGTCGGCCTACTTGCATTCGGCTACCATGGTCAAGGCCGGTGTGTTCTTGCTGGCCCGCATGTGGCCGGTGCTGGGCGGCACGGAACCGTGGTTCTGGCTGGTCGGCGGCGCCGGCCTGATCACGCTGCTGATCGGCGGCTATGCGGCCATGTTCCAGAACGACCTGAAGGGCCTGCTGGCGTATTCGACGATTTCTCACCTCGGCCTGATCACCTTGCTGCTGGGCCTGAACAGCCCGCTGGCGGCGGTGGCGGCGGTTTTCCACATCATGAACCATGCGACTTTCAAGGCATCGCTCTTCATGGCGGCCGGCATCCTGGACCATGAAAGCGGCACGCGCGACATTCGGCGGCTCTCAAGCCTGCGCACCCTGATGCCGGTGACTGCCACGCTGGCGATGGTGGCCAGCGCGGCCATGGCGGGCGTGCCGCTGCTCAACGGCTTTTTGTCGAAAGAAATGTTCTTTGCCGAAACCGTTTTCATCCAGGCCTCGCCGCTGGTTTCCCTGCTCCTGCCGGTGGCCGCCACGCTGGCCGGCATGTTCAGCGTGGCGTATTCGCTGCGTTTCACGGTCGATGTATTTTTTGGCCCGCCAGCCACCGACCTGCCCCGGCAGCCCCACGAACCGCCGCACTGGATGCGTGTACCGGTCGAACTGCTGGTATTGGCTTGCCTGGTGGTGGGCATCTTTCCGGGCTGGAGCGTGGGCCGATTCCTCGCGGCGGCGGCGCGCCCGGTGGTGGGCACCGAATTGCCGTTTTACAGCCTCGCCGTATGGCATGGCATCAACACCCCCTTGCTGATGAGCATCGTGGCGATGGGGGGCGGCATTGCGATGTACCTGATCCTGCGCCACTACCGTTCGCGCGGCCAGGTGGATGCCCCCATCTTGCTCCACCGCATCAACGGCAAACGCCTGTTTGACGGCTCGTTGGCCCTGCTGACCCTGGCTGGTCACAAGGGCCGGCGGATGATGGACACACAGCGTCTGCAGTGGCAGATGCTGTGGTTGGTCAGCGCCACGCTGGTGGCGGGTGTCCTGCCCTTGTGGACGCGCGGGCTGTATGTGGGCGACCGGGCGTCGCTGGCCTTGTCGCCCGCCTTCGCCGTGCTCTGGGTTGTCGGCGCAGTCTGTGCGGTCGCCGCCGCCTGGCAGGCCAAATACCACCGCATGGCAGCACTCGCGCTGATGGGCGCGGCCGGGCTGTGCACCTGCATCACTTTTTTATGGTTTTCCGCGCCCGACCTGGCGCTGACCCAGCTGGTGGTGGAAATCGTCACCACCGTGCTGATCCTGCTGGGTCTGCGCTGGCTGCCCAAGCGCCATGAAAGCCTGCGGCTGCCAAACCGGGCCGAACGGCGCGGCACGCGCTGGCGCCGGATACGCGATTTGTTGCTGTCCGTGGGCGCAGGCACCGGCATGGCGCTGCTGGCCTGGGCCATGCTGAGCCGGCCTTTTCCCGAAAGCACCTCGACCTTCTTCCTGGAACGCGCCTTCACCGAAGGCGGCGGCAGCAACGTGGTCAATGTGATGCTGGTGGACTTCCGGGGCTTTGACACCTTCGGCGAAATCGTCGTGCTGGGCATCGTCGCGCTGACGGTCTATGCACTGCTGCGGCGCTTTCGCCCGGCCCTCGAAACCATGGACCTGCCCGAGCAGCAGCGCGCTGTGCCCGCCGACCTGGCCACCGATTTGCTCAATCCGCGCCAGGCCACGGACACGGCCGTGGGCTACCTGATGGTGCCGGCGGTGCTGGCCCGGCTGCTGCTGCCGGTAGCGGTCATGGTGGCGATCTTTTTCTTCATGCGCGGACACAATGAGCCGGGCGGCGGCTTTGTGGCCGGTCTGGTGCTGTCGGTGGCATTGCTGCTGCAGTACATCGTTTCGGGCACCCACTGGGTCGAGGCGCACATGCCGCTGCGGCTGCGCCGCTGGATGGCCGCCGGACTGCTGACCGTGCTGGCCACCGGGCTGGCCCCACTGGTCTGGGGCTACCCTTTCCTGACCAGCCACACGGCGCATTGGGACCTTCCCCTGATCGGTGAACTCCATGTCGCCAGCGCGATATTTTTTGACCTTGGCGTGTTTGCCCTGGTGGTGGGCTCGACGCTGATGATCCTCACCTCGATTGCCCACCAGTCGGTGCGCGGCCATCGCCACCACGACCGCATGGCCGAAGAAAAGCGTGAGGCTGCAGCTGTGCCCCCCGCCCTGGAAACCGTTTAATGGAAATCGTTCTGGCTCTTGCCATCGGCGTGCTGACCGGCTCGGGCGTGTGGCTGCTGCTGCGCCCGCGCACGTTCCAGGTGGTCATGGGCCTGGCGCTGCTGTCATATGCCGTCAACCTGTTCATCTTCAGCATGGGCCGGCTGGGGCTGGCCCTTGGCAAGGCGCCGGTGCTTGAGCCTGGCGTGGCGCAAACGCTGGTGAACTATGCCGACCCGATGCCGCAGGCGCTGACGCTGACGGCGATTGTCATCGGCTTTGCCATGACGGCGCTGTTCCTTGTGGTGTTGCTGGCATCGCGCGGCATGTCGGGCACCGACCACGTGGACGGCAGCAAGGTCGACGCACAGGAATTGCAATGAGTGCGTTGGGAGCCCTGAACGAAGTCATTGCGCCACTGATGCCGCACCTGATGCTGGCGCCCATTCTGCTGCCGCTGCTGACCGCCGCGTTCATGCTGCTGATGGGCGAGCGCCAGCAACGCGCCAAGCTGCTGCTGAACATGGCGTCCACCCTGCTGGGTCTGGGCGTGTCGGTGGCGCTGCTGGGCTGGGCCAACCAGCAGGGGCCGGCGTCGACCATGGACGTTTACCTGGCAGGCAACTGGCCGGCGCCCTTTGGCATTGCGCTGGCGCTGGACCGCCTGTCGGCCATGATGCTGGTGCTGACCAGCGCCATCGCGCTGGCGTCAAGCGTATTTGCCGGCGCCCGCTGGCACCGCGCGGGTGTTCACTTTCACCCGCTGTTCCAGCTTCAGCTGATGGGCCTGTGCGGTGCTTTCCTGACAGCCGACCTGTTCAACCTGTTTGTTTTTTTCGAGGTCATGCTGGCGGCGTCCTACGGACTGCTGCTGCATGGTTCGGGCCGGGTCCGGGTGCAGTCGGGTCTGCATTTCATTGCCATCAACCTGGCCGCATCGTCGCTTTTCCTCATCGGCGCATCAATGCTTTACGGCATCACCGGCACACTGAACATGGCCGATCTGGCGCAAAGCATTCCGGAGGTGCTTGAGGCCGACCGGGGCCTGCTGCATGCGGCGGCGGGCATCCTGGCCACGGCATTTTTGATCAAGGCGGCCGTCTGGCCGCTGAACTTCTGGCTGGTGCCGGCCTACAGCGCGGCAACCGCACCGGTTGGCGCCTTGTTCGGCCTCATGACCAAGGTCGGGATCTACGTGATCCTGCGGCTGTGGCTGCTGCTGTTCGGCGTGGATGCCGGTGCTTCGGCGCAATTCGGCAGCCTGTGGCTGATCGGTGGCGGCATGCTGACGATGGCCTTTGGTGCCATTGGCATGCTCGGCTCGCAGCGGCTGGGCTACCTGGCCGGGTATGGCGCGATTGTCTCGTCAGGCACCTTGCTGGCAGCCGCCGGATTTGGCCTGCCCCAACTGACGGCCGGGCTGCTGTATTACCTGCCCAGCTCGACCCTGGCGATCAGCGCGCTTTTCCTGCTTGCCGACCTGATGGACCGCTGGCGCAACGACGGCGCCAGTCTGGCGCCCTATGAGCAAGACGACACGCCGTTCCTGACCGCCGAGCTGATGCCCGGCAAGGGGCTGAACCTGGACGACGACGAGGAAGTGCTCACCGGCCGGGTGATTCCTGCCGCCGTGGCCCTGCTCGGCCTGGGTTTCATGGCTTGCACGCTGGTGATTGCCGGACTGCCGCCGCTGTCGGGCTTTGTCGGTAAGTTTGCCATGCTGACGGCCTTGCTCAACCCGTCCGGGCTGGGCCTGTCAGCCAGCCAACCGCCAGAGGCAGCCGGCTGGATGCTGCTGGCCCTCCTGATTGGCACCGGCCTGCTGGCGCTGATTGCGCTGACGCGGGCTGGCATTTTGCATTTCTGGGCGACGTACGACCGGGCAGCGCCCAAGCTGCGCGTGCTTGAAGGCCTGCCCATCGCCTTTTTGCTGGGCGCTTGTGCCGTCATGACGCTGCAGGCCGGTCCGGTGATGGGCTACATGCAGGCCACGGCCGATGCGCTGCACACGCCTCGACTATATGTACGTGCAGTCATGTCCGCCCGGCCGATCCCCGGACCACAAGCGCCACGGGTCGATTCGGCCCAGGAGACCCCATGAAAAAAATGTTCCCCGCACCGCTGCTGTCCGCCGCGCTGTTCGTGCTGTGGCTGCTGCTGAACCGCACGCTGGGCGTGGGTCACCTGCTGCTGGCCGGACTTCTGGCGGTGGCCATTCCGCTGATGACCGCCGGCTTGCGGCCGGTTCGTGTGCGCATGCGAAGGCCGGGCGTGGCGCTGCGTCTGCTGCTCACCGTGGCGGCCGACTCGACGCGCTCGAACATTGCCGTGGTGCGTCTGCTGCTCCGGCCGGGCAGCCGGCGCCATCCGCCCGGTTTTGTGCATGTGGCACTCGACCTGAGGGACCCGAACGGGCTGGCAGCGCTGGCCATGATTGTCTGCCTGACGCCTGGCACGGCCTGGGCCGAGTTGTCGCTGGACCGTGCCACCTTGCTGCTGCATGCGCTGGAATTAGATGATGCCGGCGCCATGGCCGCGCACATCAAAACGCGCTACGAGCGCCCCCTGATGGAGATTTTTGAGTGATGAACCCGATTCTTTCCTGGGCGTTGCCGCTGGCCTTGTTCATGCTGGTGCTGGCCATGGTCTGCACCATGGTCCGGTTGCTCAAGGGACCGGCGGCGCAAGACCGCGTGCTGGCGCTGGACTGCATGTACCTCAACGGCATGCTGGCGATACTGGTGCTGGGCCTGATCTACGGCAACCGGCATTATTTCGAGGCAGCGCTGCTGATCGCCCTGCTGGGCTTTGTCAGCACCACGGCGATGGCCAAATTCTTGCTGCGTGGCGAGGTGATTGAGTGAGCGACGCGGGCGTTGCCCTGCCGCTGTGGGTTGAAATCGTCGTTGCCGCGGCGGTGCTGGCGGGCGCAGCACTGGCGCTGCTGGGCTCTTTGGGTCTGCTGCGCCTGTCGACTTTTTTCGAGCGGGTCCACATGCCAGCCATCGTCGCCACGCTGGGCTGCTGGTGCGTGACGTGGGGAACCGTGCTTTTCTTCTCTGTCCAGCAAGGTGAACTGGCTGTTTTTGCGCTGTTGACAGCTGTGTTCATCGCCATCACCGTGCCCATTCCGACCATTTTCCTGATGCGCGCTGCACTGTTCAGGGCGCGGCAAATGGGCAAGGCAGTGCCCCCCAGCGTCAGCCGTGTCGTCCCGCCCGATGCCCAGGACTCCTGATTTAATAGCTGCTTGTGCAATCTGGGATTGCGCTACAAGCTTATTTGACTCTTGAATCTTGGCTTAAACGGCGTAGTCCGCCACAAACTTGCGGTCAATCCGGTCTTTCCAGCGCCAGACCCAGGCGCCTTCGACGCTAAGGCCGCCCCACACGGCAATTGCATGGCGACCGCCGCATGACAGCAGGTTGAGCGTGCGCTTTTGCGGTGCATAGGGCTTGAGCGGCCGGCCTTGCCATGCGGCGCGCAAATTGGCCAGCAGTGGCGGACCGGCGCGCACCGCGTACACACCGCTTCGCGGATGCGGCGCATCAACGCGGCTGGCCACATCGCCAGCAGCAAATACCGCCGGATGGCTGGTGCTTTGCTGAAAGCCGTTGACCGCCACAAAGCCCCCTTCGTCAAGGGCCAGTCCGGTGCCAGCCAGCCATGCCGGCGCCTGAGCGCCCAAGGCCAGCAACGGCACATCGCAAGCCAGGCGCTGGCCGCTGCCCAGCTTGATGCAGCCTGAATCCAGCCCGACGCAGGTCTCTGGCAGCACCTCGATCCGAAGGCGTTGCAAGGCCTTGGCAAGGCGGCGCTGCACGCCAGCCGTGTAACTGGCACCCGGCGGATTCGCGCCACTGAGCAATGTCACCCGGCTGCCCGGCGCAAACGACGCACCTTTTAACGCATGGGCAGCGGCCATGGCCAGTTCCAGCCCCGCCGCACCTGCGCCCACCACCACCAAGTGAATTTTTTTCTGTCGCGCCACCGCCATCACCCGGGGCCAGAGCTGGCCGAAGGCTTCGATGGGTCGCACGAACAAGGCATGCTCTCGCGCGCCGGGCATTTTTTCCTCAATCTGTTGGCGGTCCATGACCGGGCCGGTGTTCAGGCTCAGCCAGTCGTAAGGCAGGGTCGCGCCACTGGCCAGGGTCACGCTGCGCGCTTCAGCATTAATGCCCGCCGCACTGCCTTGCACATAGCGCGCGCCGCAGCGGGCAAGCAGCCCCTCAAGCGGAATCATGCAGTTGTCCAGCGTGTAATGCCCGGCGACAAACCCCGGCACCATGCCGGAATACAGCTGGCGCGCATGTGGCGCGACCACCGTGATGGCCAGATCGGCCGGCCGGTCTTGCGCCAGGCCTTGCAGCACATGCACGTGCGCATGGCCGGCGCCCAGCAGCACCAGATGCCGCTTGACGGCTGGCGCAGCGCTTGCCGAGAAAAGGCCTGCGTCTTCAGCAGGCTTGGCTTTGCTTGCAGCCTGGGTCATGGGGACAGCGTGACATCGCCCACGTAACCCAGACTTTGGCCGCCGGTGTTGTCCGAATCGCCGCCTACCAGCAGGCTTTGCAAGGGCGGCAAGGTTGCGGACTCCTGACCGAAGGCGCGTTGGAAATCAGCGGCCAGGTCTTGCGAGTGCGTGATCCATTGGCCCAGATGCTGCTCGCCGCTGTCAGCCACGATCATGCGCATGCGGTGCGTGTAGGCGTTGTCGAGCAGGGTGCCGGCCGGCAGGCTGGCGTCCCAGACATAGCACAAGGTGGCGGCTGGCAGGTTTTCGCCACTCACCGAGCGGGCAACCCGCATCATGTTGCGCTCGACAAAGCCAAGCTGCTCCAGCGGCATGTTGAACAGGGCGCAGACCTTGAGCGGCGTGTCATCGCCGGATTTTTGCCGCAGGTCGGTGCCGCGCAGCGGTTGGTCAAGCCGCCAGCGCCAGCGCAGTTTCATGCCAGGCACCAATGCAAGGTCTGGCAAGTCATGCACCAAATTGGCATAGGAATGGTCAGTCTGCACCCGCAATACCGGGCGGCCGTCCATGGGCACCAGGTCAAAGCGGGTGGGCGGTTTGGCTACCTTGGGCAGGCCAACCACGCGCCAGGGTGATGGTGGCACCGTACCGCTGGCGGATGAGAAAGGATGCAGATTCGCCGTCATTGCGACAGAATCTTGAGCAAATACCGGATTCGCGCATATCCACAGGGCACTTGCAGCTATGAAAATAGTAGCGCTTGAAAAATAAGGTATGCGCCTTGTGGCGGGATGCAGTGTCATGTCAGCTTCGTTTCCAGTCGTGGTATTTACGCACCCATTCAAGCAGCCGCACGGGTTGGTGCGCACGCTTCCACTCACCGGCTGCGTACTTATTGGCTTCCGACAGCGTTGGGTAGGTGTGAATGGTCGAGAGAATCTTGTTCAGCCCCAGCCCGTGCCGCATTGCCAGCACGTACTCGGCCAGCAAATCGCCGGCGTGGGTGCCGACGATGGTGACGCCAAGGATTTTGTCCTTGCCCGGCACGGTCAGCACTTTGACGAAACCGCGCGCTTCGCTGTCGGCAATGGCGCGGTCCAGGTCGTCGATGTTGTATTTCGTGACCTCGTAAGCCACGCCTTTTTCGGTCGCCTCGGCTTCGCTCAAGCCCACGCGCGCGACTTCCGGGTCAATGAAAGTGGTCCACGGAATCACCGAGTAGTCGGCCTTGAACAGCCTGAACTCGCCAAACAGCGCATTGACCGCGGCGTACCACGCCTGGTGGGCCGCCACGTGCGTCAGCTGGTAAGGCCCGGCCACGTCGCCAGCCGCATAGATATTGGGGTAGATGGTCTGCAAATAGTCGTTGGTGGGCACCGTGCGTTCGGTCGAAATGCCGAGCTCTTCAAGGCCGTAACCGGTCAGGCGCGCCGCGCGGCCGACGGCGCAGATCAGCTGGTCGAATTCAATGGCGATTTCCTGGTCCTGGTGCGTCACCCACAGGGTTTTGACGTCGCCCATTTTCTCGCAGCGCAGCGCCTTGTGGCCGGTCAGCACCTGCACGCCGTCGGCAGCCAGTGCATCGCGGACCAGCGCAGACACTTCTTCGTCCTCACGGCCCATCAGGCGCGGCGCCATTTCCACCTGCTTGACCTCAGCGCCCAGCCGCGCAAAGGCCTGCGCCAGTTCGCAGCCAATCGGCCCACCACCCAGTATCACCAGGCGTCGCGGCACGGCGTCCAGCTGGGCAAACACGTCCCACAGCGTGTCGCTGGTGACATAACCCACGTCGTCCAGACCGGGCAGCGGCGGCACGAATGGCCGGGCGCCGGCAGCGATCACGATGCTGCGGGTGGTCAGCGTTTGCGTGCCGCCACCGTTCAGCGCAATTTCCACCGTCCACGGGTTGACGATGCGGGCGTGGCCCTGAAGCACTTCGACGCCCAGGCTGGTGTAGCGCTCGACGCTGTCGTGTGGGGCAATGGCACGGATCACATCCTGAATCCGCTGCATGATGGCCTTGAAGCTGAACTCTGGCGTGACGTTGCTCAAGCCATAGTTGGCACCGTGCCGCATCTGCTGCGCCAGCTTGGCGCTGCGGATCAAGGCCTTGGACGGCACGCAGCCGTAGTTCAGGCAGTCGCCGCCCATCTTGTGCGCTTCCACCAGCGTCACCCTGGCCTTGACCACGGCGGCAATGTAGGCCGACACCAGCCCGCCCGCGCCGGCGCCAATCACCACCAGGTTGCGGTCAAAACTTGACGGTTTCACGCCCTTCCAGCGCGCATACACCTTGCGGCGCTTGACCAGCGCCAGCACCTTGCTGACCGCCAGCGGCAGCAGCCCCAGCAGCACGAATGAGCCAATCAGCCCCGGCGACAAGATCGACTGCAGCGAGTCGATCTTGGCGATTTGCGTGCCTGCGTTCACATAGGCCACGGTGCCGGCGAACATGCCAACCTGGCTGACCCAGAAGTAAGTCCAGACCTTGATGCGCGTCAAGCCCATGAGCAAATTGAGTGCAAAAAACGGCACAACCGGGATCAGGCGCAGGGAAAAAAGATAGAAAGCGCCTTCTTTTTCAATGCCCTTGTTGATGTCATCCAGGCGCCGGCCAAAGCGCGCCTGAATCGTATCTCGTAGCAGGTAGCGCGCCACCAGCATGGCCAGCGTGGCACCCAGGGTCGAAGCCAGCGACACCACCACTGTGCCCAGAACCAGCCCGAAACTGGCACCGCCTGCCAGCGTCAAAATGGCGGCTCCCGGCAACGACAGCGCAGTCACGGCCACATAGACCGCAAAAAATACCAGCGTCACCATCACCGGCCGTTCGTTGAACAGCGTCGTGAACGATGCCTGGCTGTCCTTGATGAACGCCAGGCTGAAATAGCGGCCCAGGTCCAGTACGAAAAAAGCGATGATGGCGGCCAGCAGCAAGGCGGCGATCAGAAGTTTGCGCAGATTCACGGTGATCCTTGAGGTTTATTCTTTTTTTGCGTCGGACCAAGAGGTGATTTTTACAAAAAAAAACGATTCTCCGTGTAGGAGGAAGTCCAGTTCGCCTGCCAACAGAGCAAAGGGACTTTATCCCAGGAGCCGCCTGCTGCTTGACAACTCGGACAGAATTAAAGGCGAACCGACACATACTCCGTCTCAGAACGCTGAAACGGCCACACTTCAAACAGGAATTCAAAGCATGAACCAGGCATTGGTCGGCATCATCGGAGGCAGCGGTCTTTACCAGATGGACGCGCTGGAAGGCGCGCAAGAGCAGGTTATCAGCACGCCGTTTGGCGCTCCGTCCGACGTGCTGGTCACCGGCCGTGTGCATGGCGTACCGGTGGCTTTCCTGGCCCGGCATGCGCGCGGCCACCGTCTGCTGCCCTTTGAAGTGCCCTACCGCGCCAACATCCATGCAATGAAGCAGTTGGGCGTGCGCTACCTGCTGTCGGTGTCGGCCGTGGGTTCACTGAAAGAAGACTTCCGGCCACTCGACATGGTGCTGCCCGACCAGTTCATTGACCTGACCAAACGCCGCGAAAGCACATTTTTTGGCCAGGGCGCGGTGGCCCATGTGTCGATGGCGCAACCGGTCTGCCCGGCAACCGCCGGCGTGCTGGCGCAGGCAGTGCGCAACGTTCTGGCACTCGAGGCGCCCGGCCACGGCGTGACGCTGCACGAAGGCGGTACCTATGTGTGCATTGAAGGCCCGCAATTTTCCAGCCTGGCTGAATCGAACTGGTACCGCAGCATGGGCGGCGGCGTGATCGGCATGACCAACATGCCCGAAGCCAAGCTGGCCCGTGAGGCGCAAATCGCCTACACCACGCTGGCACTGGTGACCGACTTTGACTGCTGGCACCCGCGCGAGGCGCATGTGAGCGCCGACATGGCGCTGGCCAACCTGTTCAAGAACGCCGGCCGGGCACAGCAGGTTGCCAGTGAAGCCATTCGGCTGCTGGGCGCCAGGCAGCCTGCGAGTGAAGCGCACACGGCCCTTAAAAACGCGCTGGTGACCCAGCCTGACGCCATGGCGCCCGAGGTGCGTGCGCGCCTTTCTGCATTGCTGGGCTGAACTTTTCGGCCGCTCAACGACCCATAGACTTATGCACGCCACCTTACCCCTGCTCAAAAAAATCCAGTTCCCGGCGATTGACCGCTCGCGTCTAGACACGCTGCAGGTCAACCTGGGCTACAAATGCAACCAGAGTTGCGTGCACTGTCACGTCAACGCCGGGCCCAACCGCACCGAGATGATGGACGCGGACACCATGGCCCTGATTCCCGAAGTGCTGACGGCGCGCGGCCTTTCCACGCTGGACCTGACCGGCGGTGCGCCCGAGTTGCACGACGGTTTTCGCGGCCTGGTGCGCGCTGCGCGGGCGCAAGGCGTGCGCGTCATCGACCGCTGCAACCTGACGATCCTTTTCGAGCCGGGCCAGCAAGATCTGGCGCAATTCCTGGCCGATCAGCAAGTCGAGGTTGTGGCCTCCATGCCCTGCTATTCAGCCGCCAACGTCGACAAGCAGCGCGGCGACGGCGTGTTTGACCTGAGCATTGCCGCGCTGCAGCAGCTCAATGCACTGGGCTATGGGCAACCCGGCTCGGGCCTGGTGCTGAACCTGGTTTACAACCCGCAGGGCGCTTCGCTGCCGCCCGAGCAGCAAACGTTGCAAGCCGATTACAAGCGCGAGTTGCTGGCCCATTTCGGCATCGTCTTCAACGAGTTGTTTGCGCTGACCAACATGCCGATCCAGCGCTTTGGCTCCACGCTGGTGTCCAAGGGCTCGTTTGACAGCTACATGGAGCTGCTCAAAAGCAGCTACCAGCCGCAGAACCTGCCCGGCGTGATGTGCCGCAGCACGGTCAGCGTCGACTACCAAGGCTGGCTGTCGGACTGCGACTTCAACCAGCAGCTCGGCCTGCCACTGGGCAACTCCGGCGTACAAAGGCATTTGCGCGACCTGCTGACGACCAGCCTGGACGGCAAAGCCATCCGTGTGGCGGGACACTGCTACGGCTGCACGGCCGGCCAGGGCAGCAGCTGTGGCGGCGCGCTGGAACACTGAACGCGCCATGACGCCCGTCCGCCTGTCCGTGGTGATTCCTGCCCTGAACGAGGCGGCTGGCATGTCGGCCACACTGCAGGCACTGGCGCCAATGGCGGCACGCGGCGCGCAACTGCTGGTGGCTGACGGCGGCAGCGTTGATGGCACTGCAACTTTGGCGCAGGCTGGCGGCGCGCAAGTAGTCCACGCCCCGCGCGGCCGTGCGCTGCAGATGAACGCGGGCGCTCAGAAGGCCAACGGAGGCATCCTGCTGTTCCTGCATGCCGACACCCGGCTGCCGCCAGAGGCCGACCGCTTGATTACCCTGGCACTTGCCAACGGCGCGCAAGTCTGGGGTCGTTTTGATGTGTGCATTGAAGGCCGGCCCCGAATGCTGCGCGTGATTGCCGCATTCATGAACTGGCGCTCGCGCTTGACCGACATTGCGACCGGCGATCAGGCGCTGTTCATGACCCGCGCCGCATTCGACGCCGTCGGCGGATTCCCGGTCCAGCCGCTGATGGAAGACATCGAGATGTCAACCCGGCTGCTGAAAATTTCGCGTCCTGCCTGCCTGCGCGCACGCGCCATCACCTCGGGCCGGCGCTGGGAAACGCAGGGCGTGTGGCGCACGGTGCTGCTGATGTGGCGACTGCGCCTGGCCTACTGGCGCGGTTCGACGCCCGAGCGGCTGGCCGCGCTGTACCGGTGATGCGGCCATGACCCGTCTGGTGGTGTTTGCCAAGGTGCCGCAGGCCGGAGTGGCCAAGACACGGCTGATTCCGGCTTTGGGAGCCGAGGGCGCGGCAACCCTGGCGCGGCGCATGCTGTGCCACACGCTGTCACAGGCACTGGCTGCAAACGTGCAGGCGGTGGAGTTGTGCATGAGCCCGGCGCCGTCCGATGCAGCATGGCATGCAGTAGCGTTGCCCCTCGCCATCGAGCGCAGCGATCAGGGCGACGGTGACCTCGGCGCGCGCATGGGCCGGGCAATGGCCCGTGCCTTGGCGCAGCAGCAGGGTCCGGTCCTGCTGATGGGCACGGACTGCCCGGCGCTGAGCAGCGCCCACATCGCCGAAGCCGGCCGCCAGCTCGAACAACACGACGCCGTAGTGGTGCCGGTGGCCGATGGCGGCTATGTGCTGATTGGTTTGCGGGCGCCCTGCCCCGGCCTGTTCACCGACATGGCCTGGAGCACGCCGGTGGTGGCGGCCGAAACCCTGCGCCGCATGGCAAGCCTGGGCCTGCGTGTGTGGCAAGGCCCGCAGTTGCATGACATCGACGAGCCGGCAGACCTGGCACACCTGCCCGCGGCTTTCACGAATCCGCCATTCCTTGAAAACAACAAGCCCTTGGCGCAATAAATACGGGCATTAGCCGCTTCGTTTTCCATAGCGTTTTCATTCCAGCAGAAAATTATCTGCTCACCCCATCCTGCCGGATTACCGTTCTTTTTTTCATCTGGAGTCAGCCCATGCGCGTCATCACCCAACTCATCATCACCCTGTTTTTCGGGTTCACCGCGGCGAGCGCCATGGCCGAGGAACCGCTGAAACTCGGAGTTGGACTTTTCCAGCCCAACAAGGACAAAAACGACGCCACCTACCGTCCATTGGCCGCGTATCTCGCGGACAAGCTCGGGCGCACGGTCGAATTGCGCACCGTCGACAGCTGGGAAGGCCTTGCCAAATCGCTCGCCAGTGGTGAAACCGACCTGGCCCTGATGGGACCGTGGGGCTACGTGCTGGCCAACCAGCAAGCCGGTGCCCAGGTGGTTTCCACCATCCTCTACGACGGCAAGCCGGAGTATTTCGGCATCATGGTCACCCACCCCGATTCGGGCATCAAGAGCCCCAAAGACCTGAAAGGCCGCACCTTCGCCTTTGGCGATAAAGGCTCCACTTCCGGCTATCTGATCCCCCTGCACTACTTCATGACGCAGGGGATTGACCCTGAAACCTATTTCAGCAAGGTTCTGTACACCAGCCATCAAGCCATAGAGACGCAAGTCACCCGGGGCGCGCTGGATGCCGGTGCCGACTACAACCGCAATCGCAACGCAATGATCGAGCAAGGGCTGATCAAGGCCGATGCATCGCGCATCATCTGGCAGTCCGCGCCGCTGCCCAACGACGCCTTCGCCGTCAGCAGACAGCTGGCAGGCGACAAAGGCTTCGTGGTTCGCCTTCAGCAGGCGCTTGCAGGCATCGGGGATCAACTCAAGGTCCAGCCCGACTTGCTGCCGCCGCACTACACGGGGTTTGTGAGCCGTGACAACGCCTTTTACAAGCCAATCCGGGATGCCGGACTGGCCACCGGAAAATTGCAGACCAAATAAGCATGTGGCATCGGATTTCACGGGTCTTTGCCGGCCGTATTGGTTTTCTGACACTGGCCGTGGTGTATGCCATTTTGGTGGCTGGTTGCCTGGCCACCTTCATGGCGGAAGGCGAGTTGTCATTGGGCCGAAGGCCGCTGGAAAACCTGATTCGAACGGCAGGCGAATTTGCCCATCCCAGTTTTCTCGATGTCTGGTTTGGCAACACTAGCCTTGAATACCGCAGCGACGACGGCACGGTCTTGCGGGTGGAAAACCGGCAGGACGTCGAGGCAAATTACCTGTCGGGGCTGGCCAGCGCCACCTGGACCACCTTTCGCATCGCGACACTCGGCTCATTATTGGGTGCCGCGCTGGCGTTGCCCCTGGGCGTACTCACCGCCCGCAACCTGGCCGCGCCCCGCTTTTTGCGCCTGCCGGCCAAAGGCATTCTCGACATCGCACGGGCTGTCCACACGCTGGTTTTCGGTCTGGTGCTGGTCGGCATTGTCGGACTTGGACCCACGGCGGGAATACTGGCAATTGCCTTTCACTCCATGGGCACCTACGGAAAACTGTTTGCTGAATCCATCGAAGCGCTGGACATGGCGGCGATCGAAGCGGTGCGCAGCGTGGGTGCATCGCCCGCGCAGGTCTTTTTCAATGCGGTGTGGCCCGCCGCATTGCCGCAGTTTGTCGCCAGTCACCTGTACATCTGGGAGTTCAACATTCGCGACTCCACCATTCTTGGCGTCATCGGCGCAGGCGGGCTGGGCTTGCTCATCACCGAGGCAACCTCTTTGTTTCAATGGGGCCGGCTGTCGACGGTGTTGATCGTGATCGTCCTGCTGGTGTCAAGCTTCGATGCGCTGAGCCGGCGCATCCGCAAGGCGCTCTCATGAGCCGGGCTGCCGTGGTGCTTCTGGACGATGTCCGCTGCCCCACAGGCGGACCGATGAGCCTGCAGATCAAGCACCTGGAGATCAACCTGGGCGAACGTGTTGCCATCGTCGGACCGAATGGCGCGGGCAAATCCACGCTGCTTCGCCTGATCAGCGGTTTTGTGCGCCCGGCCGCAGGGCAGGTGGTCGTGCTGGGCCGGTCGCTGGCCGTGCCCCTTTCGGCGCAAGGCATGCGCGCATTGCGCTGTGAAGTAGGCCAAATCATGCAGGACCTGCACCCGGTGGAGCGCTTGAGCGTCCTGGAAAATGTGCTGATCGGCTGCCTTGGCCGCACGCGCGGCTGGCGCGGCTGGACACGTTGCTTTGCGCCGCACGAGGTCGCGGCCGCAGAAACAGCGCTGAGGGCTGTCGGCCTGATCCAGCGGGCCGGTACGCGCACCGACGCGCTGTCGGGCGGCGAACGCCAAAAAGTTGCCCTGGCCCGATTGCTGATGCAGCGGCCCCGCCTGATTCTTGCCGACGAGCCGACCGCCGCACTCGACCCGGCGGCAGCCCGCGAGGTCTGCCAACTGCTGGTCGAAGCCAGCGCGGGCGCGACTCTGGTTTGCGTCGTGCACAACCCTGCCCTGCTGCCCTTGCTGGCCAATCGCGTCATCGGCATGAAAAACGGCGGTATCGATTTCGACCTGCCAATGGCCGAGTTGAACGGTTCTGGACTGGAGGCGTTTTACAGCCGCACAGAGCCTTGCCTGCAGGACACCGAGGCAAGGCAGCAGCTATCTGGAAACGCAGCGCTGATTTAAAACTCCTGAATTAATAGCTGCTTGATCCCGCTACATAAGCGCTAAAGCGCTATTTCATTCATAAATTTAAACTACTCAGATCGCTTTTCAGTTTAAAGCGCAATGAAGTCAGCCTCTGTCATCCCGGCCCCGGATCAAGCCCGGGGTTTCAGCACCTGGGAACCATGACTTCTCCCCAAACGGGGTCATGGATTGCCCCGGATCAAGTCCGGGGCAGGCTCTTCAAGTCCGCAATGACAAAAGAGATTACGGAGAGCTTCGAGGGAACTGAGTAATTGCCATAAATTTCACGCGGGAAAGGCACCAGCCAACCGCGCGTCAAGGCTTGCCGAAGCCGCCGCCGCCCGGCGTGTGAATCTCGAATATGTCGCCTGGCCGCATCTCGGCCTGGCCGATATGCGCCAGTGCTTCGATTTGGCCATCGGCCCGCACCACAGTGTTTTGACCGACCTGCCCCGCCTCGCCGCCAGCCATGCCGAAGGCGCCGTGTTTTCGGCCGTTCGACAAGATGCTGGCCGTCATGGCTTCGAGGAACCTGACCCGGCGCACGCCACCATTGCCGCCGTGCCACTGGCCTGCACCGCCCGAACCCTGGCGAATCTCGTAGCTTTCCAGCCGCACCGGAAAGCGGAATTCCAGCACTTCCGGGTCGGTCAGGCGCGAGTTGGTCATGTGGGTCTGCACCACGCTGGTGCCGTCAAAGCCGTCACCCGCGCCGCTGCCACCCGAGATGGTTTCGTAGTACTGGTGCTGGTCGTTGCCGAAGGTGAAATTGTTCATCGTGCACTGGCTGGCGGCCATCACGCCCAGTGCGCCATACAGCGCGTTGGTGATGCAGCTCGACGTTTCCACGTTGCCCGCCACCACCGACGCCGGCGGGTTCGGGTTCAGCATCGAGCCCGCCGGGATGATCACTTTCAGCGGCTTGAGGCAACCGGCGTTCAGTGGAATGTCGTCATCGACCAGTGTGCGGAACACATACAGCACGGCGGCCATGCAGACCGCCGTCGGCGCGTTGAAGTTGTTGGTCTGCTGCGCCGACGTGCCGGTGAAGTCGATCTCGGCGCTGCGCTTGTCTGTGTCGACGCGAATCGCCACCTGGATCTGCGCGCCGTTGTCCAGCGGCAGCGTGAACGCACCGTCTTTCAAGCGCGTGATGACGCGGCGCACCGACTCTTCGGCGTTGTCCTGCACATGGTTCATGTAGGCCAGAACCACATCCAGGCTGAATTGCGCGACCATCTTGCGCAGTTCCTGCACGCCTTTTTCATTGGCGGCAATCTGGGCTTTCAGGTCGGCCATGTTCTGGGCCGGGTTGCGTGACGGGTATTCGCCGCTTTCCAGCAGCGCCACCATTTCGGCCTCGCGCAACACGCCACGGTCCACCAGCTTGACGTTGTTGATCTGCACGCCTTCTTCTTCGATGCGCGTGGAAAACGGCGGCATCGAACCTGGCGTGATGCCGCCAATGTCGGCATGGTGGCCACGGCTGCCAACGTAGAACGTGGGCTCGGCGGACTCATTCAGGTACACCGGCGTGATGACGGTGATGTCAGGCAGGTGCGTGCCGCCGTGGTAGGGGTCGTTCAGCACATAGACATCGCCGGGCTGCATCTTGCCGGCGTTCTCGCGGATCACGGTCTTGATGCTCTCGCCCATCGAGCCCAGGTGCACCGGCATGTGCGGTGCGTTGGCGATCAGGTTGCCTTCGGTATCGAACAGCGCGCAACTGAAGTCCAGCCGCTCCTTGATGTTGACCGAGTAGGCCGTGTTTTGCAGCTGCAGCCCCATCTGCTCGGCAATGTTCATGAACAGGTTGTTGAACACCTCCAGCAGCACCGGGTCGACCGTCGTGCCAACTGCAAATTTGATAGCGCGCGGCACCCGCCGGTCAAGCACCAGGTGGTCAAACGACGTCAGATTCGCTTCCCAGCCGGGCTCGACCACGGTGGTGGCGTTCTGCTCGGCAATGATGGCCGGGCCGGCAATGGTGTCGCCCGGCTGCAGGTCTTCGCGCACGACCAGCGCGGCATCCAGCCACTGGCCGCCCGAATACATGCGCACGGTTTCACGGCGAGGCACCTCACGCGGCGCATGCACCGCGTGGCGCGGCTCGGCGGGTGCATCGCCCGCCACCACCGCCTCGACCGACACGGCTTCGACGACCAGGCCCTTGCCTTGCATCAGGAAGGCAAAGCGCTGGCGATAAGCGGCTTCGAAACCGGCTTCGATCTGCGGCAAACTGCCAAACGGCACGATCAGCGCCGAGTCGCTGCCGTCGTAACGCACATGCACGCGCTGATGCGTGGTGATGGCGCCCGTGCTGACCTGCTGGCGCTGCAGTTCGGCTTCGGCCGTGGCGGCCAGCGTCTTGAGTGCGTCGGCAATCTCGGGCAAGGCAGCGTCTGTCAGCTTGAGTTCCACCGCCTGCTCGCGAATCACGTTCTGGTCGGCCAGCCCCATGCCGTAGGCGCTCAGGACACCGGCCAGCGGATGCACAAACACCTTGGTCATGCCCAGCGCATCGGCCACCAGGCAGGCGTGCTGTCCGCCCGCGCCGCCAAAACACTGCAGCGTGTAGCGCGTCACGTCGTAGCCGCGAGCGACCGAAATTTTCTTGATGGCGTTGGCCATCTGCTGCACGGCGATGTTGATGAAGCCCTCGGCCACGTCCTCGGCGCTGCGGCCGGTTTGCACAGCCAGATCGCCGAACTTTTCATGCACTGCTTCAAGGCTTAGTGATTCATTGGCCTGCGGCCCAAACACCTTGGGAAAGTAGCGCGGCTGGACCTTGCCGACCATCACGTTGGCGTCGGTCACGGCCAGCGGCCCGCCGCGCCTGTAGCTGGCCGGGCCGGGGTTGGCGCCGGCGCTTTCGGGCCCGACGCGAAAGCGCGCGCCATCAAACGCCAGCACCGAGCCACCGCCGGCCGCCACGGTATGGATGCTCATCATCGGCGCGCGCATGCGCACGCCGGCCACCTGGGTTTCAAACTCGCGCTCGAATTCGCCGGCGTAGTGCGACACGTCGGTCGATGTGCCGCCCATGTCAAAACCGATCACCTTTTCAATGCCCGCAATCGCCGCCGTGCGCGCCATGCCGACGATGCCGCCGGCGGGGCCACTCAAAATCGCGTCTTTTCCCTGGAACGCATGCGCGTCACTCAAGCCGCCCGAGGACTGCATGAAGAACAGCTTCACGCCGGGCATTTCGGCCGCCACCTGCTCGACATAGCGGCGCAGGATGGGCGACAGATACGCATCAACCACGGTGGTGTCGCCCCGGCTGACGAACTTCATCATCGGGCTGGTTTCATGTGAGGTGCTGATCTGCGTGAAGCCCACGTCCCGGGCAATACGTTTGGCGGCTTTTTCATGGTCGGTGAAGCGGTAGCCGTGCATGAAGACGATCGCAACACTGCGCAGCCCTTTCTGGTATTGTTCCAGCAGCTCTTCTTTCAATAGCGCTTCGTCCAGTGGCTGCAGTACGCCACCCTGCGCGCTGACGCGCTCCTGGGCTTCAACCACGGCGCTGTAGAGCAGCTCGGGCAGCACGAGGTGGCGGTCAAACAGGCGCGGACGGTTCTGGTAGGCGATGCGCAGCGCATCCCTGAAACCCCGGGTGGTGACCAGCAGCGTCGGCTCGCCCTTGCGCTCCAGCAGTGCATTGGTGGCGACCGTGGTGCCCATCTTCACGCACTCCACCACCTCGGCACTGACCGGTTCGCCGGCCTTCAAGCCCAGCAGGTGGCGAATGCCGGCGACGGCCGCGTCGCGGTATTGCTCGGGGTTTTCGCTCAGCAGTTTGTGCGTGACCAGCGAGCCGTCAGGGCGCTTGCCGACCACATCGGTGAATGTGCCGCCCCGGTCTATCCAGAACTGCCAGCGCTTGGTGCCATTTTTTTCCATGAGGTGCCTAGAGGGTAAAAAGGGTGAAGGGATTGAGTGGACTAAAGGCTGGCAGCCGAGCGCGCCGCCTGGTCGTAAATGCCCGACAGCAGGCGCAACAGGCGTGCCAGCTCGCCGATGTCGCGGTTCAGTCCGTCGTCGGCATTGAGGGCATTGATCAGGCAGGACTCGCGGATCTCGCGGTAGCGGTTCACGTGGTCCAGCCCCATCTCGGTGCAGGCATAGGTCACGTCCTTGCCGCTTTTGTTTGAGATCACCACACCCAGGTTTTGCAGTTTCTTGAGCGAATAGTTGATCAAATGCGTGTCTTCGACATTCATGATGAAGCAGATGTCAGCCAGGCGCTTGTTGCGCGCGCGGTGCGTGACATGGTGCAGCACCAGCACGTCCAGCGGCGTCAGGTCCGGCAGGCCGGCCGCACTCATGCAGTGCACCACCCAGCGGTGAAAGGCATTGCCGGCCACGATCAGGCCAAACTCGAACTCGCTCATCTCGGCGCTGCGCGGCGACACCAGGTGGGCCGACGAAACGATGGACGGCTTGCCGGGCGAAACACCAGCAGGCGCGGTGGCGACGGATTTTTTGACCATGAACAAGCTCCGGGTTGGCATCTTTATTGCGTGAACAAATTGTAGGCAGTTAAAGCTCAATTCATCAACAATTTGTTGACGTTTAGGGAAAACACCAACCGACAGCGCACAAATGCGATTTACATTTACTTGTCATTTTTTCACCTTGAACGACGTTGCCTCATGAGCCCCGCCCTGCCTTTACCCACCGTCCCATGCGCCTGAACGATCCGTCCACCCCCACCTCCCCGCTGCTGTCCGTTCGTTCTCTCGCAGTGGAATTCGAGGTCCCCGGCGGACGCTTTCGTGCGGTGGACGGCCTGAGTTTCGATGTCACGGCCGGGCGCACGCTGGCCATCGTTGGCGAGTCCGGTTCAGGCAAGTCCGTGACCTCGCAGGCCATCATGCGGCTGACCGATTATTCGGGTGGAAAAATCGTGGCGGGCCAAGTGCTGTTCCAGTCGCCGGGCAGCGGGCTGCTGGACCTGACGCAAGCCAGCGATGACACGCTGCGCGCCATTCGTGGCAATGAAATTGCCATGATCTTCCAGGAACCGATGACGTCGCTGAACCCGGTGTTCACCATCGGCAACCAGATCGCCGAAACGCTGATCCTGCACCAGGGCCTGAGCCCGTCGCAGGCGCGCGCACAAGCCCGCGCGCTGCTCGACAAGGTGCGCCTGCCCGATGCACAAAGGCTGCTCGACACTTATCCCCATGCACTGTCCGGCGGCATGCGCCAGCGCGCCATGATTGCGATGGCGCTGGCCTGCCAGCCCGCGCTGCTGATTGCCGACGAACCAACCACGGCGCTTGACGTGACGATTCAGGCGCAAATTCTCAACATCATCCGCGAGCTTCAGCGCGACCTGAACACCGCTGTCATGTTCATCACGCACGACATGGGCGTGGTGGCGCAAATGGCCGACGACGTGGTCGTGATGTGGCGCGGCCGCCAGGTCGAGCACGGCTCGGTCGACCAGATTTTCAACGCGCCCCAACACCCCTACACGCGGGCCTTGCTGGCAGCCGTTCCCCGGCTGGGCAGCATGCGCGGCCAGGCCTTGCCCAAACGCATGCCGCTGACCGTGCTGGAAGGCGGCGAACTGCGAGAAACCGGCACCGAGCAACTCCAGGACACGGTCGACAAGCGCGCGCCCCTGCTGTCGGTCGAAAAACTCAGCACCCGCTTTGACGTGGCCCACAACCTGCTGGGACGTGCCACGCACCGCGTGCATGCGGTTGAAGCCGTCAGCTTTGAGATTTACCCGGGCGAAACCCTGGCGCTGGTTGGCGAGTCTGGCAGTGGCAAGTCGACCATCGGCAAGACCCTGCAGCAGCTGGTCGAATCAACCAGCGGCGCCATCCGTTTCAACGGCCATGACATCGCCACGCTGGGCGCTGCCGGCAAGCGGCAGCTGCGGCAAGACATCCAGTACATCTTTCAGGACCCGTTTGCCTCGCTTGATCCACGCAAGACGGTCGGCTTCAGCATCGCCGAGCCCATCCTTACCCACCGCTTGCTGACCGACCCCAAAGCCATCGAGCGGCGCCTGACGGAATTGCTGGACTGCGTCGGCCTCAAGCCAGAGCACGCCAGCCGCTATCCGCACGAATTTTCGGGTGGCCAAAGGCAGCGCGTGTGCATTGCCCGCGCACTGGCCTGCAATCCGAAACTGATCATCGCCGACGAATCCGTTTCGGCGCTCGACGTGTCGATCCAGGCGCAGATCATTGACCTGCTGATGGCCTTGCAGGCCGAGCGCGGCCTGTCCTACCTGTTCATCACGCACGACATGGCGGTGGTCGAAAAAATCAGCCACCGGGTCGCCGTGATGTACCTCGGGCAGATCGTCGAAATCGGCCACCGCCAGGACATTTTCGAAAACCCCCAGCATGCCTACACGCGCAAACTGCTGGCGGCCGTGCCAGTGGCCGAGCCAGGCCGGCAGATTGATGCCCGCCTGGTCCATGGCGAAATCCCCAGTCCGGTGCGCCAGGTCGGCCAGGAGCCGGACATCCTGCAACTCGTCGACGTTGGCCCGGGCCACCGCGTGGCGCAGCCCGTCGCCGTGGCTTGACGCCCCCGCTAGCGCTGGCCTCCTTTTCATTTTTCACACTTACTCAGGAAATCGCATGAAGCTGAAAATCCTTTTAGCCACCACCAGCCTGGTGCTCACCTGCCTGGTGACGCCCGTCACCCACGCCGCCGGAACACTGACCGTGGCGCTGCACCAGGACCCGGGCAACTGGGACCCGATTGCCACTTTCCTGGTGTCCTGGGGCGCTGTCGGCAGCCAGGTGTTTGACGGCCTGATCATGCGCACGCCCGACATGAAGCTGGTGCCCGGCCTGGCGACCAAATGGGAGTTCCTGGACAAGAACACCAAGCTGCGCTTTACCCTGCGCCAGAACGTCAAATTCCACAACGGCGAGCCCTTCGATGCCGAAGCCGTCAAATTCACATTTGACCGGCTGCTCGGCGAAGAGGGCAAAAAAGGCCCGCAGCAGTCCAACTACAACGCGATTGAAAAAGTCGTGATCGTCAACGCCACGACGGTTGACTTCATTCTCAAGAGTCCTGATCCGGTGCTGCTGACCAAGCTGGCAGGTTACGGCGCCATGATTGTTCCGCCCAAGTACATCAAGGAAAAAGGCAGCCAGTTCTTCGGCATGAACCCGGTCGGCACCGGCCCGTTCAAGTTCACCGAGTACAAACCCAAGATCAGCCTGTCATTCGAGCGCAACAGCGCTTACTGGGGTGGCGCGCCCAAGCTGGACGAACTGGTTTACCGCTTCATCAGTGAGCCCGCGACCCAGGCGGCCGAACTGCAGTCGGGACGCCTGGATGTGGCCAACCAGATTCCGCTGGCGATGATCGAAACGCTCAAGAAAGACCCGCAGCTCACCGTTGCCAGCATGGATGGCCCGGTCGCGCTGGCGCTGCGCTACAACACGCAGCGCGGCATCATGAAGGATCCCGAGGTGCGCAAGGCGCTCACCATGGCGGTGGACCGCGACACCATCATCAAGGTCATCCTGCTGGGCCATGCCAAGCCCATCGCCAGCTTCCAGGGCATGCTGTCGTTTGGCAACGACCCGGCGCTCAAGCCCCTGCCGTTCAACCCGACCCTGGCCAAGAGCATGCTGAAAAAAGCCGGCGTCAAGCCAGGCACACAGATCCAGCTCGACTTTCGCGGCCCCGACAGCAACTTCCGCGAAGTGGCGCAGGCCGTCGCCGGCTACCTGCAGGCCGTCGGCATCACGGTGTCGCTAAAACCGTATGAAACCAATGTGCTGCTCAACGACATCATCCCCAACGGCAAGACCGGCGAGATGTGGCAAAACCAGTGGGGCGGCTGGACGTTTGACTACGACAACACGGCCTACGCGATGTACTACACCAAGCAGCGCTGGAATCCGTATGACGACGACGCCAAACTCAACGCCCTGCTGCACACCCAGCGCAACACCTGGGACCAGGCGGTGCGCAAAACAACGCTCCATGAGATTGGCCGCTACGTGGCCGACCAGGCGCTGGAGATGCCGCTGTACAGCCTGAACACCACCTACGGACTGAACAAACGCGCCAAGAATCTTTCGCTGCCTGCCGACGGCCGCTTCCGTTTTGTGGATGCCACCGTCGACTGACACGTTTTTTGATCTGACAGGTTGCCAACACCATGAGTGGATTTCTTATCAAGCGACTGCTGCAGGCGATCTTCGTCGTGCTGGTGGTGGTCCTGTTTGTGTCTTATGCCGTGCGCCTGTCAGGCGATCCGGCGCTGATGCTGAGCCAGGGGGCTGGAAGCGTAACGGAAGAAGACCTGCAGAACATCCGCACCGGCCTGGGGCTGGACCGTCCATTCCTGGTGCAGTACGGCGACTTTCTGGGCGGCGCCGTACGGGGCGACTTTGGACAGAGCTTCATGGGCGGAACGCCGGTGGCGCGGCTGATAGGCGACGCGCTGCCCGCCACGCTGGCGCTGGCCTTTGTCTCGCTGCTGCTGTCGATCGTGGTGTCGGTGCCGATGGGCATCAAGGCCGCCGTCAACAAAGGCAAAGGCGTTGACCAGTTCATCCGCATCATCTCGCTGGTGGGGCTGTCGTTTCCCAACTTCTGGCTCGCCATCATGCTGGTGCTGCTGCTGTCGATCACATTTCCCTTGCTGCCGCCTTCGGGCTGGGACGGGCCCATCAGCCTGGTCTTGCCGGCGCTGACCATGGCGATCATCCTCTCAGCCACCAACGTGCGGCTGGTGCGCACCGCCATGCTGGAAACGCTGTCAGCGCAGTACATCATGGTGGCGCGCAGCAAGGGGCTGCGGGAACGCGTTGTGCTCTATAAGCATGCGCTGCGCAATTGCGCCATTCCCCTGATCACCTACATCGGCCTGCAGTTCGGCAACCTGATTGGCGGCTTGGTCGTGGTGGAAAAAGTTTTTAACTGGCCCGGGCTCGGCACGCTGGCCTTTGACGCCATCGCCAACCGGGACTACCCGGTCCTGCAAGGCACCGTCACCGTACTGGCCGTGATCATTGTGGCGGTGAACCTGCTGGTTGACATTGCTTACGGGCTGGTCGACCCCCGCATTCGCAACAAATGAATTCCATGCAAACAGCCATTCCCGCCACCGTGCCTGCCCGCGCCATGCAGTGGCGCTCGCTTGAATTCATCCTGGGCGCCCTGCTGACCGGGGCCATGCTCACGCTGGTGCTGCTGTCGGTCTGGATTTTCCCGGACCGGGGCTCGCTGATGGACCTGGCGGCTCGCCTGACGCAACCCTTTACCGCGTGGGCACATCCGCTGGGCACAGACCCCTTGGGGCGCGATGTGCTGGCGCGCGTGCTGGTAGGCGGCCGGATTTCGCTGATGGTCGGTTTTGTCTCGGTGCTGGGCGCCTCGGTGCTGGGCATCACCGTGGGACTGATCGCAGGGTATTACCGGGGCTTCTGGGACATGCTGCTGATGCGCTGCGTCGATGTGCAGCTGGCCCTGCCCTTTATTCTGGTGGCGCTCACCTTCATTTCAATTTTGGGCGGCGGCTTAAGCAACATCATCCTGTTCATGATCGTCTCGCAGTGGGTGCAGTATGCACGGCTGGTACGCGGCATGGTGCTGTCGGTGCGCGAGCGCGAGTTCGTCCAGGCGGCGCGGTCTTTTGGCGTTCGGGATTTCGCCATGATTCGCCACCACATCCTGCCCAACATCATTGGTCCGGTCATCATTTTGATGACGCTGAACGTGGCCAACAACATCCTGCTGGAAAGCAGCCTGACCTTTCTGGGCCTGGGCGTTGATCCATTGATTCCCAGCTGGGGCGGCATGCTGGCCGATGGCCGCACCTACATGCAGACGGCCTGGTGGGTCACCGTCTTCCCCGGCCTGGCCATCATGTTCACGGTGCTGGGCCTGAACCTGCTGGGTGACTGGCTGCGCGACCGCATCGACCCCACCGGAAAACTATGATGACTGACAAGTTGCTCCTCGATGTGATCCTGCCGCGTACGCTGGACGACTGGGTCGGCCAGTTTGAACACCCCGAATGGCGCGGCGCCCAGGTGGAAGGCTGGCTGTTCGAGGGCGTGGCTGCGCGCCGCGCTGCCGAGCGGCAACTGGCTGCTGCCGGGGTCACGGTGACATTGCGCAGTGCCTACAAGCCGCTGCTGCACTACTTTCTGGAAGAAGTCGACTGCGCTGCGCTGGCCAAGGCGAGCGTTACCTACCCCGTGCATCCGGCTGCATCGCCGCGCCGTTTTCTGCTGGAAGCCTATCCGCTGGCCGCATTGCTTGCGGGCTGCCAGCTGGCGTTTGAACCCGGCACCGACGACCTGCACTACTGGCTGGCACTCACCTTCAAAGATGGCCGTCAGCTGAACGCCAAGGTGTGGGCTCCCAACCGCGTTCATGTCGACCACCTGGACGTCAACTTGCTTTCCCCCACCGGCTGGCTCAGGACCCGGACCACATCCGGCCCACTGGTCCAGATGGACACAGCCCAGAAAACCGATTACGAACAGGTTTTCGAGAAAATCATTCAAATCGTTCAGCAGCAGCCCTGGCCGGCCCGGGAGCCCTACTTCGAGCGGCTCGACATTCGCGTGGACCTGCCCTGTTTTGAACAGCCCTTGCCGGTCGACCATGAATGCATAAGCACCAGCGAGGCGCTGCACGAAGACATCTATTTTTCGCTGCTGGAAGTCTTCCAGCGCCAGTCAGGACGCGCCACCAGCGACAGAAGATTGCAACCCGGCCAGATCGTGCCGGATGTGCGCCCCGGCAACAAGGCGCCGCGCTTGCGCATGGCACTGAGCCGCTTTGACGTGCTAGCGCAAGACCTGCGCGCGTGCCCAAGTCCAGCGCCAGAGCAAGTGCTAGACCTTCTTGGTGCGGCACCTCACCCCGAGCGAATTGCCGCAGAGATGCGCGCGTTGGGCGGCCAGCGTTTTGGCGCGCTGTCGCGCCAGGGCCGGGCCGTCGAAGGTCTGTACCACGCAGGACCGGGCGCAGCCGTCATCATCAGCGGCGGCCAGCATGCCAACGAAACCTCGGGCGTGGTCGGCGCACTGCGTGCCGCGCAACAGCTCAAGGCCAGTGGCAAGGCGCACTTTGCGTTAATCGCGCTCGAAAATCCAGATGGCTATGCCCTGCACCGCGAGCTGTGCTTACAGCACCCACGCCACATGCACCACGCTGCCCGCTACAGCGCACTTGGCGATGACATTGAATACCGTGAGCAAGCGCCACTGTACGAGCGCGAGGCCCGCGAACAGGCGCTTGCGCTGTCAGGCGCCCAGCTGCACGTCAACCTGCACGGCTACCCGGCCCACGAATGGACGCGCCCGCTGTCCGGCTACGTGCCGCGCGGATTTGAGTTGTGGATGATCCCGAAAGGGTTTTTCCTGATCCTGCGCCACCACCCAGGCTGGCAAGCGCAGGGACGCGCCCTGCTGGAGCAGGTCAGTGCAGCGCTGCGTCAGGTCGGCGGCCTGTCCGCCTACAACGCCCGCCAGATGGCGCTCTACGAACGCCATGCCGGCGAGTTGCCTTTCGAGGTAATCAACGGCACGGCCTGCAGCCTGTCGGAAACCACGCGCCCCGGGCCGCCCGTGACGCTGATCACCGAGTTTCCCGATGAAACCGTGGCAGACGAGCGTTTTCGCTTCGCCCACACGGTACAAATGCAAACCGTTCTTGCCGCCGTGAGCGCCTGGCAAGGGTTGGCGAAAACTGACATTCAATGAACAAAATCATGCGCCAAAACCTGATTTTCGGGGTATGCACGGGGACGCTGGCGCGTGATTTGCTTCTACCATTCCCGTATCCCGATACCGCACGCAAGCCATTACCTGGAGTCTTTATGAAACTGAAAATTGTCCTGACCGCCGCTGCCCTCGCCATGGGCGCATCAGCTTTTGCCCAAACCAAATGGGACTTGCCGGCCGCCTACCCGGCGACCAACTTTCACAGCGAAAACCTGGTCCAGTTTGCCGCCGATGTCGACAAGGCCAGCGCCGGCAAGCTGAAAATCACGGTGCATGCCAACGGCGCGCTGTTCAAGGCGCCCGAAATCAAGCGTGCCGTGCAGGGCGGGCAGGCGCAGGCCGGCGAAATTCTGCTGGCCAACTTCCAGAATGAATGGCCGCTGTTCGGCGTCGATGGCCTCCCCTTTCTGGCCGACAGCTACGAGCAGTCGCAAAAACTCGCCAAGGCGCAAAAACCTTTCCTGGAGAAAAAGCTGGCCGAGCAAGGGATGGTGCTGCTGTACACGGTGCCATGGCCCACCCAGGGAATTTTCACCAAGAATCCGGCCAACTCGGGCGCTGACCTGAAGGGCGTGAAATGGCGCGCTTACAGCCCGTCCACCGCACGCATTGCCGAGCTGGTGGGCGCCCAGCCGGTCACTGTGCAGGCGGCCGAGTTGTCGCAGGCCATGGCCACTGGCGTGATCGAGTCCTACATGTCCTCCGGCTCCACCGGCATGGACACCAAGACCTACGAAAGCCTGAAGTATTTCTACGACACCCAGGCCTGGCTGCCGAAAAATGCGGTCATCGTCAACAAGGCGGCTTTCGATGCGCTTGATGCGCCGACAAAGCAGGCAGTGTTCAAGGCAGCGGCGGACGCCGAAGTGCGCGGCCTGGCGGCGTCGAAAAAGACCAACGCCGACTCGCTCGACAAGCTCAAGGCCAACGGCATGACCGTGTTGCCGCCGTCGCCGCAGCTCAAGGCCGACATGAAGAAGGTCGGCGATGTGATGCTCAAGGAATGGCTGGAAAAAGCCGGACCCGATGGCAAGGCGCTGATCGACGCGTTCAACAAGTCCTGAAGCACGGCCAATGCGAAAAGCGCTTGATGCCCTGTACAACGGCGCCGCTGGACTGGCCGCGCTGTTTCTGGTCGGCCTGCTGACAATGGTGGTGCTGTCCATCGTCAGCAGGCAGCTGCACTTTCATGTGCCGGGCACTGACGCCTACGCTGGCTACCTGATGGCGGCCAGCGGCTTTCTGGCGCTGGCCCACACCCTCAAGCGCGGCGAGCACATCCGGGTGACGCTGATCCTCGGGGCGCTGACCGGGCGCTGGAAAAAAGGGCTGGAGCTGTGGGCGCTGGGCTTTGCCAGCGCCTTAAGCGCCCTGTTTGCCTATTACTGCTGCCGCCTGGCCTGGCAGTCGCACAGCTTTCACGACATTTCCACGTCGAGCGACGCCACGCCGCTGTGGATTCCGCAGATTGGCATGGCTGTTGGCGCGGTGATCCTGGCGATTGCCTTTGTCGATGAGCTGGTGCTTGAAATCACCGGCAAGCGCGTGGTCCACAGCAGCGCTGAGGCATCGCGCAATGAATAAACCGATCCACTTTCCCCCCACAAGCGACTTTTCATGAACGACCTTGCCATCACCGCCGCCCTGCTGGCGGCCCTGCTGTTGATTCTGGGCAGCGGCGTCTGGGTCGGCTTGAGCCTGACCGGCGTGGCCTGGCTGGCGGTGACGCTGTTTTCCTCGCGCCCGGCCGGCGACGCCATGGCCGTGACGGTCTGGGGCTCGTCTTCGAGCTGGACGCTGACCGCCCTGCCCCTCTTTATATGGATGGGCGAAATCCTGTTTCGCACCCGGCTGAGCCAGGACATGTTCAAGGGCCTGGCGCCCTGGGTGCAAGGCCTGCCGGGGCGGCTGCTGCACACCAACGTGATCGGCTGCACCATTTTTGCCGCCGTGTCGGGGTCGAGCGCCGCCACCTGCGCCACCATCGGCAAGATGACGCTGCCCGAACTGACGCGGCGCGGCTACCCCGAGCACATGGTCGTCGGCACGCTGGCCGGCGCCAGCACGCTGGGCTTGTTGATCCCACCATCGATCATCATGATCGTCTATGGCGTGGCGGCCGAGGTGTCAATCTCCAAGCTGTTCATCGCCGGCGTGTTTCCGGGGCTGCTGCTGGCCGCGCTGTTTTCGGGCTACATCATGTTCTGGGCGCTGCGCCATCCCGAACAGGTACCAGCCGCCGACGGCAAGACCACCTTCATGCAAAAAATCGCCAGTTCGCGCAGCCTGATTCCGGTGGTGCTCCTGATTGCCGCCGTGCTGGGCTCAATCTATTCCGGCGTGGCCACGGCCACCGAAGCGGCTGCCGTCGGCGTGGTCGGCTCGCTGGTGTTGTCCGCGCTGCAGGGTTCGATGAACTGGGCGACGTTTCGCGATGCGCTCATGGGCGCGACCCGGCTGTACTGCATGATTGCACTGATCCTGGCGGGCGCGGCCTTTTTGACACTGGCCATGGGCTATGTCGGCCTGCCGCGTCACCTGGCCGAATGGATTGGCACTTTGGGCCTGAGCCGGGCGCAATTGATCGTGGCGCTGGCGGTGTTCTTCATCATCCTGGGCTGCTTTCTGGACGGCATCTCGATGGTGGTGCTGACCATGGGCGTGCTCACGCCCACGGTGCAGGCGGCTGGCATCGACCCCATCTGGTTCGGCATTTTCGTCGTGCTGGTGGTCGAGATGGCGCAGATCACGCCGCCGGTCGGCTTTAACCTGTTCGTGCTGCAGGGCATGACCGGGCGCCAGCTGACCTGGATTGCCAAGGTCACGATGCCGATGTTTTTGCTGATGTGCGCGGCGGTGGCACTGATTTATGTCTTTCCCGGCATCGTCACGTGGCTGCCGCAAAAAATGGCCAACTGACGCCATGGGCGCGGTACTGGCGATTTGCATCGGCGCCTCGGCGGGCGCGCTGTCCCGATGGGGATTGGCGCTGTGGCTGTCGCCCGGCGGATTGATTCCCTGGGGCACGCTGGCCGCCAACCTGCTGGGCGGCTACCTGATCGGCATCGCCATTGCAGTGTTCCAGGCCATCCCGCAGATCGACCCGGTCTGGCGCCTGCTCTTGATTACCGGATTTCTGGGTGGGCTGACGACGTTTTCTACCTTTTCGGCCGAAGTCGTGGATTACCTGCTCGAAGCCCGCTATGGCATGGCGGCAGGCGTGGCACTGATCCATGTGGCGGGGTCGCTCTTGATGACTGTGGCAGGCATCAAGACTGCTACGTTTTTCATAGCTTCCCGAATAAGCTAGGCAAACGCAAAAGCACTATTTTCCTTGAATTTCAAAGGACTTACCATGGTTGCGGCAACAGCGGCTGCGCAGTCCTGACGAATCAGCTGCTGCCCAGCCCAATCGGCGCCGGAGCCCGCATCACGATGCGCGTGAACAGGCGGTCATAGGCCGGATCGGGCGGGTATTTGCCGGTCAGCGGATCGCAGTTCTTTTCAAAGGCGGCATCCAGCTCCTTCCAGTCGGCATCGGTCAGCACTTTTTCGGCTTCCGGCAGGATCACGGCTTCCTCAAGCCGCATGTGGTCCAGGTAAAAAGCGATGTACTGCTTGCATTGCACCGTGAACGCGGGCCGGCGCGGCTCGCCCAGCAGCTCCCACGCCAGCAGCAGGTGCTGGAGTTCGCGAACGGCTTTTTCGCCGTTCATGTGGTCGCTTTCGAGCCGCTCAACTGCGGCCATGAGCGATGGCGACGCCCGCACCACGCGCGGGAACAGCAGGTCGGACTCTTTCGGATGGTGCAGGCGCTCGGGAAACTCGTCAATGTAGAACAGCATGGCCTGCAGCACGTTGAAAAACTGCTCAGGATTGTCTCCGGGGCCGCGATCCACCATCATGTTCATGGAACGGAGCATGGCGGCCAGCGACGAATGTTCGTCGCGGATGATTTGCAGGCTGGTGTGTTTGATGACAGGCTCCTCAAATTTTCATAACGAGTGCACAGCATGCCCCGCGCCCGGTCCGCACGCCATGACGCAGGTCAAGTTTTCATCAACTTCAAGGCCTGCGAAAGCACGCAGTTACAGACACCCCGGGCATTTCCCGCGGTGCGATTTCCCTGCAAATTTCGCCATGCTGCCCGTGGTCAGGGCTTGTGGGCGCCGTGGTCTGCCGCTTTTCCTGCCATGCTGCCTGCCGGGGCCACTGTGCTGACAGGCACGCTGACCAGTTGACTGATTTCCACACCCTGCGCATCCTGAAGGCGCAACGTCAGCGGCACCGTGCTGCCCTTGGGCAAGCCCTGCTTCAGGTCCATCAGCATGACGTGGTAGCCGCCGGGCTTGAGCTGCACGGCTTGACCCGCGGGCAGTTCCAGCACGGGCACGGCGCGCATCTTCATGATGTCGTTGTCCATCTTCATTTCATGCACTTCCGCCACGCCGGCCACCGGCGATGAAACGCCCACCAGACGGGCGCCGTCCCTGGCGGTGATGTTCATGAAAGCACCCGTGCCTTTCTGGCCCGGCACGGTGGCGCGGGCCCAGGCGCCGCTGACATCAACGGTTTGGGCCTGCAAAGCGCCGCAGGCAAGCAGCAGGGAAGCGGTCAATAGTTTCAGTTTCATGGGAGTCTCTCAAGGCAAAGTTAAAAAATCCAGTCCGGAATTATTTCCGTCTGAACAGGAATCAGTGTTGATGCGCGCCGGGCGCATGCGCCGGGGCAGAATCTGTCGCGGCAGCAGTTTCAGGGCCAGTGACATCCAGCAAGAGCGCCGGAAACTTCAATCCTTTCGAGGATACGCCTGCGGCGGGAACGTCACCCCAGTCAAGGCTGCCGCTTGCGCAGGTTTGCAGCACCTTGAACCACAGCGGTCCGGCGGTTTCCGGCAGTTTTCCGCGCAGCATGAAGTCGTCGAAAAAGGCATCTGGCAGCGCCGCGTCCTGGCTGGCAGCCGTCCAGCTCACCACGCTCACGTCCTCCGTCACCGGCTTGCCGTGGCTAGCGTAGGGTTGGGCAAGTTTTTCCTGCTTCACCGCCAGCGTCCAGCCGGCTTTCGGGTAAGGCTTGGCGCCCTGGAAACCGGCGGGAATCCGCACCGTGATGCCGGTGGTGGCCGAGCCCTCGCAACCATGACCCACCTGGAAAACCGCTTTGTAGTTGCTTCCAGACGGAGCCGTTTTGGTTTCCAGAAGAACATGAGAAAAAGCGGGCATGGCAGTCATGCACGTTGCGCTATAGGCTATTAATTTTGTAGCAGTTGAAAATTTCATGTTCAGCTTTTTGATGGATCGGAGCTATGGCTAGCAGGAAGGACCGCAGCACGAAGTTCAGTTCAGCCGGATCAGTGCGCGGGATCAGGGGCTTACTGGTCTGCCCATGCAAAACGAACATCGATGGCAATTACGTTGCCGTTGCTGACGTTCGGGCTGAAGAACCGCGATGTGATTTAACGTACGCTAAACGTGCAGGAAGCCTGGGGCAGACGGCGGATATTTGCCCCGTGTGGCACCAGCCAGCCTGACCCGAATACGGTCAGGCTTAATCGCTTCGGCACAGGCGGATCAGTTCAAAGTGCAGGAGGTCCGCGACTGAAAGGCAGCCCGGGTATGGCGGCGGAGAAGTTCGCCGGAAAATCAAACGCGACCACTTGCAGGCTGGGAAAGCTGGGAATTGCCAGCACCGCCAGCGGCGACGACGCCCAGCCCAGCGATGCGCACAAATTGCAATGCGCGGCAGCCGGCGGCGCATCATTCAGTCCCGCATCGGAAGCACTGGACAGGTTGGTGCTGACGCTGCAAATGCCGCTCAGTTGCCCGCTGCGCACATCCTGGGCCAACATCGACACCGGCGCCCACAAGGCCGACAGCACGGCGAGAAAACCCAGCCAGGCAGCCAGTCGTGCCCACACGGCATGTGTCGGGCGGGAATGGGGGTGGTAAGGCACGGCGAGATTATAGGGACAGGCGCCATGGCCAGCGCGTCGAAATCTGCATCATCTTAGCCAGCTACAGCGATCACAACAGCGGACTCGTCGATGAAAGCCAGCGCCGGGCGGCCTGCTTTCAAACCGCTGTCCGCGCCGCAAAAACCCACCAGCTGCAGGCCACCGGCGAGTTCCAGCGCCACTTCGCCACCACCGGCAGCACGCGAAACGCGTGTCGCCCGACCGTGCAGCCAGTTGCCAGCTTCAGCCGGCAGATCGCCGGCGGACACCTTGACGGCGGTGGCCTTGCACAAAGCCAGCAGTTGCTGGCCGGGATGCAGCGCCAAGAGTTGCGCGCTTTCCCGGGTGATGCGCGACACCAGCCGCAGTGCACCGGCCAGTTCCAGTTGCACGCGCACCGTCTGGCCATGGGCGTGCAGGCGCACGATGGTGCAAGGCAGCTGGTTGCGCATGCTGGTGCGCAAACCAAGTGCGGCCAGCGCAGAAGCCTTGGGCAAATGATCGCCTTCACCCGCTCTTCGCGCCAGACGCGCCAGCACCTGGGCGCGCGCCTGCGCCAGTTCATCCGCAGCACGCAACAGTTCCTGGCCCGCATCACTCAGGCGCGCACCGCCGCCGCCCACGCCGCCCACCACCCGCTCGACCAGCGCAATGCCCGCAAGGTTGCTCAGCGTGTCAATCGCCTGCCAGCCCGCCTTGTAACTGACACCGGCGGCGCGTGCCGCTTCGGAAATTGAGCCGGTCTCGCCAATGCGGCGAAGCATGTCGATGCGCTTGTCAGCGGCCTCGTGGCCTAGCGCGCCCGCCAGCTGGAGTTGGGGTTTTTGCATGCCCGCATTGTCGGTCTGCCAGAGCATCGGTTGGCTATACTTTCGCTATTCCATTTTTGAATAGCGAGCCCGCCATGATGAAGTTTTTCTGCCGTTGGATCGCCATTGCCGCTCTGACGCTGGGCGTTTCCCATGCGGCAGAGGTCTCGGTGGCCGTCGCCGCCAACTTCACCGCGCCGATGCAAAAAATTGCCGAAGCCTTTGCGCAAGACACTGGCCACAAGGCGGTTTTGGCCTTTGGCGCCACCGGAAAGTTCTATGCGCAAATCAGGAACGGTGCGCCATTTCAGGTACTGCTGGCCGCCGACAAGGAAACCCCCGCCCTGCTCGAAAAAGAAGGCTTTGCCGTGGCAGGCACACGTTTTACCTATGCCACGGGCCGGCTGGTGCTGTGGAGTGCGCAGCCGGGCGTGGTTGACGACAAAGGCGACGTGCTGCGCACCAGCACCGACGGCAAAGTCGCGCTGGCCGATCCCAAGCTCGCCCCTTACGGCGCTGCCGCCATCGAGTCGATGACGCGGCTGGGCTTGCTGCAGCGCCTGCAGCCGCGTTTTGTGCAGGGCGAAAGCATTGCCCAGGCCTACCAGTTCGTCGCCACCGGCAATGCGCCCGTGGGCTTTGTGGCCCTGTCCCAGGTCATGGCCGATGGCCGCATTGCCAAAGGCTCTGCCTGGGTGGTTCCGGCCAGGCTGCATGCGCCGATTCTGCAGGACGCCGTGCTGCTGAACCCTGGCAAGGACAACCCTGCAGCGCTGGCGCTGACCGGCTATTTGCGCGGTGAAAAAGCCCGCGCCATCATCCTTTCCCACGGCTACGAGTTCTGAGCAGCACGTTCCATGCCGTTCAGCGCAGAAGACCTGGCCGCCGTCTGGCTCACGCTCAAGCTGGCGAGCCTGACCACCGTATTGCTCTTGCTGCTGGCGACACCGCTGGCCTGGTGGCTGGCGCGTACCCCATCGCGCTGGCGGGCGCCCGTGGGGGCCGTTGTGGCACTGCCGCTGGTGTTGCCGCCCACGGTGCTGGGTTTTTACCTGCTGGTGTCGCTGGGGCCGAACGGATGGGGCGGACAGTTCACGCAGGCCCTGGGACTGGGCTTGCTGCCCTTCAGCTTTGGCGGGCTGTTGATCGGCTCGGTGATTTATTCGCTGCCTTTCGCGGTGCAGCCGCTGCAGCACGCTTTTGAAGCCATTGGCAGCCGCCCGATGGAGGTCGCCGCCACACTGCGTGCGCGGCCACTGGATGCTTTTTTCAGCGTTGCGCTGCCGCTGGCCAAGCCAGGCTTCATCACTGCCGCCATTTTGAGCTTCGCCCATACGGTCGGCGAGTTCGGTGTGGTGTTGATGATTGGCGGCAACATTCCCGGCCAGACGCGGGTGGTGTCCACCCAGATTTACGGGCATGTCGAAGCCATGGAGTATGCGCAGGCGCATTGGCTGGCCGGTGGCATGGTGCTGTTTTCATTCACTGTGCTGCTGGGCCTGGCCTTGCTGAACCGGCGCAATGCGCGCGTGCTGGCGTGACCGGCATGGACAACAACCGCATTCGCCTGTCGCTGCAGCGGCCCGCCTTCACGCTGGAGGCCGACCTGTTGCTGCCGCCGCGCGGCATCGCCGTGCTGTTTGGCCCGTCGGGCTCGGGCAAGACCACGCTGCTGCGCTGTGTGGCCGGCCTGGAGCGGGCCGATGGCGCACTGATCGAGATTGCCGGCCAGACCTGGCAGGACGACAGCCGCCGCATTTTTCTGCCCACCTGGCAACGCCCACTCGGCTATGTCTTCCAGGAAGCCAGCCTGTTTGACCATCTCGATGTTCAGGGCAACCTGAGTTACGGCCTGCGCCGCGTCAAGTCAGGCGAAAGCGCGCTGGCGCTGGAAGCGGCCATCAAGCTGCTGGGCATTGGCGGCCTGCTGGCGCGCCGTACCCACCAGCTCTCGGGCGGTGAACGGCAGCGCGTGGCGATTGCCCGCGCCCTGGCAACCCAGCCCCGGGTGCTGCTGCTCGATGAACCACTGGCCGCGCTGGACCATGCGCGTCGCCAGGACATCCTGCCCTGGCTGGAGCGGCTGCGCGACGAGTTGCACATTCCGATGCTTTATGTCACGCATTCGGCCGACGAAGTGGCGCGGCTGGCCGACACGCTGGTGGTGCTGGACCAGGGACGCGTCGTGTCCGCCGGCGCCGTCACCGACGTCTTGGCGCGCATTGATCTGCCGGTGGTGCTGGGCGAAGACGCCGGCGCGCTGCTCGAAGGCGCGGTGGTGGAACGCGATGCGCGCTGGCACCTGATGCGCATGGCGTTTGCCGGCGGCAGCCTTTGGCTGCGCGACAGCGGCCTGGCGACGGGCACCCGGGTGCGGGTGCGCGTACTGGCACGCGACGTGAGCCTGTCCACGCAAGCGCCAAGCGCCACCAGCATTCAGAACCTGCTGCAGTGCGAGGTCAAGGCCATCGTGCCGGACACCCATCCTTCGCAGGCACTGGTGCAGCTGACGTGCGGCGAATCGGTGCTGCTGGCGCGCATTACCGCGCGGGCCGCCGATGCGCTGGGCCTGGAGCCCGGCAAGCCGGTCTGGGCGCAGGTGAAGTCTGCTGCGCTGGTCGGTTAGCCCGACACCCGACAGGCAGCAGCCAGCGGCGCATCACCTCTCTGCGTTCGGAAAGAACAGCTGCTGGCCCCCAATTTTGTAGCTGGCAATCACGCCCTGCCCGGCGGGGGAAATCACCCAGTCCACAAACTTCTGCGCTTGCGCGCCCTTGACCTGCGGATGCTTGGCCGGGTTGACGACCATCACGCCGTACTGGTTGAACAGTCGCTTGTCGCCCTCGACCAGCACCGCCAGATCGGCTCGGTTCTTGAAGTTCAGCCAGGTGCCCCGGTCGGCCAGCACATAAGCGCCCAGGCTGGAAGCCATGTTCAGCGCCGGCCCCATGCCGCAACCGCAGGCCTTGTAGCCGGCAAAGGCGGTCGGCTCGACACCCGCCGTTTTCCAATAGCGCAATTCGGCCGCATGGGTACCGCTCTTGTCACCGCGCGAAATGAAACCGGCATTGGCAGTGCTGAGCTTTTTCAGCGCTTCGCTGATGTCCTTGCCCTTGACCTTCGCCGGATCAGCGGCCGGGCCAATCAGCACGAAGTCGTTGTACATGACCGGGTAGCGCTTGAGGGCAAAGCCTTCGGCCACCACTTTTTCTTCGGCCGCCTGGTCGTGGACGAACAGCACATCGGCATCGCCCCGGCGGCCCATGTCGATGGCCTGGCCGGTGCCGACCGCCACCACTTTCACGTCGATGCCGGTGGCTTTCTTGAATTCCGGCAGCAAATAGGTGAACAGCCCCGACTGCTCGGTCGAGGTCGTGGACGCCATCACGATGCTGGGCGTCTGCGCTATCGAAACAGTAGCTGCCAGGGAAAGCGGGACGAGCGCAAGAAGCCTGAAAGGCTTGAAAAACCTGTTGAAACCATTCATCCGAGTTCTCCTTTTAAAAAATGGGCAGCAGCCGGCGGCAAAGGCCCCCCGAAAAAAGCAGCGTTCGGCAAATCGGCAATCAAGCGGCCCTGCTCCAGATACATCACGCGGCTGGCCAGGCGCTTGACCTGGCCCAGGTTGTGGCTGCTGAAAATCAGCGTCATGCCATCGTCGGCAAATTCGGCCATCAGCCGCTCGACCTCGCGCTTGGCCGCCGGGTCCAGGCTGGACGTGGGTTCATCGAGCAGCAAGACCTGCGGCTTCAGGGCCCAGGCCCGCGCCAAGGCCACGCGCTGTTGCTGACCGCCCGACAGGGCTTTGGCTGAACGGTTCGTCAAATCGGCCAGCCCGACGCGCTCCAGCGCCTGCAGCGCCTGCGCCTTGGCGCTTTTCCAGGACACCCCGTTGAGCCACAAACCCAGGGCCACGTTGTGCAGCACGCTGGCGCGCAGCATATAAGGGCGCTGGAACAGCATGGCCTGGCGCACCCGCAGATCCTGCTGAAAACTGCCCGCCGCTGGCGTGATCAGCCCATGCAGCGTTCGCAGCAAGGTGCTTTTTCCACTGCCGTTGGAGCCCACCAGCGCCAGCCGTTCGCCAGCGTTGATGTGCAGCGTGCAGTGGCGCAAGGCCTGCACAGGGCCAAAATTCACACTGACAGCGTCCAGGCTGAAGATCGGTGTCATGGCGCAGCGCTGGGTGCCACTGTCTGCGCCAGCAGCAGTTTTTCAGCGGTGGGCAAAGGGTCGTCGAGCCGCTCGCGCCAACCCCGAACCACGGCAATCAGGACATTGAGCAGCAGCACCACGCCCAGCAGCACGATGCCCAGCGCCAGCGCCAGCGGCAAGTCGCCCTTGCTGGTTTCCAGCGCAATCGACGTCGTCATGACCCGCGTGAAGCCTTCAATATTGCCACCCACCACCATCACTGCGCCGACCTCGGATATGGCCCGGCCAAACGCAGCCATCAGCACCGTGAGCAAGGCATAGCGCTCGTCCCACAGCAAAATCAGGCTGCGCACAAAGCGCCCCGCGCCCATCGACTGGAACTGCTCGCCGTGGCTGCGGTCGGCGTCGTCGATCGTCTGGCGTACCAGCGCCGTCACCATCGGCAGCACCAGCACGGTTTGCGCCAGCACCATCGCCTTGAAGGAAAACAGCCAGCCCAGAAAACCCAGCGGCCCGGTGCGTGACAGCAGCAAATACACCACCAGCCCGACCACCACCGAAGGCAGGGCCAGCGCGGTATTGAGCAGCGCCAGCACGACAGCCCGACCGCGAAAGCGCGCCACACCCAGCCAGGCGCCCAGCAGCAGCCCGACGCTGCAGGCAATCAGGCAGGCCAGCGCGCTGACAGACAACGACAAGCCAACGATGCCGGCAAACAGCGGATCCAGTGAGGTGATGAGCGAAAAAGCGGTAACGACGCTGTCGGAAAAGGTGTTCATGGGTCAGGGGTGGCGAGACTGTAGCGCAGCTTTCCTACTTTCCCGGCCCTTAGGTATTTGTCGTTAGGAAGCTGTTTGCATAGGAAAAACGGACGGCGACAAACCGTGCAGCGCCATGGCCCGCATCGATAATCCGTGCACACCCCATGCACAAAGTCGAACTCTCTTACCTCCTGAGCCCCCAGCGCGGCAAAGACGCGCTGATCCGCAACCCGATGATGGACATCCTGCATGCCGTCAGCGAGCAGGGCTCGATCTCAAAAGCCGCCAAGGCGCTCGACTTTTCTTACCGCCATGTCTGGGGCGCGCTCAAGGAATGGGAGCAGACGCTGGGCCGCAGCCTGATCGTCTGGGACAAGGGCCAGCGCGCGCGCCTGACGGAATTCGGCGAAAAGCTGCTCTGGGCCGAACGCCAGGCGCAGGCCCGGCTGGCACCGCAGATCGAAGCCCTGCGTGGCGACATCGAACGCGCTTTTTCAACCGCTTTTGACGACAACGCCCATGTGCTGACCCTGTTTGCCAGCCACGACGCGGCGCTGTCGGCGTTGCGCGACCAGACCAGCGCACACGGCCTGCACCTGGACATTCGCTTCATGGGCAGCGTCGATGCCATGGCAGCGCTGAACGACGGGCGCTGCATGATGGCCGGGTTTCACGTCCGCGACCAGCCGGCGCGCCATTCGGCGTCGGCGCGCACCTACCGCAGTTTGCTCAAGCCCGGCCTGCACAAGCTGATCGGCTTTGCACACCGCAAGCAAGGCCTGATGGTGGCCAGACATAATCCGCTGCAAATTGAGGGGCTGGCCGATCTGGCGCTGCCCGGCATGCGCTATGTCAACCGGTCCGAAGGTACGGGAACGCGTGTACTGCTTGACGACCTGCTGGCCGAAGCCGGCCTGGCGCCGTCCGCTATTGAAGGCTACGACAGCCAGGAACCGTCGCACACCGCCGTGGCGCAAGCCATTGCCAGCGGCGCGGCCGACGCCGGCCTGGGCATCGAAGCCGCCGCCCGGGAAAAAGGCCTGGGGTTTGTGCCCCTGGTGCAAGAGCGCTACCACCTGGTCTGCCTGAACTCCGAACTGCCCACGCCGCAAGTGCAGGCGCTGATCAAGGAACTGCAAAGCGACGAATGGCAAACCACGCTGAACCAGCTGCCCGGCTACAGCGGCGCGCAGGCCGGGAGCGGCAAGGTGCTGTCCCTGCGCGCGCTGTTGCCTTGGTGGAGCTACCGCAAAGCGAAAGCGGCTTGAGGATGGGTGGGTTGCTGCGCAAAGTGTGACGACACAGCATGGCTGCGTGATAGCAACTTTTCAAGCCGCCAAGCAGGAGCAGCCATGTTTTCCCACGAAATGCGCGTCTGTTTGACGATTCAGATGACGGCGCAACACAGGAAATCCATACTATTTCGGACCCGACCCGGGAACCATGCCTTTCACCCAGCCGGGTCATGGATTGCGGATCAAGTCCGCAATGACAAAACAGATATCAAACCAAATAAGCTTCCGGCGCAATACCAGATTGGGTAAGCAGTTATTTATTTCATAGCGCGCAAGACCTGAACCCACAAAACATATCGTCCCGCCCAGGCATATAGAAATTACGGTATTTCGGATATTTCATGCGCGCACGGGTCGCAAACGAGCCGCCGCGCAACACCTTGTGCGTGCCGAACCAGGGCTCAGAATAGGTTTGGTACGGATCTGGCGCAAAACCCGGATAAGGCCGGAACGTCGTGCCCATCCACTCCCACACCCCGCCCCAGCGAAAACCCCGGCGCGACGCGGTGTGGGCCGCCACTTCCCATTCCACCTCGGCGGGCAGCCGGCGGCCGGCCCAGCGGCACCAGGCGTCGGCTTCCCACCAGGTCATGTGCATGGCGGGCTGGGTGCCCTGCATGCGCATGGGCTGGCCAAACCGCGTCTGGATGACCGCACCGCTGCCGATGCCGATCTGCTCGACGTAACGCGGCCCCCGGCGGCCCTCGCTCGCCGCTTGCGCCTGCAGCCATTGCCAGCCGTCCGGGTGCCACAATTCCTGCCGGTCGTAACCGCCATCGGCCACAAACTCGACGTACTGCGCCCAGGTCACAGCCTGGGCGTCAATTTCAAACTCGGGCACGTTGACGGTGTGGCCCTGCTTTTCGTTGTCAAACGCGAACCCTGAACCGGCGCCGGCGCCTGAGGCAGTGCCCATCTGCCAGGTCGTGGCAGGAATCAGCATTGGCTCGCGCAGCGCCATCGGTGGTGGCGTAAAGGCCGACTGCAAGGGCTTGTCCAGCGGCAAGCCAATGGTCTGCGCCATGATGGTCAGCGCTTCGCCGTGCATGTCTTCATGAAACAGGCACAGGCGGTAAAAGTACAAGGCGTCATCGTCGCTGTCGGCTTTTTCAAGCAACTCCAGTGTGCTTTCCAGCGTGTTCAACAGATACGCCCGGCAATTGGCCATGTCCGGGACATCCAGTGTCCAGCGCGAATCATGCGGCACCTGGTCCGAATCCCACCAGCGGTCTGCGTTGGGCTCGATGGACGCCTGGCGGGCCTGTGCCGGGTCGCAACGCGTGCCCCGCGCCCGCTGCAGGTTGCGGCCAATCCAGCGCTCCTGAAACCAGGCCACATGGCCCAGTTCCCACAGCGGCGGATTCAGCGTGGCAAGCAGGGGCACGGCAAATCCGGTTTTCTCCAACGCGTTCTGGTACTGCCCGAAAAGGTGCAGCGTATGATTGCGCGCGTCCATCAGCGCGAGCGACAGGAGTTCCCGGTCCGCCTTGCGCATGAGAGGTGAATCGATCAAATTGGGTGATGTATTGGGTATGGAATCTAAAGCCAAAACAGTGGTCCTGGTAAGCCCGGCGATGGCCGAATCAAATAACGGCAACTGGCACACAGCTTACCGCTGGGCAAATTTCTTGTCGAATCATTGTGACATTGCGCTGTTGCCGCACTGGCCATCGCCGTTGCTGCAGCGCACACCACAAGCGCTGGTGGCGCTGCACGCCCTGCGTTCGGCAGCTTCGATCCGGGCCTGGGCCAAGGCCTGGCCCGACAAACCGCTGGTTGTGGTGCTGACCGGCACCGACCTGTACCGCGACATCCACAATGATGCTCAAGCGCAGCAGTCGCTGGCGCTGGCGACGCATCTGGTGGTGCTGCAGGACGCCGGACTGGCGGCATTGCCGGAAGTGTGGCGGAGCAAGACACAGGTGATTTACCAGTCAGCCCCGGCGTTGAAGCCTGCCGACAAGTCCACCCGCCGTTTTGGCGTGCTCATGGTCGGCCATCTGCGTGACGAAAAAGACCCGCTGACCTTCATGCGGGCTGCGGCCTGTGACTTTGCCGCCGGTGTTCATTTTGAACAGATCGGCATGGCGCTGGCGCCGACTTTTGCAGTCGCTGCCCGCGCCACGGAACAACACACCGCGCGCTACCGCTGGTTTGGCGGCTTGAGCCGCGCGGCCACCCGCCAGCGCATCAAGCGCGCGCACGTCCTGGTGAACTGCTCGCTGATGGAGGGCGGCGCGCAGGTCATTCTGGAAGCCGTGCAGTCGGGCACGCCGGTGCTGGCGACGCGCATCAGCGGCAACATCGGAATGCTCGGCGAAACCTATGCCGGTTACTTTTCACCCGGCCATGATGCGCAGCTGGCGGCGCTGGTGCGGCGCTGCGCGGCGGAGCCGGATTTTCTGGCGCTGCTGCAAAGCCAGTGCAGCGCACGGGCAGTCTTGTTTTCGCCACAGCAAGAAAAGCGCCTTGTCATAAACTTGCTGGCTTCTGCGCTGGGTGCCCCTGACAGCCTGCGCGACCGGCCTACCCTGTCTTTTTCGCCTTTGAAAGCATCCTGATGACGACATCCGACACCCTGAAAATTCCCGCTGTCCCCCGCCTGACCAGCCTGTCGCACGGCGGCGGCTGCGGCTGCAAGATTGCGCCTGGCGTGCTCAGTGAAATCCTGAAAAATTCCAGCAATATGCCGGGGCTGAACTTGCCACCCGAGCTGCTGGTAGGCATTGAAACCGCCGACGATGCCGCGGTTTACAAGCTCAACGACGAGCAGGCCCTGATTGCCACCACCGACTTCTTCATGCCGATCGTTGACGACCCCTATGAATTCGGCCGCATTGCCGCGACCAACGCCATCAGCGACGTGTACGCCATGGGCGGCACGCCCATCATGGCGCTGGGCATCGTTGGCATGCCGATCAACGTGCTGCCCCTGGAAACCATAGGCGCCATCTTGCGCGGTGGCCAGGACGTGTGCCGCGATGCCGGCATTCCGATCGCGGGCGGCCATACGATTGACTCGGTCGAGCCGATTTACGGTTTGGTGGTGATGGGGCTGATCCATCCTTCGCAGGTCAAGAAAAACTCCGGTGCCAAGCTGGGCGACGTGCTGATTCTGGGCAAGCCGCTGGGCGTCGGCATCTTGTCGGCCGCGCTGAAAAAAGAAGCGCTGAGCGCCGAAGGCTACGCACAGATGATTGCCGTCACCACCCAGCTGAACAAGCCGGGCATTGAGTTGTCAAAGATGGATGCGGTGCATGCCTTGACCGACGTGACCGGCTTTGGTTTGCTCGGCCATGGGCTTGAACTGGCGCGCGGCGCCGCGCTCAAAATGCAGATTCAGCTCGACCAGGTTCCGCTGCTGCCCGGCGTGCTCGAACTCGCGGAGCAAGGCATGGTCACCGGCGCTTCAGGCCGCAACTGGGAAGGCTACAGCGCAGAAGTTTCACTGCCGGCCGATATCAGCGTGGCCCGCAAAGCCCTGCTGAGCGACCCGCAAACCAGCGGCGGCCTGCTGGTGGCCTGCGCGCCCGAGGCAGCCGATGCAGTGCTGGCGTGCTTTCAACGCCACGGCTTTGAAGGCGCGCGCCAGATAGGCACGATGGTCGAGGGCAGCGGCGTCGAAGTCGTCTGATTTTCAGCGCAGCAAACCCGGTGACTGGCGCGCAGGAAGGCCAGCGCCACGCCACCAACCCAGAACCACTCTGACCTGCTGGCCAAATTTATATAAAAAAGGCATTTTTCGCATGCTGCAAAATCGTTTACAGCTATTAATTAAATAGCAAGCTCACCACAGGGAATTTTGCTTTTTGCATAAAGCGGTTGCCGGTCAGATCGCTATCGCTTCGAATTCAGCGGGCCCGCGCAATAAAAAAAAGGCTTCAAGGGACAACACTGTTCATCAGTGGCAAAACAGTTCTTTAGAATCCTTCCCGTTACACAAAACTGTATCGACCAGACTCATCCAGCCTGGCCTGATCGCTTGATGTGACGTCGTTCTTTAATCCGGAGACAAAAAATTGCGCGCATTACTTAAACTCTCACAGGCCGTGGATGGCCTGAACACCCTGGTCGGGAAAGTCACCATGTGGCTGATCCTGGCGACCACGCTGATCAGCGCAGGCAATGCCATCGTTCGAAAAATCTTCGACTCCAGTTCAAACGCGCTGCTTGAAATCCAGTGGTACCTGTTTGCCGGGGTGTTTCTGCTAGGCGCTGGCTACGGTTTGCTGAAAAATTCACATGTGCGCATCGATTTTCTTTCCTCGCGCTTCAGTGACCGGACACGCAACTGGATCGACGTTGTTGGCATCCTGGCGGTGCTGTTCCCGTTTTGCGTCATCATCATCTCGCTGAGCTGGCCGCTGTTCATGCAGGCGCTGGAATCAGGTGAAATGTCGCACAATGCCGGCGGCCTGATCCGCTGGCCGGTGTACGGCCTGGTGCCGCTGGGCTTTGCCCTGCTCATGCTGCAAGGCCTGTCCGAGCTGATCAAGCGCGTGGCGTTTCTGACAGGCCAGGGGCCGGACGTCATATCGGGCGAGGACGTCAAGTCCGACGAACAAAAACACATTGAAGAGCTGGAGGCCGTTGCCGCCCGCAAACTGGCCGGGAAATCCTGAATGCAGACCACCTTTTTGGCACAACAGTTTGTGCCGCTCATGTTCGGGGGGCTTTTGCTCCTGCTGCTGACCGGTTTTCCGGTGGCTTTTGCACTGGCTGCCGCCGGCCTGGGGTTTGGCTTTATCGGCATTGAGTCCGGAATTTTTCCGGCCGCACTGTTCCAGGCACTGCCGCTGCGCATCTTCGGCATCATGCAGAACGACACACTGCTGGCGATTCCGTTTTTCACCTTCATGGGCATCATCCTGGAGCGTTCCGGCATGGCCGAGGACCTGCTGGAAACCGTCGGCCAGGTGTTTGGCCCGCTGCGCGGCGGACTGGCCATCGCGGTGATCCTGGTGGGCGCGCTGCTGGCGGCCACCACCGGCGTGGTAGCCGCAGCGGTGATCTCGATGGGCCTGATCTCGCTGCCCATCATGCTGCGCTATGGCTACAGCCGGGTGATTGCCACAGGCGCCATCACCGCGTCGGGCACGCTGGCGCAGGCGGTTCCGCCTTCCCTGGTGCTGATCGTGCTGGCTGACCAGCTCGGCCGATCAGTGGGCGACATGTATTCGGGCGCGCTGGTGCCCGGCCTGCTGCTGGTTGGCCTTTACATCCTGTTCATCGTCGTGGTGGCCCTCTTCAAACCGGCCCTGGTGCCGGCGCTGCCGCAGGAGGCGCGCATTTACCGCGAGCCCACGGGCAGTTCGGGCCACCGTTCCTTGCTGGTGCTGGCGTTGATCTGCACGGCAGTCGGCTTTGGCTGGGCGCAGGTGCACAACCAGTTGCTGACGGTCTGGCTGGAGCGCAGCATGCCTGCACCGGGGGATGAAATCGTCATCCTGTCGATGACGCTGGCGTCGCTGACCGGCTTGGCGCTGGCCATCATCAACAAGGTCAGCCGCCTGGGCCTGCTGTCGCGTCTGGCCGAGCAGGTGACATTTGTGCTGATGCCGCCACTGATCCTGATCTTTCTGGTGCTGGGCACGATTTTTCTGGGCGTGGCCACACCCACCGAAGGCGGCGCCATGGGCGCGCTGGGCGCGTTGATTCTGGGACTTGGCAAAAGGCGCCTGTCGTGGTCGCTGCTCAAGCAAGCGCTTGACAACACGGCCAAGCTGGCGTCGTTCGTGCTGTTCATCCTGATCGGCTCGACGGTGTTCAGCTTCGTGTTCAATGCCGCAGACGGCCATATCTGGGTCGAGCATCTGTTTGACAGCATTCCGGGCGGCGGCTGGGGCTTTTTGATCGTCGTGAACATCCTGGTGTTCATCCTGGGCATGTTCATCGACTTCTTTGAAATCGCCTTCATCGTGATTCCGCTGCTGGCGCCGGCGGCTGAAAAAATCCTGCCAGGCCTGGTTCCGGGCATGACGCCGGATGCGGCGATGATCTGGTTTGGCGTCATCATCGCCATGAACCTGCAAACCTCGTTCCTGACGCCGCCGTTTGGCTTTGCGCTGTTTTACCTGCGCAGCGTGGCGGCCAAAAAGGACTACAAGGACCGCGTGACGGGCCAGAACATCAAGGCCGTCACCACCAACGAGATTTACAAGGGCTCCATCGCCTTCATCTGCCTGCAACTGATCATGGTGGCTTCCATCATGATCTACCCGTCACTGGTGACCGGCGGCATCGTGAAGGAAAAAAGCCTGAGCAACTCGGAAATCATGGACATCCTGCGCATGCCGGAACCTGAGCCTTTTCCTGTCGATCCGGAGATGCCTGGCGGCGAGGCAGTACCGGCAGAAAACGATGCTGAAGCGCCAGCCGCCGAGGCAATCGATCCAATGAAGGCGATGCAGGAGGCGCTTGCGAGAAGCGCCAAGCCGGCCCGGTGATTTTCACGGTGAACCGGGTGGCCGGCGCTGTTGGCCAAACCAAAAAAAGCCTGGCCGCAGAGATGCAGCCAGGCTTTTTAACGGGTACTGACTGGTCAGCGTTTAGATCTTGACCGACGCCATGTAGTTGCTGAAAGCCGATTCAGAGAAACGTGCCCACAGTAACTGGTCACGCTGGAACGCACGCATGTCGGTATGAATCTTCTTGAACTCGGGCGACTTGGCCTCGTGCTCGGCAAACACTTCCATCGACGCCTTGTAGCCGGCATCCATGATGGCTTTGGGGAAGGCCTTGAGCTGGGTCTTGGCGCCGACCAGCTTTTTCAGGGCAATCGGGTTGACGGCATCGTACTTGGCCGTCATGTCGCGGGCCGCAACGGCGGTGGCCGCATCGACGATGGCCTGGAATTCGGGGCTCAGCGCTGCATAGGCTTTGGTGTTGATGAAGAACTCCAGCTCGGCGCCGCCTTCCCACCAGCCGGGGTAGTAATAAAACGGCGCAACCTTGTTGAAGCCGAGCTTTTCGTCGTCGTAAGGACCGACAAACTCCACCGCGTCAAGCGTGCCTTTTTCAAGAGCCTGGTACACCTCGCCCGCCGGCATGTTCTGCGGCACGACGCCGAGCTTTTGCATGGCTTCGCCGAACAACCCGCCGCCCAGGCGCATCTTCAGGCCCTTCAGGTCAGCGACAGTCTTGATTTCCTTGCGGTACCAGCCGCCCATCTGGGTGCCGGTGTTGCCGGCGCTGCGGCTCTTGATGTTGTACTGGGCGTAGAACGCATCCATCAGCTTGCGGCCGTTGCCGTGTTCCATCCAGGAATCCATCTGGCGGGCCGTCAGGCCGAAAGGCACGGCGCAGCCAAAAGCAAAAATCGGGTCCTTGCCAGAGAAATAGTAAGACGCCGTTTGCGCCATCTCGACGGTGCCGTTTTGCACGGCATCGACGACGCCAAAGGCCGGCATCAGTTCGCCGGCCGCATGCACCGACACTTCAAACTTGCCGCCTGACAGGGCTTTCACCGTCTTGGCGAACATTTCGCCGCTGCCAAAAATGGTGTCCAGCGATTTGGGAAAGCTGGACGCCATGCGCCAGCGAACAGCGGTCTGCGCATGCACGGCGGGTGCAATGCCTGCAGCCAGCACACCGGCAATGCCAGCGTTTTTAATGAGTGATCGACGATCCATGAGTGCTCTCTTTTTGAAAAGTTAACGATTGCTTGTGTCGTATTTGCCTGTCGGTCAGCACCCAAGATTTCTTGCGGCCATGCCCGTGACAGTCACGATGGCCGCCGGTAGCGGCCTGTCTGACATTTTGTCAGTTTTTGTACCGCTTTCGCCCCGTTGTTACCCGTAGAAAAGCGCAAAAACGGCAGGCAGGTGCCAAACGCGGTGGACAAGTTCTTCTGTGCCCCTGCTTGGTCAGGCCACCGATTTCAGTATGACCTTGGCCAGCGGGTCGTGAACCTTGATGTCACCAAAACGCTGGCGGATGGCGGCCTCAATGCCGGCGGCATCCAGGCCCTGCAAGGCGAGCAGATGAGCCGGGTCACCGTGCTCAATGAACTCGTCGGACAGCCCGAGCTGCAATAGTGGCCTGAGAATGCCTGCTGCCTGCAATGCTTCACCGACTGCGCTGCCTGCACCGCCCATGACGGCACCCTCTTCCACTGTCACCAGGGCTTCATGGCTGGCGGCGATTTTCAGCAGCAGTTCAGTGTCCAGCGGCTTGGCCCAGCGCATGTTGACAACGGTTGCGCCAAGCTTTTCAGCCGCCTGCAGCGCCGGGTACAGCAGCGTTCCGAAAGCGAGAATGGCAATGTGATGGCCTTCCCGGCGCACCTCGCCCTTGCCAAACGGAAGCGACTTCAAACCCGCCTCGGGCTCGACACCCACGCCAGCGCCACGCGGATAGCGAACGGCCACCGGCGAGTTCTGCTCGAATGCGCTGGTCAGCAATTTGCGGCACTCGTTTTCGTCAGCCGGGCAGGCAATGCCCATGTTGGGAATACAGCGCAAAAATGGAATGTCGTAGGCACCGGCATGGGTGGCACCATCGGCACCCACCAGCCCGGCGCGGTCAAGGGCAAACACCACCGGCAGGTTTTGCAGCGCCACGTCGTGAATCAGCTGGTCGTAGCCGCGCTGCAAAAAGGTCGAGTAAATCGCCACCACGGGCTTGAGGCCCTCGCAGGCCATGCCGGCGGCAAAGGTCACCGCATGCTGCTCGGCAATGCCGACATCGTGGTATCGCTTGGGAAAGCGGCGGTGGAACTCCACCATGCCCGAACCTTCGCGCATGGCCGGTGTGATGCCGACCAGGCGCGGGTCGTGCTCGGCCATGTCGCAAAGCCAGCGGCCAAACACCTGGGTAAAGGTTTGCTTGGCGGGCGTGCTGGACTTCTGCAAGCCCAAGGATGGATCGAACTTGCCGGGGCCGTGATAGGCAATCGGATCGGCTTCGGCGAGCTTGTAGCCCTGGCCTTTTTTCGTCACGACATGCAGGAACTGCGGCCCTGCGCCGGTCGCCAGCAGGTGCTTGATATTTTCCATCGTGGGAATCAGTGATTCCAGGTCATGGCCGTCGATCGGGCCGATGTAGTTGAAGCCAAAGTTCTCGAACAGCGTAGCCGGCACGACCATGCCCTTGGCATGGGATTCGAGCCGACGGGCCAACTCCAACAGCGGCGGCGCCACGCGCAGCACCTGCTTGCCGACCTGCCGGGCCGACGCATAGAAGCGTCCGCTCATCAGTTGCGCAAGGTGGCGGTTGAGCGCGCCCACGGGCGGACTGATGCTCATGTCGTTGTCGTTGAGCACCACCAGCAGGCGGCTGTCGTCATGCACACCGGCATTGTTCAGCGCTTCAAACGCCATGCCGGCGCTCATCGAGCCATCGCCGATGATGGCCACGGCATTGCGCTCTTCGCCCTTGAACTGCGAAGCCAGCGCCATGCCGAGTGCTGCCGAGATCGAGGTCGATGAATGCGCGGTACCGAACGTGTCGTACTCGCTCTCGTCGCGCCGCGGAAAACCCGACAGCCCGCCAAACTGGCGCAAGCTGGCCATGCGTTCGCGTCGGCCCGTCAGGATCTTGTGCGGATAGGTTTGGTGGCCCACGTCCCAGACCAGGCGGTCGTCGGGCGTGTTAAAGACATAGTGCAGGGCCACCGTCAGTTCGACCGTGCCCAGGTTGGAGCTTAGATGCCCACCGGTTTTGGAAACGCTGTCGAGCACGTAGGCGCGCAATTCGTCGGCCAGCGTCTTGATCTGCGCGCGTGGCAGCCTGCGCAGGTCAGCCGGACTGTTGATGGTTTCGAGCAATGAGTACATCGTGGTGTGTTTCCTTTATGGCCGGGCCAGGCCGTGATCAGTGCTGCCGGTTGACCAGCATGTCGGCCAGTGCCCGCAAGGCGTGGGTATTTTCAAGCTGGCTGGCCTGAAGACTGGCCAGGGCTTTTGCCAGCAATTCTTGTGCATAGCGCTGCGAAGCCTCCAGCCCCATCAGCGAGACGAAGGTGGGTTTGTTTTGGGCCGCATCCTTGCCGGCTGTCTTGCCCAGCGTGGCGGCGTCGGCCGTCACGTCCAGAATGTCGTCGACGACCTGGAACGCCAGGCCGATAGCGGCACCGTAGTCCCGCAAGGCATCGAGCGCCAGCGGGGCGGCGCTGCCGCAGGCAGCGCCCATCATCACACTGGCTTGCAGCAATGCGCCGGTCTTGAGGCGGTGCATTTCGTGCAATTGTGCAGAGGTCAGCGGCAAGCCAATGCTGGCCAGGTCAATGGCTTGACCGCCGGCCATGCCCTGATAACCGGCCGCCATGGCCAGCAGGCGGCACAGGCGCGCCTGCGTCGCGGCGTCGACTGACGCATCGTCGGGGGTCAGCAGCTCGAACGCCAGCGCCTGCAGGGCATCGCCGGCCAGCAGCGCCTGCGCTTCGCCAAACTGCACATGCACCGTGGGCTTGCCGCGGCGCAATACGTCGTTGTCCATGCACGGCATGTCGTCATGCACCAGCGAGTAGGCATGAATCAGCTCGACCGCGCAGGCCGGACGCAAAGCCACCGGCGCAGCGCCATTGACCGCGTTGCAGGCCGCCATGACCAGCAACGGACGCAGCCGCTTGCCGCCGTCAAGAACGGCATAGCGCATGGCGTCACCAAGGCCGGCCGGTGCTGGCGCATCGGCCGGGCTGGCCACCCATCGGGACAAGGCGCCTTCGATGGCGGCGAGTTGCCCAGCGCTCCAGGCGTCCAGGTCAAACAGGGGAATATGTTCAGGAGCGTTCAATTCAGTGGTCTTTTGCGCTGGGGCGGTGACGCCGTTGATAACAGGAAACATGGGAACGTATTCAGTACAAGCCAGCCCGCTGCATGTTTGCCTGCAGCGCTACGCGCAAGGTCAAGCATGGGCGGGTTGCATTGAAAATGCCAAACAATGGTCTAAGCCTGGGTCCAGGGTTTGAGCTCGGAGCCTTCGAGCACCTTGATCTGGGTTTCAACTGCTTCGAGCCGGTCCCGGCAAAACTTGAGCAACTGCGCGCCGCGCTGATAGCCCGTGAGCAACTGGTCCAGCGGCAACTGGCCAGATTCCAGCCGTGCAACCAGCCCTTCGAGTTCCTGCAGCGCGGCCTCGTAGGTGGCAGGCAGCGCTGGCAAGGGCGTGGCACTGGCAGTTAAGCCCGGCGCAGGCGAAGAGGCAGTAGAGGAAGCGGAGCTTTTGGCCATGTGAATAAGGTTCTGTGGCTGATTTTAAAGGTTTGCAGTTATTTTGAATGTAGGCACCCGCAAAGCCGGGTGGTCAGGCATTATCCCGCTGGCTGCAGATGGGCACTTGAAGGCAGGCTGCGCAGGTACACTTGATAACCATTCTTGATGCCGGATCTGGCCATATACATGGCGAATTCACCCTATTTTTTGTCCGCAGGCTGCTTACTGCCTGCTTGTTCACCCGGCTTTTATACCGTTGCCTCGCCTGGCTTCGGCCGCCTGTTGAGAGAAACCCGATGACCGATAAAAGCCTTCGGCTGTTGCAAGCCACCAGCCAGCTTCCCATTTCCAGCTATTTTGATACCGGGCTTTACCAGCGCGAACAGCAAAAACTGTTTGCGCACGGACCGCGTTACCTGGGCCATGAACTCGCTGTGCCCAACCTTGGCGATTACTACACGCTGCCTCAGGAAGGCGATGGCCGCGCGCTGGTGCGCAATGCCTCGGGCATCGAGCTGATTTCCAACGTCTGCCGGCATCGCCAGTCCATCATGCTGCAGGGACGGGGCAACACCGGCAGCAACATCGTCTGCCCGCTGCACCGCTGGACCTACAACACCTCGGGCGAACTGGTTGGTGCGCCGCATTTTGAAGTTGACCCCTGCCTGAACCTGAACCGCTACAAGACAACGACCTGGAACGGCCTGGTGTTCGAAGACACCGGCCGCGATGTGGCCACCGACATGGCAGCGCTGGGCCATATGGCTGACCTGGATTTTTCGGGTTATCAGCTCGACAAGGTGCATCGGCATGAATGCAACTACAACTGGAAGACCTTTATCGAGGTCTACCTGGAGGACTACCACGTCGGCCCCTTCCATCCCGGGCTGGGCGGCTTCGTCACCACCGACGACCTGCGCTGGGAGCTGGCGTCCACATATTCCATGCAGACCGTGGGTGTGTCCGACAAACTCGGCAAGCCTGGCACCGATGTTTACAAGCTCTGGCACGACGTGGTGCTGCAGTACCGAAATGGCCAGCCGCCCAAGTACGGTGCGATCTGGCTGACGTGCTACCCGCACATCATGATCGAGTGGTACCCGCATACGCTGGTGGTCAGCTCGTTGCACCCGCAAGGGCCGGACAAGACGCTGAACGTGGTGGAATTTTTCTATCCCGAGGAAATCTGCGCCTTCGAGCGCGAGTTCATCGAAGCCCAGCAGGCCGCCTACATGGAAACCTGCGTGGAAGACGATGAATTGGCCTTGCGCATGGACGCCGGCCGCAAGGCGCTGATGCTGCGCGGCGACAACGAATTCGGTCCCTACCAGAGCCCGATGGAAGACGGCATGCAGCACTTTCACGAGTGGTACCGCCGTGAAATGGGCGCCAGCAAAACTACCCAGATGATTTGAGGGCATGCATCCGTCAGCTTGATGCTATTTATTGAATAGCTGCCCACGCATGCTGGGCATGCGCAAAAGACATTTTTAACCCACAAAATCCGAAAATCAAACGATGCAAGCCGTCTGGATGGTCCTGTCCGCTTTCCTGATCGCCTCCATGGGCGTGTGCGTCAAGTTTGCGTCCGCGCACTTCACCAGCGCCGAACTGGTGTTTTACCGGGGCGTGGTGAGCGTTGTCTTCATGGCAATGTATGCGCGTGTCCACGGCACGTCCCTGCGCACGGCCTACCCGGCCATGCACGCCTGGCGCAGCGTGATCGGCGTGATGTCGCTGTCGGCCTGGTTTTATGCGATTGCCCACTTGCCCCTGGCCACTGCCATGACGCTGAACTACATGAGCAGCGTATGGATTGCCGCTTTTCTGGTCGGCGGCGCGCTGATGCTTGGCAAGCCGGGCAAAAAGGGACCGAAACAGGGTCCGCTGGTGTTGGCGATTCTGGCCAGCTTTGGCGGCGTGGTCATGCTGCTGCGCCCCGCGATGGACCAGAACCAGAGTTTTGCCGGCCTGATTGGGCTGCTGTCGGGGTTGGGTGCCGCCTTTGCCTACATGCAGGTCATGGCGATTTCACGCATGGGAGAGCCCGAAATACGCACGGTGTTTTACTTTGGCGTTGGCACCGCGGTCGCGGGCGGCCTGGGCATGGCACTGACCGGCACTTCGGCGTGGAGCTGGGAGCAGGCTTTGTGGCTGCCCCCCATCGGCATCCTGGCATCACTCGGACAACTGGCCATGACCAAGGCCTACGCAATGTCGAAAAACCATGGCAGCACCTTGATGGTCGCCAATCTGCAATATTCGGGAATTGTGTTTGCCGCGCTCTACAGCCTGGTCCTTTTTGGTGACACTATTCCCCTGACGGGCTGGGCCGGCATGGCACTGATCGTTGTCAGCGCTGTGGCTGCCACGATGCTGCGGGCCCGCGCGGCACCCAATGCGCCGGCTGAAGAACATTGAGACTGCTTTACCCAAGGAACCCTCATGACAAACTACACCACCCTGATTTCAGCCGAACAATTGCAAGCCCTGACGAAAAGCGGTCAGCCACTGCGCATCTTCGACTGCAGTTTTGATTTAATGCAGCCCCACGCGGGAATGCAAAACTACCTGAAATCGCATATTCCCGGCGCCATCTACGCGGATCTGGAAACCGCCCTGACGGCGCGTCACGGCGTGCCCGGTGCGCATGGGTTGATTACGGCCTCGGGCGCCGATGCGCCGGCCTCGGGAGGACGCCATCCGCTGCCCAACCGCGAAAAGTTCGCCACCTGGCTGTCCAGCGTCGGCATGGGCAATGAAATGCAGGCGGTCGTCTATGACTGCAACCAGGCCAACTACTGCGGCCGCTTGTGGTGGATGCTGAAATGGGCCGGCCATGAAAATGTCGCCATGCTTGATGGCGGTCTGCAGGCCTGGCAAGCAGCAGGCGGCGCAGTCAACAGCGGCGAAGAGCCTGGCCACTTCCAGACCAACTTTCTGACCGGACCGGAACGCGCCCTGTTGGTGGATGCGCAAACCATTGTCAGCCAGCTCGGCCGTCCAACCCAGACCTTGATCGATGCACGGGCCACGCCGCGCTTCAAAGGAGAAATCGAGCCGCTTGACCCGGTCGCCGGGCATATTCCGGGGGCGCTCAACCGCCCTTTTGGCTTGAACCTGATGCCAGACGGAAAATTCAAGCCTGCCGATCAATTGAAAGCCGAATTCATGGCCCTGCTGGGTCAGCGTGATCCGGCCAGCGTGGTTCACCACTGCGGCAGCGGCGTCAGCGCCCTGCCCAACCTGGTGGCGATGGAAATTGCGGGACTGGGACGAACGGCGCTGTACGCTGGCAGCTGGAGCGACTGGTGCAAGGATCCGGAGCGTGCTGTCGCGCAAGGTTGAAACGCGCCAGAACCCACTGCATGGCAAAAAAGCCTGATGCGTGATGAGCGCATCAGGCTTTTTTAAAATTGGAGAATCAAATATATTTGATTTGGTATCAGCCGCCAGAGCCGCTAGCGGCTTTGGCAGGCGGCATGGCGGAGCCATTTCCCATCGACCCTGATCCGGTACCAGATGAACCCATGGGCGGGCTGGTGGAAGAAGTCCCTGGTGTCCTGGGAGTCGAAGTGTCTGATGTCTTGTTGCAGCCTGAAAGGGCCAGCGCAGCAACCAGAGCCAGCGCAGCAGCGGTTCCGGTTTTCAGTTTGGATGGATGCATAGGGGTTTCCTTTGAAAAAGAGGGGCGGCTAACTAACTGTCAGCCAGTGGTCAATTTAGCGGGTCTTCTTTTAATTGACACATGAGACACCGGCTTCTCGAAATGTAGGAATTTTTCGCCTTGGCGTCTTGGAATAAGACCAGACATCTGCACGGATCAAGACAAAACCGATCTTTTTGATTCCTGCTGTCCTACACAAAAAAATCATCCAATATCGACAAAATTGATAAAAATTATATTTAAAACAATAATTCAAAAAATATAGCGCAGGTTACTTTCGTCCATGAGGCGCTGACATGGATTGCGAATTTCAAAGCGTGTATTTAAAGGAGATACTGAAATGGCAAATAGCAAGCAAGACAGTAAATTCACTGGCAATCCAGGTGGAAAAGGCGAACGTGGCTTTGCGGCCATGGACCCCAAGCGACAGCGTGAAATTGCCAGGGAAGGTGGCAGGGCGGCACACCAAAGCGGCAACGCGCATGAGTTCACTTCGGAAGAAGCGCGCATAGCCGGTCGCAAAGGGGGCCAGGCAAGTACCAAGCAGCGCTAAAAAGCCGTATCGGCCAGCAGCAAAGGGCAATTCAGGCGCTGTTTTGTGCTTGCACTTTGTCTGAAAATAATCAACTGTTGCATTCAGACGGCTTGCGCAGATAGCGGTAATTAGCCAACGCTTTTTAAATGGTCGCCACAGGCTGAAGTATTAAAAATTTACTTTCAACTTGAAACCCCTTCTACGATCTTCAGGGAAAAACCGGAACCAAGATTTGGTTGAAATGTTTAAATCCAGGCTTTCAACTGATCCAATCCGGCTGTGCATGAAAACCGGAAGACATTGGCCGTCAGTGTTTTAATTGATCAACCATGCGTGACGTGCCAGACCCAACGATTTATGTGGATTGTCTTTCAACTGCTCTGAATTCGGACCCTGCTCTTTGCAGCCCTTAGTGCCGTTATCGGGACGCTCTGGCTGGCTTCTCGAAGGTTTCGACTCTCGCCCGCTGTCTGGCTTGTAAGTTTTCACGATGCCCTCCCTACAGATTGGCAACCGACCCGAAACGAAAAACAGGCAGCTACAGAACGCCAATGTCTGGCACTTACTTTAAGCAACACAGCAAGTCCGCTTTGTAGGAATTTATTGAAATGGCATTAAGGAAATTCTTAACTGCTGACCAAACAGACATGACAGTTGAAAGACTTCAAAGCATTTGATGCTTTAGTCCTGCTAACCCCATAAACAGCGGGTCAAGTTACTTTTCCGATTGGCTTGAAACTGAGCCAGTTCAGGAAATCATAGGCATTGGAGTGGGTTGCACTTCCCCAGGTTCAGGGGGTGTAGACAAAGGCTGAACAGGTTCCGGAGGAGGTACGTTTGGGTTGGTGGCCATATGTTGCTTTCAATTTTCTTGAGTAAATGGGTCTGGCGGGTTGGGCGACTCGCGCAATTCGGGACGTTGTTTCAAATCACGGATCATGGCCTCGCCAACAACGTCCCGGCCGTCTGAAGGCAGATCGGGTTCAAGTGCCATATTGGGTTCTTCGTCCGCGACAGCCTGGTTCGATGGCGTAGTCGAAATCTCTGCATCGGGTTGATGAACCGATGCTGCAGTCCCTTTGCTGGAAATGTTTTCGTCAATAGAAACAGCTGCGCCGTCTGATCCGCTTGCGCCACGGGGTTCAGCAGAAACATTCATTTCAAAATCCTCCAAGGACCAAGGGAACGTCATGGCTGGCAACGGTCGCGGCTGCCATCAGTGAAACAAGTACAGCCGCGCCGAAAGCGATGTGACCTGCAAACCTGGCATGCAGCTTTCCGGACTGACGAGCGCGGATTGCGGATTTTTTGCACTTGCCTGTCACGGTGACACAGGGCTTGTTTGCAATTGAAATGTCTGAAAGCTTGTTCATGCCGGCCTGCCTTCATTGCAGAGTAAATTGTTCTATGGCTTAGTTTGTGATGTTCAGTGCAAGTGGTTCATAGGCCGTAATGCCCTGACGATGTAAGCGTTGGGCTGAAGCCCGGGAAAGCACAAATCGGCACAGCCAGAAATGTTCAGAAATATCTGGCGCAGCATTCAGCCAAGGGCCGTTATTGCTGCGGTGCCAAATTTTGCGTTGGCGCAAAATTTGGCGAAGAACACAGTGCGTCATGAACGCCAGGGCTGACACATCAGCCAGCATTAAATTTTATAAAAACAGGCTTTTCGCTAACATCACCTTGTTTCTTTGCTATAAAAATAGAAGCAAGAACAAGTTCTTGCCGGCCTGTTGGCGGTGCTACCATTCCTGAAACTGGTTTCAACACTGCGTCAAAAACTTTCTGCTTTTCACTCCCGCTCTGTCCATGTCTTTGCCAAAAATCCAGCCTTCCATCACACGCTCCCCTGCACGGGCCACGATTGCAGATGTCGCTCGCAAAGCCGGTGTTTCAAAAGCCACGGTGTCGCGCTTCCTGAACCACCGTGAAACCCTGCTCACGCCCGACATTGCCGCGCGCGTCGAGGTGGCGGTGGCCGCACTGTCTTACAGCCCCAGCCCGATGGCGCGGGCGCTCAAGCGCGGCCGCTCACGGCTGATCGGCCTGGTGGTGGCCGACGTGACCAATCCTTTTTCAGTGGCTGTTTTGCGTGGCGCGGAAAAGGCCTGTCAGGAAGCCGGCTACCTGCTGATGCTGTTCAACCTCGGCAATGACAGCCGTTGCGAGGGCAAAGCCATTGAAGCACTCTCGGCGTATCAGGTCGAAGGCTTCATCCTGAACACACTGGGCGGCGACGCCGGCGCCGCCGCCGATGCAGCCCGTCACGGCAAGCCCGTGGTGCTGGTGGACCGGCGCCACCAAAACATGCAGGCCGACTTTGTCTCCCTCGACAATGCGGGCGCCGTGCAGCTCGGCGCGCGCCATCTGGTTGAAGCCGGCTACCGCGAACTGCTGTTTATCTCGGAGCCGGTCAAAAACGTGAGTTCCCGTGTGGAACGCGATACGGCGTTTCGCAGCTTCATTGGCAATGCCAAGCCAGAGTTTCCAGACCTTCAGGGCCATACTTTTGAAAGTACGGAAGACAGCGACGACGCGCTGGACCAGGCGCTGCGCGACCAGCGGCAGCGCGCCGGCGGGCAATTGGCAGGTGTCATTTCAAGCAATGCCGTGGTCACGCTGCGGGTGGTGGCCAGCATGGCGCGACTTGGCTGGCAACTGGGCGGCGACCTGGGGCTTGTGGGTTTTGACGACACCGAATGGTCGCCTTACATTGGCCCCGGCCTCACCACCATCGCCCAACCCACTGACGAAATCGGCCGTTTGGCGGCCAATTGCTTGATGGAACGGCTCCAGGGTCTGGACCTGCCGCCGCGCCAGATTCTGTTGTCAGGCCGCCTTTTGCCGCGCGGCTCATCGGTTCCATCGGTATCGGTGGCACCGTAGTTATTTCAACAAGCTAGGGTTTTCACGGAGTTACAGACCCCGTACCCTTGATTTTATAATTCAATGAAACCGGTTTCAGGATTAACAAAAACCAACGCCTCGCCATGTTTCCAGAGCAACTTATCTTTTCCACCGTCCATAAGGCCATGACGTTTTTTACGACGCCAGCGCTCCACCCATGAACTACAGCTTCCAGTTCGGCGACGTTTTTGCAGCCTGGCCGCTGCTGCTCAAGGGCACATGGAACACCATTGAGCTGTCGTTGCTGGCGATGCTGCTCGGGCTGGTGGTGGCCATCGTTTGCGCCTGGGGCAAGACCGCCGGGCCGAAACCGCTGCGCTTTGTCATTAACGCCTACATCGAACTGATCCGCAACACGCCGTTTCTGGTGCAACTGTTCTTTTTCTTTTTCGCCCTGCCAGCGCTCGGCCTGCGCTGGTCGGCCTACACAGCGGCGCTGACGGCGCTGGTCATCAACCTGGGCGCCTACGCAACCGAAATCATCCGCGCCGGTATCGAGTCGATTCCCAAGGGTCAGATCGAAGCCGGCCTGGCGCTGAACCTGAAGCGCCACGAGATTTTTCGTTTTGTCATTTTGAAGCCGGCGCTCAAGGCGATCTACCCCGCGCTGACCAGCCAGTTCATCCTGCTGATGCTGAGTTCGGCAGTGGTGTCGGCCATTTCCGCAGAAGACCTGACCTCGGTGGCCGCCAACCTGCAGTCGCAAACCTTTCGCAGCTTTGAGATCTACATCGTCGTGGCAGGCATTTACCTGCTGCTGGCGATGTCGTTCTCGGCGCTGTTCCGCGCGATCTACAGGATCAGCCTCAACTACCCGGATCGTCGGTAATGCGTACTTTCGGATTTCCTGAATTCCTGTTCATCCTCCAGGCGGCGCAGTGGACGGTATTGCTGTCGCTGATCGCTTTCATCGGCGGCGCCATTGGGGGCTTGCTGGTGGCGCTGGCACGCACGTCCGAAAACCGGCTGGCCCAGTTTGTGTCGGGTGTCTTCATCCAGATATTCCAGGGCACGCCGTTGCTGCTGCAGCTGTTTTTGGTGTTTTTCGGCGCGCCGGTGCTGGGCTTTGACATCAACCCGTGGGTTGCGGCCGGCGTGGCGCTGATATTGAACAGCAGTGCCTTCCTGGGCGAAATCTGGCGCGGCTGCATTCAGGCGATTCCTGCCGGCCAGGTGGAAGCGGCGCACGCGCTGAGCCTGTCCTATGTCTCGCGCATGCGCTTTGTCGTCCTGCCGCAGGCCTTCAAAATTGCGCTGGCGCCTACGGTCGGCTACATGGTGCAAATCATCAAGGGCACGTCGCTGGCGGCGATCATCGGTTTCACTGAAATCACACGTGCCGGCCAGATCATCAACAACGCCACCTTTCAGCCGCTGATTGTGTTCAGCGTGGTGGCAGCGATTTATTTTGCACTGTGCTGGCCCCTGTCGCTGCTGGCTGCGCGCATGGAACGCCGGCAGGCAGCGGCACTGGCACGCTGATTCGGACCCGCTTTCGACTTGTTTTTCAATACCAACTGGAGACTTCACCATGACCAAGCATCTGCAACGCCGCATTTTCACCAGCACTGCGCTGGCCCTTGGCTTGGCCGCCACCCTGGGCGTCTGGGCACCCGCCGCCAACGCGCAAAGCGTGGCCGAGATCAAGAAAAAAGGCGAGCTGACCGTCGGCATGCTGGTGGACTTTCCGCCCTACGGCACCATGAACAGCAGCAACCAGCCCGACGGCTACGACGCTGACGTGGCGCGCCTGATGGCCAAGGATTTGGGCGTGAAGGTCAATCTGGTGCCGGTGACCGGCCCGAACCGCATTCCATTTCTTCTCACCAACAAAGTCGATCTGCTGGTCGCCTCGCTGGCCGTCACACCCGAGCGCGCCAAGCAGGTGCAGTTTTCCAAGCCGTATGCTGCCGCCAGCATTGTGCTGTATGGCGACAAGAAGGCTGACCTGAAGTCGCCGGCCGATCTGAAGGGCAAGCGCGTCGGTGTCGCCCGTGCCAGTACGCAGGACGTGGCGCTGACGGCCGTGGCGCCCGAAGGCACTGAAATCCGCCGCTTCGACGACGACGCATCGGCCATGCAGGCGCTGCTGTCGGGACAGGTGGACGCCATTGGCTGCTCGACCACCGTGGCCGCGCAGATTGCCAAGCGCGCCCCGGCCAATACGTATGAAAACAAGTTCCTGCTGCGCCAGCAGGTCATGGGCGTGGCCATGCGTCCCGGCCAGGACGAGTTGCTCAAGACTGTGGACGACTTTGTCGCCCGCAACACGGCCAATGGCGAACTCAACAAGCTGTACCAGAAATGGCTGCAGACAGACCTGCCCAAGCTGCAGTAATGTTTGATACGCGACTGACCACGGTGCTTTTATGACAGACACAATGCATTCCCCCTCGCCGGCTGACGGCGCCGAACCCATCATCCGCATCGAGGCGGTGGACAAGTGGTATGGCAAGTTCCAGGTGCTGACCGGCATCAACCTGAGCGTTGCGCAGGGCGAGCGCATTGTGGTCTGCGGGCCCTCCGGGTCGGGCAAGTCAACGTTGATTCGCTGCATCAACCGGCTCGAAGTGGTGCAAAAGGGGCGCATCGTCGTCAATGGCATTGACCTGACGGCCGGCGGCAAGAATGTCGATTCGGTGCGTCAGGAAGTCGGCATGGTGTTCCAGCAGTTCAACCTGTTTCCGCACCTGACGATTTTGCAGAACTGCACGCTGGCGCCGATGCGCTCGCGCGGCTTGAAGCAGGAGGAAGCCGAAACCATCGCCATGAAATACCTCACCCGCGTGCGCATTCCCGAGCAGGCGAAAAAATACCCGAGCCAACTGTCAGGCGGCCAGCAGCAGCGCGTGGCCATTGCGCGCGCCTTGTGCATGACGCCCAAGATCATGCTGTTCGACGAGCCGACGTCGGCGCTCGACCCGGAAATGGTCAAGGAAGTGCTGGACACCATGATCAGCCTGGCCGACGACGGCATGACCATGCTCTGCGTCACGCACGAAATGGGCTTTGCCCGCAGCGTGGCCGACCGGGTGATCTTCATGGCCGACGGCCAGATCATCGAGCAGGCGCCGCCGCAGCAGTTCTTCAGCAACCCGCAAAACGAAAAAACCCGTAATTTTCTCGGCCAGATCCTGAATTCGCAACATGCGCACTGAAGTCCCAGTAGCCCTGGGCGCGCCGCCCATCCTGGTTTCACTGACCGCTTTTGGTGCCGCTGAAGTGCGCCGCCATGGGCAGCTTTGGTTTACCCGGCTGAGCCACGAAGCCGGCGCTGACGGCATTGAAGTGCGCAGCGAACTGCTGGTCGATGCTGCCAGGGAACTACCCGCCCTGGCCCAAGCGCTTCACGACACCAAGATGCGCGTGGTGTATTCAAGTGCTGACGGCCTTTGGACGGCTGACGGCGCGCTGGACAGGACGGCACTCCAGAACGCCCTGCAGGCCGCCAAAACTTTAGGCGCACCACGGCTGAAAATGGCGATTGGTGGTTTTGGCACTGCCTCCCACGCCAGCCTGATGACGCTGCGGGATAGCCTGCAGACGGCCAAGATCGAACTCGTGATCGAGAACGACCAGACACCCACGGCCGGCACCCTTCCCGCACTGCAGGACTTTTTTGATGCGGTCAATGACCAGGGCCTTTTCGTGGGCATGACCTTCGACATGGGCAACTGGCACTGGACCGGCGAATGCCCGCTGCTGGCCGCTGCCGCGCTGGCCACCCAGGTGCGCTACGTGCATTGCAAGGGCGTGCAGCGCCTGCCGCATCGCTGGGTGGCCGTGCCGCTGGCTGAATCCAGTGCGCCCTGGCGTGCCGTGCTGCGCGCCCTGCCGGCCGATGTGCCGTGGGCCATCGAATACCCGCTGATCGGCGACGACATTCTGGCCGTCACGCGGCACGAAATCGACCAGTTGCGCAGCGTGGCTGCCGTCATGGCAAACCGTTCTCCTTTTCCGTTATCGCAAAAATGAAGCTCTTATGACACCCGCCCTGGACGTGATCACCTTTGGCGAAGCCATGCTGTTGCTGGTCGCTGACCGGCCCGGCCCGCTGGAGCAGGCCGAAGCTTTTTACAAGCGCACCGCCGGTGCCGAAACCAATGTCGCCATCGGCCTGGCGCGCTTGGGTCTGAAAGTTGGCTGGGGCAGCCGCCTGGGCACCGATTCCATGGGCCGGTATTTGCTGGCCGCCATGCAAATGGAAGGTATCGATTGCTCGCACGTGGTGTGCGACCCATCACAAAAGACCGGTTTCCAGTTCAAGTCCAAGGTGTTGGATGGCAGTGACCCGGAGGTGGAATACCACCGTCAGGGTTCGGCGGCCAGTCATATGTATGTAGATGACATTGACGAGGTCTGGCTGCAGTCGGCGCGCCATCTGCATGCCACCGGTGTGTTTGCCGCCATTTCGGCCGGCACCCTGCCCGCTGCGCGCAAGACCATGGACTTGATGCGCGCGGCGGGCCGCAGCATATCGTTCGACCCCAACCTTCGCCCGACCTTGTGGTCCAGCCCCGAACTGATGCGTGAATCGATCAATGACCTGGCCAGGCGCGCCGACTGGGTGCTGCCCGGGCTGGAAGAAGGCCGTTTATTAACAGGCGAAGCCAGCGCCGAAGGCATTGCCCGCTTCTACCGCGAACGAGGCGCCAAACTGGTGGTCGTCAAGCTCGGCGCGAAAGGCGCGTACTTTGACAGTGACACCGCCGGCAGCGGCCATGAGCCGGGCTTTCCGGTGGACCAGGTGGTGGACACCGTGGGCGCAGGCGATGGGTTTGCGGTCGGCGTGATCAGCGCATTGCTAGAAGGATTGAACGTTGTCGACGCGGTCAAGCGCGGTGCCTGGATTGGCGCCCGCGCGGTACAGGTGCTGGGCGACAGCGAAGGCCTGCCGACCCGCGCCGAACTCAATGAATTCACTGAATTCCATCCGACAGGACTTTGACAATGGCTGCTACCACTCAACGCCAGAAGGTTCTGGTCTTCAGGGAATTGCCCCCGGACCAGCTGGCACGGCTGCAAGCGCAGCACGACGTGACGATCGCCAACCCTCGCCTCCCCGAGCAGCTGGCGGCCTTCGAGGCCGGGCTGGCGACCGCTGAAGGCCTGATCGGTTCCAGCTACCCGGTGGACGCAGCGCTGCTGGCCAGGGCGCCGCTGCTCAAGGTCATCTCCAGCGTATCGGTCGGCGTGGACAACTACGCGCTCGATGCTCTGGCGGCGCGCGGCATCATGCTGTGCCACACGCCCGGCGTGCTGACCGAAACCACCGCCGACACGGTTTTTTCCCTGGTCATGGCGACCAGCCGGCGCATTGTCGAGCTGGCAAACCATGTGCGCGAAGGCCGCTGGACACGCAACATCGGTGAAGACCTGTTCGGCTCGGACGTGCATGGCAAGACGCTCGGACTGCTGGGGTTCGGCCGCATCGGCCAGGCCGTGGCGCGACGTGGCGCCTTGGGCTTTGGCATGCCGGTGCTGTACCACAGCCGCCGCCCGGTGGACCTGGCCAGTCAGGCGCCAGACCTGGCGGGCAAGGCGGCGCACACACCGCTCGATGAACTGCTGCAGCGTGCCGACATCGTGGCTGCCGTATTGCCGCTGTCGCGCGAAACCCGGGGCCTGATGGGCGAGCGCGAGTTCAGTCTGATGAAACCTGGCGCAATTTTCATCAACGGCGGACGCGGCGCTACCGTTCAGGAAACCGCCTTGCTCCATGCGCTGAACAACGGAACACTGCGCGCGGCTGGCCTGGACGTGTTCGCCACCGAACCGCTGCCGATGGATTCGCCGCTGCGCCTGCACCCCAGGGTGACGGCGTTGCCGCACATTGGCTCGGCGACGTTTGAAACGCGTCACGCCATGGCGGTGCTGGCGACCACGAATCTGTTGCAGGCACTGGCCGGCGAGAGCCCTGCGGCGGTTTTTGCCGAATCAGCGTCCTGAGCCAAATCCTTTGGTTGATATTCAAATATTGATTAAAACTGTCCTATGCGCAATACCAGAAAGCATATTCAGCTATTAAAACAGTAGCAATCAAGTCTAGACTTGAGCTGTTCACCATGCTGGCTTGATCAGTACCGCGCGCATTGACACGAGCGCCGTGCTTTTTTTGCGCTTTCCGCCAGTCGGCGCTTGATTCAGTGTGCGTGCGCCAGGCGGCTGACCGCCATCACCATCCCGATACCAATGGCCAGCCAGGCAATCTGCGCGGCGGTTTCCTGCATCGAGGCGCGTTTTTGCAGTTGTGGAATCAGGTCGGCCAGGGCCACATACATGAAGCTGCTGGCCGCCAGAACCAGGAAAAACGGCAGATAGCCATACAACTGGTCCACCAGCACATAACCGACCACGCCGCCCAGGGCTGTGACAGCGCCTGCCAGCGACACCTTGACGATGGCAATTCGCCGGTTGTTGGCGCTCTGGCGGCGCAGCACGATCAGATCGCCCATGTGGTGCGGCACTTCATGCACCAGCACCGCCAGGGCGGCGACAAAGCCCAGGCGCATGTCGGCAATGAAAGCCGACGCAATAAGGATGCCGTCACCGAAGGCATGGACACTGTCGCCAGCCAGGATGGCCCAGCCACCGGACGGATGGCTGTGGCCATGCGCGGCATGGTGGTGGTGGGGTGCATGCGCGTGGCCCGAGGCTTCGCCATGATGTTCATGGCCGTGGTGCCACAACTCCGCCTTGTCCAGCAGAAAGAAAAACACCAAACCGACCAGCAGCGTGGCAAACAAATCGTCAGGGGCGACCTGACTTTCAAACGCTTCGGGCAGCAGATGCAGGAAGGCCGTGCCAAGCAGTGCGCCAGCCGCCAGGCTGAGCATGTGCTGGGTGTAACGGGCCAGTGCGCCAAAACTGAGCAGCGCCGCCAGCCAGACACTGCCAATGCCGGCCGCCATGGTGCCCAACAAGATTGCCATTAAAACCATAGCTGCCTGCGCCCGTCCTGATTGGGCCAGAGCCCGAAATGATCGATAAACATGAAAAACCCGGTTTTGGCGTCCACCGCAAAATCGGAATCCGTGCCGATTATCAAGGGTGACTGGGAGAGCGCCTGAAAATGCGCTCCACTTTCAGTGGAGCGCAGCAGTGCATCATCGCAATTCAGCCAATGCCCCAGCATCCCGTCAAGCACTGGCCGGTAAGTGCTGCGCTAACAACAAAAAGGTGAAAACTTCAGACAATGACCGGAAGTGCAGGCAATACCTTGTCGAGCGTCAGCGGGTAGTTGCGAATGCGCACGCCGCAGGCGTTGAACACCGCAATGGCCAGCGCTGCACCGGCGCCGCAGATGCCAAGCTCGCAGACGCCCTTGATCTTGAGCGGATTGGTCTTGTCATCAACTTCGGGCAAGAAGATGGCTTCGATGGCCGGCATGTCGGCATGCACGGGCACATGGTATTCAGCCAGGTTGTGGTTGACGAAAAAACCGAATCGCGGGTCAATGATTGCTTCTTCGTGCAGCGCCGAACCCACGCCCCAGACTCATGCGTTCGCGGATTTCCTCGTCGGTCAATGCATCTGCTTTGGACATGCCGGAAATGTCGACTGCGGCATGGCTGGGCACGCCGAGCCGGACTTCGGACAACATGCCTGCCGCTGAACAGATCAGCCCCGGCGTGCACTAGCCACACTGAAAACCGTCATGCTGCAGAAATGACGCCTGCAGCTGATGCAGCACGTCGCCCCGCGCCAGCCCTTCGATGGTGGTGACGGCCTGGCTGTCGTGCATTGCCACCAGCGTCAGGCAGGCATTGATTCGCCGACCTTCCACCAGCACCGTGCAGGCGCCGCACTGGCCGTGGTCGCAGCCTTTTTTGGAACCGGTCAGCTGCAAATGCTCGCGCAGGACATTGAACAGCTTGGTGCGTGTATCGGCCTTGAGGGTGTGGCTTTTTCCGTTCACGGTCAGCTGCGTGCTCAACATGTGCGGCGCCTGCAGTCAAAACGGAAGCCGCCGGGGCCTGAAAAACGTCGCGGCGCGTGCAGCCAGCTGTGAAACCGGGGTGTTCATTCATGGGCAACATTCCTGAAACTGTTTTGATGAATAGTCCAAAAATATCCGATGCAGCAAGGTTAGCGGTGCAAGACGCGCCTGATCGTGCGCTGTTTCGTACAAGTCAGCGGCAACTCCCGTATGCCATGTCAGGAAATGGCACGTTTCAGTGTGCCTGTTCCCAGTTCGGCCCGAAGCCAATTTCAGCCAGCAGCGGCACCTTCAGCTCGGCCACGCCGGCCATGAGGCGAGGAATCTCGGTGCGCACCCATTCGGCCTCGGCCTCGGGCACCTCGAACACCAGTTCGTCATGCACCTGCATGATCATTCTGGTCTGGCGCTGTTCGTCGTCCAGTGCCTGCTGCACCCTGACCATGCTCAACTTGATCAGGTCGGCCGCCGTGCCCTGCATCGGCGCGTTGATGGCGGCCCGTTCGGCGCCAGCGCGGCGCGGGCCGTTCGGCGAGTTGATCTCGGCCAGGTACAGTCGCCGGCCGAACACCGTTTCTACATAGCCCTGGTCCTTGGCCAGCTGGCGCGTTTCATCCATGTAACGCTTCACGCCGGGGTAGCGCTGGAAATAGCGGTCAATGTAGGCGGCCGCCGCTTTGGTTTCAATGCCCAGGTTTTTCGCCAGTCCGAAGCTGCTCATGCCGTAGATCAGGCCGAAGTTGATGACCTTGGCATAGCGGCGCTGCTCGCTGCTGACGGCATCGAGCCCCACGCCGAACACCTCGGCAGCCGTCGCGCGGTGCACGTCCAGCCCGGCGGTGAAGGCATGCAGCAAGGCCTCGTCGCCGCTGATGTGCGCCATGATGCGCAGCTCGATCTGCGAATAATCGGCGCTGGCGATCTGGCTGCCAGCAGGCGCCACGAAGGCTTCGCGCACGCGTCGGCCTTCGGCGGTCTTGACCGGAATGTTCTGCAGGTTCGGGTCGTTGCTCGACAGCCGGCCGGTCACGGCCACAGCCTGCGCATAGTGGGTATGGACCCGGCCGGTGCGCGGCAACGCCAGTTGCGCCAGCTTGTCCGTGTAGGTGCCCTTGAGCTTGGACAGGCCCCGGTGTTCCAATATCTTGGCGGGCAGCGGAAAGTCTTCGGCCAGCTTTTCGAGCACTTCCTCGTCGGTGCTGCGCGCGCCGCTGGGGGTTTTCTTGACCACCTTCATGCCCAGCTTGTCAAAGAAAATCTCCGCCAGCTGCTTGGGGCTGCCCAGGTTGAAAGGCTGGCCGGCGATTTCATACGCTTCGGTCTCCAGCTGCAGCAGGCGCTGGCCAAGTTCATGGCTTTGCCTGGCCAGCATCGGCGCGTCGATCAGCACGCCGTTGCGCTCGATGCGGTAGAGCGATTCACTGCTGCGCATTTCCAGTTCATAGATAAACAGCAGTTTTTCATTTGCCTGCAGTTGCGGCCACAGCACGCGGTGCACGTCGAGCGTCTGGTCGGAGTCTTCGCAGGAATATTCAGCCGCCTTGGCAATCTCGACCTGGTTGAACTTGATCTGGTTCACCCCCTTGCCGCACAGGTCTTCGTAGTGGATGCCGCTGCGTCCCACGTGCCGCTCGGCCAGGCTGGACAGCCCGTGCGGCTTGTGCGCCTCCAACACATAGCTTTGCAGCATGGTGTCGTGGGCATAACCCTGCACCTCGATGCCATGGTTGGCGAACACGTGCCGGTCGTACTTGACGTTTTGGCCGAGCTTGGAACGGGCCGGGTTTTCAAGCCAGGGCTTGAGCCGGGCCAGCACCTCGTCGATGGGCAACTGCACCGGCGCATCGGGGTAGTCGTGCGTCAACGGAATATAGCCAGCCTCGCCCGGCGTGACGCTGAAGCTGATGCCGACGATCTGCGCCCGCATCTCGTCAAGCGAGGTGGTTTCGGTATCGACTGCCACCAGTTCGGCGGCTTCGATTCTTGCCAGCCAGATTTCAAATGCTTCCCACGTCAATATCGTTTCATACAGCAGGTTGCTAGCGCGCCCGGCCAGCGGCGCATCGGGCTGTGAAGCCTCTTTGTCTTTGTCTTCGTCGTCGTCAAACAGTCCGGGCGAATCCGGCGACACCACGGGCGTGCGCGGCTTGCGGCGCTCGGCACCGCCGACCAGTTCGGGCGGTGTGCTTTCGGCGTCGATCTGGCCGGCCAGCCCCTTGAAGCCGTATTTAAGATAAAAAGTCCTCAATGCGCTCGTCTGCTGTGCGCCTATAGCTACTGATTCCATAGCAGGAAGGCCATCGATGTAGTCGGCCAGATCGCAGTCTTTCTTGATCGTCAGCAGCTCGCGGCCCTTGGGCAGCCAGTCCAGCGACTTGCGCAGGTTCTCGCCGACGATGCCCTTGACCTCGCTGGCCCGCGCCACCAGCGCATCGAGCGAGCCGTATTCGAGCAGCCACTTGACGGCGGTTTTCGGGCCGACCTTGGGCACGCCCGGCACGTTGTCCACCACATCGCCGACCAGCGCCTGATAGTCCACCATCAGGCGCGGCGGCACGCCGAACTCGGCCTCGACGCCGGCCAGGTCGCGACGGCGGTCATTCATGGTGTCAATGACGGTGATGTGCTCATCGACCAGCTGGCTCAGGTCCTTGTCGCCGCTGGAGATGATGACCTCGATTTGCTGGGCGGACGCCATGCAGGCCAGAGTGCCGATCACGTCGTCGGCCTCGACGCCGGGCACGGCCATCACTTTCCAGCCCAGCAGTTGCACCACCTCATGGATCGGCTCGACCTGGCTGCGCAGGTCGTCCGGCATCGGGGAGCGCTGGGCCTTGTACTCGGGATACAGCGCATCGCGAAAGGTCGGGCCCTTGGCATCGAACACGCACACCGCGTAGTCAGCCCGCACGTCCTTGCGCAGCTTTTGCATCATGTTGACCATGCCGCGAATCGCGCCGGTGGCCGGGCTCGCCGGGTCGCCAGGGTTGACGCGCAAATCGGGCATGGCATGAAAAGCGCGGTACAGGTAGCTGGAGCCATCGACCAGCAGCAAGGTTTTTTTGTCAAGGGTCATAAGGCGAGATTGTCGGGGATATCGGCCAGACGCTTGCGGCCCGTGAACACAGCCATTTGGCGGCGTTTCGGCATGGGCCTGGCCGTGGCATTCAAAGAGTATTTGACAAGGTGCCATGCCGTTTTATTCCTGCCTGGGCCAGGCTTCGCACGCCTACAATACAAGCATGAAAACCGCTCTTCGCCTTCTCTTTGTCGCTGCCCTTGCAGCGCTGCCGCTGGCTGCGGCCGTGGCTCAAACGCCGGCACCTGCCGAGGCGGCGGTTCGCGAAAAACAAGCCCGGCCCGACAGGAAGATTGAGCGCATCCGCACCGAAGATGGCGGCACGCGCATCGACGAGTTGCGCGTCGGCGGCGAAACCCAGCAAATCACGGTGCAACCCAAAACCGGCGGCGCCGCCTACGAAGTCATGCCGGCCGAAGGCGCCCGGGGCACGGCGCCTGCAGCCAGCAACAATGACACCAACGGTTCGCGCGTCTGGAATGTGCTGAAGTTCTGATTTCCGATTCTTTTTTTCTTCAGCACAAGGTTCTTTTTCACGCATGGCCGTATTCACCGAGGTCTCGTTTGACGAGGCTGCAGCGTTCTTGCGCTTTCTAGATTTGGGTCAACTGCAGCACCTCAAGGGGGCATCAGGCGGCATCGAAAACACCAATTACTTCGTCGATACCGACCAGGGCCAGTATGTGCTGACGCTGTTTGAACGCTTGAGCTTCGAGCAATTGCCGTTTTACCTGCACCTGATGAAGCACCTGGCGACGTGTGGCATTCCCGTGCCCAACCCTGCGCCTGACGCCAAGGGCAATCTGCTGCATCGCCTCAAGGGCAAGCCTGCCTCCGTGGTGCACAAGTTGCGCGGCCATAGCGAGCTTGCGCCCACTCCGGCCCATTGCGCCGGGGTCGGCGACATGCTGGCCCGCCTGCACCTGGCCGGCCTCGACTACGAGCGCCAGCAGCCCAACCTGCGCGGCCTGCCGTGGTGGAACGAAACCGTGCCGGTGGTGCTGCCCCACCTGGATGAAGACCAGCGCAGCCTGATTATGGGCGAACTGGCGTATCAAAACCATGTTGCCGCGTCGCCCGGCTACCGCAGCCTGCCGCGCGGTGTCATCCATGCCGATTTGTTCCGCGACAACGTCATGTTCGAAAACGGCCAGCTCACGGGATTTTTCGATTTTTACTTTGCCGGCTGCGACACCTTTTTGTTCGACATCGGCATCTGCCTGAACGACTGGTGCATTGCGCTGGAAACCGGCAAGCTCGACACAGTGCGTGCCGATGCCTTCATGACGGCTTACCAGAAAGTCCGGCCCCTGACAGCGCAGGAACGCACGCTGCTGCCCGCCATGCAGCGTGCCGGCGCGCTGCGTTTTTGGGTATCGCGGCTGTGGGATTTCCACCTGCCGCGCGATGCCGCCATGCTGAAAGCCCATGATCCGGGCCATTTCGAGCGCGTGCTGCGCGAACGGCTTGCACAGCCCTATCTTTTGTAGCCCCTTGCCATGAAATTGAATATTGTTCCCGCCCGCACCGGCCTGACCTGGGTCAAGCTGGGCATCAAGACCTTCATAAAGCAACCGCTGGCCATGGCCGGCCTGTTCTTCATGTTCATGGCGATGCTCTCGATCGCCACGCTGGTGCCCTTCATCGGCGCGGCCCTGGCCCTGGCGCTGCTGCCCGCTGCCACCCTGGGACTGATGGCGGCGACCCAGGAAGCGGCCAAAGGCAAGTTCCCCATGCCATCGATCCTGATCAGCGCCTTTCGCGCCGGCCAGCAGCGGATGCGCGCCATGATGGTGCTGGGCGGGCTGTATGCCGCAGGCTTCCTGGCATTGATGGGCATTTCCGCGCTGATCGATGGCGGGCAGTTTGCCAGCCTGTACCTGGTGGGCGGAAAGATTACCGAAGAGCTGGTCATGCAGGACAGCTTCCAGATGGCGATGTGGGTGGCAATGGCGTTGTATCTCCCGCTGTCGCTGCTGTTCTGGCATGCGCCGGCGCTGGTCCACTGGCATGGCGTGTCGCCGGTCAAGAGCCTGTTTTTCAGCGCCATGGCCTGCTACAAGAACTTTGGCGCCTTCACCATTTTTGGTCTGGCCTGGACTGGTGTGTTCGTGCTGGCAGCCATTGTGGTGTCGCTGATTGCCACGCTGCTGGGCAATCCGATGCTGGCCACCGTCGCAATGTTTCCGGTGGCGCTGGTGATCGTCGCCATGTTCTTCACCTCGATTTATTTCACGTTTCGCGACTGTTTTTCAGAGACGGACGAGTTGCTGCAGGACGAACCGGCCTGATTTCCTGGCGTCCCGGGGGCAGAGCGTATTTGCGCTGACCAGAAATCAATTTCAAGTATTGAAAAGGCTTTTTTCGCCGGCTGAATATGTGCTCAAAGCTATTGATTCAATAGCAAAAAAGCTGGATTTTTTGATTGCAACGGTGGTCAGCAAGCAAACTCACCGGATTCCGCGCTAAATCACCGTCAGCTTGGCTACGCCCAGCGCCAGCCATTTCACGCCATGCCGGGTAAAGTTGATTTTTGCCCTGGCGTCGTCGCCCGTGCCTTCGAGCATTTCCACCCGGCCTTCGCCAAACTTGGCATGGAACACATTGGTTCCGTTTTTCAGCCCGTGCGAAGGCGTGCTTTTTTGCGCCGGCACGGGCGGGCTGGCCGCACGTTCTGCGCTGCCGGATCTTGAAGCAAACAGGCTGCTGGCCCAATCGCCGCGGCCATGACCCGCGCCTGAATTATCAGCACCAAAGCCCGATGAAAATCCCTGTTTCTTCGGCGTGATCCATTTGAGCGCTGCGTCGGGCAGTTCTTCATAAAACCGGCTCTTGACGTTGTAGCGCGTCTGGCCATGCAGCATGCGCGTCTGCGAATGGCTCAGATACAGGCGCTTTCTGGCGCGCGTGATGGCGACGTACATCAGCCGGCGTTCTTCCTCGATGCCGCCGGCGTCGCTCAAGGCGTTTTCATGCGGAAAGATGCCGTCTTCGAGGCCGGTGATGAACACGCAGTCGAATTCCAGCCCTTTGGATGAATGCACCGTCATGAGCTGCACCGCATCCTGGCCGGCCAGCGCCTGGTTGTCGCCGGCTTCCAGCGCGGCATGGGTCAAAAAGGCGACCAGCGGCGACAGCGTTTCGCCGGTCTCCAGGTCCGGCGCCAGCCCTTCGGGTGAAGGCTGGTCAATCACCGGCGCGCTCAGGTCCAGCCCCTGACTGACGGGCGACTGGCTCAAGCCGCTGCCCAGTTCATCAACCGGCAAGGCGACTGCATCGCGGCCAAAGCCTTCATGGCTAACAAAGGCCTCGGCTGCATTCACCAGCTCGGCCAGGTTTTCCAGCCGGTCCTGGCCGTCCTTGTCGGTTCTGTAATGTTCTTCCAGGCCACTGTGCTGCAGCACGAGTTCGATGATTTCGCGCAGCGTAGCGCCTTCGGTCTGTTCGCGCACCACGTCCAGCTTCGCCACAAACGCGCCCAGATTGGTGCCCGCCTTGCCCGGCACCGCGCTCACGCCGTCATGCAGCGAGCACCCCGAGGCACGTGAAATGTCTTGTAACTGCTCAATGGTGCGGGCGCCGATGCCGCGCGGCGGAAAGTTCACCACGCGCATGAAGCTGGTGTCGTCGTTCGGGTTGTCGAGCAGGCGCAAATAAGCCAGCGCATGCTTGATTTCAGCGCGCTCGAAAAACCGCAGGCCGCCATACACACGGTAAGGAAGGCCGGCATTGAACAGCGCGGTTTCCATCACCCGGCTTTGCGCGTTGCTGCGGTACAGCAGCGCAATTTCCTTGCGCTCGGTGCCGTCCCGCACCAGTTGCTTCACCTCATCGACAAACCACTGCGCTTCGGCAAAGTCACTGGCCGACTCATGCACCCGAACCGGTTCGCCCGGCCCGGCTTCGGTACTCAGGTTCTTGCCCAGGCGGTTGGTGTTATGGCTGATCAGTTCATTGGCTGTGTCCAGAATATTGCCGAAACTGCGGTAATTGCGCTCCAGCTTGATCTGGTGCGTCACCTCGAACTCGCGCACGAAATCGGCCATGTTGCCGACGCGCGCGCCGCGAAAGGCATAGATGCTCTGGTCATCGTCACCCACCGCCACCACCGAGCCGCCCGGCATGCCCTGCACACTGTGCGAAGCTTCATCGCCCTGCCCGGCCAGCATCTTGATCCAGGCGTATTGCAGCTTGTTGGTATCCTGGAACTCGTCAATCAGGATATGCCGGAAGCGCCGCTGGTAATGCTCGCGAACGGCTGGGTTGTCCCGCAGCAGCTCGTAGCTGCGCAGCATCAATTCGCCAAAATCGACCACGCCTTCTCGCTGGCACTGCGCTTCATACAGCGCGTAAATCTCGGCTTTCTTGCGGCTGTCCTCGTCGCGAACCGGGACATCCTTGGCGCGCTGGCCGTCTTCCTTGCAGGCGGCAATGAACCATTGCAGTTGTTTTGGGGGGAAGCGGTCGTCGTGGACATTGAACTGCTTGCACAGCCGCTTGATGGCCGACAGCTGGTCCTGCGTGTCCAGTATCTGGAACGTCGAAGGCAGATTGGCCAGCTTGTAGTGCGCCCGCAGGAAACGGTTGCACAGCCCGTGGAAGGTGCCAATCCACATGCCGCGCACATTGATCGGCAGCATGGCCGACAGGCGGGTCAGCATTTCCTTGGCCGCCTTGTTGGTAAAGGTCACCGCCAGAATGCCGCTGGACGACACCTGACCGGTTTGCAGCAGCCAGGCGATGCGCGTGGTCAGCACGCGGGTCTTGCCCGATCCGGCTCCCGCCAATATCAAGGCATGCGTGGCCGGCAGCGTGACGGCGGCGAGTTGCTCGGGATTGAGGTTGTGCAGCAGCGGCGACGGGGACAATGGGGAAGATGAGGAAGAGGCTTCTGAGAACATCGCTTATTGTAGAAAGTCCCCTGCGCCCTGCTGCGCGAATGGCCTGAACCCGCGCTTGTGGCGACACCGGTGCGGGGCTTTTCTGCGCCAGCCGGCACGATTTTTCAAAAACAACAATGATGGCGCGACTTTCAACAATCCCGGACCGCGCCACCGAACCTCCTGGCTACCCTGCTGCACCATGACATTTCCAAATACGCAATTTTTTACGCCCCTGCTTCTTGCTGTGGCACTGGCAGCGCCCGGGTTTGCCGCACAAGCGCAATCGTTTTGCGCCAGCGATGGCCAGCCCCGGCCGGTCCAGCTCATGGAGCGCTTCATCAATGCCGACTGCGACACCTGCTGGACCGATGCAGCCACGCCGGTGCCAGAAAGCCATGCCGTGGCGCTGGATTGGGTCCTACCCAGCCGCCAGGGCGACGACGCGCCCCTGTCAGCCGTGGCCACGCGCGATGCGCTAACCCGGCTGGAGGCACTCGGGCAAGGCGTGCCCGCCGAAAGCAAAACGATTTCGCATGCAGTCAAGGGCATCAAGGGTGCGGCGCTCCGCGTGGCCCACGGTTTGCCGGTTGCCGATTACCTGGGCGCCTCCATTGAACTCAAGCCGCTGTCGCCAGCCGCCCGGCAGTCCATGACCGCCTGGCTGGCACTGGTGGAAACACTGCCGGCGGGCGTTGAAGGCTCGCCCGTGGAGAGAAATCTTGTCCGAAACGTGCTTTCGCGCAATTGGGACGGGCGCAAGAGGCTATCAAAAGATGAGCAAAACAGGTTGTTTGAAAGCCGCTCCATGAACATTGCGCCAGCGGCAAATCCTGACCGCCTTCGCGTCGTCGGCTGGGTCGAGGATGAAAGGGGCCGGGTGCTGCTGGCAGCGCAATCGCGTTGTATTGCACCTTGACGCACCAGCCTGCAGGGATATTGCTGCCAATCCCGTTTAGCGGGCCGCCAGGCCTCTAGAATCAGTCACCGGGCCCAAGCAATTGCGCCCGGTTTTTTTTTGGGAATTTCACACCTGCGGTGAATATTTCTTCAAAAACCGGCCAGTCCAAGCGCCTTCTGTTCATCAACAGTTTTTTTCTGGAGCTTGGGGAAATCATGGAAATATTCGACTACGACAACATCCTGCTGCTGCCGCGCAAATGCCGCGTGGAAAGCCGCTCCGAATGCGATGCCAGCGTGACGCTGGGCTCGCGCAGTTTTCGCATTCCGGTGGTGCCGGCCAACATGAAAACGGTGGTCAACCAGGACATTTGTGTCTGGATGGCGCAAAACGGTTATTTTTACGTGATGCACCGCTTTGACCTGGACAATTTGCAGTTTGTCCGCGACATGAAGGCCAAGGGCGTTTATGCATCCATCTCACTGGGCGTGAAGCAACCCGACTACAACACCGTGGACCAGCTGGTGGCCGAAGGCCTGGCGCCTGACTACATCACCATCGACATTGCCCACGGCCATGCCGACACCGTGCAGAAAATGATCCGCTACCTGAAGGACAAGCTGCCGGCATCCTTTGTGATCGCCGGCAACGTGGCGACGCCAGAGGCGGTGATCGACCTGGAAAACTGGGGCGCCGATGCGACAAAGGTCGGCATTGGCCCCGGCAAGGTCTGCATCACCAAGATGAAGACCGGCTTTGGCACGGGTGGCTGGCAGCTGTCGGCGCTCAAGTGGTGCGCCCGTGTGGCCACCAAGCCGATCATTGCCGACGGCGGCATCAGGGAGCATGGCGACGTTGCCAAGTCGATCCGTTTTGGAGCGACCATGGTGATGATCGGCTCCATGCTGGCCGGCCTCGAAGAAAGCCCTGGCCAGACGGTTGAGGTCGATGGCCAGCAGTTCAAGGAATACTACGGCAGCGCCTCGGACTTCAACAAGGGCGAATACAAGCACGTCGAGGGCAAGCGCATTCTGGAGCCGATCAAGGGCAAGCTGGTCGACACGCTGCGCGAAATGGAAGAAGACGTGCAAAGCGCCATCAGCTACTCGGGCGGCATCCGGCTGATGGACATCCGCAAGGTCAATTACGTGATTCTGGGCGGTAAAAACTCGAACGAAGACCTGATGATGTGAACCAGGCCGCGCCGCCTGTCAGTGGCGCGGCATTTCGTCAAGACCAAGGAGTTCCAGCGTCAGCTGGTGGAGGCGGTGACCAGGCGCAATCATCGCCTCCAGCACGCTGAAATGGTTCAGACCCGGCAGCGATTCGCAAACCGGGACAGTATCCATCCCCCAGGTTTGCTGAATCAGCAGGTTCTGGCGTAAAAACTCTTCGCTTTCGTCACCGCCCGCGACCGAGCAAAGCGTGCCTTGCCTTGGACGCGGGAGCAACACCGGGCTTGCTTGCCTGACCTGTTCAGGCGTCAAGTTCAAATCCTGCAGGAAAGGCGTCTGACGAATCGGTTCCAGATCGAACAGGCCCGAAATAGACAGCGCGCTCTTCACCAGGGTTTTCGGCAAATCGGTTGCGTGGGCCGGCCAGGCGCAGGTTAGCAGCATCGCGGCCAGGTGCCCTCCCGCAGAATGTCCGGCCACTGTGATGCGTGCGGGGTCACCGCCCTGCGCTTCGATATGCCGCCACGTCCAGGCTAGCGCCTTCACCATTTGACTGACGATTTCAGGAATCGTCACCGCCGGACATAAAGTGTAGTTGAGCACCACAACGCAGGCACCGGCCTGCGTGAACGTGGGTGCAATGAAAGAATGATCGGCTTTGTCCAGCGCACGCCAGTAGCCACCGTGTATGAACACCAGCACTGGCGCGCCTTTGGCCGGACTGACGCCGCTGGCCGGAAAGATATCCAGCGTTTCGCCAGGCTGCTCGCCATAAGCCACGTCAAGCAGGCACGGCTGCTTTTGGCGCGCATGTTGGGAATCTGTCACCCAGCGCGTGAAGTGCGTTGCATAACCGGGCACCAGCAACCGGTTGTTGTACATGCTGTCAAGCCACAGCGGGTTCCACGTTTGTTCTTGGCTTTTCATGGGGGTATCTTTGGGAGGTTTACGAAAACCGTATCTTGGCACAAGCCTTTGCTGGAATGCCCATGAAAAAGGCCGCTGCCCACCTTTCGGTGGGCAGCGGCCTTTTGTTGTGAAGGCTGATTAAAAAATAATCAGCGGTTCACACCATGATCAGTCGCGAAAAGGCTTGGTGAACTTGCCACCCGGCTTTTTAGCCGCATCACGGGGAACGAACACCTTGCCGGCAGGACGGGCAAATGCGGGCTTGCGGTCTGCAAAATCGCCACGAGGCGCAAAGCCTTCGTTGCCACCGCCAAAGTTGCCACGGTCTTCACGCGGTGCAAAGCCGGCGTTGCTGTTGTTGCCGCCGCTAAAGCCACGGTCATCGGGGCGACGGGCATTGCGGTCATTGAAGCCCGAACGGTCGGCGTAGTTGTTGCCTTGAGGCGCTGGAGGACGACCCTGGAAGGCGCCGCCACGGTCATCGCGGTTGCCGCCGAAGCCACCACCGGAATTGCCGCCAAAACTGCCTGCATTTCCGCCACCGAAACCACCGCCGGCTGGCTTGCGGCCGCCGAAGCCGCCACGGTCGCCACCACCACCGAAGCTGCGGCCGCCACCACCACGGTCATCGCGACCACCGCCGAAATTGCCACGTGGACGCTCGGAGGTTGGGGCAAAACGCTGCTGTGGCTCCAGGCCTGGAATGGTGCTGGCCTTGAGGTTTTGCTGGGTGTAGTGCTCGATGTCCTGGATCTTGCGGCGATCGCGGAATTCGGCAATCGTGATCGCCTGGCCTTCGCGACCGGCACGGCCGGTACGGCCAATGCGGTGCACGTAGTCTTCGGCTTTCATCGGCAGGCCGTAGTTGATGACGTGGGTGATGGTTGGAACGTCCAGGCCACGGGCAGCCACGTCGGTAGCGACCAGAATCTGCACTCGGCCATCGCGGAACGCCATCAGGCGGCGGTTGCGCAAGCCCTGGCCCAGCGCACCGTGCAATGCCACGGCGCTGAAGCCTTCTTGCACCAGGTCATTGGCCAAACCATCGCACTCAACTTGCGTGCAGGCAAAAACGATGGCTTGGTTGATGGTGGTGTCGCGCAGCCAGTGGTCCAGTAGCTTGCGCTTGTGGGTCATGTTGTCGGCCCACAGCAAAGACTGGGTGATCGACGCATGCTTTTCGTGCGGCGAGTCGATCTCGACGCGCTGTGGCTGGCGCATCACGCGGGTCGCGAGTTGCATGATGCGCGGCGCAAACGTGGCGCTGAACATCATGGTCTGCTTGCGCTCGATGGTGAGCTGGTTGACTTCGGTCAGGTCGTCGGCAAAGCCGAGGTCGAGCATGCGGTCGGCCTCGTCAACGACAAGGAATTGCACCTTGTCGAGCTTGATCTGCATGCTGCGCTGCAAGTCCAGCAGACGTCCGGGCGTGGCCACGACGAGGTCGGCGTTTTGCAGTTTGGCAATTTGCAGCTGGTAAGGAATGCCGCCAACGACGTTGGCAACACGCAGGCCGCGGCAATGGCGAACCAGGTCAATTGCGTCGGCGCAGACCTGTTGGGCCAGCTCGCGCGTCGGGCACAGGATCAAGGCACCGGGCGTGGCGGCCTTGAAGTTGCGCATGTTGGTCGGGTCCTTGCGCTTTGGCTTCTTCAAAGGCGCTTCGCCGCGGGCGACGGCTTCGGCGCTCAGGCGTTCAAATTCTGAACGCTCAAAAAGCTCGGCTTCTTCCTGCTGCTTCAGCAGGGTGTGCAGCACGGGCAGCAGGAACGCAGCGGTCTTGCCGCTACCGGTCTGGCTGGACACCAGCAGGTCAGTAAATTTTGGCGCTTTAGGGTCAGCATCGAGGGCTTGCATGGCCTTCGGGATGGTGGCCATCTGCACGGCGGTGGGCTGGGTGAAACCCATGTCGGCAACAGCTTGCAGCAGTTCCTTGGCCAGGCCGAGTTTCACAAAGCCGTTGGGCTCGGCCGCAACGGCTTCCAGCGAAGTTGCCACGGCAACAGGCTCGTCGGACGAGAAATCGGGAATCACGTGGATGTCCAGATCGGAAATGGTTTCGGTATTTTCGGACGCAAAGTCGCCGCGAGTTTCAAAAGAGTCAGTCATGTTTTCTTCTCACTAATCCCCTGTCCGCTTCGTTTGTGGCGAATGAACAGGAAACTCCACCCCCGCGATGCGAGAGGCTTCGTTCATGGTTAATAAAACATCAACCATCAAACGAATATACGGACCAAGAACGGAACTGCCTTGGTGCGTCGACTCTGAAAAAAGAGTCCAAAAGTGTGAGGTAGATGTACAAATGCGGTTGGCACTGTGTGCAACTGCAAGCCACTGATTATGGCATGATTTACGGGTTTCTACCAGTTACCTTTGATAAATCAGTGTTACTTCTGCGCATCATCAATTTTAAAAGCAATTCCCATTGCTAAAAAAAATATCATTTTGATAGCGACAATCACATACCGCATATCCGCAAACTACCAAAAGAGCTTTGAATTACTTCAAAAAATGATCGCGGTAGTGCTGCAATTCGTCAATTGACTCGTGCACATCTGCCAGCGCTGTGTGGAGCTGACGTTTCTTGAAAGCACTGCAGACCTCGGGCTGCCAGCGCTTCGCCAGTTCCTTGAAGGTGCTGACATCGACATTGCGGTAATGAAAAAAGATTTCAAGCTTGGGCATGTACTTGACCAAAAAGCGCCGGTCCTGGCCAATGGAGTTGCCGCACATCGGCACCTTGCCCTTGGGAACGTACTTTGCCAGGAAGGCGAGCAATTGCGTCTGGGCATCTTCTTCGTTCACCGTGCTGGCCTTGACCTTGTCGATCAGACCACTACGGCCATGCGTGCCCTTGTTCCATTTGTCCATCTGCCCCAGAAGTTCGTCGGACTGGTGAATGGCCAGTACCGGGCCTTCGATGCGCGGCGTGAGTTGCGGGCCGGTCACGACGACGGCAATTTCAATGATGCGTTCCTTTTCAGGGTCCAGCCCGGTCATTTCGCAGTCCAGCCAGACCAGGTTCTGGTCGGATTTCTTTAATAAGGGTTCAGTCTCTAACATCTTGCAATTCTCGCCTATCGCCTAAACTCGTTGCCATGACTGACCCCTCTTTTGTATTCACATTACTGTTCGCCGCACTTCTCATGCTTGGGCTGCTGACGAAGTTCTACCTGGCCTCGCGGCAGATTCGCCATGTTGCACGGAACCGGAACCAGGTGCCGGCGGCTTTTGCATCCACCATCAGCTTGGCTTCGCACCAGAAGGCGGCGGATTACACGATTGCCAAGACACGCCTGGGAATGCTGGAAATGGCCTTTGCAGCCGCGCTGCTGATGGGCTGGACGCTGCTGGGCGGCATCGACACGCTGAACCAGACTTTGGTGCGCTCGGGTCTGGCTGACTATGGCGCGCTGGTGCCACAACTGGCGCTGCTCGCGGCATTCGGCGCGATCAGTGGCTTGCTTGACCTGCCGTTCACGCTCTACAAGACGTTCCGGCTTGAGGAGCGGTTTGGCTTCAACAAGATGACGCTCAGGCTGTGGCTGGCCGACCTGGTGAAGTCCACGGCCGTTGGCGCGCTCGTCGGCCTGCCCATCGTGGCGCTGATCCTGTGGCTCATGGGCAGCGCGGGCGCGCTGTGGTGGTTGTGGACCTGGATCGTCTGGATGGGTTTCAACCTGCTGGTGCTGGTGCTGTTTCCAACGGTGATTGCGCCGCTGTTCAACAAGTTCAAGCCGCTGGACGACGAAGCCCTGAAAACGCGCGTCACGGCGCTGATGCAGCGCTGCGGCTTTGCCGCCAAGGGCCTGTTCGTGATGGACGGAAGCAGGCGCTCGGCGCATGCCAATGCCTACTTCACCGGCTTTGGCGCGGCCAAACGAGTGGTGTTCTACGACACGTTGCTCAACCAACTCAACCCGGCCGAGGTCGATGCCGTGCTGGCGCATGAACTGGGCCATTTCAAGCACAAGCACATCATCAAACGCATCGGCGTGATGTTTGCCATGAGTTTGGTGGGGTTTGCTTTGCTCGGCTGGCTGTCAACCCAGGTCTGGTTTTACACCGGGCTGGGCGTGCAGCCCAACCTGGAGGGCAGCAACGACGCGCTGGCGCTGCTGCTGTTCCTGATGGTCGTGCCGCTGTTCACCTTTTTTGTTTCCCCGCTCTTGGCGCAGTCGTCGCGCAAGCATGAGTTCGAGGCAGATGCCTACGCCATTTCGCAGACCGACGGCCGCGACCTGCAAAGCGCGCTGCTCAAGCTTTACAAGGACAATGCCAGCACGCTCACGCCTGATCCGGTATTTGTGAAGTTCTATTATTCCCACCCTCCAGCCTCCGAGCGGCTGGGACGCATGGCGACTCTCAGCACCCTCACCCCCTCTCCAGAAAGCGCAGCCGCATGAGCAACCCGATCCATCAAAACCGTCGCGCCCTGAGCGCCACAGAAATCGTCACCCATCTGAGCAACCTCAATGGCGAGCAGGCCTCGGGCTGGCGGCTGATCGACGGTGCGCTGGAGCAAACCTTCAAATTCAAGAATTTTTACGAAACCATCGGTTTTGTGAATGCGGTGGCATTCATTGCCAACGCAGAAGACCATCATCCCGACCTTGAAGCCAGTTACGGGCAGTGCAAGGTGCGCTTCAACACGCACGATGTCAAGGGCATTTCCGTAAGCGACTTTTTCTGCGCGTCGAGGGTTGACGCCTTGCTGGCTTGAGCAAGCCCTCTCGTCCGGCGCGTGCCGGCACAGCAGCGCTTGCCGGCACGCAATCGGGTCTGGTGGTGGCCGGCTTTGGACGCCATGTGATGGTCGAAACCGAATCCGGCGAGCGGGTGATCTGCCATCCACGCGGCAAGAAAAGCCAGGTGGTTGTGGGCGACCGCATTCGCTGGCTGCCGTCGCAGGATGAAGGCACGATCGAAAAGATCGATGAACGCAGCAACCTTTTTTACCGCCAGGACGAAATGCGCACCAAGTCGTTTGCGGCCAACCTGGACCAGGTGCTGATCCTGATCGCGGCAGAGCCCGAATTCTCTGAAAGCCAGCTGACGCGCGCTTTGATTGCAGCAGAAGCCGAGCACATCAAGCCTGTCATTGCCTTGAACAAGAGTGACCTGGCCGAGCCCTTCGGTCGGGCCTGGAACAAGCTGGCGCCCTACCGCACCATGGGCTACCAGATACTGCCGCTGGCAATCAAGCCAAAAGCCGCGACCGTGCCTGAAGATTCGGTGCAGACTCGCGAACTGATGGAATTGCTGCGCGGAAAAAAAACCCTGGTGCTCGGCCCGTCGGGTGCAGGAAAAAGCAGCCTGACCAACTTGCTGGTGCCGCAGGCCAAGGTATTAACCGCCGAGATTTCGCAAGCCCTGAACTCGGGCAAGCACACCACAACCAGCACGACGCTGTACTGGGTTGATGAAGACAGGACAACGGCGTTGATCGACTCGCCGGGCTTCCAGGAATTCGGATTGCACCACATTGAGCCGATGCAACTGGCCAACTACATGCCGGACTTCAAAGCGCATGCGCAGGACTGCAAGTTCTACAACTGCACGCACTTGCATGAACCGGGCTGTGGCGTGATTTCAGAAGTAAAATCGATCGATCACGCAAGCAGCATAAGCGCTAATCGCTATCGTTTGTATAGCGAGTTGTTCGAAGAGCTGTCGCAGACGCGGTATTGAAAAAGTACGCCGGGCGCTGCCAGGCTTTCAGCCCAGCAGCCGCGCCAGCGTCAGCAGCGCCAGCAGCACCATCCACAGAACTACCGAGCGCCAGACCAGGCCCACGACGCTGCGCAGGTGGGCTACCTCAGGCTCGCGGCAGGTCATTGCTGCCGCGACGGGGACATCGCCAACATCGACCAGTCCACCGACCTCGAATTCCTGCGCGGCAGGGGACACCTGAACAGCATCGAGCGCCACGCCTCCAAGCCGTACATTCACCGCGCCTGATGTGGCCGCCAGAATTAGCCCATCGTTACGGCTGGCTGTGGCCAGAGCGGCACCTGATGGAAAGCGTTGCGTGTAATTTCGCCATGAATCGATAGCGTCTTCGAAACTGCCAACCACGGCAAACCCCAGTGACGTGATACGCGAAGGCACGAAATCAATGACGCCCCAGGCAAGGTTGGCCACCTGCTGCAGGGCCGGGCTGGCGCCCTCTCCCGGTGTTCTGCTTTTGTAGCTCCAGTAACGCGCCACAAATTCGCTCATGCGGTAAAGCACAGCACCGGCTGGTCCGAACCCCAAAGCGGCCAGCACTGAGAACCAGCCAAGTACGCCAAACACATGGCGGTGTGCGGCGAGCACTGAATACTCGATCACATGGCGAACGATTTCGCTTCGCGGCAATTCGCTGGCATCCACCTGGCGCCATTCAGCCAACAACTCGCGGGCGATGTCTTCGTTGCCATCGTCCAGTGCATTGCGAATGTCAGTGAAATAATGGCTGAACTGGCGAAACCCCAGCGTGACATACAGGACCGCCACGCTCCAGACAAAGGCCAGCAAGATGTTGACCTGCCAGAGCAACCAGTGCATCAGCAGTGTGAGCAGTGTAGGCACCATGACGGCAAACATCCAGGTGATCCATCCGTGGTGCGGCTTGCCAGCGTCCAGGCTGCGGTGGCCCCAACGCGACCAGCCCAGGAAAGCAGCATGAACCCAGTTGCCACGGGCCAATGGACGGGCCTGTTCCAGGATCAAGGCAAACAAAACGGCAAAAAAGCTCATGGCAAATCATAACTGGCCCCCACGCTCTCCACTGTGTGGTTCGTGGCCACCCCGGATGGGGCTGCTGCGCCTGCGGCCCGGCGAAGGCGGTTCCGGCCCCCTGGCTGGTCTTGAAAGCTGCATGCGCACTTTGGCGCTATTGCGCCCCAATGCGTTTGGTTTGCTGCAATGCGAAGGCTTTAGGCGCTGAGAAAACGGTAAAAGTTGCGCAGCATGCCGGCGGTTGCGCCCCAGATGTAGCGCTCCCTGGTTTCGCTGCCCGCCATGTGGCTCATCGGGTCGTTGTAAGGCATGGACAGCCACTGGCGCAGCACGCCGTTGAACTCTGATTCATGACGCTGATGGTGCGCGGGGTTCATCAGGAATCTGAGCGGGACTTCAAACACATCGGCCACTTCTCCCGGGTTGGGATGCAGCTGAAAACCTGGCGTGACCAGCGCCACGACCGGCGTGATGATGAAGGCCGAGCCTGTGACATAGGTCGGCAAGGTACCCAACACCTCGACATGGTGGCGCGGCAAGGCTATTTCCTCGTGCGCTTCCCGCAGCGCGGTGTCAACCGCATCCTGGTCGGTGTCGTCGGTACGACCACCCGGAAAGGCAATCTGGCCTGAGTGCGTGGACAGGTTGGTCGAGCGCTCGGTCAGCAACAGCATGAGTTCCTCACGCATCACCAATGGCAGCAAGACGGCGGCCAGCGCCGGTTGCCGGTCGGAAAAGCTCATCTCTACGCTGTGTTCAGGCGTCCACATAGGCGGATGACGAAAGCGGTCACGCAGCGCTTGCGGCGTTAGCCGGTCAGAGCCGACGCCGGCCATGTGGCTGTCACTGCCAAGGACAGGAATGGAGCGCGGATCAAATACGGGCAGGGAAAAAGACTTGACGGGGTTCATGGCAAGGCAGGATAACAAAGCATAAAAAAAGCCGCTCCACAGAGCGGCTTTTCAAAAGCAAAAAATGCTTGACGGCTGCTTTTACGCAGCCTGTGCAGGCTGCACGACCTTGGCTGTCTTGACAGCCTTGATGCCCAGCTTTTCCTTGATACGCGCCGACTTGCCGCTGCGGCTACGCAGGTAGTACAGCTTGGCGCGTCGCACGTCACCCTTGCGCTTGACTTCAATCTTGGCGATCAGCGGGCTGTACACCTGGAATGTACGCTCGACGCCTTCGCCATTGGAGATCTTGCGAACAATGAAGCTGGAATTGAGACCGCGATTGCGCTTGGCAATCACGACGCCTTCAAAAGCCTGCAAACGCTTGCGCGTGCCCTCAACCACATTCACGCTCACGATGACGGTGTCGCCAGGCGCATAAACGGGAATGGTCTTGTTCAAGCGGGCAATTTCTTCCTGCTCAAGAGTCTGAATCAGATTCATGATTTTTCCATCTAACTAATTTCGCTCATGCACGCGCTACGCTAAAGACCGCAAATCCAGTAATTGATTCAAAAAATCAGGTGGTTGCAGTGGCCGCCAGAGGATCGAAAAGCCCATGATTATAGCAATTCAGGCGTCCGGCTCCGGATTTTTTGGCAAATCAGCCAGAAAAGCTTCGTCGCCCATGCTCAGCTGTCCAGCTCTGCGCGCTGCACGGACCAGTTCGGGGCGCTCGCGTTGCGTCAGGGCCAGCCGTTGATCGCGTCGCCAGCGTTCAATGTGCGCATGGTTACCTGACATCAGGATTGGCGGCACGGCTTGACCACGCCAGGCTTCGGGGCGGGTGTAGTGCGGGCAGTCCAGCAAGCCATCAAGCGCCGGATTAAAACTGTCCATCTGATGGCTTGCCTCGTCATTCAACACGCCCGGCTGAAGCCGCGCCACCGCATCCAGCAGGGCCATGGCGGCGATTTCACCGCCCGACAGCACAAAGTCGCCCAGGCTGACCTGAAGATCGACATGGGTTTCAATGAAGCGCTGGTCCAAGCCTTCGTACCGGCCGCAGATCAGCACCGCGCCGCAGCTAGAGCCAGACCAGCGCTCGACGCCGGCATGGTTCAGCACCTCGCCGACAGGAGAAAAAAGAACCGTGGGCGCATCGGGTGCACCCAGAGCGGCGCGGTCAGCACGAATGCTTTCTAGGCACAGCGTGAGCGGCTCAGCCAGCATGACCATGCCCGGGCCACCGCCAAAGGGCCGGTCATCGACCCGCCGGTAACGTCCATCTGCAAAGTCGCGCGGGTTCCAGAGCCGGACATCGACCAGGCCGGATTCATAGGCGCGTCGCGTCACGCCGCAGGTCAGGAAGGGCGCAAAAAGTTCGGGAAACAGGGTGATGACATCAAAGCGCATGAAAACCTACTTTGAGTACCAAACGAGTGGCTGGAAACGACAAGGCATGACGCCCGGGCGCAGCATCAAGCCTCAGTAGTCGGGTTGCCAGTCAACCGTGACGCATTTGCCGGCAATATCAACCTTGTCCACATAGGCTGCAACAAAGGGAATCATGCGCTCGGCTACGGCACTGCTGCCGTCTTCCTGCGTCATCGTGTATTCGATGCACAAGACCGATTGGGGGCCAGTCGTCATCAAATCGCGAACGCAGCCCAAGGCAACGCCTTCGCGGTTAACCACGTTCAGGCCGATCAAATCGACCCAGTAGTATTCATCAGGGGAAGCGGCTGGAAAGCTGCTGCGCGACAAGAATATACGGGCGCCGCGCAAGGCTTCAGCAGGGGTGCGATCGTCAAGATTTGCGAACTTGACCACCACCGAGCCGGAATGAATTTTTGATTCGTCCACCTTGAGGGAGACGGTGCCGGAAAAAAGGCTGAAACCGGGTCGGAACTTGGCATCAGGCGCCTGCAGGTACCAGGTTTTAGCGGAAAGAAGCGCTTCTGGATCGTTGCTATGCGGCAGGACCTTGAGCCAGCCCTTGACACCCCATGCATCCAGAATGCGCCCGACCTCAATCGCGTCTTCAGGCAGCTTTGACGGTGTCAAATCCACGGACGGTTGAAGGCCAGGCATCATTGAAAAGCAGCTAAATCAGGCTGCTGCGACTTCAGCAGGCAGTTCAGCGGCAGTAACTGCAACCGAAGCGCCGCCTTGCTTGATCAGGCGCAGAACGGTCGGAGACGCCTGGGCGCCAACACCGATCCAGTGGGTCAGGCGGTCCTGCACGATGCGCAGGCCTTCTTCGCCGCCTTTGGCAATCGGGTTGTAAAAACCGATGCGCTCGATGAAACGACCATCGCGGCGAACGCGCTTGTCAGCCACAACGATGTTGAAAAATGGACGGTGCTTAGAACCGCCGCGTGAAAGCCGGATGACGACCATGATTTATCCTTGGGTGGCGGGGTAAAAATAACCCCAATGTTCCTGCAGCGCTTGAGACACACGACATGGCCACCCGGCCAGCGAAATGCTGCAAAGCCTGCGATTATAGCTTGCGCTCCCGGTTACATCGCGTGCCGGGCCATTTTCAATGGAAAATCGTCCCCGTGATCTTCGCCACCGATGAAAAAATCGAAAATTCATCAACCTCTTTGCTTAGCATCCCGTATGCCCCTCCTACGCCCCAGCCGCGATGAAGATATCGCGGCCATCACCGCAATTTATGCACACCATGTCCTTCACGGCACCGGCACTTTTGAAACCGAGCCGCCCAGTACCGCCGACATGGCGACCCGGCGGACCGATGTGCTGTCCAAAGGCTTGCCCTATCTGGTGGCCGAGCAGGACGGAAATATTTTGGGCTTTGCCTACGGCAACTGGTTCAAGCTGCGTCCCGCCTACCGGTATTCGGTCGAGGACTCTGTATATCTTGCACCTGGTTTGGACCGTAAGGGCCTGGGCCGCGCCCTGCTGGCCGAACTCTTGGCGCATTGTGAGGCAGTGGGGATACGCAAGGTCATGGCCATCATTGGTGATTCGGCCAATGCCGGCTCGATTGGCGTGCATCGCGCAGTGGGCTTCGAACAAGTTGGCACCGTCAAGGACTGCGGCTGGAAATTCGGCGCTTGGCGCGACATTGTGATCATGCAAAAGACCTTGGGACTTGGCAGTTCGGAGCCACCAAACGAGCCGTCCACCCCATAATCCAGCGCATGCATTCATCTCGTCAGAAAAACAAAACACTCGCCACCTGGCTGGCTTTCATCGGCGGCCAGTTGGGGCTGCACCGCCTTTACCTTTATGGCTGGCGTGACCTGTGGGCTTGGGTGCACCCCCTGGCAGCGGCATTGGGTTGGTGGGGCGTCGAGCGGGTACGGATGTACGGCCAAGACGACCACCTCGCATGGATACTGATTCCCCTGCTGGGTTTCACGCTGGCAGGCACAGCGCTGACCGGAATTTATTACGGCTTGATGGCGTCTGAAAAATGGAACGCGATCCACAATCCGGCGACGCCCGATGCGCGCGCCGGCAACACCAACTGGTTGACGATAGGCGCCGTGGTTTTTGCCTTGCTGTTTGGCACCATCTCTTTGATGTCGAGCATTGTCTTCAGCTTCCAGCGCTACTTCGAATACCAAGTCGAAGAAGCCCGAAAAATCAGTCAATAGTGCAACCTGTAAAACCGCTTTCATGCGGAACCGGCGACAACTGGCAGGCATTTGGCGAGAATCTATGGCATGACGTCTTTTCACACTTCCAGAGATCGCTGGCTCAGCGCTGCAATTGACCGTATTGAGGCGGACTTTCAGCGCAGTGCAGACACCCACCTCATCGCCTTGCCGTTGCCTGAATTTGCGGCACAGGGTATTGATTTTTACCTAAAGGACGAATCAACACATCCGACTGGCAGTCTGAAGCATCGGCTGGCACGCTCGCTTTTTTTGTATGCGTTGTGCAATGGTTTCATCCATGAATCGTCAACCATCGTCGAGGCATCCAGCGGCTCCACGGCAGTCAGCGAAGCCTATTTCGCCCGTCTGCTGGGCCTGCCTTTCGTGGCCGTCATGCCGCGCAATACATCGCCAGAAAAAGTGGCGCAAATTACCTTTTACGGCGGGCGCTGCCACTGGGTCGACAGCGCCTCGCAGGTACATGACGCCGCCCGCCAGTTGGCCAGCGACACACAGGGCCATTACATGGACCAGTTCACCTACGCCGAACGCGCCACCGACTGGCGCGGCAACAACAACATTGCCCAAAGTATGTTCAGCCAGATGGCGCGTGAACGCCATCCAGTGCCGCGCTGGATCGTGGTGGGCGCCGGCACGGGCGGCACCAGCGCCACGATTGGCCGTTATGTGCGTTACCAGCGCCACGCCAGCCAGTTGTGCGTGGCCGACCCGACCGGCTCGGTTTTTGGCGAATACCACCGCACCGGCAACGCCAGGCTGACCGCTCCAGGCTCGCGCATCGAAGGCATTGGGCGGCCGCGTGTGGAAGCCAGCTTTATTCGGACCGTCATCGACCGGATGCTTGAAGTGGCCGACACCGACTCACTGGCTGCCATGCAAGCGCTTGGCCAGTTACTGGGGCGCCGCGTCGGCCCGTCCACCGGCACCAATTTTTTCGGCATGCTGACGCTGGCTCATGAAATGCTGGCGCTTGGCGAGCAGGGCTCGCTGTTATCGCTTCTGTGCGATGCGGGCGAGCGCTACCTGCCAACGTATCACGACGCCGACTGGGTCCTTCACCAATTGGGCGACTGCATACCGGCACGCCATCGCATCGAACGGCTGATGCGGCCCATGCTGGAGTGCTGACATGGGCGCCGATCTGATCGCCTCCATGCCAATGCCGCCTAGCAATGCGCTGCACCGCCGCCAGATGCTGGCCAGCTTGGCCGGAATGGGCTGCGCAGTGCTCAGCACATCCGTTCTAGCCCTGCCCACCAAAACGCTGGTGTTTCCACGCGACCGCGGCGCACACGCCGACTTTCGCACAGAATGGTGGTACATCACCGGCCAGGCCAGCACCGACAACGCCAGTGCACGCCGTTTTGGTTTCCAGCTCACCTTCTTTCGCTCGCGTGTGGACGGCACAGCGCAAATGACATCGAACTTTGCCGCCCGGCAACTGATTTTTGCGCACGCTGCCGTGACAGACCTAGAGGGCGGTAAGCTCTGGCATGACCAGCGTATTGCCCGCGAAGGCTTTGGCGTGGCGTCTGCCAGCCAGCAGGACATGGCGCTCAAGCTGCGTGACTGGACGCTGACCGCCAGCGGACCGCGCTACATCGCCGAGCTGCCGGCCACTGACTTCGGATTCAGCCTGCAATTTGAGGAAACGCAAAGCATGCTGCTGCAAGGCAAGCAAGGCCTGTCGCGCAAAGGCCCGGAAGAAAAACAGGCCAGCTACTACTACAGCCAGCCGCAACTGGCAACGCGCGGACGGCTGCAAATTAAAGGGCAGACATTTGAAGTTACCGGCAAAGCCTGGCTGGACCACGAATGGAGCGAGGAAATCCTCGCCCCCGGCGCGGTGGGTTGGGACTGGACGGGCATGAACCTGGACGACGGCGGCGCCCTCACCGCCTTTCGGCTGCGCGACAAAGACGGCAAGGCCATATGGGCCGGCGGCTCTTGGCGATCGGCCAGCGGCGAATTGCGAATTTTCGGCGCAGGCGACGTCACCTTCAGCCCCCTGCGGCATTGGACCAGCCCGCTCACACAAATCAGCTACCCAGTACTGTGGCGCGTACAAACGCCCGCAGGCCTTTACACGATTAAAGCGCTGCTCGACAACCAGGAACTTGACAGCCGCAACTCCACGGGCTCGATTTACTGGGAAGGACTGAGCGATTTGCTAGACGGCCAAGGCAAGCGCGTCGGGAACGGATATCTGGAAATGACGGGGTATGGACAGGCACTGAGGCTGTGAAGATAAACCACTTGATGCCGACCATTGCTGAATCTGTGCGCGATCAAGTTTTTTCGTGCGGTCAGTTTAATTTTTTCATGGACGATTGATGACGCCTATATCAAGGTCAAAGGTGTCTGGAAATACCTCTATCTGGCCATGGGCAAGGAAGGCAAGACAGTTGAGTTTTTGATAGCAGTGCGACAAGGCCGCACCTCTGCGATTCTTTCAAAAATTTGGAATTGGAGTTCCCGAAGTACCGCCGTGCATTGCGCAAGGAATATCTGGTGGTTTACCCCATTGCCAGACCCGGTCAAAAGCGCTTGAATGCGGATAAAGTTCAACATACATTTTTCAGAACGGAGTTCCATTTTGAGCGCAGAAAAATCCATCGGCAGCGGGTTGAGGCTCGAAGATGGGCAAGCTGGGGCAGCACTTCCCCTTACCCCAACCAGACAAGCCCGAAAGCCCAAGGAAGACCGGCATTTCGTGACTGCACTTGCGCGTGGTCTCGAAGTGTTGTCCTGCTTTAGTCACGGCGAAATCACCCTGAGCAACCAGGAACTGGCTCAGCGCTGCAAACTGCCCAAATCCACCGTGTCGCGCCTGACCATGACGCTGACCAAACTAGGCTATCTGATCCACGTGCAGGAAAGCGGCCGTTATCGCCTGGGCACGGCCTGTCTGGCGCTGGGCAGCGCACTACTCAACAAGCTCGATGTACGCAAGATCGCTCGGCCAATGATGCAGGAGCTGGCCGAATTCTCGGGAGCTTCGGTATCGCTGGGCCTGCGCGACAAACTGTCCATGATCTACGTGGAAAACTGTCGCAGCTCTGCTGCCCTCACACTGACGCTCGACGTGGGTTCGCGCATGCCGCTGTCTACGTCGGCCATGGGACGGGCGTGGCTTGCTGCTGTCACCCAGGATGATCGCTTGGAGGCAATGAAACAGATTTGCGAGCTGGATCACCTCGCCTGGCCGAAGGTCAAGGCTGGCGTGGACAAAGCACTGGAAGACTACAAAACGCTGGGTGTTACCTGCTCGTTTGGTGACTGGAACAAAGAGGTCAACGGAGTGGCTCGCGCGTTCGATCCGGGTAATGGCCTTCCCATCATGGCAGTCAACGTAGGTGGCCCTTCATACAACCTGTCGCCGCAGTTTCTGCTGGACGAAGTGCGCCCACGCCTGTTGCAGGTGGTGCGCTCCATTGAGAATGCGTTGCCCACCTGACCGGCCTGGAGCCATGCCCAGTGCCGGGCGGCCTGCAGGTTTCATGCGGTTTCTTAGAGACGACGCAACAAGCTGCGCAGTGCGCCGAAACGCGTTCACTCCCAACGATAAAAATCCATCTCAATGCTGCGACTTGTCCGGTAAAAAACCTCGTCAGCGCGGCCACAAGCGGCTGAAAATGGCGAACTGCGCCAACACCACTTTGCTTTGCGTCCAGTCATAACGGCGAGTTTTTATCCAGTTATGGCGGTGTCAGCCAAGTTGCAGACCCATGCCAGCGCTACCTCACGGCCCTGGCACCCGTCAAACATTGTTTTGATCTGGCAGACAACAAGTATCCCGGTAGCCGGCTACTCAAAAAAGTTGGCTAGAACTGGTAATCATTTTCCAAGATATGCGTTGTGCACTACTGCCTGCATACCCTTCGCCATCTCCAATATCCCGCCCACCACATACGGCTCGGCTCCGTCTGCCACCCGGTTGTGTAATGCAAACGTGTCTTTGGCGAAGCGATGCGTCGTCGGCGAGGCTTTGAAAATTTCGTGTCTGTGATCGGCATGATGAAAATGCTGAATCGGTCTTTGTGCGTGCTGCATCTTAAACAAACAAAGCACACATTGCCGTAAGGATTCAGTTTTTCGTCCAGAGGAAACCCGCCTTTACGTTCAAGATGAATACGGCTATTATCATAATTCGTTTGGAATGATGTTCTGCACAGCAGTCCTAAAGTCAAATAATTTTTGATTTAGCCCTTCAAAAGAATGGAGACATACCATGAACCCAGTGGATTACAAGCTGCGCGGCTCGGTGGCTGTGCTGACCCTGAACAACCCGCCCGTCAACGGCCTAAGCTTCGCACTGCGCAGCAGCATTGTGGTCAGTCTGGACCGCGCGCTGGCAGATCCGGCCGTGACCGCCGTCGTGCTTACCGGTGGCGAAAAAATTTTCTCGGAAGGTGCCGACATCAATGAATTTGGTACCTCGAAATCGTTGACCTCGCCCAGCCTGCCAGATGTGGTCAGTGCACTGGAGCAATCACCTAAACCGGTGGTGGCTGCGATCGCCGGACACGCACTGGGTGGTGGTCTTGAGCTCGCCCTCGGTTGCCATTTCCGCTTGGCGAAGCAAGATGCCACTCTGGGCCTGCCCGAAGTGAAGCTAGGCTTGTTGCCGGGCGCTGGTGGCACACAGCGTCTGCCGCGTGCGATCGGTCTGGAATTGGCGCTCGACATGATCGTCTCGGGCACACTGCAAAAGGCAGCCAGCTTCGCTGGCACTGATTTGGTCGACGAGTTGGTAAGTGCGGACGTAGTCGCCGCAGCCGTGGACTTTGCAGAGCGAGTCGTGAAAGAAAAACGTCCTCTGCGCCGCCTGCGCGACGTGCAGATGCCCACCGCCGGAGCCGACGCCTTTCTGCAATTCGCCCGAAACAGTGTTAAGACGGCCGCCAAGGGCCTACCCGCCCCGCTGTTATGCATGGAGTGCGTGGCTGATTCAGTGACGCAACCGTTTGAAGAAGGCCTTAAGCGCGAACGCGCCGCCTTTTTTGCCCTGATGGCTACACCCGAATCGCGCGCTGCGCGTCATGTGTTTGCGGCCGAGCGCGCCGCCGGCAAGCTGCCAGACATTCCAGCCGACACGCCGCTGCGCGCCATCGAGACCGTGGGCGTCATCGGTGCCGGCACGATGGGCGGCGGCATCGCCATGAACTTCCTTAATGCTGGTACGCCGGTGGTGCTGCTGGAGACCGCGCAGGAAGCGCTGGACCGAGGCTTGGCCACCATCCGGCGCAACTATGAGAACAGCGCCAAACGCGGCAAACTCACGAAGGCGCAAGTCGAGCAGCGCATGGGCTTGCTCACGCCGACACTTGACTACACCGCCTTCGCCGACGTGGACCTGGTGATTGAAGCAGTGTTCGAGCAGATGGATGTGAAAGAAAAGGTGTTCACCCAGCTCGACGCCGTGTGCAAGCCGGGTGCCATCTTGGCCTCCAACACCTCCTACCTCGACATCAACAAAATTGCCAGCTTCACGAAGCGCCCGCAGAATGTGCTTGGCCTGCATTTCTTCAGCCCGGCCAACATCATGAAGCTGCTGGAGATCGTGCGCGGCGAAAAGACCGCCAACGACGTGATGGCCACGGCGCTTGCGCTGGGCAAGCAAATCGGGAAGGTGGCTGTGGTCTCGGGCGTATGCGATGGCTTTATTGGCAACCGCATGTTGGCCCGCTATGGCGCTGCGGCTCACGCAATGGTGGTAGCGGGAGGTATGCCCCAGCAGATCGACAAAGCCATGGAACGCTTTGGCTACGCCATGGGCCCTTTCCGTGTGGGCGATCTCGCTGGCCTGGACATTGGCTGGGCCACACGCAAGCGCAAGGCGGCTGAAGCCGGTGTGCCCCACGACCCGACCATCGCCGACAAAATCTGTGAGCTGGACCGTTTCGGCCAGAAAACCGGGGCAGGCTGGTATCGCTACGAATCCGGTGTGCGTGAACCGCAGACCGATGCACTGATTGAAAAGCTTATCGTCGACTACCGTAATGCCAAAGGCGTCATCGTGCGCAAGGTTAGTGACGAAGAAGTGGTCGAGCGCTGCATCTTCGCCTTGGTCAATGAAGGCGCGCGCATCCTCGCCGAGGGGATTGCCGTGCGCGCCTCGGACGTAGACCTGGTCTACCTGAACGGCTACGGCTTCCCGACCCGCCGTGGCGGCCCCATGTGTTATGCCAACGAAGTCGGCTTAACCAACGTGGTGCGTGCCCTGCGCCGATTCGCCGGCGAGCCCGGCGCCGATGCGTCTTGGCAACCTGCACCCCTGCTGGTCCGGCTAGCCGAAAACAGCAAAACCTTCGTTTAACCACACCTATTACGGAGCATTCCATGATCGATGCAGTCATTGTTTCCACCGCACGTACCGGTCTGGCCAAGAGTTGGAAAGGTGCTTTCAACATGACCTATGGCGCCACGCTCGGCGGCCATGCCGTGCAGCACGCAGTCGCCCGTTCTGGTGTTGATCCCAACGAGATCGAAGACTGCATCATGGGTGGTACCTTTGGAGAAGGCACGACCGGCGGCAATATTGCCCGCGCCATTGCCCTGCGCGCTGGCCTGCCGGTAACCGTGGGGGGCGTGAGTGTCAACCGCTTTTGTTCCTCGGGCCTGCAGACTATCGCCATGGCCGCGCAGCGGGTCATCCTGGAGGGCTGCCCTGCCATTGTGGCCGGCGGCGTAGAGAGCATCAGCTGCGTGCAAAACGAAGCCAACGTCCACATGCGCCGCGATCCTTGGTTGATTGAGCACAAGCCCGAGCTGTACTGGAGCATGCTGCAGACAGCTGAAACCGTTTCACAGCGCTACAAAATCAGCAAACAGGCGCAAGACGAATACGGCGTACGCAGCCAGTTGCGCGCCGCCGCAGCCCAAACCGCAGGCAAATTCAAGGACGAGATCTTCGCTATGACCACCACCATGGGCGTGGCCGACAAAGCCACAGGCCGAATCAGCAGGAAAGAAGTGACCATCGATTCCGATGAAGGTATTCGTCCCGATACAACAATCGAAGCGGTACAGAAGATTCGCGCTGCCTTGCCAGGAGGCGTGGTTACAGCAGGCAACGCCAGCCAATTCAGCGACGGTGCCTCGGCCTGCGTGGTGATGAACGCGAAACGCGCCGAACGGCTCGGCATCCAGCCCCTCGGCATCTTCCGCGGCTTCGCCATTGCGGGTTGTGAGCCAGACGAAATGGGCATTGGCCCGGTCTATGCCGTACCACGCCTGCTGCAGCGAGCGGGTCTGAAGGTGGAAGATATCGGCCTGTGGGAGCTCAACGAGGCCTTTGCCTGCCAAGTGCTCTACAGCCGCGACAAGCTAGGTATTCCAGACGAACTGCTCAACGTCAACGGCGGTGCTATTGCCGTGGGCCACCCCTACGGCGTGAGCGGCGCGCGCCTGACCGGCCACGCGCTGATCGAAGGCAAGCGGCGGGGCGTTAAATTCGTGGTGGTCACCATGTGCATCGGCGGTGGCCAGGGAGCGGCCGGCCTGTTCGAAGTCTGCTGATCCCAATCCAATGTCAAAGACAAAGATAACAATAAGGAGACAAGCATGAGCGTCAAACAACTGTTCCAGCTCGACGGCCAGGTCGCCCTGATCACCGGCGGCTCACGCGGCCTGGGCCTGCAAATGGCCGAGGCCCTGGGTGAAATGGGTTGCAAGGTGGCGATCAGTGCGCGCAAGGCCGATGAGCTTGCTGAAGCCAAGAAACACCTGGAGCGCAAAGGCATCACTGTGTTCACCGTAGTGAACGACCTGCAGAACAGCGAAAGCATTCCCGCATTGGTCGACGAAGTGCTCAGCGCCTTGGGGCCGATCGACATACTGGTCAATAACGCGGGCGCCACCTGGGGAGCGCCCGCCGAAGACTACCCCGATGCCGCTTGGCACAAGGTGATGAACCTGAATGTGAACGCACCCTTCTTCCTCGCACGCGAGGTTGGCAAGCGCTGCATGATTCCGCGTCAAAAGGGGAAAATCATTACCATCGCTTCGGTGGCTGGACTAAAAGGCATGGGTGCTGGTGTGCAGACTGTGGCGTACAACACTTCCAAGGCAGCCGCCATCAACCTGTCCCGTGCGCTGGCCGGGGAATGGGGGCAATACAATATCAACGTGAACGCCATCTGCCCCGGCTTTTTCCCGTCCAGAATGTCGGCCGGTTTGCTGGACACGATCGGCGAAGCCGTGATCGCCCGTTCACCGCTCAAGCGTCTGGGCGGTGACGAAGACCTGATGGGTACAGTGGTGTTCTTGGCCAGCGAGGCCTCGCGCCATATCACCGGCCAATACATTGCAGTCGACGGTGGTAGCTCGGCAGTATGAGCCAGCCCGCATCAAACGACGTGCAATCGCAGTTCACCGGCACCCAACCGGTGGGACCCTACAACGCCTTCGACGAAGCGCGCCTCGCCACCTGGATGGCTGCCAACGTGCCCGGCTTCCAGGGCCCGATGTCTGTGGCCCAGTTCAAGGGCGGTCAGTCCAACCCGACCTATCTGCTCACTGCAGGTGGCCAACGCTACGTGTTGCGCCGCAAGCCACAAGGCGATCTCCTGCCCTCGGCACACGCCGTCGACCGAGAATTCCGCGTGATCAGCGCGCTGGCCAGCACCAACGTCCCCGTGGCAAAAACGCATGCCTTGTGCGAAGACGCCACCGTCATCGGCTCGATGTTCTACGTGATGGACCATGTGGAAGGCCGCATACTCTGGGACCCCACCCTGCCCGGCATGGAAGCGACTGAGCGCGGCGCTTATTACATTGAGATGAACCGTGTCATGGCAGCGCTGCACAACGTTGACCCAGTCGCCATTGGCCTGGCCGACTACGGCCGTCCCGGCGCCTACCTGGAACGCCAGATCGCACGCTGGACGCGCCAGTATAAAGCGGCCGAGACCGAGCCGATCGAAGCAGCCGACCTCCTCATCGACTGGCTGCCCCGCCATATGCCCACAGAGGGCCAGAGCCGCATCGTGCATGGCGACTATCGGCTCGACAACGTGATCTTCCACCCCACCGAGCCGCGCATCGTCGCAGTACTCGACTGGGAGCTATCAACCCTCGGGGATCCACTGGTGGACTTCGCCTACCACTGCATGACCTGGCACATGCCCGCCGGACGCTCGCGCGGCCTGCGGGGTGGCAACCTGGCCACGCTCGGTATTCCGTCTGAGTCCGACTACCGAGCGCAGTACATGCAGCGCACGGGCCGCAGCACAGCGGTGGCTGAAGCCGACTGGACTTACTACCTGGTGTTCAACATGTTCCGCCTGGTCGGCATCCTGCAAGGCATTGCCAAGCGCGCTGAATTGGGCACAGCGTCGAATGCTTCGGCCGTCGAAACGGCCAAGCGCGCCCGGCCCCTGGCAGAGCAGGCCTGGAATCTGGCTCTGACACTGCACCACAACCGCTAATCGCATATAAAACTATTGGAGACCCCATGGATTTTGATCACTCACCCAAGGTTCAAGCGCTACAGGCTCGCGTGAAAGCTTTCATGGTCGACCACGTCTACCCTGCAGAGCCGCAATTCGCCGACGAGATGAACGCTTTCCGTGCGGCAGGCAACCCGTGGCAGGAACCGCAGGCGATGGAAGCGCTGAAAGCAAAGGCTAAAAGCGCGGGCCTGTGGAATCTGTTTCTGCCCGAATCATCACTCGGCGCAGGCCTCACCAACCTTGAATACGCGCCACTGGCCGAAATCATGGGCCGCTCGGCCATTGGCTCCGAGCCCTTCAACTGCTCGGCTCCCGACACCGGCAATATGGAAACCATCGTGCGCTACGGCACACCCGAACAGCGAGAAAAGTGGTTAAAACCTTTGCTCTCCGGCACCATCCGCTCGGCCTTCGCCATGACCGAGCCCGCAGTGGCCTCCAGCGACGCCACCAACATCGAAGCAAGCATCCAGCGCGACGGCGACCATTACGTTATCAACGGCCGCAAGTGGTGGACCTCGGGCGCCAACGACCCGCGTTGCAAGATCATGATTTTCATGGGAAAGACCGATCCCGAAGCCTCGCGCCATTCGCAGCAGTCAATGATTCTTGTGCCCATGGACACACCTGGCGTGAAGGTATTGCGGCACCTGACGGTGTTTGGCTACGACGACGCACCCCATGGTCACGCTGAAGTCGAATTCGTCAACGTGCGTGTGTCCGCCAGCAACATGCTGCTAGGCGAAGGCCGTGGCTTCGAGATTGCCCAAGGCCGCCTGGGACCAGGCCGCATTCACCACTGCATGCGCGTCATCGGCCGCGCTGAACGTGCGCTGGAAGACATGTGCAAACGTGCCACGCAACGCACCGCCTTCGGCAAGCGCATCGCCGACCAGGGTGTCACGCGCGAGCGCATTGCCCAGTCGCGTATCCTGATCGACCAGTCGCGCTTTCTGGTACTGCACGCCGCCTGGAAAATGGACAAAGTGGGCAACAAACAGGCGCGCCAGGAAATTGCCATGATCAAGGTTGCCGCGCCCTCGATGGCTTTGCAGGTGATCGACTGGGCCATGCAAGTGCATGGCGGCGCTGGCGTCAGCGACGATTTCGGTCTGGCCAAAGCCTATGCCAGCGTGCGCACCCTGCGCTTCGCAGACGGCCCGGACGAGGTGCACCGCAACGCGATTGCCAAAGAAGAGCTGGCCCGCCACACCACGAAATTCTGAGCCCATGAGCCATTTAAATCATGTCTGAACCACACGAACTTCACTGGCCGAAAGATCTCTCCAAGCATCTGACGCTGCCCGAAACCGGCCTGTTCTACAACGCCGAGGTCTCGGCCCGGCGTTATGCCAACAAGCCCTACCTGATCTACTACGGCTCGACCCTGAGCTTCGCCGAATTTCACGATGAAGCCACACGCCTGGCTGGCTACCTGCAGCAGGTGTGTGGCGTTAAGTCTGGCGACCGCGTATTGCTGTATCTGCAGAACAGCCCGCAGTGGGTGCTGGGCTACTACGCCATATTGCGCGCCAATGCCGTCGTGGTGCCGGTGAACCCGATGAACATGAGCGAGGAGCTGGCGCACTATGTGGCCGACACTGGCGCAAGCGTGGTCATCTGCGCGCAGGATCTTGTGTCGCAATTGACGCCGCACCTGAACCCTGCTGCGGTTGAAGCGCCCGTGTTGAAGCATTTGGTGGTCGCCACTTACAGCGACTACCTGACCGAAGTCACAGATCTGCGCCTGCCCGATTTCGTGAGCGCAACGCGTCAGCACCTGTCAGGCGACGGTCTTCATGCCTGGAGAGATGCCCTCGCTGCTTCGCTCCAGCCTGGCCCAGTCAGCACCGGTCCTGACGACCTCTGCGTCATGCCCTACACCTCGGGCACCACTGGCCACCCCAAGGGCTGCATGCACACCCACCGTAGCGTGCAGTGCACAGCCATTGGCGGCATGCATTGGTTCGCCCGAACCCAGGACGCGGTGATGCTCTCGGTACTGCCCTTCTTTCACGTTACCGGCATGGCTGGTGGCATGAATGGGCCGATGTTCATCGGTGCCACCATCGTGGTCATGTCACGCTGGGACCGTGAGACCGCTGCCGAACTTATGCAGCGCCATGGCGTGACCAGCTGGCAAGCCATCTCCACCATGGTGGTGGATTTTCTGGCAAACCCCCGTATCGCAGAATACGACTTGTCAACACTGAAAGGCATTCGGGGCGGTGGCGCAGCGATGCCAGCGGCAGTAGCAAAAAAGCTGCGCGAGCTCACGGGCCTCGATTACATTGAAGGTTACGGCATGAGCGAGACCATGGCGGCCACCCACATCAACCCGCCGCACCGGCCCAAGCCGCAGTGCCTGGGCATTCCGATTTTCGACGTGGATGCTCGCATCATCGATCCCATCACTCTGGCCGAACTTCCGCAAGGGGAAACAGGCGAAATCGTGGTGCACGCACCGCAGGTCATGCAGGGCTACTGGCGCAACGAAGGTGCCAACGCCCAAACCTTCATCATCCTAGATGGCAAACGCTTCCTTCGCACCGGCGATCTGGCACGCATCGACGAGGAGGGTTACTTCTTCATGATGGACCGACTCAAGCGCATGATCAATGCGTCGGGCTTCAAGGTTTGGCCGGCCGAGGTGGAAGCACTCATGTACCACCACCCCGCGATTCACGAGGTGTGCGTGATCGGCGCACAAGACGCCAAACGTGGTGAAACCGTCAAGGCCTTCGTGGTGCTAAAGCCAGACCAGGTGGGTCAAATCCGTGCGCAAGACATTACGGCCTGGGCCCACGAACACATGGCAGCCTACAAGAGCCCCCGCTTGGTGGAATTTGTGGACATCCTGCCCAAGTCGGGCACTGGCAAAATCATGTGGCGCGAACTGCAGGAGCGCCAAGCAGAAAACGACAAAAAGGAAACCGGTTCATAAAAGAAAGCCCGAGCCGCCATTGCCCGCTCAGTTGGGACACCCATGGTTGTCGATGACATCTGGGTCGATCCACCCCAACCAGGCGTAATCATGGTGAAGATGCAAGCCTGTGGTGCACGCCATAGCGATCTCTACACAGCCAGAGGCATCATTCCTGGGCGCTGTCAAGGAAGATGCCGCATAAAGTTCGATGCTCAAGTGGCTAGTTTTTCGGGTTGATTCTGCTCCTTTGGTGTTTGCGGGTTGAGGCGCACTTCGGTGATTGGCGACCAGTTACGAGTCCCCCCTGACCAGCCGTTGGGATTGGCGTTTGCGGCCGCGGCTTAGACCTTGGCGCGCTCATCCAGAATGACCTCATCTAGTTTGAAGTGCCGCTGCGCTGGGGTCACCATTCGAATGGTACTGTGCCGATGCTCGTGGTTGCACCAATACACCAACTCGGTGACCCAGCGCCGCGCCTGCAGCAGGCCACTAAATGGTTTGACGGGTATTCATGCCGGTACTTCAGTGTCCTGAACACGGACTTGGAGAAAGGGTTGTCGTTACTGACCGCCGGTCGGGTGCGAGAACCCGCCACACCCAGACGCTGCATGGTGGCGATCACGGGCGCTTTGTTGTCGGCTCCTGTGAGCTTGCCCTGCCCATGGGACTTGACTCAGTTAAACAGCGTCTGATCGACAATTCCCAGCGTGCGCGCCACCGCCGTGATTCTTAGGCCGTTCTCCACCACCCGACTGCCTATTGCTTGAATTCGAGCGTGCAGCACGCCCTTGATGTTTTCGTCATTTCCGTTTTCCTTGTATGAATTGAACCAGTCAGCAAGGAATAGGTTTTCAGGGGTAAGGTCATACAGTCTTGATGTCGCCTGTAAACCAACTTGAGGGTTAACCCCCTATTTAAAATTCCACTGTGCAGTTTATAGTTTTGAAATCAGGCAATTGCTTGATGGAACATAGGTGTTTCTTGCAACCCATCCAGAGGCGCATTCACAGTGGATATCTTTCTTCAACAAGTGCTCAACGGCCTGACTCTGGGCGGCATTTACAGTCTGGTAGCGTTGGGACTGACCTTGGTCTATGGCATCCTGCACGTGCCCAACTTTGCCCATGGTGCGTTCTACATGGTGGGCGCTTTTGTGGCGCTCAAGCTAATGACTGGCTGGGAGGTGAATTACTGGATCGCCATGATGGGAGCTGCCGGGATAGTGGCTGTAATCGGTGCCCTGTCCGAGCGTCTCGTGTTCCACCCGTTGCGACACCATGCTGGACTTCACTCGATGATCGCTGCTATCGGCCTGTTGCTTTTTCTCGAAGCCGGTGCCCAAGCGTTGTGGGGAGCCGACTTCTTGAGAATGCCTACTCCCTTCGGCGGAATTATTGAAGTTGCTGGCGTTACTGCGCCAGTTCAGCGATTGATGATCATTGCCGGAGCATTCACGCTGATGGCTGTCCTGCAGTTGTTCCTTACACGCACCGTCGCGGGCTCCACTATCGTGGCCATGGCGCAAAACCGCGATGGTGCCTCGCTAGTGGGGATCGATGCCAACCGCGTTGCTATGCTCACATTCGGCATCTCCGGTGCGCTCGCGGCAGTCGCTGCCACGCTATACGCTCCCATAAACCTCGTCTATCCGGCCATGGGCAATCTGGTGATAACCAAAGCCTTCGTGATCATCATCTTGGGTGGCATGGGCAGTGTGCCAGGCGCTATCGTCGGTGGGCTGATCATCGGCTTTGCTGAGTCGTTTGGTGCCTATTACATATCTACCGATTACAAGGACATTATCTCGTTCGTGTTGCTGGTGGTGATTCTTTCGCTGCGCCCGCAAGGCCTTTTCACCAATGGAGCGCGCTAAGATCATGATAAAAATTCTTGAAGGAAAATTGGGGTGGGGGCTGCTGTTGGTGGCTGGCCTGTTGTACCCCTGGCTGGCGAGCAATGACTACCACCTCACAGTAATGTCCACTGCCTACATCTTTGCGATTGCCACACTGGGCCTTAACCTTATCACCGGCTACACAGGGCAGTTCAACCTGGCCCACGCTGGCTTCATGGCTGTTGGTGCGTACACACTTGGCATCCTGACCGTGGACTACGAAGTTTCTTTCTGGCTTGCGTTTGTACTTGCCGGTGTCGTCACGGTGCTGGTCGGTTTGCCGCTCGGATGGGTGTCACTGCGCTTGCGCGGACACTACTTCTCAATCTTCACCTTGTGCGTTGGCACCATCATATTTCTTGTGATCGAAAAGTGGGAAAGCCTCACGCACGGCACGGTGGGCATCATGGGAATTCCCGCGCCTTCGGCCATAGGCCCGCTCACCTTCGACACTCCGCGATCGATCTACTACCTAGTTTTTTTCTTCTTGGTGCTGGGTGTGTGGTTGATGCGCCGCATTGTGGATTCCTTGATGGGCCGCACGTTCATGGCGATCCGCAATGGTGACGAACTAGCTGAGGCTCTGGGTGTGAACCTGATGCGCAACAAACTAATCGCATTCCTGCTATCCGTTTTGTATGCCGGACTGGCGGGCGCGTTGTACGCGGGATTCGTGCGTTTTCTTGGGCCCGATCTGGCGGGAACTACACACGCTTTCGACATGACCGTGTACATGATCATCGGTGGGCTGGGTACGGTCCTAGGCCCATTGTTGGGCGCATTGATGGTGCCTTGGGCGACGCAGTATTTACAGTTCTTGCAAGAATTCCGTTTCTTAATCTTTGGTCCGGTGCTCATCTTACTGGTGATCTTCGTGCCCAACGGCATTGTGGGCACTTGGGTGGCTTGGCGTGCCCGCCAAGCCTCAGGTGCTGATGTGGCTGAACAAAAAGCCAAGCGGCAACAATCCAAAAGCGATGCCGTTAAAGAGGAGTCGAGACGTGCTTGAGATCGAACACCTTACCAAACGCTTTGGTGGCAACACTGCTGTCAACAGCGTCAGTACCAGCATCGAAAAGGGCAAGATTAATGCCATCATTGGCCCGAATGGCGCGGGCAAAACCACCTTTTTCAACCTTATCAGCGGTGTGCACAAGCCCAGCGAAGGCACGATCACTTTCAACGGTCGCGACATCACTACGCTGCGTACTGATGAAGTTGCGCGTCTGGGAATTGCACGCACCTTCCAATCCACCACGTTGTTTGACACGGCATCCGTGCTGGACAACCTGATCGTGGGTCACCGCTTGCGTACGCGATCGGGCCTGATCGATGTGCTCTTCGGCTCGGCCCGCCTGAAAGAAGAAGAACGCGTGTGTCGCGAGAAAGCGCGTGAGGCGCTCGACTTCGTAGGCATTGCTCACCTTGAAAACCGCGTGGCAGGTGACATCACGCAGGAAGAACGCAAGCGCGTTGCTTTTGCGCTGGCGCTGGCTACCGCCCCCAAGCTGCTGTTGCTCGATGAGCCTGCCGGTGGTGTGAATCCCGACGAGACGCTGGGCCTGGCCGAGCTTATTCGAAAGATGGTTAAGCACGAACTGACAGTCTGCCTGATTGAGCACAAGATGGACATGATCATGAGCTTGGCCGACAAGATTCTAGTGCTCAGCTACGGCGAAAAAATCGCCGAAGGTACACCTGCTGAAGTACGCGCCAATCCGGCGGTGATCGACGCCTATCTGGGGAGTGACCATGCTGACCTTTGACAATGTGTCGCTTTCCTATGGTAGTTTCCTTGCGCTCGACGGCGTGAGCCTGCATGCCGAAACAGGTGAGCTGGTGGTTTTGTTGGGCGCCAACGGCGCGGGCAAGAGTTCAATTTTCCTGACCGCCAGTGGAATTCACAAAGCGGCAGGCGGCAGCATTCGTTTCCACGATACCGAACTTGTGGGCCGCAAGCCCTCGCAAATCGTTTCGAACGGTCTGGTTCAGTGCCCCGAAGGCCGAAAGCTGTTTCCACAAATGTCGGTATTCAAAAACCTTATGCTCGGCGCCTACGTACACCGCAGCGATAAGGCGGGAAACCGTCAGCGACTGGAAGAAGTGATGGCGTTGTTCCCTATCCTCGACGAAAAGAAGGACGATGCAGCAGGTTCGCTCAGCGGTGGACAACAACAAATGGTGGCCATCGGCCGCGCCATGATGGGGCGCCCCAAAGTCCTGTTGCTCGACGAACCCTCGCTGGGCTTGGCGCCGCTTGTTGTCAAACAGGTGTTTGAGGTTATTCAGCGCATCAACAGGGCTGGTACGACCGTCTTGCTTGCCGAGCAAAATGCCTACGCCGCTCTCAAGATCGCCAACCGCGCTTACGTAATGGAGCGTGGTCGTATTGTGCTCGAAGGCGATCGCGACAGCTTGATGAACAACGATGCCGTTCGCCGCGCCTACATCGGCGCCTAGAAATGCACCCAAAACCACGTTTGACGCAATTTTTCGGTCACGCATTTCCTTTCTCGATCTTTTACCCTCGATTTTTTACCCTCGATTTTTTCATCGCAACCCAGGAGACTCTCATGATCATCAGAAGACAATTCACCCAAATCGCCACCGCGCTCGCGTTGGGTGGAATGCTCGTCTCTGTTCCGGTGTTTGCGCAGGAGGTCGTGAAAATCGGCTTTTCGGGCCCTTTAAGCGGCGGCGCTGCGCAGTACGGTAAAAATACCCTTGATGGGCTGAAGTTCGCGATCGACGAGCTCAACACCACAGGCTTCGAAGTGGCTGGCAAGAAAGTGAAATTCGAGGTCGTTGCACTGGACGACAAGTACAACCCCAGCGAGACAGCAATTAACTTTCAGCGCCTGGTGCAAGAGAGCAAAACCCCCGTCGTGATGTGCCCGCACTCTGGTGGCGGTTACGCTATCCAGACAAGCAACGAGCGCCTCAATGCCTTGTTGCTGTCCTATACCAGCGTGCCCAAAATCACCCAGAGTGGCAACAAGCTCACTTTTCGCATTCCACCGGACTTCTCGACCTATATCAAACCCTTCGTCAGCTATGCAATGAAGAAGTTTGGCAAGAACCTCGCCATTGTCAATGCCGACCACGACTATGCCAAAGCCTGGACCGCGTTGTTCAAGCCCGCATGGGAAGCAGCTGGCGGCAAGATCGTTGCCGACAATCCTATGAGCTATAACCGCTCAACTGACTTTTACAGCGGTGTAAGCAAGGCTCTGGCGGGAAAGCCTGATGTGCTGTTTATCGGCGGCGCTTCCGAACCTACCGGTCTGGTGGCTAAGCAGGCGCGTGAGCTTGGGTTCAAAGGTGGCTTTGTGATTATGGACCAAGCCAAGATGAATGAAATGAAGCCCATCGTCGGCAGCTATGCAGCGCTCGAAGGTGCGATTGGCGTGTTGCCAGTGATCGACGATCCACAGCCAGCGGTGAAGGCTTTCGTGGAGCGCTGGATGAAGGTTTACCCCGGACGTGAACCTGGGTCGGAAGCCACCTACAACTATACGGCCATGATCGCCACCGCCCATGCGATGAAGCTCGCCGGCACTACCACGGACGCCATGGCAATTCGCGGCAAGCTCAATGCTGCCATTAAGGCGCTGCCTGCGGCACAGAACCTGGCCAATTACGAAGGCATTGACGCCAATGGCGGCTCAATGATGGATACCCTTGTAGGCGTGATTGAAGGCGGCAAAGTCAAGGAAGTGAAACTGAGCGACCTAGTGAAGTAATCGCTTCAAAGCGTTTTCGGTAGCTGTCAAGGAAGTTGTCGCCTAAAGTGAAGTGAGTAGGCTACTTTTTGCGTGTTTTGAGGTTCCTTTATTTGTGGGGTTTCCTGGTTGAGGTGAACGACATCGACATACGCCCACTGGCTGGCCTGCCCTGACCAGCGCTGAGGATTTGCCTGGCGGGCTCGTTCATAGACGAGCGCAGGCGCCTCAAGCAATGCCCGGTCCAGGCCGGCATGGCGCTGCGCAGGTGTCACCAAGCCGATGGCGCTGTAGCGATGCTCGTGGTTGTACCAGTGCGCCAGCTCCGTGACCCAGCGCCGCGCAGCCAGCAGGTTTTCAAACGGCTTGGCGGGCAGCTGGGGGCGGTACTTCAAGGTTCTGAACGCCGATTCCACATAAGAGTTGTCATTACTCACGGAGGGCCGGCTTCGCGTGTGCGCGACTCCCAGGCGCTGCATCGTGGAGAGCATGGTTTCGCCCTTCATGGGCGCGCCGTTGACGCCCTTCTGTTTGTCAAGCGGCAATTTGAGATTGCGCAATTTCTTTTGCGCGTTGACGGATCAGGCCAAATACCTCCCGAGCAATGAAGCG
>NZ_JADOVG010000006.1 GCF_015752205.1 Polaromonas sp. CG_9.7
ATCTGGCTGGGCATGCAGCGCATCCTGGACTTTGCCGCCGGCATCAGGTTCTCACGCGAGCTTCAGGCTCAGGGGACTTGTGTATAACGAAATGGGCTTAGAGGGGGGGCTCAAGCCGCATGGCCCGGGGCCGCGAAAGCGTGGCCTGCGGCATTGTTTAATACGGGTTAACCTGTAGAGAGGGCGGCATGAGGTAAGTAAACTGCAGCTTAGTAACGGCAAGCAACCGCAGTCCCATCCTTCGATGGGTCGTGCACGGCGGCACTGCCCGTCGCCGTCTAAACTCCAGTCCATGATCCGCTGGTTCATCGTCATTTTCCTGGCCCTGATGCTCATTAGCTGGTTCAGTCCGCTGCTGCAAAAACCGGGCTTTGGCAAGCTGCCGGGCGATTTGCGGTTTCGCCTGTTTGGCCGTGAAGGGTTTGTGCCGGTGACCACCACCATTTTGCTGAGCTTTGCCGCCAGCCTGGTCAGCAAGCTGATCTGACCTGACCCATCAACAAGGACGTGCCTGCCATGAACGCTTCTTCACCTTTCTTGCCCATGCTGTCCGAACTTCGCCTGGATGACGGGGCGGCGCCCGTGGCCTGCGTTGACATTGGCGGCACCAAGGTGGCGGTCAACGTGGTCAACGCGCGTGGGGCTCTCGGCCGTCTGGTCGAGCCGACCGCCAAACAGGGCGCGCCCGATGCGCTGGCCCGGCAAGTGCTGCGCATGATTGGCGCCAGCTGCCAGGCCGCGCATATCGACGCGCGTGACATCGCCGCCGTCGGCGTGGCCTCCTGCGGCCCGTTTGTGCTGAACCAGGGGCTGGTGGAACTGGCGTCGCCGAATATCTGTGGCGGCATGGCCGGCGCAGAGCGCGGTCTGCCCAACGACTGGACCACGGCTGTGCTCGAAGCGCCGCTGCGCGAGGCGTTTGCCCGGGTGCAGGTAGAGAACGACGGCATTGCCGCGCTGCAGGCCGAGCGCCGCTGGGGCGCGTTGCAGGGCCTGGACCACTGCGCTTACGTGACCTGGAGCACCGGCGTCGGCGTTGGCCTGTGCGTCGATGGCCGGGTGCTGCGCGGCAAGAACGGCAATGCCGGGCATGCGGGCCACATGTTTGTCAGCGACAACCTGGACGCGCTGTGCGGCTGCGGCAACATCGGCGATGTCGAGGCGCTGGTGGCCGGCAACGCGCTGCCCCGGCGTTTTCCTGCCTATCCTGATGCTGCCAGTGTTTTGATAGCTGCCAAGGCAGGCGAGACGGGCGCCATCGCCATTATTGATGCGATATGCCAGGTGATGGGCCGGATGCTCTACAACCTGGTCGTCACCTTGGACCTGCAGCGCGTCAGCCTGGGCGGCAGTGTCTTCTGGCACCACCGCGACTATCTGCTGCCGCGCCTGCAGGCGCAACTCAAGGGCCGGCTGCCCGCGCTGACCGACGGCTGCACGCTGGTGCCGGCCGGCCTGGGCGAGCAGGTCGGCGACTTTGCGGCGCTCGCGTTGGTCGCCTGACGCAGGCTGGCCCGACCAACGGCAGGTGGCTCAGTCGGGCTCGCAGGCCGCCAGCGTTTCCAAGAAAGCCTTGCGCCACCAGTGCACGTCCTGGCTGCGCACGCGCTCCAGCAATTGCTGGTGTCGCCGCTGGCGCTCGATCAGCGGCATCTGCAGCGCCAGCTGGATGCTTTCGGCCGTGCCGTGCACGTCGTACGGGTTCACCAGGATGGCTTCCTTGAGCTGCTCGGCCGCGCCGGCAAAGCGAGACAGCACCAGCACGCCGGGGTCGGCCGGGTCCTGCGCGACGATGAATTCCTTGGCCACCAGGTTCATGCCGTCGCGCAGCGGCGTGACCAGTGCCACGTCGGCCACGCGGTACAGCCCCGGCAGGCGCTTGCGGGCAACGTTGCGGTGGATATAGCGCACCGGCATCCAGTCCAATTCGCCGTAGTCGCCATTGACGGCGCCGCACAGGCTCTCCAGCTCCTGGCGCAGGCCGGCGTAGGTGTCCAGCGCCTCGCGGCTGGGCGAGGCAATTTGAATCAGGGTCGCACTGCGGATGTTTTCCGGGTAATTTTTCAGCAGTTCGCGAAACGCCTTCACGCGCTGCGGCAGGCCCTTGGAATAGTCGAGCCGCTCGACGCCCAGCAGAATGCGCCGGCGCGAGAACTCCTTTTTCATGCGCTGGTACATGTCGCGGCCTTCCTTGGCATGCGTCAGCGCGTCGAATTCGTCCACGTCGATGCCAATCGGAAAGGCTTGCGCATGCACCTTGCGGCCAAAGGCGCGGAACTGGTGCGCGTCGAATGTTTCGGCGCCGACTTCCCTGCCGACATAGCTGGCGAAATGCTCGATGTCGGCCTGGGACTGAAAGCCCACCACGTCATAGGCGAACAGCGAGCGGATCAGCCATTCGTGTTGCGGCACGGCAGCCAGGATCAGCGGCGGCGGCAGTGGAATGTGCAGGAAAAACCCGATCCGGTTCTTGCAACCCATGGCGCGCAACTCGGCCGCCATCGGGATCAGGTGGTAGTCGTGTACCCAGATGATGTCGTCGGGCAGGAGCAGCGGCATCAGCTTGCGCGCCAGCAGCTTGTTCACGCGCCGGTAGCCGCCGATGTAGCCGGCATCGAAATCGGCCAGGTCGAGCCGGTAATGAAACACCGGCCAGAGCACGCCATTGCTGTAGCCGAGATAGTAGCTGTCGTGGTCTTCCTTGCACAGGTCCACTGTGGTCAGGGTGACATTGCCCGAGTGGTGGGTGTGCACCTCGCCTTCGCCCGGCGTGCCGTTTTCGACCACCGTGCCGCTCCAGCCAAACCACAGCCCGCCATTGGTCGACAGCGCATCGCCCAGCGCCACCGCCAGGCCACCAGCCGCCGCCGACTTGCGCGGGTCGGCAATGCGGTTGGAAACAACAACCAATCGAGCCATAGATTTTCTGCCAGGGGTGGAAATTAAAGAAACGAGGCGCGACGCAGCACGAGGTGCAAACCAGTGCCAGCACCGGCCGCGGAACTGGCTTTGCCAGGCCGCAGGCGGGACGGTCTCCTCGGAGGGCAGCGACCCGCGAAGCGGCGGAGCGTGGGGGTCATACCTGACTGTCCCAGGGCGCCGACAAGCGCATCGCGGCGTTGATGATGCCGACCATGGAATAGGTTTGCGGAAAGTTTCCCCACATCTCGCCGGTCACCGGGTGCGTGTCTTCGGACAGCAGGCCGACATGGTTACGGGCGGCGAGCATGGTTTCGAAAATCTCCCGCGCCTGGTCCTTGCGGCCGATTCGCGCCAGCGCGTCGATGCGCCAGAAGGTGCAGATGTTGAACGCCGTCTCGGGCTTGCCGAAGTCGTCGGGCGCCTCGTAGCGGCGCATGTAGGGGCCGTCGCACAAATACTTTTCCAGCGCGTCCACGGTCGCCACGAAGCGCGGGTCTTTTGGTTCGATGAAGCCGACCTCGATCATCAACAGCACGCTGGCGTCCAGGTCGCGTCCGCCAAAGCTTTCGGCAAAGGCCTGGCGCTCCTCGCTCCAGGACTCGCGCAGGATGCGCTCGCGCATCACCTGTGCATGGCCGCTCCAGTACAGCGCGCGCTCGGGTTGCTTCAGCGTGACGGCGATCTTGCCCAGCCGGTCGCAAGCGGCCCAGCACATCAGCGCCGAAGAGGTGTGCACCCGGGCGCGGGTGCGCAGCTCCCACATGCCGGCGTCGGGTTGGTCATAGCAGCGAATGGCCTGCTCGCCGACCGCTTCAAGGCGGGTGAATTCGGCCGCGCCCGCGCGGTGCAGCAGCCGGTGGTCGTGGAACGCCTGGGCCGCGCCCAGCACCACGTTGCCGTACACGTCGTGCTGGAAATGCTCCTGCGCCTGGTTGCCCACGCGCACCGGTCCCATGCCCCGGTAGCCGCCCAGATGGCCATACACCGCTTCAGGCAGCTCCATTTCCAGGCCGATGCCGAACAGGGGCTGGATATGCCCGCCGTCGGCTTGGACCACGACATTGCCAAGCCAGCGCAGGTAGTCCTCCATGGTGCCGACTTCGGACAGGCTGTTGAGCGCCCGCACCACAAAGAAGGCATCGCGCAGCCAGCAAAAACGGTAGTCCCAGTTGCGGCCGCTGTTCGGCGCCTCGGGAATGCTGGTGGTCATGGCCGCGACGATCGCGCCGGTGTCCTCGAACAGCGACAGCTTGAGCGTGATGGCCGCGCGGATCACCGCTTCCTGCCATTCCACCGGAATGTGCAGCCGCTGGCTCCACTTGCGCCAGTAGGCCAGTGTTTCCTGCTCGAACAGGCGTGCCGTGTCGGCGATGCCGCCAGACAATGACTCGTCAGAGCCGAGCAAAAAATTGTGCTCGCGGGTCAGCACAAAAGGCTGCTTGGACAGCAGGTGCGACAGCGGCGCATCGGTGTTCAGCCGCAGCGTCAGCGCATCGCCGACAAAGCGCAGGTGGTTGCTGCCCTGGGTGACCACCGGACGCGAACGGCCCCAGTCGAACAGCACGTCAAGCAGCACGCGGATGCGCGGCGCGCCGTGAATCGGGCGCACCCGGCGCACCAGCATCATCGGCTTGAAAAAACGCGAGCGGCTGTAAAAGCGCGGCGCGAAGTCGGTGATCTCGACCGCCTGGCCGCTGGTGTCGAACAGCTGCGTGCGCAGCACGGCCGTGTTCGGGTCGTAGAACTGTTGGGAGTGGGAAAAATTCTCGATTTCGATGGCGAAGGCGCTGGCCTGGTCGCTCTCGTCCAGCAGCGCGTTGAACACCGGGTCGCCGTCAAAGCGCGGCAGGCAGCACCAGACAATGCGCCCGCGCACATCGACCAGTGCGCTGAAGGCGCAGTTGCCGATGACGCCCAGCGACAGCGATGGCGGCGCAGGGGGCGAAAACTGCAGGGTTGAGACCGGGGCGCTCATGCTGCAAACCCCGCAGGGCGGGCGGGCACACCCGGGCCGGACAGGGACGCCACGGCCGATTGCAGCCACGCGGCCAATTGCAATACGCCGTCGCAGCGGTGCCGTGCCAGCGTCGGCCCCGGGCCGACCTTGATGGCGTGGCCGCCCATGCGCTGCACCGCCTCGAAACCCGCCTCGTCGGTCACGTCGTCACCGGCAAACACCGGAACGCGGCCGGCGAACGGCGCTTCGGCCATGAAAAAATTGATCGCCGTGCCCTTGCTGAAGCCCTCGGGTTTCAGGTCGATCACGCATTTGCCCTGCATCATCTCGACGCCCTGGCTGCGGCCCAGCGCTTCGCGCATCACCTGCAGGCACAGGCTTTCGAGTTCGGGGGCCTGCCGGTAGTGCAGGCTCAGGGCCAGGTTCTTGCGTTCCAGCTTCAGCGCCGGATGGCGGTCAACCAGGCCTTGCGCCGCCTGCAGCAGTTGCCCCAGGTCCGCCGGGGGCGCGCTGACCATCAGGCCGTCGGCGGTGCGGCGCTGCGCGCCATGTTCGCCGGCCGCCGGCAGCATCAGCGGCGCCAGAAAACCGTCCAGGTCCAGCAGGCGCCGGCCCGAAACCAGCGCCAGCGCACCACTCAACCGGCGGTGCAGTTCGGCCAGCGTTCCTGTCAGGCCCTGGGGAATTTGCACCAGTTCGGGCTGCGCCGCCAGCGCCACCAGCGTGCCGTCAAAGTCAAGGAAAAGCGCCGTTTCGGGCGTGATGCGGGGAAGGTTTTCAGCAGGCAGGGACATTTCAAAACCATAGCAGATAGCCGGTTGCCTGGCTGTAGGTGAATGTGCAGTCCGCAGGTTTATTGATTTTCCCCAACGATGACAAAGGCCGACGCCGGTCCGCTTCGACGGCCGGGCCGCGCTTCAGGGCAAGTCTTTGTAGGGCTCGGGCGTGGCTGCATCGCGCGGTCCGACCTTGCCCAGGCGGCTTTTCAGAGACTGCGGCTGGCCGGTCAGGATGGCCGCATAGCTGGTGGTGTTGGACAGGACTTTTTTGACATAGTCGCGGGTTTCGGAAAACGGAATGTTTTCGGCCCAGATGGCAGCGTCGAGCACCGGGCCGTTGCGCCAGGTGCGCGGCCGGCCCGGCCCGGCGTTGTAGGCGGCGGCGGCCATCGGCATCGAGCCGTTCAGGTCGTCCAGTGCCAGCTTGAGGTAGGCGGTGCCGATGGTGATGTTGGTGTCGCGGTCGTTGATCTGGTCGGGCGTGAAGCTGTCCAGGCCGATTTTGCGGGCGGTCCAGCGCGCCGTGGCGGGCATGACCTGCATCAGCCCGGAAGCGCCCACGCCCGAGCGGGCGTTCATGATGAAGCGGCTTTCCTGGCGAATCAGGCCATAGACATAGGACGGGTCCAGGGCGATGCCCCGGCTGCGGCTGACAACGGCATCGCGAAACGGCATCGGAAAACGCTGCTCGAAGTCGGCCACGCTGGTGGTGCGCTCGCTGGTGTTGATGCAGCGGTCCCAGATCTGGCGGTCGCAGGCCAGCTGGGCAGCGGCCAGCAGGTCGCGCTCGGTCATGCCGCCATTGCGGTGCAGGTTGGTGGCGTAGTTCCATTCGCGCACACCTTCTGACCGCAGCCCGGTCTGGATGGCGTAGGCCCCCCGCATCAGGCTCGGGTTGCCCAGTGCTGCATTTTTTTCTTCGGCGGTCAGGGCGGCCGGCCGTGGCGGCACGGAAATCTTCAGGCCCAGTTCTTCGAGCGCGAGCTGCTCATAAAAGCCGCGCACCGAGGCAATGGAGCGCAGCAGCGCCAGCGCCTCGGCACGCTGCGGCGCGATGACCATGGTGGTTGCCGGGCCTTGCGGCGTGATGACGGCGGTGGCAATGTCTGGCGTTGACGTGGTCAGCAGCGCGCGCGCCTTCCAGTAGGTCCAGGTCGGGTCCGCGCGGCCTTCTTCGCTCATGGCATTGATGGCCTGCAGCACCAGTTGCCAGCTGGGCAAGGTGCCGGCGCGCAGCGCGGCGCGGGCTTTCCAGGCCAGCATGTCGTCGGTCAGGTCGGTGTCCTTGGTGACCCGGGCGTAATACGCCAGCGCATCGCCCGCCGGCACCGTGCCCATGCGGCTGGCCGTCTGCTTGCCGATCAGGCCCCAGACCCAGTTGCGTTCCTCGGCGGTGAGCTGCAGCGACCATTTCCCGTCAAGCTGAAAAGCGGCGCCTTCCGAATCGCTGGCGGCCAGCTTGACCAGCGCCAGGGTGATGATTTCCTTGCGTACCGTGCGCAGCGCCAGGTATTTGCCGGACAAAAACTTGATCGGGCTGTTGTTCAGCTCGGCCACCATGGCCAGCGCTTCGGGCGCCACGATTTGCACCGCATCCCGGGCGGCCTTGGGGCGGTTGCTTTCGAGGGCCAGGCGGGCTTTTTGCCAGACATCGAGCGAGGTAAGGTTTTTGCTGCCCATCAGCCGTTCGGCCGCAGCGGTGCAGCCGTCGTCCGCATCGCGCTGGGCGTACCAGTTCTTGCGCACTTCATCTGACAGGCGCACATCGAGCGACGGGTTTTTCAGGTGCTCGACGAGCAACGCATAGCAACGCACTTCACGGTCGTCGTTCATGCGGAAATTCGGGTATTCGGCAGAAAACGCGTCCCAGTCGCGGCGCTGGCCCAGCAGCAGCAGCCAGTCGTTGCGCAGCCGGTCTTCCTGGTAGCTGCCGGCGTAGCGCCGCAAAAACTCCTGCACTTCCTGCGGACTGGCTTCGTCCAGCCGCGCCTTGAGTTCCCAGTAGGCAGCCCAAGGCTCCAGCGCAAGACCCCGGGCCTGCGGCAGCAGTTGCGTCAACCGGCCCTTGTTGTTGCTTCGATAGGCTTTGCTCATCTCCGCAATCAGGCTGTCACCCTCGGCATTGGCACCCGGCGTGAAGGTGCTGGAAGAGGTTTGCGCCAGGGCTGGAACGGCCAGCACGGCTGAAACTGCCGCGCTGCATAAAATTTTGTATAGCATTGGAGGATTATGGACAAATTAAGTACACGCAAAGCACTGGTGCAGTCGCGCCTCGACATGCCCGACCGGCTGGCCCGGGCTGACCTGCTCCAGCGGGTGATGCGCATCTGGCTGGTCGGATCAAAGCACGAGGTGATTGGTGCCTACTGGCCGATCAAGGGCGAGTTCGACCCGCTGCCGGCGCTGTACCGCTGGCAGGAAGACGCCGTGCTGGCCCCCGAATTCAAGGAAAATACGGCTTCTGCGCAGGCGGCGCAAGCGCAGTTAGCTACCGAAAGCATAGCGGGCAGGTCGCCGCGCAAGATTGGGCTGCCGGTGGTCAACAAGCTGCACAAGACGCTGACCTTTCACGCCTGGTACCCCGGCTGCCCAATGGAGGAAGACGCCTACGGCATTCCCAAGCCCAAGGACACCGAGGTGATCGTTCCCACGCTGCTGTTTGTGCCCTGCGTCGGCTACGGGCCAGGCGGCTACCGGCTGGGCTATGGCGGCGGTTTCTACGACCGCACCCTGGCCACGCTGTCGCCGCGCCCGGTCACGGTGGGGCTGGGTTTCAGCCACGGCTGGCTGCCCGACCTGCTGCCCGAGCCGCACGACATTGCGCTCGATGTACTGCTTAACGACCAGGGCGTGGCCTGGCCGCTGTGAAAGCATGGCCTTTTATCTGGATGCTATTGAATATATAGCTGCCTAGGCAATATCTATATGAGGTAAGCGCTGATTTCATTGATATTTATCGGCAGCCAATATAGGCTGCGCAGCGCAAATCGTTTCGCATGCCTGCGCCGCGTCCTGGGCTTGGCGGCATGGCGTTTCGCAACGAATCCATCCGTTTACCCGTCCAGGTCCAGCCCAGACAGCAAGGCCACGAAACCATCAATCGCCGCCTGGCCCTTCAGCCGCTGCAGCCGCTCCAGCAGTTCAATATCTTCCACTGACGTATAGCCCAGGCTGAAGCGCCTGAAGCGCCGCTGGTCCAGCGGCCCCTGGTGCAAAACCTCGACATTGCGGTGACGCGGATCGCCCTGGATGCGCGCCATGACGGCGGCCACTTTCTGGGCACCGCCTTCGAGTTGCTGGCAAAAATGCAGGCCGTCGAACACCAGCAGACCGGTGATGTCCGACTGGTGGTTGTTGCTGCGCGCCTGCATGGCAATGTCGGCGACCGCGCGGACCGGCGTGTCATCGGCAAGGGTGCTGACGTAAATGATTTCGTGGAGATCGGAAGATGGCATGTGCATGGCGGTACGGCAGAATGTACAAGGCTGTGCAGATCAGAACAATGTCAAAAGACACAGTGTTTCAGTTCATTTTTGCCAAGGGCATGCATGCGTACTCTTCAACCCGTTCCCGTCTCCTGTCCGCCGCCATGCGCAGCTTGCCGGCTTCGAAAGACCGGTGCCTTCACGGCGGTGTCGGGTGAAGAACTGGCGTTCATCGAATCGTTTCGCAGCAACGCCCTGACCCGGCAGGCCGGCAGTACCCTGATCCATGAGCAAAAGCCCAACGGGCGGCTGTACACGCTGTACGAAGGCTGGGCGTTTCGCTACAAGACCTTGAGCGACGGGCGCCGGCAGATCCTCAATTTCCTGCTGCCGGGCGACCTGATCGGCCTGCAGCAGGAGTTCGGCGACGGCGCCATGCACGGCATCGAGGCCGTGACCGATGTCAGCCTGTGTGCGTTTCCGCGTGAAGGCCTGCTGGATCTGTTCCGCAGTTTCCCCCGCCTGGGATACGACACCACCTGGCTGGCCGCTCGCGAGGAAGGCATGGTCGATGACAACCTGCTGACCACCGGCCAGCGCAATGCCGCCGAGCGTGTCGCCATGCTGCTGATGCATTTGTACCGCCGGCTGGAGCGGCTCGGGCTGGCGCACGAAGGATCGGTTGAATTTCCGGTCAACCAGCAACACATCGCCGACACCCTGGGGCTGTCGCTGGTGCACACCAACAAGACGCTGCGGCGGCTGAAGTTGCTCGGGCTGCACGACATACACGGCGGGCGGCTTTGGCTGCTCAATTCCAAGGCGCTGGAGCGGCTGGCCGATTACTACGACACGCCGCCGCGCAAGGTGCCGCTTCTGTAGCGCGGCACGGCGCAACGCCCCGCCAGTTGCCTGTATCAGGATTTGCTTTCGTTCAGAATCCTGAAGTCCTGCTCGTAGCCCTTGAGGGTTTCCACAGCCTTGCTGCGCTGCGCCGGCGTCGTGCTGTTGTGCAGTTCGGCAAAGCTTTGGCAGTTTTCCTGGCTCAGTTCGTCGAGATAGCGCCGGTAGACGGGCTCCAGCGGGTTCAGGGTGCGTTCGACCAGTCCGCGCAAAGCCGCCTGCGCCTGCGCGGCTGAAGACTGGCCGCCCGCCATGGGCTGCAGCGTTTGCAGCGCGTCGCGTTGACGACGCTGCCTTTCGGCAAACAGCACGCGCAGGTCAAAACGGGACTTTTCCAAACGTCGCGCAATGACCGCGCGCTGCGGCTCGTCAAGCGTCCCATACAGGCTCTCGGCGCGGCTGAGCAGTTTTTGGTAGCGCTTGCCTTGCCGGGTTTTAACGCGGTCGTCTTCCAGTTCGTCTTCAGCCTCGGCATTGGTTTTTGCAAACTTTTGCGCCATGTGCTTGAGCTGGTCCGGCTGGAGCATGACGACCACTCCGGCGGCCAGCGATTCGGCCCGCTGCGTCATCGCGCCAAGATTTTTGCGCACGTCGGCGGCCACCGTGCAGGCGGCTGCGGCGGTGGTGTCTGACGGGAGCTGCTGCTGCAACTGCTGCAGCGCCGTGATGTAGACCGGCAGCTGCGTCTGCCGGTGCCAGGTCTGGAGCTGGCTCAAACCGGCCTTGACCCGCAGGCTTTGTTCGCCCGTGAAGTCCAGGTAATCGTCAAGGTACCAGTAAGCCAGGTCGGGCGCCTGGTTGTAGGCCAGCTTCATGACGCTGCAGGCCTGCAGCACGCCAGCCACAGCCAGCACGCCGAGCACCCCGATAATCCGGGAGCAAAAGCGCCGGCCGGGCCGCGCCTTGGTTTTTTTTAGCAGTCCAAAATTCACAGGAAATCTCATGTCGAACCCTCTTGACGTTGTCATCATGGCCGCTGGCAAAGGCACGCGGATGAAAAGCGCATTGCCCAAAGTGTTGCACCGATTGGGCGGACGCGCTTTGCTGGCGCATGTCATGGACTGCGCCGCGCAGTTATCGGCCCGCCAGGCGGTCGTCATCACCGGCCACGGTGCCATGCAAGTTGAAGCAGCCTGCGAAGGCAGGACGGGCGCTTCAGCCGCTTTGGGCTTGAAGTTCGCGCGCCAGGAGCCGCAACTCGGCACCGGTCACGCGGTGCAGCAGGCCATGCCCTTTCTGGACGACGACGGTATCACGATGGTGCTGTCGGGCGATGTGCCACTGACGCAGGCCGCAACCTTGGAGGCCCTTTTGGCGCAATGCGGCGGTCAGCGGCTGGCGTTGCTGACGCTCAGCATGGACAACCCGACCGGCTATGGCCGCATCGTTCGCGCCGGCACCCAGGCATCAAGCCAGGTGCGCGCCATCGTCGAGCACAAGGACGCCAGCGAAGCCGAGCGCGCCATCCATGAAATCTACAGCGGCATCATGGCCGTGCCGACGCGCCTGCTGCGCCGCTGGCTGGAGCGTCTGGACAACCAGAATGCGCAGGGCGAGTACTACCTGACCGACATCGTGAAGTTCGCCGTGGCCGACGGCGTGGCCGTGGTGGCGCACCAGATTATTGATGCCGCGCAGGTTGCAGGCGTCAACAGCCCGGTGCAGCTGGCCGAGCTGGAGCGCGTGTACCAGCGGCGCCTGGCGGTCGGCCTGATGGATCAGGGCGTTCGCCTGGCCGATCCGGCGCGGCTGGACGTGCGCGGCATCTTGACCTGCGGCGCGGATGTCGAGATCGACGTGAACTGCGTGTTTGACGGCCAGGTCAGTCTGGGGCAGGGCGTGCGCATTGGCGCCAACTGCGTGATTGCGAACGCGGCGATTGCCTCCGGCGCGGTGATCCATCCGTTCACCCACATCGACGGCGAAGCGCTGGGCGTGCAGGTGGGCGAGGGCGCGCTGGTCGGCCCGTTTGCGCGCTTGCGGCCCGGGGCCAGGCTGGGCGCCGAGGTGCATATCGGCAATTTTGTCGAGGTCAAGAACTCCACGATGGCGCGGGGCGCCAAGGCCAATCACCTGGCTTACCTGGGCGATGCCACGGTCGGCGAGCGCGTGAACTATGGCGCGGGCAGCATCACCGCCAACTACGACGGCGCCAACAAGCACCGCACGGTGATGGAGGCCGATGTGCACATCGGCAGCAACTGCGTGCTGGTGGCGCCGGTGACGATTGGCGCGGGAAGTACGGTGGGCGGGGGCTCGACGATCACCAAGGATGTGCCTGCTGGCAGTTTGAGTGTGGCGCGGGGCAAGCAGGTGAACCTTGCGAACTGGTCGCGGCCTTTGAAGAAATCCAAGGGCTGAGGGGTTTATTGGCTGTTGGCGCAATGCTGTCTTGCGCTGGCTGCTCTTGCGTTCGTGGCTTTGTTTTCTCTGCTTGGTTTTGCTGGCCGGGGGTTGCCCGGCGGCAAGTAACTTTCTTTTGCTTCGCCAAAAGAAAGTCACCAAAGAAAAGGCGACCCGGCTGTCCGGGTCCCTTCGCTGCGCTTCGGGCAACCTGTGATGAGCGACAAAAGCGGGGGTCCGCGCAAACTCGCTTCACTTCGTTTCGCTCAAACAGCGCGCGGCCCTGATCCCGCTTTTGCCACTCATCACAGGCCCAGCCAGAACGGGGTGGGGAGGGGGGAGAATTCGGAGTCAAAAATGCCTTTTGCGCATATTGGGTATGCATAAGCAGCTATTAAATTTGTAGTATTTTTTATTTATTGGGTGCGAGGTCTGTTTGGCTTTTGCTGTTCGGCTGTTCGGCTGTTCGGCTGTTCGGCTGTTCGGCTGTTCGGCTGTTCGGCTGTTTGTATTGGCCTGTATATTCCATTCCCCGGCCCCTTCTGTCTGCGCTGAGGAGCGCAAGGCCAGACGGATCAGGGCTTGTGCTTGTTTGAGCCGAAGGCGAGTTTGCACGAGACCCCGGCTGGACTGAACACCGCAGGGTGCCCCGTAGCGAAGCGAAGGGGTCGCGGACAGCAGGGGTCGCCTTTCTTTGCTTGCTTTCTTTGGCGAAATAAAGAAAGTGAGTAGCCGCCGGGCTACCCCCGGCCAGCCCAATCAAGCAGCGCCAGCTAGCGAGCAAACAACTCACCAGCCCAAACAAACAAAACAGAGCTATGAATTCAATAGCTGAATACGCAAGCAGTCATTGCGCAAACAGCACTTTAGGCCTAAATTTGGCTCGCTTCAGGCTAAAGAAAGCCTTCACATTGCGCACATTCGCATCGCTGGTAAACAGCCGCTGCGCCAGCGCCAGATAAGCCGGCATGTCAGCCACATGCACCACCAGCATGAAGTCCGGCCCCGGCGACACCCGGTAGCACTGCTGCACTGCGTCGTCCATCACGGCCCGCGCCTCGAACGCCTCCAGCCCCTCGGCACCCTGGCGGTCCAGCGAAATCTCGACCAGCGCGGTCAGCCCGTGGCCCAGCGCGGCCGCCAGCCGGTCGGCGTTCAGCACGGCAATCTCACATTCGATCAGCCCTGCATCACGCAGCCGCTTGACACGCCGCAGGCAGGTCGGCGGCGACACATGCACGCGTTCGGCCAGTGCCTGGTTGCTCAAGCTGGCATCTGCTTGTAGAGATTCCAGCAGCTTGATGTCGGTCGGGTCCAACGATATTTCTTCCATAAAGATATTATTAAAGAAATTTAATTTCAAAGCTGATCATTTTTGAAATTTAATTTCAAAAATGATGATATTTCGATCACATTGAAAGCTCGTTAATCCGTAGCATCAGCCCATCATTTTTTCAGGAGTGCTTTTCATGTGCGGCATCGTTGCAGCGGTTTCCAGCCGAAACATTGTTCCCATCCTTGTGCAGGGCCTGCAGCGGCTGGAATACCGGGGCTATGACTCCTGCGGCGTGGCGGTGTACGCCAATGGCCTGAAGCGCGCGCGCAGCACCGCACGCGTGTCCGAGTTGCAGGCGCAGGTCAGCAGCGAACACATCGAAGGCGGCACGGGCATTGCCCACACGCGCTGGGCCACCCACGGCGTGCCTGCCGTGCACAATGCGCACCCGCATTTCAGCCATGGCACCGGTGCGGGCAGTGCGGCGCGGCCGGGCAAGATCGCGCTGGTGCACAACGGCATCATTGAAAACCACGACGAACTGCGCGCTGCCCTGCAGGCCCGGGGCTATGTGTTCGAAAGCCAGACCGACACCGAAGTCATCGTCCACCTGATGGACAGCCTGTACGACGGCGACCTGTTCGAGGCGCTGAAGGCCACCGTGGCGCAACTGCACGGCGCTTATGCCATTGCCGCTTTCTGCAAGGACGAGCCGCACCGCGTCGTCGGCGCGCGCGCCGGCTCGCCGCTGATCCTGGGCGTGGGGTCGGGCGACACCCACGGCGACACCTTCCTTGCCAGCGACGCGATGGCGCTGGCCGGCGTCACCGACCAGATCGTCTACCTGGAAGAAGGCGACCTGGTCGATCTGCAACTTGGCAAGTACTGGATTTTTGACCGCCACCACCAGCGCGCCCTGCGCGAAGTCAAGACGGTGCATGCGCACAGCGGTGCGGCAGAACTCGGCCCCTACCGCCACTACATGCAAAAGGAAATCTTCGAGCAGCCGCGCGCCATTGCAGACACGCTCGAAGGCATCAATGGCATCGTGCCCGAGCTGTTCGGCGACGAGGCGTATCGCACCTTCAGGGACATCGATTCGGTGCTGATCCTGGCCTGCGGCACCAGCTACTACAGCGGCTGCACCGCCAAGTACTGGCTAGAGTCCATCGCCGGCATCCCGACGCAGGTCGAGGTCGCCAGCGAATACCGCTACCGCACCTCGGTGCCGAATCCGCGCACGCTGGTCGTCACCATCACCCAGAGCGGCGAAACCGCCGACACGCTGGCTGCGTTGCGCCATGCGCAAAGCCTGGGCATGACGCAGACGCTGACCATCTGCAACGTGGCCACCTCGGCCATGGTGCGCGAATGCAAGCTCGCCTACATCACCCGAGCCGGCGTCGAGATCGGCGTGGCCTCGACCAAGGCGTTCACCGCGCAGCTGGCCGGGTTGTTCCTGCTGACGCTGGCGCTGGCCCAGTCCAAGGGGCGGCTGAGCGAAGACCAGGAGGCGGGCCACCTCAAGGCCCTGCGCCACCTGCCTGCCGCGCTGCAGGCCGTGCTGGCGCTGGAGCCGCAGATCATCAGCTGGTCCGAGGACTTTGCGAAAAAGGAAAACGCGCTGTTTCTGGGGCGCGGCATGCACTACCCGATTGCGCTCGAAGGCGCGCTCAAGCTGAAGGAAATCAGCTACATCCATGCCGAGGCCTACCCGGCCGGTGAACTCAAGCACGGCCCGCTGGCGCTGGTCACCAACGCCATGCCCATCGTCACCGTCGCGCCGAACGACGCGCTGCTGGAAAAGCTCAAAAGCAACATGCAGGAAGTGCGCGCCCGGGGCGGCGTGCTGTATGTGCTGGCCGACGCCGACAGCCGTATCGACAGCAGCGAAGGCGTGAACGTCATCCGCATGCCCGAGCATTACGGCGCGCTCAGCCCGCTGCTGCACGTCGTGCCGCTGCAGTTGCTGGCGTATCACACCGCCTGCGCGCGCGGCACCGATGTCGACAAGCCACGCAACCTGGCCAAGAGCGTCACGGTGGAGTAAAGCTCGGGTTGGTGAGGAATGTTCACTGGTAGTGCGGCATTCCTGCACGTTAACAATGAAGCATTGCGCATTTTGATGAACAAAGCCTTTCGCACTGAGTGCGCGCAGCCTCTTCAGGCTTGCCTTATGGGAACCCGGTCAGACGTCCGGGAACGCGAACGGCTATAAAAACCCTCCGGGTCAAGTCGCTTTCCAGTTGCCGCTGGAGTACTGGGCTGACTTTGATCCCAGCACCTTGAAGATCCGGAATTGCCTCCTGTTCACGCCATGAATCTGACGCGGGCAGGGATTTTCGGGTAAGGCCTTTCCACCCGTTTGCATCTTCACGTTTTGCAAAAACGGGTGATTCAAGCACAACGCCTGCTCAACGTGGCGCTCAAAAACCGGCAGTTCAGCCACGCGCAACGGGTTGCCTGAACCAAGAAAAACTGCCTGTGGACTTGGCCGCTTTCGACTTGCCCGAGTTTTATCAGATCGCATGCTCAGCACCAATAGCTTGGCGAGGTGGAACATGACACTTGAGCACAGCTACCGAGCTGCCACATGATCCGCAACTTTAAAAGTCGGCTACCGCTTGGCGGCCGTTTTTTTTTAAACAGCAAAGTAATGAATGAATAACCGTAAAAACCACGACTCATAAAACCTTCAGCATTGCCAGTCACTAGAATAGAAAGCTGAAACCTGAAAATTCAAATTTAATAAGTTGTGTTATCAGTTTTCTTGGTTCGCGTTAGTGTGTCAATTGCGTTATTGAAAAAATTATTTTATCCTGATGAGCAGCATCACATACACTGCAAATTCATGATTAGTTTGGACTCGTCAATACGAGATCACTGAAATCATGATTGGTGAAGAATTCTGAATTTCTTTTTGTTAACCGGTCATGCATTTTCTGGAGTACTGCATGTTGTTCAAATTTATTAAATCAAAAATACTGGCAGTCGTCAGTGCTGGCGTCTCATTGGCTTTGGTTGCTGGCCAAGCCAGTGCTGCTTCCGGGGACGTATTAAAACCAGACGATTTCGTCGGAATCAGCTTCTGGCTTATTTCCATGGCGCTGGTTGCCGCAACGGTATTTTTCTTTTTAGAGCGTGACAGGGTCTCACCTAAGTGGAAAACATCACTTACGGTGTCTGGCCTGGTGACATTGGTTGCAGCAGTCCATTATTTTTACATGCGGGAAGTATGGGTGACCACAGGCTCAACGCCCACGGTGTTTCGCTACATCGATTGGTTAATCACAGTACCGTTGTTGATGATCGAGTTTTACCTGATCTTGTCAGCCATTGCCAAAGTGCCAGTTGGTGTTTTTTGGCGTCTGATGGTCGGCACACTGGTCATGTTGGTGGGTGGTTATTTGGGTGAAGCCGGTTATCTCAATACATGGATTGCCTTTGTCATCGGCATGGTAGGCTGGGCATATATTTTGTATGAAATTTTTGCTGGAGAAGCCAGCAAGATTAATGCTAAAAGTGCGCCTCCTTCTGTGCAATCTGCATTCAAGACCATGCGCTTGATCGTGACCTTTGGTTGGGCAATTTATCCGCTTGGCTACTTCTTTGGTTATCTAACCGGCAGCAGTCCGGAAAATAGTGTCAATGCCTTGAATATCATTTATAACTTGGCAGACGTGCTTAATAAAATTGCATTCGGTTTGATTATCTGGCAAGTTGCAGTAAGCGAAACCGAAAGTTCAAAGAAGTAATTGATGTGCCGGTCCCGGTTGACAGGCTTTTCATCAATATGAAAAGCCTGTCAAGAAAAATGAATACTTGCAGCTTTTTAATCTGGATCAATCATGCAAACTTGTATTGCAGTCCATCCAGCATTGGTGCCGGACCCACTTTTGCCTTTACTGATTGCAGTTGAGGAAATAATGCTTGGATCCATCAAATCCAAAGCAACTAATCTTTCAAAAGAAAAAAGGGGCGGTTCAAACGCTGCCGCCTACCATTTAAGTGCAGGGGGACAACGCGTCAGAGCAAAGATAGCCCTTCATGCAGGGCTTGCAGTGGGTTTGAGCACGGCAAATGCAATTGCTATTGCGGCAACTGTGGAACTGCTGCACAACGCGTCGTTAATACACGATGACATCCAGGATCGCGATGAGGTTCGGCGTGGTCAGCAAGCCGTGTGGGTTCGTTTCGGAGCGAATACGGCTATTTGCGCTGGAGATTTGCTGTTGTCCGCAGCCTACATGACGCTTTGTCAACTTGATGACTCACGGGCGTTGGCAAACATGATTTTACTGGTGCACGAACGTGTGGCCATGGCAATAGAAGGGCAAAGCGCTGACTTGACGGCTGGCAGGTCAACATTCGACGATGACGCAACAGCATTATTGCGATACCAGCAAATTGCAATGGCAAAGTCGGGTGCCTTGCTCGGCTTGCCCCTTGAACTGGTACTTCTGGCAGCAGGCCATCAAGACTACTTGCCGCAAGCCTTGCACGCAACCGAGGCTTTTGCGGTCGGCTATCAAATAGCGGATGATTTGCACGACTTCCAAGCCGATGTCTTCTCTGGCACTACAAAAAACGTATACAACATTATTTCGATTTTTAAAGAGACAAATTCCCTGGACGAATCTTTGAAGAAAGCAAGAATGATCGGGCTTGAAAAAATTGATCTTGCGATTGTGCTGGCGAAGCGTTTGCCGTACAACATTGGAGAATGTCTGGGGGACTACGCCCATCAGCTTCGCAATGTGTTGCTCGGCCTTAAATCAGAGGCAATGATCGGTGCCAACTGACAGCTTGAGATCTGATTTGCCAGCCGACACCAAGTGTCAAAATAGTGTTTCGACGGCAACTCGCGCAGCGGTTGTCGTCGGTGCAGGGTTTGGCGGCCTCGCCGCAGCAATACGTCTTGTAGCACGCGGTGTGAATACAACGGTGGTTGACCGGCTTGACAAGCCCGGTGGACGGGCTGCCGAGTTTGTTCGTCATGCTGAAGGGCTGACTTTTCGCTATGACGCCGGACCCACAGTGCTCACCGCACCTGTGCTGTTCAAGGAATTGTTCGCATTGCTAGGTGAGCGGCTTGAGGACCATGTCGAACTCATGCCTGTCAAGCCTTGGTATCAAATGCAATTTGCCGATGGTTCGCACTTGGACTACGGCGGCACGACTGAGCAAATTCAGGCAGAGATTGCCAAGTTTTCCCAAGCCGATGCCGCGGCTTATCCAGCCTATCTGGAGCACTCTAAAAAGCTTTTTGAAAAAGGTTATGAAGAACTGGGCACGCAGGCATTTTTAGGCTGGCGCGCCATGGCCAAGGCGCTGCCTGCCATGGCGAGATTACGAGCAGACCGCTCGGTTTACGCCCTGACGGCACGCTACTTCAAGCATGCTCACATTCGCAAAGCGTTCAGTATTCAGCCACTCCTGGTTGGCGGCAACCCGTTCGACACCACCAGTATTTACAGTTTGATTCACTACCTTGAACGCAAATGGGGCGTGTGGTTTGTTCGCGGTGGCATGGCAAGACTGGTTGACGCACTGGTAGCGCTTGCCACACGCCATGGCGTGCAGTTTTTATGGAACGCCGAAGTGGCGGCTATTGAGGTGAGCAGTGGCTTGGCGAGTTGCATACGCCTGCATGATGGCCGCACGGTTCATGCCGACACGGTGGTTTGTAATGCCGACCCAGGCTATGTGCTGACCCACTTGCTCCCCAGCCCTTACAAAAAAGTCGATGCCATAGACCGTAAACAATACTCCATGAGTTTGTTTGTCTGGTATTTCAGCACTGACGTTACCTACCCCGACGTTGCACACCACACAATTTTGTTTGGCCAAACCTACCGCGAGGTGCTCCACAAAATTTTTAACACGCTTGAATTGCCGGAAGATTTGAGCATCTACCTCCATCGTCCCAGTGCAACAGACCCCGCTTGCGCACCTACGGGCCATGACAGCTTTTATGCCTTGGTGCCTGTGCCCAACTTGCGGGGCAATATTGTTTGGGAAGACGTTGCAGAGACATTCAAGGCAGCACTGCAAGCCACCTTGGCGCAGCGCGCACTTCCGCATCTCGAACAGCACATCGTTGATGATTTTTACGTGACGCCCGAGTACTTTTCAAAAGAGTTGTTGTCGCCGTGGGGCGCGGGGTTTTCCATCACACCGACACTGATGCAGTCTGCGGGATTTCGCTTTCCCAACCGGTCAAAATCCATTCCGAATCTTTATTTTGTCGGCGCAGGCACCCATCCGGGTGCCGGCGTTCCCGGTGTCATGACTTCTGCCAAAGTGGTGGAGCGGTTGATGTTTGGATCTGTGCAATGACACCGCAAAACGTGATGGATCTGCATGCCAAATCTTTCTCATGGGCTGCCCGGTTTTTATTGCCCGAGGCGCGACGTGACGCCGCGCAACTCTATGCGTTTGCCCGATTGGCAGATGACCTGGCCGATGAAGAGGCACTGGGTCCGTGGGCCGAACGCATGGAACAGTTACAAGCCCTGGAAGGCAATGTGCTGGATCCCGGTGCTGGCAGCGAGCTGGGGCATCAAGTCGGCAAGATGCTGCTTTCAAAGAGGGTTGACGCCGAGGTGATTCGCAATTTCATGGACTGCCTGGTTCAAGACGCCAGCCCACGCTGTATTCAGACAACAGAAGAACTTTTACGATTTGCGTATGGCGCTGCAGGCACGGTGGGGCAAATGATGTGTCCCATTTTGGGCGCTGCCAGCAAAGGGCAACCGTATGCTACGGCTTTAGGCGTGGCAATGCAGCTGACCAATATTGCACGCGACGTGGTGGAAGACGCCGCGCGCGGGCGCTGCTACATCCCCTCGCAGTGGGGCGTGAACGCAGAAACGTTACGCGCACCAAAAAATCCGGCGCAAGCCCTCCAGAGCTTTTCGGCTATTCAAAAGCTGCTGAACCTGGCGGATGACTTCTACGCCTATTCACAACAAGGGCTGGGGTACATACCTTCTGGCAATCGGCGGGCTATCCGCGTCGCAGCGGCCCTGTACCGAGGCATTGGACAAAAGATTTTGACCGGTGGTGCAAACCGTTACTGGCTTGGCAGAGCATCGCTTGGAAGGTTAGAGAAAATAAGGTTGATCCTGGCTTGCTATGCAGGCGCAGATCAGTTTCCCAGCGCCGCGGTGAGAGATGTGGTGGGCCACGACTTGAAGCACCTGGCGCTGGTTCCGGGTTTTCCGGCCAACGTCTGACGGCCTCTCTGTGGCGTATGACATCGTCATTGTGGGAGGTGGCCTGAGTGGTTTGGCGCTGGCTGCTGAACTGGCGCAAGCTGAGTTTTCAATGCTGCGGGTGCTGGTGCTGGAACAGCGTAAAAGCTATGTTCGTGACCGTACATGGAGTTACTGGAAAACGCCGCACAGCGCCGCACATCGGTTTAGCCACTTGGAGCGACAGCAATGGAGCCAATGGTGTGTGCGGCAAGCCACAAGCACTCATCAAAAAGCGTCACCCACTGTCACAAAAGGCGGTGATGACGGCAAAGTGACATGCTATTGCACGCTCGATGGCGATGCCTTTTATTCAGCGGCGCAACACGTCATTTCGCAAAGCGGTCATGTTGAGTTGCGGTTGGGCACATCGGTGCGGCAAATAGTGGGTGGAGACACACCGAGCGTAGAAACCAGCGACGGCGAAGTGATACAGGCTGCATGGGTATTCGATGCCCGGCCGCCTGTAAAAACCATCGCGAACGGGTTGGTTCAACAATTTTCAGGGCATGAGATAACAACCAATAGCGATGTGTTCGACCCAAAAATGGTGGAGTTAATGCATTTTCAACCCAGCACCGACGGATTGCACTTTTTTTATGTGCTGCCCTACAGCCCGCGCAACGCCTTGATCGAGACAACCTGGATTTCCCCAGCCTCCTTCAAGCCGGATTTCGATGCTGAATTGCAGCAATTTATTGCAAGCTGTGTTGGATCGGCTGCCTATGAAGTGGTGTACCAGGAAAAAGGCTCGCTGAACCTGAACCAGACCCTGGCAAAAAATGCATTGCATGTAGCCTCTCTGGGCCGAGCCGCCGGGACCTTGCGCGCTTCAACCGGATACGCATTTTTAGAGACGCTGGCGCATGCAGTGCAAACAGCAACATCACTCAAAAGCCATGCCAGCATCGGCGATCTGAAAAATTGGATACCTGCGCCATTCAAGCGCGAGGCGCTGGACGAGTGGATGGACACGGTTTTTCTGACAGTGCTGGAGCGTGACTGGAGTCGAAGTTCATGGTACTTCATGCAACTTTTTGAGAAGCTTGATGCCGAGACGATGGTTGCGTTTTTAAGTGGCAATGCAAGTTGGCGGCAACGTTTGCTAGTGACCCGTGCACTGCCAACCCTGCCTTTTTCGGCGCAGGCGTTGTCATTGTTATTTAAGCATGCATCGAAATTATCGGGAGTCTCGCATTGATGCCCTCCCCGGTATTTTCCAAGCCCCCGCTTGTCCAGGTTGTGCTGACGGTGCTGGCCCTACTGGCTTTGGCAGCGATGCGTTACCTGGACCAAAACTTTGCGCGATCTGGGCTATGGCTGTTTGTGGGCCTGACCTTGACGGCGGGCTTTTTCCACGGTGCTCTCGATATCGTCTTGATGCAGCGCGAATTTACCGGCGCACGCCGCCTGGCTGGCGCTTTGGTTGCATATGTTGGAGCGGTCCTGCTGCTTGCCTTGGTTTGCGCACAAAGTGGCTGGTTGATGGTGCTGATATTGCTGGCCATGTCGGTTTGGCATTTTGGCGAACCGTATGGCCGATGGGGAATCGGCACGTCGAAACAAGGTGCGTGGGCGCAACGCGTGATGGCAGGCGGCGCACCTGTGATGCTGCCCGCACTGCTGTCGGTCCAAGCGCTGCAAGATGTTCTGCCAATGGCTGTTGGCCTGGACGCACCGTTGGCGTGGACGATCTGGCAAACCCTGGCCTGGCTGTGGCTGGGCCTGTGCGGATTGAGTCTTGCCGTATTACGCCAGGGGCTGTTTCGCAAACCGCTCTGGGCAGAAGTCGCCGGGGTTTTTGTACTCAATCTGGCGCTGTCACCGCTCATGGCTTTTTCAGTTTACTTTGGTGTACTTCACAGCGGTGCACACATTTTCAGGGTTGCCGCAAGGTACCGCCACGGCGCAGCAATCGAAAATGCAAACGGGATAAATATCAAGCTTGATGAACGCATCGGCAGGTCTATCGCCATCACCAGCCTGGCCACACTGCTGCTGCTGCTAACACTGGCCTGGTACCTGCAAAGTGCATCTATCGCTGCCGCTGAACCCCATAGTCTGCTCAACGGGTTGCTGATTGCGCTTACCGCAGTCACGCTACCGCACCTGGTGCTGGTCAGCCGCAACGCCCATTGGCTGACTGCGCAATCGTCTGCCTGATCAACCAAGGCATGACTCATGGTGTTCAGAGGCCTGATCAACAATTGTCGATGGCTGCGCTCATTCCTTCAGCATTTGATGACGCTACTTCCGAAACTTAAAACTGGTATTTTTCCGCACCCTGAAACGTGACGGGTTGGCACGAAGCGGCTGCACGTCCGACAAACTTCAACGTCAATGCGCGACGCCTGTTACTTCACTGCAGGCGCTGCAAAAGGTCTGGTGTCGGATAGCCGTCCGCCGGCAGCCCCAGGCTGCGCTGGTAGTTGCGAATGCCGTCGCGTGTGGCCGGGCCCATCACGCCGTCAGGCGTGCCGCTGTTAAAGCCGCGCGCATTCAGCGCCGTCTGCAGTGCCTGCAACTGGCTGCGCGCCATTGCCGGCATATCGCGCGGCCAGGGGGTCTGCACCGCAGGGCCGCCGGCGACTTGTTGCGCCAGCAGGCTGACGGCGAGCGCATAGCTGGTCGAGTTGTTGTAGCGCAGGATCGTGCGAAAGTTGGCGCCGACCAAAAAAGCCGGCCCGCGCGCACCGGCCGGGAGCATGACCGAGCTGTCGTTCAGTGCAGGCAATGGCGTGCGGTCCATCGATTGCACGCCTTCGTTGGCCCAGGCTGACGCGGGCTGCCGCACCCCGTCGTCGGCGCGCGCATAGTCGAAACCGGGCGGCAATGTCACCTCCAGCCCCCACGGCTGACCCGCCTTCCAGCCAGAGCTGGCCAGGAAGTTGGCGGTTGACGCCATCACATCGGGAATGCTTCCCCAGATGTCGCGCCGACCATCGCCATCGGCATCGACCGCATACGCCAGAAAGTTTGACGGCAAAAACTGCGTCTGGCCCATCGCGCCTGCCCATGACCCGATCATTTGCGCACGGTCAATGTCGCGGTTCTGCAAAATTTTCAAGGCGGCGAGCAACTGGCCCCGCGCCCACGCCTCGCGCCGGCCCTCGAAGCCAAGCGTCGCCAGGGCGTCGATGGTGGGAATGTCGCCGACGAAGCCGCCGTAATTGCTCTCCATCCCCCAGATCGCGACAATTGTTTCTGTCGACACACCGTAGCGCGCTGTCAGGGCATCGCTTTGGGGGCGCAGTTGAAGCAGCTTGTCCTGACCACGGGTGACTCGCTGCGGCGACACCGCACTGTCAAGGTAGTCCCACACCGTGCGGGTGAACTCCGGCTGCGACTGGTCCAGCTTGATCACACGCGGCACCAGGCGCACGCTGTCAAAGGCGCTGTGAAGCGTGGCCTCTTCGATGCCGGCTGCACGGGCAAAGGTGCTGAATTCGGCCACCCATTGGGCAAACTTCTGGTTCTCTGTTGGTTCGGTGGGTTCGGTTTGCGTCGCTGTGGCGGCGGCCGTCGAAGGGGCTGTCAGTGTTGGGGGGACTGAAGGCGTGGAAGCGCAACCCGCCATCGCAAAGATGGCCAGCAGGGCAGGCGCCAGCCTGTTGTGGCTTCGCGCAAGAAATCGGAATGGTATTTGCATTCCTGTCATTCTCGCTGCTGGATAAAGCCAGCTTGATTTCAAGGCCACAGCGCGCATGGCCTTGCTCCGTGCACGCCCGTACAGGCCGGCGGGTCGGCCCGCGATGCCGTTCCGCTGCGAGAGCCAATGCGACTGCTGCGCCCTTGTGATGACCTCCTGCAGGCGGGTCGACGCCGGGATTGTGTCGTGCGCCGCCTGCACCTTGCACCGCTGGACGAGTAATTTGGCGCGTCCTGACCAATGGCGCGCAGTGTGACTTCGGCCGTTCCAGAAGGAAAGCGCCGGCTTGAGGCACACTGTCGCCCTTGAAAAGTCATTCCCCGGTTTTTACACATGTTCCGTACCCTGGTTTTTTCACTGACGGTGCTCGTCAGCACTTCTGTTCTGGCGGGCACCGACTGCCCGCAGCACTTTGCCGCTGGCCAGCCGCCGGTCGTCACCAACCCCAAGTTCCAGCCGCGCACGCAGCCACTCTGCTTTCGGGCGTTTGCCGTGCTGCATTCGGGCTTGAGCCGCACGCCGCTGTATTCGGCCGAATACCTGACGCGCAAAAACTTGAAAAATGCGGCCAAGCTGTCGCGCAAGGATTCCTTTCATTCTGAAGACGCCTTGCCGGAACGCGACCGCGCTGAACTCAGCGACTACGAACGCTCGGGCTACGACCGGGGCCACATGGCGCCGAACGCCGACTTTGCCAACCGCAAGGCGCAGGCCGAGTCGTTTTCGCTGGCCAACATGGTGCCGCAGGTGCATGAGAGCAATGCCGGCGTCTGGGCCGGCATCGAGAGTGCAGCGCGCCAGCTGGCCATTGCCGAAGGCGATATTTATGTCATCTCCGGCCCGGCCTTCATTGGCAGCAATCTGAAGAAAATCGGCAATGTGCTGGTGCCCACGCACGTCTGGAAGGTGATTTACAGCCCGACACAGCAGCGCGCCGGGGCCTACCTGATCACCAACGACAACACCCGTGACTATGCAGTGGTCTCGGTTTCGAAACTGGAAAAGATGGTTGGCCTGAGCCTGCTGCCCGGCCTGCCGCAAAACGTTCGCGATGCCGGCATGGCGCTGCCCAAGCCCGAGCCCCGCCAGGACCGCAGAAAGAAAACCAGGCCGCAAGACGAATTTACACTGCGCGATTTCACCAGCCTGTTGATGGATGCCTTGACCCGCGCAATCAAACATTGAGGAAAAACGCAATGAACCACTTCAAACCCTATGCCAACGAAAGCGATGTGATCCGCATTGGCGCGCTGGAAATCGAGAACCGCACCGACCGCGTCTCACTCACCGGTGACGTGGTGCTGAGCCGGGACCAGGCCGGCCTCGCCTTGGCCAAAGAACTGCATACGCTGCTCGGCCAGGTCGTCAAGGCGCTGCAGGCGGAAGAAAAGCTCCCCCAAACCATTGAGGTCATGCCAGCGCAGGTTGTCAAAAACCCATTTTGAACGGCTTGCAACCGGACACGAATGCGATCTTGAAAGCCGATATTTTGGCGTTACCTTCACTCGGAACGCAGGTTCAATCCATTTTTTGAAAGCCGCACCATGAACCGCCCCTTGACCCGCGTGCCTGCCGCCCTGCAGGCAAAATTCAACGCCATCGCCCAAGCCACCGATGTGTTTTCCAACCAGCACCTGAAACATGAATGCCGGAAGCGCATCTGTTTGGCGAAGGACGGCGCATGAGCAAGAAAACCCTGCGCGCCGCGCTTGACCAAGCCCTGCTGCACGGCGCCGCCATGAGCGCTGCGCTGTGCACGGAAGTGCTGATGGACGCCGCTGGCGAACTGCAGACGTCGCTGCGCGAAGACGGCGACGACGCCTTGATTGCCCTGGTGGTTGAAGACAAGGAGGTTGCCATGCTGCTGATCGACAAGGCCGGCGTACGCTACCAAAACGAGGCCGCTCTTGGGCAGTTGCAGCAGATGTGGCGCCAGCACTACGCGACCAACATGCAAACCGTTCTGCCCTTGTTTGTAGACGACCTGCACCAGGGCATGCTGGCTGTCGCCGGGGTGCAATGGGTGCCTGCAACACCAGCCTGAAATACTATTAATTTAATAGCTGTTAACGCCCGTCCTGATTGCGCTGGAGGCTATTTTGGTTGAAATTTTTATGGCTGTTCATGTCGCTTTTCAGATCAACGCGCATGGCAAGTGTCGGTGCAGCCCTGCCTAGCCCGGCGTGCGCAAAGCCTGCCCCGCCGCAGGGCTGGCTGCCACGCTAGGCTCGAAGCGTTGCAGGACGTGGCAAGTCATGCCCTTGGCCAATTCTTCCTCGCCCAGAAAAACCGTTCCAATACCGTCATTGCGCAGCAGCTGCAACTCGTCCTCGCTGTGGGTGCGCAGCACGATTTCGATGGACGGGTTCAGTGCGCGGGCGGTGTCCACCATCTGGCGGACGTCCAGGGTGTCGGGCGTGGCCACCACCAGCATGGCGGCGTTGGCAATGTGCGCCTGGATCAGCACCGCCGGCTCGGCCGCATTGCCTGACACGGCGGCCATGCCCTGGCGGCGCAGGTCCTCGACCAGTTCCCGGTTCTGCTCGGCCACCACGAAGGGAATGCCGCGCCCCTGCAGCGCACCGGCAATGCGCCGCCCCACCCGGCCATAGCCCACCAGCACGACCTGCCCGTGCAGGAATTCGTCGTCGGTGCTGACCGGCAGCTCGGCATAAGGGTCGCCGCGCTGCTCCAGGCGTCGCGCCAGGTCGGAGTGCTCGAGCAGCCAGCGCTGCAATGGCGCAATGCCGGCGAACAGCAGCGGGTTGAGCGCTATCGAAATCAGTGCGCCCGCCAGCACCAGGCTCATGCCCTCGGCCGGCAGCAGGCCCAGCGACATGCCCAGGCCAGCCAAAATGAACGAGAACTCACCAATCTGCGCCAGGCTGGCGGCAACGGTCAGCGCGGTGTTGAGCGAATAGCGAAAAGCCAGCACCAGCACCAGCGCGGCCAGCGACTTGCCAACGATGATGATGGCCACCACGCCCAGCACGTGGACCGGTTCCTGCATCAGGATGGCCGGCTCGAACAGCATGCCGACCGACACAAAGAACAGCACCGAAAACGCATCGCGCAAGGGCAGCGATTCATGCGCCGCGCGGTGGCTGAACTCGGACTCGCGCATCACCATGCCGGCAAAAAAGGCGCCCAGCGCAAACGACACATTGAACAAGGCCGACGCGCCGTAGGCAATGCCGATGGCCGACGACACAACGGCCAGCGTGAACAGTTCGCGCGAGCCGGTGCCCGCCACCTGCCAGAGCATCCACGGCAGCGCACGCCGGCCGACGATCAGCATCAAGGCGATGAACGCCGACACGCCCAGCAGCGTCTGCCCGATGGTGCGCCACAGCGGCGCAGCGCCTTCGGCAACGGCCGCGCCGCCAAGCACGCCGGCCAGCGGCGGCAGCAGCACCAGCACCAGCACCGTGGCCAGGTCTTCGACCACCAGCCAGCCCACAGCAATGCGGCCGTTCATGGTGTCCAGCACGCCGCGCGCTTCGAGTGCCTTGAGCAGCACGACGGTGCTGGCGCACGACAGCGACAGCCCGAAGATCAGCCCGGCGCCCCAGCTCCAGTCCCAGCACCAGGCCATGCCCATGCCGAGCAGCGTGGCCAGCGTCATCTGCACCACCGCGCCGGGAACGGCAATGCGCCTGACCGCCATCAGGTCGCTCAGCGAAAAATGCAGCCCGACACCGAACATCAGCAGCATGACGCCGATTTCCGAGAGTTGCGAGGCGATCTGCACGTCGGCGACAAAGCCTGGCGTCGCCGGGCCGATGACGATGCCGGCGAGCAGGTAGCCGACCAGCGCCGGCACCTTCAGGCACTCGGCGATAAAGCCCAGGATCAGCGCCATGCCGAAGCCGGCGGTGATCGTGGTGATGAGGGGGATGTTGTGTTCCATGCGGTCGGGTGGGTTCCGATTTCAGTGGCCGGGTGCCGGTAGGACATGCCGGAGTTCTTCGGCTGTGAGCGGCTCGGCGGACAGGCGCAGATGGTCAATCACCTCGGCGGTGACTTCCGACGCATCGCCACGCCGCGCCTGCAGGCGTTCGCGCAGCACCTGCGGCGGCGCCTGGCAGTCGATGATCGAAAACGGCACGTCCAGTTCGCCGGCCAGCGCCAGTGCCTGTGCCCGCTCGGCGCGGTGCAGGAAAGCGGCGTCGAGAATGACCGGCCAGCCCGCCTTCAGCGCCGCCCGTGCCCGACTGAGCAGCGCCGCATAGGTGCGGGCCGTGACCTCCGGCTGGTACAGGTCCAGCCCGCTGGCGCGCGAATCGGCGAGCATGTCCAAGCCAAACAGGCGCTTGCGCTCCACATCCGAGCGCAGCCGGATGGCGCCCTCGCACTCAAGCAGCTTTTGTGACGCAAATGTCTTGCCCGAGCCCGGCAGGCCGTGGGTGACGAACAACCGGGGCTGGCCGGGCTGCGTCAGCGCCAGCGCGGTGTCCAGGTAACGGCGCGCAGCAGCTGCAGGGCCCGGGCCGTTCAGCTGTTCGACCTGTGCCCGCACCAGGGCGCGGTACAGCATCGAAAAGCGCAGCGCCGGCAGGCCGGCATGGTCGCCGGTGCCGTCCAGCCAGCGGTTGAGCAGCCGCCAGGCCAAGTCGGCCCGGCCACACGCCATGAAGTCCATCACCGCAAAGGCGATGTCGTCCAGCACATCGATCCAGCGCAGCGCCGGGTCAAACTCGATGCCGTCGAACGCCGCCACGCTGCCCGGCAGGCTGACCACGTTGTTCAAGTGCAAATCGCCGTGGCATTCGCGCACCCGGCCGGCATGGCGGCGCTCAGTCCACAGCGCTTGCAGCGTGGACGCTTCGGATTCGATCCAGTCGCGCAGCTTCGCCTGTTCGGCCGGTTGGGCCGCTGCCAGCGCGCCCTTGAGTGCTGCCCTCGCTGCCATGTGGCGTGTTGGGGCACTGGCGAAGGGCGTTGCGGGCGCGGCCGGCGCCTGGGTGTTGTGAAAATCGGCCAGCAGGTCGGCCAGAGCGTCCACGTCGAGGTGCGACAACGTTCCGGCTGCGAGTTGTTCGGCAAACAGCGCGCCTTTTGGAAAACGGCGCATATGTACCGCATATTCCAGCGCCGGGCCGCTGCCGTCCAGCTGCGGCGCTTGCGGGGTGCCGGTGATGCGCGCCAGGCACAGGTACAGCGAAGGCGCGAGCCGGCGGTTCAGCCGCAGTTCCTCTTCGCAAAAATGCCGGCGTGCCTGCAGCGCGCTGTAATCGACAAACGGCAAGCGCACCGATTTCTTGATCTTGTAGGCGCTGTCGCCGGCCAGCAGCACCCAGGAGATGTGGGTTTCGATCAGGTCGGCGCCCAGACTGCTGGCCAAGGTGCCGACCAGGACACGGGCCTGGTCAAGTAAATGGGTGTTGCGCATGGCCTGAAAGTTAGCACATGCGAACGACCGAATACATTCTGGAGCGGCGCATTTAGTTGCTAAGAATCGCCGTGCGCGTGGATTGTGCGTGCTCCTACGCTGGTATGCGCGTTTTCCGACAGGGGCTGCAAGCGCTGCCATGGGAATCTCTTCTTGTCCGGAAAATGCCGGTTCATGACAGCAATCACCACGAGGAAACCACCATGGCCACTTCAGCCGCCGCCAGAAAGACACCAACGGCCAGCACCAAGGCAACACCGGTCCGCGCGCCTGCCAAAGCCAAACGGCAAAAGGACGCATGCGACCTGCTCGATGCAGACCACAAGGCCGTCAAGGCGCTGTTCAAGGACTATGAAAGCCTGACCGAAAGCCGCAGCCGGTCTACCAGCAAAAAGCGCCAGCTGGCGGACCAGATCTGCAAGGAACTGACGGTTCACGCCACCATCGAGGAAGAAATTTTCTACCCGGCGGTGCGCAAGGCCATCAAGGACAACGACCTGATGAACGAAGCCACGGTGGAGCATGCCAGCGCCAAAGACCTGATCGCGCAGATCAAGGGCATGGAGGCATCCGATGACCTGTTCGATGCCAAGGTGACGGTCCTCGGCGAATACATCGATCACCACGTCAAGGAAGAGCGCACCGAGATGTTCACCAAGGCGCGCGCCAGCAAGCTGGACCTTGTGGGCCTGGCGGCGCAACTCAGGCAGCGCAAGGACGAACTGATGGCGCAGGAAGAACACAAAGTTGTCAAGCCGGTGGCCGAACTGGCTGCCGCCTATTGATCCCGTTGTCACCCTGACTCCGCCTTGACCCTGTTTTTTAACCACCCTGAAAGAAAAAAATGAGCATTCTCTGGACCATCATCATTGGCTTGGTTGTCGGCATCGTTGCCAAATTCCTGATGCCAGGCCGCGACCCGGGAGGCTTTGTCATCACCGCCATCATTGGCATCGTCGGCTCCGTGATCGCGACGTACCTGGGCCAGGCACTCGGGTTCTACCGGCCCGGCGAATCCGCCGGATTCATTGCTGCGGTCCTGGGCTCGATCATCCTGCTGTTCCTGTACCGCATGGTGACTGGCAGAAAAGCCTGAGCTTTGCGCATTTGCCTGAACTGCCCAGCGCGCTTCAGGCACAGGCCTTGAATTGAGTGGCGTGGTGGGCAGGCGACAATAGTGAAAATTTTCCTTTGGCTTTGTCATGAACCTGCCTGTTTCCACATCCCGTGCCCACACTTCTGCCCTGGTCCTGTTTTCAGGCGGGCAGGATTCCACCACGTGCCTGGCACAGGCCCTCAGTAAATACCAGCGCGTCGAGACCATTGCTTTCGACTATGGGCAGCGGCACCGGGTTGAGCTTGACGCACGGCTCAACGTGCTGCGTGAAATTAAAAACCAGTTTCCGGCATGGGCTGACAAGCTCGGTGAAGACCATCTGCTCGACCTGGCGGTGCTGGGCCAGGTCAGTGACTGCTCGCTGACGCGTGACGTCGCCTTCAAGATGGAAAGCTCGGGTTTGCCCAATACCTTCGTGCCGGGACGCAATCTGCTGTTCCTCACGCTGGCAGCGGCACTGGCGTACCGTCGCGACCTGCAGGTGCTGGTCACCGGCGTGTGCGAAACCGATTTTTCGGGCTACCCCGACTGCCGCGACGACACCATGAAGGCCATGCAACTCGCGCTGTCGCTGGGCATGGACAAGCGTTTTTTGATCGAAACCCCGCTGATGTGGATCGACAAGGCCGACACCTGGGCGCTGGCGCATTCGCTTGGCGAGCAAACCGGCCTGTCCGGTGGCGGCCAGGCGCTGGTGGACCTTATCATCGAGCATACCCATACGTGCTACCTCGGCGACCGCACGCACCGGCATGCGTGGGGCTACGGCTGTGGCGAGTGTCCGGCGTGCGAGTTGCGTGAAAACGGCTATGAGCGGTTTGAGTTGCAGGGTGCCGTGTAAAAAAGCGCAGGGTTTGCCCTTCAAGACAGCAGGGGCCGCAGGCGCAGGGGGCAATATCAAGCCCGTGCCAGTTCCTCGACCACGCAGCGCGTCACCACCGGCGGCCCGTCGCCAATGTGAAACGCCAGCTTGCGTTCGCGCAGTGCCACGTCGCTGGCGGTGACGCGGTCAAAACGCCGCAGGTGTTCGGTCCAGGATTCGTCAACAATTTGCTCTACAAAGCGCCCCGGCTGGTTCACGTCCCGCAGCAAATTCCATTCCAATGCCCCTTGGCGCAGTCGGCTGCGGCGGCTCATCCGCATGATCTTGTGAAAATCATCTGCCCGTGTCGGCTCGATCAGGTATTCGATCGTCACCACCATACGTCCGGTGCCGGGTGGCGCATGGACTACAGGCGTCTTGAAATCGTGCGAGGGCGTCAGGTCTTCCTCAATGCTCAGGTCGCGCACCCAGTACTGCGCCAGCAGCATGCTGACGGTACCGCTCACGGCGGCCACCAGCAGCGCGGTGGGCACATCGGTCACGGTCGCCACCTGGCCCCACAGCGCCGCGCCCAATGCGCTGGCACCCATGATGGCCATTTGGTACATCGACATGCCGCGTGCCCGCACCCAGTCGGGCAGCGCCAGTTGCGCCGATACGCTGAGGGCGTTGGCACAGGTGATCCAGGCCATGCCGTTGAGCAGCATGGCTGGCACGGCGACCCAGGCATTGGGCGCCAGCGCCATGGCGGCGGTGGACACCGACTGCAGCATGACCGAGCGCAGCACCAGCGTGTCGCGCGTCATCATCTGGCGCAGGCGGGGCAGGAACAGCGCGGCTGCGATGGCGCCTGAGCCCATGGACGCCAGCAGCAGCGTGAAGGTGCCCGCATCCCCGCCGTGCAAACCGCGCGCCACCAGCGGCAGCAGCGCCAGCAAGGCCGTCGAATGGAGGAAAAACAGCGCCACCCGCAGCAGCACCGCGCGCAGCCGGGTGGACTGGCTGACAAACTGCAGTCCGACGCGCATGGCGCTGACCAGGCGCTCGCGGCCCAGCGGGCTGGGCACATGCTCGCGGCGCCAGCGCATGATGACAAAGCCCGAAATGATGGACAGCACGGCATTCAGCACGAACACATATTCGGTGCCGGCGCTGGCAATCAGCGCACCGGCCACCAGCGGCCCGACGATACGCGACGCGTTCATCGAAATGCCGTTCAGCGCCAGCGCTGCCGGCAGCTGGCTGCGTGGCACCAGCTCGGGCACGATGGCCGAAAACACCGGCCAGCGCATTGCCAGGCCAATGCCGTTGGCAAAGGTCAGCGCCAGCAGCAGCGCCGGCGTCATGACGCCTGAAATGACGGCAATGCAGAGCAGCGTGGCCACGCCGGCGACCCAGAACTGCGTCATGATGAAATAGCGCCGCCGGTCCAGGATGTCGGCCAGCGCGCCACTGGGCAGGCCGAGCAAAAACACCGGCAGTGTCGAGGCCGACTGCACCAGCGCCACCCACAGCGGCGTGCTGGTCATCGAGGTCATCATCCAGGCGGCCGCCACGTCGTTCATCCACATGCAGATGTTGGCCGTCAGCCAGACGGTCCAGAGCATGCGGAACGCCGGCCGCTTGATGGGCCCCCAGGGCGAAAGGGAAGGGGCTTCGACAGGCAACGAGGGGGAAATGGCTTCTTCAGACATGGCCTGTCATTTTCAGGCTTTAGCGGTCACCGCGTCGTGAGGGGTTTCACGCACCTGGTACAAGGCAGGTGCGCCTTCGGGCAGTTTGTGCAGTTCCCACAACTTGCCATGAAACGCCGCCACGGTAGGGCGATGGGCAATCGACACCAGGCTGCCGTGGGCCGATTTGACGCTGGCCAGCAGCTTGCCATAAAGGGTTTTTTCGGCGGTTTCGTCGAGCGCGCTGGTGGCCTCGTCGGCAAACACCCAGCGCGGCTTTTTCAGCAGCACCCGGGCAATCGCCAGCCGCTGCTGCTCGCCGCCCGACAGCTTCTGGCTCCAGGCGTCCTTGTCGTCGAGCCGGCCGGTCAGTTGCGGCAGCAGCGCGTCAATCAGCGCCTGCTTGAGGGCGGCGTCGTCGTACTGCGCGGCGGACTGCGGATAGGCCAGCGCATTGCGCAGGCTGCCATCGGGAAAGTAGGGGCGCTGCGGAATGAACATGGCGTCCGCCGGCAGCTGCGTCTGCCCGGTGGCAAATGGCCAGATGCCCGCCAGCGCGCGGAACAGCGTTGATTTGCCGCTGCCCGACGGGCCTTTGAGCAAGATGCTTTCGCCCGGCCCTGCCTGCAGCGACACGCCGCTGAGCAGCGTCACGCCGGTCGGCAGCTTGAGCGACAGGTCGTTGACGGCCAGCGTGTCCGCCACCAGAGGCCTGGCATTGTTTGCTGCTGAATTGCTGGCCGCCTGCGCCTGTCCCTGTTGCGCGACAGCCTTTATATTGTCTTCAAAACTGGTCAGCCGGTCGGTGGTGGCGCGCCAGGCTGCCAGGCTGCTGTAGTTGTCAACCAGCCAGCTCAGCGAATCCTGCACGCGGCCAAAGGCCGACGAAATCTGGATCAGCTCGCCGAGCTGGATGGCGCCGCTGAAAAAGCGCGGCGCCGCCACGATGAACGGAAACACCACCGCCGCCTGGCCGAAGAAGTTGGTGAACCAGACCAGGTTCTTTTGCTTTTTGATCAGCTTGAGGTAGTTGGACAGCACGGCGGCAAAGCGCGTGTCGAGCTGCGCGCGTTCCACCGCTTCACCCTTGTCCAGCGCAATCGATTCGCTGTATTCGCGCACCCGCACCATGTGGTGCCGAAAATCGGCTTCGACCTGCTGCTGCTGGAAATTGAGCTTGATCTGCGGCCGGCCGATGTAGTGCGTGATCACGCTGCCGACAACGCAGTACAGCACCGCCATCCACACCATGAAGCCCGGAATCGAGTAGCTGGCGCCGTTGAAATTGAAGGCAAATGCGCCCGACAGCGTCCACAAAATGCCGACAAAACTCACCAGCGTGACCACCGCGTTCAGCAGCCCCATGCTCAGCGAAATGCTGTAGGTGGTGAACAGGTTTATGTCTTCCTGAATCCGCTGGTCCGGGTTGTCCGGCGTGCCCGCGCTGGCATGGCCTTCACCGGTAAAACGCGCCAGTTCCATCTTGTAGAACGCATGGTCGCTCAGCCAGCGCTGCAAATAGTGCGCGGTCATCCAGGCGCGCCAGCGCACTTCGAGCAACTGCGTCAGGTAGAAGCGGTAGACAGCGATGATGATGAAGGCAAACGCCAGGTAGGTAAAGCGCGCCAGTTGTGCCCAGAACACCGCCGCATCCTTGTTCTGCAGTGCGTCGTAGAACACCCGGTTCCACTCGTTGAGCAGTACCAGCATGTAGACCGCGCCGAGATTGAGCAGCACGATGGCCGCCAGCAGCCCACGCGCCTTCCATTTGTCTTCGGAACGGAAGTAGGGCGCAGACAGCGCCCAGACGCGGCGGGTGAAATGCCTGAAGTCGCGAAATTTCTGGGCAATGCGGGAAAGCAGGTTCATTCAGCGCTCTCTGGAAAAAATTACATCGGTGGATTCGACACGCCGCTGACCACATGGCCAGCCGGCACATGCAGGGCGGCCGAGTGGACATGGCCGGTCTGGTCGTCAAAGAAAAAATCGGGCTCGAACTCGCGCAAAAATTCGCCCTTGGCCAGACCGCCCAGGAACATCGCTTCATCGACCTCGATGTTCCAGTCCATCAGCGTGCGGATGGCGCGCTCATGCGCCGGCGCGCTGCGCGCCGTGACCAGCGCGGTGCGGATGCTCATGCGCGAAGTGCCGGCCTGCTGCAGCCGCTGCAAGGCCTCTAACAGCGGCTTGAACGGGCCGGCGAGCAGCGGCTGCGCGGCCTTGTCGCGTTCATGCGCCTGAAAGGCGCTCAGGCCCTGCGCCTGGAACACCAGTTCGGCCTCGTCCGAAAAGAGCACCGCATCGCCGTCAAAGGCGATGCGCACCTGGTTGGGATGCGCGTCGCTGGCCCGGGCCGATTGCGGATAGACCTGCGCCGCCGGCACACCCGCCTGCAGGGCGGCGCGCACGTCGCTGAGATGCGTGGACAAAAACAGGTTGGCATGCAGCGGCTTGAGGTAACGCCACGGTGGCGCGCCGCGGTTGAAGGTGCCGCGCTGGATGTTCAGGCCGTAGTGCTGCGCCGAGCGAAACACCCGCATGCCCGACACCGGGTCGTTGCGCGACAGCACCACCACTTCGACGCGCTGGCGCGCCGCGCCGGGGCTTGCACTTTCCCCGATGCTTTCCGGTGCATCGTTGAAGGCCAGCAGCTTCTGGACCAGCGAAAACGCCACGCCCGGCTTGGCCGGCACGTCGAGCCGCTCCAGCTGCAGCTTCATGTAGGCCGCGTCTTTCTTCACGCCCGGCGGCATGCCCGGGTCATGGCGTGGATCACCGCCTGGGTCAAGGCCGGTTTCAAACACCTGGTTTTCTTCCTCGAAATCAAACAGCGCGCGCGAGGAAATCGCCACCACGAGCTGGCCCTCAAGACTTGCCGACATGGGTTTGCCCTTCTTTGAATTGCCGTTGGCGTGTCTGGCGCAACGCCGCCGCAGGGCAGCGCGCCAGGCCAGACCCGCCGGTTGACTAGCCGCCATTGTCCATTCTTTGGCGCGTCCGACGGAACAGGGCCTAATGGCTGCGGACAAACAACAGTTTTCAAGCCAAATCAGCCTTTTGCACAGGCGAGGGCGTGCGCAAGCTGCTCACTTTTCTGGAGCAACTAGGTGGTGGTGGTGGTGGGCACGCCCGCGTGAAACCACGCCGGGCGTTTCGCGGGGCGGGCTGCGCCGGCGCCTGACCCTTCGTACCCTCGCGGGCCGAATGCCAGGCGTGGCATTACATCTGCAAGGCGGCGCGGGCAATCTGCTGGGGCGTGCCGAGGGCTGGCATCATCATCCAGCGGTCCAGCGCCTCGTTGCCGATCCGCACCATGCCGGTGTGGTTGGCCAGGTCGCTGTCGAGGGCTGGGTTTTTATTGAAAAATCCCAGCTTGCGCCGCAAGGTCTCCATCTCCCGGGGCTGCCCGGTCAGAAACGTCCAGCCGGGCTTGATGCCGAACCGCCTGACGTAGTCGCGCAAGGCATCGGGTGTATCGAACTCGGGCTGCAGCGTCATCGAGACCATGAAGATGTCCTTGCCCATGCGGCTTCCCAGCGCTTCCTGCACCTGCAGCAAGTTGGCGGTGTTCCCCGGACAAATGCCGGTGCACACCGAATACATCATGTTGAATATCACCGTGCGGCCCCGCACCAGATCATCGTAAAAGCGCAGTTCCCGGCCTTCATGGGTGGTCACCCGTGAATTGGGAAAGTAGCCGGCGCGCGGCCCCGCCGGCACCGCATGGGCCGGCCCGCTGGCGGCCAGCCCCAGGGCCAGCCCCGGGGCGAGCGCCATGGCGGCGCCCATCTGCTTGAGCCAGTCACGCTTGCCGCCTGGCTCGTTTGACATAACCGGGCGGTGGGCTGATTCGTTGGAGTTCATGCTGGTGTCTCCCGGGTTATTCGACGATGTCATAGCGGATCATCATGGCGTGGTCTTCATGGATGGTGTTGTGGCAGTGCATCATGTATTTGCCGGTGAAGTCACGGAACCGGATGAACACCCGCACCACCTCGCCAGGCGCCAGCACATAGACATCCTTGCGGCCTCGCTCATGTGGCGGCGGCTGCCGGCCGTTGCGCGTCAGGATGCGGCCTTCCTCGAAATGAATATGCACCGGGTGGTGCCAGCTGCCCTTGCCTTCGAGTACCCAGATTTCGGCGGTTCCCATTTTTGGCTTTACCGTGGCTTTTTCCGCGTCGTAAATCTGGCCGTTCACCGTCCAGACCTCGTTCGTTTTGTCAAACTCGAACCGCCGGGTCTTGACCACCTGCTTGAGGTCGATGTCGGGCAAGGCGCGCAGCAGCGCCGGCACCTGGCTGACATCGGGCAGCGCTGGCGCATTGCCAATGTCAAAGCGCAAAATCTGCGTGCCCCTTTTGGTCAGCAGGCCACTGGCGTTGCGCGTGTTGACACTCTCCCCATCCGGGCCTTTGCCGTCAGTATGAACCAGGCGGTTGACCAGAAACAGCGAGGTGCCGGTGTCGTACTTGGAAAAGTCGATCACGATGTCCGCCCGCTCCGCCGGGGCCAGAGGCACCTTGCTCATGGTCAGCGGCGACGGCAGCAAATTGCCGTCGCTGGCAATGAAGCTAAAGCTCTGCACCACATGGTCCGGCGTGGTCAGGTAGAACTCATAAAAACGCGAGGGGCCGCCGTCGAGCAGCCGGAACCGGTACTTGCGACGTTCCACCTTGAAAAAGGGCTGGATCTTGCCATTGACGCAGAACTTGTTGCCCAGGATCCCATCGTTTTCGAACTGGTCCAGAAACAGGTAGCCGCTGGAGTCAAACTGCTTGTCCTGAAACACCAGCGGAATGTCGTACTTGCCCACGCCGCTGGGCAGGCGCAAGGCCTTCGGGTTGGGGTCACGCTCGTCGCCCGAATCGATGTCATCGAACAGCAGGTACATGCCCGTCATGCCCTTGTAGACGTTCGGGGTGGTGAACCCGTCGCGGTGGTCGTGGTACCAAAGCGTGCCCAGCGCTTCGCGCGGATCGCCGTTGGTGGCACCGAAATGGTCATAGCCGGCATAAAAGTGGGGATAGTGGTGGTCCTTGTAGTTGCCGGCGGCTGTCAGGGTGGGGCCGTAATTGGCGGCGCTGTAGTAGTCGCCGGCAAAACCATCGCTTTCTGAGGCGCAGTGCAGGTTGTGCAGGTGGGTGCTGATTTCGGGTGAGCCAAAGCCCACGCTGTTGCGCGGCAGGTTGTTGTAGATGCGCACGATGATGGGCTCGCCATAGCGGGCCACAAAGGTGGGGCCGGGGTAAATGCCGTCGTAGCCCCAGATTTTCTGGGTTGGCAGGTTGGGGTGAAACGAGTGCCACCCTTCGCGCACATCGAGCGTGTAGGACTTTTGCGGCGGCCAGTTGTCCCGCCGCTGGTGGTCTGGCCGGCCGCATTCGCCGTCGGCGACACTTGCCGCCTGCGTTGAGGCCGGCGTCAATCTGGCGACGGGCAGCTTGGCGGTGTACACCGGTAACTCCACCATGAAGGCGGGCGTTGCCGGGCCGGGGGGCAAATTACCGGCCTGCGCCGGCGGGGCGATTTTCGAGCTCGTCACTAATCCGGCCGCAGCGGTGGCCGCCCCGACCTGTAGCGAGCGCCGCCGGCTCATCTTCAGCGGACTGGCGCGTTCTGGCAATGGCATCACATCTCTCCTATGAGTGACGGCTGCTGGTTCAGGAACACCCTGACAAGGCAGCAAGGGTCTGCGGGCGCTGGCTCCAGTTTGCATGGGTTGTGAGAGGGGAAAAATGCTTGCTACTGTTACAGTTGCCCGAGCCAGACAGCAGTTTGGACAGAAGTTTCGCCGTCGGCAATCACTTAAAAAATATAAAAAAGTCAGTTGCCAAGGCTTCTGAACTGGCGATTTTTATGCTGGTTTACCCGCAATTTTCGAAGCAGCAAACAGCGCTTTCCGCTTGTGGAAACGAAAATCGTAAAAATTAAATTCAGTTGCATTGAAGTGATATTCGACATGCGACGCATGCGCTGTTGCCGCATTGCAGGGGCTTGCATATACGCCCGTTTTGTTGGTTACAAATGCGACACCTCGGGCCGGAAAATGCTTGGGGCGGTGCGGCGGCAGGGGTCTTTTCAGCCGCCCTGGTCGTTAACGCCGGCGGGTTCCGGCCGGTCGTTCCGGGCCAGTGCCAGCCTGCGCCACTGGCCGAATCCCAGAGCGGCCCGGGGCCATTGGTCGGCCCGGCTGATGCACCGGATGCCGTGCTCCAGCAGGCTGACAGCACGCAGCACGCCGGCATGGGTGATCCACAGCGTGCCGGCGCCCGCTGCCCTGTCCGCGCCGGCAGCAGGCGCCGCCGCGGATGCTTCGTCCCACAGCTCGGCCACCCGCTGCATGAAAACCTGCACCGACTCGCCGTCGCCAGGCCGGTGCAGGGCAAAGTCCGCTACCCAGGCGTCAAGCGCGGCCGCGCCAATGTCGTTCCAGGCGCGGCCTTCCCACTGGCCAAAATCCATTTCCTGCAGCCGGGCATCGGTTTTATAAGACAAATCAGGCCTTAGCGCATACAGGGCGTGCGCAAGCTGCTCACATCTTTGTAGCGGTGAACTGATGACGCGGCTACTGGCGGGAAGCCATTGCGCCAGCGCTTGGGCGCATTCAGCGGTGGCCCCGGCATCCGCCGCCACGTCCAGCCGGCCGTAGCAGATGCCGGCATCCACCAGCGGCTGGGCATGGCGCACCAGCCAAAGGTCCATCCGTGCCGGTTCGTCGCCGGCATGACGCAGGGAATGGGTGGCGGGCGGCGTTTCCAATGCGTTCAAAGGCTGATCGCCAGGCCCAGGTAAAACGCGATTTCACACACCTGCTGCACGGTGCCCAGGCAGTCGCCGGTGAAGCCCTGCAGCCGCCGCCTGAAAAAGCGCAGCAGCCCCAGCAGCGCCAGCACTGACAAGCCGCAGGCAATTGCAAGATTGATAGCATCAAATAAAGGACTGGCCAGCGCAAGAGCCCCAAAACACCATAAAAAAGCAACTGCCAGCCCCCCTGCCGAGATCTGGTCGGCCAGCGGCTTGGATTTGGACGTGGCGCTGTCGCCCACATGCGGCAGCAGACGGATCATGATCAGCGGCAGGGTCCGCGACACCACATGGCCCAGCCACAGCGCGGCGCACACATACCAGCCGCTGAAAACCGGGGCGTCCCCGGCATCGGCAATCACCTCGACCGAGCCGAGCAGCGCCAGCAGCGCCACCTTGCACAGCAGCGCCAGCACCAGCGCCATGGCGCCGAATGCGCCGACGCGCGAATCCTTCATGATTTCCAGCGCGCGGTCGCGGTCATAGCTGCCGCCCAGGCCATCGGCCACATCGGCCAGGCCGTCTTCATGAAAGCCGCCCGTGAGCCAGACCGTGGCGACCGTCGACAGCGCTGCCGCCACCAGCGGCGTGAAGGGGGTGTCGGGCAGAAGCAGCAGCAGCAGCGCAAAGACGCTAGCTGCCGCGCCGCCAATCAGCACGCCGATGCCCGGAAAGTGCGCGGCGCTGGCGCGCAGCATGGCGGGGCTGTAGCCCACCCAGTCGGCCAGCCGGCCGGTGACCGGGATGCGGGTGAAAAACTGGAGGGCCAGCAGGAAGTGGCGAATGAACCGGACCATTGGCGCCCTTATTTTTCGCTCACGCCGGCCGACTCGAAACTCGCCATTTCATTGAGGAAGTTTGCTGCCGACTGCACCAGCGGCCAGGCCAGCAGCGCGCCCGTGCCTTCGCCAAGGCGCAGGTCGAGTTCGAGCAGCGGCTTGGCGTCCAGACAGGCCAGCAGCAAGCGATGGCCGGTTTCAGCGGAGCGGTGGCAAAACACCAGGTAGTCGCGCACAGCAGGCGCCATGGCTTGCGCCAGCAGCGCCGACGCGCCGGCAATGAAGCCATCGACCAGCACCACCCGGCGTTCGCTGGCCGCCTGCAGCATGGCGCCGGTCATCATGGCGATTTCAAAACCGCCCAGCGCCGCCAGCTCGCCGACGGCATCGAATGGCTCGGTCGCCGGGTGTCGCACCAAAGCGCGCGCCAGCACTGACTGCTTGTGCAGCAGTTGCGCGTCGTCCAGACCCGTGCCGCGTCCGGTAGCGTCTTCGATACGGGTGCCTGTGAGACGCGTCAGCAGCAGCGCGGCGGGCGAGGTGTTGGCAATGCCCATTTCGCCAAAGGCGACGACGTTGCCGGGCAGGGCCTGCATGACGTCCCTGCCCGCCGCTAGCGCTGCCTGCGCTTGAAGCCGCGACATGGCGGGTTCATGGCACAGGTTTTTCGTGCCCATGGCGATTTTTCGCGGCTGGAGTTGCGGATGCGCCGGCAACTCGGCGGCCACGCCAGCATCGACCACCTGCAGCGCAAAGCCATGCTGGCGGGCAAACACATTGATCGCCGCGCCGCCAGCCAGCATGTTGCCCACCATCTGCACGGTCACCGCTTGCGGATAGGCCGAAACGCCTTCGGCGGCAATCCCGTGGTCGGCCGCAAACACCACCATCTGCGGCTGTTGGAGCACCGGCGATTCGCTGCGCTGGATCAGGCCCAGCTGCAGCGCCAGGGTTTCCAGCGCCCCGAGCGCGCCCAGCGGCTTGGTCTTGTGGTCGATCTTGTGCCGCAGCCGGGCTTGCAGTGAAGCGTCGGCGGTGGATTCAATCGCAGGGATTTGGAAGCGCATTTTTTCGTTCATCGGTGATCTGTTTCAGGCAGGCAGGACAAAAGCAGGAGGCTGCGCTGCTGTCCGGCAGCGCGTATTCAGACAAGACAGGGGGAACCGGCATCACATGGGGCAGCTGCACGCACCAGCATTCGGCATCGCCGGCCACCATGCCGCAGCGCAGGCCCGCACCACAACGCGCACAGACCGAGGTGTTTGATTTCAGTTCGGGCAATACCATATTGCCAAGGCTCAGCTTTTCAGGAACAGCTGGTACACCGGGTTGTCGGTTTCTTCCACATGCGGGTAGCCCAGCGTGTCCAGAAACTCCTGGAACGCGCCGTTGTCGGCCTGCGGCACCTGCAGGCCGACCAGGATGCGGCCATAGTCGGCGCCCTGGTTGCGGTAGTGGAACAGCGAGATGTTCCAGCCGGGCCGCATCAGGCTCAGGAACTTCATCAGCGCGCCTGGCCGTTCGGGAAAGATGAAACGCAGCAGGCGCTCGTCTTTCGACAACGCGCTGTGCCCGCCGACCATGTGGCGGATGTGTTCCTTGGCCAGTTCGTCATGCGTGAGGTCCAGCGCCTTGAAACCGTGGCGCGTGAAATTGGCCGCAATTTTTGTGCTTTCGCCTTTGTTCGAGGTGGTCAGTCCGACAAAGACATGCGCCATGGCGTTGTCGCTGATGCGGTAATTGAACTCGGTCACGCTGCGCGGCCCGCCGGGCGACTTGTCGATCAGCGCACAAAAACGCCGAAAGCTGCCGCGCTCCTCGGGAATCGTCACGGCAAACAATGCTTCGCGCTCTTCGCCGACTTCGGCGCGCTCGGCAACAAAGCGCAGGCGGTCGAAGTTCATGTTGGCGCCGCACAAAATCGCCGCGTAGGTTTCGCCCTTGGTCTTGTTTTTGGCAACGTACTGCTTGATCGCGGCAACGGCCAGCGCACCGGCTGGCTCGACGATGCTGCGGGTGTCGACAAACACGTCCTTGATGGCGGCGCAGACCGCATCGGTGTCCACGGTCATGAATTCATCGACCAGTTCGCGGCTGATGCGAAAGGTTTCCTCGCCCACCAGCTTGACTGCCGTGCCGTCCGAAAACAGGCCCACGTCGGGCAGCGTGACGCGTTTTTTTGCCGCCACCGACTGCATCATGGCGTCGGAGTCGTTCATCTGCACGCCGATGACCTTGATTTCGGGCCGCACGGCCTTGATGTAGTTGGACACGCCAGAAATCAGCCCGCCGCCGCCAATCGCCACAAACACCGCGTCCAGCCGGCGCGAGCCCAGGGTTTGCAATTGGCGCAGGATCTCCATGGCAATGGTTCCCTGGCCGGCAATCACGTCCGGGTCGTCGAAGGGATGAACAAAGGTCAGACCCTGCTCTTTTTGCAGCGCGACCGCGTGCGTATAGGCGTCGGAATAGCTGTCGCCGTGCAACACCACTTCGCCACCCCAGCCCCTGACCGCGTCAATCTTGAGCTGCGGCGTGGTCGTCGGCATGACGACCACGGCGCGGCTGCCGAGTTTTTGCGCGCTCATCGCCACGCCCTGCGCATGGTTACCGGCCGAGGCGCAAATCACGCCTTTTTTGAGCTGAGCCGGCGTCAGGTGCGCCATCTTGTTGTAGGCACCGCGCAGCTTGAAGCTGAACACCGGCTGCTGGTCTTCACGCTTGAGCAGCACGGTGTTGTTCAGGCGCAGGCTCAGGCTTTTGGCCGGCTCCAGCGCCGACTCGACCGCCACGTCATAAACCCGTGCCGTCAGGATTTTTTTCAGGTAGTCGGCCGGCTTGAGCGTCTTGGCCGCAGGCGTGGGGACTGTTTTGGCGACGGCTTTGGGGCGCGATGGAGCAGCTGCTGAAGACGCAGCGCCAGAGAGGGGTTTTTTGGCAGAGGGCATGTTTTTTTTCTCGCGGCAGAACCTGAGGATCATAGGCGCACGAAAAAAAGGCCCAGACCATGCGGTCTGGGCCTGTAAATCCACCCTTTGAGGAGGTGGAGGAGACAACCAGTGCAAAAATACAGCGTCTTCGAAGACTGTGTACTGATGCGATGTGTCCAGTATATCGGAGTCAATGGTGCACTGCACAATGCATGTGTTGCAAAAGTCTCAAAATTACAGGGTTTAAGGGGTTTTACCTACAAGGCACCACTCCGGCCGCCATCGCGCTGAATGCAGCTAGGCTTGGCAACATCAAATATCTTCGACAAGGAATGGCAGTTATGGAATGCACAGTCAGCTGGACCGGCAGCAATGCGGTCAATGGATCCAAATCGGGAATGACCTTCCTGGCCGAAACCGGCAGCGGCCACACGCTGGTCATGGACGGCGCGCCCGATGCCGCCAAGCCTGAAAACGGCGGCGCCAACCTGGCGCCCCGGCCGATGGAAACAGTGCTCGCCGGCGCTGGCGGCTGCACGGCGTACGACGTGGTCCTGATCCTCAAGCGTGGCCGCCACGATGTGCGGGGCTGCACGGTCAGGCTCAGCACCGAACGGGCATCCGTGGACCCCAAGGTCTTCACCAAAATTCACATGCATTTTGTCGTGACCGGCAGCAAGCTGAGCGACAGCGTCGTTGAGCGCGCGATTGCCATGAGCCATGACAAGTACTGCTCGGCCACCATCATGCTGGCCAAGACGGCAGACATCACCACCAGTTTCGAGCTTCACGAGGCCTGAGTAGGCCAGAGTCTTAAATCCGGTGCGCCACCGTCGTCATCACCTTGGCAGCAGAACGCATCATCAGCCGGACCGGTGCGGGCAACTGCACGCCGCCCGCTTCTTGTGCCACCCTGGCATGGTGCGCTTCGTCGTCCTTCATCTGCGCCACAATGGCGCGCGATTCGTGGTCGCCCTGCGGCAGATGCTCCAAGTGACTGGCCAGGTGAGCCTCGACCTGGCGCTCGGTTTCCACCACAAAGCCCAGGCTCACCCGGTCGCCCAGGCGGCTTGCCACCAGGCCCAGTCCGAAGGCGCCTGCGTACCATAAGGGGTTGAGCAGGGAGGGGCGGGCACCCAGTTCGTCCAGCCGCTCCTTGGTCCATGCCAGGTGGTCGCCTTCCTCGCGGATGGCATCCAGGAAATGCCTGCGCAGCGCCGGATCGCGTGTTCCCAGCGCCTGCGCCGCATACAGCGCCTGCGCGCAGACCTCGCCCACATGGTTGACGCGCATCAGTGCGCCCGACACGGCTTTGTCCTCGGCGCTCAAGTCGGTCGTCTGGGCCGCTACCGTGGGGCAGGTTCGGCTGGCATGCGGTTTGGCAAACAAGGTGCGCAGTGCGCCGTCTGCAGCATTCAGGGCAAGGTCAAGGGCGGTGGTCATGGCAGCTTTCATCGGTGCGTACTGGGTACGGAACAAGTGGCAAGCCTGCAAGACCTGTCGAATCAATCGGAACAAGCAGGCCGTTGCCGGATCAGTGGTGTTGCCGCCATGTTAGCGCCCGCGCGCCAGCCTGCACAGAATTGAAAAAGCCCCCAAAAAGGGGGCTTCAAGCCAACCATCTCCGGCGTCAGTGCCGGAGCGCTCTTTAGAACGTGTGGCGAATACCAAAAGCCACGTTGGTCGAATCAGTTCCAGCCGATGCCGTCACGCCACCCAGAAAGCCATTGCCGCCCGGAGCAACCTGGCCCTGGCCTTTGTTGTTGAAGCGCGTCAACACGGCGTTCAGGTTGGTGCGTTTGGACAGGGCATAGGTATAGGTTACGCCGTAGGAGTCGGTGTCGGCATTGACGGGGCGTTTGTCGTCAAGCCGGTTGAACGCCGTGACGATGGTATGGGGGCCAGTGTTGAACTTATAGCCAATGTGCATCAGACGTGCATCCTGCCGAAAGGCGACGTTGTAAGCGTTCCGGAATTGCGTACGAATCGCCAGGGGAACACCGGCAAATAATGGCGATAGGCCGGTAGGATTGTCATCTTTGATGGTGGCGTACTGCGCATACAAAGTGCCGGGGCCAACAACCACATTGGCGCCAAACACATCATTGTGCAGAGACTTCTGGCCCAGCTCATTTTTCTTCTCGTTATGACCATAGCCTACAGAAAAGCCAGCCCCGGTATAAATGGCCATGGCGCCAAGAAAACGACCGTCGGAACTGCTGCCACCAGGCACTTCGCCCGCGCCATACATCAAAGTCGCGGTAATGCCGTTTGTCTTGATCCCGTATTGGAAGGTGTTGGGCAGCCGGATGTCAAACGCCGCAGGCAGGCTGGCGACTTGACCCGCGGCAAGGCTTGATTGTGTCTGCGAGGCGTCGAATGCAGCGCTCACCAAATAGCCTGGTGTGTATTGACGGCCAAGCGTGAATGCACCGAACGGGGTGATCAGTCCTGCAAACGCCTGGCGATCAAAGATGTTTCCGGCAATGTTTACACCGAAAGCACTGTTGGCCAGGCCTGTGGTGAGCTGGTTGGCCAGGGATGCCACCGTGACGCCCGGTGCCAGTGGAGCAGCGCCTGGCAAGCCTTGGGCCGCCAGACTACCCAAAACGGCCGTATTCACCCGGTCCGGCACCTGGCTGCCCGAAGCAGGCCGATTGGTAAAGGAGCCGGTATCCGCCTCAAACCGGCTTTCAAGCGTGAAAATGGCTTTGTAACCGCCGCCAATGTCTTCAGTGCCGCGCATTCCCCAGCGCGAACCCTCCATGATGCCGCTGGCCAGGCCGTTGAAAGACCCACTCTTCAGGCCGCTGACGTGGTTATAGCCCGCATCTACCAGACCGTAAAGAGTGACCGTGCTTTGGGCCATGGCACCGGTTGCAGACAAAAGCCCCATCACGGCAGTTGCAACGAAAGTGAGTTTTTTCATGAAGTCTCCAGAGTTTTTATTCGATAAGAGAAAGAAGGTTTTCGATGCGCCGCCACTGAGCCGGTGTTTTCGACAGAGCAAGATTAAGGGCTTAGCAAAATCACGTAAAGAGCGTAATCACGCAGGCGTATCACTTCAGAGACAGGGGAAAACCCTGTACTTTCAACCACCTACAGTTGTATGTACGAACCCAGTAAGCCTGCACTTTACGGGTTGTTGTTTCTTACGACAGCAGCAACATTTTCGTTGCACTGAACGTTTTTGCTAAGTCGTGTGATTGCAAAAAATTTTTACCGTCAGAAATTAGATTTTCTACAAGCGTTGTAATAAAGAGACTCAAGCTTCAGCGAATGCAGGATTTTTGAATTGTTGATAGGTCAAGGCAGCATGCAAATCCAAAAGTCCACCTGAATTTTTGGCAGCTTTACTTGATACGCCACTTAAAAATCGAGTTGTAAAAAATTGGTTCAACGCTTTGCACTTTTTTTGTGCTCTTGCTGTGCAGCATGGATCTGAATGCCCTGAAGTTGGGCGTTTCCTTTTAGCCTCAAAAAGAAAATTTCCTTGCACAGCGCGATCGTCGCCTGTCGCCAACAGATTGGGCATAAATATTGCTATATTTGTTAAACACTTGCCTTGAATGTAACAATTTGGTTAAATCTTATAAGGGTTAACCAGAAATTCCTCGCGCAATGTTTTGGCCCCAGTGTTTTTGACTTTCATCTTTTGGAGTTTTTGAATGAAGAAGAATTTGATTGCTTTGGCAGTTCTCGCTGTATCCGGTGTTGCATCAGCTCAATCCAGTGTGACCCTCTACGGTCTGGTCGATGCTTATGTCGGAAATCAAAAGATTAACGGCTTGAGCCAGACCGGCGTCAATCTCGCCAGTCCGGCTGGTGGTTCGGGTGGTGCGCTGAATACCAGCCGTTTTGGCTTGAAGGGCTCAGAAGACATCGGTGGCGGCATGAAAGCCAACTTTGTGCTGGAAGCTGGCTTCGACCCAAGCACGGGCGTTGCCAACAGCTATACAAATCCCTACACCGGAGTCAATTCCTCTGCAATTTTTGGACGTCAATCATGGGTCGGCCTGTCAGGTGGTTTCGGCGAAGTTCGCCTTGGCAAAATGTGGACACCATTCGACGAAGTCAAAGGTTCTGGTGCAGCGGCATTTGATGCCAACATTTTTGCGCCTGCTGCTAATGTTTGGGCCAGCAACAACTACAACGACCGTCCAGGCAATTCGGTTTATTACGCAACGCCGAGTTTCAGCGGTTTCACCGCTGCAGGCATGTACAGCTTGGGTGAAAACAAGACCTTGACAGTTTCTGCTGGCAAGATCGCTGCGGTGAATGTTGCTTATGCTGGCGGCCCGATTGCTGCTGCAGTGTCGTATCAGACTGAAAAAGCCAACGGTTCCACTGTTTCCACCAAATTCACACAGGTGAACGCATCGTATGATTTTGGCGTTGTCAAACTGCTGGGTGCGTTGGGTCGCGTCAAGGACGGTGCAAACCCATACGGCCTGGCTGTTGCCAAATCGACCGAGTACCAACTTGGCCTTGATTTTCCCGTCAACAGCGTCGTAACGCTGTCTGGTGGCTACGCACATTCCAAAGACACACAATTGGCTGCTGGCCCAGACATCACCCGCAAAGGCTTTGGCGTGGCTGGTTTGTACGCACTGTCCAAACGCACCAATCTTTACGTTGGTGCGCAAGACTCGAAGCAAACGGCTTATGCAGCCACTGCTGAAAACAAGATTCGCATCTACGCTGTTGGCGTTCGTCACGTCTTCTGATCGGTTCCTGGCCTGACGCCTGGCCGTCGAGCTTTTACAAGCCGCTTTGGGGAGACCTGAAGCGGCTTTTTGTTTTTCTTTTTCCCATGATTTAAATTTTTTAAATTGAAAGCATTCGAGCGCCAGCGCATCAGCGTTGTTTTCTCTCCACGCAACGACCCCGTTTGTCGCCTCTATGCAACATAAAAGCGTTTTTGTGGCGCATTTCTTTGCGGATCAAGGTTCATTCTGGTGCAATAGACCCAACTTCCCGAAAGGGGGTTGGCCCGGGTCTCTGGGGGAGCTGCAAATGCGAAAGTATTGGGCAGTCCTCTTACCGGAGCCCTATGTTTAACCTTGGAGAAATTCTCAATGAAAAAATCACTCATCGCTTTGGCAGTATTGGCAGCATCCGGCGCCGCAATGGCCCAATCTTCGGTAACCCTGTACGGCATCGCTGACGCTTTCGTCGGCAGCTCCAAGACCGAAGTCGGCAACGCTCCAAGCCAGCGCCAAACCACCCTCAGCACCTCCGGTGTCAATGGTTCGCGTTGGGGCCTGAAGGGTTCTGAAGACCTCGGCGGCGGCATGAAAGCCATCTTCACGCTGGAAAGCGGCTTCAACCTCGACACCGGCGCGCAAAAGACCCCCGGCAGCATTTTTGACCGTCAAGCCTATGTTGGCCTGCAAAGCGGCTTTGGTACCGTGTCCGTAGGCCGTCAGTACTCTGCGTACGACAACCTGCACGGTGCAACCAACCACAACTACGATGCATTCACCTTCAATGCAGCTACCGGTGCTGGTGGTGTTGCTGCCAACGGCATGGCCGATTACACCAGCCGTGTGAGCAACTCAGTTGCCTACGCTTCGCCAAGCTTTAGCGGCTTCAGCGGTGCAGTGGTTTACGGCTTCGGCGAAAACAAGAACACCGCTGCCAACGTGAACGGCGACGCTACCGACAACGCCAGCTTGCACATCAAGTACGCCAACGGTCCTATCCTGGTTGGATACGCATACCAGCAAGAGAAACTTGCTGCCGTTGGTGGCGTTCAGGACAAGAACAAGTACAACCTGGTTGGCGGTTCTTACGACTTCGGCATGGCCAAAGTGACTGGTAGCTACAACACTGCCAAGAACAACATCTTCAAGGACAAAGAAGGTCAAGTCGGCGTGTCGGTTCCCTTCGGCGCTGCTGCAGTTTCCGTCGGTTATGTTCGCTCCAAGAGCGAAGGCCTGGGCGTTGAGCGCACTGGCAAGGGCTACTCCATCCTGGGTACCTACGCAGTGTCCAAGCGCACCGGTCTGTACGCTGGTGCACAGAACACCAAGGCTTTTGTCCTGAACTCAGCTGCTGAAACCGAAACCACGACCTACGGTCTGGGTGTTCGCCACTCGTTCTAATTTTTCAGCTAGCGCAAGCTAGCGGTTAAAGCAGAAAATAAAACCCCACTGTGGCGACACAGTGGGGTTTTTTCATGGATGGCCTGCCGCCAGACACTGATTTTTCCAGCGATCGTCACGGCTGTTTGTGTTTGTGTTGTTCGCTGGTTTCTGTTTTCGTACTGTGGTTTGTACGCAAACACCGTTAGCCTGGGCGACCTGATGTTTACGCCATCAAAGTTTCGCCATAGTATTTACCACTTGCTGACACCAGGATTCCACAGACATGCGCACTCCAGCTCTTCTTGAAAAACCCCTGTCGCCGCTGTCAGAGGGTATGGGGGATACGGTCGCTCTTGAACGACCACGACCTTTGCAGGTCAACGGCAGGGCCTTTGCCCAAATTGCCCGCTTTCATCCCGAACTGACCGCCTTTCGCCGGGACCTGCATGCGCATCCTGAACTGGGTTTTGAAGAGATTTACACGGCCAGCCGCGTGACCCAGGCGCTCAAGCTGTGCGGCGTGGACGAAGTGCACAGCTGCATCGGAAAAACCGGTGTTGTCGCAGTTATCAAGGGCCGCCAAGCCGGCCGTCCCCCCCGCGCCATGCATCCCGACTTCAGGCCGATGACCGGTTTGCGCGCCGACATGGATGCGCTGCCCATGACCGAGCGCAATGAGTTCGGCTGGAAATCAGCCAAGCCCGGCCTGATGCATGGTTGCGGCCATGACGGCCACACCACCATGCTGGTCGGTGCTGCGCGTTACCTGGCTGAAACGCGTAATTTTGCAGGCGACGCCGTGCTGATTTTTCAACCGGCCGAAGAAGGGCGCGGCGGCGCAGAGGCGATGATCAACGACGGATTGTTCGAGCGTTTTCCGGTTCAGTCGATTTACGCCATGCACAACTGGCCGGCCATGCGGCCCGGCACCATCGGCATCAATTCGGGTCCCATGATGGCAGCGGCCGACCGCATCACCATCGAGATCACCGGCAAGGGCGGCCATGGCGCCCATGCCTACCTGACCGTCGATCCGATCCTGGTGGCGGCGCATATCATCACGGCCGTTCAAAGCATCGTGTCACGCAACGTCAAGGCCATGGACAACGTCGTGATCAGTCTGTGCGCCATGCGAGCCGGTGACATGGCGGCGATGAGCGTGGTGCCCGGCCACGCCACGCTGGTCGGCACGGTTCGCACCTTCAAGCCCGAGATGCAGGATGTGGTCGAGCAGCGGCTGAAGCAGCTGTGCGCTGCAGTGGCCGACGGCTTTGGCGCCACGGCGACGGTGAACTACGAACGCATCTATCCTGCCACCATCAACTCGCCGGGTGAATACCGTCTGGCGACACTGGTGGCCGAGCAACTGGTAGGGGCCGAAAACGTGGTGAGCAACCTGGAGCCCAGCATGGGGTCGGAAGATTTCTCCTTCATGCTCAAGGAAAAGCCAGGGGCCTATTTGCGGCTGGGCCAGGGTGAGCAGCTTTCCGATGGCAAAGGCAGCGTTGTCGGCGGCGTCGGCAGCCACTTCTTGCACAACAGCTGCTACGACTTCAACGACAGCGTCCTGCCTTTGGGCGCAGCGCTGTTTGCCGGCATTGTGGAGCGCTCAATGCCGTTGGCGTGAATTTGAACATTGTTGAGCAATTGCTATTTAAATAATAGCTATAAATGCCCGCCCATATTGCGCAAAGGCAGTATTTAGCATAAAAAATTCTGGCTATTCACGGGACAGTCCGATCTTGATGTCCATACCGGCCGCCGCATCAGGTGTAGCGTTTGTTGCGCAAATTGTTTTTCATTTCCTTGAGCAACGGCTGCAGCTTGGGGCCGATGCGCAGCGCCACGCAGGTTGCCAAGATGTCGATGATCATCAAGTGCAGCAGGCGCGACACCATCGGGCTGTAGCGGTCGTAGCCTTCGGGATGATCGGCGGCCAGGTGGATGTGTCCGGCAGCGGCCAGCGGCGACGCAGTGGCGGTGATGACGATGGTGGTGGCGCCGTTCTTGCGCGCAATGTCGCAGGCGTCCATCAGGTCGCGGGTGCGGCCTGAATTTGAAATCACCACCACGCAGTCGCCCGGCCCGAGCAGCGACGCGCTCATCACCTGCATGTGGCCGTCGCTGTAGGCAATGCTCTGGACGCCGAGCCTGAAAAACTTGTGCTGCGCGTCCTGCGCCACGATGCCGGAGTTGCCCGCACCAAAAAATTCGATGCGCTTGCCGGTGTGATATGCGCCCAGCAGCGCAAGCACGGCTTTTTCAATGGCCACCGGGCTGGCGTCGTTGCGGTATTTCAGGAAGGCCGCCACGGTGTTGTCGATCACCTTGACCATCACGTCGCCGGTCTTGTCGTCCACATCGACGCTGCGGTGAATGAAGGGCACGCCTTCGCTGACGCTGCCAGCCAGCTTGAGCTTGAAGTCGAGCAGTCCGTCGTAGCCGACGCTGCGGCAAAAGCGCACCACCGTCGGTTTGCTGACATGCGAGCGGCTGGCCAGCTCGGTGATGGGCAGGCTGGCAAAGGCGCGCGGATCGGCCAGCACCAGGCGCGCCACGCGTTGTTCTGCCGGGGCCAGCGAGGGCAGGGACGCCTTGATTCGGTCGAGCATGCTAGCGCTCCTCGCTCCAGCAGTAGCCGTCGCGGGCGATCATCGCGCTGGCTGCGCTGGGTCCCCAGGTGCCTGCCGCATACGGGCGCGGTGCGGTCGGGTCGTGGCTCCAGCGGTCCAGGATCGGCTCGACCCAGCGCCACGCTTCTTCCTGCTCGTCGCTGCGCACGAACAGGTTCAGCCGGCCGTCGATCACATCGAGCAGCAGACGCTCGTAAGCGCCCACGCGCTCGGCACCGAATCGCTTGTCGAAGTCAAGGTCAAGCTGCACCGGCTCCAGCGTCGGCGTGCCACGGCGCTGGCGCTGGTCGGCGCCCTGCGCGAGCAGGTGCAGTTCCAGTCCATCCCGGGGTTGCAGGTCGATGACCAGCCGGTTGCCGGTGCTGCAGTCCTGCCGCGATTTGTAAATAGCGTGCGGCGTCGGGCGAAAGTTGACCTCGATGTGTGCGTCGCGGCCGGCCAGCCGCTTGCCGGTGCGGATGTAGAAGGGCACACTGGCCCAGCGCCAGTTTTCGATCTCGGTGCGCAGGGCGACGAAGGTTTCCGTGCGGCTTTCCGGATTCACGCCCGGCGCGCTGCGATAGGCCTCCACTGCTTCGCCATCAATGGTTCCGGCCGCATACTGGCCGCGGATGACATGCTGGTTCAGGGTTTCAGGCGTCCAGGGCTTGAGCGCGCGCAAGACCTTGAGCTTTTCGTCGCGAATCGCATCGGCATGCGAGTTGATGGGCGGCTCCATGCCCACGGCGCAAAGCAGCTGCAGCGCATGGTTTTGCACCATGTCGCGCAGCGCGCCCGTATTGTCGTAAAAAGCGCCGCGTTTTTCCACGCCCAGTTCTTCTGCAATCGTGATCTGGATGTTGGCGATGTACTCGCGCCGCCACAGCGGCTCGAACAGCGAATTGCCAAAGCGCAGCGCAAACAGGTTTTGCACCGAAGGTTTGCCCAGGTAATGGTCGATGCGAAAGATCTGCTGCTCGGTCAGCACGCTGCGAACGGTTTGATTGATGGCGCGGTTCGACGCCAGGTCATGGCCCAGCGGCTTTTCAAGCACCACGCGGGTTTGCGGGCCATTCAGCCCGGCGGCGGCGATCTGTTCGCAAACCGTGGTGAACAGGCCGGGCGCGGTCGCCAGGTACATCACCACCACATCGGCCGGGCGCTGCCTGAGCAGGTCTGCCAGGCGCGCATAGTCGTCCGGTTTTGACAGGTCCATGCGCAGGTAGCCGAGCATCCGGGCAAAACGCGTGAATTCTTCTTCGTTTGGCCGCTTCGACAATTCGACCTGGTCAAAGCGCGACTTGATGAGCGTGCGGTACTGGTCGTCTGTCAGGTCGTCGCGGGCCACGCCAATGATGCGGCCATCGGCGGGCAGTGAGCCGTGGCGAAAAGCCTGGAACAGGGCGGGCATGATCTTGCGCCAGGCCAAGTCGCCGGTTCCACCAAACAGGATGAGGTCAAAACTCATGGTAAGGACTTGTGATGGTAATAAAGTTTCACATTCTATGGGCATAATGGTAACTACACCCGGTGACCTGCTGTGACCCCTGTGTTGGCACGGTGCGGTTTTCGGGTGTCCTGATCCACTTTTCGCCCTTGCCCGGCGCTCCCCAAGCCCATGAACCAACTCGATGCACTGAAACAACTCACGACCGTCGTGGCCGATACCGGCGACTTCAACCAGCTGGCGCAGTTCAAGCCGCAAGACGCCACCACCAACCCTTCCCTGATCCTCAAGGCGGTGCAAAAAGCCGATTACGCGCCATTGATGCAAAGCACGGTGGCGCGTTTCAAGGACCGGGCGCTGGACGAAACCATGGACCGGCTGCTGGTGCGCTTTGGCTGCGAAATCCTGTCCATCATCCCGGGCCGCGTCTCGACCGAAGTCGATGCCCGCCTGAGTTTTGACACCATCGCCACGGTGACCCGGGGCGAGCGCCTGATCGAGTTGTACCAGGCCGAAGGCATCCATATCGACCGCGTGCTGATCAAGGTGGCCGCCACCTGGGAAGGCATCCAGGCCGCCCGGCTGCTGGAGCAGCGCGGTATCCACACCAACCTGACGTTGTTGTTTTCCTTTTGCCAGGCCGTGGCCTGCGGTCAGGCCAGGGTGCAACTGATTTCTCCCTTCGTCGGCCGGATTTACGACTGGTACAAGAAGTCAGCTGGCAGCACCTGGACCGAAGACGCAAATGCCGGCGCCAACGATCCCGGCGTGAAGTCGGTGCGCGAAATCTACAACTACTACAAGCAATTCGGCATTGCCACCGAAGTCATGGGCGCGAGTTTTCGCAACGTCGGCCAGATCACTGCGCTGGCCGGTTGCGATTTGCTGACCATCAGTCCTGAGTTGCTCGCCCAGCTGGCCGCCAGTGACGCGCCATTGCCGCGCGCGCTGGATGCGAGTGCCGCCGGTTCGCTCGATATGGACGTGGTGGACTTTGACGAAGTGCGTTTTCGTTATGCGCTCAACGAAGACGCCATGGCGACGGAAAAGCTGGCCGAAGGCATTCGTGCCTTTGCCGTGGACGCGGTCAAGCTTGAGCAGTTGATGCAGGCTGTCTGAACACAAGGGAATTTTCATGAAACCAGTGCGTTGCGACCGGACCCCCGCCTGGGGAGAACTCAAGGCCTGTTTTGAAGCCAGCGGCCAAAATTTCGACCTGCGCGAAGCGTTTTCGCGCGACCCTCACCGCTTCGAAGCCTTCAGCCAGGACGCGCCGCATGTGTTTGCCGACCTGTCCAAAAACCTGATTGATGCTGACAGCCAGGCGCTGCTGCTGGCATTGGCGCGGCAGTGCGGACTGGAATCGCAACGCGACGCGATGTTTGCCGGAGAACGCATCAACCGCACCGAAAACCGTGCCGTGATGCACTTTTTATTGCGAAATCCGCCTTCCGCGCAATACATACCTGCTCAAGTAGCTATCAATAAAGTAGCGGATGCGCAGGCTGAGGTGGAAACCACTTTGAACGCCATGCTGGACTACGCGGAGCAGGTGCGCGCCGACGAGGCCATCACCGACATCGTCAACATCGGCATTGGCGGTTCAGACCTGGGGCCGCAGATGGCGGTGCTGGCGCTGGGTGAATTCGCCACAGCCGGCAAGCGGATTCACTTTGTGTCGAACATTGACGGTGACGAGCTGGCTGCCGTACTTCGCCTTGTGAAGCCCGAGAACACGCTGTTCCTGGTGGCGTCCAAGACCTTCACCACCACTGAAACCATGACCAATGCGCATTCGGCGAAGGCCTGGTTCGAAGCGCAGGGCGGCCACGACATCGCCCGGCATTTCGCGGCGCTGACGACCAATGTGGCGGCGGCGAACGACTTCGGCATCACCACCACCTTCGGTTTCTGGGACTGGGTGGGCGGGCGCTATTCACTGTGGTCGGCAATTGGACTGCCCATTGCCATTGCGATTGGCGCGGCGGGCTTTCGTGACTTCTTGGCCGGCGCGCATGCAATGGACGAACACTTTCGCACGGCCGAACTGGCGCACAACCTGCCGGTGCGGCTGGGCCTGCTCGATGTCTGGTACCGCAACTTTCACGGCTTTTCCAGCCGCACTATCGCGCCCTACAGCAGCGCCTTGCGTCGCTGGCCAGCGTATTTGCAGCAACTGGAAATGGAAAGCAACGGCAAGCGCGTGGACCAGGATGGCCAGCCCTTGCCTTTTGACACCTCGCCGTTGCTGTGGGGCGAGCCTGGCACCAACGGGCAGCATGCCTACTTTCAAATGCTGCACCAGGGAACCTCGGTGGTTCCGGTCGAATTCGTGGCGATCAAACAAGCGGCGCATGCGCCGGATGACCTGCCCGGCCACCATGGCAAGCTGCTGGCCAACGTTCTGGCGCAGGCGCAGGCGCTGATGCAGGGCAAGGTGGACGCCGGCGGCCACCGCGATTTTCCCGGCAACCGGCCCAGCACCTTTTTGCTGCTGGAGCGGCTCACGCCCGCCAGCCTGGGCGCGCTGATTGCGCTGCAGGAGCACCGCGTGTTTGTTAGCGGCGCCATCTGGGGCATCAACAGCTTTGACCAGTGGGGCGTCGAACTGGGCAAGGTGCTGGCCAAAGACATTGAGCCACGCCTGCAAAGTGGCAATATTTCCGGGCTGGACGGCTCGACCGCCGGATTGCTGCAGCGCTTGCGTTGACAAGGGCGCTGTTTTGACAGGCTGGCTGTCAGCGCATCGGCTTATGATGAACCAAGGGTAATCTCTTGAGTTTTCTAATCAACCCGGGGAAGGAAATCATGAATTTTAGCCAAGCCATTTCCAGTTGCCTGCGCAACTATGCAACGTTTTCTGGGCGGGCATCGCGTTCGGAATTCTGGTGGTTTTTTCTGTTCCAGGTACTGGTTTCGGTGGCTGCCAACACCATCAGCGCGAAACTGGGCGGCCTGGTCAGCCTGGGCTTGCTGTTGCCGGCGCTGGCGGTGGGTGCGCGCCGGTTGCACGACATTGGCAAGAGCGGCTGGTGGCAGCTCCTGATGATCTCGGGAATCGGATTCCTGGTGCTGCTTTACTGGTGGGTCCAACCCACGGAAGATAACGTCAGCAGTTACGGCTCCAACCTGGCCTGACGTTTTCGGTTTTCGCCCATCCATCAAAAAAGGGCCACAACGCTTGCGCGCTGTGGCCCTTTTGGCTGGAGGCCAAAAATGCGGGGCCTGCCACCAGGCTTTTTAACAAAGCCCGGCCCATGTCGCCGGCAGGTGCGTCGTCATTGGCGGACTCGCAGACCATGGCTTTGGTTGTCAGTATCAGCGATGCGACGCAAGCCGCATTTGGCAATGCCATGCGGGTCACTTTCGCGGGGTCCACTTCAGGGCTGGATGCGTCAATCGCTGGTTTGTCAAAGCGCCTTCGCCGGCTGTACCTTGCGCTTTGTCAAAGGGCGCAGTCACACCGGTTTGGCCTGTTTTCGGGCTTCTTCCAGCAACTGCTGGATGACCTGTTCTGATTTTTCGTACTCGCCTTCGCCAAAGTGATGAAAGCGAATTCGGCCTTGGGCATCGACAAAATAATGTGCTGGCCAATACATGTTGTTGAACGCGCGCCAGATCGCAAAGTTGTTGTCAACCGCGACCGGAAACACAACTCCCAGATCACCGAGTGCACGCTTCACATTGCTGATATTTTTCTCGTAAGCGAACTCAGGTGAATGGACCCCGATCACGACCAACCCCTGGTCTTTGTACTTGCGGTGCCACTCCTTCACATAAGGCAGGGCGTTGCGGCAATTGATGCAGCCAAAAGTCCAGAAATCGACCAAAACCACTTTGCCGCGAAGTTCTTCAGCCGAGAGAGGTGGCGAATTGAGCCACTCGACGGCGCCGCTGATCGGGGGCATCTTGCCTTCCACCGGCAAGTTGAGCACCGGCGATGCCGGGCGTGCCTGCATCTTGATGAATCGGCCTGAATCTGCCGTACCAGCCAGTTTGTAGGCGCTTGTCGCCGCCATGGGCGCAGCACCACCTGGCTTGGGGGCCAGCCACTTGAACAGGCTTTTTTCTGCCGATGCGCTGCTTCCCGACGAAAACTGGGCCAGCAAGCCAGTGTCCAGTCCCAGCGCGACTGTCGTAACGCCGGCAATCACGGCCACACCCAGCCCCTTGCGAACCCACTCGCCCATGCCGAGGGATCGCTTGAGGGCGCTGAAGACGCGGTTGCCGGCAAGCAGCGCCAGCGCCAGTGAACTCACCGCGCCAGCCGCATAGGCCAGCAGCAACAGGGAAGTGCGCACGCTCGGGCCTTCGATGGCGGCTCCGGTCAGGATCAGGCCAAGGATGGGACCTGCACACGGCGCCCAGAGCAGGCCGGTGGCCATACCGGTGAAAAATGCCGGAAGAATGAAGTTTTCCGTATTGCCGCTGGCTTTCGACGTCGTGCTGGAAAAGCGGGAACCCAGTGCCACCACGGGCCGGCCCAATCGTTCCGCCCAGCGCGGCGCAATCAAGGCCAAGCCCATGAGCGCGAGCAGTGCCAACGCGGCCAGTCGGCCGTACTGGTTGGCCTGCATGGCCCAGTTGCCTGCAACCGCGGCCAATGTTCCCACCACCGCGAAAGTCAATGCCATTCCGCCTAGCAATGGCAAGCCGCTTTTCATGAAAGGCCGGTCAACCCGTGCAAAAACAAAGGGCAGTACCGGCAGGATGCAGGGCGCGAGAATGGTCAGCGCGCCGCCAAGATACGACAGGAGGTAAAAAATCATGAGGAACCTCAGGTCAGAGCGCTGTCAAAAAATCACTTTTTCATTTCATTTTTTGACATGGCGTCCTTGCCCATGGCATCTTTTTTCATCATGTCGTCTTTTGCCATGTGGTCCTTGCTCATGGAATCTTTTTTCATCATGCCGTCTTTGGCCATGTGGTCCTTGCCCATGGAATCTTTTTTCATCATGCCGTCTTTGGCCATGTGGTCCTTGCTCATGGAATCCTTGGTCATGGCGTCTTTGCCCATGGCATCTTTGCCCATGGCATCTTTTTTCATCTCGTCTGCGGCAAATGCCGAAACGGAGGCGATGGTCATGCAGGTGGCCAGGAGGGTTGCAGAGAGTTTGTTCATTTCAATTCCTTGAGAGTCGTTTTCAGATGGCCGCGTTCGGGATGAACGCGTGCCGCACGTATCAACAGTGTTGAGCACTTCAAAGTGCTCAACTTCCGCCGAACCAGTTGTAACCCTGATCTTCCCAATAGCCGCCAGGGTAGGTGTTGGTGACGAACATCGCCTTGATGTGTTTCGGATTCTTGTAGCCCAGCTTGGTCGGCATGCGCAGCTTCATCGGAAAGCCGTATTTGGGCGGCAGAGGTTGACCGTCATAGCTCAGCGTGAGCAGCGTCTGCGGATGCAAGGCTGTCGGCATGTCGATGCTGGTGAAGTAGTCGTCCGAGCATTTGAAGCCGACGTATTTCGCGCTGGTGTCGGCACCGATGCGCTTCAGGAAAGAAGCAAAGTGCACGCCTCCCCATTTGCCGATGGCGCTCCAGCCTTCGACACAAATATGCCGTGTGACCTGGTCTTGCTGGGGAAATGCACGAAGTTCAGCCAGTGTCCAGCTGCGCTTGTCGGTGACCAGACCGGTCACTTCGAGTTTGTAGCTGGCCTCGTCCACTTCACGGACCTGGTCTTCGCTGTAATAGGCATTGAAGGGGAAAGGCCGTGTGATCATCGATTCTGGATAGGTCGGCGCCAACTGCTTGGGGTCAAAAATCCAGCCTTGTGCTGTGTCATTGAAACGCGAAATTCGCGCCAGAGCTGCTTCGACGCTGTCGTTGTCGCTGATACTGCAGCCCGTCAGCAGTGACAGGCCGCCCAATGTCAGCGAACGCTGCAGGAACGCACGGCGCGCCGGCTGCTTGATACGCCTGCCGATCAGTTTGCGGGCTTCAGACAGTGCGGCATCGCTGTCAATGCCGGCCAGGGGTGGACGTTGAATGATTTTCATACTGTCTTTCGTGTGCGACCACTGCTTAGCATGGTGAGCAGCGTGCGGGGAACCAGTGCGACCATGACCAGGTGCACGGCGACAAAGGCAACCAGGGCCGCCATGGAAAAAAAGTGGATTCGCCGGGAAAACTCATAGCCGCCGAGCAGGTCGCGCAGGAATCCGAATTGAACGGACTTCCACAGCACCAGCCCTGACAGCACCAGCAGCACGATGTCGAGCATCACGAACAGGTAGGCAAAGCGCTGCACGTTGTTGTATCGGCGCGGGTCGGCGTGGGACAGTTGGCCGCGCAGTGCAGCGAGGGCGTCGCGCATGATGGCTGGCACTGACAATGGAAAAAACTTGCGGAACAGGCGGCCGCTTGCAATGTTCAGCATCAGGTAGACAAGGCCATTGGCGGCCAGCAGCCACATGGCCGCAAAATGCCATTGCAATGCACCGCCGAGCCAGCCGCCCAGCGTCAGCTCAGACGGAATACTGAAAGGAAAAAACGGCGACGCGTTGTAGATGCGCCAGCCGCTTGCCACCATCACCAGCACCGCGATGGCGTTGAGCCAATGGGTGATGCGCATCCACACCGGGTGGATGGGCGCCGTGTCTGCTGCATTGATATTGGGTTTCATGGGGTGGATTATTAGATTTGTCACATGGCAGATTTATCACCGAATCTTCAATTAATTGTGATAACTAAAAAACGCGGATGACGTGATAATTTCCAGCCATGGACCTTGCCAAACGCGTTTTGGTCGTCGAGGACGACCCCCACATCGCCGAACTCTTGCGAATGCACTTGTGCGACGAAGGTTTCACGGTGGTCCATGCCGCTGACGGGCATGCGGGCCTGCGTGAACTGGAGGGTGGTCGCTGGGATGCCATGGTGCTCGATGTCATGCTTCCAGGCGTCGATGGTCTCGAGATTTGCCGACGTGCCCGCGCGATGACGCGCTACACGCCCATCATCATCATCAGCGCCCGCTCCAGCGAAGTACACCGTATCCTGGGGCTGGAACTGGGTGCCGATGACTACCTTACCAAGCCTTTTTCCGTGCTGGAACTGGTGGCGCGTGTGCGTGCGCTGCTGCGGCGCACGGACGCCATGGCGCGCATTGCGCGTGCAGGTTCGGGCCGCATCGATTTTGGCAACCTTTGCATCGACCCGCTCGAACGTTCGGTACAGATGGACGGCAAGCCGATTGAGCTCACCCCCCGAGAGTTCGACCTGCTGTATTTTTTTGCACGCCATCCGGGGCAGGTTTTTTCGCGGCTCGACCTGCTCAACCAGGTCTGGGGCTATCAGCATGACGGCTATGAACACACGGTCAACACCCACATCAACCGCCTGCGTATCAAGGTGGAAGCCAATGTGGCGGAGCCCAGGCGCATCCTCACGGTATGGGGGCGCGGTTACAAGCTGGTAGCCGACACTTCATCCGTGATGTCCTCGGAAAAAATGCCATGAAGCTTCGTGGCCTTTCCCTTTCCCAGAATTTGTCAATTGTCTTTGCCGTATTGCTGCTGGCGTGCTGCGGCGCGTCGGTCTGGCTGCAGACGAGAGCCCACAGTCAGTATGAAGAAGAGTTGACCCAGCGCCTGTCCATCGGGCTGGCAGCGCATATTGCCGAAAACTCGACGTTAATGGCACAGGGTGGTGTGAACGAGGGCGCAGTGCATGACCTGTTTGACAAACTCATGGCGGTCAACCCCAGCGTTGAGGTCTATCTGCTGGCGCCTGACGGGCGTATTCAAGCGCAGGCCGCACCGCCGGGACATCTCAAGCGTGAGCGGGTTGATATGGCGCCAGTGCGGCGCCTGCTGGCCGGTGCGCCATTGCCGGTTTTTGGCGACGATCCGCGCAGCCCTGGTTCACGCAAAGTGTTCAGCGCCGCGCCGCTCAAGGTCGATGGACGTGATGCCGGCTATGTCTATGTCGTGTTGTTCGGTGAAGAGCGCGACACCCTGGCCGCCAGGCTTTCGGCCGACAGCCTGCTGCGTTCGACGCTCTGGTCCATGGGCCTGGTGACGCTGCTGGGTTTGCTGGCCGGGCTGGCGGCTTTTCACCTGATCACGCGTCCCTTGCGCCAGCTATCGGATGCTGTGGGCCACCTGCAAACCGATGGTCTGGCGGCGCTTGAAGGCGCTGCACCCGCGCTGGCGCAAGCATGCGAAGGCAGCGACGAAATTTCCACATTGGCCAAGTCTTTTGCAGTGATGACCCAGCGTATCGCCGAGCAGTGGCACGAACTGACGGCTCAGGAGCAGCAACGACGTGAACTGTTTGCCAACATATCGCATGATTTGCGCACACCGCTCACTTCCCTGCATGGCTATCTTGAAACCTTGCTGATCAAGGCCGATACGCTGGGGGATGCTGACCGCCGCCGCTATCTTGAGATTGCACTCGGTCAGAGCCGCAAGGTCGGGCGCCTGGCGCAAGAGCTGTTTGAACTGGCCCGGCTGGAGTACGGGGTGTTGCAGCCGGAGATGGAAAGTTTTGCACTGGCCGATCTGATTCAGGACGTCTTTCAGAAATTCGGGTTGGCTTCGGAGACTCGACATCAACGGCTGGTGGCTGATATCGCGCCGGGCTTGCCAGCAGTCACCGCTGATCTTGGCCTGATCGAGCGGGTGCTTACCAATCTGCTGGACAACGCCATACGCCATACGCCCGAGGGCGGTGAGATCGTGGTGCAGTTGCGTGCCGAAGGGACAGGTGTACGGGTTGAAGTCAGTGACACGGGGCCGGGCATTCCTGACGAGCTGCACAAGGGGCTTTTCATGCGGCCCATGTTTTCATCGGCGGGCGGGCTGGCCGGCGGACTCGGGCTGGTGATTGTCAAGCGTATCTTGCAACTCCATGGCAGCGATATCGCGCTGCTCAAGCGTGCAGAAAAAGGCGCCGTGTTTTCCTTCCGGCTGGCGTGAAAAAGCCCCGCAGCTTGACGCTGCGGGGCTTTTGGCTAACCGGGAGGCCAGGGTCAAACCCTGGCCAGGCGGGACATTACATGCCCATATCGCCCATGCCGCCCATTCCACCCATGCCGCCGCCCATGCCGCCTGCAGGTGCGTCGTCTTTGGCAGACTCGCAAATCATGGCTTCGGTGGTCAGCATCAGGGATGCGACCGACGCTGCATTTTGCAGGGCCGTACGGGTCACTTTCGTTGGGTCCAGAATGCCCATTTCGATCATGTCGCCGTAAGTGTCGTTGGCGGCGTTGAAGCCGTAGTTGCCGGTGCCGGCCAACACAGCGTTCACCACCACAGAGGCTTCGCCGCCTGCGTTGTAAACGATTTCGCGCAATGGGGCTTCGATGGCGCGCAGCACCAGCTTGATGCCGGCGTCCTGGTCAGCGTTGTCACCCTTGATGACGCCAGCGGTCTGCTTGGCGCGCAGCAAGGCCACGCCGCCACCAGCCACAATGCCTTCTTCGACAGCAGCGCGGGTAGCGTGCAGTGCGTCTTCAACGCGGGCTTTCTTTTCCTTCATCTCGACTTCGGTGGCTGCGCCGACCTTGATCACGGCAACACCGCCGGCCAGCTTGGCCACGCGCTCTTGCAGTTTTTCACGGTCGTAGTCGCTGGTCGCTTCTTCGATCTGGACACGAACCTGCTTGACGCGGGCTTCGATGTCGCCCGCTTCGCCGGCACCGTCGATGATGATGGTGTTTTCCTTGCCCACTTCGATGCGCTTGGCCTGGCCGAGGTCAGCCAGCGTCACTTTTTCGAGCGACATGCCGACTTCTTCAGCGATGACCTTGCCGCCGGTCAGTACAGCGATGTCTTCGAGCATGGCCTTGCGGCGGTCGCCGAAACCAGGGGCCTTGACAGCGACAACCTTCAGGATGCCGCGCAGGGTGTTCACGACCAGGGTTGCCAGGGCTTCGCCCTCGACTTCTTCGGCAATGATCAGCAGCGGACGGCCAGCCTTGGCGACTTGTTCCAGGGTAGGCAGCAGGTCACGGATGTTGCTGATCTTCTTGTCGTAGAGCAGGACAAACGGGTTGTCCAGCAGTGCGGACTGCTTTTCCGGGTTGTTGATGAAGTAAGGGGAGAGGTAGCCGCGGTCAAACTGCATGCCTTCAACGACGTCGAGTTCGGAGTCGAGTGACTTGCCGTCTTCAACGGTGATGACGCCTTCCTTGCCGACCTTGTCCATCGCGTCAGCGATGATCTTGCCGATGGTTTCGTCGGAGTTGGCAGAGATCGAACCGACCTGTGCGATTTCCTTGGACGTGGTAGTGGCCTTGGAAGCCTTCTTCAGCTCTTCGACCAGGGCCGCAACGGCCTTGTCGATGCCGCGCTTCAGGTCCATCGGGTTCATGCCCGCAGCCACGTACTTCATGCCTTCGTGAACGATGGCCTGTGCCAGCACGGTCGCTGTGGTGGTGCCGTCGCCAGCGATGTCAGACGTCTTGGAAGCGACTTCCTTGACCATCTGCGCGCCCATGTTCTGCAGCTTGTCCTTGAGTTCAATTTCCTTGGCGACGGACACACCGTCCTTGGTCACGGTCGGGGCGCCGAACGAGCGCTCAAGCACCACATTGCGGCCTTTGGGGCCCAGGGTCACCTTGACGGCATTGGCCAGGATGTTCACACCCTCGACCATGCGTGCGCGGGCTTCGCCGCCGAAAATTACGTCTTTTGCTGCCATGATTCGGATTCCTTAAGATTTATGAATGAAATAGGCTGCTTGCGCACGTCCTGCGTACATAAGCAGCTATTAAATAAGTAGCAATATCGAAGCGGGTAAAAGATTACTTCTCGACCACTGCAAACAGGTCTTCTTCTTTCATGACCAGCAACTCGTCGCCGTCAACCTTGACGGTCTGGCCACTGTATTTGCCGAACAGCACACGGTCGCCGACCTTGACGGCCATGGCGCCGATTTCGCCCTTGTCATTCTTCTTGCCTGGACCAACGGCCAGCACTTCGCCCTGATCTGGCTTTTCAGCAGCGCTGTCCGGAATCACGATGCCGGAAGCTGTTTTGGTTTCGTTTTCCACGCGTTTGACAATCACGCGGTCGTGCAAAGGACGAAGATTCATGAAAAGCTCCTTGTTTTTAACAATGGTTTTTGAAGTTGAAGCGCAACCGCTGAGAAGCGATTGCCTGTCGATTGGGCGGCGTGTAATGTTGTTAGCACTCCATACCATCGAGTGCTAATAATAGGGGCAATCATCCCTGTTTTCAAGGGCTGGCTGTTGAATTGGTTGATTTGCCTGCGATTGCACCGAAAATCAGACCGCCGGCCACTGCTATTATTTGGCCGGTAATGGCCGTGGCCGGGGGCGCTTTTGCTTGACGTTTTGCATCATGCATGGCCGCCCAGGCGAAACCCTGATCCAAGATTTATTAACACCATCTGCCTTTTCTTAATGTCCAGCGAAATTATCAATCTGAAAGAGCGTCTTGCCGAGGCGGCCCGCTATGCCCTCATGCGCCGGCTACTGCCGGCCATTCGCCACAACCTCGCCGGGACGCTTCAGCCTATCGGCATGATGTCAGCCATGCTGGAAAGGCGGGTCAAGGGCGCCGCACCCGACATGGACCAGCTGGCCAAGAACACCCAGGCCCTTGCCACCTTGTCGCGGGAAGCTGCCGCCACGTCGATGAACCTGATGACCTGGCTGGCGCCGAAGGACAACGAACTGGTTGCGGTAAACAGCGCGGTCGAGGAATCCCTGAGCCTGATGGCGACCGAACTTTCATTTCGCGGGTTTTCTTTAGACAACCAGGCTGCGCAATCCGTCGCCAGGCTGCCCAAGGGCATGCTTCGCAGCGTGTTCACTGCCAGTTTGATCGCGCTGACCGATGCGTTCGAGCCACCGGCTGTCGTGGTGGTGAGCGTGGAAACCGAGGCAGGCGACCACCGGCTGTGCATCACGACAGCACCTGCCGCGTCGAATGAGCTGCTCACCGGGGGCAACCAGATGCCGACCTACCGTGCGTTGCAATGGGCTGATGTGCAAGCCCTTGCCGATGCCGAAGGTGTGCATATTGACTATGCAGCGGGCTTTGTGAAGATGAAATACTCAGGTACCGGCACGTTACTTTTGCAACCCTGAACTTTCAGGTATCAGCGCGATTCTAGGAAGTAGATGAGCCTCACTTGCCTGGTGTCCTACAGTAATTTCCTCTAATTCCGATAGAGGACAGGAAAAGCCAGCTTTAAAGTAAATTCCTGTTGACTGTTGACTGTTGAGCAATAAATAATCATGCCAAAAGATAGTTCTTTCGCAAGTGGCTCCACACCGATTTCGGTTCAAAGTTTTTCCGTGCGCAACGAAAGGCCTGCCGTTGGCAGGTTGTGCAACGGATGGCCTTTTACCGTTGAAATTGACAACGCGCTGCTACAGCCGCCAGTGGGCGAGAGCCTGTTGCTGACGCACAAGGAAAACAGCCATTTCATCACCTGAGGGAGTGCCAGATATGGCCAAAACGCCTGATTCACCCGATTCACGCGATCCGAAAGGGACGCAAAATGCCAATCCTGCCCCTGACTCCGGCCCCAAGCGCCGAGGCAAGGATTTCGGGTTCGAGGGGACCAACAAGACAGTGCCTGTTCCTCAGCCTGACGCAGAACCCGCACCGGAACTTCAGGGAACCAAGAGCAAGTTCATTCCCGATTCGCCTTACACCCGGGGATAGCGCCAGCGTTCAAGTGATTTTTTTGCCCTGACCTTGACGGACTGCGCCCGTGGCTTTCAGAACAGGTGAAACAGAACGGTGTTTTTCTGATTTCTCACCGATTGTTGCAATCCATCAATTTCGTGTCTTTCTTTGGCCTGACCCGACAGGTCCCGGCCAAAGGAAATAGCACTACAAACCTGCGGCATTGCGCAAAATTGCGGCCTTGTCGGTGCGTTCCCAAGTAAATTCAGGTTCGTCGCGGCCAAAGTGGCCGTAGGCAGCGGTCTTTTCGTAGATAGGCCGCAACAGGTCCAGCATCTGGATGATCCCGTTCGGACGCAGGTCAAAGTGTGCGTTGATCAGCTCTGCAATCTGGCTGTCCGGGATGACGCCGGTGCCTTCGGTATACACCGTCACGTTCATGGGCTTGGCCACGCCAATCGCATACGCCACCTGAATCTGGCACTGACGGGCCAAACCTGCGGCCACGATGTTTTTGGCAACATAACGCGCGGCATAGGCGGCGGAGCGGTCCACCTTACTTGGGTCTTTTCCACTGAAGGCGCCGCCGCCGTGCGGGCAGGCGCCGCCGTAGGTGTCAACGATGATCTTGCGCCCGGTCAGGCCGCAATCGCCTTGTGGGCCACCAACGACAAAGCGGCCTGTCGGGTTGATCAGGTAGCGGGTGTTCTGCAACCACTCTTTTGGCAGCACCGGCTTGATGATTTCCTCTATCACGGCTTCGATGAACGAGGCCTTCATTTTGGTGGGCGTCTCGCTCTGGTCCGGGCTGTGCTGGGTGGACAGCACCACGGTGTCGATGCTGTGCGGCTTGCCATCGACATAGCGCATCGTCACCTGGCTCTTGGCGTCGGGCCGTAAAAACGGCAGCCGCCCGTCCTTGCGCAGCTGCGACTGGCGCTCGACCAGGCGGTGCGCATAGTAGATGGGCGCGGGCATGAGTTCGGGCGTTTCGTCGCAGGCATAACCGAACATCAGGCCCTGGTCGCCGGCGCCGGTGTTCAGGTGGTCGTCCGAGGCGTGGTCCACTCCCTGGGCAATGTCCTTGCTCTGCTTGTCATAGCAGACCATGACCGCGCAGCCCTTGTAATCGATGCCGTATTCGGTGTTGTCGTAACCAATGCGCTTGAGGGTGTCGCGCGCGACCTGGATGTAGTCGACATTGACGTCCTCACGTGCGGTGATCTCGCCGGCCAGCACGACCAGGCCGGTGTTGGTCAACGTTTCAGCGGCGACACGCGCATGCGGGTCCTGCTTGAAGACGGCGTCCAGGATGGCGTCTGAAATCTGGTCGGCCACCTTGTCGGGATGGCCTTCGGAGACGGATTCGGAAGTAAAGAGAAAATCGTTCGCCATTGCGTACACTCCATAAGTTTTGCTGGCGCGTTGCCAGCAGGAAGTGCTTTGGCGAACGCTTTAGCAGTTTGGTTTAATGTCGCCCTGCAAGTTGTTCAATAACTCGGCGACAGGCGCGATTATAAGACGCTCCCTTTTTTGTCTTCATTGGTCCTTCAGCACCCTTTTCATGCTCTGGTTATTCCGTTTCTTTTCCCGCTGGCCGCTGCCGGTGCTGCACGCGCTCGGCGCCGGACTGGGCTGGCTGGTCTGGTGGCTGAGTGCCCGCTATCGCGCCCAGTTCCGGGCCAACGTGGCGCAGGCCGGTCTGCCGTTTGAAGCGGCCCGTCCAGCGATTGCCGAGGCCGGGCGCTTTGTCGGCGAATTGCCCAGGCTCTGGATGCGGCCGCGTTCGCAGTCGTGCCTGGGCAATGTCCGGCTCGAAGGCCAGGCGCATGCCGAACAGGCGTATGCGCAGGGCAAGGGCGTGATATTTTTCGGACCGCATTGCGGCAGTTTCGAGTTGGGGCCGCAGGCGCTGGCCGAGCTTTACGGGCCAATCACCGCCATTTACCGGCCCGCCCGCAAGGCCTGGCTGGCCCGACTTGAAAGCCTGGCACGCGACCGCCTGAACCTGACCGTCGTGCCGGCCAGCCTGAGCGGCATCCGGCTGATGCACAAGACCCTAAAGGCCAACCAGGCCGTTGCCATGCTGACCGACCAGGTGCCGCCCGAAGGCTGGGGCGTCTGGGCGCCATTTTTTGGCCGTCCGGCGTACACCATGACGCTGGCAGCCCGGCTGGCCCTGCAAACCGGCGCGGTCCTGCTGCCAGTCAGTTGCGAGCGTCTGCCCCGGGGCCGGGGCTATTTCCTGAAGATCTGGCCGGCCGTGTCCGGGGTTGACGCGGCTGAAAAAGGTGAAAAGCCCGACATGCTGCAGGCGGTCACACGCATCAACCAGGCGATCGAGGCCATTGTGCGCAGTCAGCCCGGCCAATACCTTTGGGGCTATGCGCGTTACAAGACACCCCGCAAGGACGCGGTTTGAGTAATTTCCGTCCCTCGATCGGACATGCCATGACGCGGGTTGGCATTGGCTTCATGAAAGCGCTGGCCTGGCTGCCGCTGCCGGCCGTGCGCGCCTTTGGAGCGGTGCTGGGCTGGGTGCTGTATGGCCTGATCGGCGCGCGCCGGCGCGTTGTGCATGCAAACTTCGCGGTGTGCTTTCCGGCGCTTTCCGAGGTGGAGCGGCGCAAGCTGGCAATTCAGACCTTTGTCTGTTTTTCGCAAGCCTGGCTGGACCGCGCCTGGCTGTGGCATGCGTCTGAACAATGCGTGCGGCAGCGTGTCCGGCTGACCGGTGCCATCCACGAACTGGCGGGCACCGACCCGACGGTGATTTTCCTGCCGCATTTCATTGGCCTGGATGCAGCCTGGGCAGCCACCGCGCTGGCCATGCCCCGGCCATCAACCACGATCTACACCGACCAGTCGAACAAGCTCGTGGACCAGTGGATCTTGCAGGGCCGCCAGCGCTTTGGCCATTTGCGCCTGTTCGGCCGCATCGAGGGCGTCAAGCCAATCGTCGCGGCGCTGCGCGAAGGGCAGCCGCTGTACTTGCTGCCCGACATGGATTTTGGACCGGACGAGTCGGTGTTCGTGCCGTTTTACGGCGTTGCGACCGCGACCGTGCCGTCGCTGTCGCGCTTTGCGCGCCTGGGCCGGGCCAAGGTCGTGCCGCTGCTGCCGCGCCTCACGCCCGGCGGTTATGAGGTCCAGGTGATGCCGGCCTGGACCGATTTTCCCAGTGGCGACCCGGTGGCCGACACCGCGCTGATGAACGCGCGGCTGCAGGATTACATCGACACCATGCCGGCGCAGTACTACTGGGTGCACAAACGCTTCAAGACACGGCCTGAAGGCGAGCCTTCGCTGTACTGAGCAAAAGTTCGGATGTGGCGGTTCGGATTTAAAGTCTCTTAGTGGATTAGCGCTTTACAGGCATGCATAAGTAGCTATTTTTTTAATAGCATGGCGCACACAATTCATGGTTTAGCGAAGAAAATCCTGCAGGAAGTTGATGACCCGTTGAGGCTGCTCATGCACGATCCAGTGCGTCGCGCCCTCGACACGGTGCAACTGCATTTGCGGCACGAAATCTTCAAGACCGTCGAGCAAGGCCGGGGGCAGGGCGGTGTCGTCCATGGCCCAGATAACCAGCGTCGGCACATGCACTTCCAGCTTGTCACGCGGAATCACCACGGCGGCGGCGGCCGGGTCGTGGTGCGGCGGGCCCTGGCGGGGCGGTCGCAGCGGCGAGGCGCGGTAGTAATTGAGCGCCCCGGTCAGTCCGGCGCGCCAGATGTCGCGGTATTGCGCCTTGACGGCGTCAGTCAGCCAGGCGTGCGGTCCGTCAGCTGCGCCCATGGCGGTAAAAAAAGCCCACAACCGGCGAAAGTCGTCCTCGGCCAGCAGCGTTTCGGCATCTGGACGGATCAAAAAATTCATGTAGGCGCTGGCGGCCTGCTGCGCTGGCGAATGCTGCAACTCGCGCAAAAAAGTGCCGGGGTGCGGCGAATTGATGATGGCGAGCTTTTCCATGCAGCCCGGCGCGCTGGCCGCCAGGTTCCAGGCGACGGCGCCGCCCCAGTCGTGTGCGACGAGGCAGGCCAATGGGCCGCCTTCGTGCTCGATCAGCGCGGCAATGTCCTGCACCAGGTGCCGGGGCCGGTAGTCGGCCACATCGGCCGGTGCGCTGGACGGCCCGTAGCCGCGCAGGTTGGGGGCGATGCAACGAAAGCCGCCATGCTCGGGCCGCGCGAAATGTTCCAGCAGGCCATCCCAGACAAAAGCGGCTTCCGGAAACCCGTGCAGAAACATCAGCACCGGCCGGCCCTGGGTGCCTGTGCAGCGACAGGAGAGGGTGATGCCGTGGGCTAACAGGTAGTCGTTGGTTTCAATCATGATGCTACTTTATTAATAGCTGCTTGCGCTTGCAGGGCGTGCGCTACAGCCGTTATTTGCTTGAAACTTCGCTTCTCGGGCCTGTTGGACGGGCATGGTCCTGTCAGGCATCAGGCCGGATCAGCCGCCGGCGGTATTGGTTCTTCAGCGCTTGACTCCGGTTCGCCTTGCGACTCCGGCGCGGGTTTGGGCGCCTTGACCGGCTTTTCCTTGGGGTGCGCCCAGTCCCACAAATGCTGGGCGACTTCTTCGACGCCTTGGCGCTTCAGCGACGAGAACAGCTTCACGTCGCCGCCGCCCGCCTGCAACTTGACGATCTGCAGCGCCTTGGCGGCATCGGTCTTGTTGAGCTTGTCGGACTTGGTCAGCAGCACCAGGAATTTCAGACCGTCCTCGACACGCGGCCGGATCACGTCGAGCAGCACTTCGTCGAGTTCCGTCAGGCCCAGGCGCGGGTCGCACAGCAGCACGATGGCCTGGAGGTTGTCGCGCGTCTGCAGGTAATTGCCCATCACCTGTTGCCAGCGGTACTTGGCTTCTTTGGGAACAGCGGCATAGCCGTAGCCCGGCAGGTCGGCCAGCACCGCATCGGTTACGCCCTGCTTGCCCAGCGAAAACAGGTTGATGCTTTGCGTGCGCCCCGGCGTTTTCGAAGCAAACGCCAGCCGGTGCTGCTGTGTCAGGGTGTTGATGCAGGTCGATTTCCCGGCGTTGGAGCGGCCGACAAAGGCGATCTCGGGAACTTCGATGCGCGGCAGGTGCTTGAGTTCGGGCGCGGTGGTGAGGAATTTGGCGGTGTGCAGCCAGCCCATGGCGATCTTGGGATTGGGCTTGGCGTCGGCTGCAAGAGGCAAGGAAGCGGAAGAAGTCATGATGGGGCGATCCCTGGAAGTCGGTGGCTGCGCTGCCATTGCAAGGCAGGCCGGAAAAAATAAAAGTGCGCAACGGCAGGCGCTCGCCCACAAGGCAGGCGAATAGCCGTTTGCCAAATCCCGATAATAGGGCTTGGCGTCCAAGCCATTGTAAAATCCGGCCTTACCCAAGTTCTGTGCGCCAACCAATTAAAAGTCCCGATATGAAGCTGTTCGCTACTTCCCTACTGGCCGCCCTGCTGGCCTTGCCCGCCATGTCTTCATTTGCAGCAGGCGAAGCCGCACCGGTAGCCGCTGCAGCGGCGCCAGTCATGGCCGCCAAGCCTGACCTGGTCAAGGGGGAAGCCACTTTCACCGCCGTTTGCGCTGCCTGCCATGGTGCCGACGGCAATTCCGGAACGCCGGGGTACCCCAAGCTCGCGCAGCAGCATCCCGAATACCTGGTCAAGCAGTTGCAGGAATACAAGTCAGGCAAACGTAAAAATGCCATCATGCAGGGTTTTGCCGCCACCTTGTCGGACGCCGACATGAAGAACGTTGCTTACTGGGCCACCAGCAAAAAAGCCAAGCCCGGTTTTGCCAAGGAAAAAGAACTGGTCACCATGGGTGAGCGTATCTACCGCGGCGGCATTGCCGATCGTCAGGTTCCCGCTTGCGCTGGATGCCACAGCCCGACGGGCGCCGGCATTCCTGCACAATATCCGCGCCTGAGCGGCCAGCATTCCGAGTACACCGCCGCGCAGCTGACCTATTTCCGTGACGGTGTTCGCACCAACAGCCTGCAGATGACCCAGGTGGCGGCCAAGCTCAATGACAAGGAAATCCGGGCAGTTTCCGACTACATCGCCGGCTTGCGCTGAGTCCTGAAACTGCGGCTTTGCCGTGGTCCGGGGCCCGTTTTTGTTTTTGCCGGTTTCCTCCAGAAATCCTTGACTGGCATTGAACCGAAGCCGCATTTGTCAGTCATATCAAGGCGGGTCTTTCTGAGGAAAGTCCGCCTTTTTGTTTTTTTACAGTTCATTTCCACGCCACACACCAAGCCTTTGAGCTTTCAATTTCACGTATGACAGTTTCCACCGAAGGCATGAAGGTCAACTGGGGCTCGCGCACCCTGCGCGCGGCGGTGGAGCTGCTGTCGTCGATGCGCTTCTCGATTTCGCTGCTGACCGTGATCTGCATTGCCTCGGTGATCGGAACGGTGCTCAAGCAGCAAGAGCCGCTTGGCAACTATGTCAACCAGTTCGGTCCGTTCTGGGCGCAAGTGTTCAGCCTGGCGAGCCTGAACACGGTCTACAGCGCCTGGTGGTTCCTGCTGATCCTGGCTTTTTTGGTGGTGTCCACGTCTTTGTGCATCGCGCGCAACACGCCCAAGATTTTGAGCGACTTCAACCAGCTCAAGGAAGACGTGCGGGAGCAAAGCCTCAAGGCCTTTGGCCACCGCGCGCATGCGGGCCTGGCCGAGTCGCCCGAAGTCGCTGCGCGGCGCATCGGCCAGACCCTCGTTGAAAGCGGCTGGAAGGTCAAGCTCCAGCAGCGAAGCGCGGGCTGGATGGTTGCCGCCAAAAAGGGCTCGGTCAACAAGCTGGGCTACATCGCCGCACACAGCGCCATCGTGTTGATCTGCATTGGCGGCCTGCTTGACGGCGACATGATCGTGCGGGCGCAAATGCTGCTCAACGGCAAGACCACCTTTACCGGCGGCGGGCTGATTGCCGATGTGCCGGCCGAGCACCGGCTGAGCGAGCGCAACCCGACCTTTCGCGCCAACCTGCTGGTGGCCGAGGGCACGCAGTCGAGCACCGCGATTCTGAACCAGCCAGGCGGCATCCTGCTGCAGGAATTGCCTTTTGCCATAGAACTGAAGAAATTCAGTGTTGAGTATTACTCCACCGGCATGCCCAAGTTGTTTGCCAGCGACATCGTCATCCACGACAAGGCGACAGGCGAGAAGATTCCGCAGCGGGTCGAGGTCAACCACCCGGCCAATTACAAAGGCGTGGAGATTTACCAGTCCAGCTTCGACGACGGCGGCTCCAGTGTCACGCTGAGCGCGATTCCGATGTCCGCCGCCACCCGGCCTTTTGAAATCCAGGGAACCATCGGCGGCAGCAGCGCGCTGACCAACGGCCAAGGCGCTGGCGCCGAGCAGCTCACGCTGGAATACACCGCGCTGCGCGTCATCAATGTCGAGAATTTCGCTGGTGTTTCGGGCAGCGCGGCAAGCCCGGGCGCCGACGTGCGCAAGGTGGACCTGCACAAGGCGATTGAAACGCGGCTCGGTGCGGCCAACAAGACCGTCACGCAAAAGCAATTGCGCAATGTTGGCCCCAGTGTGAGTTACAAGTTGCGCGATGCCGCTGGTCAGGCGCGTGAGTTCCAGAACTACATGCTGCCGGTCAAGATGGACGACAACCCCGACACCCCGCCCATGTTCCTGATGGGCGTTCGTGAAAACACGATGGACGCCTTCCAGTACCTGCGCATCCCGGCCGATCCAGAAAGCAGCACGGCAACTTTTGTGCGACTGCGTGACGCACTGGCCGATCCTGCGCAGCGCGACCTGGCAGTCAGGCGCTATACCCGTCTGGCCGTCGGCACGGACCGGCCAGAACTTGCGCAGCAACTGAACGAGTCGGCGTCGCGTGCGCTGGCGCTGTTTGCCGGTGCGAAGGCCGCTGCGGTGGCGCCTGCAAGCACGCCTGCGGGCAGGGCTGTTCCGGTTGCCGGACTGCAGGCAATTTCCGATTTCATGGAGGCCAATGTGCCGCAGGCAGAGCGCGAGCGTGCCGGCGAAGTGCTGGTCCGCATCCTCAATGGCGTGCTGTTCGAGCTGACCTCGATGACACGCGAGCAGGCCAGCCTCAAGCCCTTGCCACAGGACGAGAAAACGCAGGCTTTCATGTCGCAGATGGTGCTGAGCCTGTCAGACGCGCCGCATTACCCGGCGCCGATGGCGTTTCAGTTAAAGGACTTCAAGCAGGTCCAGGCCAGCGTTTTTCAGGTGGCGCGGGCGCCAGGCAAGACCATTGTCTACTTGGGCTGCGCCTTTTTGATCCTGGGTATCTTTGCCATGCTGTACATCCGCGAGCGCCGGATATGGGTCTGGCTGGCACCAATTGCGTCTGTCCATGCACCCGGCAATGCCGATTCCGCAGGCGGTACCCAGGCCGGGCATTCGGTGTCAGAATCTGCCCAAAGCAGCCAGGCCACCATGGCTTTGTCTACCAACCGTAAAACCATGGATGGCGACAAGGAATTCGAGATGTTGAAAACGAAACTGTTGCAGGCACCCCAATGAACACCACGACGCGCATCAACACCACGACCACCCTTTCGGCTGGCGGCGACAGCACGCTAAGCCTGAACGAAGGCTATTTCGCCAAGCGCAATGCGCTGGACTGGGTGTTTGCCGTGCTGGTGGCGGGCGGCTTCCTGTATGCCTTTGCCCGCTACAGCGCCTACATGGATATTTATGAGAAAGGTATCTTGTTCGGTGCCATTCCCGCCACCATTGCGATGGGCTGGTTCTGGCGACCGCTGCGCGTACTGATGATGGTTGTCGCCGGTTTTGCGCTGCTGGGCATCACGTCCTACCAGGGCGATCTGGCGCAGGCCGAACAGGTGTTCTGGCTCAAGTATTTCCTGTCCAGTCAGTCGGCCATCCTGTGGATGAGTGTGCTGTTCTTCATGAGCACGATTTTTTACTGGATTGGCATGTTTGCCAGCAATACGCCGAACAGCGTTGGCTCAAGCAACAGTGCCACGCTGGAGTCGCTGGGTTCGAAAATCGCCTGGGTGGGCGTGGGCATGGCGCTGATCGGCACACTGGTCCGCTGGTATGAAAGCTATCTGATTGGCGCTGACATCGGCCATATTCCGGTCAGCAACCTGTATGAAGTATTCGTGCTGTTCTGCTGGATGACCGCCGCCTTTTACCTGTACTTTGAAGCCGAGTACAAGACCCGCGCATTGGGGGCCTTTGTCATGCTGGTGGTCAGCGCCGCCGTCGGCTTTTTGCTCTGGTACACCGTGGTTCGTGAGGCGCACGAAATCCAGCCGCTGGTGCCGGCGCTGAAAAGCTGGTGGATGAAACTGCACGTGCCCGCCAACTTTATCGGCTACGGCATGTTTGCGCTGGCGGCCATGGTGGCGCTGTCCTACCACGTCAAGCAACAGGCGCAGGAAACCCGCTGGTACAAGCTGACCCCTTTGTGGATGCTGGGCGTGGTGCTGTGCTTTGTGCCCATCGTGTTTCGCAAGTCGCCGCTCGAAGCCGGCGGCAGCAACTATTGGGTTGTCTACCTGCTGGTGGCCGGTTTGATCACGGGTGGCATCCTGCTGAGCCGCAAGCATATCGCCGCCCGCCTGCCGAGCCTGGAAGTGCTGGACGACGTGATGTACAAGGCGATTGCCGTCGGTTTTGCATTTTTCACCATTGCCACGGTGTTGGGCGCCCTGTGGGCGGCTGAAGCCTGGGGCGGCTACTGGAGCTGGGACCCGAAGGAAACCTGGGCATTGATTGTCTGGCTCAACTACGCAGCCTGGCTGCACATGCGGCTCATGAAGGGCCTGCGTGGCACGGTGGCCGCCTGGTGGGCGCTCGGCGGCCTGGCCATCACCACTTTTGCCTTCCTGGGTGTGAACATGTTCCTGTCAGGCTTGCACAGTTACGGAACCTTGTAGTCTCAAGGTGAGTCTTTGGTATTGAATCCTTTGCGGGATTTGCTGCGTACTACAGGCAACCATTGCAGGATCGAAAGGAACTCTCATGCTTATCAAGACAAATTCAAGCGGACACAACCATCCGGTGACCAGTGAAATCACACCGCAAGGCATCTACCAGGGCCGGCGCGACCTGATCAAGCTTATGGCCAGCGGAACGGCAGGCGCTGCGCTGGCTGGCTGGGCCGGGCGCGATGCGCTGGCTCAGGGCTTCCCCAAGCCGGACAAGCTGGCGGCGCTGGTCGGCGCAAAGTCTTCAGTTGCCGGTGCCGTGACGATGGAAAAAGTCACGGAGTACAAGGACGTGACAACCTACAACAACTTCTACGAGTTCGGCACTGACAAGGCTGATCCGGCAAGAAACGCCGGAACCTTGCCAGTGAAACCCTGGTCAGTGGCAGTCGAAGGCCTGGTCAAGAATCCGAAAAGTTTCACGCTTGAAGAGTTGCTCAAGCTCAGCCCGCAGGAAGAGCGGATTTACCGCCTGCGCTGTGTCGAGGGCTGGTCGATGGTCATTCCGTGGGTGGGCTATTCACTGTCCGAGTTGATCAAAAAGGTCGAGCCTCTGGGCAGCGCCAAGTATGTTGAATTCATCACGCTGGCCGACCCCAAGACCATGCCATTTGTCGGCTCGCGCGTGCTTGAATGGCCTTACGTCGAAGCCTTGCGCATGGACGAGGCAATGAATCCGCTGGCGCTTCTCACCTTTGGCATGTACGGCGAGGTGCTTCCCAACCAGAATGGCGCACCCGTGCGCATGGTCGTGCCCTGGAAATACGGTTTCAAGAGCGGCAAGAGCATTGTCAAAATCCGCTTCACCGACAAGGAGCCGCGCACTGCCTGGAACAAGGCGGCGGCACAGGAATACGGCTTTTACTCGAACGTCAATCCACTCGTTGACCACCCGCGCTGGAGCCAATCCACCGAGCGGCGCATTGGCGAGGACGGGTTGTTCGCCCGCAAGCGCAAGACGCTGATGTTTAACGGCTATGAAGCGCAAGTCGGACAGCTTTACGCCGGCATGGACCTCAAGAAGTACTTCTGATGGCTGCCGTGATGGCGCAGCGGCAAAAATGGTTGCTGCACCCCGCGGCCAAGCCGCTGGTCTTCATGCTGTGCCTGCTGCCGTTTGCATGGCTTTTCTACCAGGCCTTTGCTGACCAGCTGGGGGCGAATCCGGCGGAAGCGCTGATCCGTGCCACGGGCGACTGGACCTTGCGGTTTGTCTGCATCGTGCTGACGGTCACCCCTTTGCGGGTCATCAGCAAAACGCCGGCGCTGGCGCGGTTTCGGCGCATGCTGGGGCTTTTTTGCTATTTTTATGTCGTGATTCACTTGCTCAGCTATAGCTGGTTTGACAAAGGGTTCGATGTAGGCGAAATTGTTAAAGACATCATCCAGCGACCGTTCATTCTGGTGGGTTTTTCGGCTTTTGTGCTTCTTACCCCGCTGGCAGCCACTTCTTTCAATGCCGCCATCAAGGCGATGGGTGCGAAGCGCTGGCAGATGCTGCACAAGTTGGTGTACCTGATTGCCGGCTTGGGTATCCTGCATTTTTTCTGGATGCGCGCCGGAAAAAATAACTTCAATGAAGTCTTTGTCTATGCTGCCATTGTTGCCACACTATTGGGCTGGCGCGTGTGGCACCACTGGTCCAAGAAACGGGCGCAGGTTTCAAGTCAGCCAGTCGTGGCTACTCGCTGACTTTTATGCTATCAAATAAGTAGCTGTATGCGCATATGGGATAGGCGCCAGGGGCATTTTTTGCCTAAAATTCAGCTTGCGACAGCGCTGTGATTCCAGGCAAGACACTTTGGCGCTCTACTCAGGGCAGCAGCAGTTCACCGCGAAAGGTGTCGGCCGCCGATTCGCGCGCACGAATCAGCCGGGCCACATCGCCATCCACCAGCAGTTCTGCCGCGCGGCCCCGGGTGTTGTAGTTGCTGGACATGCTCATGCAGTAGGCCCCGGCCGACATGACGGCCAACTGGTCGCCGGCCACCACGTTCAGCACGCGGTCGCGTCCAATCCAGTCGCCGCTTTCGCAGACTGGCCCCACCACGTCATAAACAGTCCCCTCCACCTCCGGGATGACCGGCTCGACAGGCACGATGGCGTGGAAAGCCTGGTACATGGCCGGGCGCGGCAGGTCGTTCATGGCCGCGTCGATGATGCAGAAATTCTTCTGTTCGCCTGGCTTGAGGTAAAGCACTTCGGTAATGCAGATGCCCGCATTGCCAACCAGCGAACGGCCAGGTTCGATCATCAGTTTCCTTCCCCCATAACCACGCGCGTCGAGCTTGGCCAGCAGTTGCCGCCAGAGCGCATCGGCTTCGGGCGGCGTGTCGTGGTTGTAGTCGATGCCCAGTCCGCCGCCAAAGTCGATATGCGTCAGCGCAATGCCTGCGTCCTCAATCGCCGCCACCAGATCCAGAACGCGGTCCATGGCGTCAAGGTAGGGCGTCACCTCGGTGATCTGCGAGCCGATGTGGCAGTCAATACCGACGACTTTCAGTCCGCCGAGCGAAGCGGCATGACGGTAGATGCGCACGGCGTCTTCATGGGCCACGCCGAACTTGTTGCCCTTCAAGCCGGTGGAAATATACGGATGCGTCTTCGGATCGACATTCGGATTGACACGGATGCTGACGGGCGCGCGCAGTCCCATGGCCAATGCCACGTCCGACAGCACGTCGAGTTCGGCTTCGCTTTCGACATTGAAGCAGCCAATGCCTGCGCCAAGTGCCTGGCGCATCTCGGCGCGCGTCTTGCCAACACCTGAAAAAATGATTTTCCCCTCGTCGCCGCCTGCTGCCTGAACTCGCTCCAGTTCGCCGCCTGAGACAATGTCGAAGCCGCAACCTGCCCGGGCAAACACCTGCAGCACGGCAAGCGAGGAATTGGCCTTCATCGCGTAGCAGATCTGTGCATCCCGGCCTTCAAAGCCGCGCTGGTAGGCCGCCAGCGCCGACAGCATGGCGGCTTTTGAATAGATGAACAGAGGCGTTCCGTACGTGGCTGCCAACTCACTGACGCGCAAAGCTTCGGCAAACAGCGCGTTGTCCTGGTAGGCAAAATGGGGGTGACCGGGAAGGGCGGGAGAAACGGGAAGTGGCATGGGGTGGGTTCTGTTGAAGCAAAGGGCAAAAATGGGATCAATGACACGCTGGCGGATGGCGCTGCAGTAAGGCGGCGTGACCCGCTGCCATGCCAATCAGCGCATGAAAAAATAAATCACCGCCACGCTCGCAATGCCTATCGTGCTGCTGATGCCGGAGCTGTTGCTGGCGCGGCAAGTGATGAAAGGCTGGGCGACATCGCCAGTGGAGGTGCCTGTGGGGGAACCGGCAAAAACAGGGGGCCTTTCTGCCCGCAGCCGGACAGGGTTGCGGCGACCGCCACGATGCCAACAAAACCATGCCTGGCAACGACATGGGCAAGGCGGCCTAGAATTCGATATGAAAAAACCATGACAGGATTGTAATGACGGACCTTGAATACCAGAACCAGGCGGAGCGCGTGCTCAAGGCGGTCGAGCAGACTTGCGACCGCTTGAATGACGAGAGCGATGTGGACATCGACAACCAGCGCACAGGTGGAATGATCACGCTGATTTTTTCCAATCAGAGCCAGATCATCATCAACCTCCAAAAACCGCTGCAGGAAGTCTGGATGGCGGCCAGGGCCGGCGGATTTCACTATAAATGCACCAATGGGCAATGGCTCGATACCAAGGACGGACGGGAGTTTTTCGCCAATCTGTCGCGTTACGCCAGCGAACAGACTGGCCAGACACTGGTATTTTCCGCTGCTGATTGACCATTCTTCAGCTCAAAAAAACGGACCTGAGGTCCGTTTTTTCTTAAAAGCACACGAAAATCTCAGTTCTTGAAAAGGTCCAGAATTCGTTTTTTCTCTTCGGACGGGGGCAGTACCTGAATGCCGCCGGCTGGCGCAGACCCTGTTTCTTCGCTGGAAGCACCGGATTCTGGCTGCATGCCCACGCTGCTGATGCCCGCGCCCTTTGCATATTCTTCGTAATACCACTCGCCATTTAGGTTGACCACGCCTGCAGGCGCCTGGTATTCGGTGACCGGCACGCCCTTGAGGGCATATTCCATGAAGTTGATCCAAATGGGCAAGCTCAGGCCACCGCCTGTTTCACGGTCTCCGAGCTTTTTGGGCGTGTCGTAACCCATCCAGACTGCAGCAGCCAGCGTCGGTTGAAAACCGACAAACCAGGTGTCGATCGAGTCGTTGGTGGTGCCGGTCTTGCCGAAAATATCCGGACGCTTGAGCATCGCCTGGGCCTTGGCTGCAGTGCCTGAACGCGCCACTTCCTGCAGCAGGCTGTCCATGATGAACGCGTTCCTGGCATCAATGCCGCGCATTGACTCGTTGAGCGCTGGCGGCGTGACTTCAAGCAGGACCTTGCCCCGCTGGTCGACGATTTTGGTGATCAGGTAAGGATTGACGCGGTAACCGCCGTTGGCAAAAACCGAGTAACCCGTTGCCATCTGCATCGGTGTGACCGAGCCGGCACCCAGCGCCATCGTCAGATAAGCCGGGTGTTTTTCTGCGTCGAAACCAAAGTGCGTCACCCATTCCTGTCCATACTTCGCACCGATCGATTGCAGGATGCGGATCGACACCAGGTTTTTTGATTTTTTAAGGGCTGTGCGCATGCTCATCGGGCCTTCAAAACCGCCGTCGTAGTTTTTCGGCTCCCATGGCTGTCCACCGGTCACGCCAGCATCGAAAAACAGGGGTGCGTCGTTCACGACGGTGGCAGGGGTAAAACCTTTTTCCAGTGCTGCCGAATAAATAAAAGGCTTGAAGCTCGAACCGGGCTGACGCCAGGCCTGGGTCACGTGGTTGAACTTGTTTTTCTGGAAATCAAAGCCCCCAACCAGTGCACGAACCGCACCATCGCGTGGGTCCATGGCCACGAAGGCACCTTCGACTTCGGGCAATTGTGTGATTTCCCACGCATCCTTAGATGTCTTGACCACCCGGATCAGCGCGCCAGGGCGAATCTTGATGTTCGGACCGGCCTTGTCCGTCAGGCCTGATTGTGCAGGTCGAAGGCCTTCTCCGGTAATGGTCACTTTTTCACTGTTCTGGCGCATCGCAATGATTCGCTTGGGACCGGCTTCCAGCACGATAGCCGACATGATGTCTCCGTTATCGGGATTCTCGGCCAGGGCTTCGTCAATGGCATCCTCAACTTCCGGCGGGTTGGATGGCAGGTCGATGAATTTTTCGGGACCCCGGTAGATTTGCCGGCGTTCATAGTCCATGATGCCCTTGCGCAAGGCCTTGTAGGCGACCGTCTGGTCGGCTGCCTTGAGCGTGGTGTAGACATTCAGACCGCGCGTATAGGTTTCTTCTCCATACTGGTTGAACACGAGTTGGCGAACGGTCTCGGCCACATATTCCGCATGCACACGTCCCTCGTCGCGTCCGGTCTTGATGTGAAGTGCTTCTTCCCTGGCTGTTTTCGCCTGTTGGGGATTGATGAACCCGTTTTGCTCCATACGCTCAATGACGTAAAGCTGACGCGTCCGGGCCCGGCTGAAGTTGGCAATCGGGTTGTAGGTTGATGGCGCTTTGGGCAGTCCAGCCAGCATGGCGGCTTCGGCAATGCTGACGTCCTTAAGTGATTTGCCAAAATAAGTTTCAGCCGCAGCGGCAAAGCCGTAAGAGCGGTTTCCCAGAAAAATCTGGTTCATGTAGATCTCGAGGATCTGGTTTTTCGACAGTGAATGCTCCAGCTTGAAGGTCAGCAGGATTTCATAAATCTTGCGCGTGTAGCTTTTCTCGGCGGTAAGGTAAACATTGCGGGCAACCTGCATCGTGATGGTTGAGGCGCCCTGGCTTTTGGCCCGGCCCAGATTGGCCAAAGCCGCACGTACCACGCCCAGATAATCCACTCCACCATGCGAGAAAAATCGTGCATCCTCGATGGCGAGGACCGCATCCTTCATGCTCTGCGGTATTTCTTCAATAGGCGTAAGCCTTCGTCGCTCTTCGCCAAACTCCCCGATGATGACGCCGTCAGCCGTGTACACCCGCAGTGGTTGCTTGGGGCGATAGTCAGACAAGGCGGAAATATCCGGCAAGTTGGGATAGGCGACTGCCAGCGCTACCGCCAGAAAAATTGCCAAGCCGGCAAGACTGGCCAGTACCAAACCAATTCCGCCGAAAAAGAACTTCGTAAAAGAGCGCAGCCAGGAAGTCGGCTGCTTTTCTGTGCTGGATGTTGTTCGGGAAGCAGGAGTTCGGGAGGATAGGGGCATCAAGGTCAATCTTAGAGTCGCATTCGCATTATAAAAATATCTGGATGTCCAAGTGTTTCGGGCAAGTATTTTTGAATGGTGGTGTTACAGTTTGTAGTAACTTCTTACATCTGCAAAATCGCTGAAATTTGTCTTAATTTGACAACGAGTTCCTGATTTTGATTCGTAAAAATGGTTACTTCTTTGTGAGCTAAATGCTAACATTCGACTGAATTTTTAACAAAGGTTACATAGTAAGTAGCCATTCATCCGGGGGCGCCCTTGATCTCACTGGGATCCTTATTTAACCGTCAACAACCCCCTTTACTGGGTGTAGACATCAGCTCGTCCAGTGTCACGCTGGTCGAGGTGGGTCGCGACAAGGCTGGCCGCCTGGTGCTTGAGCGCTGTGCTATCGAACCTCTGGATGCCGGATGGGTTACCGATGGCAACATCGAGAAATTCGATGAAGTGGCGGACGTGCTTCGCCGTGTTGTGAAAAAAAGCGGCACGCGCACACGCAACGTAGCCATGGCGCTGCCACCTTCGGCGGTAATCAGTAAAAAAATTATTCTGCCTGGAGGGCTGAGCGATGTAGAGCTCGAGATTCAGGTTGAATCCGAAGCCAACAAATACATTCCCTTTTCGCTGGATGATGTCAGTCTTGATTTTTGTGTCTTGGGGCCAAGCGCAACCTCCAGTGGCGATGTCGAGGTGCTGATTGCTGCTTCTCGCAAGGAAAAAGTCCAGGACCGACAAGGTTTGGCGGAAGCTGCCGGACTCAAACCTATTGTGGTTGATGTGGAATCCTATGCGTCCCGGCTTGCAACGGCGCGGTTGATAGAGAACATGCCAAACAGGGGCGTGGACACGATGGTAGCGCTGTTTGAAATTGGTTCGGTAACCACCAGCCTGCAGGTCATCAGAAATGATGAAGTCTTGTATGAACGTGACCAGGCGTTTGGCGGCGCACAACTGACCCAGCTGATAGTCAGGCAATATGGTTTCTCACTTGAAGAAGCAGAAACCAAAAAACGTAATGGAGAACTGCCCGAAGACTATGCCCTGGGTGTACTGAAGCCGTTTGTTGAAAGCATGACCCAGGAAATCACCCGCGCGCTCCAATTTTTCTTTGCCAGCACGCCCTACAACCGGGTTGATTATGTGATGCTGGCTGGTGGATCATCTTCATTGGGCGGGCTGACGGAATCGGTGACAAAGCAGACGGCTTTTGCATGTCAATTGGTGAATCCTTTTGATGGAATGGAAATCGGCAAAGGCGTGATGGAAAACAAAATGCGGCGCGAAGCCTCGTCCTACCTGACTGCCTGCGGTTTGGCTTTGCGAAGGTTTGCACAGTGATTCTGATCAACCTGTTGCCTCACCGGGAAGCTGCACGAAAACGCCGACGTGAAGTATTTTTTATAACTCTTGGCTTGGCTGCGCTGGCTGGGGTGTTGATCTGCAGCATCACGTATTCCTGGTACTTGACGCAAATCGAAAGCCAGCGTGCAAGAAATACTTTTTTGCAAACTGAAATCACACGTCTGGACGAGCAGATCAAGGATATTGCAACTTTGCAGGCAGAAATCAACTCGCTCAAGGCGCGTCAAAAAGCAGTTGAGGATTTGCAGGAAAACCGCAACTTACCGGTATATTTACTGAGCGAACTGGTACGGCAGCTGCCAGATGGCGTTTATGTAAACAGCCTCAAGCAAGAAAACCAGACGGTCTTGCTAACAGGTATTGCCCAATCAAACGAGCGAGTTTCAGAGCTATTGCGTAATGTTTCCAACAACAGCGCATGGTTGTCCAAGCCTGAACTGGTAGAAATTACTGCGGGAATGGTTTCGCTGAGCCCTCGTGATCAACGCCGGGTCTCAAATTTTTCGATGCGCATGGAAATCAAGCGGACCAGTGATCAAAAAAATGCCGCTTCGTCTTCACCTGCCGCCACCAAGCCTTGATGCGGGACGAATGAATTGATCATGGTAAAAAAAACGTCCACTCCTGTCTTTGATTTTTCGGCTTTCCAAAGTCGCATCCAGAACCAGTTTACCGGACTGGACCCAAACGATCCATCGTCCTGGCCCGTTTTACCGCGCTATCTTCTGTGTGTTGCCCTTACGGCCGCGATGGTGGTCGCGCTATGGTTTGTATGGCTTAGTGCAGTGAATGAAGAACTGACTGCGGAAAAGACCAAGGAAGTTCAGCTTCGTCAGGACTACACCGGCAAGCTTACACAAGCTATCAATCTGGATGCGCTGAAAAGACAGCGCGAACAGGTTCAACAGTATGTAACGCAGCTTGAAAAGCAGTTGCCCAGCAAGGCTGAAATGGACGCCTTGCTGTCGGACATTAATCAGGCCGGACTGGGTCGTAGCCTTCAGTTTGAACTGTTCCGCCCGGGGCAGGTGGTTATCAAGGACTACTACGCTGAGTTGCCAATTGCGGTCAGGGTCACGGGCCAGTACCACGACATGGGTGAATTTGCAGCCGATATTGCCAACCTCTCGCGCATTGTGACGCTGAACAATATGGCCATTACACCGGCAAAAGACGGGAACCTGGTCATGGACGCGACGGCAAAAACCTTCCGCTATCTCGACAGTGAAGAAATTGCGCAGCAGCGCAAGAATGCTCTGGCCAATGGAGCCAAGCAATGAGTGCGATACGGCAATCTCTTGCCTTGACCATGGCGTGCAGCCTGCTTTTGCTGGCAGCATGTGGTTCATCGGATCATGAAGAACTGCAGCAATGGATGAGCGCTCAACGCGACATCACCCGATCCAAGGTCTCCCCTTTGCAGCCACCGACCAAATTCACGCCGCAAACCTATGACCAGGAAGGATCGATAGAGCCTTTCAGCAACCAGAAACTGGTGCTGGCACTCAAACGCGATTCCAGCCAGGCAACATTCAATGCAGCGCTGATCACACCGGAACTGAGTCGCCGCAAGGAGCCGCTGGAGGCAACGCCTCTGGACAGCGTGGTCATGGTCGGCAGTTTGACAAAAGCCGGGCAGCCCGTGGCACTGCTACGCGTTGACAACCTGATTTATCAGGTCCGCGTCGGCAATTATCTAGGCCAAAACTATGGCCGCATTACTTCCGTGACCGAGGCCAGTGTGGTGCTGCGTGAAATCGTGCAGGACGCAGCAGGCGAATGGACAGAGCGCCCCGCGACTTTACAGCTTCTAGAGGAAAAGAAATGAACAAACAGGCAGCGGAATTGGCAGTGAGGGCGAGGGCGCAAGAGAGTCTGCCGCGTTTGTTTAGACACGGCATGCGTTGTGCATTGCTAAGTGTGATGGTAGCGGCCAGCAGCATGCCCCTTCTGGCAAAAGCAGAAAACTCTATCCAGGCGGTTTCGGGGTCGGTGCAGGGTGGCTCGGAAGTGATCCGGATCGAACTGACTGAACCACTAACCAGCGTACCCACGGGTTTCAGCATTCAGGCACCTGCCCGCATCGCCCTTGACTTTCAAGGGGTCAGCAATTCCCTGGGCCGCTCGGCGATTGAAATCAACTTGGGCAACATGCGCTCAGCCAACGTAATCCAGGCCGGCGAGCGTACCCGCGTCGTGCTTAACTTGAAAACTCCCACCGCTTACAAGGCCGAACTGCAAGGCAAGTCGTTGCTCATCATTCTGGATTCTCAAGCCATTGCTGCGCCTTCGATGGCTGCAGCACCGGTGTTTGCAGAAAGCCGTAACCGCGATACGCTGCCGCTCAAAGATATCGATTTCCGGCGCGGTCCCGATAACTCTGGCCGCATCGTGGTTGCTCTTCCGAACAACGAGGTTGGTGTTGATATTCGCCAGCAGGGCAAGACTGTCGTGGTGGAGTTCCTGAAAACTGCCTTGCCCGAAGGGCTGCGTCGCCGACTCGACGTCACAGATTTTGGAACACCAGTGCAAACCGTGACCACCTCGCAGGTGGGCGACAAGGTTCGCATGGTGGTGGAACCCACTGGCCAATGGGAGCAAAGCGCCTACCAGAGTGACAACCAGTTTGTGCTGGAAGTGCGTCCGCAAAAAATAGATCCCGACAAGCTCACGCAGGGCACGGGCTTCAATGGTGAAAAGTTATCGCTTAACTTTCAGAACATCGAAATTCGTTCTCTGCTGCAAGTGATTGCCGACTTCACTAATTTCAATGTGGTCACCTCGGACACAGTCACCGGTTCGGTCACCTTGCGTTTGAAAGACGTGCCTTGGGACCAGGCGCTGGACATCATTCTGCAGGCCAAGGGCTTGGGAATGCGCAAGACCGGCAATGTTCTGCTGATTGCCCCCAAAGATGAACTCGCTGCCAAAGACAAGCAGGAACTGGAATCTCGCGTTGCAATCCAGAGCCTGGAAGCGGTTCGCACCCAGTCTTTCCAGATCAACTATGCCAAGGCCAGTGAAATTGCCGTGCAGATTTCCGCTGGCGGCGTGGGTGCAGGCACTGCACGCATACTGTCCAGCCGGGGCAGCGTGATCGCCGAGCCAAGAACCAACCAGTTGTTCGTCACCGACATTCCTTCCAGGCTGGAGCAGGTGCAAAGCCTTATTGGCAAACTGGACATTGCCGTTCGGCAAGTACTGATCGAGGCACGAATTGTCGAGGCGTCTGACACGTTTGGGCGGTCCTTGGGTGTAAGGCTTGGCGGCGGCATGATCGGCGCAGCCGGTGCCTTGTCCAATGGCAATACCAATGTCACGCTGGGCACTAATTACAACGCGACGGCTGCCGATACCAGCGGGAATTTCGTCAGCTTTCCCGCCTCAACGCTGGGCGTTGCCAACAATGCAGCTTCGTTTGCGGTGTCGATCTTCAACGCAGCAGCCAATCGCTTCCTGAATCTGGAACTGTCAGCGCTTGAAGCCGATGGCAAGGGAAAAATCGTTTCCAGCCCCCGCGTCGTCACAGCGGATCAGGTCAAGGCGCTGATCGAGCAGGGAACCGAGTTTCCGTACCAGACTGCCACTTCCAGCGGCGCCACGTCGCTGGCATTCCGTAAAGCCAACCTGAAACTCGAAGTCACGCCGCAGATCACGCCCGAAGGCAACATCATCCTGGATCTGGACGTGAACAAGGACAGCCGCGGCGAAACCACGGCCGCCGGCATTGCCATCGATACCAAGCACATCAAGACGCAGGTGCTGGTTGAGAACGGCGGCACGGTGGTGATTGGCGGCATCTTCACGCTCGAAGAAACAAACAATGAAACCAAGGTTCCGCTGCTGGGCGATGTGCCTTACCTCGGCAACCTGTTCAAAAGCCGCGAACGCACTTCCCGAAAACAGGAAATGCTGGTGTTCATCACGCCCAAGATGATTACGGACCGCGCTGCTGCGCGATAACAAGAATTTATTTCTGAAGTAGGGAAGAGTGAAATGAAGTTTTTAAAATGCTTATCGGTCACGGCGATAGTGATAGCTTTGGCGGCTTGTGGCGGTGGGGGCGGAAGTGCGGGTACTACTGCTTCAGGTGGGACCTCTGCAACTGGCGATACACAAACAGCAGCGACTGCATCTATGAGCATGGATGTAATTAGCGGCGCTGGCGCCTCAACAAACTCTATTTCGGCAATTGAGATTTCCAAAGTGTCGATTACTTTAAAAGATGCTGCAGGTAAAGCTGTCCCTGGGGCGGTGGTCACCTTTGCCGAAACTGGTTCTGGTTTGCTTTCTTTCGCGCCAGCCTCCAAGACGGCTTTGACTGACGCAAGCGGAGTTGCTAGCGTTGAGATTCGTGCGGCTTCCTCGTCTTCAGTCGGCGCAACGACTGTTAGTGCTTCCGCTACGGTTTCTGGAGGTGCAATTGCTGCGCAAAAATCAATTGCAGTGACCAGTGCGCCTACGGGAGGAGTTACAGCGCCAGATCCTCAAGCATTGGCTAATGCATTGAATTTTTTAGATGTAAATCCTGCTGACAAATCTATCGTTCTGGCCGGTGCAGGTGGCAATGGGCGATCGGAGTCGGCAACCTTGCGGTTTCGTGTGGTTGACAAAAACAATACTCCAGTGAAAGGCGCTACTGTCACCTTCGCGGTAGTGCCAGCAAATGACGTGACATTGAATATCCCCGGTTCAACCAGTGATGCTGATGGCGTTGTAGTCACAACGGTGTCATCTAAGAGCGTGGCGACGGCCGTAGTGATCAAGGCTACGGTTACTCGATCAGACACCTCGTCTATTACTTCCCAGTCGGATCAACTTTTGGTGACAACGGGTGTCGTAACTCAAGCAGGGTTCGATTTGTCCGCCACTAAATACAACTTGAATTTCGGAATCACTGGCGATAGTTCTGAGATCACTGTGGCTATTGTTGATACCAACGGAAACCCCGTTGCCGATGGCGTGCCCGTCGTGTTTACAGCAAATTTTGGTGCTGTAGGCACTTCCTCCCGAGGCGGTTGCACAACTCTTAATGGTAGTTGTAATGTTATGTATACCGTTCAAGACCCCCGTCCCGCTGACGGTGAACGTGCACGCGTGGTAGCTTCCACACAGATAGGTAATGGAGTTGCCGTTAGCGGTTTTCTCGACTTTACAGTTTCCAATCTCGATTTAGTCAATCTCTATTCTGCGGCATCGGGAGGTTCGATCATCAATATATTTAGCGCACCTGGAAATGTATGCAAATTTACGGTGTCAGCGTTTGTTGGTACTCCAACTGGTTTTCCTGCGCCTTCGGGGACAATAATCGAGATCAAGGGTATGACCACTGACTTTACCGGTTCTGTGAAAACAGGTTCACCAGTTTTGGATTTGGTAACTCAAAGAACCCCTGTATCTTTAGAATTCGACGCATCGAATACCACGTTGAGCCCGGCATGTAATCCAACTGGATCTGGGACTGCAACGGCTCAAGTCGAAGTTAAGTTTAGGGCTGGATCGCGCGTGACAACCTTGCCACTGATCAACGTTACGTACCCGAAGTAATAAATCTGAAGCCTTTTATATTGATTGCACTAGTAGGCCTCCCCGGCTCCGGTAAATCCACCGTCGGGCGACAACTCGCCCGGCGGTTGAAGCTCCCTTTTCTCGACTCCGACCACGTTATCGAGGAGCGGCTCGGCTGCTCCATACGGGACTATTTCGAGCGGGAAGGGGAAGTCAGCTTTCGCGATGTAGAGGAATCGGTTATTAACGAACTGACGGAGCAGACAAGCGGGGTGCTTTCGACCGGCGGCGGTTCGGTGCTGCGCCCGGCCAACTGCCAGCGACTGCATGACCGGGGCCATGTGGTGTACCTGCGGTCTTCACCCGAAGAACTGTTTCGCCGCCTCCGCCATGATGTCAGCCGTCCCTTGCTGCAGGTCGCCGACCCCCTGGGCCGCCTGCGCGACCTGTTTGCCCAGCGCGATCCGCTGTACCGCGAAACCGCGCATTTCGTCATCGAGACCGGCCGCCCTTCGGTGTCCACGCTGGTCAACATGATCGCCATGCAACTCGAACTGGCGGGCATTGTTCCGGGGCCATGAAGCCGCGCCATTCAGCAGTGTTGACCCTTAACACCGCGTAATACAGCAGCTCGTCAATCCCTGCCGAAAAGTGCCTCTACACTTCGGTGATGCACGCAAATCCTTCTTTCTCTCCCGCAACGGCGCAGGTCAACATCAACCTGGCCGAGCGCAGCTACCCCATTGTGATCGGCACCAGTTTGCTGGGTCAGGCGTCTACGTACCAGCACCTTCCCAAAGCCGCAACCGCACTGGTGGTGTCCAACACGACCGTGGCGCCTTTGTACGCGGCGCAACTGACCGAAGCCCTGCGCGCGCACTATGCCCGGGTGTTGCTGGTCACGCTGCCCGATGGCGAAGCGCACAAGGACTGGCCGACGCTGCAACTGATTTTTGATGCGCTGCTTGAAAACGGCTGCGACCGCAAGACCGTGCTGTTTGCGCTGGGTGGCGGCGTGGTCGGCGACATGACCGGCTTTGCCGCCGCCAGCTACATGCGCGGCGTGCCGTTTGTGCAGGTTCCGACGACGCTGCTGGCGCAGGTGGATTCGTCGGTCGGCGGCAAGACCGCCATCAACCACCCGCTGGGCAAAAACATGGTGGGCGCGTTCTACCAGCCGCAACTGGTGGTCTGCGATCTGGACGCGCTGAAGACATTGCCCGACCTCGAACTGAGCGCCGGCCTGGCCGAGGTGATCAAGTATGGGCCGATTGCCGACATGGAATTCATGGGCTGGCTGGAAGTGAACCTCGATGCGCTTCTGGCAAAGAAGCCCGCCGCGCTGGCGCACGCGGTCCGGCGCAGCTGCGAGATCAAGGCCTGGGTCGTCGGCCAGGATGAGCGCGAGTCGGGCCTGCGGGCGATTTTGAATTTCGGCCACACCTTTGGCCATGCGATCGAATCCGGGCTGGGTTACGGCAAATGGCTGCATGGCGAAGGCGTTGGTTGCGGCATGGTGATGGCGGCGCATCTGTCGCAGCGGCTGGGCAAGGTAGATGCGGCTTTTGTCAGTCGCTTGCGCACGCTGATCGAGCGCGCCGGGCTGCCGGTCAAGGGCCCGGTGCTTTCCAGCGCCGACAACGCCGGGCGCTACCTCGAATTGATGCGCGTGGACAAGAAGTCCGAAGCCGGCGAGATTCGCTTCGTGGTAATCGACGGCCCCGGCAAGGCCGCCGTATGCGCTGCGCCCGATGCGCTGGTGCGCGAAGTCATCGACCTGTGCTGTGCCTGATCAACGGGTAATGCACCTTACTATGAAATTTATAGCTGCTTGTGCTTGTCCATATTGCGCTAACAGCCTTTTTTACGCATAAACCATGAATCTGGCTGTCTACGCCTGTGATCCGGCCCAATCGCGTGGCCGCCGCATTCCTGAACCGGTCGCGCCGACGCGCTCTGACTTCCAGCGCGACCGCGACCGGATCGTGCATTCGACCGCGTTCCGCAGACTGGTTTACAAAACCCAGGTTTTTTTGAACCATGAAGGCGATTTGTTTCGCACCCGGCTGACGCATTCGCTGGAAGTTGCGCAGCTCGGCCGCTCCATGGCCCGCACCCTGCAGCTTAATGAAGACTTGGTCGAGGCGATTGCCCTGGCGCACGACCTGGGCCACACGCCGTTTGGCCATGCCGGTCAGGATGCGCTGAACGCCTGCCTGAAGAAAGCCAACCCGGACAGCGCTGGCTTCGAGCACAACCTGCAAAGCCTGCGCGTCGTCGATGCGCTGGAAGAGCGTTACCCGGACTACGATGGCCTGAACCTGACCTTCGAGACGCGCGAAGGCATTTTGAAGCACTGCTCCAAACGCAATGCCCGGCATATCGAGGCCAGAGAGCCGGGTGGCGTGGCGCGCCGGTTTGTCGATCAGCCCGGTGCCGAACCAGCTTGGCGACAACCCGGCCTGGAAGCGCAACTGGCCAACCTGGCCGATGAAATCGCCTACAACGCCCATGACATGGACGACGGCGTTCGCTCTGGCCTGTTGAGCCTGGAGCAACTGGAAGACGTGCCGCTGTTCAGCCGCTACCGGCGAGAAACCCTGGCCGTCTACCCCCGGCTGCAGGGCCGGCGACTGCTGTTTGAAACCATACGGCGCATGCTCAGCGCCCAGGTTTACGACGTCATCGATGCAAGCGGGCGGGCGCTGGCGCAGGCCGCGCCGATCAATGTTTTGGCGGTTCGCCAGCACGCGGGTCTGGTCTGCTTTTCAGATGAAATGGCCTTGCAGTCCACGTCTCTCAAGCGTTTTCTGCTACAAAATCTATACCGCCACCCGCAGGTTGTGCAGACCACGCAGGCGGCTCAGCAGGTGGTGCGCGATTTGTTCGACGCCTACATGACCGACCCGGCGCAGATGCCGCAGGCGCATATCGACCGCTTTGATCGCTTTGACAATCGCGACGGTCGGCAGGCAGCCGGTGCAATCCCCGAACGCGTCGTGGCCGACTACATCGCCGGCATGACCGACCGCTTTGCCGGCAAAGAACATGAGCGGCTCATGGGCCATGCGGTTTTCCCCGCCTGACCGGTCATCCTGGCGGTGATCGCCCTGGCCCTTGACACCGCTCACGAGTTGCGCGTTGCCCGTTATTTGATTGCGACGGCGCTCCAGGTGACCGCATCGCATCCCGTCCCGTCAATTTCTGCATCCAACTTGCAGGTCGGCCCATAAACATCTCCTTGAGTAAGGTGTTGCGACGACCGATTGAATCCACCCAGTACACGAGCATTGCCTTTGGCAATCGCTGCAAGGAAATGGGTGGGCGTCCTTCCATGGGAACTGTTGGGGACGCCTATGACAACGCATGGCCGAGAGCTTTTTGCTACTTTGGAGTGTGAGCTCATTGCCCAGCGCAGCTGGAAAACCAAAACCGAGGCACGCCTGGCCGTATTCAGCTGGATCGAGAGCTGGTACAACCCGCACCGGCGCCACTCGGCCTTGAACTACCTCTCGCCCAATAACTTTGAAAAGAAACATCACGACGACAACACCGTCAACACCGAAACCCAGATAATCCCTGAGTTTCAATGAGCAAGCTCGCAGTGTCCGTGGAAACGGGTCAACTCCACATTGACTGTGGCGAGCATCTGCTCTGCCAGTTTGTATCTCTCCAGTCGATGGCGGAACCTCAGGATGGTGCTCTCATCGGGCAGGCGTCCATGGGCATTGAGCTGGGCAAACTCCCGGTAGAGCGGGGTGTCAAAGAAGGCTTCTTCCATGCCCAGGTCCGACAGGCGAAACCATTGGCTGCATGCAGTGGATGCGCAGCATGGTCTGAAGGGCAAAGGGTGGGCGGCCGTTCTTGCGTTAGGGTAATACGGCGCAATGAACTCGACCAAGGCAGCCCAGGGAGCCACGAGCTCCATCTGGGCGAGCAGCTCTTGCTTGCGGGTTCGTTTGACGCCAAAGTTCAGATCAAGGTGGCTTTGCTTCATGGGCTGCGCGGATGCCATGCCTCGTCCGTGCCTGTCAGACTGACCCGGAGGTTTTGCAGGATGTCCCCAGGATCACACTTGTCGTGGTGAAAAACCGACCAACGAGTTCCTTTTGCTCAGATAGTTCGTTTAAAAAATGTAAGTAAATGTTGACTTAAAGTAAGCAGAAATCTTAAAATAAAATTGCAATTATTCTTAGCGAGTGAGTGCTTGCTAATTTATATTGCAAAGTGAAAATAATTAACAAATTAACTAATTGAATTTCATGCTGAAAATATTATCTAAAATGAAAATTTCGAGTGTTTTACTGGCGATTTCCGCAATTGTTCCTGCGCTTTATTCCGCGCCTGCTGCAGCAGAGGCAGGCAGTCGAGTTTGCGGGGTTGAAAATATTACTGATGGTTTATTTATACTAACTTAGGTTAATAAAGGTGACACGTCAACTTGTCTTCAGGCAATTACACAACTAGGTAAACTCATACCGAGTTACTATTTAAGTCGGGTCATATACATGCAAACTTGCGAGTATCCGTCCTACCGTTTTGGTGCCGGCAATGTTGATCGTGTTTGCGGCGGTAAATACCGTTGGACACGCGACAAAATTGATGGAAATCCATATTTCTTATTTGCAAAGCAACGTCAAATTAGTTTTTCTGATGGCAACCGACAAAAAAATAGAATTGTGAGTACTAGTATTGTTCAATACACTAAATTATTTCCAGAGAAGCCAATTTATTCATTTATAAATTGCTTTGGATATAATGAACACGAAAAATGGCCTATGAGCTGTTTTTAACTCAAAAAATTATTTTCTAATCGGCCCAGTTTGCTGGGCCTTTTTAATTAAAAAATTAACACGCTTTAACAGGCAATTGCATATTAATTTCCGCAATTATAAGCCGAATGATCGATATATTAAAGTTAATCAGTTCAGTAAACCTGCGCATTTGCCAGCGGTCGACCACCTTGTTTATTTCTGGCTAACGCGTTAGTTTTCAACACGATCGGCAAGCGTCTTTGACATTAGCCCGTCTTCATCGACTGCAAAAGCCGTTTTTGCAGCGACTTGGATGCCGTTTTCTCCTTTAGGTGATGCCCATCGTCTGGGCAATATACCCTTTGCGTGGCAGTGTCTAAATAATGGGCAGCTACGCTGTGCAATGGGCACGCATGCAACACGTTGGCCCTATCCACTGAGCGATTTCAACAACATGGTTACTGGCGCTGGCACCAACATCGGTGTATCGGGGTGTCTGCCTCTTCTTTGAAATTGGTGCACCGGAGAAAATTGATTTACTGTGTCCCCATGGGTGTTCTAAACAACCCAGTGGCAACCTTGTTGTCTGGGCTCTGCGGTGTGCAGCACAACGCCACGCTCGTGCCAGCGAGTCAAACTTGGACTTTTCTGGGGCACTTATTTCTCCACCGCGTTTATGCGCGTCAGTCGGCTTACCCGTGCGCACTCTGCGCAGCCACCCTTGAGTGACTGGAACCGTAAATTCGCGGTGCAACGGCATATCAAAGATGGCTTCTTTTATGGCATGGACTGATAGGCCGCACCACTGCTGCACGACTCACACGCACGCACGCACGGCAATGCCCACAACTTATCGGAAGGTCCGCTGCGTTGCTTTTTTGTTGATAGCGCAGCTATTGGCAAGAAAAGACGCCTTGCGGCCCATTCCGATCCGCACCATCACATCCTCGCGAGTGTTATGCAGTACATCCCTAAGTATTTCGCTGTTGGCAGCGCGCGCTGGAAGGTTAGGGAGTTTTTCGGTGCTGCTGCACGCGTCCGGACTGGTGCGCTGGCTGGTTCGGCCCGAACGCCTCAAACGCATGCTCGGCGCCCGGGTGCGGCAGTTGCCGGCTTTGGGCCAGTTTGCGGGTCCGCCTTTGGTGGCATGGATGGTGGCGCAGGTAGGAGGCTGGAAATCGACCGGTTGGGTCACCTCGGTTTGCTGTGCTATCGGGCTGTCACTGGAACGGCAACTTGAGTAGTTTGCAGCAAAGTTCTCAGGTGTACGCGGATAGACACGATTTTGGGGAATCAACAACGCCCAACACAAAATTCCTGAATGGACTAAAACACAAATTAATACTTCTATGACTATTTGAAATACCATGTATCAAAAGTCTGTTGGTCAACCTTATCTCAAAGGCCATGTCATGAAGTTCAATCGTCGCCAGATCATGCTGAGTAGTGTTGCCGCCACGGCGGTCATTGCCAGCCCCGCGTTGCGTGCACAAACCGGAAAAAACACCCTGAAACTGACAGTGGGGCAGTCTGTACCACTGACAGGCATGGCAGACCAGATTGGCCTGGCTTACCTCAATGGCGCGAAGCTCTGCTTTGATGCCCTCAATGCCGCAGGCGGTGCGGGTGGCTACCGGATCGATGTCAAGGCACTTGACGACGGTTACGACCCCGTCAGGGCCGCTGCCAATGCTCAAAATTTCATCAAGAACGGGGTCGATGCGCTGTTTGGCTTTACCGGTACAGCGAGTTGCGACGCGGCCTATGCCGTGGCAAAACCTTCCGGCGCCTTGTTTTTTGCACCCTTCGCGGCTTCGGACGCATTGCACGACCCTTCTCTGAGCAACGTGTTTCATGTGCGCCCGGCGCTGGCCGACGAGGCTTATAAAGTCGCGCGCCATTGCGCAACCCTCAATCAGGAACGAATCGCCGTGTTCGCTGAAGACGATGCCATGGGGCGTGCCGGCCTGGCAGCCGTCAACCAGGCGCTGGTTGACCTGAAACGTCCGCCACTCGTGGCCAGTGCCTTGTCGCCGGTCAACAGTGACAAGGTCGATGCAGCTGTTGCACAGCTGGCAAAGGCCAAGCCCCAGGCGATCATTCTGGTGAGCTTGTTCAACACGTCAGCAGCCTTTATCCGAAAAATGCGGCTCAGCGGCTATGGTGGTCAGTTCCTGACCTTTTCGGTGGTCGGCATTGATCCCTTGTTTAGTGCGCTGGGCAAGGAAATTGGCGGTATTGTTATTTCTCAGGTCGTTCCTTCTCCGCGCAGTACCGCCATGCCGCTGATCAAGGAATACCTGAAGGTGCTGAACCAGACCGATCAGGCGCCTAGCTACGAAAGTGTTGAAGGTTATATCGCCGCCAGTTGCTTTGCCGAAGGTGTGCGACGAAGCAGTGCAGGCACCGGCAAGCCGGACCGGGCTGGATTGCGCAAAGCATTTTCTTCCATGAGCGACTACGACCTGGGTGGTTTCCGGGTCAATTTGCGACCCAAAAAATACGAATCGGTACGCGCCATTGACCTGGTAAGCATCACACCTGACGGAAAGATCATCAGGTAATTCCCATCCGCTTAAAACCCGTCGCTGCGTTGCTTCGCTTTCTGGCCACCACCAGCGCGAAAGCAAACAAGCAAGCAGGCATCAGGTTATCTGGGAGTTGGCCAGATCAACTTATCATGGCGCGAACTTCTGGTGATGCAATTCATGGCCCGCCTTCCCCGTCTTACCGTTCCCGGTTACCCCCACCACATCATCCAGCGCGGCAATAACCGGCAGGCGATATTTTCAGCGGCCGCCGACTTCCAGATGCTGCTTTCGCTGCTGCAAGAAAACGCCCAGAAATTTGCTGTTGCGGTGCATGCCTATGTGCTGATGGACAACCATTTCCACCTGCTTGCCACACCGACCACGGCCGATGGCCTGCCGCTGATGATGCAGGCGGTTGGACGGCGTTATGTGCGGTATTTCAACGACCGCCAAGGGCGCACAGGCACGCTGTGGGAAGGGCGTTACCGCTCAACCGTTATCGACACTGACCGCTATTTGCTGGCGTGCATGGCCTACATCGACCTCAATCCGGTGCGCGCCGGACTCGTCAAGGAAGCGGGTGCCTACCCGTGGTCCAGCCATGCGCACTATGTTGGCCAGCGGGCAGACCGGCTGGTCACGCCGCATGCTCTATTCTGGACGCTGGGCAACACCCCGTTTTCGCGCGAAGCGGCGTATGCGGCGCTCGTTTCTCAGGGGATTGCGCTGGAACAGCAGCAGGAAATGACCCGTGCTGCGCTGGGTGGCTGGGCCATGGGCGATGAACGTTTTGTGGAAAAGCTGAAAAAGCAGACAAGCCGCCGTGTCGTGCAAGCTAAAGCCGGACGACCTGTATTGGTTCATAAAATTGGCTAAAACCATCAATTTTGCTTACAAACAATGCATAGTTTGCTATATATTTTGATATGTCCCTATATACCAAGATTTATAAAATAATCGTATTTAATAGGAATCTGACCCTGATTAAAAAATTTGATGTGAAAGCTGGCATGCGCTATGCTCATCTTTTGAAATTTGAAACACCCAGGCAAGCAGGACTGACGATCTTGATCGATGCTTACTGCTTACCCACTGACAAGGAATTGCCATGACCACGGCTGCTGAAATCAAGCACTTTGAACAACACGGTTTGTACGCGGGCGCCAACGAGCATGATGCCTGCGGTGTTGGCTTTGTGGCGCATATCAAGGGCCACAAGAGCCATGCGATCGTCGAGCAGGCCCTCAAGATCCTTGAAAACCTTGACCACCGGGGCGCCGTGGGTGCCGACAAGCTGATGGGCGACGGCGCTGGCATCCTGATCCAGCTGCCTGATGCGTTGTACCGCGAAGAAATGGCCGTCCAAGGCATTGCCTTGCCGCCACCGGGCGAATACGGCGTGGGCATGGTGTTTTTGCCCAAGGAACATGCGTCGCGCATGGCCTGCGAACAGGCGCTGGAGCGCGCTGTCCATGCCGAAGGCCAGGTGTTGCTCGGCTGGCGCGACGTGCCGGTGAACAAGGACATGCCCATGTCGCCGACCGTGCGCGCCAAGGAACCCATCCTGCGCCAGATCTTCATCGGCCGGGGCAACGACGTGATCGTCCAGGACGCGCTGGAGCGCAAGCTGTACGTGATCCGCAAGACCGCCAGCGCCGCCATCCAGCGCCTGCACCTGACGCACAGCAAGGAATACTACGTTCCCAGCATGTCCAGCCGCACCGTGGTCTACAAAGGCCTGCTGCTGGCCGACCAGGTGGGCATTTACTTCATGGACCTGTCTGATGCGCGCTGTGTGTCTGCACTCGGCCTGGTGCACCAGCGTTTTTCGACCAACACCTTTCCCGAGTGGCCGCTGGCCCACCCCTACCGCTACGTGGCCCACAACGGCGAGATCAACACTGTCAAGGGCAACTACAACTGGATGAAAGCGCGCGAAGGGGTGATGTCGTCGCCGGTGCTCGGCGCCGACCTGCAAAAGCTCTACCCGATCAGCTTTGCCGGCCAGTCCGACACCGCCACCTTCGACAACTGCCTGGAGTTGCTGACCATGGCCGGCTACCCGATCAGCCAGGCCGTGATGATGATGATTCCCGAGCCGTGGGAGCAGCACACCACCATGGACGAGCGGCGCAAGGCTTTCTATGAATACCACGCCGCCATGCTGGAGCCGTGGGACGGCCCGGCGTCCATCGTTTTCACCGACGGCCGTCAGATTGGCGCCACGCTCGACCGCAACGGCCTGCGCCCCTCGCGTTACTGCGTCACCGACGACGATCTCGTCATCATGGCGTCCGAGTCCGGCGTGCTGCCGATTCCCGAGCACAAGATCGTCCGCAAGTGGCGCCTGCAGCCCGGCAAGATGTTCCTGATCGACCTCGAACAGGGCCGCATGGTCGATGACGAGGAAATCAAGGCCACGCTGTCTCACAGCAAGCCCTACAAGCAGTGGATCGAGAACCTGCGCATCCGGCTCGACGACGTGGCTGGCAAGACCAAGGAAAGCGATGCAGCCGCGCCTGCACTGAACGAATTGTCATTGCTGGACCGCCAGCAGGCCTTCGGCTACACCCAGGAAGACATCAAGTTCCTGCTTTCGCCAATGGCCTCCAATGGCGAGGAAGCCACCGGTTCAATGGGTAACGACAGCCCCCTGGCCGTGCTGTCGAACAAGAACAAGTCGCTGTACAACTACTTCAAGCAGTTGTTTGCGCAGGTGACGAATCCGCCCATCGACCCGATCCGCGAAGCCATCGTGATGTCGCTGGTGTCCTTCATTGGCCCCAAGCCGAACCTGCTGGACATCAACCAGGTCAACCCGCCGATGCGGCTCGAAGTCAGCCAGCCCGTGCTGGGCAATGCCGACATGCAAAAGCTGCGCGACATCGAGTCGCACACCCAGGGCAAGTTCAAGAGCTATACCCTGGACATCACCTATCCGCTGGCCTGGGGCAGCGAAGGCGTCGAGGCCAAGCTGGCGTCGCTGTGCGCCGAAGCGGTCGATGCGATCACGACCGGCAAGAACATCCTGATCGTCAGCGACCGCGCCCTGAGCGCCACACAGGTTGCGATTCCGGCGCTGCTGGCGTTGTCGGCGATTCACCAGCACCTGGTCACGCAGGGCCTGCGCACCACTGCCGGGCTGGTGGTCGAGACCGGTTCGGCCAAGGAAGTGCACCACTTCGCCGTGCTGGCAGGTTACGGCGCCGAGGCGGTTCATCCCTATTTAGCACTGGAAACCCTGGCCGAGCTGTCGAAAGGCCTGCCGGGCGACCTGAGCACTGAAAAAGCGGTCTACAACTACACCAAGGCCATCGGCAAGGGCCTGTCCAAGATCATGTCCAAGATGGGCGTGTCTACCTACATGAGCTACTGCGGCTCGCAGCTGTTCGAGGCCATCGGCCTGAACCGCCAGACGGTTGACAAGTTCTTCACCGGAACGTCCAGCCAGGTCGAGGGCATGGGCGTGTTCGGCATTGCCGAAGAAGCGCTGCGCATGCACAAGGCCGCTTTCAGCGACGACCCGGTGCTGGCCAACATGCTGGACGCCGGCGGCGAGTACGCCTGGCGCGTGCGCGGCGAAGACCACATGTGGACGCCCGACACGATTGCCAAGTTGCAGCATTCGACGCGCGCCAACAACTGGAACACGTACAAGGAATTCGCCCAGCTTGTGAACGACCAGAACCGCCGTCACATGACGCTGCGTGGCCTGTTCGAGTTCAGGATTGACCCGAGCAAGGCCATCCCGATCGACGAGGTCGAGCCGGCCAAGGAAATCGTCAAGCGCTTTGTCACCGGCGCCATGTCGCTGGGCTCGATCAGCACCGAAGCCCACGCGACGCTGGCCGTGGCCATGAACCGCATCGGTGGCAAGAGCAACACCGGCGAAGGCGGCGAAGACCCCAACCGCTATCGCCAGGAACTCAAGGGCATCCCGATCAAACGCGGCGACACGCTGAAAAGCGTGATTGGCGAAAAAGTCGTGGAAGTCGATCTGCCGCTGCAGGACGGCGATTCGCTGCGTTCACGCATCAAGCAGGTGGCGTCAGGCCGTTTTGGCGTCACCGCTGAATACCTGGTGTCGGCCGACCAGATCCAGATCAAGATGGCGCAGGGCGCCAAGCCGGGCGAGGGCGGCCAGCTGCCCGGCGGCAAGGTCAGCGAGTACATCGGCCAGCTGCGTTTTTCCGTGCCCGGCGTCGGTTTGATCTCGCCGCCACCGCACCATGACATCTATTCGATTGAAGATTTGGCGCAGCTGATCCACGACCTGAAAAACGTCAACCCGCGCGCCAGCATCAGCGTCAAGCTGGTCAGCGAGACCGGCATCGGCACGGTGGCTGCCGGCGTGGCCAAGGCCAAGGCCGACCATGTGGTGATTGCCGGCCATGACGGCGGCACGGGCGCTTCGCCCTGGTCATCGATCAAGCATGCCGGCTCGCCCTGGGAAATCGGCCTGGCCGAAACCCAGCAGACACTGGTGCTCAACCGCCTGCGCGGCCGCATTCGCGTGCAGGCCGATGGCCAGATGAAAACCGGCCGCGACGTGGTCATTGGCGCATTGCTGGGCGCCGACGAGTTCGGCTTTGCCACCGCGCCGCTGGTCGTCGAGGGCTGCATCATGATGCGCAAATGCCACCTCAACACCTGCCCGGTCGGCGTCGCCACGCAAGACCCGGTGCTGCGCCAGAAGTTCAGCGGCAAGCCCGAGCATGTCGTCAACTACTTCTTCTTTGTCGCCGAGGAAGCCCGCCAGTTGATGGCGCAACTTGGCATCGCCAAATTCGACGACCTGATCGGTCGGCCTGATTTGCTGGACATGCAAAAAGGCATCGAACACTGGAAGGCCAGCGGCCTGGACTTCAGCCGCCTGTTCTACCAGCCGCAGGTGCCCGCCGATGTGCCGCGCCTGCATGTGATGAACCAGGACCATGGCCTTGAAAATGCGCTGGATGTGCGCCTGATCGAGAAATCGAAGGCCGCGCTGGAAAAGGGCGAAAAAGTCCAGTTCATCGAGGTGACGCGCAACGTCAACCGCACCGTGGGCGCCATGCTGTCGGGCGAACTGACCCGCTTGCGCCCGGAAGGCCTGCCGGATGACACGCTGCGCATTCAGCTTGAAGGCACTGGCGGCCAGTCCTTCGGCGCTTTCCTGGCCAAGGGCATCACCATGTACCTGATTGGCGATGCCAACGACTACACCGGCAAGGGTCTCTCAGGCGGTCGCATTGTGGTGCGCCCGAGCATCGACTTCCGGGGCGACGCGGTGAAGAACACCATCGTCGGCAACACCGTGCTCTACGGTGCCACCACCGGCGAGGCTTTCTTCAGCGGCGTGGCCGGCGAACGTTTCGCGGTGCGTTTGTCGGGCGCGACGGCGGTTGTTGAAGGCACGGGCGACCACGGCTGCGAATACATGACCGGCGGCACGGTCGCGGTGCTGGGCAAGACCGGCCGTAACTTTGCGGCCGGCATGAGCGGCGGCGTGGCCTATGTGTACGACGAGGACGGCCTGTTTGCGACACGCTGCAACACCTCTATGGTGTCAATGGACCGCGTGGTCACCACCGCCGAGCAGCACACCCATGACCCCTCCGACTGGCATGCCGGCCAAAGCGACGAAGAGCAGCTCAAGCGCCTGCTGCAGGACCACAACCGCTGGACCGGCAGCAAGCGCGCCAGGGAACTGCTGGACACCTGGAGCGTGTCGCGCCTGAAGTTCGTGAAGGTTTTCCCGAACGAGTACAAGCGCGCCCTGATCGAGCGCAAGGAGCGCCGGCTTGAAGCGGCCACTGAAACCACCCGAGCGCAGGTGGCGACCAACCGGGAATCGGTGCTGGCCAAATAAAGCGGACCGGGCCGGCGCGGTGCCGCAAGGCACTGGCCGCTCTGGCCTGTTTATTGTTTTGCTATCGTATTAATAGCTGCTTATACCCGCTGGATATGCGCAAACGGCATTAAAAGCTTAAAAAATTGCACAGGAATTGATCATGGGAAAAATCACCGGCTTCATGGAATATGAGCGCATTGAGGAAGGCTACAAGCCCGTTCCCGAGCGCCTGAAGAACTACAAGGAATTCGTCATCGGCCTGGACGACCAGCAGGCCAATGTGCAGGCGGCACGCTGCATGGACTGCGGCACGCCGTTTTGCAACAGCGGCTGCCCGGTCAACAACATCATTCCCGACTTCAACGACATGGTGTTTCGCGACGACTGGAAAAATGCGATTGACACCCTGCACAGCACCAACAATTTCCCCGAGTTCACCGGCCGCATCTGCCCCGCGCCGTGCGAGGCGGCCTGCACGCTGAACGTGAACGACGACGCGGTCGGCATCAAGTCCATCGAGCATGCGATCATCGACCGCGCCTGGTCCGAGGGCTGGGTCAAGCCCCGGCCGGCCAAGCACAAGACCGGCAAGAAAGTCGCCGTCGTCGGCTCCGGCCCGGCCGGCATGGCCGCTGCACAGCAGCTCGCCCGCGTCGGCCATGACGTGACATTGTTCGAGAAGAACGACCGCGTCGGTGGCCTGCTGCGCTACGGCATTCCCGACTTCAAGATGGAGAAAATCCACATCGACCGCCGCGTCGAGCAGATGCAGGCCGAGGGCGTGACCTTTCGCACCGGCGTCATGGTCGGCAGCCTGCCCAAGGGTTCCAAGGTCACCAACTGGGCCAAGGAAACCATCACGCCCGAACAACTGCAAAAAGACTTCGATGCCGTGGTGCTGACCGGCGGTGCCGAGCAGTCGCGCGACCTGCCGGTGCCCGGCCGCGACCTGGACGGCGTGTACTTCGCGATGGAATTCTTGCCGCTGCAAAACAAGGTCAACGCCGGCGACAAGGTCAAGGGCCAGCTGCGCGCTGACGGCAAGCACGTCATCGTGATTGGCGGCGGCGACACTGGCTCGGACTGCGTCGGCACCAGCAACCGCCACGGCGCGGCCAGTGTCACCCAGTTCGAACTGATGTCCGAGCCGCCGATTGAGGAAAACCGCCCCATGACCTGGCCTTACTGGCCGATCAAGCTGCGCACCAGTTCCAGCCACGAAGAGGGCTGCGAGCGCGAGTTCGCCATCTCGACCAAGGAGTTGATCGGTGAAAAAGGCAAGGTCACCGGCCTGAAGACCGTTCGCGTCGAATGGAAAGACGGCAAGATGGTCGAGGTTCCCGGCTCCGAGCAGATTCTGAAAGCCGACCTGGTGCTGCTCGCCATGGGCTTCGTCTCGCCGGTGGCGTCGGTGCTGGACGTCTTCGGCATTGAAAAAGACAGTCGTGGCAATGCCAAGGCTGGAACGGACTTTATCGGCGGCTATGCGACCAACGTGCCCAAGGTGTTTGCAGCGGGCGATATCCGGCGCGGCCAGAGCCTGGTGGTGTGGGCAATTCGCGAAGGCCGCCAGGCCGCGAGGTCGGTTGACGAGTTCCTGATGGGCTATAGCGACCTGCCACGCTGATTGGCGTAATCCCTTATGATCCAGAAGCCGGAATCCCCGGCTTTTGTCTTTTGTATGCCCCCATCTTCCAACGCTTCCCTTGTCGAACTGCGCCACCTGACTTTTGGGTATGGCGAACGCGTCATCCTGGATGACATTTCGCTGTCGGTTCCCCGTGGCAAGGTCACCGCGCTGCTGGGGGCATCGGGCGGCGGCAAGACGACCATCCTGCGCCTGATCGGTGGACAGAATCGGGCGCAATCGGGCCAGTTGCTGTTCGACGGCCAGGACGTCACGCCGATGAACCAGGCGCAAATCTACGCGGCACGTCGCCGTATGGGCATGTTGTTCCAGTTCGGCGCGCTATTTGCCGATTTGAGCGTGTTCGAAAACGTCGCCTTTCCGCTGCGCGAACACACCGACCTGCCCGAAGCGCTGATTCGGGACATCGTGCTGATGAAGCTCAATGCGGTCGGCCTGCGCGGCGCGCGTGACCTGATGCCCAGCGAGGTCTCGGGCGGGATGGCGCGGCGCATCGCACTGGCGCGGGCCATCGCCCTGGACCCTGAACTGGTGATGTATGACGAGCCTTTTTCCGGGCTGGACCCCATTTCGTTGGGAACGTCTGCACGGCTGATTCGCCATCTGAATGACAGCTTGGGGTTGACCAGCCTGTTTATCTCGCATGAACTGGAACAGACGTTTGCGATTGCCGACCATGTGATCATCCTGGCCAACGGCAAGGTTGCCGCTGAGGGAACACCCGATGCGGTGCGCCAGAGTACCGATCCCCTGGTGTACCAGTATGTGCATGCGCTGCCAGACGGCCCGGTGAATTTTGACTATCCCGGCGTCAGCGTCGAGCAGGACTTCGGTCCCGGCGCGACGCCTGCCTCGCTGAAATCCGGAGTCGCCTCATGAGCTGGTACAAACCTGCTGACGTTGGATTCGCCACCCGCAGCTGGCTCGCCAACCTGGGCCATGGCACCCGGCTGTTCCTGCGGCTGCTGGCGACCTTCGGGTCAAGCTTCAAACGCTTTGGCCTGGTGCGTGACCAGATCCATTTTCTGGGCAATTATTCGCTTGTCATCATTGCCATTTCGGGGTTGTTCGTCGGTTTTGTGTTCGCTTTGCAGGGCTACTACACGCTGCTTCGTTTTGGTTCAACCGAAGCCCTGGGCCAGCTGGTCACGTTCACGCTGGTGCGCGAACTTGGACCGGTGGTGACGGCGCTGCTGTTTGCCGGCCGGGCCGGCACTTCGCTGACTGCCGAGATTGGCCTGATGAAGGCCGGCGAGCAGATCAGTGTGATGGAAATGATGGCGGTCGATCCGATCCAGCGCATCCTGGCGCCGCGTTTCTGGGGGGGCGTGATTGCCATGCCGCTGCTGGCCGCCGTGTTCAGCGCCATGGGCGTGATTGGCGGCTGGGTGGTTGGCGTGTTGATGCTCGGTATCGATGCCGGTTCTTTCTGGAGCCAGATCCAGGGCAGCGTCGATGTCTGGCGCGACGTGGGCAACGGCATCGTCAAGAGCATCGTATTTGGCTTTACCGTGACGTTCGTGGCGCTGCTTCAGGGCTACAACTCGCAACCGACGCCAGAAGGCGTGGCCAGTGCGACGACGCGAACGGTGGTGGTCGCCTCGCTGGCAGTGCTGGGCCTGGATTTCATCCTGACCGCGATGATGTTCACGAAGTGATGACTTTAAAAAAATTCGTGGGACAGGCCTTTTCCGTGCGATTGCCGGGCGGGCATTGTCCTCAACCGTTTGGAAGGAAGTTTTGATGCAACGCTCGAAAATTGATGTGTGGGTCGGCCTGTTTGTGATGGTGGGCGCTGCGGCCATTTTGTTTCTGGCATTGCAGGCGGCCAATTTGCTGAACCTGAACTTTCAGCCCACCTACCGGATCATGGCTGAATTCGACAATGTGGGCGGGCTCAAGCCCAAGGCGTCGGTGCGCAGCGGCGGCGTGGTGGTGGGCCGCATTGAGGACATCAGCTTCAATGACCAGACATTCCAGGCGCGGGTCACGATCGACATGCAAAGCCGTTATGTTTTTCCCAAGGACAGCTCGCTGAAAATCCTTACGAGCGGCCTGCTCGGGGAACAGTACATTGGCATACAGGCGGGCGGCAATGAAGAAAACCTCGCCGCGGGCGATATCATCCGGCAAACACAGTCGGCCGTGGTGCTTGAGAACCTCATCGGGCAGTTCCTGTTCAGCAAGACGGCTGACGAAAGCTCAACATCGGCGCCTTCCCTGCCAGCAACTGCAACGACGGACAAAAAATGAAGCAATCCATCCCTCTGAAAAAAATCTCCGGCTGGGCCGCTGCAACGCTGGCAATCGTGCTGCTGCAGGGATGCGCCACCGGTCCCCAGGCGAATCCTGCCGATCCACTCGAGCCTTTCAACCGTGGCGTCTACAGCTTTAACGAGGGGTTGGACCGTGCCGTGCTCAAGCCCGTCGCCACCGCCTACCAGAACATTACGCCATCGCCGGTACGCACCGGCGTCACGAATTTCTTTGAAAACATCTCGGATGTCTGGTCCATGGTGAACAATGCGCTGCAGGCCAAGCCAGCCGAAGCGGTCGATTCGTTTTTTCGCGTCACGACCAACACGTTCTGGGGCGTGGGCGGCATCTTTGATGTCGCCACCGAACTGAAAATCCCCAAGCACAAGGAAGATTTCGGCCAGACTCTTGGAACCTGGGGACTGTCGTCCGGCCCTTATGTCGTGCTGCCACTGTTTGGCCCCTCCAGCGTGCGCGATACAGCGGGCCGGTTGGTGGACATGCAGGGTGACCTGGTATCGCAGTCAGGCAATGTCCCGGCGCGCAATTCCCTGAAGACCCTGGACCTTGTCGACACGCGGGCCAGCCTGCTTCGTGCCGGCGAACTGCTTGACCAGGCCGCACTCGACAAATACGCCTTTACCCGCGATGTGTATTTGCAGCGCCGTGAGAGCCTGATTAACGGCAACCAGCGTACTGAACCCGAAGAGCGCTTCGACCTGCCCGCAGGTGCGTCTGCGTCGCCTGCGCCTAACCCACAGTAACGCAATAATTTGGTCAAGCTTTGGTAACAAGCTTTACCAGAGCGTTTTAAAACTTTATCGGCTGATGCCGAACCAAACTGCAAAATAGTTCATCACATCTGGCTTGTTGCCAAAGCGTATATGAAATTGTGAATAACGCTGCCGGCAGCCATTTGTTTAGACTTTGAAAGAAAAACCATGAACCGTAGAACTCTCGGACGTTTGTTCACTGCCACGCTCAGCCTGGCCCTGCTGGCGTCGGCTCCTCTGGTTCGCGCTGCCGAAGAAGCCCCGGATGCGCTGATCAAGCGCGTTTCCAGCGAGGTGCTGGACGCGATCAAGGCGGATAAAGCCATTCAGGCCGGTGAAATGAACCGCGTCATGGCGCTGGTGGACACCAAGGTCATGCCCAACGTCAATTTCACCCGCATGACGGCTTCTGCGGTTGGCCGTAACTGGCGACAGGCCACACCAGAGCAAAAAGCCCGGTTGCAGCAAGAGTTCAAAACCCTTTTGATCCGCACCTATTCAGGCGCGCTGTCGCAGGTCAACGACCAACAGCTCAACGTCAAGCCCTTGCGCGCGGCCGCTGGCGACAACGAGGTAACTGTCCGCACCGAGGTGTTGGGCCGCGGCCAGCCGGTCCAGCTGGACTACCGCATGGAAAAAACACCCAGCGGCTGGAAAATCTATGACCTCAACGTACTGGGCATCTGGCTGGTGGGAACTTACCGCACCCAATTTGCCCAGGAAGTCAGCGCCAAGGGTCTCGACGGACTGATTGAGTCGATGGCGCAGCGCAACCAGACCAACGCCGGCAGCGGCAAGTCCTGAACACGTCGATTGACATGCTGAAACTTCCTGCTGTACTGACCCATGCCGCAGCATGCGGCTTTTTTGACACCGTGGCAAAGGAAGTGCCTTCGATGCCCGGCGAAGTGGTCGTAGATGCCAGCGCGTTGAGCCAGTTCGACTCGTCGGCGCTGGCCATCCTGCTGGAATGCCGCCGGCTGGCTTTGGCGGCGGGCAAAGTTTTTTCGGTGCAGGGCGCGTCCGGTCAACTGATGCAATTGGCCGACGTCTATGGCGTTGCCACGCTGGTTCCCGCTGCGCCGTCATCACCTTCAGTCGCTGCCGCCTGAGCACCTGATTCGTGTGCAGGCAAGGGCTGGAAAGGCCTTGGCTGCCTGCTTGGGATAAGAAAGCCATCAGCCCCTAAAATAGCGGGCTCATGCCAGCCATCTCATTCCAGTCCGTCTGCAAAACCTATCCTCTCGCGCGAAACCAGTCTGGCACCGTTCTCAAGGCCCTGGACCATGTGAGCTTTGACATCCAGCAGGGCGAATTCTTCGGCTTGCTGGGACCCAACGGCGCCGGCAAAACCACCCTTATCAGCATTTTGGCAGGACTGTCGCATGCCAGCAGTGGCCATGTCCTGGTGCATGGCAGCGACGTGCTGCTCGACTATGCCAATGCCCGTCGCAAACTGGGCGTGGTGCCGCAAGAACTGGTGTTTGACCCTTTTTTTACCGTGCGCGAAGCGTTGCGCATCCAGTCGGGCTATTTCGGTATCAAGCGCAACGACGACTGGATTGACGAATTGCTGGAAAACCTGGGCTTGGCCGACAAGGGAAACGCCAACATGCGCCAGCTTTCAGGGGGCATGAAGCGCCGGGTGCTGGTGGCACAAGCGCTGGTACACAAGCCGCAGGTCATCGTGCTTGACGAACCAACGGCGGGTGTCGACGTGGAACTGCGCCAAAACCTGTGGCAGTTCATTGCCAAGCTCAACAAGCAGGGCAGCACGGTGCTGCTGACCACCCACTACCTTGAAGAAGCCGAGGCCTTGTGCAGCCGCATCGCCATGCTCAAGCAGGGCAGGGTGGTCGCGCTGGCACAAACGTCAGACCTGCTCAGCGCAGCTTCCAGCAATATCTTGCGCTTCAAAATTGACGGTGAACTGCCCTTGCATCTTGCGAGCCAAGCGCGTATTACTGGCCGAATCGTACAGTTTCCGGCGAACAATGCGCGCGAAATCGAGCAGTATCTGGCCGCCGTCCGCGAGTCCGGACTGGTGGCCGAAGATGTGGAAATCCGCAAGGCCGATCTGGAAGACGTGTTTCTTGAAGTGATGAATGAAAAAGAGGTGAGGGAACCCAGGGCGATGGACCTTGCTGGAGCCATGAAATGACCGGCTGGCAAACGCTCTTTTATAAAGAAATCCTGCGTTTCTGTAAAGTCGGATTCCAGACCGTCGGCGCTCCGGTGCTGACGGCGGTGCTCTACATGCTGATCTTCGGCCATGTGCTGCAGGGTCAGGCGCTGGTCTATGGCAAGGTGAGCTATACCGCCTTTCTGGTGCCTGGCCTGGTGATGATGAGCGTGCTGCAAAACTCTTTTGCCAACAGCTCTTCGTCGCTGGTGCAGAGCAAGATCATGGGCAGCCTGGTGTTCGTGTTGCTCACGCCGCTGTCGCACTGGCACTGGTTTTGGGCCTATGTCGGTTCGTCAGTGGTGCGGGGTTTGATGGTCGGCACGGGCGTGTTCGTCGTCACGGCGTTTTTCGACCCGCCTGGCTTCGTGGCGCCGCTGTGGATCGTGGTGTTTGCTGTCCTCGGGTCGGCCATGCTGGGCGCGCTGGGCGTGATTGCCGGCCTGTGGGCCGAGAAATTCGATCAGATGGCAACTTTCCAGAACTTCATCATCATGCCGATGACCTTTCTGAGCGGCGTGTTCTATTCCATCCATTCGCTGCCGCCGTTCTGGCAGAAGCTCAGCCACCTGAACCCGTTTTTTTACATGATTGACGGTTTTCGCTATGGTTTTTTCGGCGTCAGCGATGTATCGCCGTGGCTCAGCCTGGTTTTGGTGCTGACCGCGTTTCTGGTTATCAGCGCCATCGCGGTCAACATGCTGCGCACCGGCTATAAGATCAGACACTAATGACCCCACGCTTGTCGCTTGGCAGCAATGTTGGCCCCCGCGGTCGCCCACTGCGTGTGGCTTCCTGCCCCCCAAGGGGACCGCTGCGCCTGCGGTCTGGCGAATCCAGTCCCGCGGCCCCTGCTGGGTTGGAGCCGCCACGCTTGCTATGTACTGCATTGCACCCATTTTTTTTACGCCCTCCAAGGCACTGAGAATTTTTTTAGAAATCCTGTATGACCAGCGAAGAACTCCAAGCCATCATTGCCGCCGGTCTGCCGTGCGAGCACCTCGAAGTGTCCGGCGACGGCAGCCATTGGTACGCCACCATGGTGTCCAGCGCTTTTCAAGGCCTGTCGCGGATTGCGCGCCATCACCGGGCTTATGCAACGGTGGGCAACCGGATTCAGACGGGTGAGGTGCATGCCCTGTCGATGAAGACCTACACGCCTGACGAATGGGCTTCCTTGAAGGCGAAATAAACAGATGGACAAACTACGCATCAAGGGCGGCAAGTCACTGGCCGGATCGGTTGACATTTCTGGCGCCAAAAACGCGGCATTGCCTGAACTTTGCGCGGCGCTACTGACCGCTGACACGGTCACGCTGCAAAACGTTCCGGGTTTGCAGGACGTGACCACCATGCTCAAGCTGATCCGAAACATGGGCGTCGAGGCAGAGCGCAGCACCACTGTTGCGGGCACCGTCACGCTCAATGCCGGCCCGCTGAGTTCGCCCGAAGCGCCGTACGAGCTGGTCAAGACCATGCGCGCTTCGGTGCTGGCGCTGGGGCCGTTGCTGGCGCGCTTTGGCGAGGCCACGGTGTCGCTGCCGGGCGGCTGCGCCATCGGCTCGCGGCCAGTGGACCAGCACATCAAGGGTCTGCAGTCCATGGGCGCCGAGATCACCGTTGAGCACGGCTACATGCTGGCCAAATTGCCCAAAGGTCAGACGCGCCTGAAGGGCGCCAGCCTAACGACCGACATGGTCACCGTCACCGGAACCGAGAATTTCCTGATGGCTGCGACGCTGGCAGAGGGTGAAACCATTCTTGAAAACGCCGCGCAGGAGCCGGAGATCGGCGACCTGGCCGAGATGCTGATCAAGATGGGCGCCAACATTGAAGGCCATGGCACGCGCCGCATCCGCATCCAGGGCGTCGAGCGCCTGCACGGCTGCACGCACCAGGTGGTGGCCGACCGCATCGAGACCGGCACCTTTTTATGCGCCGTGGCGGCGGCGGGTGGCGATGTCGTCTTGAGGCATGGCCGCGCCGACCACCTCGAAGCGGTGATTGAAAAACTGCGCGAAGCCGGCGCGACCATCACGGCAGGCGACGGTTTCATCCGTATCCAGGCCAGCGGCCGCATGAAGGCGCAGTCGTTTCGCACCACCGAATACCCGGGTTTCCCGACCGACATGCAGGCGCAGTTCATGGCGCTCAACGCCATCGCGCAGGGCACCAGCACGGTGACCGAGACGATTTTTGAGAACCGTTTCATGCACGTCAATGAAATGGTGCGTCTGGGCGCGAAGATCCAGATCGAAGGCAAGGTCTGCGTCGTTGAAGGCGTTGAAAAATTTTCGGGCGCCACGGTCATGGCCACCGACCTGCGCGCCTCGGCCAGTCTGGTGATTGCCGGTCTGGTCGCCAGCGGTGAGACCGTTGTCGAACGCATCTACCACCTCGACCGGGGCTATGACCAGATGGAAGCCAAACTGCGCGGCATTGGCGCCGACATTGAACGGATGAAAGCATGATCACGCTCGCCCTCTCCAAAGGCCGCATTTTTGACGACATCCTGCCGCTTCTCAAGACCGCCGGCATCGCGGTGCTCGACGACCCGGAAAAGTCCCGCAAGCTGATTTTGGACACCAACCAGCCAGACCTGCGGGTGGTGCTGGTACGCGCCACGGACGTGCCGACCTATGTGCAGTACGGCGGTGCCGATATCGGCGTCGTTGGCAAGGACACGCTGCTCGAATCGGGCAGCCAGGGCCTGTACCAGCCGCTGGACCTGCAGATTGCCAAATGCCGCATCAGCGTGGCAGTGCGCGACGGCTTTGACTACGCTGCTGCTGTCAAGCAGGGCTCGCGGCTGAAAGTGGCGACAAAGTACGTGGAAATTTCGCGCAGCTTTTTTGCCAGCAAGGGCGTTCACGTTGATTTGGTCAAGCTTTACGGCAGCATGGAACTGGCGCCGCTCACAGGCCTTGCCGACGCCATCGTTGACTTGGTGTCCACTGGCAACACGCTCAAGGCCAACCATTTGATCGAGGTTGAACGCATCATGGACATCAGCTCGCATCTGGTGGTCAACCAGACCGCCCTCAAGCTCAAGCAGGCGCCTATCCGCAAGCTGATTGATGCGCTTTCCCGGGCGGTTTGCGCCTGACATGTTTTTGTTTTCATTATCAGGAATGCTATGAATTTAGTAGCTAGTCCCGCCCGACTGTCGTGCGCTGATGCCACTTTTGAGTCTCAATTCAAGGACCGGCTGCATTGGTCGGCTGATACCGATGCGCAAATCGAGCAGCGGGTGGCCGACATCCTGGCCGATGTACAGCAGCGCGGAGATGCGGCGGTGCTGGAATACACGGCACGCTTTGACGGCCTGAGCGTCGGCGCGATGGCCGAACTCGAACTCACACAGGCTGAACTCAAGGCGGCGTTCGATGCGATTCCCGCTGCCCAGCGGGACGCGCTGCAAGCTGCCGCCCGGCGCGTCCGGACTTATCACGAGGCGCAGAAAAAAGCCAGTGGCGAAAGCTGGAGTTACCGCGACGAAGACGGCACGCTGCTGGGCCAGAAAGTCACGCCGCTGGACCGTGTCGGCATCTACGTGCCGGGCGGCAAGGCAGCGTATCCGTCGTCGGTATTGATGAACGCCATTCCCGCCCATGTGGCCGGGGTTGGCGAGATCATCATGGTCGTGCCTACGCCCAAAGGTGAAAAAAATGCGCTGGTGCTGGCCGCCGCCTACGTCGCCGGCGTGACCCGCGCCTTCACCATCGGCGGCGCGCAGGCGGTGGCCGCGCTGGCCTACGGCACGGCAACCGTGCCCAAGGTGGACAAGATCACCGGCCCCGGCAATGCCTATGTTGCCAGCGCCAAGAAACGCGTGTTTGGCACGGTTGGCATTGACATGATTGCCGGACCTTCTGAAATCCTGGTGCTGGCCGACGGCACGACGCCCGCCGACTGGGTGGCCATGGACCTGTTCAGCCAGGCCGAGCACGACGAACTGGCACAAAGCATTTTGCTGTGCCCCGACGCCGCCTATATCGATGCCGTACAGGAAGCTATCAACCGCCTGCTGCCCACCATGCCGCGTGCCGAGATCATCGCCAAGTCACTGACCGACCGGGGGGCCCTGATCCTGACCCGCAGCATGGAAGAGGCCTGTGAAATTTCCAACCGCATCGCGCCAGAGCACCTGGAAATATCGAGCAGCGACCCGCACCGCTGGGAGCCGCTGCTTCGCCATGCCGGGGCGATTTTTCTGGGCGCCTACACCAGCGAAAGCCTGGGCGACTACTGCGCCGGCCCGAACCATGTGCTGCCGACCAGCGGCACGGCGCGCTTCTCCAGCCCGCTGGGGGTTTACGACTTCCAGAAGCGCTCCAGCCTGATCGAGGTCAGTGAAGCCGGCGCGCAAGTGCTCGGCCCGATTGCCGCCGAACTCGCCTATGGCGAAGGCCTGCAGGCGCATGCCCGCGCCGCCGAATTGCGCCTGAATACTGTGCCTGATATGAGAAAACCCAAGCCATGACCGTGCCTGATTCCACCCTCGATCCGAAACTGAAAAAACTGATTCGCCAGGATGTGCAGTCGATGCACGCCTACGCGATTCAGGATTCCGCCGGCATGGTCAAGCTCGACGCCATGGAAAATCCGCACCGCTTGCCCGCCGCCCTGCAGGCACATCTGGGGCAACGACTGGGTGCGCTGGCGCTGAACCGCTACCCGGACGGCCGTGTCAACGACCTGCGCCGCGCGCTGGCCGACTATGCACAAATGCCCGAGGGCTTCGACATCATGCTGGGCAATGGTTCGGACGAACTGATCGCGCTGCTGGCAATGGCGTGCGACGTGCCCGGCGGGTCGGTGCTGGCGCCGTTGCCCGGTTTCGTGATGTACGCCATGAGCGCGCAGCTGCAGGGCCTGAAGTTCATCGGCGTCGATCTGACGCCCGACTTCGAGCTCGACGAAGCCGCGATGCTGGCCGCCATTGCCGAACACAAGCCGTCCATCACCTACCTGGCCTATCCGAACAACCCCACGGCCAACCTGTGGGACGACGCGGTGATTGAAAAAATCATCGAAGCCGTCGGCGCGCAGGGCGGCCTGGTGGTGATGGATGAGGCCTACCAGCCATTTGCCAGCAAGAGCTATGCAGACCGCATGCCGCGGCACGGCCATGTGCTCCTGATGCGCACCCTGAGCAAGTTCGGCCTGGCTGGCGTTCGCCTCGGCTACATGATCGGTCCAAAAGCGCTGATTGCCGAAATCGACAAGGTGCGCCCGCCCTACAACATCAGCGTGCTGAACTACGAATGCGCGCTGTTTGCGCTCGAACACCGGGATGTGTTTGAGGCCCAGGCGCAGGAACTGATTGCACAGCGCGCTTTTCTGTTCGACACGCTTGCCGCCTTGCCGGGCGTCAAGGCCTGGCCTAGCCACGCCAACATGATTTTGATCCGCGTACCTGACGCGGCACGCACCTTCGACGGCTTGCGAAAGCGTAAGGTGCTGGTCAAGAATATTTCTAAAATGCATTCTTTGCTGGCCAACTGCCTGCGCCTGACTGTCGGCACCGCCGAAGAAAACGCGCAACTGCTGGCCGCGCTTGAAAACTCCTTATGACTAATTCCACCACCGATTCCTTGCCTGTACCGCGCACCGCCGAGGTCTCGCGCGACACCGCCGAAACCAAAATCACCGTCAAGGTCAACCTGGACGGCACCGGCAAGGCTGCGCTGTCAACGGGCATCGGTTTTTTTGACCACATGCTCGACCAGATCGCCCGCCACGGGCTGATTGATCTCGACATCCATGCCGTGGGCGACCTGCACATCGACGGCCACCACACCGTCGAAGACGTCGGCATCACGCTCGGCCAGGCCGTGGCGCAAGCTGTGGGCGACAAAAAAGGCCTGCGCCGTTACGGCCATGCCTATGTGCCGCTTGACGAAGCGCTGTCGCGCGTGGTCATCGACTTTTCGGGCCGTCCCGGGCTGGTGATGAACGTGCCGTTCAAGAGCGGCATGATCGGCACTTTCGACAGCCAGCTGGCCTATGAATTTTTCCAGGGCTTTGTCAACCACGCTTTCGTCACGCTGCACATCGACAACCTGAAAGGCGAAAACGCCCACCACCAGGCTGAGACGGTGTTCAAGGCCTTTGCCCGGGCTCTGCGCATGGCGCTGGAAATCGACCCGCGTTCGATTGGCGTGATTCCTTCGACCAAAGGTTCGCTGTAAACCGAACCTTGTCGCCGTTCGTGCATGTTTAACTGTTTTGCGCAGGCGAAGTCTGCGCTGACAGTTATCAAACCCGTAGCAATTTACTTTTTTCCTTCTGAATGTCCAATTTGAAAACGGTGGCAGTGGTCGATTACGGTTCCGGCAACCTGCGTTCGGTCTCGCAGGCGGTCCGGCATGTGGTGCAGGGCACCGGCTATGAGGTGCGGGTCACGTCCAACCCGCAAGACGTGCTGGATGCCGAGCGCGTCGTGTTGCCTGGACAGGGCGCGATGCACGACTGCATGCTGGCGCTCGAACACTCGGGCATGCTCGGCGCCGTGCTGCATGCCGCTGGCCACAAGCCGCTGTTTGGCGTGTGCGTCGGCATGCAGATGCTGCTCGACAACAGCCACGAGGGGCTGAACGGCGCGCCCACGCCCGGCCTGGGGCTGATCCACGGCGAGGTCGTCAAGTTCGACCTGGCCGGCAAGATCCAGCCTGACGGCAGCCGCTACAAGGTGCCGCAAATGGGCTGGAACCAGGTGTATCAGGCGCATGCTGACAACGGCGCCAAGCCCCATCCGGTCTGGAACGGCGTGCCCGACGCTGCGTATTTCTACTTTGTTCACAGCTTTTACGCCTGTCCGTCTGATAAGCGCCACATCGCAGGCGAAGCAAGCTACGGCGGACGCTTTGCCGCGGCGATAGCGCGCGATAATATTTTTGCCACCCAGTTCCATCCTGAGAAAAGCGCCGACCAAGGGCTGGCGCTGTACCGCAATTTCCTGCACTGGAATCCCTGAACCACTTCGCGCTTTCTCTGATGTGCCCCCAGCCACAGAGAATTTTTCTTCAACCTCGTTAACTGCTTTTCCTTAACCCAACATGCTTCTCATCCCCGCGATTGACCTCAAGGACGGCCACTGTGTCCGTCTGAAACAAGGCGACATGGACCAGTCCACCATTTTCAGCGAAGACCCGGCGGCCATGGCGCGCAACTGGATTGACAAGGGCGCGCGCCGCCTGCACCTGGTGGACCTGAACGGCGCCTTCGCGGGCAAGCCGAAGAACGAGGCGGCGATCAAACGCATTCTGGCCGAGGTGGGCAGCGAAATCGAGGTGCAACTGGGCGGCGGAATCCGCGACCTTGACACCATCGAGCGCTACCTTGATGCCGGCCTGCGCTACGTCATCATCGGCACCGCTGCCGTGAAGAATCCCGGGTTCCTGCAGGATGCGTGCACGGCGTTTGGCGGCCACATCATCGTTGGCCTGGACGCCAGGGAAGGCAAAGTCGCCACCGACGGCTGGAGCAAGCTGACCGGCCACGAGGTGGTTGACCTGGCCAAGAAGTTTCAGGACTACGGCGTCGAATCCATCATCTACACCGACATCGGCCGCGACGGCATGCTCAGCGGCATCAACATGGAAGCCACCGTCAGGCTGGCGAAGGCGTTGACGATTCCGGTGATTGCCTCGGGCGGCCTGTCGAACATGGCCGACATCGAAGCGCTGTGCGCCGTCGAGGACGAGGGCGTGCAGGGCGTGATCTGCGGCCGCTCGATCTACAGCGGCGACCTGGATTTTGAAGCGGCGCAAGCGCGCGCTGACGAGTTGAACGGATGACATGACCCCCACGCTTGCCACTTCGTGTGCTGCGCTGCCCCCCGAGGGGGCTGCTGCGCCTACGGCCCGGCAAAGCCGGTTCCGTGGCCCCTGCTTGCTGCATAGCCATCCCGCACATCCATCGCGCCTTGGTGGCACAAACTGAGCAAAACAATTACCCAATGCTGGCCAAACGCATAATCCCTTGCCTCGATGTAACCGGCGGCCGTGTGGTCAAGGGCGTCAATTTTCTCGAACTTCGCGATGCGGGCGATCCGGTCGAGATTGCGGCCCGTTACAACGAGCAGGGCGCTGACGAACTGACCTTCCTCGACATCACCGCGACCAGCGACGGGCGCGATTTGATCCTGCATATCATCGAGGCCGTGGCCTCGCAGGTGTTCATACCGCTGACGGTGGGCGGCGGGGTGCGCACTGTCGAGGACGTGCGCCGGCTGCTCAACGCTGGAGCCGACAAGACCAGTTTCAACTCGGCCGCGCTGGCCAATCCGCAGGTCATCACCGACGCCTCGGCCAAGTACGGCGCCCAGTGCATCGTCGTGGCAATTGATGCCAAGCGCCGCAGCGATGAGGACGCGCTGTTGCGCGGTGCGGGCTGGGACGTGTACAGCCACGGCGGCCGCAAGAACACCGGGCTGGACGCCGTGGCCTGGGCCGTTGAAATGGCGCAGCGCGGCGCGGGCGAAATTCTGCTGACCAGCATGAACCGCGACGGCACCAAGTCGGGCTTCGACCTCGAACTGACGCGCGCCGTGAGCGACGCCGTCAGCGTGCCGGTGATCGCCTCGGGTGGTGTCGGTACGCTTGACCATCTGGCCGATGGCGTGCAGCAGGGCGGCGCCGATGCAGTGCTGGCCGCCAGCATCTTTCATTACGGCGAATTCACGGTAGGGCAGGCCAAGCGCCACATGGCCAGTCGCGGAATTCCGGTGCGGCTCTGAATTTCAAGCGTTTCAGGCTGTTTGCGCTTGACGGATATGCGCTTGTAGCTATGAAATTAATAGTACCGTTATGCGCTGCATGGACACGCCGGCCGTATCAGGATTGCCTGCCACAATCGCGGACAATACCCTCATGAATTGGTTAGACACAGTCCGTTGGGACGACAAGGGCCTGGTGCCCGTCATTGCGCAGGAAGCCGGCAGCGGCGACGTGCTGATGTTCGCCTGGATGAACCGCGAGGCGCTTGAAAAAACCGCCAAGTTGGGCCAGGCGGTATATTTCAGCCGCTCGCGCGGTCGGCTGTGGCACAAAGGTGAAGAATCCGGGCATTTCCAGGTCGTGCATGAAATCCGTCTGGATTGCGACAACGACGTGGTGTTGATCAGAATTACCCAGCAAGGCCACGAGCCGGGAATCGCTTGCCACACCGGCCGCCACAGCTGCTTTTTCAGCCTTTATCAAAATGGCCAGTGGGTCGCGACCGAGCCGGTCTTGAAAGACCCTGCCAGCATCTATAAATAGCCTGTAATGCACACCCTGAATTCAAACGACACCCTTGAGCGCCTGGCGTCCATCATCGAAAGCCGCAAGCCCTCGCAAGGCGGTGATCCATCGACCAGTTATGTGGCACGCCTGCTGCACAAAGGTCCCGATGCTTTCCTGAAGAAAATCGGCGAGGAAGCCACCGAAACCGTGATGGCTGCCAAGGACATCGATTGCGGCGGCGCCACGCCCGAATTGCAAGGCAAACTGGTCGGCGAAGTGGCCGACCTGTGGTTCCATTCACTGATTGCGCTGGCGCACTATAACCTGCGTCCCGCCGATGTACTGGCCGAACTGGAGCGCCGTGAAGGCACCAGCGGTATCGAGGAAAAGGCACTGCGCAAGGCGCAGCACCGCGAAGCCACCAACGATTGAGGAAGAGAGCCAACCATGCGCGACGACATTGTGACGATAGAGCCCGACGAAGGGCTGAAAACCTGGGGCTGGGTCAGCTATTTGCTGCACCTGGTGGTGGCGGTGGCCGCCGTCTTGCCGGGTGCTCAGGTGTCCATCCTCCTGCTGGTGGTGGCGCTGGTCATTGACCTGGTCAAGCGAGGCGACGCCGCCAACACCTGGCAGGCTTCGCACTTCAGCTGGCGGATCCGGTCCGTGGTCTGGGCCGGCGTGCTGTATTTGCTGACCTCGTGGCTCTGGCTGCTGTTCATCGTGCCCGGCTGGATTGCCTGGGGGCTGATTTCGCTCTGGTTCCTGTACCGAATCGTCAAGGGCATGGTGCGTATGAACGCCAACCGTTCCGTGGAAGCCGCATGAGCCATTCTGACAACTGTATTTTCTGCAAGATCGCCGCTGGCGCCATTCCCAGCCGCAAGGTGTACGAGGACGACGAGGTGTTCGCCTTTCACGACATCAACCCCTGGGCGCCGGTGCATTTCCTGATGATCCCCAAAACGCATATTCCGTCGATGGCACAGCTTGAGCCCGAGCATGCGGCATTGCTGGGTCGCATGATGGTGCTGGCGCCAAAACTGGCAATGGAGCAGGGCTGCAATGCCTACCCGGCGGGCGGTTTTCGCACCGTGATCAACACTGGGGAAGAGGGCGGTCAGGAAGTGCATCATCTGCACATGCATGTGATCGGTGGTCCCCGGCCGTGGCTCAAGGGCTGAGTGCGTCTGGGCAAGGGGCCAGGACGCGGACAGGTGTAATTTTTAAACAACCCTGCAGGCTTGCAGGGTGATCAGCGCTGTCACATGTGGCCTTTAGAATCAGGCTTTGTCGCAAACATGCAGTCCATTGACTGTTTTTAGATTAGGAGATGACTATGGGTGGATTTTCCATATGGCACTGGTTGATCGTGCTGTTGATCGTGGTGATGGTGTTTGGCACCAAAAAACTTCGGAACATGGGCAGTGACCTGGGCGGGGCCGTCAAGGGTTTCAAGGACGGCATGAAGGATGGCAGCCAGTTGCCCGAGGATGAAAAGCCGGAGGCGCCCGCCAGCCAGGTGACCCATGCCCAGGCCAAAGCCACGTCTGAGCGCAACACAGTTGACGTCGAAGCCCGACAAAAGCCCTGATGCATGCCACAACTGTCCCTTTTGCGTGGCCGTTGTCCTGCGGGGCTGAGCTGCCGTGATTGATCTGGGCATCTCCAAAATCGCCCTGATCGGCGCGGTTGCGCTCATCGTCATCGGACCCGAAAAGCTGCCGCGCCTGGCACGCACCGTGGGCATGCTGCTGGGCAAGGCGCAGCGCTATGTGAACGACGTCAAGCAGGAAGTGAACCGTTCCATGGATCTGGACGAGTTCCGGAAAATGAAGGAAACCGTCCAGGATGCGGCCCGCGACGTTGAAAGCTCAATCCGCACCGGTGCAAATGACTTTGAGAAATCGTGGTCTGACACGGCAACATCCACTTCATCCGACACTTTTTCTGGTTTTGAGGTATTTCCCGAATACCGGCACCCTAAAAAGAAGTGGCGGCTCAAGCGCGGCGCCACGCCGCAATGGTTCAAGGCCCGCTCCGGGATTCGCACCAAGGCCCAGTCCGGTGCAGCCCGGGTGGCACGATTTCGTCCGCAGCCCAGCCGCAAGGCATGAAGCATCTCCCTGAATTTTCCTTTGCGCGCAGACCGGCGCAATCCACACAGCGCAAACTTCCTTCATGAGCGATCCCCACTCCACCGGCGGCGACAAACCCGACGAGCTCGCAGGCACCGAGCAGCCTTTCGTCCAGCATCTCATGGAGTTGCGCGACCGGATGTTCAAGGCCGTGATTGCCATCGGCATTGCGGCCGGCATCCTGGCGCTGTTTCCCGGCCCGGGTGCCTTGTATGACCTGATGGCCGCACCGCTGGTGGCCAGTTTGCCCAAGGGCGCGACCCTGATCGCCACCAACGTGGTGTCGCCGTTTGTCGTTCCGATCAAGATTCTCTTCATGGCAGCCTTCATGATTGCGCTGCCCGTGGTGCTTTACCAGGTGTGGGCTTTTATTGCGCCCGGTCTTTATTCGCACGAAAAAAAGCTGGTGATGCCCCTGGTGATTTCCAGCACGTTGCTGTTTTTCATCGGTGTGGCGTTTTCCTACTATGTGGTGTTCGGGCAGGTGTTCAAGTTCATCCAGAGCTTTGCGCCCAAGTCGATCACGGCGGCACCAGACATCGAGGAATACCTGAACTTCGTGCTTGGCATGTTCATGGCCTTCGGACTGGCCTTTGAAGTACCGATCGCTGTCATTTTGCTGGTGCGCATGGGCGTGCTGACGGTTGCCCAACTGCGCGAATACCGTGGTTATTTCTGGGTGGCCGCTGCCATTGGCACCGCACTGGTCACGCCGCCCGATGCCGGCTCGATGATCATGCTGCTGGCGGTGGTAGGCGGGTTGTACGAGGTAGGCATTCTTGCCGCCCAGATGTTCCTCAAAAGCACCAAAGCGCCTGACACCGACACGGAAGTTACAAAATCCTGAAGTCTCAGCGACTCTTGTACAAATAAGATCGTCTGCGCAATACCCATAAGGGTTTATTGCTATCGATTTTATAGTTTCAGATATTCAATGCAAGCCGAACAGGTTCTGGCGTTTGCCAAATGAATCACCAGCGCGCCTTTAGCGCTGCACTCTGGGGCGCTGGCGCTGGGCCGGTGTCACCGAAATATCCACAGGTCCGTCGCCGCGCAGCACTTTCAGCGGTGCAGGCGTGCCCGGCTTGAGCGCAGCAACTGCTGTCAATAACTGACTGACATTGCGCACGGGATGGCCATCGACAGCCATGATCACATCGCCAGGACGGATTCCACCTTGTGCAGCAGGTCCGTTTTGCAACACACCCGTGATGATCACGCCGCCGGCCTTGGCCGCTTCCGGCTTGAGCCTGAAGGCGTCGATCAGTTCGGCATTGAGTTCCTGCGGCTCTACGCCAATCCATCCCCGGGTCACCTGGCCTTCAGTGACGATGCCTTCGAGCACCTGCTTGGCGGTAGACACCGGAATGGCAAAACCAATGCCCATGGAGCCGCCCGAGCGTGAATAGATGGCTGTATTGATGCCCAGAAGGTTGCCGTTGACATCGACCAGCGCACCGCCAGAATTGCCGGGATTGATGGCTGCATCGGTCTGGATAAAATTTTCAAAGGTGTTGATGCCCAACTGGTTACGGCCCAGGGCACTGACGATGCCGCCGGTCACGGTCTGGCCCACGCCAAACGGATTGCCGATAGCCAGCACTGGCTCGCCCACCTGAAGCTCGTCCGAGTTGCCCAGGACAATCACCGGCAGCTTGTCCAGCTCAATCTTGAGGATGGCCAGGTCGGTGTCGGGATCGGTGCCGATCACTTTCGCGCGGGTCTTGCGGGTGTCGTTGAGAACGACCTCGATTTCATCAGCGCCTTCGACCACATGGTTGTTGGTCAGGATGTAGCCACTGCTGCTCATGATCACGCCGCTGCCCAAACCTGCCTGCGCTTCACCCGAGTTCTGGTCGCCAAAGAAAAACCGGAACCAGGGGTCGTTCATTTGCGGATTTTTGACAGCGGCCTTGCTGGTGTTGATGCTGACCACGGCTGCCGAGGCTATTTTTGCTGCCTGCGCAAAGTTACTGACGGAGCCAGTCGAAGTTGTGGAGCGTGGCTGGCTGTTGGCGGGGGCTTCGATCAGTGAAACACCGCCAATCGTGGCGCGTTTGTTCAGCCATTGTGGTTGGAGCGTCGCAACGACGAAATAAGCCGCCACCAAAATAGTGACGGTCTGGGAAAACAGGAGCCAGGTGCGCTTCATGGGACAAAAAAGAGTGGGCTGGTATGAAAAAAAATCAGGTGTGGTCGGTGCAGTCGGCCTGCAGGATGCCAAGCACGTATTGTGCTTTATGCCGGATGTCACCGCGTAGGACGCAAGCCAATGCAAAGCCCTGAACATGGAAAAAAATCCAGAACAAGCGGCAAAATGGTCCTGCCTGAGACAATCCTGTCATGAACACCACGACAAGACAGGAGTTGCTGGCGGCGTTTGACAAACTGCTGCAGCCCGAACGTTTCAAGGACTACGGCCCCAACGGCTTGCAGGTGGAAGGGAAAACCCAGGTGCGCCGGGTGATTTCCGGCGTCACGGCCAGCCGGGCGCTGATCGAAGCGGCCATCGACGCGCAGGCCGACGCCATATTTGTGCACCATGGCCTGTTCTGGCGTGGTCAGGACGGCCGCGTTACAGGCTGGAAGAAGCAGCGGCTCGCGCTGCTGCTGGCACATGACATCAGCTTGTTTGCCTACCACTTGCCGCTGGATGCGCACCCCCAACTGGGCAACAATGCGCAGCTGGGCCTGCGGCTGGGCTTGACGGCCAGCAATTGCTTTGGCGAACAAGACCTGGGATTTCTAGGCGGACGAAGCGACGGTGGCAGTTTTGCCACGGCCAGCGATCTGGCGTTGCATGTTAAAAATACGTTGAAAAGGCCTGTTACCCTGGTGGGAGTTGGGCATGCAGCTATTAAAAAAATAGCTTGGTGCAGCGGCGGGGCGCAAGGCTATTTCGAGCCAGCGATTGCCGCCGGGGCCGACGCCTTCATCACCGGCGAGATTTCCGAACCGCAGGCGCATCTTGCGCGCGAGACGGGCGTGACGTTCATTGCCTGTGGCCACCATGCCTCGGAGCGTTACGGCGCACCGGCACTTGCCTCGCATGTCGCAGCGCAATTCGGCTTGCATCACCAGTTCATTGAGATCGACAACCCTGCATGACCACCCAAACCCGACCTTTCCTCATCACGATGGGCGACGCCGCTGGCATTGGCCCGGAAATCATCGCCAGGGCCTTTGCTCACTCACCACGGGATATGACGGGCTGCGTGGTGGTCGGTGACGTGCCGACGCTGCGCCGCGCTTGCGCCCTTGTGGCCATCGCATGTGGAAGTCCGGCAATGCCGGTAGCCGAACTGGATTCGCTGTCTGACCTGCCTGCCGTGCCGCCGAACTGCATTGGCGTGTTGCAAAAATGCGCGCTGCCTGAATTGGTTTCCTACGGAGAGATCAGCGGCCTGGCTGGCAAAGCCGCTGCGGATTGCATCGTCTGGGCCGCCCGCACCGTGCTGGCGGGCGAGGCTGCCGCCATGATCACAGCGCCAATCCACAAGGAGGCTCTGTCTGCCGCCGGCGGCTGGGCGGCCCGTTTCCCGGGCCATACCGAAATGCTACAGGCCGAAGCTGCGGCGTTTTTGGGCAAACCGGTGAGTGAAGTCCCGGTGCGCATGATGCTGGCCAATGAGGAACTCCGGACGGTTCTGGTGAGCATCCACATGTCGCTCAAAAATTCGATCGACGCCGTGACCTTTGACAACGTGCTGCAGACACTGCGCATTGCGCACCAAGCACTCAAGGCGGCTCTGGGGCACCCGCCACGCATCGCCGTGGCGGGCCTGAATCCGCATGCCGGTGAAGGCGGCTTGTTTGGTTCAGAAGAGCAATTGATCATTGGCCCTGCCATTGCTGCCGCATTGCGCGAAGGTTTGAATGTGCAAGGTCCCTTCGCCCCGGACACAGTTTTCATGCGCGCGCGCAACACCGTCTTGAAGTCGGGCGAGTTTGATGTGGTGGTGGCCATGTACCACGACCAGGGCTTGATTCCCGTCAAATATCTGGGCGTGGAGCAGGGTGTCAACGTCACGCTGGGATTGCCGCTGGTGCGCACAAGTCCGGACCATGGCACGGCTTTCGATATTGCCGGCACCGGCCAGGCAGATGCATCCAGCCTGCTGGCCGCGATACGGATGGCAAGACAGCAAGCTGCCTGGCCAACAATAGAAGGCCGCGTGCTGGAAGCGGAGTCAGCGCTGCGCTTGTCGGTGCGCCAACATGGCGGGAATCATGCTTGACGTTTCAAGCTGTCGCGGATTTCACGCAACAGCACGATGTCTTCCGCCGTTGCTGGCGGAGCGGCGAGCGGACGGGGCTTCCTGAGGCGGTTCATCTGCTTGATCATCATGAAGATGATGAAAGCCAGGATGATGAAGTTCAGCGCCACCGTGATGAAGTTGCCGTAAGCAAAGACGGCCCCGGCCTTCTTTGCTTCGACCAATGAGAGTCCGGCAGCCTGCCCGGCCAGCGCAACATAGTAATTCGAGAAGTCAAGCCCTCCAAAAAGCTTGCTGACCAATGGCATGATCAGATCGCCAACGATGGAATCGACGATTTTTCCAAACGCCCCCCCGATAATCACACCGACGGCCAGGTCCATTACATTGCCCTTGACGGCAAATTCCTTGAATTCCTGCATCATTCCCATAGTTTCACTCCAGTTCCTTCGGGTTGTTGTACGTGCATCTCAGCACAGCTGACGACAAATAATTATGCAGCTTCGGGGTGAATTTCCAAGTTGCTTTGAAGCATTGTTTGCAGCAAACCATGCCAGCCCTTCAATCGCAAACGGGCAGGCCAGGATCGCCGGAAACCGTTGTGAAGCCTTAAAGCATCACTTCCTGCTCCGCTACAATCACGGGTTGATCCCCCACTATTCCTTTTTCAAGCCAGTTCTTGAAGGACTTTCATGACCCAAGCAAGCGTAATAGGCGCGCCACACGGCGCACCTGTTGATAAAGATAAAAGAAACTGGATCGTTGCCACCTGTGCCGTAGGTGGAGCGGGCGTTGCTGCTGTGGCCGTACCGTTTGTCAGCACTTTTCAGCCGTCCGAGCGCGCCAAGGCTACAGGTGCTGCTGTCGAGGTCGATATTTCTGCCTTGAAGCCGGGTGAAAAAATGACCGTGGAGTGGCGCGGAAAACCGGTCTGGATTCTCAAGCGCACGCCTGAGCAACTGGCAACCCTGTCCCAGGTTGACAGCATGCTTGCAGACCCTAACTCTGAACGAAAACTGCCCGAGTGGACGCCCGCATACGCGCGCAACGAAACTCGTTCCATCAAGGCAGACACTTTGGTGGTGGTGGGTATTTGCCCGCATCTAGGCTGTTCACCCTCCGACAAGTTGCAGGCCGGTCCGCAGCCATCGCTGCCCGACGACTGGCATGGCGGCTTCCTGTGCCCTTGCCATGGATCGACGTTCGACCTGGCCGGCCGCGTTTACAAAAACAAGCCTTCACCTGACAACCTCGAAGTGCCTCCCCACATGTACCTGTCGGATGCAAAATTATTGATTGGTGAGGACAAGAAGGCTTGAAGGCCCTCCAACCTTTTATAAAAGACCCTGTCACCTGCGCTTGAAACCCTGCCTTTGCGCACTGTATCAATTCAAGGCCAAAGAAACTCACCGAACCAGGATCAGTCATGGCTGTATTCAAAGAAATTTCCCCAGATGCCCCGCTCGCCGACAAGGCGATGACGTGGGTAGACAATCGTTTTCCCGCCAGCAAGCTCTTCAAAGAGCATATGAGCGAATATTACGCACCGAAGAATTTCAATTTCTGGTACGTCTTCGGTGCACTGGCCTTGCTGGTGCTGGTGATCCAGATCGTCACGGGTATTTTCCTGACGATGAACTACAAGCCCGAAGCATCACTGGCTTTTGGTTCAGTCGAATACATCATGCGCGATGTGCCTTGGGGCTGGCTGATCCGCTACATGCATTCCACCGGTGCATCGGCATTTTTCGTTGTGGTTTATCTGCACATGTTCCGTGGCCTGATCTACGGCAGCTACCGCAAGCCGCGTGAACTGATCTGGGTGTTCGGCTGCGCGATTTTCCTTGCGCTGATGGCCGAGGCCTTCATGGGCTACCTGCTGCCCTGGGGCCAGATGAGCTATTGGGGCGCCCAAGTCATCGTGAACCTGTTTGCCGCCATTCCGTTCATCGGTCCTGACCTGGCCCTGCTGATTCGCGGTGACTATGTGGTGGGCGATGCAACGCTGAACCGCTTTTTTGCTTTCCATGTGATCGCCGTGCCGCTGGTGTTGCTGGGCCTGGTCGTGGCGCACATCATTGCGCTGCATGAAGTTGGCTCCAACAATCCGGACGGTGTCGAGGTCAAGGGTCCTAACGCGCCACGCGATAGCAGCGGTCATCCGCTGGATGCCATTCCCTTTCATCCGTACTACACGGTGCATGATATTTTCGCCGTCAGTCTTTTCCTGATGATTTTCAGCGCGATTATTTTCTTTGCCCCCGAGTTTGGTGGTTATTTCCTGGAGTACAACAACTTCATTCCCGCCGATCCGCTGAAAACGCCACTGCACATCGCGCCGGTCTGGTATTTCACGCCTTACTACTCGATGCTGCGTGCCATCACGAGCGAGATGATGTATGCCTTGATTGCCTGCGTACTTCTGGGTGCCGTTCTGGGTGTGCTGAAGGCCCGGATCGCTGGCTTGTTCAAGGCCGTCATCGTGGGTGCTGCCGTGGCTCTGGTCGGTGCAATGCTGTTGATTGATGCCAAATTCTGGGGTGTCGTGGTCATGGGTGGCGCCGTCATCATCCTGTTTTTCCTGCCATGGCTGGACAACAGTGAAGTCAAATCTATCCGCTACCGTCCAACCTGGAACAAATACCTCTATGGTGTTTTTGTTCTCAACTTCTTTATCCTGGGTTATCTGGGGGTGCAGCCACCTTCCGCTATTGGCGAACGCGTTTCGCAGATCGGAACCCTTTTCTACTTCGGTTTCTTTCTGTTGATGCCTTGGTGGAGTCGCCTGGGAACTTTCAAACGTGTTCCTGACCGTGTTACTTTCGCGGCCCACTGAGAGCAGGAAATTTTGATTATGAAAAAAATAATTTTTGCCCTCATTGCTTCACTGGGTCTACTGACTGGTGCGCAGGCTTCCGAAGGTGGCATGGCCTGGGACAAGGCGCCCAACAAGACAAATGACATGGCTGCCTTGCAAAACGGCGCGAAGCTTTTTGTCAACTACTGCCTGAATTGTCATTCAGCCGCCTTCATGCGCTTTAATCGCTTGAAAGACATCGGCCTGACCGACCAGCAGATCAAGGACAACTTGTTGTTCACGACTGAAAAAGTCGGTGAGACCATGAAGGTGGCGATTGATCCCAAACAAGCCAAGGACTGGTTTGGTGGTACACCACCCGACTTGACCCTGATTGCCCGCTCACGAGCCGGCGCAGGCGGTTCAGGCGCGGACTACCTGTACACGTACATGCGTACTTTCTACCGTGATGAAACCAAGGCAACGGGCTGGAACAATCTGGCTTATCCGAACGTAGCCATGCCGCACGTTCTGTGGGAGCTGCAGGGCATACGCAAGCCCTTGTATGACGAGAAGGAAGAACACGGCCACAAGGTTGCTGTTTTCAAAGGTTGGGAACAGGTCACGCCGGGCTCCATGACCTCTCTGCAATATGACCAGGCCATGGGCGATCTGGTCGGTTATCTTCAGTGGATGGCAGAACCTATTCAAAATACCCGTGTTCGTATTGGTGTGTGGGTGCTGCTGTTTCTGCTTGGTCTGAGCTTTGTGGCATGGCGCCTCAACGCGGCGTTCTGGAAAGACGTCAAATAGTTTTGTGCTGATCAATGCGTTCAGGGCTTGCCCTGGCGGATATTGGCACCTTCGGAGTGGACGGTTCTAAGGTTTGAATCTTAGCCTTCCACTCTTTTGCTTTTAGGAGTTCCGAATCATGATGGTCCTTTATTCAGGTACAACCTGCCCTTTTTCACATCGTTGCCGTTTTGTGTTGTTTGAAAAGGGCATGGATTTTGAAATTCGTGACGTTGACCTGTACAACAAGCCTGAAGACATCAATGTGATGAATCCCTACGGCCAGGTTCCCATTCTGGTCGAGCGCGACCTGATTCTGTATGAGTCGAACATCATCAATGAATATATTGATGAGCGCTTTCCCCATCCGCAGCTGATGCCTGGCGATCCGGTTGATCGCGCACGGGTTCGACTGTTTCTGCTGAATTTTGAAAAAGAACTGTTTGTTCATGTCAGCGCTCTTGAATCACGTGCTTCCAAGGGAAACGAAAAAGCGCTTGAAAAATCACGTGCCCATATTCGTGACCGCCTGACACAACTTGCACCGATTTTTCTGAAGAACAAGTTCATGCTTGGGGACAATTTCTCGATGCTTGACGTGGCGATTGCACCGCTGCTCTGGCGCCTTGACTACTACGGTATCGACCTGTCAAAAAATGCTGCCCCCCTGCTCAAGTATGCGGAACGCATTTTTTCACGACCTGCCTACATTGAGGCACTGACGCCTTCCGAAAAGGTAATGCGCAAGTAACTACCGCATCGAATTTAAAGGAATCAGCACTTGGCCGAATTCATGAATGCTCCTAACGCCACATCAACCCGTCCCTACCTGATTCGTGCCTTGTACGAATGGTGTACCGACAACGGCTTTACGCCTTATGTGGCTGTATCGGTAGACAACACCGTGCAAGTACCGCGTGAGTACGTAAAAGATAATGAGATCGTGCTGAACATCGGTTTTGACGCCACCAGTTCGCTGAGCTTGGGAAATGAGTTCATTGAATTCAAGGCGCGTTTCGGAGGTGCTGCGCGTGAAATTCTGGTACCTATTAGCCATGTGATTGCCATCTATGCTCGTGAAAATGGGCAAGGGATGGCTTTTCCTCTCGAAACAATTTCTCCGGGAGCAACCGATTCTGATGGATCAAAGCCTGCCGCGCCGGTTTTAGAGGTCTTGCAAACTGACAATCCTTCATCGGAAATGCCGGACAACAAAATCATGCAACTTGTGGAAAACATACCAAGTAAAAATACGGGTGGCAAAGGCAAGCCAAAAAATACGGATGCGCCTGAGCCGCCCAAACCGCCAGCACGCCCACGTCCTTCACTCAAGCGCGTGAAGTAGAATACTATTTGTGCCGCTTTAGCTCAGTTGGTAGAGCAACCGCCTTGTAAGCGGTAGGTCGTCAGTTCGATTCCGACAAGCGGCACCATTCAATGGTTCATGCGTAAATGCAGTGTTTGCGAACACCACAAAGTATTTCTTGCTATTTATTAAATAGCACAGCAAAACCCACTTTTCAAATCTCTTTTCAGCACAAACCATCACCGGTTTTTTGCGATCAAAATTTTGAGCCGTATTGACTTGGCCTTCCAGCCTTGGCGCAAAAGGCTCGACTGGATGAGTGGAACCAGTTGTCGGACTTTTGCAGAAGCTGCATTGCCGTTTACCAGAAGACACCAGTTTTCGGCATCAATTGGCCCGGCCTTGACGGACGGCCTCAGAGTCGCCGGAATCAGCGTTTCAATCGCTTTCAATCGTTGATTCGACTCACGAACCAAGTCGGCAAGCCGCGCGAGAGATGGCGAATTGCCGGCTGCCTGATGCAAACTCACTGCGGATTGCAAACGTCTGTGCATTTTCAGTTTTTGATGGAAGTCAACATGGCGGCGTAATTATCATGGATGTCTGTCTCTGGTTTTTTCTACGCCATCGTTTTAAATAGTCACAAACGCTCAGGCTTCGCACAATTTCCCGTTTGCCGATCCGGAAACCGCATTTCTTGGGTGTACATGAAGAGCTGTTTGCCTGTCAGCGCTAAAATCTGCGGTTTGCGCATGGTTGAACTAACCGTTTGTGCCCACAGCTAGGTTCCGTACTCAATAAGGGATTTTGGCCGCATTGCAAGCTCAGGGGAGCAGTCATTCGCGGCTTCGCATTTATGGCTTCCAATATCCTGACAAAAATTTTCGGCAGCCGCAACGACCGGCTGCTCAAGACATACCGCAAAACTGTGGACCAGATCAATACGCTTGAAACGCAGTATGAAAAGCTTGATGACGACCAGTTACGCGCCAAGACGCAGGAGTTCAAGGACCGGGTAGCTGCCGGGGAAGCTCTGGACGCTTTGTTGCCCGAGGCTTTTGCTGTGGTGCGCGAAGGCAGCAAGCGCGTTATGAAGATGCGCCATTTCGATGTCCAGATGCTGGGCGGGATGTCGCTGCACAACGGCAAGATTTCGGAAATGCGTACCGGCGAAGGCAAGACCCTGACCGCCACGCTACCGGTCTACCTCAATGCCCTGACGGGCAAGGGCGTGCATGTGGTCACGGTCAACGACTACCTGGCCAGCCGGGATGCCCGCTGGATGGGCAAGCTGTACAACTTTCTCGGCATGAGTGTCGGCATCAATTTGCCCAACATGTCGCGCCAGGAAAAGCAGGAAGCCTACAACTCCGACATCACCTACGGCACCAACAACGAGTTCGGCTTTGATTACCTGCGCGACAACATGGTGTACGAAGTCGGCGACCGCGTCCAGCGCGGCCTGAACTTTGCGATCGTTGATGAGGTGGACTCCATCTTGATTGACGAGGCGCGTACCCCGCTCATCATCAGCGGCCAGGCCGAAGACCACACCGAGATGTACCTGGCGATCAACAAGGTCGTTCCCTTGCTGACGCGCCAGGAAGGCGAGGCCGATCCGCGAACCGGCGAGGGCGTTACAAAACCTGGCGACTACACGATCGATGAAAAGACCCACCAGGTGTTCCTGACCGAACAGGGCCACGAAAGTGCCGAACAAATCCTGTTTGACCTGGGTTTGATTCCCGAAGGCGCCACGCTTTACGATCCGGCCAATATTTCGTTGATGCACCATTTGTATGCCGCCCTGCGCGGCAACCTGCTGTACCACCGCGATCAGCACTATGTGGTGCAAGAGGGCGAAGTCGTGATCGTGGACGAGTTCACGGGTCGCCTGATGTCGGGTCGTCGCTGGAGCGATGGCCTGCACCAGGCGGTTGAAGCCAAGGAAGGGGTTCAAATCCAGGCTGAAAACCAGACGCTGGCTTCGATCACCTTCCAGAACTATTTCCGTCTGTACAAGACCCTGGCCGGCATGACCGGAACAGCCGACACCGAAGCCTACGAATTTCAGGAGATCTACGGTCTTGAAACCACGGTGATTCCGCCCAACCGCGTGAGCAAGCGTGAAGATCAACTCGACCGCGTTTACAAGACCACGCGCGAGAAATACGAAGCGGCGATCAAGGATATTCGCGAATGCTATGAGCGCGGCCAGCCAGTGCTGGTGGGAACAAGTTCCATCGAAAATTCCGAAATTATTGACCAGCTGCTGTCCAAGGAAAACCTGCCGCACCAGGTCCTCAACGCCAAGCAGCATGCGCGCGAGGCTGACATCGTGGCGCAAGCCGGACGTCCAAAGATGATCACCATTGCCACCAACATGGCAGGGCGCGGCACCGATATCGTGCTGGGTGGCAACCTTGAAAAAATGATGGAACCGGTGGAAGCTGACGAATCACTTGACGCTGCCGCCAAAGAAGCTGAAATTGCCCGCTTGCGCGCCCAGTGGAAGCAGGAGCATGAACAAGTGACAGCGCTGGGCGGTTTGCGCATCATTGCCACCGAGCGGCATGAGTCGCGCCGCATTGACAACCAGCTGCGCGGCCGTTCAGGCCGTCAGGGTGACCCCGGTTCCTCGCGCTTTTACCTCGGGCTGGATGATCCGCTGATGCGTATTTTCGCTGGCGACCGTGTCAAGTCCATCATGGAGCGGCTGAAAATGCCCGATGGCGAAGCGATTGAAGCAGGCATCGTCACGCGCAGCATCGAGTCGGCGCAGCGCAAGGTCGAGGCGCGCAATTTCGATATTCGCAAGCAGTTGCTTGAATACGACGACGTGTCCAACGACCAGCGCAAGGTGATCTACCAGCAGCGCAACGACATCATGGACGCCAGCGACCTGCAGCCGCAAATCGCGTCGCTGCGCGAAGGCTGCTTCACCGACCTGGCGCGGCAGTACGTGCCGGTGGAAAGCGTCGAAGAGCAATGGGACGTGGCAGGGCTGGAAAAAACGCTGCGCGAAGATTGGCATGTCGAGCTGGATCTGCGCAAGGAAATCGAGGCCGCCACAGCCATCACCGACGAGGAGGTGCTGGAGAAGGTCAACGCCGCTGCCGAAGCCGCCTTTGCCGACAAGCTGGAAAAAGTTGGCGCGGAAAACTTCACGCAGTTCGAACGTGTCGTGCTGCTGCAAAGCATCGACAGCCACTGGCGTGAGCACCTGAGCGCGCTGGACTATCTGCGCCAGGGCATTCACCTGCGTGGCTATGCCCAGAAGCAGCCCAAGCAGGAATACAAGCGCGAGGCCTTTGAGTTGTTCGGGCAACTTCTGGACAGCGTGAAGAACGAGGTCACCAAGACCTTGATGACCGTCCAGGTCCAGTCCAATGAGCAACTTGAGCAAGCGGCTGAAGCGCTTGAAAGCCGGGGTGGGAACATCATCAATGTGACCTACACCGAGCCGACTGAAACGGGCGAAACGCAAACCAGGGTTGACGAGGCGACGCGCCGGCAGCAGGCCATTCCTGCTTCGTCCATGCCGCGTGTGGGCCGCAACGATCCATGCCCGTGCGGTTCTGGAAAAAAGTACAAGCTTTGTCATGGCAAGCTGACCTGATTCGCCCAGCAGCCTGATCTTTTAGGGGCGCTCGCGGCGTCCCAACCCTGTTTTACCGGAGTCAATCTCATGCCTGTCAACCTGATGGCCACACCCGCCGCTGACCTCCATGCCGTGCCGGGTGTGCGCTGGGGCATTGCCGAAGCCGGCATCCGCAAGGCCCATCGCAAGGACCTGGCTGTGCTGCTGCTCGATGAAGGCGCTTCGGTCGGCGCGGTGTTTACCCAAAACCGGTTTTGCGCCGCGCCGGTGCAAATCTGCCGCCAGCATCTGGCCGCCCAGGCGGGCCGGAGCCACGGCATCCGGGCCATGCTGATCAACACCGGTAACGCCAACGCAGGGACCGGCCAGGACGGTCTGGTTCGCGCCCAGTCCACCTGCATTGAACTGGCCCGCGCTCTGAACCTGTCGCCAGAGCAGATCCTGCCGTTTTCAACCGGCGTCATCATGGAGCCCCTGCCGCATGACCGGATTGCGGCCGGAATTCCTGCCGCGCTGGCTGATGCCAAAGCAGACAACTGGGCGAATGCCGCCGAAGCCATCATGACCACCGACACGGTGCCCAAGGCGTTTTCAACCCGTGTCAACCTGGGCGGCGCCACGGTCACCATCACCGGTATCAGCAAGGGTGCGGGCATGATTCGCCCGAACATGGCGACGATGCTGGGTTTTCTGGCCACCGATGCCTGTGTGTCGCAAGGCTTGATGGCGCAACTGGCCAGTGAACTGGCCGAAGCCTCTTTCAACCGCATCACGATTGACGGCGATACCTCGACCAATGACTCCTTCGTGGTGATTGCCAGCAACCAGGCGGTGCATGCGCCTGTGACGTCGCTGGAAAGTGCCGACGGCCAGGCCTTGCGTTCGGCCATGATGGGCATTGCGCAGCAGCTCGCGCAAGCCATCGTGCGCGACGGCGAAGGGGCGACCAAGTTCATCACCGTCCGGGTCGAAGGCGGCAAGACCGGCGAGGAATGCCGACAGGTGGGCTATGCCATCGCCCATTCGCCGCTGGTCAAGACGGCATTTTTTGCCAGCGATCCCAATCTGGGGCGCATTCTGGCCGCCGTAGGCTATGCCGGTATCGCCGACCTGGACCCGACGCACATCGACCTCTACCTGGACGATGTGCTGGTGGCCAAAAATGGCGGCCGGCATGCGGACTACGTCGAAGCCGATGGCCAGCGCGTGATGAAGCAAGCCGAGATCGCCGTGCGTGTCGTGCTCGGCCGGGGTGCGGCTGCCGACACGATCTGGACCTGTGACCTGTCCTACGACTACGTCAAGATCAACGCGGATTACCGCAGCTAAACAATCAGGTGATTGCGCATGAATGAACAGTTTGAACGCCTGATGGTGCGTGTCGAGTCGCTGATGGCGCGCATCGAATCTGTCTTGCCGCAACCCCTGGGCGCGCCCGACTGGAGTGCCTCCGTGGCCTACCGCTACCGCAAGCGCGGTTCCGGCCATGCTTCGCTGGAACCGGTTCGGCACCTGGGCACGCTGCAGTTGACTGATTTAAAGGAAATCGAAGACCAGAAAGACAAGATCCGCCGCAATACCGAGCAGTTCGTCAACGGCAAGCCGGCCAACAATGTCTTGCTGACAGGCTCGCGCGGAACCGGAAAATCGTCTTTGATCAAGGCTTGCCTGAATGAATATTCGGCTCTGGGCTTGCGGCTGATTGAGGTGGACAAGGCCGACCTGACCGATCTGCCCGACATTGTTGACGTGGTGTCCGGCCTGCCCGAGAAGTTCATCGTCTTTTGTGACGACCTCAGCTTTGAAGAAGGCGAGCCGGGCTACAAGGCACTCAAGTCCATTCTTGACGGCTCTATTGCCGCAGCCACGCCAAATGTGCTGATCTATGCCACCAGCAACCGCCGCCATCTATTGCCCGAGTACATGATGGAGAACCTGACCTACACCCACACCGAGGACGGCGAAGTGCATCCCGGCGAGGTCGTGGAGGAAAAGATTTCCCTTTCCGAGCGTTTTGGCCTGTGGGTCAGTTTTTACCCCTTCAGCCAGGACGAATACCTGACCATCGTGGCGCAGTGGCTGTCGTCGTTTGGCGTGGGCGCTGAAGCCATTGCCGCGGCACGCCCGGCTTCGCTGGTCTGGGCGCTGGAACGCGGCTCGCGCAGCGGGCGCGTGGCCTACCAGTTTGCGCGCGACTACGCCGGCCAGCATGCGGCCACGATTGGGTGACTGACGTACTGGTGGCGGATGTGGCAATGCCCCGTGAAGGCGGTCCCGAGCGCAAGGTGGTCGAAGTGGCGGTGGGGGTGTTGATCCAGCCCGATGGACAGTTCCTGCTGACCTCCCGCCCGCCCGGCAAGGTTTATGAAGGCTATTGGGAATTTCCGGGCGGCAAGCTTGAGGCTGGTGAAAGCGTTGAGCAAGCGCTGCGCCGCGAGTTGCAGGAAGAAATCGGCATCACCATTGGCGCCGTTCACCCCTGGAAAATCGAGATGGTCGATTACCCGCATGCGCTGGTCCGCCTGAACTTCTGCAAGGTTTTTGACTGGCTGGGCGAGTTGCAGATGCACGAAGGCCAACAGTTCGCATGGCAGTGCCTGCCGGTACAGGTCTCGCCCGTGCTACCGGGAACAGTTCCGGTTCTGGCGTGGTTTGCGCAGGAGCGTGACGTTCAGGCGCCGCCGTGATGCCCTGCAAACACCTATTTTTTATAAAATAGGTGTCTAGCGCACAACTGATATACGCAAGTAGCTATTAATTAGATAGCAAATCTCTGCTTGATTTCTGGAATATCGTGCAGTGGCAGCCGTAAGCTTGCGCCCTTGAGCTCTCAGTGACCAATGGCGCAACCGTCCCACGCTTCCTGCACTTTGTGCAAACCGGCACATCGCGTCTTTGACTGCACCGCGCCCTGGCTTCAAGCGTGCCCGCACCTCTTCATGGACAGCTAAACTCAGTTCCCGGTGCGCTTGTGCTGCCGGCCTTTGCTTATTGCTTTCCATGACCCTCTACCAAAGCCTTTTTGTGATTGGCCTGCTGATTGCAGCCAGTGCATTTTTTTCCGTGGCGGAAATTTCCCTGGCGGCTTCGCGTCGCCTGCGCTTGCGACAGATGGCTGACGACGGCAATGCAGATGCCGAACGCGTGCTGCGTATTCAGGAGCAACCCGGCGACTATTTCACCGTCGTGCAGATTGGCCAGAACGCCGTGGCCATTTTGGGCGGCATTGTGGGCGAAGGCGCGTTAAGCCCGCATTTCAACGCGTTTTTCGAACTCTGGCTGGCAGTGCCAACCGCGCAGACCGTTGGTTTTCTCAGCTCCTTCCTCATCGTCACGTCGCTGTTCATTTTGTTCGCCGACCTTTTTCCGAAGCGCCTGGGCATGGCGATGCCCGAGCTTCTGGCCATTCGCGTGTCGCCGCCCATGACGGTTTGCATGACGCTGATGCGCCCCATGGTCTGGTTTTACAGCCGCTTGGCCGATGCGCTGTTTCGCCTGTTCGGCTTGTCCTCGCTGCGCGACGACCGCATCACCTCGGACGATATTCTGGCCATGATGGAAGCCGGCGCGGTGGCCGGCGTGCTGGCGGCACGTGAGCAGCAGGTGATCACGAATGTGTTTGAACTCGACACCCGTACGGTGGGCAGCGCCATGTCGCCGCGTGACCGGATTGCCTTTTTTCTGCGCGATGACCATGACTCGGTGATCAGGCTGCGCATCGCTGCCGAGCCGTTTTCGACCTATCCGGTGTGCGAGGGCGATATCGACCATGTGGTGGGTTACGTCGATGCCAAGGACTTGTTTCAGCGCGTGCTCAACGGCCAGCCGATTTCGCTCGCCGACGACACCCTGGTGCGCAAGGTGCTGGTCGTTCCCGACCGGCTGACGCTGTCCGAAGTGCTGGAACAATTCAGGCAGGTGCATGAAGACTTTGCCGTCATCGTGAACGAGTACAGCATGCTGGTTGGCGTGGTCACGCTCAACGACGTGATGAGCACGGTCATGGGCGACCTGGTGTCGCCCTTCGATGAAGAACTGATCGTGCGGCGCGACGAGAATTCCTGGCTGATCGACGGCGTCACGCCCATCGAGAACGTGCTGCGCACCCTGGGGCTTGACCATTTGCCGCATGCCGAAGACTACGAAACCCTGGCCGGTTTTTTGATGGTGATGCTGCGCCGCGTGCCCCGGCGAACTGACAGCGTGAGCTGGGGCGGCTTCAAGTTCGAGGTGCTCGACGTTGACAGCTACCGCATTGACCAGGTGATGGTGTCGCGGCTGGCCGATGGCACTTCCGGCACGACCTTGGCCACTGTGGATGCCATTGCGGTTTCAACGTGACGCGCTGGCAGCTTGAGTGCTTCAGCCGATGGCGCGGTCTTCTGGCAGCCAGCTGCGCTGCGCGGCAAATACCGCTTCGGGGTAGGGCGCCCGGCCCCGGCTGCCGTTGTAACGGCCCAGTCCCAGAAAAGGATCGCCGCGCTCCCGGTCCAGGTAATGGCGAAGAATCACGCAGCCGAAGCGCAGGTTGGTCTGCATGTGGAACAGCTTGCCCGGGTCGCCATCGCCAATCACGCGCGTCCAGAACGGCATGACCTGCATGTAGCCGCGCGCGCCAACGCTGCTGACGGCGAACTTGCGGAAATTGCTTTCGACCTGGATCAGGCCCATCACCAGCGTCACGTCCAGCCCGGCGCGCCTGCTTTCGTACCAGACCGTTTGCAAAAATTCCCTGCGAATCTGCAGTTCGGGTATTTTGCGTTTCAGGCGCTCGCTCATGGTGCCCAGCCAGCGCAGATACGCCAGCTTGGATTCGGTGCTGCCGAATTCGGGAATCGGCGGTGCATGGTTGGCAATGGCCGAGCCCAATGCCGTTCGCACCGAGTCGATCAGCGGTTCCTCAAGCTGCCCTCCAGCACTTGCGTGCTTCGAAAAAAATAGCAATAACCCACCGCCAGAAAAGCGGTAGAGCCATTTTCTCCTTGAAAAAGTCAATGGTGCTTTTGTAGCCGACAGGAGCACAGTCATAAGCGGATCAACACGATTTGCCAGCGTTCACAACGCCAGTTTGTTTTTGAGAAAGTCGAACACGTTCGCCGCATCGACCTTGCTGGCGGCCGTGTCGCGGCGGTGCTGGTATTCGATATGGCCTTCTTTCAGGCCCCGGTCCCCAATCGTGATGCGGTGCGGCACGCCAATCAACTCCCAGTCGGCAAACATGGCGCCCGGCCGCTCGTTGCGATCGTCCAGCATTACATCGACGCCTGCGACCAGCAATTCGGCATGCAGTTTGTCGGCAGCCGCTTTCACGTCAGGAAAACGGTCCGGGCTGATCGGGCAGATCACCAGCGTGAAAGGGGCAATCGCATCCGGCCAGATGATGCCGCGCTCGTCATGGTTCTGCTCGATGGCCGCTGCCGGCAGGCGGGTGATGCCAATGCCGTAGCAGCCCATTTCCAGGAATTGCGGCTTGCCGTTCTCGCCCAGGAAGGTGGCGTTCATGGCTTTGCTGTACTTGGTGCCGAGGTAGAACACATGGCCGACCTCGATGCCGCGCTCAATGGCCAGCACGCCCTGGCCGTCAGGCGACGCGTCGCCGGCGACCACGTTGCGGATATCTGCGACCAAGTCGGGCTCGGGCAGGTCACGGCCCCAGTTCACGCCTGTGATGTGAAAATCGGCTTCATTGGCGCCGCAGACCCAGTCGGCCAGCACGGCGACTTCGCGGTCCACCACCAGCTTGACCGGCTTTTTCAGGTTCAGTGGTCCGAGGTAGCCCGGCTCGCAGCCAAAGTGCTCGTCAATCTCGGCCAGTGTGGCGAAGCGAAAACCAGCCAGACCGACCACCTTGCCGACCTTGATTTCGTTCATTTGGTGGTCGCCGCGCAGCAGCAGCAGCCAGACCTGTGCCTTGACGACTTCGCCAGCTTCGTTGGTCTGGTCCGTGGCCAACACCAGCGACTTCACGGTCGTTTCCAGCGGGATGCCAAGCAGCTCTGCCACATCGGCGCAGGTGGCTTTGCCCGGCGTCGCCGTTTTGGTGAGCGGCTGCGAAGCCTGCTGGCACGGGCCGGCAGGAGCCAGCGCCTCGGCTTTTTCCATGTTGGCCGCGTAGTCGCTGGTGGGGCAGTAGACGATTGCGTCCTCGCCGGTGGCGGCAATCACCTGGAACTCTTCACTCAGGTCGCCGCCGATGGCGCCGCTGTCGGCGGCCACGGCGCGGTAGGTCAGGCCGAAACGGTCAAAGATACGGCGATACGCCTGCGCCATGTTCTGGTAGCTGACCTTCGCGGCGGGGGGGTCGCGGTCGAAGCTGTAAGCATCCTTCATGATGAATTCACGGCCACGCATCAGGCCAAAACGCGGACGGCGCTCATCGCGGAACTTGGTCTGGATCTGGTAGAGGTTTTTGGGCAGCTGCTTGTAGCTGCGGATGTCCTGGCGCATCACGTCAGTGACGACTTCCTCGCTGGTTGGCTGCACCACGAAGTCGCGGCCATGGCGGTCCTTGATGCGCAGCAGTTCAGGCCCCATGCTTTCAAAGCGGCCGGTTTCCTGCCAGAGTTCGCCGGGCTGCACCACCGGCATGCTCATTTCAATCGCGCCGGCCCGGTTCATCTCCTCGCGGACAATCGCTTCGACCTTGCGGATCACGCGCAGTCCCATGGGCATGTAGTTGTAGATGCCGGCGCCCAGTTTCTTGATCAGGCCGGCGCGCATCATGAGCTGGTGGCTGACGATTTCTGCGTCGGCCGGGGCTTCCTTGAGAGTGGAAATGAAGAACTGGGAGGCTTTCATGGGCTATTTTTCTGGGTTTGGAGACTGTCGTCCGGCCGGGCGCTTGGCGGGTGCGCCTTCGCTGTGCATAATGGACTCAGTTTAAAAATTTTGAGGTTTGATTATGCTTGACAGGGACGGATTTCGGCCCAATGTCGGCATCATCTTGCTCAACCAGAGAAGTCAGGTATTTTGGGGCAAACGCATCCGTACCCACTCGTGGCAATTTCCGCAAGGCGGCATTGATCGGGGCGAAAACCCTGAACAAGCCATGTTTCGCGAGTTGCATGAAGAGGTTGGCCTGCACCCACAGCACGTTCAGGTGTTGGCCCGTACCCGAGACTGGTTGCGCTATGAGGTGCCCGACCGATTCATCCGGCGCGATGCGCGCGGACACTACAAAGGCCAGAAACAAATCTGGTTTCTGCTCCAACTGGTCGGTCACGACTGGGATCTGAACCTGCGCGCCACCAACCATCCGGAGTTCGATGCATGGCGCTGGAACGACTATTGGGTGCCGCTTGATGTGGTGGTCGAGTTCAAGCGTGGCGTTTACGAAATGGCGCTGACCGAGTTGTCCCGGTTCGTGCCACGCTGCGAATTCCGCTTTGATGTGCGTCCTGAGCAGCGCAACCGCTTCTTGCGCGGCGGACTGCACCAGCGCGACCTGCTGGCCGGCCAGTCGGCGGAGTCTGCGTCGTTCCTTGCCGGGGTTGGAATTCCTGCTTGCGCCAGTCGTCCGGGAGTTCCTTTCGAGTTGCCACCCGGCGCTACTTTCGAGCCTGATCCACAAACCAGTCATGGCCTGGATGTACCCTCGAAAAAAATATGAAATTCAAGTCCGTCTCAATAGTTGCAAGTATCTTGCTGCTTGGTTTGACCACCCCGGTCTGGTCACAATTTGACGTCGATGAACCCGAATGGAAAGAGTCCGATGCACCGCCGCCGCCTGCTTTTGATGTGGACAAGCTGGTCAGTGTGGATGTTTCACCCAATTCATCACTGGTGTACGGCGTTGATCCTGCGTCCATCAGCATCACCCAAAGCGATGGTCTGGTGCGTTATGTGATGGTGGCGACCAGCGCCAGCGGGGTGCGCAACGTGATGTATGAAGGCATACGCTGCGCCACCGGTGAGTTCAAGACCTATGCCCGTTATTCGACTGACAGGAAGTGGACGCCGGTCAGCACTCCGGAATGGCGCTCTATGTATGGCAATGCACCCTTCAAACATCCCTTGCGCCTGGCAAAGGCGGGTGCTTGTGACAATGCAGCACCGGCAACGTCCGTCAGGGAAATGGTGAACCGGTTGAAGAACCCGAATTACGGCGTGACGCCATAGGCCCAGGGTCGCAAGCCTTTGCTGGCAATGCCTGCGTCAGGCTAGCGGCTGAGGATCAGGTTGGTGCGATGGACCATTTCGGATTCGCCTGTGTAGCCAAGCAATCGTTCGAATTCCGACGAAACCTTGCGGCAAATCAGCCGGGCTTCCGAACTGGAATAGTTGGCCAGGCCGCGCGCAATTTCAATTCCATCTGTGTCCTTGATGGCAATCACGTCGCCGCGTGAAAAATAACCCTGTACCCCGGTCATGCCGATGGGCAGCAGGCTCTTGCCGCTGATCTTCACCATGCTGGCAGCGCCCATATCCACCGTGACGGAACCGCGCAATTGCAGATGATCCGCCATCCATTGCTTGCGCGCCTGCATTTTCTGGGTCTGGGCCACCAGCAGCGTGCCAATCGCCTCGCCACGGGTCAGCCGAATCAAGGCTTGGGGTTCACGGCCCCAGGCAATCACGGTCGAGGCCCCAGAACCCGCCGCACGCTTGGCTGCCAGGATTTTGGTGATCATGCCGCCGCGGCCAATGCTGGAACCCGCGCCGCCCGCCATGGCTTCGAGCGCTGTGTCGCCGGCCTTGGCTTCATGAATGAATTGCGCTGCCGGGTTTTTGCGTGGATCGGCGGTGTACAGGCCCTTCTGGTCGGTCAGGATGATCAACGCATCGGCTTCGACCAGGTTGGCCACCAGCGCACCGAGGGTGTCATTGTCGCCAAACTTGATCTCGTCATTGACGACCGTGTCGTTCTCGTTGATTACTGGCACCACGCCAAGCTGCAGGAGCGTCAGCAGGGTGGATCGCGCATTGAGGTAGCGCTCCCGGTCGGCCAGATCGGCATGGGTCAACAGCACCTGCGCGCTGCCGATGCCGTTTTCGCGGAGCTTGGTTTCATACATCTGCACCAGGCCCATCTGACCCACGGCGGCTGCCGCCTGCAGTTCATGAATGGCTTTGGGACGTGTGCGCCAGCCCAACCGCTTCATGCCTTCGGCAATCGCGCCGCTGCTCACCATGATGACTTCGCGTCCATCCTTGACCAGGGCGGCCAGCTGCTCGGACCACTGGCCGATGGCCTCGGCATCCAGTCCCCGGCCTTCGTTGGTCACCAGGCTGGAACCGACCTTGACCACAATGCGCCGGGCGTTGCGCAAAACAGGAGAACCTGAAGGATCGTACATTTTTCAGTGTTTCAAGGCTCTGGCGCAAGGTGGGTGCGCGTAGTCAGCTATTATTTACAGAGCAACCGACAGGCTTCGGTTGCAGGGGAGTGAACCGTCATCAGTCGGAGGACGCCGGGCTTTTGGGCTCGGGCGGCAGTTCGATGAAACGTGGATCGATTTCTTCCTCGGGCTGCTCGCTCTTCTGGACTTTCTTGACATGCTGGTAAATCGTCTTGACAAGCTGCTCGCAGCCTTCGCGGGTCAGCGCAGAAATTTCAAAAACCGGGCCTTTGAACTTGAAACGCTTGACAAAATCTTTGACGACTTCAACACGCTTGTCGCCATCGACCATGTCGAGCTTGTTGAGGACAAGCCATCGCGGCTTTTTGTGCAGTGCCTCGTCGTACTTCTTGAGCTCGCCGACGATGGCCTTGGCCTGCGCCACCGGATCGACGTTTTCATCAAACGGCGCCAGATCGACAATATGCAGCAGCAGGCGGGTGCGCTGCAGGTGCCGTAAAAACAGGTGCCCCAAGCCCGCACCCTCCGATGCACCTTCAATCAAACCGGGCAAGTCAGCCACGACAAAACTCTGTTCAGGCCCGACCCGGACCACGCCCAGATTCGGGTGCAGCGTGGTGAACGGGTAATCGGCAATGCGCGGTCGGGCATTCGAGACCGCCGAGATGAACGTCGATTTGCCGGCATTCGGCATGCCCAGCAGGCCCACATCGGCCAGCACCTTGAGTTCGAGCTTCAGGCTTTTGCGGTCGCCGGGCCAGCCGGGCGTCTTGCTGCGCGGCGCTCGATTCGTCGAGCTTTTGAAGCGCAGGTTGCCAAAACCGCCGTCGCCACCCTTGGCGATCAGGATCTGTTCGCCGGGCACCAGCAACTCGAAAAGAACTTCGCCGGTTTCGCCATCGGTCAGGATGGTGCCAACCGGCATTTTTAAGATGATGTCGTCGCCCTTGGCTCCGAACATGTCCGAACCCATGCCGTGGCCGCCATTGCGCGCTTCGTGCCGGCGTGAAAACCGGAAGTCGACCAGCGTGTTCAGGTTGATGTCCGCCACTGCGTACACATGGCCGCCGCGCCCGCCGTCCCCCCCGTTCGGACCACCGAATTCTTTGTATTTTTCGTGGCTGAACGAGACGCAGCCGCTCCCGCCATCGCCGGCGGCAATGTCAATATAAGCTTCGTCAACAAATTTCATGATGGAGTGGTGTGCAGGAAGGAAAGGAAATCAGGAGGGCGTTTGACAAACAAAAAAGCCCCGACTGGTCGGGGCTTCGATGCCATCGAAGTGATCGGCTTACGCCGAGGTCACATTGACAGTGCGCTTGTTCATCGAACCCTTGACGCAAAAGGAGACTTGACCGTCCACCAGTGCATACAGGGTGTGGTCTTTGCCGATGCCGACATTGACGCCCGGGTGGAACTGGGTACCACGCTGGCGCACGATGATGCTGCCGGCGTTGATTACTTCGCCGCCAAATTTCTTGACGCCAAGCATCTTGGGCTGTGAATCACGCCCGTTTCGCGTAGAGCCGCCGCCTTTTTTCTGTGCCATTTTTCGTTACTCCTGGTACTGGACTGATTAGCCGACGATCGCGCCGATTTGCAGTTCAGTGAAGTTCTGCCGGTGACCCTGGCGTTTCTGATAGTGCTTGCGACGGCGCATTTTGAAAATGCGAACCTTGTCGTGCCTGCCGTGAGACAGCACCGTGACAGTAACAGTTGCGCCGGAAACCAAGGGCGTACCAACCTTGATTGAACTGCCTTCGCCGACAGCCAATACCTGGTCAATAACGATCTCTTGGCCTACGTCCGCAGCAATCTGTTCTACTTTAATTTTTTCTCCAGCAGCAACTTTGTATTGTTTGCCGCCGGTTTTTATGACCGCGTACATGTAAACCCTCGTAAATTGAGTTCTGCGGACGGATTTCCACAGAGCCCAAGATTCTAGCATTGCGCTTAAAAAATGTACAGTCAAACCTGTCCTGCTTCGGTTTGATGGCCTGCAAGGCATGTCTGGCTTTCTATAATCTGCCCAAACTTAATGTCGGGATTTATCTTTGTCTGCCAATTCTTCCAGTACCGCTGCTGCGCTTGCCCTGATCGCCGACGACATGAAAGCCATGGATGCCATCATTGCCCGCCGGCTTGAATCCGATGTGCCTCTGGTCGCACAGGTGTCGCAATACATCATTGCCGCCGGTGGCAAGCGTCTGAGGCCAGCCCTGGTCCTGCTGATGTCCGGCGCATTGGGCTACCACGGCCCGCAACGGCTGAACCTGGCTGCCGTGGTGGAATTCATTCACACTGCCACCTTGCTGCATGACGATGTCGTCGATGAATCGACGCTGCGCCGGGGCCGCTCCACCGCCAACGAGGTATTTGGCAACCCCGCAAGCGTGCTGGTCGGCGACTTCCTGTATTCGCGCGCCTTCCAGATGATGGTGGAAGTCGGCGAGATGCGCATCATGGAAACGCTGGCAGAGGCCACCAACGTGATTGCCGAAGGCGAGGTGCTGCAGCTCATGAACATGCATGATGCCGACCTGACCGAAGAGGGTTATCTGCGCGTCATCCGCTCCAAGACCGCCAAGCTGTTTGAAGCCAGTGCCCGGCTGGCCGCCTTGCTGGCCCGTTCTTCAGCCGCTGTCGAGCAGCATTGCGCCGAGTACGGACAGGCGCTGGGCACGGCGTTCCAGGTGATTGACGATGTGCTGGACTATGACGGCGACGTGCTGGAAATGGGCAAGAACCTGGGGGATGACTTGCGCGAAGGCAAGGTCACGCTGCCCCTGATCATCGCCATGCAGCGCGGCACCGAAGCCGAGCGCCTGACCATCCGGCAGGCGATTGAAACCGGCGGCACCGGGCAGATGGCAGAAATCATTGCCATTGTCCAGCAGACCGGCGCCCTGCAGGCCACCCGGGACGCTGCTGCCGGAGAAGCGCTGCGTGCGCTGGATGCTTTGCAAGCCTTGCCTAAAAATCCTTACAGTCATGCGCTGGAGCAACTTGCTTCGCAATTGCTGGTGAGGCGTTCCTAGGATTGGCGCCAATCGGGGTGCGGCTTGGTTTGGGCAAGCGCCGCATCTGGGACTCAAGATTGAAACTTCAAACCTTCTCGACGTCCGCCTGTGTTCATCAAAGGATTCCAGAGTCCAGAGCGAATCCGCCATAACCAGGAAATAATTTTTATCATTAAAAATGCCTTTTCCGCATACCATTCATATGTTGGTAGCTATCAATAGAATAGCGTTAGTGCTGAATTTTTTGAATGGTGAGATTGCCAGAAAAACGCGTTCCGCTATTGCTTGAAACGCAACAGGCAACACCGGCTATAGCCAACTGAACAAGGAAAGCTACACCAGCTTCATGCCAAATTTTGACTGCAGCAAGATTCTGGCGCCTGCGCTTGAAAACGCTGAAATTTTTACTTTTCGCGTGTTTCAGAGTATTGAAATCAGCCCGGAAAATTTCAGAACTCATTCAGTTTTTGGTATCTCTTGAAATGCCGTTTGATACAACAAAAAACCCGCTGTAGTTATGAGCTACGCGGGTTGTGAGAATGTATGACACTGCTCGATTTGATCAGGTGGTGCCACCAACAGGAATCGAACCTGTATCTAGCGCTTAGGAGGCACTCGTTCTATCCGTTGAACTATGGCGGCACATCTTGGCAACAAGCAAATAGCCGTCAATTGTATGCGCTGACCAGCCCTTTTTTAAATGCCGGTGGCGGCTGAATCAGTCGTAGGGAATGGTAAAAATCAGGTCCACCGCGCTTTGCTGGCCTGCCTGGGCGCGGATCGTGAAGCGCTGCGACAGGTCGTAGAAAACAAACAGCGTTCCGAGGGCGCCAGAAATGCTGCGTTCGTAGGCTGCGTAAAAATTGTTCGAAAAGCGCTTGCCCAATGTAATTGCGCCACCGGAGGCCGTGCCGTCCGCATTGCTTGATGCGCCCCGGAACGACAGCTCGTCCAGACCCAGCGACGCGGCCAGACCGCCTGACATGCCGCCGCCTTTGCTGCCCAGCAATGCAAGTGCCGCCTGCTGGAGCAAGGCAGCTTCAGCGCCGCCCGAAGCCGACGCCCGGCCCACGACCAGCCACGACAGCTTCTCAGCATCCGGCAATTCGGGTTGCGCATACAGGCGGACACTGGGCAGCAAGGCGGTGCCGGTGATTTGCACGCCGACACGCTGGGTGAGGTTGGGACGAATGGCCAAAATGTCGAGCGTCGGGTTGTCGATGGCTCCGGTGAAACGAATCAGGCCCTGTTCGACATCCAGCCGCTGACCATAGGCGCGGTATTTACCGCCAGCGGTCCTGACCGTGCCCAGCAGGCGCGGACCGGTCAGCGAGTCGCCGCTGAGGGTGAGCGTGCCTTGAATTCGCGTGTCAATGCCCTTGCCCTGAATCTGGAAATCGCGTCCCAGGTCGATCTCGACCGCCAGCTTGAGGGGCCTTGGCGCCTTGTCGGCAGTCTGGGCGCTGGTTTTCTCGGGGGCCTTCTGCCCTGCTGCCGCACCGCTGGCGGTGCGCACCACCACGTCATCGCCCAGTTGCGGCGTGCCTTCTTCGGGTAAGAGGATGCGCGCCTGATCGATGAGCAGCTTGCCAGTGAGTTCAGCCGCGTTGCCCTTTAGGCTGGCCTGGATATCACCCGAAACCGTCACTTTACGGTCGGTGCGGATGCTGGCGCGCAGCTTTTTCAATTTGGCGGCAAGCTGCACCTGCGGCTTGCCGTCTATCCAGCCCGCTTCGCCCTGGGCGTCAAGACTGCCACCGGTGCCTTTTTCGCCTGCGCCCTGAAGGGTAAATTCGTCGATGCGCATGCGGGTGCCGTCGAGCCGGGCGCGCAGGCGGCCATTGCCGAACTCGATGCCATCGACCACTGAACGCAATGACAGGTCATTGGCCTGCAAATCGCCTGCCAGGCGAGGGTTTGCGCGTGTTCCGCTAATGGCGACGGCCGCGCCCAGCGAGCCGCGCAGGCGCCAGCCAGGCGGCGCCAGCAAGGACCAGACGCCGATGCGCGGCAGTTGCGCCTTGAACTGGCCGCTCAATGGCGCATCTTCGGGCCAGAGCCATCCGCCGATGGCTTCTTGTCCTTCAGCGGCGCGAGTCAGCCGCGTCCTGAACTGGCCGCTGGCCGTGCCGGCACGTTCGCTGTCCCAGACCAGTGCAAGGCTCAAGGCGTCGCCTGCGGTTTCCAGCGAAAGCCGGGCTTGCCTGATGCCGGCTGCCACGCGCGCCGAATTTCCTTGAACACCTTCGGCCTGCACGGTAATATCGCCGCTGCTGCGCGCCAAGCTGGCTTTGAGCTGCAGGGTATTGCCAAGCACGACGTCCCATTGACCGTCAAACACCAGGCTGCCGCCCAGCCCGGCATCTTTCATTTGTGGACCGGCGATCAATTCAACCCAGGTGATCGGCAGGCCGGTTATTCTTCCAGCGGTCACGAGTTCACCCGAGCGCCAGCGCACGGGTTGCCATGAGATTGCGGCTTGTGATGGCGCAGCGATTGACACATTGGTAGATGGCGCCGTCAACAGGGCTTCGCCAGCGCCACTTTCAAAAGCGCCGCCATTGCGCGTGGGGGTCCACTTGAGGGGCAGCGGACCGCGCGTGGCCAGTCGCCAGGCACCAGCGCCCAAGGCGGGGTCTTCCACGCTCAGGCTCAATTGTCTGACCACGGCTTGCCAAGGCGCCTCGTTCAGCCCGTCATTGGCTTTGCCCGCCGTTTGCATGCGCCCGCCATCGCCTGCCATTTGCAGCGCATAGCGGCGCTGGTCGATTTCAACGCGGCCCTGCGCTTGCAGCTGCGCCTGGCTCAGGCGGCCTGACAGCGTGGCCCGAAGTTCGCGGATTTTCAACAGGGTTGCGGTAGCAGCAACCGGCGCTGTGGGCGTTTCTAGTGTTACTGGTGTTACTGGTGTTACTGGTGTGACTTTTACCTTTTTCACGGCCTTGGGGCTGGCCGCGATCCAGTCCATTGACGGGACTTGCAGTGTCGCCTGCACTGCCGGGTTCTGCCAGCCGCCTTGCCAGAGTGCCTGAAGTCCGGCGTTGCCACTGGCGGAGGCGTTCAACGCGGCAGCCGGCATGCCGGGAAGTTTTTGCAGCCAGCGCAAGGCTTGCGCTGCGTCGCCGGCCTGCAGTTGCAACTCGCCATCGCCAGTGGTGGGCCGCAACGCGCCCTTGAACCGGGCGTTCAAGCCAGGCGCCGTCAGGTCCAGTGCGCCCTGACCGGCTTTTTCCGTGGGTTGGACTTCGAGCTGGCCCTTCAATTCGGCATCGTCGGTGCGGACCCGCAGCGCCGAAAGCGCCAATGTGCCGCCCGCTTGCTGTGCGTCCCAGGTTCCCGTGGCGCTGGCATCGCGCAGGCGCAATTGCTGCAAAAAGTTATTCTGTCCGGAATGGGTTCGGGGCGCTGGCCGGCTGCCGGCTGCTTTCGTGCCGGACACGGTTTGTACGCTGGCATCGAAACGCAGGTTGGCGCCTTGGCCGCTGGCTTCGGCTTTGCCGTTCAGCGGCAGGGGCGCCAGCTGGGTGTGCAGTTGGGCAGGGTTAATGCCCTTGAGCGTGGCATCGACTTTCCAGGTCGGGTCGGACATAGCCTGAACTGCCGCAGCGTTTTCGCCAACGGGGGGTAGCTGGGTCCATTGGCCGTTGGCCAGAAGTTCACCGTCAGCAAGTTGCGCCTTGAGGCTACGCACCATGGCAGCCCCATTGCGCCATTCGCCCTGGGTGTCGAGTTGCTCCAGCGGCAGGCGCTTCTGGTCCCAGGGGCCGGGCAGTGCGTTGACAAGTTTTAGCTGCAGTGCCCAGGCCTGCAGGGCGGAAGATGGCTTGCCGGGGTCAACCGGTCTGCTGGCTTCGAGCGGCCTGACGCTGGCGCTGCCTGTCAGCAGCGTTTGCGGCATGTCTGGAAGCAGGGCTGCGATATCCAGGTCACGGAAGGTGGCATCGGCTTGCGGCAAGGGCTGTGCCGCCCAAGGCATGACGCGAGCAGTCGCGCTCGCCTGGGGCTGCCCGGATGGTTTTTGTTCACCGGTGGCTGGCGTGGTGACTTGCAGTTCGGCCTTGACCAGCAGTTCGGTCAGGGGTCCCTTGACGGTCCCCTGGAATGCCAGCGGCACGGACAGTGCGCCGTTGGGGATGGCCGCATCGAGCGTGCCTGACAGACTTGCATCGAGTGTCAGCGGGCTGGTGGCTGTCAATGCGGCACGTCCGCTGTAGCGGCCCTTGTCAATGGACACGCTTTTCAGGTCAAGCTGATGCGCCAGCCCGGTGTAGACATAACCGCCTGCAATTTTGAAGGCGGTGAATGCGGTGTTGCCTGCAAGCTTGAACTGGCCCACCGAGAACTCGTCGAGCGCAATCCGCAAGGGAAGGCCCAAAGCATTGGGCGGTGCCGCCGGCGTGGGACTTGGGGGGCGCACGTCGGTCACGTCAATGCTGGCAGCGGCAAAGCGGTCGAGCTTGAGCGTTCCCTGAAGCAGCGACCAGGGCTGCCAGGCCAGGCTGACGTCGCGGGCATCGACAGAGATGCCGTCCTGTTGCCAGCGCAACTGGTCGATATGCCCGCCAGACCGCAAGGAGCCCGTTGCCGATTCAAAGGTCAGCGGCTGGGACTGGCCGACCCAGCGCAGACCCTTGGCCAGCGAGCCTTCAGTGCCAGCCCACCACCACAGCCCGCCCGTCGTGCCAACAGCCAGCATGACAAGGCCGGCGGCTGTCCATGCAGCCGCTTTCAGCCATGGCCTTGATGGCTTGGCAGCAACAGCGGGCTGGTTATGGGAAGTATTGGGGGCAACCATCAGAAAACGAAGCCGACGCTGATATGCAAGCGTGCCTGCTTGACCTTCAGGCCATAGGCCAGGTCAATCTGCAGGGGACCGATCGGGCTTTTCCATCGCAGGCCGGTTCCGACGCCGAAGGACGGCCGCAGGTCTTGCGGCTTGTCAGCCACTGCGCCGGCGTCGACGAACACCGTGTGTTCGAATTCGTTGGATTGGCCACGAAGGGTGATGGGACGCTGCCACTCGACACTGCCAATGGCCAGGTACCGGCCGGGACCAATCACGCCGTTGGCCAGCGCAATGCCGATGTCGCGGTAGCCATAGCCCCGCACCGTGTTGTCGCCTCCGGTGCGAAACAGCTGGGTGGCCGGAATATTCGCCGTGTCCTTGGCGAGTACTGCGCCGGCTTCGGCGCGCATCGCAATCCGGCCGTTTTCCAGGGGCTTGATCCCCAGCCAGCGGCCGACTGTGCGGGTAAAGGGCTGGCGGTCCTGGCCCAATGTGGTGCCGGCTCCCAGTTCAACGCCCAAGGCATAGCCACGGCTGGGAAAAGGCAGGCTGTCAAAGTACCGACCGGTCCAGACGTAATTGGCCGTCAGTGCCGAGCCGTCGCCGGTAGCAGCCGCTGAATTGCCCAGAAGCCCCGCGCCTTGCACGTTGGCCCGGTCGTATTGAAGATAAATATTGCGGTCAATCCGGTCGCCAACTTGCGATCGGCCAAATCGCAGGCGCTGCGCCTGAGTGATCAACTCGTTGTCATTGATCCGCTCGGCACGCGCCAGGACGCCCCAGCGCCAGTTGGCTTCGTCTGGAATGGAGGTCCATTCGGTCTGGACAAACGGCGAATTTTTCTCCAGCTGGAGCTTGGTCACAGCGCGCCAGTCAGTGCCGGGTACCCGGAGATGCGTGTGCTCCACCGAGGCGCGTGGCCCGCTGTCGGTGGTCACGCCAACGCCAAGAATGATTTTTTGAAGCTTTGCTTCACGCACCTGTACTTGCACGGGAACCGCCAGCGGGTCGTTGTCGGGATTGATGAAAACATAGGCCGAGTCAAAGTAGCCACTGGACGCCAGTCGCAACTGTGCCTGGACCAGCCGGTTCAGGTCGTAGACCTCGCCCTCATTCAACCGCGCCAGGCGGGGCACCAGCACCGGAGCGAAACGCTCGACGCCGCTGACCTGCATCGGGCCCAACCGGTACAGCGGGCCGGAATCCAGATCCACCCGCAAACTGGCCGTGTGGCTCGGAGCGTCCACGTCGGCCAGGCTTCCCGCTAACTTGCCCGCTGGATAGCGGCGGGCGACCAGCTGACGTAAAGCCTGGGTCTTGGCGCTGCTCCAGGCGTCCTGGGTGAAAGACTGGCCTGTTGGCAAGCGCCAGTCGCGCTGAATTTCAGTGCGTTGCGCCATCGCGTCGGCGTCAGATGATTCGGCAATCTCACCGGCAAAGGTTATGGCCACCGGGCCGATGGTCGTGGCTTGACCCGGCTCGACTGCGACCACGATGACGGCTCGCTCATCAGCACTGCCTTCGCGCGTGATGCGGATTTCGGGGCTGAAGTAGCCCAACGTGCCCACCAGATTGCGCACATTGCGTTCGGCCAGCACGATCAGGCGCGCCAACTCGGCAGCGTCCAGATCGGTGACGGCGCGGTAGCGCTGCAGTTCAAGGTGCTTTTCGAGCATTTCACGAACTTCTGACGGCGCGCGAACCACTATGTCAAAAGCAGTCACTTCGGGCTCGGCGCTGGTCGGGCCGACAGCGCCTTGCGGTGTATTTTCGGGTTCGACTTGTTCGGGCGGAGGTTCAGGCGCGGGTGCTGTTTGCTGGACGCTGGAAGGGGGTGTGGAAATAGACGATATCGACGGATCTGCTGGCGGAGCCACAGACGCGGCCGTTTGTGCATTGGCCGCCGAAACGATAAACAACGCTGTCAGTGCAAAAGAGGAGAGCGCAGAACGGGCAGAGGTTGGAAATGTACCAAAGGCTGTCCGCAGGCAGTGGGTACTGTTGTGAATCACGGCGCCAGTTTACTTTGACATTATTTCGAAAGCAGCCGAATGGCTTCTTCAAGCCCTTTCAGGGTCAGGGGATACATGCGCTGGCCCATCAGCTGCTGGATCACGCTGATGCTCTGGCGGTATTGCCAGATGCCCTGCGGCTCGGGGTTGATCCAGGCAAATTTTGGAAACGCGTTGGTGAGCCGCTGCAGCCATTCGGCGCCGGCTTCCTCGTTGTTGTATTCGACGCTGCCGCCCGCCTGCAGGATTTCGTAGGGACTCATGGTCGCATCGCCGACAAAGATCAGTTTGTAGTCCTTGTTGTACTTGCGGATGATGTCCCAGGTCGGAAACTTCTCGGCAAAACGGCGGCGGTTGTTCTTCCACATGAAGTCATACACGCAGTTGTGGAAGTAATAGAACTCCAGGTGCTTGAACTCGGCCTTGACAGCGGAAAACATTTCTTCAACACGGTGGATGTGGTCGTCCATGGTGCCGCCCACGTCCATCAGCAGCAGCACCTTCACGTTGTTGTGGCGCTCGGGCACCATCTTGATGTCGAGCCAGCCCGCATTGGCGGCGGTCGAGCGGATGGTGTCGTCCAGGTCCAGCTCTTCCTGGTTGCCCTGTCGGGCGAACTTGCGCAGTCGACGCAAAGCAACCTTGATATTGCGCGTGCCGAGTTCCTGCGTGTCGTCGTAATCCTTGTAGGCGCGCTGGTCCCACACCTTGACCGCGCTGCGGTTTCGGCTTTTTTCCTGGCCGATGCGAATGCCTTGCGGGTTGAAGCCGTTGGCGCCAAAGGGAGAGGTGCCGCCGGTGCCAATCCATTTGCTGCCGCCCTCGTGGCGCTCTTTTTGCTCTTCAAAACGCTTTTTCAACGTTTCCATCAGCTCGTCCCAACCCATTTTTTCAATCTTCGCCTTGTCCTCGGGGCTGAGTTCGAGCTCCAGGTTCTTGCGCAGCCATTCGAGCGGAATGTCCTTGGTGAAGTCGGCCACCATTTCCACGCCCTTGAAATAGCTGGCAAAGGCGCGATCAAACTTGTCGTAGTGTTTTTCGTCCTTCACCAGGACCGTGCGGCTCAGGTAATAGAAGTCGTCAATCTTGTAAGCGCCTTCGCTGATGTCGCCATCGAGGCCGTCAGCCTGGCCGCTGTTGGGACCGACCACGCCGGCCTGCAACGCTTCGAGCAGCATCAGGAATTCCTTGACGGAAACCGGCAGCTTGGCCGAACGCAAGGTGTAGAAAAAATCGATCAGCATGGTGTATTTAACAATCAGTCGCGGGGTTTGCCAAGTTGATGCAACAGGTGCACCTTGACCGTGGGCCACTCACTGGCAATGATGCTGAACACAACCGTGTCGCGCAGCGTGCCATTGGGCGAGATTTGGTGGTTGCGCAGTACGCCGTCTTGTTTGGCGCCCAGTCGGGCAATGGCTGCCCGACTGTCGAAATTGAACCAGTGGGTGCGGAATTCCACCGCAATGCAGTTCAGTTTCTCAAATGCGTGCTTCAGCAAAAGCAGCTTGGCCTCGGTGTTCAATCCGGTGCGCTGAACGCTTTTGCTGTACCAGGTGTGGCCAATTTCCAGCCGGCGATTTTTAGGGTCGACATTGAAGAAACGGGTGGCGCCGACAATTTTCCCGTCCGGCTTGCGGCGCACGACGAACGGCATGGCGCCGGATGCATCGCGCATTTTCAGGGCGTCGTTCATGTAGTTGATCACGGCGTCAGGGCTGGCAATTGCGGTGTACCAGAGCTTCCAGAGTTCGCCGTCCCTGGCTGCATCCAGCAGTTCGGACTCGTGCCTGCTTTCCAGCGGCTCCAGGATCACCCACTCGTGGCCTGTCAGGGTAATGGGTTCAATGAATCGCATTCAGTGTGCATCCTTTTGCCAGGCGATTGTTTTGCTCACCAACCGACAGATATTGAACAAGGCTGACTTGCCATGAACAGGGCGGGGACGTCATGTTCACGAGGTCACTGGTTTTCATCGCGTTTTCTTGCCAGTGTGCAACGCCAGCGCCGCGCGAGCTGCAGACCCAGACCTCCGCCCAGCCCGACCAGCAAGATGGCGCCAATGGTGCGGTTGCCGTAGCCCGGCGCAAAGATCTCCAGTCCCAGCAGATGACCGGCCCAGAAACCCAGCAGCGCGCCGCCCAGAAAACCAATGGCATCTGACACGCCTTCTATCCACAACGACCGCTGGTTCATGCCGTAGCTTTCGGGATTAACGGTTGTTGCGCTGCATGAACACCAGCTTTTCAAACAAAGTCACGTCCTGTTCATTTTTGAGCAGTGCGCCGATCAGCGGTGGCACGGCAACCTTCTGGTCGGTGCTTTGCAGCGCTTCAAGCGAAATGTCTTCGGCCACCAGCAACTTGAGCCAGTCGAGCAGTTCGCTGGTGGACGGTTTCTTTTTCAGGCCGGGCAGGTTGCGTACGTCGTAAAACGTTTTCATCGCTGCGGCAAGCAGTTCTTTCTTGAGCGTCGGGAAGTGCACGTCCACGATTTGCTTCATGGTGTCGGCATCGGGGAACTTGATGTAGTGAAAAAAGCAACGGCGCAAAAAAGCGTCCGGCAATTCCTTTTCATTGTTCGACGTGATGAACACCAGCGGCCGGTGTTTGGCCTTGATCAGCTCGCGCGTTTCATAGACGTAAAACTCCATGCGGTCGATTTCGCGCAAAAGGTCGTTCGGGAACTCGATGTCGGCTTTGTCGATTTCATCAATCAGCAGGGCCACCGGCTCGTCGGCGGTAAACGCCTGCCACAGCACACCCTTGACAATGTAGTTGTGGATGTCCTTGACCTTTTCGTCGCCGAGTTGCGAATCGCGCAGGCGAGACACAGCGTCGTATTCATACAGGCCCTGCTGTGCCTTGGTGGTGGACTTGATGTGCCACTGGAGCAGCGGAAGGTTCAGGGCCTGGGCCACTTCCTCGGCCAGCATGGTCTTGCCAGTGCCCGGCTCGCCTTTCACCAGCAGTGGCCGGGTCAGCGTCGATGCGGCATTCACCGCGAGCATCAGGTCGGGCGTGGCGACGTAGTTTTTTGAGCCTTGAAATTTCATGGGTTTTGCGATGAACGTATTGACATGGATGGGGTGTTCGGTGAGATTATCGGCAACGGTCTGGATGCAGACAGGCCCAGATATAATCCACCGTTGTTTAAACGATGACTTTTCACCGGATTGTGCGCGCAAAATGAATAAGCTGTTCACCTCGATAATTGCCTTGGCCCTCTCTTCAGTGACGGTCGCGAGCTTTGCCCAGGACATCAAGGGCGATGCCAACGCCGGCCAAACCAAGAACGCGATGTGCATTGGTTGCCACGGTATCAAGGGCTATCAGGCCTCCTTTCCCGAGGTTTACAAAGTGCCCATGATCTCGGGCCAGAGTGCCGCCTATCTCTCTTCTGCGCTGTATGAGTACAAAAAAGGCAGCCGCAAGCACCCCACCATGCGCGCCATTACTGCCACCCTGACGGACCAGGACATTGCCGACCTGTCAGCCTATTACAGTGTGCATGGCCTGGTAGCCGATGCCCAGTTGCCTGACAAGCCCGCCAAAGAGGCCGGCGCAGAAGTTCAGGCGTTGCTGAACAAGGCCAATTGCGCCTCCTGCCACGGCGCCAATTTCAACAAGCCCATCGATCCTTCCTACCCCAAGATTGCTGGCCAGCATGCCGACTATTTGTACGTGGCGCTGAAGGCCTACAAGTCAGACAACGGCACCAATCCCAACGCCAAGGTTGGCCGCGCCCATCCCATCATGGGTGTCATGGCCAAGCAGTACACCAATGCCGAACTCAAGGCCATGGCCAGCTACCTGTCCTCTGTGCCAGGTGACCTGAAAGTGGTTCCCGAGAGCCGTTTTCGCTGATTTGGCGAACCCGCCAGTACGTTAAAAAGCCGCTGAACAAGCGGCTTTTTTTATGGGTGTGTGGCAAACCGGCAATGGCCTGCCCGTAATCAGTCTCGCGTGGCGTGTCGCTGGACACACTCGATATAGGCGGCGCCATCGGGCGGACGGCCTGAACGCTGGCTTTCCCAAACCATGCTGCCCAGACATTCCATGGTTTCATGGTGCGCTGCATGCAGGGAATCGCGCCGGGCTGTCAGCAGCTCGACCGCCTGTCGAATGCCGCGGGGCTGGTCAATGGAGCATTGCTCGCTGATCGAAAGGTGCATCGACAAATGCAGGAAGGGATTGGTTTTGCCGCCTTCCACGTCATACGTTTTTTCCAGCGCTGCGTCTGCGTCCTTGAAGTCCGCGTGGTATTCGGGATGCTCGTCCATCCATTGACTTGCTATGGTTTCGATAGCTTCCAGTGGTTGAACAGTCAACGATTTGGCATAAACAGAGCAAAAAAACCGGCGAACATCGGCTTGGGAGGGCGTAAACATGGCCGTAGCGTATCACGGGGTCTTTTTCCGTGAATTTGCGGGTTTTTCCTGCGCTGAAGTTACCGGTCCATTGGAAATTTACCGCTGGTAACGTCCTACAGACAAATTCAGTGCAAGTCCTTACATTACTCGAAGGGTGGCGCAGTTCCGGGGCGGTACCGCCTAAAGAACCACAAGCCCGGCAAGGAAATTTCGATGAACGCAGCACGCATTGCAGGCATTATTTTGATCGTGGCCGGTTTGGCCGGATTTTTTACCGGTGGTTTCAGTTTCAGTCAGGACACGACCGCTGCAAAAATCGGTACCATGGAACTGACCGTCACCGAAAAGAAAGCCGTCAACATTCCCCAGTGGCTCAGCCTTGGCGCCATCGTCCTGGGTGCCGTTGTCCTGGTGATGGGGTCGCGTAAATCCTGAGTCAGGTTTCCTTTTTCAAACGGGCTTGCGCTCCCTGTTTTGCGCAAGCTGTCAGCTGCGCTGCAAGCTGAGTCTTTGGGAGATGCTCCGCGCTGTTCCCAGTAGTGCGGGCAGCATGGTGTCCTGCATGACCCTCGTGCTGGTCCGGTTGGCCTGGCCACTGATATTGAGCGCGGCCACCGTCTGGCCGTTTCGGTCGGTGATCGCTGCCGCCATCGACACCAGACCCTCTTCCAGTTCCTGATTGACCAGTGACCAGCCCTGCTTGCGAACCAGCGCGATTTTGGCGGCCAACTCGTCGAGGTCGGTCACCGTGTAGCGGGTACGGGCGCTGCGTTCCGACGCCTGCAGCACCCGCGTCATTTGATCCGGCGGTAAGGCCGACAGCAACATGCGGCCCATCGAGGTGCAGTAAGCCGGCAGCCGCGAACCGACGCCCAGGCCGATGCTCATGATCTTGTGGGTCGATACGCGCATGACATAAACAATGTCGGTGCCGTCCAGCACCGCTGCCGAACACGATTCCTTCACCTGGCCAGCCAGCGTTTCCATCAGCGGCTCGGCCAGGTTCCAGATCGGCAGCGACGACAGGTAAGCAAAGCCCAGGTCCAGCATGCGCGCTGTCAGGCGAAACAGCTTGCCGTCGCTTTCAACATACCCCAGCGTTTGCAGCGTCAGCAAGATGCGCCGTGCGCCGGCGCGCGTCAGGCCGGTTCGCCCCGCCACTTCGGACAGCGTTTGCCGGGGCGACTGCGCACTGAAGGAGCGGATCACCTCCAGGCCGCGTGCAAAAGACTGCACATAGCTGTCGCCGGGGGCGGGTGACGTGCGCTTTGTCGCAAACGAGACAACCGTGCTGGCAAAGGGTGGGGTTGTGGTGGTTGCCATCGCGGTTTAAATCTCCTAGAATTCATTATACGAACAATTGTTCTTATTGCGAACAAATTAAATCAAGGTTCGCTTTGTCGTTTCATGGCGTTTGCCATGACGTTGCCAAATATTCCTGAATTTTGGAGCCCCCCTCAATGATCAACAAGATTGCCCTGTCGGTGGCCGATGCCCTGGCCGATGTCAAAGACGGCTCGACAGTATTGATTGGCGGCTTCGGCACGGCCGGCAACCCGACCGAACTGATTGACGGCCTGATTGCGCAGGGCGCCAAAGACCTGACCGTTGTCAACAACAACGCCGGCAATGGCGAGGCCGGGCTGGCCGCCTTGCTCAAGGCCGGGCGCGTGCGCAAGATCATCTGCAGCTTTCCGCGCCAGGTCGACAGCCATGTGTTCGATGGCCTGTACCGCAGCGGCCGCATCGAGCTCGAACTGGTGGCGCAAGGCAATCTGGCCGAACGCATTCGTGCAGCGGGTGCCGGCATTGGCGCCTTTTTCTGCCCGACCGCCTACGGAACCGAATTGGCCAAGGGCAAGGAAACGCGCGAGATCAACGGCAAGCATTACGTGCTCGAATACCCGATTTATGGCGATGTGGCGCTGATCAAGGCCGAGCAGGGTGACCGCTGGGGCAACCTGACCTACCGCATGTCGGCGCGCAATTTCGGACCGGTCATGGCGATGGCGTCACGCTACACGGTGGCCACCGTGCATGAGACCGTCGAACTCGGCGCGCTCGACCCCGAAGCCATCGTGACGCCGGGCATTCATGTCAGGCATGTGGTGCGCATCGCGCGTGTCGCCACCCAGGCCGGCGGCATAAAAATAAGTGCCAAATTGGCCTCTGGCGCATAAGGAGAAAGCATGAGTAGCTATCAAAAAAGAAGCAAAGACGAGTTGGCCAAACGCGTGGCGCTGGACATTCATGACGGCGCTTGTGTCAACCTTGGCATCGGCATGCCGACGCTGGTGGCCAACCACATTCCGGCCGGCCGCGAGGTCATCCTGCAGAGCGAAAACGGCATTCTCGGCATGGGGCCGGCGCCTGCTGCGGGCCATGAAGATTACGACCTCATCAACGCCAGCAAGCAGCCCGTCACGCTGCTGCCGGGCGGCGCTTATTTTCACCATGCCGACAGCTTCGCGATGATGCGCGGCGGCCACATTGACATCTGCGTGCTGGGCGCGTTTCAGGTGTCCAGCACAGGCGACCTGGCCAACTGGAGCACCGGCGAGCCGGGCGCGATTCCGGCTGTGGGCGGCGCGATGGACCTGGCCATCGGTGCCCGGCAAACCTGGGTCATGATGGATTTGCTGACCAAACAAGGCGAAAGCAAGGTGGTGGCGCAGTGCAGTTATCCGCTGACCGGCATCGGCTGCGTCAAGCGCATTTACACCGAACTGGCCACCTTGCAATGCACACCGCAGGGATTGCAACTCATCGACAGGGTCGATGGGCTGGCGCATGCCGAACTTGAAAAGCTGGTGGGCCTGCCGATTCTGGCAATCGCCGCCTGAGCTGACAACCCTTTTCACTGTACCGACCTTTCATCAGGAGACAAGCCAAATGACCATGAACCAAGCCTTCATCTGCGACGCCATCCGTACCCCCTTTGGCCGCTACGGCGGTGCCTTGAGCAGCATCCGCACCGACGACCTGGGCGCAATTCCCATCCGGGCGCTGATGGCGCGCAACCCGAACGTCGACTGGCAGGCCGTGACCGACGTGATCTACGGCTGCGCCAACCAGGCCGGCGAGGACAACCGCAACGTCGCCCGCATGTCCAGCCTGCTGGCCGGCTTGCCGGTTGAAGTGCCGGGCGCCACCCTGAACCGCCTGTGCGGCTCCAGCCTGGACGCGCTGGGAACTGCCGCGCGCGCCATCAAGTCCGGCGAAGCGGGTTTGATGATTGCCGGCGGCGTTGAAAGCATGAGCCGCGCACCGTTCGTCATGCCCAAGGCCGAAAGCGCTTTTTCCCGCGCCAATACCGTGTACGACACGACCATCGGCTGGCGTTTTGTCAACAAGCTGATGAAAGCGCAATACGGCATCGATTCCATGCCCGAAACCGCCGAGAACGTCGCCACCGAGTTCGGCATTGAGCGCGAAGCCCAGGACCGCATGGCCATGAACAGCCAGCTCCGGGCCGTGGCCGCGCAAAAGGCCGGCCACCTGGCACGCGAAATCGTGCCGGTGAGTGTGGCGCAGCGCAAGGGCGACCCGGTCATCGTCAGCCAGGACGAACACCCGCGCGAGACCAGCCTCGAAGCGCTGGCCAGGCTCAAGGGCGTGGTGCGCCCCGACGGCAGCGTGACCGCCGGCAATGCGTCGGGCGTGAACGATGGCGCCTGCGCCCTGCTGCTGGCCGATGAAGCCACCGCCGCCAAAAACGGCCTGGTGCCGCGTGCCCGCGTGGTCGGCATGGCAACAGCCGGCGTGGCGCCGCGCATCATGGGCTTTGGGCCAACGCCTGCGACGCTCAAGGTGCTGGCGCTGACCGGATTGACCCTTGACCAGATCGACGTGATCGAACTCAACGAAGCCTTTGCCGCGCAGGGCCTGGCCGTGCTGCGCGCCTTGGGCCTGCAAGACGACGACGCCCGGGTCAACGCCTGGGGTGGCGCGATTGCGCTGGGCCATCCACTGGGCGCCAGCGGTGCGCGCCTGGCCACCACCGCGGTCAATCGCCTGCATGCCACGGGCGGGCGCTATGCGCTGTGCACCATGTGCATCGGCGTGGGGCAGGGCATTGCCGTGATCCTGGAAAAGGTTTGAACACCATGCGTGCAGCCACGGATGACGTCACGGTCGTCACCGGCGCCAGCTCGGGCATTGGCCGCGCCATTGCCGAAGCCCTGCTGGCCCAGGGCTGCACGGTGGTCAACCTTGACTACGTGATGCCGGACTGGAGTCATCCGCAACTGAAGTCCTACCAGGTCGACCTGACGCAAGAAGCGCCCACGCGCGAGCGCGCCGCCGAGATTGCTGCCCTTCACAACGTCACCGCGCTGGTCAACAATGCCGGTGCCACGCGACCCGGCACCATCGACTCGGCGACGACGGCCGCGCTCGACGACGTGGTCGGCTTGCACCTGCGTGCGCCCATGCTGCTGACGCAGGCCTTTTTGCCGAGCTTGCGCGCCTGCGGCCACGGCCGCATCGTCAACATGTCGTCGCGCGCTGCGCTCGGCAAAGGGGACCGCATCGTGTATTCGGCCACCAAGGCCGGGATGATCGGCATGACGCGCACGCTGGCGATGGAACTCGGCCGCGACGGCATCACCGTCAATGCCATCGGCCCGGGACCGATTGCCACCGAGCTGTTCCGCAAGAGCAACCCCGAGGGTGCGCCGCAGACGCAGCGCATCCTGGACAGCATTGCCGTGGGCCGCATGGGCACGGCGGGCGACGTGGCGCGCGCGGCGATGTTCTTTTTGTCGCCCGACAACGGTTTTGTCACCGGGCAGGTGCTGTACGTCTGCGGCGGCACCACGCTGGGCACGGCGCCCCTCTGATTTTGCTACTGAATTAATAGCTGAAAGCGTATATGCATCATGCGCAAATGGTCAATTTGACTAAAAATTTGTTTATTGGCCTGAGCCAATGCGTTCCAGCCACCAACTTTCCACCAATCCCATTTATCGAGGACTATTTCAATGTCGCATTTATCTGATTTCACCCAATCTTCACGCCGTCAGTTCAGCCTTGGCGCGCTGGCGTCTGCGGCTTTGCTGGGCGCCGGCCTGCTGGCTGCTGTGCCCGCAGCGGCGCAGGCGGCCTACCCGAACAAGACCGTCACCATCATCGTGCCGTTTGCGGCCGGTGGCACCACCGACATCCTGGCGCGCATCGTCGCCCAGGGCTTGACGGCCGAACTCGGCCAGACCGTCATCGTTGACAACCGCGCCGGCGCGGGCGGCAACATCGGCGCCCAGGCGGCGTCCCGGGCGGCAGCGGACGGCTACACGCTGTTCATGGGAACGGTCGGCACGCATGCCATCAATGCGGCGCTGTACAAAAAGATGCCCTTCGATCCGGTCAAGGACTTTGCGCCCCTGACCCGCGTGGCCAATGTGCCCAACCTGCTGGTCGCCAACCCGAAGCAGCCCTTCAAGACCGTCAAGGAACTGATTGCCTATGCCAAGGCGAATCCAGGCCAGGTGAACTTTGCATCGGCGGGCAACGGCAGTTCCATCCACCTGTCGGGCGAGTTGTTCAAGTCAATGACCAACGTCGACATGCAGCACGTTCCCTACAAGGGCAGCGCGCCGGCCGTGACCGATTTGCTGGGCAACCAGGTCGGCATCATGTTTGACAACATGCCCTCGGCGATCCAGCATGTGCGTTCGGGCAAGCTGCGCGCCATTGCCGTCACCACGGCCAAGCGTTCGCCGGAATTGCCTGACGTGCCGACCATCGCCGAAGCCGGCGTGCCCGGCTATGAAGCAACGTCGTGGTTCGGCATGTTTGTGCCGGCTGCCACGCCGCCCGCCGTCATCACCACGCTCAACGCGGCCATCGTCAAGGTGCTGGCCAAGCCGGACGTCAAAAAGCAGATCAATGACCAGGGCGCCGAGGTCCACACCGAAACGCCGGCGCAGTTTGCCGACTTTATCCAGAAGGAGTCGCTCAAGTGGAGCAAGGTGGTGAAGGATTCAGGCGCCAGCATGGACTGAACGGTGGTTGCAGCGCTCGTGCCGCTTGGGCCCGGTGCGCTGCTTGACCGCAGCCTGGATGCCACCGGAACCGCATCGCTTCAGACCTGCCAGGCGGGCAGTTCCCAGTTGCGCCAAAGTGCCACTAGGCGCAGCCCGGCGGTCACGGCGACGCAGGCCACCAGCGCCAGCCAGCCGGGCGCGTCGAGCATCTCCAGGCCCACATAGGCCCAGCCGCCGGCAAAGGCGCAGACGGCATACGGCCGGTGGTCCCTGAATGCGGTGGGCACTTCATTGCAGACCATGTCGCGCAGCACGCCACCGAACACGCCGGTGGTCAGACCCATCAGCACCGCCACCAGCATCGGCATTTGCGCATCCAGCGCCAGATGAACGCCAGTTGCCGTGAACAGGCCCAGCCCCAGCGCGTCAGGCCACTGGATGGACTTTTCAGTCACTTCAAAATGGTGCTGGCGCAAGAACAGCATCGCCAGCACGCACAGCGCCATCACGCCCCACAGCAGTTCGACATGCAGGACCCAGAAAAACGGCCGCTGGTCGAGCAGCAGGTCGCGCAGTGTGCCGCCGCCAAAGGCCGCCAGAAAGGCGACCACGCACACGCCGACGGCATCGAGCTTTTTGCGCGCCGCTTCCAGCAGGCCCGACACGGCAAAAGCGGCCGTGCCCGCCAGTTCGACCAGCAGGCGCAGCGTTTCTCCCCAGGATTGAATGTCCACCAGCATGCGGCCATTGTCGTGCGTCCAGCACTTGCCATGCGGCAGGTAATATGGAAGATTTTTGTTCTTGCCATCCCCGCCTTGCCACACGATGCGGGCCAGAAAGACCTGCCGCCGTGGACTTCCCGCTGATCACCGACCCCTTCTTTTACGCCGTTGCCGTGCCGGCCGTGCTGCTGCTGGGCATCAGCAAAAGCGGCTTTGGCGCCGGCTTTGGTTCGCTGGCGGTGCCCATGATGGCGCTGGCCATCACCGTGCCGCAGGCCGCGGCGATCCTGATGCCGCTGCTGCTGCTCATGGACCTGCTCGGCATCGCCGCTTTCCGCAAGGATTTTGATTTCCAGCTCCTGAAGTTTCTGGTGCCTTTTGGGCTGGCGGGAACGGTGGTGGGCGCACTGCTGTTCCGGGTGCTTGATGCCCAGACGGTCGCGGCCCTCGTGGGCGCTTTCACGCTGCTGTTCCTGGCGCAGCGCCTGCTGTTTCCGCCCCGGCCTGACAGTGCGCCGCCGCCAAAATGGCTGGGCGCGCTGCTGACCATCACCTCGGGATTCACCAGTTTTGTCGCCCATGCCGGCGGCCCGCCGATCAGCGCCTATGTCATTCCACTGCGCCTGAGCCCGGTCAAGTTCACCGCCACCATGGCGTTTTTCTTCTTTGTCATCAACCTGTCCAAGTGGATTCCCTACGCCTGGCTGGGCTTGCTCGACTGGCGCAACATGGCGACCTCGCTGGTGCTGCTGCCGCTGGCGCCTGTTGGCGTGTGGGTCGGCGTGCGCATGGCCCGAACCATCAGCCCGCTGTGGTTTTACCGGATTTTGTATGGCGGCATGTTTTTGACGGGGGTCAAGCTGCTGTGGGACGGATTTCATTAGGCGCCGCTGATTTATCAGGGCAGCAAGCGGGAAACGGCAGAAAACCCGCTGGTTTTCAGGCGGACGGGTCGGCCATGCAGCGGGCAGCGGCCAGGTCCCAGCCGCCCCAGCCGCAGCTTTTGAAAAACACCGGGCCGCTGGCCAGCCGGCCGGCCTGACGCGTCCAGGCTGGGGTATTGCTCACCACGTCGGCCAGTGTCGGCAGGGCGGTCACGTCGATGCCTGCCTGCAGCAGGTCGCCGGCTTCATGGTCGGCGTCGCGGGTATCGACCACCAGCGTGCCTTGTGTGGCCAGACGGCGGCAAATTTCGGCATCCCACTCAACCATCGCAGGCGTGAAGGCGCCCACGGCTGCAACAAACGCATCCGGCCGCGGCATGGCGCGCAAGACGACCTGCTGGGCCGGCGTGGTGCTGACGACCAGCGGGCAGTCGGCCATGGCGGCATCGGCGTCATCGACCCGCCGGGCGCGCAGGCCCAGTGTCCGGGCGTGTTGCACCAGCGCATCCGCACTGGCCGGGTTGCGCGAAGCCACCCACACTTCCTGCAGGCCCAGGCCGGCTTGAAAGGCCTCCAGGTGAGAGCGCCCCTGCACGCCCGCCCCGACGATCAGCAAAGGACCGTCGGGGCGCCTGGCCAGCTTTTGCGCGGCCAGCAGCGACACGGCCGCCGTGCGGCGCGCGGTCACGGTCGGGCCATCCAGAATCGCCATCCGTCTGCCGGTCACCACGTCGAACACCACGATGTCGCCCTGGATGCTGGGCAAGCCGCGGCTGGCGTTGCCCGGCGTGAAGGTGATGAGCTTGGTGATGGCAACGCGGGCGTCGGTTGCCGGCATGACGAACAGGCTGCCACCACCCGGCAATGGCTGCACGATGCGCGCCGGAACGACCACAGCCGGGTCGCGCAGCACGGCTTCAATCTGCCGCGCCAACGCCGGGTAGGGCAAGGCAAGGGCGGTTTCGGCAGCGCTCAGAACAGTCGGGGTCGGGTGGGTCATGGGCGAATCCTTGGAGTTTTACAGGGCAGGCAGCGGCTACGTTGTGAAATTATGCTATTTAAATAATAGCTGATTACGTCCACCAGTATTGCGCAAGAAGCCTATTTGATTACTATTTCAGCCCGCGCATCCTGCGCCTGCCGCACCAGTTGCTCGCGCTCCAGCTTCATCTGCGCTTCGAGCTGCATGCGCCCCTGTTTGGCCACGGCGATGAACTGCTCGCGGTCGTTGCGGTGCGGGTACATCTGCTCGAACAGCGCCAGGTTGTGCTGGCGAAAGCGTTCGGCGGCCTGCTGTGCGGCAGGGGCTGGCTGGCCCAGCAGTTCGAGCACGGTGCGGGCGCTGCGCAGGCTGGAGTCGAACAGTTCGCGCTCGACGCGCATCACGCCCCGGTCGCGCAACGCGTTCCAGTGCGGCACGTCCCGGGCGCGGGCGACGATTTGCAACTGCGGAAAATGCGCATGGACGATATCGACGATTTTCAGCGACTGCTCCACGTTGTCCACCGACAGCACCAGGATTTTGGCCTGCGCCGCGCCCGCCGTGCGCAGCAGGTCCAGCCGCGTGGCGTCACCGTAGAACACGCGGTAGCCAAAGGTGCGAATGGTCTCGATCATGTCGGCATCATGGTCCAGCACCGTCGCCGAAATGCCCTGCGCCAGCAGCATGCGGCCGACGATCTGGCCGTAGCGGCCAAAGCCGGCAATGATGACCGGCGCTTCCTGCGGCTCGGAGATTTCTTCAAGCGTTGGTTTCTTGCCCTTGGCATAGCGCGGCAGCAGCAGCTTGTCGATGGCCACCAGCAGCAGTGGACTGATGAGCATCGACAGCGCCACGGCGCCAATCAGCAGCGAGGCAGTTTCCGAAGAAAACACCCGGGCGCCGGCCGCCGCCTGGAACACCACGAAGGCAAATTCGCCGCCCTGCGCCAGCAGCAGCGCAAACACCGGCCGCTCCTGCCAAGGCAGCTTCATCGCCGTCGCCAGAGCGTAGATGGCGAGCAGTTTCAGGCCCAGAAAGCCGGCCAGGATGGCGAGCATCTGGCCCGGAAATTTCCACAGCACGCCAAAGTCGATGCTCATGCCGACGGCGATGAAAAACAGGCCCAGCAGCAAGGCCTTGAATGGCTCGATGTCGGTTTGCAACTCGCGCCGGTATTCACTTTCCGCCAGCAGCACACCGGCCAGAAAAGCCCCCAGCGCCATTGAAAGCCCGACCAGTTGCATAAGGGCGGCAATGCCGACCACCAGCAGCAGCGACGCAGCGGTGAAGATTTCGGGTGTGCCGCTGTTGGCGATCCAGCGCAGCACCGGGCGCAGCAGCAACCGGCCGCCGAGGATGATACCGGCAATGACCGCTATGATTTTCAGAGCTTCAAGCGCCCGGTGCGGTTGCGCCAGCGCCTCATTTGACCCCTCAATCGTCGCCAGCAGCGGCATCAGCGCCAAAATCGGGATGGCCGCCACGTCCTGGAACAGCAGGATCGAAAACCCAGCTTGCCCGCTGGAGGTGCGCATCAGGTTGCGTTCATGGATCGATTGCAAAGCAATGGCCGTGGATGACAGCGCCAGCCCCAGGCCGGCCACCAGCGCGGTCTGCCAGGCAATGCCAAACGCCATCGCCGTGCCGGTCAGCAGCGCCGCGCAGCTCAGCATCTGGGCGCTGCCCCAGCCAAAGATGGGGCGGCGCAGGCTCCACAGCCGCTTGGGCTCCAGCTCCATGCCGATCAGGAAAAGCATCAACACCACGCCGAATTCGGCAAAATGAAGGATGTCCTGCACATTGGTGACCAGCCCGAGTCCCCACGGCCCGATGGCGATGCCGGCCGCCAGGTAGCCGATGATCGAGCCCAGGCCAAACTTCTTGGCCAGCGGCACGGCGACCACGGCGGCGGACAGGTAGATGAAGCTGTTGATCAGCCAGTCGGGTGCGTGGTTCATTCAGGTCTCACAACTGCAGTGGTGCGGGCCAGTCGCCAGAGCGGGAAATTCTTTCATGAATGGCATGCATCCGGCAACGATAGCGGAAAAGTCGGGCGCCGCTTGCGTCGGAGAAGATTTTTGTCGGCGGTGTTTTTGCAACCGGACTGTCACCCAACCGACACCCGGCCAGCTTGCTGTGCCAGCCATCCGGCTACAGTGGCTTGATGAAAACCTTTCAAACTCTGTCTGACCTGGCCGCCTGCACCGGCCAGGAAGTCGCCGTCAGCGACTGGCTCACCATCACGCAGCAACAGGTCAACCTGTTTGCCGAGGCCACCGGCGACCACCAGTGGATTCATGTCGAACCTGAAAAAGCCGCCGCCGGTCCGTTCGGCACGACGATTGCGCACGGCTTTCTGACGCTGTCGCTGCTGCCGAAGTTTTTTGAGTCGTCGATGGAAATCATCGACTGCCGCATGGGCGTGAACTATGGCCTGAACAAGGTGCGTTTCACGGCGCCCGTGCCGGTTGGCAGCCGTTTGCGCGCCCGGATGACGCTGCTAAGCGCCGAGCCGATCGAGGGAAACGGTTTGCAGATGGCGTGGAACGTGACGGTGGAGCGTGAAGGCGCGGACAAGCCGGTGTGCGTGGCCGAATCGCTGGTGCGGCGCTACCCGTGAAACGACTGGTTTGACGCTGTCGGGCTCAGGCGGGCAGGGCGGCGCCCGCAAAACCGTTTTGCCGCCAGGCCTCGAACACGGTGACCGCCACGCTGTTGGACAGGTTCAGGCTGCGCTGGCCGGCGAGCATCGGCACCTTCAAACGCTGGCCCGGGCCGAATGAGGCGCGTACTTCCGGCGCCAGTCCTTTGGTTTCAGAGCCGAATACCAGCCAGTCGCCCGGCAAAAAATGCGCGCCGTACATCGTGCTTGAGCCTTGCGTGGTCAGGGCAAACAGCCGGTCAGTGAGCGGCTGCTGGCTGGCCAGGAAGGCCGGCCAGCTGGCATGGCGCAGCACCTGGGCGTACTCGTGGTAGTCCAGCCCGGCGCGCCGCATGTGCTTGTCATCCATCGAAAAACCCAGCGGCTCGACCAGGTGCAGCCTGCACCCCGTGTTGGCTGCCAGGCGAATCACGTTGCCGGTGTTGGGCGGAATCTCGGGCTCGACCAGGACGATGTTGAACATGGGTTGACAAGTACAGAAGGGAAAAGGCCGTGTCTTGACGGCGGAGCAATGCCGATCAAGGCGGCAGTGGTGAATGAAGATGTGCTGAACGAAGCGGCGATTCTAGGCGGGCGCCGTGCGCGCCAGCACCACCGCCGTGATCTGCGCCGCGCCGGCATCCCGCAGCGCCTGCGCCGCCGAAAAGAGCGACGCGCCGCTGGTCATCACATCATCCACCAGCACCACGCGCCGGCCGACCAGTTCGCTGGCGCGCAGCGGATCGACCTGGAAAGCGTCCTTGACATTGGCCAGGCGGGCTTCCCGCCCGAGCTGGCTTTGCGGGCGCGTGTGTTTCAGCCGCAGCAGCAGCCGCGTGTCGGCACGAGCCACTGTGCCGGACTGGCGTGCCAGGGCGCTGGCCAGCTCCCACGCCTGGTTGAAGCCGCGCGTTTGCAGCCGCTCGGCCGACAGCGGCAGGGGAAGCAGCCAGTCCTGTGCGCCCAGCTCGCCCAGCGCCTGCGCCACCCCGGGTGTCTGCAGAAGCAGGCCGGCAAAGAAACCAGCCCAGCCAGGCTGCTCGCCAAACTTGTAGCGTGAAATCAGCGCTGACCAGGGATAGGCATAAGGCACAGCGGCCAGCGTCGCATCCGTTGGTGGGCGCTGGCGCATGCAAGCCGCACACAGGCGAAAGGATGTTTGCGGTGGTTCACTTGGCAGCAGCGTGAGCAACGGCAGCGCGCACATCGCGCAGCAGGACTGGCAAGGCATGAAGCGCGCCAGGCAGGGCGGGCATACCTGTGTTGCCGGCCAGCTGTGGCAGACGGCGCATTGGCTGACCGTGCGGGGCATGAATCGGCGAAGGGCAAGCAGGTTTTGTAACACCGTGTCAATATACTCTGGCCGACCTTGTGCCACCATTGCCCCCATGACCACCACCTCGCGTCCCCCCACGCTCGATCCGAACGCCGTCAATCGCTGGCAGCGAACGGCACCGCTGACTTCTCCCTGGCTGCATGAGGAAGTGGCCAGCCGCATGCAGGGCCGGCTGGAGTGGATCAAGCTCAAACCGCAGGCCTGGGCACACTGGGGCGCCTTGCGCGGTGGGCTCAAGGCGCATTCCGAGCTCGCGAAAATTTATCCGGGTTCAGCATGTTTTGTTGCTGAAGCGCAGGAAGGACGGGCACAAGTAGCTATTAAAAACATGGCTAAGCCCTGGTGGAATCCAAGCCAGTGGCGCGCTGCGCCGATGCGTTTCGAGATGCCGCCGCCGGACAGCGTGGACATGCTGTGGGCCAACATGGCGCTGCACGAATCCGCCGATCCGCAGGCATTGCTTGCCCGGTGGCATCGCGCCTTGAAGGTCGATGGATTCCTGATGTTTTCCTGCCTGGGACCCGATACAGCCAGAGAGTTGCGTTCGCTGTACGCCCGCCTGGGCTGGCCACCCGCAGGGCATGAACTGACCGACATGCACGATTGGGGCGACATGCTGGTGCAAACCGGCTTCGCCGAGCCGGTGATGGACATGGAGCGCATCACGCTCACCTATGAAACCCCGCAACGCCTGCTGCAGGAATTGGCCGAACTTGGCCGAAATTTTCATCCCGCCCGGTTTGCCGGCTTGCGCGGCAAGGCATGGAAGGCAAGACTTGAGCGTGAACTGGCAGCGCAATTGACCGGCAGCGACGGCCGGCTGTCGCTGACGTTCGAAGTCATTTATGGACATGCGCTGAAAGCCAAGCCAAAATTCAAGGTAAGTGCGCTGAGCGCAGTGTCGGTTGAAGACATGCGCCGGATGCTGCAGAGTGGTTCAGGCAACTCAGGTTGAGTTATTTGCTTCCTAAGTGTGGCAAATTGTCTTGACGGATTGTGTTTAGGCCTTTGCGGTTTTCCCTAAAAAGGATTGAGTCAGTTTCTGTTTAAATCTGGCCATATACGATCAGGCTTGACTGCTTGTGACACTGTTCAGGTTTGGTTTGCCGTTTTTTGCGGCGCTGTCTTTTGCTTTGTAAGGGTCGTCATATGTTGCACTTAGCCCCGGCTTTTCAATTTTCCCGTGTTTCGGAAAACCATGTTTCCTCCCAAGGGTCGGTCGTGCTTTGGCGCCACAAGCGAAGCAGCCTGATCTCTCCTGCACAGCTCGGATGGTTTTATCTGTCGCTTTGCCTTGCCTGTCTTGGTGCGGCTGCTTTTATGGCGTCACAGAGTGCATCGGCCGTGATGACGTTTGCCTTGCTGGCCATTGGCACCTTATTTGTTGTTTATGCGCGTCATGCAGGCGATACTGAAAAAATATTTTTACAGGATGGGCAACTGGTCGTGGAATCAGAAACCGCTGGCCGGACCGTGCGTGCTGCTTTCAACCGGCAGTGGGTTCGCATCGAGCCCAAGAATGAAGACGGCTCCCTGATCGAAGTGTCGGGCCAAGGCCGGTTGGTGCGGGTAGGTCGCCATGTCCGGCCCGAATTGCGGCCCCTGCTGGCGCGCGAAATACGCTTTGCCTTGCGCGCCTGCTGAACCGTGGCCGGCATGTTGCTGCCTCATTTTCAATTTTGGAAATTTGACCTGTCGCAAACTTTATAATCGCAGGTTAATTCAATCGGTAATTGAAGCGGAAAAAAAGTGATCACGATGAACTTGAGCAACACCATGAGCAAATTGACACGGCTTGGCTTTGAGCATGCCGGCTCAGCAAGCGTTTTTGCAGCAGCCTGGCTGAGCACCGCTGCCTATGCCGTCAACGATCTGCCTGGCGGCCCGGCGGTCAATCAGCTCAATCTTCATCCTGCCGTCACCCGCATCGCCGAAGAGCAGCATTGGCTCCACTGGTTCATGATGATCATCTGCGTGCTGATCTTCGTGGCTGTTTTCGGAGTGATGTTCTATTCCATCCTCAAGCACCGTAAATCGGTCGGACACAAGGCGGCCAATTTCCACGAATCAACCGTTGTGGAGATTGCCTGGACCATCGTTCCTTTCGTCATCGTCATCGGCATGGCCCTGCCCGCCACCAAGGTGCTGGTTGCCCAAAAAGACACCACCAGTGCCGACCTGACCATCAAGGCAACCGGCATCCAGTGGAAATGGGGTTACGACTACATCAAGGGCGAGGGCGAAGGCATCGGCTTTGTCTCGACGCTGGATACCGCGCATCGTCAAATGTCCAACAATGGCGGCCCCAAAGCTGGCGAAGTGGCACCTGACAATTACTTGCTCAAGGTAGACAACCCGCTAGTGGTTCCGGTCGACAAGAAAATCCGCATTATTACCACTGCCAATGACGTGATTCATGCATTTGCCGTGCCCGCCTTTGGCATCAAGCAGGATGCGATTCCCGGCTTTGTTCGCGACACCTGGTTCCGTGCAGAAAAGATTGGCGATTTCTATGGCCAATGCCAGGAACTTTGCGGCAAGGAGCATGCGTACATGCCTATCCACGTCAAGGTAGTGTCTGCTCAGGATTACACCGCCTGGGTTGCCGTCAAGGCCAAGGAGGCTGCTGCCCTGGCTGATGATCCGTCCAAAGTCTGGACGCTGGTTGACCTCAAGGCGCGTGGTGAAAAGGTGTACACCGCCAATTGCGCAGCCTGCCATCAGGCCAACGGCAAGGGCGCCGGTCCCATCAAGCCGCTGGATGGATCGGCCATCGTGATGGATGCTGACCACAACAAGCAAATCCAGATTCTTCTGAACGGCGCTGCCGGTGGTGCCATGCCTTCCTGGAAAGCGCTGAGCGATACCGACCTGGCTGCAGTAGCAAGCTACACCAAGAACAACTGGTCCAACCAGACCGGTCAGATCGTTCAGCCCGCCGAAGTCCAGGCTGCACGCAAGTAACTCCATCACTGATAAATGACGGGCTGTAGAGCGATTCGTTCCCAGCCTTAAAAGACAAAAAAGCTACAGGCACAAGCCACCAAAGGAAGCCAAGATGAGTGCAGTTCTAGACCATCCAGATCACGCGCATGATGACCACGATCACCATGTCCCTACAGGCTGGCGCCGCTGGGTATTTGCCACCAACCACAAGGACATTGGCACGCTTTACCTGCTGTTCAGCTTCACGATGCTGATGTTCGGTGGTGTCCTGGCCCTCCTGATCCGGGCCGAGTTATTCCAGCCCGGCTTGCAGCTTGTGAATCCGGAACTGTTCAACCAGCTCACGACCATGCACGGTCTGATCATGGTGTTTGGCGCCATCATGCCGGCGTTCGTTGGATTTGCAAACTGGATGATTCCATTGCAGATTGGCGCTTCGGACATGGCGTTTGCCCGCATGAACAACTTCAGCTTCTGGCTGATGATTCCGGCGGCCTTGATGCTCACCACGTCCTTCCTGCTGCCAGGCGGCGCGATGGCTGGCGGCTGGACCATGTATGCCCCGCTGTCGCTGCAGATGGGGCCTGCGATGGATGCGGGTATCTTCGCGATTCACCTGTTGGGCGCTTCGTCCATCATGGGTTCGATCAATATCATTGTGACCATCCTGAACATGCGCGCACCCGGCATGACCTTGATGAAAATGCCGATGTTCTGCTGGACCTGGCTGATCACGGCCTACCTGCTGATCGCCGTGATGCCGGTGCTCGCTGGCGCCATCACCATGACGCTGACTGACCGCCATTTCGGCACCAGTTTCTTCAATCCAGGCGGTGGCGGCGATCCGGTAATGTTTCAGCACATCTTCTGGTTCTTCGGCCATCCCGAGGTCTACATCATGATCTTGCCGGCCTTCGGCATCATCAGCCAGATCATTCCAGCGTTCTCACGCAAGCGCCTGTTTGGCTATGCCTCGATGGTGTACGCCACAGGCTCGATCGCCATCCTTAGCTTTGTTGTGTGGGCTCACCACATGTTCACCACCGGCATGCCGATCACCGGGCAGCTGTTCTTTATGTACTCGACCATGCTGATCGCCGTGCCGACCGGGGTGAAGGTGTTCAACTGGATCGCCACCATGTGGAAGGGTTCGATGACCTTCGAGACGCCGATGCTGTTTGCGGTCGGCTTCATCTTTGTGTTCACCATTGGCGGTCTGACTGGCGTGATCCTGGCAGTGGCGCCAATTGACACTCAGCTGCAGGACACCTACTACGTGGTTGCCCACTTCCACTATGTGCTGGTGGCTGGATCGCTTTATGCCATGTTTGCCGGTTACTACTACTGGAGCCCCAAGTGGACCGGTGTCATGTACAGCGAACGTCGTGGCCAGATCCATTTCTGGTGGTCGTTGATTTCCTTCAACGTCACATTTTTCCCTATGCATTTTCTGGGCCTTGCCGGTATGCCGCGCCGCTATGCTGACTATCCCATGCAGTTCGCCGACTTCAACGCGATTGCCAGCGTGGGCGCTTTCTTCTTTGGATTTGCACAGGTGTATTTCTTCTTTTTCGTGGTGCTGCCGGCCATGCGTGGCAAAGGCGTGCCAGCCAAGGCAAACCCTTGGCTGGACGAAGGCGGCAAGGGTGCAGAAGGCCTGGAATGGGAAGTTCCGTCGCCTGCACCTTTCCATACTTTCGAAACACCACCGAAGCTTGACGCCACGGCCACTCGCGTAATTGCCTGAAATTGACGAACCATTTCATGAAACCCGAACAGAAAAAAAGCAATCTCCGCCTTGCACTGATCCTGGTATCGGTAGTTATCGTTTTCTTTTTTGGTTTCATGGCCAAGATGATTTTTCTGGGCCGTTAAGCCAGTCAAACTTTTAAATTCTGAAAAATTCCCATGATCAAGCGCGAAAACTTCAACATGCTGAAAAAGTTGGGTGTGATCGTGCTTGGCATGTTTTGCTTCGGTTATGCACTGGTGCCGATCTACAAGGCCATTTGCGAGATGACCGGTATCAACGTGCTGGCCTTGGGTGACAGGCTGATTCCCGGTGCCACTGCCACGCTTCCGGCCAATACGCAGGTTGATCGCACACGCACCATCACAGTGGAGTTCGATGCAAATTCACGTGGACCGTGGCATTTCAAGCCGGCTCAGAGCTCTCTGCAGGTACATCCCGGGGAACTCACAACCGTCATGTACGAATTCCAGAATGTACAAAACCGTACCATGTCGGCTCAGGCCATTCCCAGTTATGCGCCAGCGCAGGCTGGAGCGCATTTCAACAAGCTGGAGTGCTTTTGTTTTAGCCAATACACCCTGGCGCCCGGTGAAAAGAAACAGTGGCCGGTTGCCTTTGTGATTGACACGAAGCTGTCTAAAGATGTGAAAACCATTACTTTGTCCTATACCTTCTTTGAAGTAGGCGGCAAGACGCCCCCGGTTCCAGATGTCACCAAATCGGCTGGTGCCTGAAGATGGCAGAAAAGCCTTCACGCAAGCCGTCGCTTTGGCGGACCATCAAGGCGGTGGCCTGGTCTTTTGTCGGCTTGCGCGCCAAGGGTGACTATGAAGAAGATGTTAAAAATTTAAGCCCGCTTCACATCATTGCTGTCGGGCTTGTCGGTATTTTTGTATTTGTGGCGGTTTTGGTGCTGCTGGTGAACTGGGCGGTTGCGCGCTAGTCACCACGGATAATTAAAAGATCAGAGAAAATTCGAGAGAAAACAGGAGTCGAGCGATGTCAGCAGCAACCCACGGGGCTACCCCTTATTATTTTGTACCCGGACCTTCAAGTCGTCCGGTCATGTCCGCCATCGGCCTGCTTTTTGTGATCGTGGGCGCCAGCCAGTGGATCAATGGCGCCGGCTGGGGTGCTTGGTGCCTGGCTTTTGGCATGTTGATCTGGCTGGGTACCTTGTTTCAGTGGTTTCGCGACTCGATTGCCGAAAGCGAAGGCGGCCTGTATGGACACAGGATCGATTTGTCCTACCGCTGGAGCATGAGTTGGTTCATTTTTTCCGAAGTGATGTTCTTTGGTGCTTTTTTCACGGCGCTTTGGTGGGCGCGAGGTCATGCGATTCCCACCTTGGGAAGCCTTGACAACGCCTTGCTATGGCCTGATTTCAAAGCTGTCTGGCCCAGCCTGGCGGCGGTCGGCGCAACTGCCTCGCCTGCCGACATCGTGGAACCATTTTCGACGGTAGGACCGTTCTGGTTGCCCACGATCAATACTGCGTTGCTCCTCAGCTCGGGCGTTACCTTGACGATTGCCCACCACGCACTGCGTGAAAACCACAGGGGCCGCACGATTGCCTTCATGTGGATGACGGTGCTGCTTGGTATCGTGTTCCTGTGCGTTCAGGGTTATGAATACTTCCATGCCTATTCTGAACTCAACCTGAAAATGAGTTCAGGTATCTATGGCTCGACCTTTTACATGTTGACGGGTTTTCACGGTTTTCACGTTTTCGTCGGCATGCTGATGCTGTTGTTCATCACCTTGCGTTTGCAAAAAGGTCACTTTACCGCTGACAAGCACTTTGGCTTTGAAGGTGCAGCCTGGTACTGGCACTTTGTGGACGTGGTGTGGCTGGGTCTTTATATACTTGTGTACTGGATGTAATCTGCTGGCGGTTCCAACCAGTTGCCATTCAACGCTGGGTTTCTTCAAAAAAAGGCCGCTTGAAGCGGCTTTTTTTATTGCCCTGTCCTGTTATTTTCCTGCCGGAATACCGGTCGGCTGGAGATAACCCAGTTTCCATGAAATCAGAATGCAGACAAATAGAAAGATTGAAAAACCAACGCGAAACGCCAAGGCGCGCGCCATATTGCTGGTTTTTCGTTTGCCGTCAGTCCCGTCCTTCATCATGAAGAAAAGGGCGGCACCCAGGCTGGCGAGAATGGCGATAAATGCCAGTGCAACAAGATAAGTCATGAATCCGATTATCAGCTTATGACATCTGTTTTGCGATCCCGTAATTTCTGGATTCTCACGTTGGCGGCATTGGTTACAGCCGGCGGTACCTTTTCGCTGGGAGAGTGGCAATTGCGCCGTGCAGCCCAAAAGGAGGCCGTCCAAACCGCAATCAATGACAAAAACAGCCTCTCTGCGCTGGATGGACGGTCACTTTTAGCTACCAAAAATATAGCGGATGAAATTTACCGCCAAGCTGTACTTCAGGGTGTCTGGCAAGCGGCGAATACGGTTTACCTTGACAACAGACCGATGGATGGACGAAGTGGTTTCTGGGTCATGACACCACTGGTGCTTGAAGGCACCGGCCAGGCGATTTTGGTGCAGCGCGGATGGGCTCCTCGTGACTTCGCCGATCGTTCCCGTTTGCCACCTGTGACCACTCCCGAAGGCGTGGTCACGGTCCAGGGCCGGATTGCCCCGCCAACCTCCAAGCTTTATGAATTCAAAGGTGCCGATACGGGGCCGATACGGCAAAATCTTGACATGGCGGCTTTCCGGACAGAAACCGGTTTGCCGCTGTTCGAACAGGCATCCCTGCTGCAGACCGGTGCTCCCAGTGAAGGGTTGCTGCGCGAATGGGCTGCTCCCAATCTGGGGGTCGACAAGCACTATGGCTATGCCTTCCAATGGTTTGGCTTGTGCGTGTTGGTGGTTGTTTTGTATGGCTGGTATCAGATCTTTCTTCCTTTTCGTGCTTCCTTGCGCGCCCAACGTGGCGATTAACTGGCTCCAAGTACCGTGACAAAAGATTCCCCTGACGCTTCCTCCTTGCCTTCTGCTTCCACAGCCCATGATCAGCCGCTGGGCATGACCGTCCACGCCATGCCAGCAATCAACTCGACCGAAGTGCGTTCGGCCAATACCCCCTCCGGTCGCTGGAAAATGATTCTTGTTTTGCTGGTGTGCGCCAGCCCGGTGGTGGCTTCCTATTTCATGTATTACGTGGTCAGGCCCGAGGGGAGACGAAACTTTGGCGAGTTGATCAGTCCCCAGCGTCCCTTGCCGCCACTGGCCACGCAGACGCTGGACGGCAAGGCTGGCGAACTGACCGCACTGAAAAACCAGTGGCTGCTGCTGAGCGTGGCCGGCGGAGCCTGCGACATGCGCTGCGAACAGAACCTGTATTTCCAACGCCAGTTGCGCGAATCGCTGGGCCGGGAAAAGGACCGGCTGGATCGCGTCTGGCTGGTGGATGACAACATTCCTGTACGCCCGGCACTGCTGCCAGCCTTGGCGGCTGCCACCGTGCTGCGAGTGCAGCCAGGTGCTGTGGCGCAGTGGCTTGAGCCGGCACCGGGAAAACGTCTTGAAGACCATCTTTATCTGGTGGACCCGCTGGGGAACCTGATGATGCGTTTTCCTGCTGACATGGATGCTGAAGCTGGTGCCAAGGCCAAGCGTGACCTTGACCGCCTGCTGCGGGCTTCCAGCAGCTGGGACAAGGAAGGCAGGTGAGTATGGCCCCCACGCTTGTCGCTTCGCGTACTGCGCTGCCCCCCCGAGGGAGCCGATGCGCCTGCGGTCCGGCGAAGCCGGTTCCGCGGCCCCTGCTGGTGGAAAAACTCATTGCGCTTGGCAATGCCCGACGCTTTTTGACATGAACACGCAAGACCTTTACAACCTTAGTCCGGCCGTGCGGCTGATGCTCATGGGACTCGTGGTGGCGCTCGGGCCGCTGGCCTGGGTCTGGGTGCGCAACAAGAATGCACCGGTGGCCCAGCGGCTGCGTGTGCTGACGCTGGTCACCCTGTTCCTGACTTTCGATTTGGTGATTTTTGGCGCTTTTACCCGGTTAACGGATTCAGGTTTGGGTTGCCCGGACTGGCCTGGCTGCTACGGCAGCGCCAGCCCGGTAGGTGCTCAATTGCATATCGAGGCCGCTCAGAGTGTGATGCCCACAGGCCCGGTCACACATGCCAAGGCCTGGATTGAAATGATTCATCGCTACCTTGCTACGGGCGTGGGTGTGCTGATCCTGACGCTGACGCTGGTCACCTGGATGGCGTACCGGGAGCAAAAGCGAAGCGCCGGAATTTCTACACCGGCGTCTGTGCTTTCGCCGTGGTGGCCTACTGCCACCTTGGTATGGGTCTGCCTGCAAGGCGCATTTGGCGCGCTCACAGTGACGATGAAGCTGTTTCCAGCCATTGTGACGATGCACCTGCTGGGAGGATTGATCCTGCTGACCTTGCTGCGCGCGCAGTCGGTACGCTACGCTCAAGTGCATGAACAGGAAAAACCGAGCCTTTTAAGCAACGGCAATCGCCGCTTCGTACTTGCTGCGTTTGCCCTGCTGTGGATGCAGATTGCGCTCGGTGGCTGGGTCAGCACCAATTACGCCGTGCTGGCGTGCACTGATTTTCCGTCTTGCCAGGGTTCATTCTGGCCCGCCATGGATTTTAGTCAGGGGTTCACGCTGTGGCGCGAACTGGGCGTAAGCCATGAGGGCGGCTACATCAGCTTTCAGGCACTGACGGCCATTCACTATGTCCATCGGCTGGCGGCGTATGTGGTGTTTGCCGTGTTGATGCTGCTGGCGCTGCGCCTGCACAAGCTGCCGGCGTTTCGACTTCAGGCGCGCTGGCTTGCCGGCCTGATGCTGCTGCAGGTAGCTACCGGATTGAGCAATGTGGTGCTGGGTTGGCCACTGCTGGCGGCCGTTGGTCACACTGGCGGTGCTGCGGCGCTGGTGGTGGTCCTGACGGGTATTGTTTTTTCCAGCAAGACATCGCCTGCGCCTTTGCGTGTTTCTTCCCTGAATGCTTCGAGAATGTCTGCATGAATTCCCCACCTCCGTCCGCTGTCACGTCTCCAGACGTGCGTGCTTTGTCACGTATTAGCCAGTTTTACGCGCTGACCAAGCCGCGTGTGGTGCAGCTGATCGTGTTTTGTGCGCTGATCGGCATGGTGCTTGCGGTTCCGGGACTTCCCAGCGGGTCCGATATCCAGCTTGCTGCGATTGCCTGTGCTGGTATCTGGCTGGTCGCCGGCGCGGCTGCGGCTTTCAACTGCCTGGTGGAGCAGCAGATTGATGCCAAGATGCGGCGTACCGCCTGGCGGCCGACCGCCCAGGGGCAGTTGAGCAACCCGCTGACACTGGCTTTTTCCGCCGGCCTGTGCGCCTTGGGGTCGTGGATTTTGTATGTCTGGGTCAATCCGCTCACCATGTGGCTGACATTTGCGACCTTTGTCGGCTATGCCGTGGTGTACACCGTCATCCTCAAGCCGCTGACGCCGCAGAACATTGTCATCGGTGGCGCTTCGGGTGCCATGCCGCCCGTGCTGGGCTGGGCCGCCATGACCGGCTCGGTTGGCCCTGAAGCACTGATTCTTTTCCTGATCATCTTCTTATGGACACCCCCGCATTTTTGGGCGCTCGCCCTTTACCGCGTCGAAGACTACCGCAAGGCGGGACTGCCGATGCTGCCGGTCACGCACGGCAATGAGTTCACCCGGCTGCAGATTTTTCTTTACACATTGGTGTTGTTCGCCGCCTGCATGATGCCTTTTATCTTCAAGATGAGTGGCTGGCTTTACCTGGTGGCTGCGGTGGTGCTGAGTATTGGTTTTAGCGCTTATGCCTGGCTGCTCTGGAGAAATTATTCCGATGCTCTGGCACGCAAGACTTTTCGCTTTTCACTGATCCACCTGTCTGTCCTGTTTGCCGCCTTGCTGCTGGACCACTATCTGTTATGAAAACCATCACGCCCATGCAACCCTCCCGAAGGCGTAGCGTCAAAATTCTGGCGAGCCTTGCCGCGCTGTCTCTGACCTCCACCTGGCTGACAGGTTGCGCGCCTGACAAGCCCCAGTTCAAGAGCATCGACCTGACCGGCGCTGACTATGCGCAGGGCTTTTCCCTGCTGGACCATAACGGCCAGTTGCGTACCGTCAAGGATTTCGCCGGCAAGGTCGTGGTGGTATTTTTCGGTTTTACCCAGTGCCCTGACGTTTGCCCGACCTCGATGGCCGAACTGGCCGAAGTCAAGCAATTGCTGGGCGCCGATGGCGACAAGCTGCAGGCGATTTTCATCACGGTGGACCCGGAGCGTGACACCGCCGAGTTGCTCAAGGCTTACATGGGCAATTTTGATCCAGGCTTTCTTGCCCTTCGCCCAACACCAGAACAACTTCCGCAAGTTGCCAAGGATTTCAAGATCTATTACAAGAAGGTCGATGGCAAGACCAAGGGCAGCTACACCATGGACCATTCAGCAGGCAGCTATGTGTTCGATCAGAAAGGCCGCATCCGTCTGTACAACCGCTATGGCTCAGGCGCGCAAGTCCTTGCGTCCGATATCCGCCTGCTGATCAAGAGCAGTTGACAAAAAGCCTGCTACTTTTCAGTGCAGGCTTTCAATCACGTGCGTTGCAAGAAACCGGAATTTTCCGGCTGCTGCACTCAGGCGTAAGTGGCCAGAACTTTTTTCATTTTCTTCATCGATGCCACCTCGATCTGGCGAATGCGTTCCGCGCTGACCTTGTATTCAGCTGCCAGGTCATGCAGCGTCATGCCGCCTGAACCGTCATCATTCACATTAAGCCAGCGCTCTTCGACAATGCGCCGGGCACGCGGATCAAGTTCCTCCAGTGCGGTGCTCAATCCGCCCGTCATCAGGTCATCACGCTCGCGTGACTCCATCAGCGCTGTTGGCTCCTGTGCGCTATCGGCCAGGTAGGCAATCGGGCCAAAGGCATCGTCACCATCGTCGCCCGGGCTGGGATCGAGCAGGATGTCCCCGCCGGACATGCGCTGTTCCATCTCGATGACTTCCTCGCGCTTGACATTGAGCGTTTGCGCCATCGAGTCGATCTGGCCCTCGGTCAGCGTATCGCGGTGCGTGGCGACATCGGCATCGTCCTTATAGCCCTGCTTCATTGAGCGCAGGTTGAAGAACAGCTTGCGCTGGGCCTTGGTGGTCGCCACCTTGACCATGCGCCAGTTCTTCAAAATGTATTCATGAATCTCGGCCTTGATCCAGTGCATGGCGTAGCTCACCAGGCGAACATTCTGGTCAGGATCAAAGCGCTTGACCGCCTTCATCAGGCCGATATTGCCTTCCTGGATCAGGTCGCTGTGCGGCAGGCCGTAGCCCAGGTACTTGCGGGAAATCGACACCACCAGCCGGAGGTGCGACAGCACCAGTTTGCCGGCCGAATCGAGATCGTTGTTTTCCTTGAGATTTCTTGAGAATTCCTGTTCCTGCTCCAGTGTCAGCATGGGCAGGCGGTTCGCCGCCGAAATATAGGCATCAATATTGCCCAGCGGAGGCACCATCGACCAAGGATTCAGAGCAGCCACGCTGTTGGCGGATACAGCCGGTGCAACAGCAGCAGACATCATCGACTTGGGGGAAAGGGCATAAGACATTTCAACACTCCTTTTCACTAATGCTAAATATTAGCACTCCGCTACCTAGAGTGCCAGACAAGCTGTTTAATGGGTCCAATAGCCAAACACTAATTGGTGTTAACCCTGCCTGTCAGACAGAAGTTTGTGCTATTGGTTCAGCAAACTTGGTTTCAGCCTTGTAAAGCTGCAAGGAATGTGCTTTAAGAAAAGAATTCCAGCCCAGGATTGGCGGATTATTTTCAGAAATTAGGTAACTACTCAGCTCCTTCGAAGCTCTCCGTAATCTCTTTTGTCATTGCGGACTTGATCCGGGGCAATCCATGACCCCGTTTGGGGAGAAGTCATGGTTCCCGGGTGCTGAAACCCCGGGCTTGATCCGGGGCCGGGATGACAGAGGCTCATTTCATTGCGCTTTAAACTGAAAAGTGACCTGAGTAGTTACGAAATTAGTAATAAAAGTGTATTTTGCGCAATGCCAGCATGCATTTGCAGCTATTTAAAATATAGCAGTCAAATGGGCCGGATACAGTGAATGAGGCCGGCGTTCAGGGCTCGCGACGCTCATCCTGCAGCTCGCGCGCTTCGACATCGATGACCTGGCCTGAGGCGGTTTTGGACGAAGGCTGACGCGGTGATCCGCTGGTCCACGTGCCCGACTGCGAAAATTTCTGAAAATGTGCAAAGGCCGCAAGGGGCGCGGATTTACGGCCTGTGATCAATGACTTGAGCAAACTCAAGGCAAACACCGTCAGGGCAACGAACAGCAGCCCGACAGCAATCACGGCCGCAGACAAGACAAAAATCAATTTCAAAATAAAACGAAAAATCTGACTCAGAGGGTTGTTCACTCAGGCAATCCTTTAAAAATCCCAAATGGCGACGATCTCGTGGTTTTCAATGCCTGCCAAAGGCTGAAGCCAGCATGCAGGGCGCATCAGCCAAGCAGCGCCTGGGCAAATTCGCGGGCATTGAAGGTTTCGAGGTCTTCGAGCTTTTCGCCGACGCCAATAAAATAAACTGCCACGGGACGCACGCCTGGTGACGCCTTGGCCCGTTCGCGCACCCACAGCGCAATCGCCGCCAGCACGCCGCCCTTGGCCGTACCGTCGAGTTTGGTGACGATCAGGCCGGTCAGTTGCAGCGTGTCGTCAAAAGCCTTGACCTGCGCCAGAGCGTTCTGGCCGGTGTTGCCGTCAATCACCAGCAGCACTTCATGCGGCGCGGTGGCGTCGGCCTTTTGCACCACGCGCTTGATCTTGCGCAGCTCTTCCATCAGGTGCAATTGCGTTGGCAACCGGCCGGCGGTATCAACCAGCACCACATCCTTGCCGCGCGCTTTGCCGGCCGTGACGGCGTCAAAGCTGACAGCCGCCGGATCGCCGTTTTCCTGGCTGACGATTTCGACTGTGTTGCGGTCGGCCCAGACGCTCAGTTGTTCACGCGCGGCGGCGCGGAAAGTGTCGGCTGCCGCCAGCAGGACCGAAGCGCCTTCATGGGCCAGGTGGCGCGTCAACTTGCCGATCGAGGTGGTCTTGCCCGCGCCGTTGACGCCAGTCACCATGATAACGGTGGGCGTGAATTCGCCAATCACCAGCGGCCGTTCCAACGGCTTGAGCAGCACCGTGATGGATTCGATCAGCGCATTCCTGACCGCCACCGGGTGCGTCATGCCGCCTTCCTTGACGCGGCGCCTGACATCAGCCAGCAAATGCTCCGTTGCGCTCACGCCGGTGTCGGCCATCAACAGCGCGGTTTCCAGGTCTTCGTAAAGCTGCTCATTGATCTGGCTGCCGGTGAAGACGCTCGAGATGCTGGAGCCGGTCTTGCGCAGGCCCTGTTGCAGCTTGCTCAACCAGCGCTGGCGCTCGGGCGACATGGCCAGTTCCAGCGCCTGGGGAATGTCAATCGGTGTGACCAGCGCGCTGCCAATCATTGAGCCACCGTTCCCGACAGGCCTTTTTACTGTAACTGGCGCTGTTGCAGGGACTGAAGTTGAAGGCGCAGGCGGCGTGCTGGAAGCAACAGGGTCACCACCGGGTTCGGGTCGTACCGATGGCGCAGGCACCTCGACAGTCGAAGGCGGCGGGGCAGGGCGTAATTTTTTTTTGAAGAAACTGAACATTGGTTGATCTTGTAGAGTCCACCATTCTATGAAACACCTCAAGCAGATGGGCGTAAAGCCCCCCGTATTGTTTTTTCAACGCCCGGCGAGCGGTTTTACAGGGCTGCTGCTGTCGGCTGCCCTGACCGCCGGCCTGGGTCAGGCAGCTTTTGCCCAGGCGCCCGCGACAGTCGAGCAGTTCACGCTGGCCAACGGCCTGACGGTCATCGTCAAGCCCGACCACCGCGCGCCGACGGTGGCGCATATGCTCTGGGTGCGGGTGGGTGCCATGGACGAGGTTGACGGCACGTCAGGCGTCGCCCACGCGCTCGAACACATGATGTTCAAGGGCACACCCAAGGTCAAGGCGGGCGAGTTTTCCAGGCGCGTGGCGGCCCTGGGCGGTCAGGAGAATGCCTTTACCAGCAGCGACAGCACTGGCTACTACCAGCAAATTCCGGCGGCGAAGCTTGAAGATGTGATGCGTCTGGAGTCCGACCGTTTTGGCCACAGCCAGTGGCCTGACGAAGAATTCAAGCGCGAGATCGAGGTGGTGAAGGAAGAGCGCCGCATGCGCACCGAGGAGTCGCCACACGCGATGCTCCATGAACAGGCCAGCGCCATCACCTTTCTGGCGTCTCCATACCGCCGCCCCATCGTCGGCTGGATGAGCGACCTGGTCGCCATGACGCCGGACGATGTACGCAGCTTCTACCAGCGCTGGTATGTTCCGGCCAACGCGGCGCTGGTGGTGGCCGGCGATGTCAACGTGGCGCAGGTCAGGAAACTGGCCGAAAAATACTATGGTGCCATTCCTGCGCGTCCCGTGCCCGTGCGCAAGCCGCGCACCGAGCCCGAGCAGGCGGGCATGCGCCGCATCGATCTCAAGGCGCCCGCCAGCCAGGCCTATGTGAGCATGGCGTTCAAGGTGCCCAAGGTGCAGCCGGCCGATCTGGCCGTTGCGGTGGGTGCCGCATCGCCCACCGCCGCCGCCAGCCGCGAGGCGCTGGCGCTGACGGTGCTGTCGGCCGTGCTGGACGGCTACAGCGGCGCACGGCTGGAGCGCGCGCTGGTGCAGGGACGGGGCCAGCAAGACGGCCGCGTGGCCGACAGCGCCGGCGCTTCCAGCGGCCTGATTGGCCGGGGGCCGCAGCTGTTCACATTGAACGGCGTGCCCGCCGATGGCAAAACCACGCAGCAAGTGGCCGACGCCCTGCGCCAGCAGGTCGCCGTGGTGGCGCGTGACGGCGTGAGTGAGGCCGAACTCCAGCGCGTCAAGACGCAGTGGGTGGCCAGCGAGACCTACAAGCTCGACTCGGTGTTCAGCCAGGCGCGAGAACTGGGCTCCAACTGGGTCCAGGGCCTGCCGCTCGACGCTGGCACGCGCCTGATTGCCCAGCTGCGCACGGTGACGTCTGCCGAAGTGCAGGCCGTGGCCGGCAAGTACTTTGGCGACGACCAGATGACCGTGTCCACCTTGTTGCCCCAGCCGCTGGCGTCCAAGCCCAAGCCGCGCCCTGCCAACGCGGCGGCCAGTGCCGAGATGCGTTGAACGGTTTCCTGAATCGAAAGAATATCTTTATGACGATTGCTACTAAAAAAATAGCTGCTTGTGCAATGGCAGTATGCGCAACAGGCCTTTTTGTTCATAATTCTGCACAGGCGGCGATTCCTGTCCAGCATTGGACGCAGGCCAGCGGCGCGCAGGTCTATCTGGTGGAAAGCCCGGCCATTGCGATGGTCGACGTGCAGCTTGACTTTGACGCCGGCAGCCGTCGCGACCCTCCCGGCCAGGCCGGACTGGCGAGCTTGACCGCAAACATGCTGGAAAAAGGCGTGCGCGAAAAAGACGGCGCTCCGGCGCTGGATGAAAACGCCCTGGGCGAGGCCTGGGCCGATCTGGGTGCTAACTTTGGCGCCGGTGCTTCGGCCGACCGCATGAGCTTTTCACTGCGCTCGCTGACCGACCCGGCCCTGCTTGACCAGGCCGTGGCGCTGGCAGCGCGCCAGATTGCCGAGCCGGCCTATCCCGATGCGGTCTGGCAACGCGAACGCCAGCGCCTGGATGCCGCGCTCAAGGAGTCCTACACCCGTCCGGCCAGCGTTGTGGGCCGGGCCTACGCCAAGGCGGTGTATGGCAACCATCCGTATGGCTATGAAATGACCGAGGCGACGCTGGCGAACATCAGCGTTGCAGATTTGCAGGCCGCGCATGCCGTCGGCGTGGTCGCCTGCCGCGCCCGCGTCAGCCTGGTGGGTGCCGTGACCCGGGCGCAGGCCGATGCCATGGCGGCGCGCTTGCTGTCACGCTTGCCTTCGGTGTCCTGCGCCAGCCTGCCGCCGTTGCCGGCCGTGCCCGACGTGGCGCCACTCGCGCAAGCAGAAAACATCACCATTCCCTTTGATTCGGCGCAGGCGCAGGTGCTGATCGGTCAGCCCGGTTTCAAGCGTGCCGACCTTGATTACTTCCCGATGACGGTCGGCAACTATATTCTGGGCGGCGGCGGTTTCGTCTCGCGCCTGACCAACGAAGTGCGCGAAAAACGCGGCTTGACCTATGGCATTTCCAGCGCATTCTCGCCCGGCCTGCATGCCGGCAGCTTCACCGTCGGCCTGCAGACCCGGCCCGACCAGGCGGCGCAGGCGGTCCAGATCGCGCGCCAGGTGGTAGGTGATTTTGTCGCCAGCGGCCCGACCGAGGCCGAACTGAAGGCGGCCAAGGACAATCTGGTGGGCGGCTTTGCGCTGCGCATTGACAGCAACCGCAAGCTGCTGGCCAACCTGGCCGGCATTGCCTGGAACGACTTGCCGCTCGACTACCTCGACACCTGGACGCAGCAGGTCGAAAAAGTCAGCGTGGCCGATATCAAGGCGGCTTTTGCGCGCAAAGTCCAGCCCGACAAAATGGTGACTGTTATTCTCGGAGCCGCAAAATGAAATACACACCCAAACCCATCGCCCCCGAGCCCGCCGCCAAGCCTTCGGCCAAGGCCCACACCGTCAAGCCCAAGGGCACGGCCCACCTCAAGCCGTCCGGCGAAATCCGCATCATTGGCGGACAGTATCGGCGCACCAAACTCACCGTGCCGAACCATCCCGGCCTGCGTCCCACGCCCGACCGCGTGCGGGAAACGCTGTTTAACTGGCTGGGCCAGGACCTGACCGGCTGGCGCTGCGCCGACGTGTTCGCCGGCACCGGCGTACTGGGCTTTGAAGCCGCCTCGCGCGGCGCGGCCGACGTGCTGCTGTGCGAGCAGGACCCCGGCCTGGTGGTGCAGCTCAAGGCGGTGCAGGCCAGGCTCAAGACCGACGCGGTGCGCATTGAGCGCGGCGACGGCTTGAGCGCGCTCAAGCGGCTGGACGCCGGCAGCATGCAGCTGGTGTTGATCGATCCGCCTTTCGACTCCAGCGTGTTCGAGTCGGCGCTCAAGGCCGCAGCCCAGGCGATCAGCCCGACCGGCCTGGTGTACCTGGAGGCGCCCCGTGCCTGGCAGGACGACGAGCTGCTGCCGCTGGGGCTCAAGGTCCACCGAAGCGCCAAGGCCGGTGCTGTGCATTTTCATTTGCTGGTCAAAAGCGATCTGCCGGCCGAGCCCGTGCCGGGCTGAGCCGGGTCGGGTGCAAGCGCCTCAAGCGTCCGCATGGGCTGCAGGGTTGCACCCGGTGCCGGGGTGGCCCAGGCGCGGGGCAAGGGCATAATTCGGCCCATGTCCACCCCCCGCATTGCTGTTTATTCCGGCACTTTTGATCCGTTCACTCTCGGCCATGGCGACGTGGTGCGCCGCGCCGCCGGGCTGTTTGACCAGCTGGTCATCGCGGTGGCCGTTGCCCATCACAAAAAGACACTATTTTCACTGGATACGCGTGTCCAGCAAGTGCGAGATGCTACTGAAAGCATAGCGGGAATCCGGGTGCTGCCATTTGACGGCCTGATCATGGATTTCTGCGCCGTGCAAGACGCCTGTGCCGTGGTGCGCGGCATTCGCAACCTTACCGACTTTGACTACGAGGCCCAGATGGCCGCCATGAACCGCAAGCTGCGTCCACAGGTCGAAACCGTGTTCCTGCTGCCCGAGGCGCCGCTGGCCTGCATCAGCAGCACACTGGTGCGCGAGATCAGCAAGCTCGGTGGCGATGTCGGCCCGATGGTGAGCCCGTCCGTTGCAGCCGCGCTGGCATCCGTTCACGCGAAACAGGGAGATTGATGCAATGGCCCTCTTGATCACCGACGAATGCATCAACTGCGACGTGTGCGAGCCCGAATGCCCGAACGAGGCGATTTTCCTGGGTGCCGAGATCTACGAGATCGACCCGAACAAATGCACCGAATGCGTCGGCCACTTCGACGAGCCGCAGTGTGTGCAGGTCTGCCCGGTGGCATGCATTCCTGTGGACCCGCAGCACCGCGAAACCCGGGAAACGCTTTGGGAAAAATACAACCGGCTTCAAGCGGTGATCCCGGTGGTGTTGGTACGCTGAGGCCGCTGGTGCTGCATTTTATGCATCAAATAGGCACTTTGCGCACATTCAGTAAGCTCAAGAAGCTATCAAAATAATAGTAATCATGACGTCGGCTTTGATACGTTTGCAGCAGTGTCGCTGGCCGCACCCTCCGGCAGCGTCGTCATCCTGGGCGGTTTCGGGCGCGGCGGCTGGCTGGTATGAATCAGCATCGTGGCCTTTTCCATTTCGCCCCTGAGCAGGTCGGGAACGGCTTTGAGGCTGCGCACGATGCAGTCCTCGATGGCCACGCGGTGTTCCTGCGAAGGCTTTTTCAGCACCCAGTTGATGACTTCAGCCTTCACGCCCGGGTGTCCCACGCCGATGCGCAGGCGCCAGTAATCGGCCGAACCCAGTTGTGCATGAATGTCGCGCAGGCCGTTGTGCCCGGCATGGCTGCCGCCAAACTTGAGCTTGACCTGGCCGGGAACGATGTCGAGTTCGTCATGCGCGACCAGCACCTCGCCGGGCAAGACCTTGAAAAATCGCGCCAATGCCGCCACTGACTTGCCCGACAGGTTCATGAAGGTCAGTGGCTTGAGCAGCCAGACGGTCTGGCCATTGACCGTGGTGCGTGCAACCTGGCCGTGGTAGTTTTTGTCGAGGCCGAGTGGCGCCTTCAGTTCTTGCGAGAGCGCGTCGATCCACCAGAAGCCGGCGTTGTGGCGCGTCGCTTCGTAATCCGGGCCTGGGTTGCCCAAGCCGACAAACAACTTGATCATGGGGTATGCAATAAAGAAAGGGGAGGGCGGTACAGCGTAGCAGAAGCACCCGCGCATAAAAAAAGCCCTTAGCCTTGTGAAAGGGTAAGGGCCACTTTCCTGGGCACAGCCTTTTTCAGGCTGATGCCGCAAGCCGGGAATTACTTCTTGGCTGCAGGTTTTGCTGCAGGCTTGCCGCCCTTTGCGCCAGGCTTGGCTTTTGGATCCACAGCCTCGACAGGTGCGGCTTCGACTTCTTCGACAATCGGCGTCACCGAGACCATGACAGGGTTGACCTGGCCTTTGGCAACAGCTTTCACACCCTTTGGCAGCGAAACGTCCTTGACGCGCAGCGAACTGCTCTTGGTCAGTGCGCTCAGGTCAACGGCGATGAATTCAGGAATGTCGGCCGGGAAGCAGGAAACAGTCATTTCGGTCAACACATGGTTGACGATGCAGTTTTCCGTTTTGACGGCTGGGGATTCTTCTTCGCCGCTGTAATGCACGGGTACTTTGACGGTCATGCGGGTGCGGGCTTCAACGCGCTGGAAGTCGATGTGCTGGACTTGCTGCTTGTACGGGTGCATTTGCAGGTCACGCAGCAGAACCTTGTGTTCCGTGCCGGCCAGTTCCATCTCAAGAATGGCGCCGTGGAAAGCTTCCTTCTTGATGGCGTGCCATAAGGCGTTGTGATCGATTTCGATCAGGATCGGCTCGGCGGTTCCGCCATAAACAATACCGGGCGTGCGGCCGGTGATGCGGAGACGGCGGCTCGCACCCGTGCCCTGCTTTGCGCGCTCAAAAGCGACGAATTTCATAATCTTCTCCAAAATGGGCGGACCGCGACCAGTCTCACCCTGACTTCAAAAGACTGCTCAAATTTCAAGCCTCGAAAGGTTCTGTGGCTGAGCAGCCGGCTTTTTTGCTTCAGATCAGATCAGGCTGGTCTTGATCCGAGAACAAACTCATGACGGACTCTCCCTTGGCGATGCGCTGCATGGTTTCAGCAATCAGCGGCGCCACGGAGAGCTGGCGAATTTTTTTGCAGGCCAACGCGTTGGCGTTTAGCGGAATGGTGTTGGTGACCACGACTTCATCGAGTGCATCGCCCTCCGTGATGCGCTGAATGGCCGGTCCCGAGAAGATCGGGTGGGTGCAATAGGCATAGACTTTCTTGGCACCGCGCTCTTTCAGCACCTCGGCCGCTTTCACCAGGGTGCCGGCGGTGTCGATCATGTCGTCCATGATCACGCAGTTGCGGCCTTCAATGTCGCCGATCACGTGCATGACTTCGGACACATTGGCCTTGGGGCGGCGCTTGTCGATAATCGCCATATCGCAACCGAGTTGCTTGGCCAGGGCACGGGCACGCACCACGCCGCCAACGTCGGGCGACACGACCATCAGGTCGGTGTAGTTTTTCTGCCGCAGATCACCCAGCAGCACGGGCGAAGCATAGATGTTGTCCACCGGAATATCGAAGAACCCCTGAATCTGGTCGGCATGCAAGTCCATGGTCAGGACGCGGGTGACGCCAACAGCCTGCAGCATGTTGGCCACCACCTTGGCGGTGATGGGAACGCGCGCCGAACGCGGACGGCGGTCTTGCCGGGCATAGCCAAAATAAGGGATCACGGCGGCGATCTGGTCAGCCGATGAGCGCTTGAGCGCGTCCACCATGATGAGCAGTTCCATCAGGTTGTCATTGGTCGGCGAGCAGGTCGACTGCACCACGAACACGTCGCGGGCACGGACATTTTGCTGAATTTCGACAGTGACTTCGCCATCTGAAAATCGTCCCACATGGGCGGTGCCCAGTGAAATGCCCAGGTTATGGGCAATTTCTGCGGCCAGGTCAGGATTGGCATTGCCGGTGAAAACCATGAAGTCGGGGTGATGCATTTGCGTATGAAGTCCGGCTGCGGACGGACTTGAAAGTGGAGTGAACTATTTATCGAAGCAAAATACGCACTGAAAGCAATGTGCAACGCGGACTTGGCAGTGAGTTGCGTTGCAGTCTTTCTAAACACACAGACCCGCCACTTGCGGGTCTGGAAGCGCTGCAACCATGCAGCGCCTGGATCAACTCAGACCTGCAACTGGCAGGTCTGGAAATTTGGCAGGGGTGGAAGGATTCGAACCTGCGAATGCTGGAATCAAAATCCAGTGCCTTAACCAACTTGGCGACACCCCTACACAGGACAGTTGTTGTTGCCAACAACCGACCTATAACCGTTGCTTGCGAGTCGCATTCCAGAAAGCCGGTAGTTTACCAACTCGCCAGAGGATGCATCTCCAGATTTTTGCACTTGCGAACCAGCCAGCCGCCAGGGGCATCTAACAAGTCAGTCTCTTCAAAAATCTGTGCAAATACAGCACTTCCCGAGCCGGTCATGCGTCCTGAAAGCTGCTGCGATTCTAACCACTCAAGTGACTGGCCAATCTGCGGGCAAAGCTTTTGCGCTACCGGCTGCAAGTCGTTATGGCCAAAGTTAAAACCCTGTCCGTCAGCATATGCAGCAAAGCCTAGCATTGTAGCAGTCGCTGTGTCACGTTTCAGGCTTGAAGCCTTAAAAATTTCTGGCGTTGACACCCCCGCAGGTGTTTTAACCACCAAAAACCGCGCAGATGGCAAAGCAAGCGGCGTGATTTTCTCGCCAATTCCCTCGACCCAGGCATGGCCGCCCGAAAGGAAGAAAGGAACGTCTGCGCCCAATGAAAGCGCCAAAGTTTGTAGGTCTTTTTCGGGCAGACGAACGCCCCACAGCCGCTGCAGCGCGAGCAGGCAACTGGCCGCATCCGACGAACCGCCGCCCATGCCAGCTTGCGACGGAATATTTTTTTCCAAGCCTATATGAACGCCCAGCGATGTGCCGCAAGCTGCCTGCAAGGAGCGGGCGGCGCGCACAGCCAAATCTTCGTCTGGTAGTGCGTCGGATTCAGCGCCATGGTCGCTTTTCAGGTCAGTACGGCTGATCTTCCCGTCAGTGCGCAGTTCAAAATGCAGTGTGTCGCACCAGTCGATCAGCATGAAAACCGATTGCAGCAGATGGTAGCCGTCGGGCCGACGGCCGGTGATGTGCAGGAATAAATTGAGCTTGGCCGGCGCCGGCACGTCATACAGGGCCTTAAGCGGTCGCGAGGAAAGTGGAAAACGCGTCACGCGGGAAACCTTCAGAACAGGGGTTGGGCAGTCAGGCGAGGTGCTATTGGTCGAGCACCACACGAAGATCCGCCTGGGGCAGGGGCTGCATACGGGTGGCGGCGATGCGGCCTTCACTTTGCCTCGAAAGATCGGCTGACCAGCCACTGGCTGTGGCGTTGTCGCCCTGCAGCCAGGCGAACAGCGCAGCCAGTGGAACAGCTGCGCCCGTGGTCTGCGCCATGAGGGCATCGACCGAGTCAAAGCGCTGGATGTTGCTGTTGCCCGAATCCAGTTCGGCTTCCCCGGGTGCCCAGCGCAGCACGCCAAGCACATTGCCCAGCGGGCTGATCAGCGTCAGTTCACCGCGCTCGGACTTGCCCTTGAGTTCAAAGCCTGCAGAGAAATACTGCTCAGGCTCGCTTTTGATATTCAGGCTGATACGACCTGTCCAGAACTCGATTTTTGAGTAATTTAAGGCTGTGCCGCTTACTGGACGTGCGCAGCCAGCTATTAAAATGATAGCAAAAAGAAATCCGGGAAGAAGCAGGGCGCGCAGCCGGTGGGTAAAGTGCAAGGCGGATCCCTGTTTTTATGGCGTCACCTTGAAGCGTTTAAGCGTTTCAAGCAGCGTTTCGTTGTCGGCGTTGATGAGCTGGCCTTCTTTCCAGATGGCCAGCGCGCGGTCTCGCTGCCCCAGACTCCAAAGCACTTCGCCGTAGTGCGCGGCAATTTCAGCGTCGGGCTTGGCTTTGAAAGCGGCTTCGAAAATTTGCGCGGCTTCAAGAGAGTTGCCGAGGCGAAATTCAACCCAACCCAGGCTGTCCTTGATGAAAGGGTCGGCTGGCGCGAACTCGATGGCCTTTCGTATCAGATCGCGCGCTTCGGAGAGCCGGACATTGCGATCGGCCAGTGAATAACCCAGCGCGTTGTAGGCATGATGGTGGTCTGGCTTGAGCTGGATCACCTGGCGCAGCAGCCGCTCCATTTCGTCGGCCAGCCCGAGCTTTTCAGCCACCATCGACTGCTCGTACAGCAGGTCGGTATCTTCGGGGGTTTTGACCAGTGCCTGCGCCAGAAGTTCGCGGGCCTGACGGTACTGCTTGAACTCGCGCAGCAGGCCTACTTCTGCATTGAGTTTCAGCCTGGCTTCTTCATCCGTTCGTTCGGGCAGCGTACGAATCAGGCTGCGGCCTTCTTCCATCTTGCCCTGTCTGGCCAAAATGGAGGCCCGGCGAATTTGTGCTTGCACCAGGTCGGCGGCGTTTTCAATCTTGACGAGCCAGCTTTCGGCCGCCGCATAGTCCTTGCGCTTTTCGGCCAGTTGCGACAGCAAGAGATAAGCCTGTGCCAGGCCGGGGTTACGTTCGATCTGGGGGGCCTGTGCGGCCAGCGCAACATAACGCTCCAGCGAAGCCTGGGCGGCTTCCAGCTGGTTGTCCTGCAACTGCAACGAACCGAGCACCAGCCAGCCTTCGGGATAGTCAGATTTTTCTTGCGTGACGATCTGCAACTGCGCAGTCGCTTCGGCATAGCGCTGCGCATCAAGCAGCACGCGGGCATAGGCCATGCGGATTTCAGGCAGCGCCGTGGACGGGCTTTGGCCACCGGCCAGGTAATTTCTGACGAGTGCTTCGGCTTCGGGCCGCTTTGGGTCAAACAGTTCGAGCGCTACCACCACCGGGCCTTCGGCACGTGGATCGGCTGCCTGGCCGCGTTGAGCCGCTTCAAAGGCGCCAGGCTGGTCGTCCGCTGCCAGTCGCATCCGTCCGACCGTGGTCCAGGCGGCGCTTGCCGAAGCGGTAGGCGTCAGGTAGTCGGCCAGAGCGGTTTCGACCACGCTGGCCGCCAGCTTGCGATCGCTGGCGCGGACATAAATGCGCGGTATGGCCGCCAGCATGGCCAGACGTTCGGCATCGGGCACCATCCTGATCTCGGTTTTCAGTGGCTCGACGGTGTCGGCAACGCGGTTCAGCGCAACCAGGATCTGCAGGACATAGCGATTGGCCTCCCGGGACGCAGGCAACGCCTGCTTCCATGCCGTCGCGGCCTGCAACGCTGCATCGCCCGAGCGAGCCTGCAGCGCAATGTCGCTGGCCCGCTGGTAAAGCTGGGCATCGCCGGTTTTCCGGGCTGCGTCGAGCAGCAGGGCAAAGCCTGCGGCAGCTTCGCCCTCCTGCGCCGTCAGCTCGCCAACCAATACCTGATAGAACAACTCGCCGTCCAGCGAAGACACGCTTGCCGATGCTTGCGCCGCCTTGTCTTCCGAAAGACCCGCTACGGTGGCAGGTTTGGCAGGTGTAGGGGTCTCGGGCGTTCTGGCCTGCGCCAGCACCAACGGGGCAACAAGGCACAGACAGGCAAAAGCAAAGCCGGATTTTTTCTTCATCGCCCATGATAATTGAAGGCTTCTGCTGGCGCTTTGCGCTGGTCATGCACCCAGATACCAAAAGTGACGCCTCTTGTGCCCGGCTTTGCAAGCCTCATGTTTTTCCGAAGAGTTTTAAACACATGCCTGAACTGCCCGAAGTCGAAGTCACCCGCCTGAGTTTTGCCAGTCGCATTGCAGGCGCCCGCATCGAATTCGTGATGGTGGGAAAACCCTTGCGCTGGCCTTTGGGCTGCGAGGGCGCGCAGCTGCATGGCCAGCAGGTGCTGGCCGTGCGCCGCCGGGGCAAGTACCTTCTGCTGGACTTGAGCGAAGGCCTGCTGCTGATGCACCTGGGCATGTCGGGCAGCCTCAGCTTTGGCGCCAATTTGCCGGCGCCGGGCAAGCATGATCATTTTGACCTGGTGACCAGCCTGGGCACCTTGCGGTTGCACGACCCACGCCGCTTTGGGGCCGTGGTCTATGCGGCGGGTGAAGCTGATGCTGCGGCGCAAAAGCTGCTGGGTCGGCTGGGTGCCGAGCCGCTCAGCGAGGCGTTTGACGCGCTGGTTTTTCATCAGTGGCTCAACGTGCGCAATACCGCCATCAAGCCCTTGTTGCTGGCGGGCCATGCGGTGGTGGGTGTCGGAAACATCTATGCCTCCGAAGCCTTGTTTCTGGCGGGCATCCGCCCCACCACCCGTGCATCGCGGATCAGCAAGCCGCGCGCTGCCCTTTTGCATCACGCCATTCAGACGGTGTTGACAAATGCTGTGGCCAAGGGCGGCAGCACCCTCAGGGATTTTTCCAACGCCGATGGCGAGGCGGGCCATTTTCAGCTTGACGCCATGGTTTATGACCGGGCCGGCTTGCCGTGCAAGGTTTGCGCTGCGCCGATCAAGAGTATTCGGCAGGGCCAGCGCTCCACTTTTTATTGCGCCATCTGTCAAAAAGCCTGAGTTTTTAAACGTGGTCGGCTGGGACCCGGGTGCTATATTGCCTCGACCATTTTTATGACCACAGCGCATGTCTTTCAACGAACAATTTGACCAGCAAGGCGCTTGGCGGCGTGATTTCGCCTTGCGCCTCAAACGGTTTGCCGAGTGGGTGAAAGAGCAGGGCCTGCTCAACGCTGCGATGGAAGACCGGATGCTCAGACTGCAGGCGCAGGTGCGCTCCGACAAGGTCATGGTGGCATTTGTGGCAGAGTTCTCCCGTGGAAAGTCCGAGCTGATCAACGCCATTTTCTTCGCTGGCTATGGTCGCCGCATCATGCCGGCCAGTGCCGGGCGGACCACCATGTGTACGATCGAACTGGGCTATGACCCTGAAATGGTGCCTTGCCTGCGCTTGTTGCCCATCGAAACGCGAATGCAGCCGCAGGCCCTGATGGCGTGGCGTCTGATGCCTCAAAAATGGTTTCAGATTGAGCTTCAGGTGGACAATCCCGCCCAGTTGGCAGAGGCATTCGAGAAAGCCGCCGAAGTGCAGCATGTGACGCTTGAAAAGGCACGCGCCCTCGGCTTCTGGAATGACGACCGGTCTGAAGACCATCCGCCAATAGCGGCCGATGGCCGGGTCGAGGTGCCGAAATGGCGCCATGCACTGGTCAATATTGCGCATCCCCTGCTCAAGCAGGGGCTGGTAATTCTTGACACCCCGGGGCTCAATGCCATCGGCGCGGAGCCTGAACTGACCGTCAGCCTGATTCCGCAGGCGCATGCCGTGGTATTCGTATTGGCGGCCGACACGGGTGTGACCCGGTCTGACCTGTCCATCTGGCAGGAGCATCTGGACAACGGCGCAACTGGCAGTGACAACCGGCTGGTCGTGCTCAACAAGATCGACACCTTATGGGATGCGCTGAGCACGCCTGAACAGGTCCAGGCGCAGATCGACCGAAAAAGTGCACGCTCGGCCGAGATCCTGGGATTGCAGTGTTCGCAGGTGCTGGCCGTATCGGCACAAAAGGGGCTGGTTGCCAAAATCACGCATGACGATGTGCTGTTGCAGGCCAGCCAGTTGCCAGTGCTTGAATTGGCCCTGGCAAAAAGTTTGATAGGACAGAGGCAGAACATTCTGCGCACGGCTGTCGCCGCCAGTATTCAGGAATTGAACAACGAGGCCGCACGCGCATTAACCATGCGCCGTCGTGACCAGACCGATCAGATGCTGGAACTGCGCGGATTGCGGGGGAAACACAGCTCGGTCATCCAGCGCATGCGCAAGCGGATCGAGCACGAGCAGGCCGAGTTTTCAGGCAGCAGTGCCAGGCTGCATGCGATTCGTACAGTGCACAACAGTTTGCTGGGCGATGTTGTCCATTTGCTGGGCCTGCCGACGCTCAGGGCAGAACTTGCCGGCTTGACCGCTGCGCTCAAGCAGCCCGGCATCAAGCTGCGCCTGAAAAAAACCTATTCAGAAACGTTTTCAGGCTTGCGCAAAACGTTGCACCAGGCGCAAACGACCATGGCTGAAATACAGGCAATGCTGGATTCGTCCTTCGGGCAGATCAACGCAGAGTTTGGTTTTTCACTAAAGGCAGGGCGGGCGCCCGACATGAAGCAGTCTGTGCAGGACCTCGAACTGATCGAGCGCAGCCATTTGCAATACATCAGTTTGGGCAATGTGATGCGGATGGCGCAGGCCGGGTTTTCAGACAGACTTGTGCGTGCACTGAGCGGCCGCATGCGCATGGTTTTTGAGTCCGCTCTGGGCGAAGTTGAACTGTGGAACCAGTCAGCATCTGCACAACTCGATGCACAAATGCGCGAAAGGCGCCAGAGTTTTGACAAGCGCCTCGATGCCATCGCGCGCATTGATCAGGCCGCGTTAATGCTGGATGAACGAATTTCCGAAATAAATCAGCAGCTAATCCGGCTTCGAGCCATGGAAACCATGCTTGGAGACTTGACCTCGCAGCTTCTAAATATGGAGCCTTTGCCATTTGCGCTGCAACCACTCCCAGACTGTGCAGGTCATGCTGCGCACACACCTTTGGCTGAATTGGCATGACGCAAAGTACATCAGATAGCGCTGGACGGCTTCCAACCGGCAAACCTTTTGAGGCTGGCGCAAGCCTTCCGTCTTCGTTCGCCAATGACATCGTGAATTGGCAGAAAACCCATGGTCGCAACAGCCTGCCATGGCAAAACACACGCGATCCCTACCGGGTCTGGCTGTCCGAAATCATGCTGCAGCAGACCCAGGTCGTCACGGTGCTGACGTATTACGACCGGTTTTTGCAGCGTTTTCCCACTGTGGGCGATCTGGCTGCTGCTTCTGACGACGAGGTGATGAGCTTGTGGAGCGGGCTGGGGTATTACAGCCGCGCGCGCAACCTGCATCGGTGTGCGCAGGATGTGATGTCGCTGCACAACGGGCAGTTTCCAGCGTCGGCCGGGCAACTGCAGACCTTGCCGGGCATCGGCCGTTCGACTGCCGCTGCCATCGCCTCATTCTGCTTTGGAGAAAGGGTCGCCATTCTGGACGGGAACGTCAAGCGGGTGCTCACGCGGGTACTGGGATTTTCTGGTGATATGGCGCAGGCTGCCCAGGAACGAGCGCTCTGGAACCTGGCCACCGAGTTGCTCCCGCATGAAGACCTGGCGCAGGCCATGCCGCGCTACACCCAAGCACTGATGGACCTGGGTGCCACCATCTGCACCGGCCGGCAGCCCAAGTGCCTGCTGTGTCCGGTGCAGGCGCTGTGTCTTGGACGCGCACAGGGAAAGCCTGAAAAATACCCGGTCAAGACCCGCAAGCTCAAGCGCAGCGCCCAGTCGTTCAGCCTGTTGTGGGCCCAACGACCCGACGGTTCAGTGTGGCTTGAAAAGCGTCCTGCGACCGGTATCTGGAGCGGGTTATATTGCCTGCCGGTGTTTGACAGCGATGACGCGTTCAAGTCGCTTCTGCCTGAAAGCCTTGAGGGCCGTGTCGAGGCCCTGCCGGCCTTTGTCCATGTCCTGACGCACAAGGATCTGTATTTGTCGCCGTGGATTGCAGGTTTTCAGGCCGATCAGCCCATGCCTGCGTCGATGGTGTCCGAGAGCCGTCCGGCCGCCTGGTTCAGTCCGCAGGCATGGCCTGCGCTGGGTCTGCCCGCGCCCATTCGCAAGCTGCTGTCGCAAGATAGCGCCGACCCGTCGTTTGGAGCGATCAAGGCTTAACCAGTAAGTTTTTTTAAGAAGAGAAAGATTTTTGCGCAATACCAGTATGTTTTTACAGCTATGAATTATGTAGCAATAAGAAATCAGGCATACCGAGCGCCGTCAGACAATGACAGGGAGATATCGCGCAAAGGTTGAGCCCGGCGGATCAACCCGCTTCAAGTTCGCGATGCCGTTTCAGCGTTGGCCAATCCTTGCCAAAGGCCGCTGCCAGCGTCTCCACCAGGTAAACCGAACGGTGCTGGCCGCCCGTGCAGCCTACCGCCACCGTGACGTAGCTCCGGTGGTCGCGCACCAGGGCCTGCAGCCAGTGACTGAGGAATTGCTCGATGTGGCGGAACATGTCGTCCACCTCCGAATGCGACCTCAAAAAATCTGCCACTGGTTTGTCACGGCCCGTCTGGTGCCGCAGCCCTGCCTCGTAGTGAGGGTTGGGAAGCATGCGGACATCAAACACGTAATCGGCATCCAGCGGCACGCCGCGCTTGAAGGCAAACGACTCAAACACCAGGGTCAGTTGACGTCCAGGATGCTGAAGCAGCGATTTCACATAGCCTTGCAACTGGGCCGACCGGATCATGCTGGTGTCAATCACATGCGCCTGTTCGCGCATCTCAGCCAGCAGCGTTCTTTCAAGTTCGATGGCATCGACCAGTGCCCGATGCTGGTCGGTGGCGTCGATTCTTGACAGCGGATGCAAGCGTCTGGTCTCTGAAAATCGCCGCACCAGCGTGTCGGTGTTGGCATCAAGGAAGAGCGACTGGACTTGCACCCCCTGGGCTTTCAACTCCCTGAGCTGCTGCGGCACCAGCGGCAGCGACGTTGCGCTCCTGACATCCATGGCGATGGCCAGCTTTGAGGCATTGTGCGGCCGCTTCAAGGCTACAAAGGGTGAAAGCAGTTCTGGCGGAAGATTGTCCACGCAGTAATAACCGGCATCTTCAAGCGCATGAAGCGCAACCGACTTGCCCGAGCCCGACATGCCGGTGATAAGAATCATTTCCATCACATCAACCTTTCGGCACGTAACGAATGGCGTTTTGCCTTTAAACGGTCATGGCGGCAGGGCGTATCCAGGTAATTCAGCAGACAAATGTTCATGGCCCTGATGGTATCAAGCCATGTCGTTATGTCCCCTCTTTAGGGGATTGCCCCAGCATTTCGGTGGCATGTGCAAGCGTGGTCCCCGAAAGGCGTTCCCCTCCCAGCATGCGTGCAATTTCGGTCACGCGCACTTGGCCGGTTACATGCTCGACGCTGCTCAACGTGGTGCCGTGTTCCGAGCGTTTTGACACCACGAGATGCTGGTTGGCAAACGCTGCCACCTGTGGCAAGTGCGTCACTGCCATGACCTGCCGGTCCTGGCCGAGTTGACGCATCAGCCGGCCAACAGTTTGAGCGACTGCGCCGCCCACGCCGGAATCCACCTCGTCAAAAATAAGGGTCTGGGCCTGCCCCAGTTGGCTGGTGGTGACGGCAATGGCCAGCGCGATGCGGGACAGCTCGCCTCCCGAAGCCACCTTGGCCACCGGCCTGGGGGTACTGCCGCCATGTCCGGCAACCAGGAACTCGGCTTGCTCCAGCCCATGCTGCGCCGGCTGTTCCGCTGGGGCTAGCACAACTTCAAAGCTGCCGCCTTGCATGCCAAGGCCTTGCATCGCTTGGGTAATGGCGTTGGCCAGCAAGGGCGCTGCCAGGCTTCGCAGGTGCGAAACTTCGCCGGCCTCCTTCATGTACCCGGCTTTGGCCAAGCCCTCTTTGTTTTCAAGCTGAACCAGGTCAGCGGCCTCGTCCAGTGCACGCATCTCAGCCTTCCAAGATGCCAGCAGTTCAGGCAGTTCGGCAGGTGCCCGCTTGTAACGGCGCGCCAGGCTGATCCATTGCGCCAAGCGTTCGTCCAGTTCGGCCAGCCGCAGGGGGTCGAGTTCGGCGTCCCGGGCATAGGCACGCAAAGAATGTACGGTGTCGTCCATTTGCGCCATGGCCGTATGCAAGACTGCGGCAAGCTCCTTGAATTCCGGCTCTATCTGGGCCTGGTTTTCCAGCGCCTGAATGGCGCGGCTCAGCAGCGTCAGGGCATTGTCATCGGCCTCTCGCAAGGCGTCGACCGCTGTTTGCACGGCTTCTCGCAAGTCCTGCATGTTTGACAGCCGTCCATGCTGGGTGTTCAGTTCTTCCCATTCCTGCTCGCCGGGTGCCAGTTTGCCCAGTTCCCCAATCTGCCACGCCAGCCGTTCGCGTTCACGTTCCAGGCTCTCCTGGGCATCTTTCGCCTGCGCGAGGGTTTTTTGCGCCATGCGCCATTCCTGCCAGCGCAACGAAAGCAGGTCGGTCGAAACCCCTGCGTACGAGTCCAGCAGGCCGCGAACGGCGTCCGGGCGCGTGAGGCTTTGCCAGGCATGCTGGCCATGAATGTCCACCAGCTGGCTGCCGATGTCCTTGAGCTGGGTGACGGTGACCGCGCTGCCGTTGATCCACGCCCGGCTCTTGCCCTGCGCATCCACCGTGCGGCGCAGCAGCAGGGTGTCGCCGGACTCGAGGCCGGCCTGCTCAAGCCATGGCGCCAGCCGGGCAGGGCTGTCGAATTCGGCACTGATCTCGCAGCGCCCGGCGCCTTCGCGCACCACCCCTGCGTCGGAACGTGCGCCGAGCACCAGTTGCAGGGCGCCCACCAGGATCGACTTGCCGGCGCCGGTTTCGCCGGTCAGTGCGGTGAATCCGTCCATCAGGTCAAGATCGAGTTCGCGCACGATCACGAAATCCCGCAGGGCAATGCTTTTGATGCTCATATCTTGGTGCAGTTCAATGCAAAAGCGGTAGCGCTCAGCCCACGACGCCTTCGTTCCAGTGAAGTTTTTTGCGCAGCGTGTCAAAGTAACTCCAGCCCTTGGGATGCAAAAAGCGCATCTGGAACTCTGAACGCCTGACGGTGATCCGGTCACCATGCAGCAAACTGGCCAGCGACTGCATGTCAAAGCTGGCACTTGCGTCCCGACCCGCTACCATTTCAATAGCAACTTCCCCGGTGTCTGAAAGCACGATAGGCCGATTGGACAAATTATGCGGGGCAATGGGCACCAGCACCCAGCCGCCAATCGAAGGGTGCAGCAAAGGACCGCCCGCTGAAAGCGCGTAGGCCGTTGAACCGGTAGGTGACGCAATGATCAGGCCGTCGGCACGTTGGTTGGCAACGAACCGACCATCGACTTCGACGCGCAGCTCGACCATGCCTGAGGTCGCTCCCCGGTTGACCACGACATCATTCATGGCCGTGGCGCTGTAAACGCAATGGCCATCGCGCATGACCTTGGCTTGCATCATCCAGCGCCGGTCTTCCTCGAATTCCCCGCGCAGCATCGGCGTCAGGGTATCTTGGTAATCTTCAAAAGCAATGTCGGTGATGAAGCCCAGCCGCCCCTGGTTGATGCCAACCACGGGCACGCCAAACTGGGCCAGCAGGCGCCCAATGCCCAGCATGGTGCCGTCACCGCCCACCACCAAGGCCAAATCGCACTGCGCGCCAATTCCGGCCGCATCAAGCGTCGGGAACTGGCTCAAGCCGGTATTGCGCGCCGTGTCCTCCTCCAGTGCCACCTCACAACCCTGCGAGCCCAAGAAATGCGCAATGTGTTCCAAGGCTGAACGGGAGCCTTGGGCCTGGTACTTGCCGATCAGTGCGACATGGCGGAATTGCGACTTCATCGTCAAATTACATCACAACCTGCCAACCAAGCTTCGTAGAATGTCCCCATGCTTGATAGTCGCGCCCGTTTGTTGTTGAAAGCGCTGGTTGAACGCTATATTGCGGACGGCCAGCCGGTCGGTTCGCGCACGCTTTCCAAGGCTTCAGGCCTGGAGTTGTCGCCCGCCACGATCCGTAACGTGATGAGCGACCTGGAAGATCTCGGTCTGATCGTCAGCCCGCACACGTCCGCTGGACGCATTCCGACGGCACGGGGCTATCGCCTTTTTGTCGACACTATGCTGACCACGCAGCGTGACCCCCTGACGGTGGCCAGCCAGATGGCACGTATTGCACCTGACCAGCCGCTCAAGGTGATCAGCAATGCCGCGCACATGCTGTCGAGCCTGTCCCAATTTGTCGGCGTGGTGATGGCACCGCGCCGGACTTCAGTATTCCGGCATATCGAATTTTTGCGCCTGTCTGAAAAGCGTTTTCTGGTGATCATCGTGTCGCCCGACGGCGATGTGCAGAACCGCGTCATCTTCACCGAAACCGACTACACCGCCTCGCAATTGATCGAAGCGTCGAATTTTCTGAATTCTCACTATGCCGGCATGGCTTTCGAAGAAGTGCGGGAACGGCTGAAAAATGAAGTGGAAGTGCTCAGGGGAGAAATCGCTTCCCTGATGCAGGAAGCGGTCGTGGTTAGCTCAGAAGCCATTGAGTCGCGTGATGAGGTGGTCGTTTCAGGCGAGCGAAACCTGCTGGCGGTCAGTGATTTTTCAGGCGACATGGACAACCTTCGCAAGCTGTTCGACCTGTTTGAGCAAAAGGCGCAACTGATGCGCCTGCTTGATGTTTCCAGCCGCGCCGAGGGGGTACGCATCTACATCGGCGGCGAAAGCCAGGTCATTCCCTTCCATGAATTGTCGGTGGTGACCGCACCGTACGAAGTCGATGGTCAGGTTGTCGGCACACTGGGGGTAATCGGGCCAATGCGCATGCCCTATGAAAAAATGATCCAGATTGTTGATATCACGTCCAAACTGGTCAGTACAGCGCTCAGTCACAGCAAATAGAGACACTACAATCTGCCAGTGGAAGGGGCGTTAGCTCAGTTGGTTAGAGCAGAGGACTCATAATCCTTTGGTCCACGGTTCAAGTCCGTGACGCCCTACCAAGATAGATATGGAAAGCCTGCTATTTAAAACGTAGCAGGCTTTTTCATTTCATCATTCATACCTGCGCCATGCCGTCATAAGTACTCGGTTCTGTACCATGTGGCCATCAATGGAACATCCGATGACTGCTTGGCTGCAATCAAGTTTCAGGACTGTTGGCATCGGTATCAAGACCCTGCCCAGACTTGCGATCCGAAAAGCAGGTTTCCCTGCCCTCCGAGGCCTTGGGAGAGTTTCCTTAGGGATCATTCCTTAGACAATCCCCCCAAGAAGGCCAGTTTCGACCCGCCGATACTGCCTCAAGACCCCCTTTTAGGAACACGCCTTAGGAACATGCCTATAGGTCAGGGCCTTAGGGAATCATCGCAAGTGGACTCTTTCATGTTGACGCCGACCGAAAACTGACCCACTTATAGAAGTTGTGCCGATCCAAAACTGACCCAGGTGTTTTACTTGCCCTGCCTTATTTTTAGGCAG
>NZ_JADOVG010000007.1 GCF_015752205.1 Polaromonas sp. CG_9.7
TACCGGATCGGCCTCAAGTCGCTGGGTCGGCGCTATCTTGAGCTGCACGATGAGATTGCCGACCTGGACGTGATGATCGGCGCCATCGTCCAAGATGCGCACGTTCAGAACACTTTCCAGATGCCCTGGATGCGGACAAAAGTCGCCTTCGCCACAGGTCTTTAGTGCCGAACGAAATCGTCTTGCCAGTCAGGCCGAATCTTAAAAGCCTCGATGCTCTGGCCATCAATTCTGTAGCCAACGACGAGTTGGTCGCGTATGTGTAGTGGAGGCCGGCGGCGGGCCATGAAGTCCGTTAAAGCCGTACTCATCTCTCTTGATGAAGCATCAGATGAAGCCCAAGTTCATAGCTGACGTTGGAATTGAGCACTTTTGCATAAGGTGGCTTGGGCCAGACCCAGTCCTGTGCGGAAAAGATAGCCCGCATAGCGTTGATGTCGCAGTGATAAGCCGGACCTGCTATTACCCCTTCGCTGGTGGATTCCGGTCGCGTCATCTGCATGAACAGTGCCCAAATGCTGCCCCGGGGTTTGAGCCACTGGCGAAGCTGCCTGGCGTAGTTAACCCAATGGTCCGGATGCAGTGCGCACAGGCAGGTCTGCTCATAAATGGCATCAAACGGCTTACCCGGCTGATACGTCAGGACATCGGCCTGCACGACATCGCCACTCAAGCCCTGAGCCGTCAACAGGGCCCGGGTCCACTCGTCCGCCGCCGGGGTGTAGCCGATGCCGATTGCCTCGAACCCTCGCCTGGCAAGCTCGGCCACCTCCCAGCCACTTCCGCAACCAGGAACGGCAATGCGGCATGGTTGCAATGCGCCACTCTCCAGCCATGCCAGCAACTGAGGACTGGTCGCATCGCGGTCCCAGCCGGTTTGCTTTTTCTCAAAACGCTCTTGCCAGAAATTGGTTGGGGATCCTGTCATGGTGGGCGCTCGGTCTTTCTTTTGAGGAAATTGAAATTGCTGTCGGCAGTGCACGGTCGGGCCGTCCCGCGACATCTTTTCAGTAACCCTTCATGACGCTCACTCCATCCTTGAGGTCATACAACACATTTGGCAGCTCGTCCAGGCAAGCCCCAACGAACTTGCATACCCAGCCGCGCTGACCTTTGTCGTTGTTCGCCAGTATTTTCATCAATGCAGGCATGCCAGCCGAAAACTTGATGCAAGCAGGCGAGACCTCTGATTTAGGACTTGTTGAACTCCGTTACATCTGAAATGCCTTCTGCGTCACTTTTCCTGCTGAGTCGCGCGTTGTAAAGATTCAGGCGGTTAATCAGCCTCATCACTAGGAGTATTAAATGGAAATAAATAACCCCTCGAACCACATTCACCCATTGATGGCGGGCGCTGCGGTGTCGGTCATTCTCGTGAGTCTCTTGGGCATCGCAACGATGAGTGGTGTTTTACCGAATTCGCATGCAACGGCAGGGGCGCCTACTGCTGTGCAAACTGCGCCTGTTGCCACACAGGCGCTCGCCGCCGCGCCGGCACCTGCCCCCACGCAGCCAGTCGCTCCTCAAGTCGCAGCGGCTACGGCAGTCCACAGCGAAGGCACGAAGCACAAAACCGTCATGCATCACCATTCCGTCCAGCACGCGCAAGTGCATGCGCAGCCCAGCCAACAGTTTTCCCAGGCCCCTGCGTACCAGCAGCCAGCACCCGCCTACCAAAAAGCAGCCCCTGTTGCACAAAATAGCCCTATTGGCATCGGCGTCGGTGCAGTCGTTGGAGGATTACTGGGCAATCAGTTAGGCGGAGGCAAGGGAAAGACCCTGGCAACCATCGCCGGAGCTGTGGGCGGCGGCTATGTTGGCAATGAAATCGCCAAACGAAATCCATAAGCTGGGCACAGGCGGCAGGTAGTCGCAACAGGTAGGCCGTCTGCAGCTATGCAACGGCTAGCATCATTGGCTGCGTGCTTTTGGGCTCACACCGACCCCTTGCCGGCTGCTTTTCGCAGCGATTGAGGCCAATTTCACCCAGTGCCCTTGGCGCTATACACCGGACTCTTGTTCAGCCAATGCAGATTTGGCGCAACCGCCGGGCTTGAAAATGCGCTCTGTCGAGGCTGGATTGTTTTCAAGCTTGGCTGCCGGACTTCTGGGCCTGGTCATAAGTTCGCCACGGCAATTGGGGCAGATGCACATCAGCACTGTCTGTGCGCAGTAAACGCAGAAAGTGCATTCAAACGAGCAGATGTGGGCCTCGCCAGATTCCGGTGGAAGGTCACGGTTGCAGCACTCGCAGTTCGGTCGAAGCTCAAGCATGCTTACGGATTCAAAGGGAAAATAAAAAGACTGACACTGAGCAGGGCTGAGTTGAAGTGCCAGGATTCAAAATCCAAACGGTACGCGCTTCATGCGCTCATTGGCGAACATCATGCCAGCAACGAGGGCACCCAAGCGGTCTACGCGCACAGTACCGGAGGCAAACCGCGGCTGAGTGACGCGGCCCTCACCAAGGCGGGGACCCGTATCATCGACTACAAACGGCACGGCAATGCGCTTTTTGACGTTGTAGTTGACGCCAAACGCCCCCATTGCCACGCATTTAGCGACAAGGCTGCGCGGCGCGACGGCCGCGGCAATGCGAAGCGGGTTCACACAGCGCGACTGCTCGGCTTCGTCAGCGATAGAACGGTCAGCCAGCGTGGTCGGCGAGACATAAAAAAACCAAGCCATCCTCCTGCAGGACTGGCTCGACGGATTGAATGACGCGTTCGTTGACACTGGCAGAACCACGGCCCAAGATGCCGTACCAGTTCACGACGCCTACCGACGGATTGGTCCAGCCGTCAGCACCGATGCGCTTCAAATCCTGCATAAAACGTCCGGTGCACGTCGCGTTGCTCTCAGAGCCTTCATACGAGTTGCCGTCCGCAGGTATACCCGCCCGGCAATGCACAGGTGGGTGAGCGCGCCCGCCTAAGCGTTGCGCAGATGGTAGGCGCGCGCATAGCCATCAATGTTGATGTTGCGCTTTGCAAACGCGGTAACACCTCCATCAAAGAGCAGCCATGAGCGGCGCGCGCCGCCCAGGTTGAACGCCAAGGAGCCGTCACAGTCGGCCGCTAGCGCCGGGACCAGCATTGAGCCCAAGCATGCTGCAATGAAAATGCGCTAGCGAAATAATAATGTGAGACCGTGAACTCTCATGGCTGTGCCCTTTCTGCCAGGTTGGTGGGACAACGATGCTACGCCGCTGCGGGTCAATAGGCAACAACGGCAAAAGGTTGATGAGAAAACAATGGTCGAAATTTGGCTCGCGCTATTCCAAGGGATGTACAAGCCCGCTGGAACTGCGCCTTTGACTTCATCAGCTCGGGCGCGGGATTACGGCGTTGCCCGCGTGCCGTAAGTGATGGATAGCACCACGCCAGCACGAAAGCGCAACGTCGCGGCGAGATTTCCAGGGCCACGGTCGTACAGCCATTCATCGACCACTAGGCAAGGAACGACCGAGCTGGCAAACGGCTCGGGCACCACTGGAATCCAGGGTAAAGTAGACCGGCGCACAGTAGGAGTCCTGAATCAACGGCTCCCGCATTGGTAGCGGACAGACAGGCGCGAGTCGGCTGTTTCAACGATTTAGCCATTGCAGCGCAGCGTTTCCGCAACGCAGGCAGGCAAAAAACAGCGGCAAGGTGAATGCGGACAGGGAATTTCACACCTGCTACTTTCGCACCAAACAGCCGCGGAACGAAATAGTTATCCAGTCGACGTTCATTGCTGGCTACCACTTCTTGGGATGCAAGTTCAAATTTTCTGGAAATTACGGATTCCATCCAGCATGGGCGGCTTTTACCTCACGCCTCTTGCAAGAAACTATCGAGCTGTGGACAGCGCACAAATTACTCGTCTATGACGGTTTCATGCTCTGCAGGAAGAATAAATTCAAGCAGTTCGCAGTCGTCCGACCAGCCAACGACGGTGTGCCGAATATTAGGCGGCTGTATCCAGCACGAGCCTTCTTTCATGGTTTGGACCCCCTGCCCCTCTAAGTCGCTTTTGAACCAGCCTTTGAGCACATAGACGAGCTGAAACTGCACATTGTGATGGTGGCGCTGGCTGAACTGCTCTGAAAATGGTGCGATCATGCGGATGACGTGCGCGGTGGCAACGCCATTTGTTGCCATTGCAATGCCCAAATCCCGATAGGCCGAATAGCTACGAAGGCCGCCAGTTTTGAAGTCTTCTTCATTGAGATGGCTTACCGAGAATTGTTGCTTTGATGAAGTGTCGACTGCCATAACGAACTCCTTTAAATGACCTCACAGCATCAGACCACGGGTAATTGTTAAGCACAAGGCGTTACCCGACCAGGAAGTAACTGCTTTGAAGCTCACGCTCGGTATTCTATTTTTGGCTACTGCCTGCCAGTCGCCCCACGCGCATTTTTCACCTTGCAGTCGCCACTAACCTTCTAAAAATAGGTTGCTAAACGCCTTGTATGACGAAATTTCGTCATCTTGATGCAACCAATTTTGAGGACAACATATGCAAGTTTTTGGAAACGTCGCTTCACCGTACAGCTCCGGTTTGTTTAGCCTTTTTCCGGCCTATGACACGAAGTGCAACGCTGCGCGACGACGACGACTGAAACCGGCGGCGCGCGCACGGCACGGACAAAAAGGGACCTGCACAAGGCGACTTCTGTCTACGCTCGGGGTATGAATTTTTTTTCGGCTTGCATGCAGGGAGCATGCAAGCCGAAAAAAACGCATATGAACCTGTGAGCTGGCGACTATGGCATTCCAATCAGCGCTATCAAAACCGCCTCCAAAGCCAGAAAAAACAAAGGCCTCCGAATGGAGGCCTTTGAAATTAAGTACTTGCGCTTCTTAAAGCTGGTGGGTTCTGCGAGATTCGAACTCGCGACCTACGGATTAAGAGTCCGCTGCTCTACCAGCTGAGCTAAGAACCCAAATAAAACTTGGTGGGACGTGCGGGGGTCGAACCCACGACAAACGGATTAAAAGTCCGCTGCTCTACCAACTGAGCTAACGTCCCAAGATTTTTTCTTGGCTGGGCTGTATGTCTACAGCACAGCCTCAAATTATAGCGTTCTTTGAACGCTTTTCCGAATCAAGCAGAAATTTTGTTAAGTATCCAACCAGCAGCACACATTCCGAAAGTCGCTGTAACGGTAACGATCGAACCATAACCATGACAATTCAATGTTCCATCAGATTGCGGCGCCAACGATTCAGACAAATTTTCTTTTGCGGCAATATCTCCGAAAAGCACTGAAGCACCTTGTACAACTGATGGCTTCGTAACCGGTTCGCGGCTAAACACACACATCACATTCATCTTGCCAGTTCGAGCTGCGGAATGATTCTTACGCAAGCGGGATCGAACTTGCGCCAGCAAGGGATCGTGTGTGACAGCCGATAGATCTTCAATATCTACCTGATGGGCCAGCCGCTTGCCTCCAGCAGCACCAACACTAATAAAACAGGCATTGGTTCGCAGGGCCCAAGCTGCCAATGCAATTTTGGCTTTTACTTGGTCACATGCATCAATGAACGCCGTCTTGTGACAACTGGCTTGAGCATCAAAAGAAACTAGGCCTGGCCAGTTTTCTCCATCGACAAATTCTTCGATGCAATTGACTTGGCATATCGGATTGATAAACGCAATTCGTTCTCGCATAGCCTGGACTTTGGATTGTCCCAAGGTGGTGTCGAGTGCATGAACCTGTCGATTGATGTTGGACTCTGAAATGTGGTCAAGGTCAATCAGCGTCAAGCGGGCCACACCGCTACGCGCCAAGGCTTCTGCGGCCCAAGAACCGACACCACCCAAACCCACTACGACGACATGGGCTGTGCGTATATGAGAAGCCCCAATAACCCCGTACAAACGTGTGAGCCCTCCACTGCGACGCTCAAGATCTATGGCATTCAAGTCGGGCTGATTCATCTTTTTTACTAGCTTCTCATGGGTATGGTCTCACATGGACTGAAGATTTCAACCGCGTGAAACTGACTTTTAATAAAGCAAGATCAGTTCCAAAATTAAGCCGTTACTTGAGCTTAACGAGGCGCTCCTTGGCAGCAGATGCTGCCTCAGACTGCGGGTAGGAAGCAATCAGCTCATCGAGAATTTTACGTGCAGCCTTGGTGTCTTTAAGTTCAACTTGGCAGTTGGCCATTGACAAAAGAGCTTCAGGCGCACGAGGATGCTGGGGGTCAGAAGTGGCCAGCATGCGAAAGTTACCTGCCGCTGATTTGTAGTCCCGCAAGGCATATTGCGCATTAGCCAGCCAGAAAAGGGACGATGACTTGTAACCGCTTTGAGGATAGCGCTTTAGGAAGGCGGTGTAAGCTGACTGGGCAGCCAAAAAATCACCTTTCCGAAGATAGGCGAGCGCCGTTTCGAACTCCTGCTTTTCAGCAGGCTCGGCTTCAAAATCCTTGCCATCTATGGACACCTTACCAGGCTCAATCTTACGCAGGCGCTCTTCCACACCTTGGGCTACATCCTTTTGAGAACGCTGAACATCGGAAACACCACGCGTCAGCTGTTCATTTTGACCGCGCAAAATAGCCATTTCGCTGCGGAGCGATTCGATTTGATTAGACAGTTCCAGAAGACTGCGGCGAAGTTGCACATTTTCTTCATTGCCTCTTCGAAGCTCTTCGGTCGTGCGCAGTTGCGAAGCGTCAACCTTTTGCCGTAAGTCAAGAATTGCCCTGCGAGCATCGTCATCTTCAAACAATGCCGCGCTGGCATTGAATGCCAGCATGCAAGCGACTACAACAAAAAAAATTCTGGATATGTTCACCGTTAGTTCGCCTGGTTAACGGTAGTTAAGTTCTGCACGACGATTTCGCGCCATAGAGTCCTGATCAAATCCGGCAACAGCAGGCTTTTCCTTGCCAAAACTGACGGCTTCAACCTGAGAATCCGTAACACCCAGCAAACCGAGCGCACGACGAACTGATTCAGCGCGTTTTTGACCCAACGCGAGGTTGTATTCTCTGCCACCACTTTCATCGGTATGCCCTTCTATGGCCATGCGGCGAGACTTGTTTGCGCTTAGATACTTTGCATGTGCCTCGATAACGCTCTGGAACTCAGGCTTGACCACAAAGCTGTCGAAGTCAAAATAAACAATTCTTGCAGTGTTGGCTGGACCTGCAACGGATGCATCAGAAGCACCAATCTGCACGGGCGTAACACCCCTGGCTGCAGCTGCTGCTGCTGCAGCAGCATCCGCGTCAGCTTGCGATGTAGTGGATCTGTCTTCGACAGGAACGTCTTGCAGTTTGACATTAGAGCCACAAGCCACCAAGGCAGTTGCAAGGACAAGATATGAAATGACGAAAGAGAAAAAGCGCTTCATTGATTACCTCTGCTAAATAAAATAGTTACGGAATTATTGCTTATCGCTGGAAAGGACCCCAGTCTGGCTCGCGTATGTCTCCGCCTGCGCCTGAAAGACGTGCTTTTATCTTTCCGTCGAGGGTTGTGGTCATTAGCGCCTCTTTGCCCTGCTGTTGCGTTGCATAAACAATCAACCGGCTGTTTGGAGCAAAGCTCGGACTTTCGTCAGCAGAAGTATCTGTAATAGCCGTAGTCGCTCCGCTAGCAAGTTCCATGACGTGCAGTTTGAATGCACCCCCAATTCTTGAAACGAATGCCAGCCAACGACCGTCAGGACTGAGGGCCGGTGATATGTTGTAGTTGCCGGTAAAAGTCACTCGGTCAGCGTTTCCACCGGCAGGGCTCATGCGGTAAATCTGAGGAGAGCCGCCCCTGTCGCTGACGAAATAGATAGAACGTCCATCAGGGGAAAATGCAGGCTCGGTGTCGATGCTGGATGTCTGGGTCAAACGTTTGGGCTCGCCGCCATTGAGTGGCAGTGCGTACAGTTGCGAGCCACCTGCCTGGCTGAGTGTAGCGACCATCTGGCTGCCATCAGGTGACCAAGCAGGGGCGCTGTTGGAGCCGCGAAAGTTCGCCAGCAGACGCCGTTTTCCAGTGGCTACCTCGTGAGAGTAAATCACTGGCTTGCGGGACTCGAAAGACACATAAGCCAGTTGGGCTCCATTCGGCGACCAAGCAGGGGAAATGATAGGCTCAGGACTCGCAAGGGCTGACTGCGCACTTTCACCATCTGAATCTGCAACCCACAGCGTATAACGCTGACCCGCCTTGGTCACATAGGCAATCCGTGTAGAAAAAATGCCTTTTTCACCGGTGAGCTTTTCGTAAACGAAATCAGAAACACGATGCGACGCCAGCCTTAAATCTGCTTTCGCGACGGTGTAACTTTGTCCACCCAGGTCCTGCTCACGAACAACATCCCACAAGCGAAGTCGCACTTCGAACCGCCCGTCGGCAAGCGGTGAAACGCTGCCTGTCACCATGGCATCTGCACCCTTTTGACGCCAGCTTGCAAGATCAGGACGGGTATTCTCGTCCGCCACCACACCCATTGCATCTACGGTGCGAAACATGCCGCTTCGCTCCAGGTCGGCTTTGACAATGCTGCCGATTTTTTGTGGCGATTGCGCTTCACCCTTGAAGGGCGCGATGGCAATCGGAAGCTGGGTCATACCCACACCCGAGACTTCAACACGAAATTGGGCGAATGCCGGAAATGGCAAGACTGCACCTGCGGCCAACAGACTGAAAACCGATCGGCGGTTTAAAGGCGATGTAATGCTCATATATCTGGTTTTTATCAATGTAATTGGGTAAATTTGATGAATGTCGACGTCTTGAGTTCCCGTAAACCTTTTTCTGCAAGGATTAAATGGGAGTTCAGACGCGCCATTACGCGATTTTTATTGACCGACTCACTGTCACGCTTGCTTTCCGGATGCCAAAGGTGAAAAACCTCAGTTGCCAGGAATCCATTTTTCCTTCGAATTCCGAGATGGCTAAGCCGCAGTACAAAATCGGCATCTTCATGGCCCCAGCCTTCAAAGGATTCATCAAATCCATTGACATTGATGAAATCCCTTTTCCACACGCCAAGGTTGCAACCTCGGATGCCACGCCACAGGAATCTTTTTTTTACTCTGAATAAATTTTTTGGCCAACCCAGCAGATGCACTAATTTGTTGGAATCTCCACGCAGCCTTGCACGCAGCCAGAAATTCGCAGGCTGAATGAGAAGGTCTAGTGCATTATCAAGAACAGAGGATGTCAATTGATGGTTTAAGAGCACCCGACTGCCATTGACAAAACAGCCAGGCTGGGCAATTCGCTCATGTTGCGCTACAAAAGCACGGTTTGGAATGCAATCACCGTCAAGAAAAACCAGATATTCGCCTGTGGCATGACTTGCCGCCAAGTTTCGAGCGCGTGAAATGGTGAACCCGCTGTCTGGATGCCACACATGAAGTACCGGACAATTAAAAACAGGACAGAGGTCGAAAAGCATCTGTACCTGATCCTGCCGTGAACCATCGTCCGCAATGATGACCTGATGTCCATCATTGCACTGCCGAGCCAGGGAGCGCAGAACAGCCAGCAATGCATCTGTACGGTTGTAAGTCAGGACAATGAAGCTGATTTTCATGGCGATGTAGACGATGCCTTTCGGTCAATCAACAGCAGCCATAGCTTCAGGTATCGGTAGTAAGTTCCTTCAGCGTTGGAGATGGCCAGTGCCAGGCCCATCCAGCCATCCAGAAACCCCATCTGCAAAAAGTAGGTTCGAATGAATGCCCACAGACCATGGCCGAGCGCTTTGGGAAATGACGACGACTTGCCCTTGCTCAGCAAGCGTTGGGCACCGGCACTGGAATAGCGATCAACTTTGTCCAAGACCGTTTCAAAATCTGGAAAACTTTCATGCAGCAGCTGATTGCGCAACGGGCTGACTTGACCCGTCGAGTCAAGTTTTTCATGGATGATATCGTCTGAAAATCGGGCTGAACCACGCCGAAAGAGCCGCGTGACAAGGTCTGGATACCAGCCTGAATGATGGATATATTGACCGCAATAACTGGATAGACGTGGAAAGCTGTAGGCATCGGCCTCGGGCTGTTCAAGGACCTGCTTGATTTCAGCTTGAAGCGCAACGCTCAAGCGCTCGTCAGCATCAATAGACAGCACCCAGAGGGAACTGGCAAGTGCCAGCGCACGGTTTTTTTGAACGCCAAATCCCTGCCAGTCGGTGTTAATGCTGACCTCTGCACCCAGGTTGCGGGCCAACAGCACGGTTTCGTCAGAACTACCGGAATCAAGCACGATGATCTGATCAGCAAAGTGAACCGAGCGCAAACAAGCCTCAATGTTGTGTGCTTCATTCTTTGTAATCACGATGACCGACAAGCTTGTCAACAAATACCTTTTTAGTTCATTTCCACCGCTGTTCAAGGACTTTGGCAGTCACCCGATGTATGCAAAGCATAGCAGACCGACTTGCAAATTCGCTTTGCGGGAGGGCAAATGGAATCGCCGATAATGCGGGCAAATCCTTTTCCGCACCAAAGCTAATTTGTTTAAAAACACGATCAATTTCCGACTTGCAGTCATTTGCCTGGCAGCAGCTTCCGTCGGATTGTCGATGGTTTTTATCAGTATTTCAAAGTTCTTGTTGATTGTTCTGGGTGCGGGCGTCCTGCTTTTTTCACGCCACTTTCCGACACCAGAGCGCCAGTTGAAAGGCATGGTTACGCCGATTGCGGTCCTGCTGGTGCTGTTGGCATTTGCGCTCAGCCTTTTTTGGACCGTGGCGCCTCAAGCGGATGCTCTTGGCTCGTGGGTCAAGTACGGCAAGCTGATCATGGTGCTTCTTTTGGTGATCCTCATCCGCGACCGGCGCGAGGCAATTTATGCGTTAAGCACGTTTGCTGCTGCGCAAGTCTTTTTACTGGCCAGTTCCTGGATGCTGTTCGTGCACCTGCCTGTGCCCTGGGCAACTTCCCGCATGGCATTGACCGAATATGCCGTCTTTTCCAGCTATCTTGACCAAGGCATCATGAGTGCAGTATTTGCTGCCCTTTGCTGGCATTTGCGCGAACTCGTTCCCGGGCGATTTGGTCGAAGCCTGGCGATTTTTGTGGCATTTGCAGCAGTCGCCAATATTCTTTTTGTTCTCATGGGACGCACGGCCCACGTGGTTTCGATTGTGCTCATATCGTTGGCGATCATGTGGGAACTGCCGAAAAAATACCGACCCTTTATGGTTTTGCTGCCATTCCTTCTTGCTCTCGGCTTGTTTTTTGCCTCCAGCAAGGTTCGGGACAGAATGACCCTGGTTCAAACAGAGGTGTTGGCTTACTCTGCCCAGAAAACGGCCGATACATCATCCGGAATACGGCTTGATTTGTGGAAAACGGCAGTGCAGGCCATCGGTGAACATCCCATTACAGGCTCAGGCATTGGAAGCTGGAGCACGCAATTCAACCGGCTTCAACATGAAAAAAATCCTGCCCACGTCGATATTGACGGCAACGGCAACCCGCATCAGGAATTTTTTCTCTGGGGCGTGCAACTTGGAATTCCAGGCATTCTTATGTTCATGGCCTTGCTGTTTTCAATCTGGCGAGACACGCTGAAATTCCCCACGCCCTATGCGCGCGCAGCACAGTCGACCCTTATTTCGCTGGCTGTTGCCTGCCTTTTCAATTCTTCCCTTTACGATGCGCAGATAGGAGATTTTTTTTGTATCCTGATCGGTTTGCTCTTGGCATTGGGTCGTCTAAGCATTCTTGAACAGCCTATTGCTCAACCACATCTACAACAGCCTGCGTGACAAAGCTGACTTTAAAAGAAATCGTGATACCGGCCCCTAAACAGACCCTGCGGCGCAGGCTGGCGCGCGTGTGGCCTTATTTCAGCGGCTCGCGGGCAGGTTGGGCGCTGGCAATTGGCTCCACCGTCGTCGCCTCTGCGACCGAGCCTTTTGTGCCTGCCTTGCTCAAACCCTTGCTGGATCGCGGTTTCCAGCGGGATGACTTGAATCTTTGGATAGTGCCCGTCACGCTGATGCTGCTGTTCATCATCCGGGGGCTTTCAGGGTTCCTGGCGCAATTGGCATTGGCCAAGGTGACCAACGACGGTTTACTGGAACTGCGCAAAGCCATGTTTGGCAAAATGCTCAGTGCCCGGCTGAGCCTGTTTTCGGATCAAAGCTCCAGCATGATCGCCAATACAGTTGTGTATGAAGTGTTCAATGGCTCGTCAGCACTGATCAATGCGGTCATGCGGCTGGCGCGGGATGTACTGACACTGCTGGCGCTCATCAGCTACCTCGTCTACCTGAACTGGAAACTCACGCTGATCGTCGGTTTTCTGTTTCCTGCAGTTGCCCTGGTCATTCAGGTGCTCTCCAAACGCCTGTACCGCCTGACCAAAGAAAGCCAGACGGCCACGGACAGCCTGGCCTATGTGGTGGAAGAAAATGTCATGGCGCACCGGGATGTTCGCCTGCATGGCGCTCAGGCATCCCAAGCCAGCCGTTTTGACAAGCTGAGCCATTCATTGCGCGGCCTGTCGATGAAATCGACAGCAGCCTATGCCGGCATGAGTGCCATCACCCAGGTACTTGCCGCGATGGCGCTTTCGGCCGTGATTTCGATTGCGCTGATGCAAAGCGCAGAAAACACGACAACCGTGGGAGGCTTCGTGGCTTTTGTCACCGCCATGCTGCTGCTGATTGCCCCCATCAAAAGCCTGTCGGATGCCGCCACGCCCATCACCCGTGGGCTTGCAGCCGTCGAGCGTGGCCTGGACCTCATGGAACTGACACCCGACGAAACCAGCGGACATTTTGTCAAGGCAAGGGCCGTTGGTGAGATTGAATTTTCGGGTGTGGGCGTTTCCTACAAGGCTGATGCACCGCCCGTGCTTCAGGGCTTCAGTATGTCAATTTCTGCTGGAGAAACGCTTGCCATTGTGGGCGCTTCAGGTTCCGGCAAGACGACCCTGGTGAACTTGCTGCCCCGTTTCATCGAAATAACCGAGGGGCGTATTTCCCTGGACGGCGAGGACATTCGCGGCTGGGACCTGGCGTGCCTTCGTTCCCAGTTTGCAGTGGTCAGCCAGCATGTGGTGATGCTCAACAGCAGCATTGCCGATAACGTGACACTTGGACAGCCAGCCGATGTACATCGGGTCAGGGATTGTCTGGAAGCGGCAAACCTTGGGTCCTTGCTGGCCGGACTTCCTGAAGGCCTGAACACCGTGCTGGGCCACAATGCCATGCAGTTGTCAGGAGGCCAGCGTCAAAGGCTGGCCATTGCACGCGCACTCTACAAAAATGCACCGATTTTGATCCTGGATGAAGCCACCTCGGCGCTGGACACTGAATCGGAAATCGCTGTGCAAGAAGCCATCCGGCGCCTGACCAAGGGGCGGACTTCGCTGGTCATTGCGCACCGTCTGTCAACCATCCAGAACGCTGATCGCATCATCGTGATGGATTCAGGGCGAATCATCGAGTCAGGCACCCACAAGGAATTGCTGGCCATGGATGGCACCTTTGCACATCTCTATCGCTTGGGCTTCCAATCCGCATGAGTAGTTCAGGCGCACTGGAGTGCTCTTTGCGCCTGCTCAACGGATTGCCGATCCAAGACACTTACAGTGGTAATGCTGGATGAAAATCGTACTGCATCATGAACGAGATCAGGACGAACAGCAACCTGGTTCATTGATGGGCATGAAGCTTGCACGCGTTAACATGACCTTGGGAATTTTCCAATGCGTTGTGATTCCGCGCATTGCTTGCCCCCTGCCAACAGTTACTTTTATCCCTTCAATTTGATCATGACCCTCAAACAAAAAATTTCGGCGATAGCTGCCTCCTTATGCATGACTCCTGCTACGCGCTTGCGAAAAAAATGCAGAAATGGCATGGACAGCATGGCTCCAGTGCTGCGCATTCGCTGAACACTGGCCAGACTCTTCATGGAGCAAGTTCTCTGGTTCGGCTGGTTTCGCGCCGACATCATTTCCCAATATGCCGGTCTGTTCTGGCGCGGCCTGCAAATGACGATCGCCGTCACCCTGATCTGCATCGTTCAAGGCACAGCGCTGGGCCTGGCCGTTGGCTTGGCACGCGTTGCTGAAGCGCGCCATGCACCGGCCAAACAATTATGCAAATACCTGCTGCAATGGCCGGCCGCCGTATATGTCAGCTTTTTTCGAGGCACGCCATTGTTCGTGCAAATCTTGCTGATTCACTTTGCCTTGCTGCCACTGTTCATCAACCCAACGGACGGATTGCTGATTTCGGGGGAAGCGGCTCGTGATCTGAAGCAAAATTACGGTGCATTTCTGTCTGGCGTGGTGGCTCTCACACTCAATTCAGGCGCCTACATTTCAGAAATTTTCCGGGCTGGCATCCAGTCGATTGACCGCGGCCAAGTAGAGGCTTCCCGCTCGCTGGGCATGTCGTTTCCCCGGACCATGTACCACATCATCCTGCCGCAGGCTTTCCGCCGAATGCTTCCTCCGCTGGGCAACAATGCGATTTCGCTGCTCAAGGATTCGTCACTGATCTCTGCCATTGGCTTGGCTGAACTTGCCTATGCAGCGCGTACCGTGGCGGGGGCTTATTCACGCTACTGGGAACCGTATTTGACCATTTCTCTGATGTATTGGGTATTGACGCTGGGCTTGGCTTACGGCGTGAAACGACTGGAGGCGCGCTATGGACGAGGTGATTCGCGTTAAGGGGCTGACCAAGCTGTTTGGCAAGCTCGCAGTGTTGCGCGGCATAGACTGCGCCATCATGGCGACAGAGGTGGTGTGCGTGATCGGTCCGTCTGGTTCTGGCAAGAGCACGTTTCTTCGCTGCCTGAATGGTCTTGAAGATGCCTCAGGCGGCGAAGTGCTGGTGCATGGCGTGTCGGTGCATGAGCCGAAAACCAATGTCGATGCGCTGCGTTCCGAAATCGGCATGGTGTTTCAACGGTTTAACCTGTTTCCGCACAGGACCGTGCTGGAGAACATCACCCTTGCGCCGTCCAAGGTGCGAGGCCTCACGCAAGCGCAGGCGCGGGTTCGGGCCTGCGAGTTGCTTGAAAAAGTCGGACTGATCGACAAGATCAATGCCTATCCCAGCCAGTTGTCCGGCGGGCAGCAACAGCGGGTGGCGATTGCCCGGGCGTTGGCGATGCAGCCGCGCATCATGCTGTTCGACGAGCCCACGTCTGCACTGGACCCCGAGATGGTCGGCGAAGTGCTGGCCGTCATGCAGGCGCTGGCAGAAGAAGGCATGACCATGGTGGTAGTGACGCACGAGATGGGCTTTGCCCGCCAGGTGGCCGACCGGGTGGTGTTCATTGATGAAGGCGTCATCGTTGAAGAAGGAACGCCGGCTGCGATTTTTGACAACCCCCAGCAAGACCGCACACGCCGTTTCCTGAGCAAGGTATTGTGAATCCGTTATTCTATCGAGATGGTTGGTTAAAAATGGCTTTTGCGCAATATCCACGGGCATATTTAGCTATTATTAAAATAGCAAATTAGCCAGCGGTTCAAGTTCAGCGCTTACGCAGCGGATCAAGCAACGGCGAGAGTCCGTTGTGGTCGATTTCCTGCATCAAAGCCAGCAGGCGGCCAATTTCTCCCTTGGGAAAGCCTTCGCGGGCAAACCAGTTCAGGTAGTTGCCCGGAAGGTCGGCAATCGGCGTTCCCTTGTATTTTCCGAAGGGCATGACACGCGTCAGCAGCAGCGGGAGGTCGTCGGGACTCATCCGTCAGCCGCCTGTCCTTTTGGTGGTGTAGCCCTGTTTGACCAGTGCCTGCATCACCTGCTCGCAATGGTCGCCCTGCACTTCAATCACTCCGTCCTTGACGGTTCCGCCCGAGCCGCAGGCGGCCTTGAGTTGTTTGCCAAGTTGCACCAGTGCTGGCTCGTCCAGGGCCAGCCCCGTCACCAGTGTGACGGTCTTGCCACCGCGGCCCTTGGTGCTTCGGGAAACACGCGCCACACCATCGGATTTGGGCATTGCTTTTGAAAGCCGGCAGACACAGGCGGAAGCCGGCTGGCGGCAGTCGGGGCACATTCGTCCGGTGTCGGTCGAATAGACAAGGCCGGTGGCTGACAAGGATTTTTTCATGGTCTAAGGGTTGCTTGATGCACGGCGCCCATTTTCAGGCCATTTGCAGGCCATTTGCAGGCCCAAGAAAACACCAACATCAAACATTTCAGTTATTGATGATGTTCGAGGTCTGGCAGGCCGCCCGAATGATTCGCCGGTAGGGGTTAGGCTCGACCTCGCGAAAAAGCATCATGCGGGGTTCTGTCTGCGGATACACGCGTCGCAGGTAGGGTTCGCCTTTCCAGGCGGGCAGACGGTAGTAATCAATCGACAGATAGCGTGCCGTAGCTTGAGAGCAATCAAACAGAACGTCAGAAACAAAAGAGCGGTAGGGAACACCGTCCCAGTTCACACGGTCTTCTGAACGGCTTACCCGCACCCGCATGATGCGCGACTCGGGGTTGATTGAAACCGGGCTAGGGTCGACCTCGATGGTGTTAACGCTTTCGTTGGCAGCGTCTCCCATGACGTTGAACCACTCGGTCCCGGCCTGCGCCAGGGTGCAGCACCACAGGCAGCACACCATTATTAAAGTTTTCATTGTTCAGATCACCTGTTTTTCAGGAATCCCAGGTTGAATCTGGTCCTGATTGACTGTGCGAAAGGCAGGCAGCAGATCGGTTTCAATCCATTCGCAAATGGAACAATCATCCATCGCGTCATGTCAGCTCATCCGCAATTGGGTTAACCCGCAAGCAAATTTCAGATGAAACAAATGATGGTCGACTGCATGCAAGCACCGGCAGGGTAAAACTACCCTGCCCTCTACCTGTAAAGGTAATATTAACCAGAAGCCCCTTGCACCGTTTGCGGTGCAAGTTCAAAAGGGTGCAACTGCCGTTTTTCAAGCGGCAACAACTCATTCGCTCTGGGCATGCCTTGCCTTTCCTGCGCCTGACGGTCTTGCGGGGGAGGTGGAACCGTGGGGAAGCGCGCCATGGACTGGGGCGGCAAGCTTTCCGGCGTTATCGCGCCGGACTCGTCCCGGTAAAGCCGATAAGGCCGATAAGGCTGATAAGACCGGTCGTCCCTGTAAACCGGATCTGGCTGCTCGGCACCTTCGAGCGGCGGATCGCCGTTTTGACCGCCACCTTCCTCGGCCTGCAGGGTTGGCGACGCTTCTGATCCGTCCGGAGTGTTTCCCGGTTTGGCAAAACCGGCGGATTTTGGCGCGTCAAACTGCAGCGCTGTGTCAAGCACTTTGGCGCGCAAAGCCTGCTGGAAGAATTCGCCCACCATGGGCAGCGCACTCCGGGCGCCCGGCCCCCAGCCATTGCCCATGGTGATGCGGTTGTCGTTAAAGCCAACCCAGGCGCCGGCCACCAGTTGGGGATGCATCAGGATGAACCAGCCGTCGGTGTTGTCCTGCGTCGTTCCGGTCTTTCCCGCCACGTCGGCCTGAATGCCGAACTGGCGGCGGATACCGGAGCCGGTGCCTTGGTCAATCACGCCGCGCAGGGTGTCGAGCAGTGTTTGCGCCACTTCGGCGGGCAGCGCCATCTCGGGCGTGCGGGGCGCAAAGGCTTCGAGCACCTTGCCGTGGCGGTCTTCAATTTGCGTGACCAATACCGGCTCGATGAAGTTGCCGTCATTGGCTATCGTGCCGTAGGCAGTCACCATTTCCTTCAACGTCACCGGGCTGGTTCCCAGCGCCAGCGACATCACCTCCTCCAGCCGGCTGTCACGAACGCCCATGGAGCGGGCCAGTGCAGCGACATGGGCCGGTCCGACCTGCTGCATGACCTGGGCGGTAATGGTGTTCCTGGAATACATCAGCCCCTGGCGCAGGCTCATGCTGGCGCCACTCGGGCCGCCGCCATCGCTGGGCCGCCAGAAGGCGCCGTTGCCCAGCGGAATTTCGACAGCGCGGTCAAGGAACGTATCGCCCGGCTTGGCGCCGTCCTCGAAAGCAGCACCGTACACAAAAGGCTTGAAGGTCGAACCGGGCTGGCGACGCGCCTGCTGCACATGGTCAAACTGGTCCTTTGCAAAATCCCGGCTGCCGACCCAGGCCCGTACCTGCCCGTTGCGCGGGTCAAGCGCGATGAACCCGGCCTGCAGGCGCGTCTTGTCGCCGTGCAGCTGGCGCATGAAAGCGGCGTCAGCCAGCAATTGCGACATCGCCAGCGCCGGCGTCTGGCCGGAATCCAGCGCGGCCTTGTAGTCGGGTGTGGCGCGCACAAAAGACTGCACCAGGTTTTTCCGCGCCTTCCAGCCAGCGTTCATGCCCCACGCCGCGCTGGCCTGGCGCTGCAAGCTGTCGGCCTGATGCGTCACGGCCTGGTTGGCCATGACCTGCAGGCGTGAATCGATGGTGGTGCGCACCACCAGTCCATCGGCATAAATGTTGTAGCTGTTGCGGTCGGCCCATTCGATCAACCAGCGCTTGAGCTGCTGGGCCAGGTGGGGCGCCGCACCCAGGGTTTCAGTCTGCCGCTCGAAATCAATCTTGAGCGGCTTTTTTTGCAAGCCGGCCAGGCTGGCTTCTGGCAGCGTGCCGTTTTTAACCATCTGCGCGAGCACGATGTTGCGGCGCTGCAGCGAACGTTCGGGATTTTGCACCGGGTTGTAATAACTGGTGCCTTTGAGCATGCCGACCAGCGTGGCGCTTTCCAGCACGTCAAGCTGGCCGGCGGACTTGTCGAAGTAGGTGCGCGCGGCCATCTCGATGCCGAGCGAGTTGTAGAGAAATGGAACGGTGTTGAGATAGGTTTCCAGTATCTCGTCCTTGGTATAGACCGACTCGATCTTCAGCGCAGTGACGGCCTCACGGACCTTTCGGCTCAGGCTGGCCGCACGGCCGATTTCATCGGGGTACAGGTTGCGCGCCAGCTGCTGCGTGATGGTCGAGCCGCCCTGCAAGTCGCCCTTGACGGTCTGAAACAGCGCCGAAGCCGTACGCTTCAGGTCCATGCCGTGGTGCTGGTAAAACCGCCGGTCCTCAGTGGCAATCAGCGCATCAATGACCTTGGGCGAAATCTCGGCCAGACTGACCCATTCACGGTTTGCCCGTTTGAACACGGCCAGTTCGCGGCCGTCGGACGTCATCAACACCGACGCCTTTTCGGCCTTTTCCTTGCGCAGGTCGGAAATACTGGGCGTGAATGGTATCTGGACCAGTGCATAAAGCAGCAGCACCAGTACCGGTACTGCCACGACGCTCCAAGCCACATCGCGCCGGGTAAGACGACGCAAGCTGCCGGGAAGCGAAGCGGCCAATTGCTTGAAGCGGGGCAGAAGCGTTTTCATGGCCGCGATTCTAGGGTGGCGCCAACCCTCACACTTTTTCGTGTTGCCCCCGTTCCCAACGTATTAGCGGCGCTGCGCAGTGTTCATGAGTTGTTCCAGCATCGATGTTCCACGGTTGAGCACTTGGTCGCCATCCTCCGGCACGCGGCCCTGTGGTGTCAGCTGGTTCATCATTTCAGGCAGGATTTGCGCCATGCCCGAAGAGACATCTTCCTGGCTGACGCCCAGTTGCTGCGACAAACGTGACAACTCTTCGGTTCCAACGACGTCACTGACCGCCTGCGGGTGCAATTCCTCGTTTGTACCGCTGGAAACCCAGGAGGCGGCCTGCTGGCTGTAACCCTTGTTCTGGAAACGTTCCAGTACCCCACCAATGCCTCCATTGCGTTGCACCCATTGCATGGCCAGCGGCAGCAGCAGCAGCATTAGCGCACTGCCCTTGTTTCCCATGCCTGAGCCGCCTTGGCCTAAACCGGCCATGCCGCCCAAGTCGGCAGGCCGGTTTGCGCCCTGTCCGGCGCCGCCGCCTATCAAACCGCCAAGCAAGTCGCCCAGGCCACCAGAACTGCCACTGGCCTGCCCTGTACCACCGCCACCCATTAGCCCGCCCAACAGGTCCCCGAGTCCGCCGCCGCCTGTCGGGCTTTGATGGCCGGACTGGGCATTGCCCAGCACGCTGCCCAGAATCTGGCCCAGAAAATCATTTGCCATTGTTCACTCCTGTTTGTTTGTCGAAAACAGAACGTTAAACCCGCGCCGAGCGCACGGGCGTAGGCAAAGGCCGCATGGCATGCATGCTGTATGCTTTTTACAGCTGCTTGCGGAATGTGATGCGTAGGTAACAAAACACATTGTCACGCGGGTAAACACCAATCCCCGTTAGGCTTTATTTTTTGGGTTTGCGTTTGCGGCAACCCTTATTTTTATATCTTTAAACATCCGGAAAGTTTTCATGAACCGTTTCAGTTCAAGCAAGAAATCCGTGGCCTTGTCCCCTTCGATCGCTGTTGCCCTTGCCACTGTCGTGGGCGCGGCCGCCACCGCTGCCTGGGTGGCAGCGCGCGCGCGCCAGGCCGAGCGAAACAACGCGCCCGCTGGCGACATCATCGACATTGACGGCGTCGACCTGCACTATGTCGAGCGCGGTGAGGGCCTGCCGGTCGTGCTGATCCATGGCAATGCCGTGACGCATGCAGACTTCATTGCCAGTGGGCTGATGGATCGGCTGGCACGCACCCACCGTGTGATTGCTTTTGACCGGCCCGGTTTCGGCCACAGCAGCCGTCCGCGTGACCGGCTCTGGACGCCATCGGCGCAAGCCGATCTGCTCATGGCCGCGTTTGAACGCCTGGGCATCGAGCAGCCAGTGGTGGTTGGCCATTCGATGGGCACCATGGTAGCCATGGCCATGGCACTGGACCATCCGGACAACGTGCGCAGCCTGGTGCTGGCGGGCGGCTATTTCTATCCCGGCTTTCGCGTTGATGCACTGCTGACAGCGCCGGTGGCCCTGCCTGTGGTGGGCGATGTGATGCGCTATACCGTCACGGCGATTTCAGCGCGCCTCATGCTCAAGAAAATGGCCCGAAGCATGTTTGCGCCCCGGCATGTGCCCAACAATTTCTTCCCGACCCTTTCGCGCGAGATGATGCTGCGGCCGGTGCAGTTGCGTGCCAATGCAGAAGATGCGGCTTTCATGGTGCCTGCGGCCGATGCGATGTCAAAGCTCTACGGCAATCTCACCGTGCCAGTCACGCTGATTGCCGGAGAAGAAGACGTGATCGTTGACCCGCAAAGCCAGTCCGTCCGGCTGCACGATGAATTGCCGCAAAGCGAGCTGTTTCTGGTGCCCGGCGTCGGCCATATGGTGCATTACGCAGCGCTGGACAGGGTGGCGAATGCCATTGGCGCGCCGCAGCACGCGGTGCCGCTGGACCACTTCACCAGCATGACGAAAGACGACCTGACGCTCGGTAAACAGCCCGAAACGAGCCAGTCGTAAAAATTCAAGCTATTAAATTAATAGCTTGAAATGTATGCAGGGCTTGCGCAAATGGCATTTTTCATGTTGAATTTCAGGTTTTTTAATTAAGACAGCTCCGCGCTGGCCTGCCTGGCGTTTGCAGATGAGTCAGCGGTCAGGCGCAAAGCCGGAGTCAGGTTTTTCACGGCCAAGGCGAAGCGAAGATGCGCCGAGTTGACCCGGAAATACTGTCAGTCTTTCATCATCCGCTCGCGCCGCCGCAGCACCCAGGCAAAGTACACGCCTTCCAGCGCCATCACCGCACCGCCCGCGGCAATTACCGCACTGGTCCCGACACGGTCAATCAAGCTGGCGGCCAGCACCACACCAATCGACTGGCCCAAAAACAGGGACGAGGAAAACAGCGACACCGCCGTGCCGCGCGCATGCGGCGCCATTTGCGTGGCGTTGGTCTGCATGGTGTTGTGGAACATGAAAAACCCGAAGCCCGCCAGCAGGCTGGCCGGAAGGGCCGGCCCCCAATGCGGCGTGTACGCCAGCACCAGCGCACACACGCCCACGATGGCGCCGCCGAACAGCACCAGTCCCTGCTGGCCGAAGCGGCGTATCAGGTGTCGGCCGACCGCCATGTAGAGCATGCCGCCCAGGCCAAACAGCGCCACGATGGCACCGGCCAGCGACAACGACAGCCCCAGCGAGCGGTGCAGGTGCGAAGCCCAGATCGCCAGCACGCCAAAGCCTGCAGCGCCCTCGACCAGCGCCATCAGCAAGATGATGCGCGACCAGGAGCCGGTCAGGATCAGCAGGGCCTGCGTGACGAAACCAGGACGGACCGCTGTTGCACCCACGGGCGCCTCGACCTTGGCAGCCGGCGTGCGTTGCTGGCGCAGGTTCAGCCAAAGCAGCGAACCCACCACGCCGAACAGCACCGTCATGAACACAAAAGCCCAGCGCCAGCCCAGCGCATCGGTCAGCAGGCCGCCCACCAGCTGGCCACCGACAATCCCCAGGGTGCTGCCCAGCCCGGTGCGCGTCAGCATTTCCTGGAGCTGGTCTGACGGCACCGAGTCGCCGACCCAGGCCATGGACAGCGGAATCAGCGCGGCAGCCCCCAGCGCCATCAGCAGGCGTGCAAACACCAGCATGTCCAGCGTTCCGGCGGCCACCGCCAGCGCACTGCCGATGCTGCACGCCAGCGTGGCAAAGGTGATGACGCGGAATTTGCCGACGCGGTCGCCCAGCGGGCCATAAAAAAGCTGCGCGGCGCCGTAAGCGATGGCAAACACCGACACCACCTGCGCCGCCTGCGCCAGCCCGACCGAGAACACGCGTGACAGCTCAGGCAGCATGGCGTCACAAATGCGCTGCGCCGCCATGCTCGCGAAGCAGGCAAACGACAGCAGCAAGATGGAACGGCGCGTGGCCGGGCTGATGGCCGAAGCCGTCGTTGAAGCACTTGATGACATGGTCGGAACTTGCTCTGGCGGTTATTGGAGCTGCTTCAAAATCTTGCCAAACAGGCCATTCACAATGTCCGCCAGCGAATCATTGCGCTGCTGCGGCGGCGCCTGCGGTGGTGGCGGCCGCCGGCGCGGTATGTCGAACTCGGCGTTCTGGTCCAGCCAGCGGTTGCGAAATGCACCCTGGAAGACTTCGCCAACCATGGGCAATGCACTGCGTGCGCCCTGACCCCAGTTGCCCATCGTCGCACTGTTATCGTTAAAGCCGACCCGGGCGCCGGCCACCAGTTGCGGATTCATCATGATGAACCAGCCGTCAGTGTTGTCTTGCGTGGTGCCGGTCTTGCCGGCCACATCGGCCTGGATGCCGTAGCGCTGGCGAATTGCGCTGCCGGTGCCACGGTCGATCACGCCGCGCATCACGTCCACCAGCGTCAGGGAATCAGCACGCGGCATGGCCGGCGCCGATTCCCTGACGGGCACAAAGGTTTCGAGAATCTTGCCCTGGTGGTCTTCGACACTGGCCACCAGCACCGGCTGCATGTAGTGGCCGCCGTTGGCGATGCTGCCATAAGCCGCGACCATTTCCAGCAGAGTGACCGGGCTGGTGCCCAGCGCGAGCGAAGGCACCAGGTCGAGCTTGCTCTGGCGCACGCCCAGCGCCTGCGCCAGCTGGCCGACGCTGGCAGGGCCTATTTTCTGCATTAGCTGGGCGGTGATGGTGTTCCTGGAATACACGAGGCCGTCGCGCAGCGTGGTGGGCTGGCCGGTGGGCGGCGTGGCATCGCTGGGCGTCCACACGCCGCCACCGCCCGTGTCAATGGCCACAGGCTGGTCGATCAAGGCATATGACGGGCTCAGTCCCTGCATGAAGGCCGCGCCATAGACAAATGGCTTGAAGGTCGAGCCAGGCTGGCGCCGCGCCTGGCTGACATGGTCGAACTGCTCTTGCGCAAAATCCCGGCTGCCGACCCAGGCCCGCACCGCGCCGCTGCGCGGATCCAGCGCCAGAAAGCCGGCCTGCAGCATGGCGCGCTCGGCGCCGGCCTTGCGCTGGCCGTCCGCCAGCTTTTGCAGTTGCGCCAGCTGCCGCGCCACCGCCTGGTTGGCCAGCTTCTGGATATTGGCGTCTAGCGTGGTGCGCACCTTGAGCCCGTCGGAATAAATGTCATAACCCTTGCTGTCGGCCCACGAAATCAGCCATTTGCGCAGGTGCTGGGCGACGTGGGGGGCGATGCCCAGGGGCTCGACCTGGCGTTCGAAATCCAGCCGCAGAGGCAACTTTTCCAGCCCGTCGAGCCGGGCCGCATCAAGCTTGCCATGCTTGACCATCTGGCCCAACACCAGATTACGGCGCGCTTTGGCACGTTCGGGATTAAGCACCGGGTTGTAGTAGCTGGTGCCCTTGAGCATGCCGATCAGCGTGGCGCTTTCCAGCACATCGAGCTTGTCGGCCGACTTGTCGAAATAGGTACGCGCCGCCATCTCGATGCCAAAGGCGTTGTAAAGAAAGGGCACGGTGTTGAGGTAGGTTTCCAGGATTTCGTCCTTGGAATACACCATTTCGATCTTCAGCGCAGTGATTGCCTCCTTGATCTTGCGGGTGATGGTGGCGGCCCGGCCAATTTCCTCGGGGTACAGGTTGCGCGCCAGTTGCTGCGTGATGGTCGAGCCGCCCTGCAGCTCCCCCGACAGCGTGCTGAGCAGCGCACCGGCAGTGCGCCGCAGGTCGATGCCGTGGTGTTCGTAGAAGCGGTGGTCTTCGGTGCTGATCAAGGCATTGACGACATGCGGCGATATCTTGTCCAGCGTGACCCAGCGCCGGTTGCTGCGCCTGTATTCGGCCAGCACCGTGCCGTTGGACGCTAGCAGCACCGAAGGCGTTTCGGACTTGGCCTTGCGCAGGTCGCCGATGCCCGGCGTGTAGGGAATCAGCACCAGCACGTAAAACAGCAGCAGCGCCGGAAGCACCAGGGCGGCCCGGACGGGGTATTGCTTGATCAGGCTGACAAGGCGGTGGAATTGCACGCGGGCAAAGGCGGCGGCGCGCTGAATGATGGGGGACATGGGGGCAGAGTTTAAAGCGGTGCATTGCGCAAGGCTTCAAGTTGCAAGCGCGACGTCTGGCTTCGCACTTGACGCTGCCTAGAAAAAAGCATTTCTAGTCTTAAAGCATAAAAAAATTTTTTCGTTTGATGGGTATGCACTTCAAGCTACGTATTCGATAGCAAATTCAATTTGTATGGCGCAACTTGCTTGCACCACCCATCGCCAAAGGTTGCATATGGGCTGCGGTTTTGGCCTACAGGGTCGCTGCTGCCAAAGCCTTAGTGTTGATCAGTCAGCCACTCTTCAGGAAAACGATATGACAACCCAACCCGGCGTTCAACCCGACCGCATTGATACAAACAACCCAGTTGCATGCGCGAAGTGGGCAAAAAAACTCGATGTTACAGAGGCGCAATTGCACGAAGCGGTGAAAGCCGTGGGTGATGTGGCCTCCGATGTGGAAATGCACCTCAAGGGGAGCCATAGCACCACGAATTCAGACCGCATGGAAGAGCTTGGAGATAGTTGAGTCAAACAAACCAGTTCGCACGAAGGGGCCGCCCGCTTCAGAAAAGTGTTTGATCAATATTTTTGCCATCCACGGAACATGCAATGCTTGCGCAGACACCTATCACTGTGAAGCCATATTGAAGAACTGACAGGTAACAGGCATTGCCACATTTACTTGTTGATGAAACGGGCTAAAAACCTTCACCAGTGCAAACGCAGGAGTGATTGCATTGTGATAAATCGCAATCCGGTCATCGGCCAAGATAAATAATACTGCCGCAATTAAGTGCCGCTGAATTTATGGTTAAAGTAATAACCCGATTTCTATACCAATTGGTTATTTGCCCTGAATTTCACCTGTCTATTGCGACCAATGGTATTGCTTTTTCGTTCTCGCATTCAAGCGCCGGCGAGGTCATGCATTGCACCGTATGTATCAAAATAAAAACCATTACAAGACCATCCGTAAGGGGATAAACCTAAGCTTCCAGCACAAATTAAAATAATATGATCTGTTAATTTTTTGCTAAAAATGCCAAATTTATTAATAAACTTTTCGTAACAAACAAATCAGGAATGAATTTGTTGATCTTATTAATATATTCAGATTAATATTCGAAGAATTTAGTTACTATTGTTTCAATAAATTCTACCCATATCAATTTGATTGCTCGCTCTACAATAAAATTTTTTAGTAATCTGTCGAGATTGAAATTTTTTATAATACTGCCCAACATTTTGATAAGTGATCAATGAATACAAAATTTAAATCCAGAATAAACCAACTCAGTTTTACTGTTTTGTGCCTTTCTATTCTGTCGGCATGTGGTGGCGGGGATAACAATGGCGCGCAGACGGTTTCAACGCCTGCACAACCATCGGGCCCTACTCTGGCCGCTGTAGTCACTCTCGATGATGGCGCCAGCATAGGCACCGCAACTTTTCCAAAAGGTGCCACGCCAACAGGTGGGCTAGGTCAAATTGTTTCGGGACTCAATTGCGAAAAACCTGTCAGGTCTTCTCCGGCTTACGGGTTCACCCATTTAAACCTGATAGTGGACGGTCAAAAAATCGCTATCCCGGAAGACATCGGCCAAATTGTCGCGGGCAGCAGCGGCATTGCCGAACCGGCAACCAGAGCAGTCGGTTGCAACTACCCGCTCACAACCACTGACACCAGCGGAAAGATACGTACAAAACCCGGCAGCGCAACACCCTATACGCTGGGTCAGTTTTTTGCAGTGTGGGGGCAACCTCTCACCACGACGAATGTGGCAGGTTATGCCGGCAAGCCGGTCAAAGTCTTCATCCGGGACAACAGGACCTTGACGGAATATACGGGAGCGCTGGACGCATTGCCACTGATTGAAAACCGTGAAATCACGATCCAGATCGGCTCGTCATTGACAGAAATTCCAACCTACGAGTGGAAAAATCCGCCTGCACTGTCGACCACTGCGCTGAACGTCGTTCGGGGAGAATTCAGAGCCGCGCAGGTCGGCCAGGGCGGTCTGGAAGACAACCGGACCAACGGTCGCGGCGGACAAGGGCAGCCAGTGGACGGACTGTCTTGCTATGGACCTCGCAACCAGTCCACTCTTCAATATATCTATCACGCGCACACCCATCTGGCGATTTACAAAGACGGGGTTCGACTGGCCATTCCACAGCTTATCGGTGTTGTTGGCGACGACGCAGATTTCAACACGACCTGCTTTTATCCGCTGCACACCCACGATGCCACCGGCATACTCCATGTTGAACCGCTAAATTATGACAAGGTGACGCTGGGACAGTTTTTCAATGTATGGGGTCAGCCGCTCACCCGTACGAATGTGGCCGGTCAGCTCAACACACCAGTCGTGATTTATGTCCGGGATGGCGGCAACCTGCGTATTTACCAGGGCGACCCAGCGGCTATCGAACTGAAGTCGTACAGGTCGATCGTCATCCAACTGGGCGCCCCGCTGGCTGAGGTTCCTTTATTCCAACTGTCGGATGAAGCCAACTGAACCCAGGGCCACACACGAGGCAGCCTTCACGGATGGACACCTGGACATCCGTGAAGGCGCCTGAGCAAGTAACCGGATTTTCCATTTGCCAGCCAGTGCCTGGACGCAAATAGCCGAACACCTCAGAGCCTGAAAATCTTCGAGTGAAGCAGGGAAACTGAATGGGCTTAGATGGCCCGCCCCAGCCGCGCCATGCCCTCTTCTATTTTCGATACGTCGGCTGTCGCAAAACTGAGCCTGAAAGTCGCCATATCGGGACTTGCCGCGTAAAACGGCGCTCCCGGCACGAAGGCCACGCCTTGCGCGATCGCCTTCCTGGCGAACTCAGCCGCGTCCTTTATTTTTCCGCCCTCGCCGGTCAAGCGGGCCCAAAAGAACAGACCGCCCTGCGGCTGGTCGAATGCTGCCGCGCTGCCCAGTTCACGTCTCAGGGCGGCGCCCATGGCGGCCGCGCGCTCGCCATAGACCTTTCGCACATTTGCCAGCGTCGCCGGCATGCGATCCGCCTTCAGGTATTGCGCAGCAGTGGCCTGCGCAAACGTGCTGGTGTGGGCGTCGCTGAACTGTTTGCACATGACGGCATTGGCCAGCAGCGCAGGTGGGGCAATCATCCAGCCAATGCGCAAGCCGGGTGACAACACCTTGCTGAGCGAGCCGCAATACGCCAGCAATTCACGGCAGCCGGGCACACTGTCGCTCAGGGCCAGCAAAGACGGCGGCGGCGCTTCGCCAAAGTAGAGGTCGCCGTAGGGGTCATCTTCCACGATCAGCGTCTGGTGCTTCACGGCCATTTCCAGCACTTGCCTGCGACGCTCAAGGCTAAGCAGTGCTCCACTCGGGTTGCCAAAGGTTGGAATCAGGTACACAAATTTCGGCTGGTGCTTGGCAATCAGTTGCTCAAGTTCGTCGGGTTTCACGCCGTGCGCGTCGGTCGGTGCGCTGATGACCTGCGCGCCATACAGGCGAAAGCACTGGATGGTCGCCAGAAACGTCGGGCCTTCGACGATGACGGTGTCGCCGGGTGAAATCATGGTTTTGCCAAGCAGGTCCAGCGCCTGCTGGCTGCCGGTGGTCACGATCAGCTCTTGCGGCGCAACCGTGGCGCCCTTGCTGGCCATGAAGGTGCTCAGTTGCTCGCGCAGCGGCTGGTAGCCTTCGGTGGCGCCATATTGCAATGCAGCGCCAGGCTCTTCGTTCAACGCTTTGCAGCTGGCGTCCTTGATGCCTTCAATGTCAAACATCGCCGGGTCCGGAAAACCGCCGGCAAAGCTGATGATGCCGGGCTTGCCGAGCAGTTTGAAAAGCTCGCGAATGGCAGAGGTTTCGACGTTGTTCAGGCGTTCGGCAAATTGCAATGGCATGGTTCGGTCTTTGGGTGGAAATGGCTGTGAAGGCTTGGGAAAGGCGCTGAAATTGACGTGCTTCCAAAGCGCTGGCATGCATGGTACTGCGCTCACGGCTTTTTAAAAACCTGCCATCAGCCAATACCGGACTGAAAGCCCGTTTTAGATTCAACACAAAACCACCTTTAAAGCGCATTCAGACAATTAACCGTCTGATCGTCCTACACTTTGCCCCATGAAAACCAGAGACATTGAACCGTTCTTTGCCACGCTGAAAGCCGCCAATCCGATGCCGGTGACAGAGCTTGAATACACCAGCGTGTTTGAACTGCTCGCCGCCGTGCTGCTGTCGGCGCAGGCGACGGATGTGAGTGTGAACAAGGCCACGCGCCGGTTGTTTTCAGTTGCCAACACGCCGCAAGCCGTGCTGGACCTGGGGCTGGAAAGGCTGGAGGGCCACATCAAGAGCATTGGCCTGTACCGCACCAAGGCCAAAAACCTGCTGGCGACCTGCGGCCTGTTGGTTGGGCAGCACGGCGGCAAGGTGCCGCGCAGCCGCGAAGCACTGCAGGCCCTGCCCGGCGTGGGCCGAAAAACCGCCAATGTGGTGCTGAATTCGGCGTTTGGCGAAGCTGTGATGGCGGTGGACACGCATATCTTTCGCGTCAGCAATCGCACCGGACTGGCGCCGGGCAAGACCCCGCTGGAAGTCGAGCTCAAACTGCTCAGGCGAATACCCCCTGGCTACCTGGTCGATGCGCACCATTGGATGATTCTGCATGGCCGTTATGTCTGCATTGCCCGCAAGCCGCTGTGCTGGCAATGCGCGGTGGCGCCATGGTGCGATTTCAAGCCCAAAACCGCCGCCCCGCCAGTCTGAGGTTGGCAGCCCGGATCGTTGTCAGTTGCCTTGCCAGACCGGCCGCCGCTTGCCGACAAAAGCCGCCACGCCTTCGCGAAAATCCTCGCTGCCGTAGCAACGGCGAATCAAATCCTCATCGGCCGGCTGGTTTTGGCTCACCAGCCGGCGCAAGCCTTCCTTGGAGACACTTTGCGTGACCGGGGCCAGAGCGCACAGGCGTTCGCACAGGCTGGTTAGCGCGGCGTCAATTTCGCCAGCATCGCTGAGCTGCAGCAGAAACCCGCAGTGCAGCGCTTCATTGGCCTCCAACGTTTCCGCCAGCATCAGCATGCGCTTGACGCGTGGGATGCCAAACACGGCGGCAAGCCGCGCCAGGTTCGCCACCGACAGGCAGTTGCCCAGCGTCCGGGCAATCGGCACGCCAAAGCGCGACGTCGGCGTGGCCAGCCGGAAATCACAAGCGGTGGCAATTGCCAGACCGCCGCCAATCGCCCAGCCCTCGACAACGGCCACGGTCGGCATGGGCAGCGCTTCGAGCTTCTGGATGCACTGGTCGATCTGCTGTTCGTAGGCCACGCCGTCGTCGCCAGAGCGGAAGGTCGTGAACTGTTCGATGTCGGTGCCGGCAACGAACGCTTCACCGCCCGCCCCGCGAAACGTCACCACGCGCACCGATGCGTCAGCCTGCAACAGGTCGCAGATATGCCCGAGCCGCTCGTACATTGCCCAGGTCATGGCATTGCGCGCTTGCGGGCGGTCGAACACGACCGATGCCACGCCGTTTCGGATGTTCAGGTCAACGGAGCCGGCGTTCATGCCGCAAACGCTCCCTGCGCCGCAAGCTCGGCCTGGTCGTCAGCACTAAGACCCAGTTCAGACAAAACTTCGGCGTTGTGTTCGCCCAGCAGCGGCGGATGACGGCGCACCTGCTGCGGCGTGCCGGACAACTTCACCGGAAAACCGATGTTGGGCACCTTGCCTTCTATCGGGTGGTCAATTTCCATGCGCATCTGGCGTGCCCGCCCATGCTCACCTTCAAAGGCTTCCGGATAGGTCAGGATGGGCCCGGCCGGTATGCCGGACGCGAGCAGCAGTTCCACCCAGTCGTCTTTGGGGCGAAGGCGGAAGGTGCGCTCAAGTTCTTCTTCGAGCGCAGCCCGGTTGGCCAGTCGCAGTGAAATCGTGCCGAAACGCACATCGTCCAGCAGTTCCTTGCGGTCCATCACGGTGCACAGAAGGTGCCACAGTTTCTGGTTGTTGGCACCCATCACGAAATACCCGTCCGATGCGGCCATGGCCTGGTAAGGCGCAGTCATCTTGTTCGAGGTGCCCAGCGGCTCGGGCGGCTTGCCGGTGCCCCAGTAATCGCAGATGTCCCAGACCGAAAAAGCCATCGCCGCATCGAACAGGGCAGCATCAATGTACTGGCCTTCGCCGCTGGTCCTGGCCCCTATGTAGGCCGACAATGTCGCGTAGATGGCAAACAGCGCGCAGCCAATGTCGGCCACCGGCACACCCGCCTTGACTGGCAGACCTCCCGGATAACCCGTCACGCTCATCACACCCGACATGGCCTGCGCCATCAGGTCGAATCCCGGTCGGTCGGCCCAGGGCCCGGTCTGGCCGAAGCCTGAGATGCTGGTGTAGACCAGACGCGGGTTCACGGCCTTGATGTCCTCGTAGCCCAGGCCCAGACGCTTCATGGCGCCAGGCCGGTAGTTTTCAACCAGAATGTCGGCGTCTTTGACCAGTTGCAGCAGCACCTTGCGGCCGGCCCCTGACTTGAGGTTGAGCACAACGCTGCGCTTGTTGCGGTTCATGTTCAAAAAGCCCAGGCTGTCAGGCCCCTTCATCTTGAAGCCCATGGCGCCTCGCGTCTGGTCGCCGGTCCCAGGCGGCTCGATCTTGATCACGTCAGCGCCCATGTCGGCCAGCAGCATGCAGGCGAATGGCCCTGCCATCACCTGGCTGATGTCCAGCACCCGCACGCCAGCCAGGGGCAAGGGGCGTTGTGTGGTGCCGTCCCGGGCATTCATCACGCGTCGCCTTTTACATTCGCGTCCTTCACGACCTTGGCCCACTTCTTCGATTCGACCTTGATGAAGTCGCCGAACTTCTCGGTCGAGCCACCGCCATCCTCGGCGCCATATTGCTCGAATTTTTCCATCACATCGGGCATCAGCAGCACCTTGTTGATGTCCTCGTTCATGCGTTTGGCCAGCACCGATGGCAGCTTGCCGGGGCCGACCAAGCCATACCAGGTCGTGGCCTCAAAACCCGGAAAACCCGATTCGTCCATGGTGGGCACGTTCGGATGGCCCTTGGCGCGCTTCTGGCGGGTTTGCGCCACGGCAATCGCCTTGCCGCTTTTCACATGCGGCGTGGCAGCGGTCATGGTGTCAAAGCTGTAGTCGATCTGGCCGCCGATCAGGTCGGTCAGCATCGGCCCGGAGCCTTTGTACGGCACATGGATGGCGTCGATGTTGGCGGCCAGCTTGAACATTTCCAGGGCCAGGTGTTGCGCCGAGCCATTGCCGGCCGAGCCAAAGCTGACTTTGCCGGGGTTCTTGCGGCACAACTCGACCACGTCCTTGACAGTGCGCGCCGCCTGCCGCTCATTGCAGATCAGCAAGTTGGGCGTAACGCCCACCAGCACGACCGGGGTGAAGTCTCGCTCGACGCTGTAGGTCATCTTCGGTGTCAGTGCAGGGGCGATGGCGTGGCTGTTGATGTGCGCCATCAGCAGCGTTGTGCCGTCGCTGGGCTGCCTGGCCACATACTCGGCAGCAATCATGCCGGCGGCACCTGCCTTGTTTTCAACGATCACGGTAGTGTTCCACAAGGTTGACAGCTTTTGCGCAATGACACGCGCCAGGATGTCGGTGCCGCCGCCAGGCGCAAATCCGACCACGATGCGGATCGGTTGCGTGGGCAAGGCCTGTGCCCACAGCATAGGCGCGGCAAGGGTGGCGGCTGCGGCGCCGGTGGCGCTGATGAAGGTTCTGCGATGCATGGTGTTGTCTCCTTGAGTTTTGAATGAAATATGCTCTTGGCGCAATACCATCGGGCATAAGCAGCTATTACATTGATAGCGTTTTATGGTTTTTGCACTTGAATCGGCTCAAGCCGCCCTGCGCTCGGGCACGACAGCCGCATGGCTTGAAAAATAGTCCATCGCGGCCTGCACGCCAGAGCCGGACAGTTTCACGCCCGCCAGCTTCAGGCCCATTTCGCAGCCACCCAGCGCCGCGATCAGCGTCAGGTCGTTGCAGTCGCCCAAGTGGCCGATGCGGAACATCTTTCCCTTGACCTTGCCCAGGCCCGTGCCCAGCGAGCAGTCGAAACGCTCGTAGATGATCTTGCGCACCGCGTCGGCGTCAATGCCTTCAGGCACCATGACGCCGGTCAACACTGGCGAATAGAGAGCTGGATCGGCGCACTGGATCTGCAGGCCCCAGGCCCGGACGGCGGCGCGAACGCCCTCGCCCCAGCGCTGGTGGCGTGCAAACACCGCCTCCAGCCCCTGCGACAGCAGCATGTCGCAGGCTTCGCTCAGCGCGTACAGCAAATTGGTGTTCGGCGTGGACGGCCAGTAGCCGGTCTTGTTCATCTCGATGATCTCGTCCCAGGCCCAGAACGCCTTGGGCAGCGTGGCCTGCTTGCTGGCTTCCAGCGCCTTGGCGGACACGGCGTTAAAGCTGATACCGGGCGGCAGCATCAGGCCTTTTTGCGAGCCGCTGATGGTCACGTCCACGCCCCATTCGTCATGCCGGTAGTCGGCCGAGGCCAGGCCCGAGATCGTGTCCACCAGCAGCAATGCCGGGTGTTTTGCAGCATCCATCGCCTTGCGCACGGCGGCAATGTTGCTGGTCACGCCTGTAGAGGTTTCGTTGTGCACCACACAGACCGCCTTGATAGCGTGCCCGGTATCGGCTTTGAGCCGTGCCTCGATCTGGGCGGCATCCACGCCGTGGCGCCACAACTTGGCGCCGGGGTGGCGCATGACCTCGGTTTTCAGCCCCAGCCGGTCGGCCAGCTTTTGCCACAGCGCGGCAAAGTGGCCGGTTTCGTACATCAGCACCTGGTCGCCGGGGCTCAGGGTGTTGGCCAATGCCGCCTCCCATGCGCCCGTGCCTGATGCAGGATAAATGATGACCGGTTGTTTCGTCTGAAATATTTTTTTGATGTCGGCCAGCACTTTCAGCCCGAGCGCGGCGAACTCGGGGCCACGGTGGTCAATCGTTGGCAGGCTCATGGCCCGCAGGATACGGTCGGGCACTGGCGATGGTCCGGGAATTTGCAGAAAGTGGCGGCCGGTGGGATGAAAGTCAAGCGTCAGCATATTGAGGGAACTCCTGAAGTGTGTCGCTATTTTTTGCATACAAAATTCATTTGTCAACCAAAAATAATAAAATATATAGTTAATCGCTGTATGAAATATTTATTTTTTGCATACAAAATAGAAGCATGACAGCTGAAATCATTCCTATCCCCCGAGCCGCCCTGCATGAACAGGTGGCCCACCGGCTGCGACAGATGCTGGTTGAAAACCGCATTGCCCCCGGCGCCAAGCTCAATGAGCGCGAACTCAGCGAGATCCTCAACGTCTCGCGCACGCCGCTGCGCGAAGCCATCAAGATGCTGGCTGCCGAAGGGCTGGTCGAGCTGCTGCCCAACCGGGGCGCGATTGCCGTCGAGCTGAGCGAAACCGACGTGCTCAACACCTTCGAGGTCATGGCCGGTCTTGAAGCGCAGTCGGGCGAACTGGCCGCGCAGCGCATCACCGATGCCGAGTTGAATGAGATCAAGGCGATGCATTTTGAAATGCTCGCGGCCTACACGCGGCGGGACCTGACTGGCTACTACCGGCTGAATTCGGCGATTCACCTTGCCATCAACGCCGCAGCCAAGAACCCGGTGCTCATGGCGACCTACAACCAGGTCAACGCCCGCTTGCAGGCGTTGCGCTTTCGTTCCAACCAGAACGAGGAAAAATGGCGCGATGCCGTCAAGGAGCATGAGCTGATGGTGGCCGCGCTCAGCGCCCGCGATCCGGTTGCCATGCGCGCGGTGATGTCCGAACACCTGGCCCACAAGCTTGAAACCGTGATCCAGCAGCTGCGTGATGCCGCCGCTGCCAGCCGCCCTCCTTCACAAGCCTGAACCATGAATGCACCCCTCCCGCTCAAGATCACCCGCGAAGCCGCGAGCCATGCCTACGACGACGTGGCCCGCGCCAGCAATGAAGTCGCTGGCCGGCTGGCCGCACGGCTGGCCGCAGAAACGCAAGGCGAGGTGCTGTTTTCAGCCGCCGACCGGGGGCGTTACGCCACCGATGCGTCGATTTACCAGGTGATGCCGGTTGGCGTGTTCGTGCCGCGCACGGCGGCTGAGGTCAAGACCGCACTCGACATTTGCCGTGACCTGCAGGTGCCCATCGTCGCGCGCGGCGGTGGCACCAGCCAGTGCGGCCAGACGGTGGGCGCGGGCCTGGTCATCGACCACGCCAGGCATGTGCGCAACATCCTGAGCGTGGACGCCGAGTCACGTACCGCCGTGGTCGAGCCTGGCATCGTGCTGGACCATCTCAATGCGGCACTGAAGCCCCAGGGCCTGTGGTATCCGGTTGATGTCTCGACCAGCGCGCAGGCCACGCTGGGGGGCATGGCCGGCAACAACTCGTGCGGCAGCCGCAGCATCGCTTACGGCAACATGGTGCACAACGTGCTGGGTGCCACGGCCTGGCGTTCCGACGGCATCCTGCTGGAGCTGGGCCGGTATGACATGGCAGGTGGACCGGCGCGCCAGCTGGGCGACTACGTCAAGGCGATGTCCGATGCGCTTCAGCCCGAATTGCAGGCGCACTGGCCCAAGGTGCTGCGCCGGGTGGCGGGCTACAACCTGGACATCTTCAACAACCAGAACGAAAAGCCCTACACGACCGACGGTTCGGTCAACCTGTCGCACTTGCTGATAGGCAGCGAAGGCACGCTGGGCCTGACAAAGTCGCTGACGCTGCAATTGTCTGAATTGCCCCGCACCAAGGTGCTGGGCGTGGTGAACTTTCCGACCTTCTACCAGGCAATGGACTCGGCCCAGCACATCGTCAGGCTGGGCGACGGCACGTTGACAGCGGTCGAGCTGGTGGACCGCACCATGATCGAGCTGTCGCTCCAAAACCCGGCCTTCGCGCCCACCGTGCGCACCGCACTGATCGGCCGGCCCGACGCCATATTGCTGGTCGAGTTCTCGGGCAATTCCAAAGCTGAACTCACACCCAAGATCAGGCAACTTGTCGAGCTGATGGGCGAACTGGGGCTGCCGGGCTCGGTGGTCGAAATGGTCGACGACGCACCGCAAAAAAACCTGTGGGAGGTGCGCAAGGCGGGCCTGAACATCATGATGAGCCTCAAGGGCGACGGCAAACCGGTCAGCTTTATTGAAGACTGCGCCGTGCCGCTGGTGCACCTGGCCGAATACACCGACGCGCTGACGAATGTGTTCCGCAAGCACGGCAGCAAGGGCACCTGGTATGCCCATGCGTCGGTCGGAACGCTGCATGTGCGGCCCATCCTGGACATGCGCCGGGATGGGGCCTCAAAAATGCGCGCGATTGCCGAGGAAGCTTCGGAACTGGTCCGCCACTACAAGGGCGCCTACAGCGGCGAGCACGGCGACGGCCTGTGCCGGGGCGAGTGGATCGGCTGGCAGTTCGGCCCGAAGATCAACGACGCCTTTGCGCAGATCAAGCATTACCTGGACCCCTTGAACCTGCTCAGCCCGCAGCGCATCGTCAATCCGCCGAAGATGGACGACACGCGGCTGATGCGTTTTCCGCCCAGCTACAAGGTGATTCCGATCAAGACCGCGCTCGACTGGCGCGCCTGGGATGTGCAAAACGACCCGGTCACCGAGCAGACCAGCGCGCCCGGCACGGGCGGCGACCCGGCGCAGGGGTTTGCCAAGGCGGTGGAAATGTGCAACAACAACGGCCACTGCCGCAAGTTCGACACAGGTGTCATGTGCCCAAGCTACCGCGTCACGCGCGACGAAAAGCACCTGACGCGCGGCCGGGCCAACACCCTTCGCCTGGCGCTGTCAGGCCAGCTTGAAGGCCTCAAGGCAGAAGACGCCTTCACCAGCGAAGCGGTGAAAGAAGCACTTGACCTTTGCGTCGGCTGCAAGGGCTGCAAGCGTGACTGCCCGACCGGCGTGGACATGGCGAAGATGAAGGTCGAGTTTTTGCACCACTACAAGGGCAAGCACGGCTACACGCTGAAAGACAAGCTGGTTGCTCACCTGCCCGACTACGCACCCTGGGCCAGCCGCATGGCACCGCTGCTCAACCTGCGTGACCGCATTCCCGGCTTGGCATTGCTCAGCGAAAAAATGCTGGGCCTGTCCGCCAAACGCACATTGCCGCAGTGGAAAACGCGTACTTTTTTCAATACAGCACCCGTCAGCGCCACTCGCGAAGAAGTGCTGGCGGCCAGCCAGCCGGTGGTGCTGTTCGTTGACACCTTCAACGGCTATTTCGAATCCGACAACGCCAGTTCGGCCTTAAAAGTGCTGCAAGCGGCCGGCTACACAGTGCATGTAGCTACCAAAACCGTAGCAGACGGTAAAAGCCTGTGCTGCGGCCGGACCTTCCTGGCCAGCGGCATGGTGGACCAGGCCAAGGCCAAGGCCACAGAACTCGTCGCCGCGCTGCTCCCGTTTGCTGAAAAAGGAATCGCCATTGTCGGGCTGGAGCCGTCTTGCCTGCTGACGATGCGCGATGAAATGCTGGTGATGGGCCTGGGCGACGCGGCCCAAACCATCAGCGGTCAGGCACTGCTGCTGGAAGAGTTTCTGGCGCGGGAAGCCGCCGCCGGAAAGCTGGAAACACTCAAGGCCAAACTCAAACCAACGACGCAAGCCATCCTGCTGCACGGCCATTGCCACCAGAAAGCGTTTGGCGCAGTCAGCCCGATCATGGAGGTGCTCAAACTCATTCCGGGCGCAAAACCCGAGCTGATCGAGTCCAGTTGCTGCGGCATGGCGGGCAGCTTCGGCTACGAGGCCAGCCATTACGCAGTGTCGATGCAGATGGCCGAACTCAGCCTGCTGCCCGCCGTGCGCCAGCAGCCCAATGCCATCGTGGTCGCGGACGGGACCAGTTGCCGGCATCAGATCAGGGATGGTGCGCAGCGCGAGGCGGTGCATGTCGCAGTGCTGCTGGCGCAGCAGTTGCAGGCTTGACGCCAAGTGCAGACCGAAACACGATGGTTTTTATAGCCGTTGAAACCCTGCTGGATTGGGCTAAAAGCTATTTTTTATATTGAATTCTCTGCCCATGCGCTCATCAGCATGGGCAGAGCCGGCGGTACCGGGATTAGAACAGCAGGTTGGGCAGGAACAGCGAGATCGCCGGGATGTAAGTGACCATCACCAGGAACAGCAGCAGCACCAGGGTCCACGGCAAGGCGGCCTTGGCCACCTGCATGATCGACATCTTGGTGATGCCCGCGGTGACAAACAGGTTCAGCCCGATAGGCGGCGTCACCATGCCAATCTCCAGGTTCACCACCATGATGATGCCCAGGTGCACCGGGTCAATGCCAAGCCGGGAAGCAATCGGGAACAGGATGGGCGCCAGAATCAAAATGATGCCGGTGGGCTCCATGAACATGCCGGCAATCAGCAGCAATATGTTGACCACGATCAAAAACTGCCAGTCAACCATGCCCCAGCCAATGATGGCCTCGGCAATGGTCTGCGGAATGCGCTCGGTCGTGAGCACATGCGCAAACAGCAGCGCATTGGCGACGATGAACATCAGCATCACCGTGACCTTGCCCGCCTCCAGTATGACGTGTGGCACTTTGCGCATTCCGATGTCGCGGTAAACAAACACCGCGATAAAGAAGGCATACACCGCAGCCACGGCAGCCGCTTCCGTCGGCGTGAAAATGCCGCCGTAAATACCGCCCAGAATGATGACGATCAGCAACAAGCCCCACATCGAGTCACGGCCGGCTTTAAAGATTTCACCAGTCGAGGCACGCGGCTGACGCGGCAAGTCGAGCATGCGGGCGCGTATGTAAATGGCCACCATCAGCATCAGCCCCAGCGTGATGCCGGGAATCACGCCTGCCAGGAACAGCTTGCCGACCGAGGTTTCAGTGGCCGCGCCATACACCACCATCACGATGGACGGGGGGATCAAAATGCCCAGCGTTCCGGCATTGCAGATCACACCGGCGGCAAACGGCTGCGGATAGCCCGCGCGCACCATGCCGGCAATCACGATGGCGCCCACTGCCACCACGGTGGCAGGCGACGAGCCCGACACGGCGGCAAACAGCATGCAGGCCAGCACAGACGCCATGGCCAGGCCGCCGCGCATGTGCCCGATGCAGGCATTGGCAAAACGGATCATCCGCTTGGCCACGCCGCCGGTGGTCATGAACGCACCGCCAAGGATAAAGAAAGGAATCGCCAGCAGCGTGTAGTGCTCGGAGGTTTCGAACAGCTTGAGCGACAGCGAAGCCATTGAATCCTGGGCAAACATCATGATCGTCAGGATGGACGACAGTCCAAGCGCCACGGCCACCGGCATGCCCAGACCCATGAACACAAACAGCAAAAGAAACAGTGCAGCAATCGTCATTTTTGTACCTCGCCGTCCGGCTCGTCTTGTCTCAGCTTCAAGGCTTCCTTGGCTTCATCGCCCAGAAGATGCGCGTCTTGTCCGGTTGCCAGACGCCACAGCACCTGACTGAAACGGAACGCCAGCAGCAAGAACCCGACCGGCAAAATTGCGCGAGGAATCCAGCTCTGCACCGGCATGTCCTGCATCAGGATGCCGACGTCGTACATTTTCTGGACATACTGGAAACTGCCAAAAGCGACCAGCAGGGCATACAGGATGCACAACGCCGCCGCCAGCGAACCCACGACGCGTGCCGCCGTGCTGCCCAGGGACTTGACCAGCGCATCAACACCGATGTGGGCGCCGACCCGCACACCGTAAGACATGCCGATGAAGATCAGCCAGGCAAACATGACCCCGGTCAATTCCAGGGACCAGACAAAGTTGTAATTAAAAACGTAACGCCCAATCACCTGCATGAAGGTGATCAGCGTCATTGCCGCCATGAGGAAGGTGATCAAACCTTCCTCCAGATACTCAAGTAATCGCATGATAAAAAAAAGGCCTGCTTCAGCAGGCCATTCCTGTTTTACTTGTTGGACTTCAGGGCGGCGTCAATCAGGTCACGCCCGATGTCGCCTTCAAACTTCTTCCACACCGGCTCCATGGACTTGCGCCACACGGCCACGTCTTCCTTTGACAGTTTCTGGATCTTGGCCTTGCCGGCTTCAGCAATCTTCTTGCGGTCGGCTTCGTTGAAGTCGTTTGCGAGCTTGTTGGCATGCGCGGTCGCCTGGACCATGGCTTCGCCCAGACCCTTGCGGATGTCTGCTGGCAACCCATCCCACCACTTGGCGTTGGTGACCACCATGTAGTCGATCACGCCATGGTTGGTTTCGGCGATGGTCTTTTGCACTTCAAAGAACTTTTGCGAATAAATGTTGGACCAGGTGTTTTCCTGGCCGTCCACTACGCCGGTTTGCAAGCCTTGGTAAACCTCGGAGAACGACATTTTTTGAGGACTGGCGTTCAAGGCGCGGAACTGCGCTTCCAGCACGTCGGAGGCCTGAATGCGGAACTTCAGGTTTTTGACGTCTTCAGGCCGGACCAGCTTGTCCTGGTTGGTGGACATCTGCTTCATGCCGTTGTGCCAGTAACCCAGGCCACGCAAGCCGCGGTTCACCATGGAGCCCAGCAGTTCCTGACCCTTGGGGCCGGCCTGAAATGCATCGACAGCGGCAATATCGTCAAACAGGAAAGGCAGATCGAATACCTGGATTTTCTTGGTGTAGCGGTCGAACTTGGACAACGAAGGCGCAATCAGTTGCACATCGCCCAGCAGCAGCGCTTCAAGTTCCTTGCCGTCGCCAAACAGCTGCGAGCTGGGGAACACCTGGACAGTCACCCGACCCGGAAATTTTTTCTCAGCCAGTTCCTTGAATTTCAGGGCGCCCTGGCCCTTGGGCGTCTGGTCTGCCACGACGTGGCTGAACTTGATCACGATGGGCGCCTGGGCCGATGCAACCATAGGCATGGCGAGCGCGCCAGCCATGATGCCGACCGTGGCAAGCAACTGGCGGCGCATGCGATTTGCAATTTTCATCTTGTGTCTCCTGAGTCTCTAAAAAAAACGGCCAGCTCGAATGTCTGGCCCGCGGGGAAATGGTAAGTCACAAAAGTGCTGAATGTCATGAGTACAAACCGCCATTCCGATTTAAAACGTTGATTTCACTTCTGCGTGCGGTCAGCCAGCCTGGTTATCGTCGCGACGATGCGCCAATGTGCGCTGCGCCAGAAGCATCACAGGCGCATCCACCATGCGGCCGTCCAGACTGAACACACCGCCGCCCGCCGCAGCAAAACCCGCCACCACACGCTGAGCCCAGTCAATCTCGGTGGCGCTGGGCGTGAACGCCGCGTTCACCACCGCCACCTGGGCCGGATGAATGCACAGCTTGCCGCCAAAGCCGCCGCGCCGGCCGCGCGCTGCATCTGAAGCCAGTTGCACGGTGTCTTGCGTGCCGGGCGAGATGCCGTCCACCGGCGCGGGCAACGCGGCGCGGCGCGAAGCCAGCACCAGCGCCAGCCGCACCGGCACCAGCTCGGACTCGTCGGCAGCGCAAGCCAGGCCTGCGTCGGCCTGAAAGTCGAGATGGCCGAACGCCAGCCGCAGCACCTGCGGGCAGGCGGCCAGCGTAGTGGCCGCGTCGAGTCCCGCCACCGATTCGATCAGCGGCAGCAGCGCGCATGGCCCTGCGGCGCGGGCCACGTCTGCCAACCCCGCCACCGACTCGGCCTTGGGCACCATGACCGCCCCGAGTCCCTGTGTGACCCATTCACGCACGCACGCCAGATCGCCGGCATGCCACGGCGTAGCCGCCGCATTGATGCGTACCAGCAAGCGGCCGCGTTGCGCCGGATTGAGCGACAGCATCGCCGGCAGCAACGCGTGGCGCGCCGCGTCCTTGTCGGCCGGGGCCACCGCGTCTTCCAGGTCGATGATCACCGCGTCAGCGCCCGAGGCCAGCGCCTTGGCAAAGCGCTCCGGCCGGGTGGCCGGAACGAACAAAAACGAGCGGGCGCGTGCGAGGTGATGCGTGGAGGTTGCAGTCGCTTCAGTCATCAGGCCTCCGGCAGCAACATGCCGACACGCGGCCATTGCGCCACCTGCCACAGGGAATCGACAGCCAGCTGCATTTCGGTCGGCGTGGCGCCCTGGCTGAAAGCCGCCAGGCGCAATGCCTTGGCGGTGAGTTCTTCGCGGCTCAGCGTGTTGCCGGGGTCGCCCTTAGGCTCGTCGACACGGCCGTGCAGCACGCGGCCATCAAGGGTGTGCACCGTGACCTTGCCAATCCAGCGCTGCGGGTAGGCGGCATCGACTTCGGCGTCGAGTTCCATCGTGATGCGGTCGCGCAGGCTTTGGGTGGTGTCGTCGCCAAAATGCCGGTCAAACTCAACCAGGCCGGCATGGCCAAAACGGGCCACCAGCGCCAGCACCGTGCCCATGGAAAACTTGGACTGGTGCACGGTCGTGGGCCGAACCACCGGCCCCAGCACGTCAATAGCACCCTGATGCACCCGCGTGACGACACGCGCCAGGTCATCGACCCCAAGCTGGTTTTCCTGCATGACCTGCAGCAACGCATCGGCTGCCGGATGCGTATGGCGGCAGCTGGCGTGGTATTTGAACGAGGTTTCGGCCGTGGCCCAGCGCGTTCCCAGCCGGTCGGTCAGGCGCGCGATATTGGCGTCGCTCGACATGCCGGCGGCCATGCCCTGCGGGCCTTCAAAAATCTGTGCCGCGCCGGTGAAACCGTCCTTGGCCAGGTAAGCCGACATCAGGCCGGCGGCGGCGGCATGCGCGGTGTGCAATTGCTTGCTGTCCGACGCGGTGCGCAAAAACTCCCACAGCCCGGCCGACTGCGTGCCGGCGGATCCGAAGGCATGCTGCATCTGCCGCGCATCGAGTTTCAGCAGATGGCCCACAGCAGCGGCAGCGGCCAGCGTGCCGGCCGTGCCGGTGGTGTGAAACACCTTGTAATGCGAGCGGCCAAGGAATTCACCCACGCGGATGCCCACTTCGTAACCCGCCACACTGGCGGCAAGCAGTTGCTGTCCGCTGGCGCCCAGCGCTTGCGCCGTGGCCAGTGCCGCCGGAAACACCACCGTCGCCGGATGAAACACCGAGGCGTTGTGTACATCGTCCTGTTCGGCCACATGCGACGCGGCGGCATTCGCCATAGCGGCAAAGTAGGGGCTGGTGCGCGCCCGGCTGACCATCACCTCGGACGGGCCGGCTGGTGTGTCGCCACCCGGCACCGGCTGCGGCCCCATGGCGGCCGCAAAGCGCGTGATGCTGTCGACGGCCCGGGCGCCGTGGCCGGCAACGGCAGAGCCGAACCAGTCCACCAGCAAATCCTCGGTGCGGCGCACCACAGGTTCGGGAATGTCTTCAAAACGCAGGCCGGCGGCAAACGCAGCCAGTTCGGCAGTCGCATGGGTCATGGTGAATCCTTATGAGTCAAATAGGCTGTTTGCGCATACTGCACGGGCGCAAGCAGCTATTTTTTTGATAGCTTCTTAGCGTGATCGAATCACCCCAGGGCGGGAGGCGAGCTGCAAGCCTCAAATGGCTTGCGCCGCGCGCAATGCCGCAATCTGCGCATCGCCCTGCCCCAGCTCGCGCAGGATGGCCTCGGTGTGCTCGCCAACGGCGGGCACGGCATCCATGCGGTAGTCAAACGCGCTGTTGCGGCCGGGCGGCAGCAGTGCAGGAATGTCTCCAGCGGGTGAGCCGACATCCTGCCAGCGTCCCCGCGCCTTGAGCTGCGGATGCGACCACAGGCCGGCCATGTCGTTCATGCGGGCGTTGGCGATTTGCGCCGCATCAAGCCGGGCCTCGACCTGCGCCGTCGTCAGCGTGCTGAAAACACCGAGGATCAACGCTTTCAACGGCTCGCGGTGCTCGTTTCGCCTGGCGTTGCTGTCAAAGCGCGGGTCGGTGGCCAGCGCCGCGTCCTGCAGCACGCCGGCGCAAAACGCCTTCCATTCGCGCTCGTTTTGCAGGCCCAGCATCACCGTGCCGCCATCACCCACAGCAAACGGCCCATAGGGATAAATGCTGGCATGCGACGCGGCGGTGCGCGGCGGGGGCGGCGCGCCGTCATAGGCGTAATACATCGGGTAATTCATCCACTCGGCCAGCGATTCAAGCATCGACACATCAATGTGCGAGCCCTGCCCGGTCTTGCCGCGCAGCAGCAGCGCCGACAAGATGCCGGTGTAGGCATACATGCCCGCGGCAATGTCGGCCACCGAATTGCCGGCTTTGCTGGGCGCCTCGGGCGTGCCGGTGACCGACAGAAAACCCGCTTCGCTCTGGATCAGCAGGTCGTAGGCCTTCTTGTCACGGTACGGGCCGTCTTCGCCATAGCCCGAGATGTCGCAGACGATCAGTCGGGGGTGCGCCTGACGCAGCGCCTCGAACGACAGGCCCATGCGTGCGGCAGCGCCGGGCGCCAGGTTTTGCACCAGCACATCGGCCTGGTCCAGCAGCAGCTTCAGCGCAGCCAGCGCATCGGGCTGCTTGAGGTCCAGCGTCAGGCTTTCCTTGGAGCGGTTGGTCCAGACAAAGTGCGACGCCAGGCCCTTGACGCGTGTGTCGTAGGCGCGGGCAAAGTCGCCGACGCCGGGGCGCTCGACCTTGATGACGCGCGCGCCCAGATCGGCCAGCTGGCGGGTGCAGAACGGCGCGGCAATGGCGTGTTCAAGGGAAACGACGGTGATGCCGTCAAGCGGTCGGGTCATGGCCATCCCTTAAAAGGAGCGCGGCATGCCCAGCACATGCTCGGCCATGTAGCTCAGGATCAGGTTGGTGGAGATCGGTGCGACCTGGTACAGCCGGGTCTCACGGAACTTGCGCTCCACATCGTATTCATTGGCAAAGCCAAAGCCGCCATGAAACTGGATGCAGGCATTGGCCGCTTCCCACGAGGCCTTGGCGGCCAGGTACTTGGCCATGTTGGCTTCGGCGCCGCAGGGCTGGCGGGCATCAAACAGCTCGCAGGCCCTGAAACGCATCAGGTTGGCAGCCTCGATTTCAATATAACTTTCGGCAATCGGAAATTGCACGCCCTGGTTTTGCCCGATCGGACGGCCAAACACCACGCGCTCGGTGACGTATTTGGTCACACGGTCGATGAACCAGTAGCCGTCGCCAATGCACTCGGCGGCAATCAATGTGCGCTCGGCATTCAGGCCGTCCAGGATGTATTTGAAGCCCTGCCCTTCCTGGCCGATCAGGTTTTCCTCGGGGATTTCCAGGTTCTCGAAAAACAGCTCGTTCGTTTCGTGGTTCACCATGTTGGGAATCGGCCGCACGGTCATGCCGGTTTTTTCGGCCAGGCGCAAGTCAACCATGAAGATCGACATGCCTTCGCTCTTTTTCTTCACGTCGGCCAACGGCGTGGTGCGGGCCAGCAAGATCATCCAGTCGGAATGCTGCACGCGCGAGATCCAGACTTTCTGGCCGTTGATGACGTAGCGGCCATCCTTTTTCACCGCGCTGGTCTTGATCTTGGTGGTGTCGGTGCCGGTGCTGGGTTCGGTCACGCCCATCGATTGCAGGCGCCACTCGCCGCTCGCAATGCGCGGCAGGTAGAGCTCTTTTTGCGCGGTCGAGCCATGGCGCAGCAGCGTGCCCATGTTGTACATCTGGCCGTGGCAGGCGCCGGCATTGCCGCCGCTGCGGTTGATTTCTTCCATGATCACCGACGCCTCGGCCAGGCCCAGCCCCGAGCCGCCGTATTCCACCGGGATCAGCGCGGCCAGCCAGCCGGCCTTGGTCAGCGCATCGACAAACGCTTCCGGGTAGCCGCGCTCATTGTCAATCTTGCGGTGGTATTCGTCGGGGAACTCGGCGCACAGCGCGCGCACTGCATCGCGGATTTCCTGGTATTGGTCGGGAGTAGTTTTGATCATGAACAGTTTTTAAATAAAAAAAATAAATCAGGCCAGCGCGGCAGTCGCCTGCATGGTCAGCCAGCCTTCGTGGTCCTGAGCCCACAGGCGAACGGTTTTTCCGTCTTCCGAGGGCTGGCCGTGCAGGGTGAACGGATGCAGGTCAAACGTCGGCCGCACCGCCTTGAAACTGAAAGACGTGATGAACGCGCCGGGTGCATGCGCACGCACCAGATCGACCAGCAGCGTGGCAATCAGCGGGCCATGCACGATCAGGCCTGGGTAGCCTTCGACCTCGGTCACGTACTTTCGGTCATAGTGAATGCGGTGGCCGTTGAAGGTCAGTGCCGAATAGCGAAACAGCATCACTTCGTCGGGCACCACGGTGCGCTGCCAGGCGGCGCTTGGCTCGGCCAATACCGGCTGCGATACCGGCTGTGGCAGCGGGTCACCGGGCTGGGTGGCGGCGCGGTAAACGATGTCATGTTCCTCGCGCAAGGCCAGGCCGCTGGCGTTGTGAACCTCATGCTTGACCAGCACGAACAGCAGGTCGCCCGTGCGGCCGGCCTTGTGCGTGACCGACTCAATGCGCGAAATGCGCTTGACGGCATCGCCCACCACCAGAGGATTGTCCTGCGACCACTGCAGCCGGCCACCGGCCCACATGCGGCGAGGCAACGGCACGGGCGGCAAGAAACCGCCACGCCGGGCATGGCCGTCGGGGCCAATCTCGCGCTGCAGCGGCTGCGGTACGAAATAAAGCCAGTGCCACAAGGGCGACAGCGCGAACCCCGGCAGCGGTGCCGGGTCGTCGCGGTCCAGCGTGGCCGACAGCCCGCGCACCGGCGCAGCGCTGATCTCGTCGATCAGGCTCTCGGTCTGGCCGACCCAGCCTTGCAAGTGCGCCAAGGTGGCGGAGTCCAGCGTGCGCGCGTCGTTGTTGAGTGTCATGCCCTGCATGATGGCGGGTTTTCAGTACCACGGCAATCTGCCATTTTAGAACCAAGCCTTCGTCAAAGCCGAACGCTGGCGCGGCATTGCGCTAGCATCGCGCCATGCAATTTGACCTGACCGACCTGCGCCTGTTCGTGCTGAGTGCGGAAGAATCCAACCTGACCCGCGCAGCGCGGCGCCAGAACCTGTCGCTGGCCGCTGCCAGTGCACGCATCAAGGCGCTGGAAACACAAACCGGTCTGCCGCTGTTTTACCGCGAAGCGCGCGGCGTGCGCTTGACGCCGCCCGGCGAAGCCTTCTTGCACCACGCGCGCGGCGTGCTGCGCCAGACCGAGCAATTACGACGCGATTTGCAGGCTTACAGCGGCGGCCTGCGCGGCCATGTCCGGGTGTTTGCCAACACCACCGCCGTGACCGATTTTCTGCCTGAAATCTTGCCGGGCTTTTTGGCGGCCAATCCGAATGTCAACGTTGATCTTCAGGAAAAACCCAACCCGGAAATTGCGCGCGGCGTGTTCGACGGACGCGCCGACATCGGCATCGTGGCCGGCCAGGTCGACACCCTGGGCCTGCAATCGCACCATTTCAGCACCGACCGGCTGGTGCTGGTCACGCCGCGCAACCACCGCCTCGCCAGTCGCCAGCGCATTGCCTTTGCCGACACGCTTGACGACGACGCCGTGGGCATGCACCAGGGCAGCACGCTGCAAACCTTTCTGGCACAAGTCACCGACAAGCTGGGCAAGCCGCTCAAGCTGCGCGTTCAATTGAGCAGCTTTGACGCCATGTGCCGCATGATTGGCGCAGGCGTGGGGGTCGGCATCGTGCCCGAGAGTGCTGCGCGCCGCAACCAGCACAGCATGAACCTGGCGCTGATCGAGTTAATCGACGACTGGAGTGTGCGCGAGCGTTACGTGCTGGTACGGGAAAGCGAAGCGCTGCCCGCCTATGCACAGTCTTTGGTCGAGGCGATCTGCGCGCATTACCAGCCCGGCAATGGCACCGGGCCGGATTGCGCGTCAGCACGGCTTGCGGCGGGCCCAGGCGTTTTGAGCTGACTTGACCCATCGGGCAATTTGCTACTTTTTCAATAGCTGATTACGCAGGCTGCACTTGCGGCAGAAGGCTTTTTCATTCATAAAAATCTTCCAGCCGCGCCGCGGGTCACCTCATTTGTCCGAGTTCTCGAACGACGCCATGTCGAATTCGCGTGACAGCGCAAAACTCGGCGCATTCTGACCCGAGCTGTTGGGTGTCGTGCATCCATGCCCGACCCACTGGGTGGGCGACTCGGTCCACCACATGCGGTAATACAGCCGTCCATTGGTGGCGTTGTCGCGCAGCCGGCTCCAGACATCGGCCGGCAACTCGAAAGCCGCCGGGTACAGGGCCGACGAGCGAAAAGGCGCGACTTTCCAGGAGCCGTAGAAATTGGTGTCGTTGCGCTGCGCGCTGTACTGGTCGGTGAAGTACCAGCTGTTGGTCGAGACCTCGACCGCGTAGTAGCGTCCAGCCCCCGGGTTGACCTGAAAGCGTGGCGCCGCCCCGTTGGCCGGAAAGGTGGTGGGCGCGGTGATGGCCGGCGTGCCGGTGTCACCGCCGCCACTGCCGGGCTGGCTCTGCGCCGTCAGGTCCATGCCGGGGGCGGACTGCGCATCGCTGTCGGGGGTTGTCACCTGGTAGTTGACCCAGGCGGTCGGGCTGGCCGTGCACCAGAGCCGGTAGTAAAGCCTTGACGCCCCCTGCCGCAGCCGGTTCCAGGCGTCCAGCGGCAGGGTGAACGAGTTGCCCTGGCGGAACGGCGCGACCTTCCAGGAGGCATAAAAATTATTGTCATTGCGCTGCCCGCCGTTGGCCGCACTGTTGAACAGGCTGGCATCGGTGGCGACTTCCACGGCAAAGTAATGGCTTGAGGGCACCGACACCGAGAAGCTGACGGGCGTGGCGCCATTGGTGAATGACGCGGGCGCCGAAATCGACAGGCTGCCGCCACTTCCCGTGCCGCCCGTGCCACCCGTGCCACCCATGCTGGCAGCGCCGATGGTGAACGGCTTTTCAGCATCGAACGCCGGGTTGGACACGCCGGTGCGGAACAGGTTGGGGGTCTGGTCCGACGGCATGCGTGCGACGATGGCCGAATGAAACTGCGCATAGCTGCCGCTGAAAGCGCCGCCGTTCCAGACTTCCTTCAGGCGCTGGGTGAACAGGCCGTTGGCATCGCCGTCGGACGACAGCTGGTTGTCCTGGCAGCCCGAGATCAGCGTGACGCTGGCATTGACCGCCGCGCGGTGCGTCCACTGGCTGACTTCATAGTTGGTCTTGTTGGCCAGGTAGTTGGCATGGACGGCGGCCGGATCAGCAGCGCGAATGCGCGGCGGCGCGTTCACCGGGCGGTCGTACTGCGCAGCGAATTCCGCGCTCTTGAACTTTTTCTGAAAGCTCATGACCCGCGCCACCGTTCCGCTGTGGCAGCTGTCAGACAGCAAGAAAATGCGCACGCCGGCGGCAAAGCCGGACCACAGCCCATTAAGTTCATCGTCCAGCAACTGGCGGTCCCACAGCACCCAGGTTTCATCCTTCCCGTCTGGCTCGTCGCCGGTCACATCGGTGATCTGCGAGCCGTGGCCGGAGTACGTGACCAGGCAGATGTCGCCCGCCGCCAGTTGGCGCGCCGCCTGGCCGATGACGCGCGTCACCTCGGCAGCCGAGGCCTGCGCGTCGGTCAGCAGGGTCGCGCTGTAACCGACCTGCGTCGCGATCTGGTACATGTCGCGGGCATCGTTGATGCAACCCGCAAGCTGTCCGTTCCATCCGTTGTAGGCATCCGGATTGACAAAATTCAGCCCGATATTGACAGCAATTCCTTTTGACATTTGAGCGCTCCTTGGGTTGTCTTCGGTTAGGCGGAAATCATGTCCGAGGTGATCGTGACGATGTTGCTGCCGGTCTGCATGTCCCAGGCGCGCCATGCCAGCATTTCCGCAGGCTGGCTGGCAAACACCTTGGTGAGCCGGAATTCAACCATGCGCGCCGCCAGGTAGGTGGTCAGCGGCAGCAGAAAATTGACCGCCCCGCGCCGGCTGTCCATGCCGACCCGGTAAACGCCCGGAACGCCCTGCAGCCGGGCGTCGATGTCCAGCCGGGTGAGCCCGTGGTTCTCATAATTGACAACATCGATGAACACCACGTTGCACTCGATCTCCTCGATCATCGCGCGGACTTCTTCAAGCGTCGGGTTGCCGTCAGCCAGCGTCACGCAATCGGCCTGCGCGGTGGTGTAGCCGGCAGGCGCGGCCACGTCGATCGACGCACCCGCCGCCAGCGACGCCTCGACCGGCACGCGGGCAGGCTCGCCCGGTCCGTTGAACAGGTACACATCCTTCACCGCCACCGAGCTTTCGATGTGGTTGGTCAATCGCAGCGTGTCACCCTGCGGCTGCAGGGTGATCGGGCCAGACAGCCAGGGCCCGGTGATGCGCCCCAGATGCACCGAAAGCGCCGACGTGACCACGCTGCCGTCTTCCAGCACAAAACGGGCGGTGCCGCCCAGGCCGGTGTTCTGGATCAGCGTCTTGAGCAGCAGCGCGCTGGCCAGATCGGTTGACAGCGCAGCATGCAAGCCTTCGGGCGTGGCCGATGTCGCGGCTTGGATCGGCGGCGTCGCGGTCAGGTTCCAGCTGAATTCAATCCGCTGGGCCAGCATGTTCGGCAGTTCGAGCACCGGGCTGGCAGATTCCAGCAGCAGCCGCCGGCGCAGGTCCTCGACATCGTAGGGGGAAATCGACGGGCCCAGCATGGCTTCGAAGCGGATGCGGTTGTTTTCCGGCTGGTCGGCGTCCAGCGCCGCATAGACGATCAGCGCCGGGCGGTATTCGCGCTCCGGTGTTCCGGGCGCGTAGCGGGTCACTTCAAAGCGCAGCGGCACCAGCAAAAAGCGGCCAGGCTGCCGAAGATTGCGAAACACGCGGTAATTTGGCCGGTTCAGCGCCACCACTTCCTGGTAGGTCAGCGAAGAGGCCTGGCCCAGGCGAAAAGCTTCGGCGCAGCCAATCGAGACCGTCGCTGCCGCCTGCTTTTCGCGGTAAAAGGCGCCCAGTTCGGCGCAGGAAAAAAAGGCGTCCAGCGACTGCTGGCGGATGCTGTTGCGCAGGGCATACTGAATCTTCTCGTTCAAGGCAATGGCGGCGGTCGAGCTGCTGATGCGTCCGGCCAGCGTCAGGTCGGGCTTTATGGTCTGCAGCGAACCCGGCCGCACCGCAAATTCGCGTCCGCCCGACACCACCCGGATGCTGTCGGCGTCGTCGCGCTGCCTGGCCAGCAGCACGGCAGAGGAAATCTTGCCGCCGAGCACCAGCGGCGGCCGGTTCACGACCGGTGCATAACCGGAAAACTGAAAAGCCACTTCCAGCCGCGCCGGCTCTGTTTGAAAGCCGGCCGTGGACAACGAGCCATAGGCGGTGCGGGCGGCATCATTCATCAGTTCCACCGTAGCCACCAGCCGGTTGCCTGAACGCACGAGGGAAGCCCGGCAGTCAGACCGCCGGAGTTGGCCGGAAACATCGTCAATGAAAGGCACGCTGAGCGTGACCGAAGGCTGCACCGGCTCGACCATCCGCGCCGTCAGGCCGGGGTTCGCAGACAATGCGGCGCGCGTGGCGGCAGACTGCGACATGTCCAGCGTGAAGCGCAAGCGCGCGCGGATGGCCGGCTGTCCCGAGGCGCTGGTGCCGATGCGTTCCAGGTCAAAAAGGAAGGGGCTGGCGTCAGGCGCTTCGCTGGCCGCAGGCCGGACCAGCGTGATGTCGGGCAAATACCAGCGCAGCCCGGCATTGTTCTTGTCGCTGAACAGCGGCGCGTTCAGGTCACCCAGAACGGGCAGCGACTCTGTTGCAAAGCTTGCCGTCAGGAAAACCGCTTCCGGCAGCAGGTAGTGCGTCAGTTTCGTGACGGCGGGGGTTGGAGCCGTCGAAGCCGGCTGCTGGATGCGGATCGCCTCGGCCGAGATCAGGTGCGCCGTCGCCACGGGCCGGATTGAAGGCTGCAGGGTCGCGGCCACAGTCTGAATCCTGTTGCCGGCGAGCATGGCGCCCATGCCGACAGACCCCCGGGCTGAGCGCGAGCTGCTGCGCGTCAAGGTGTCCAGCAAGGGGCCGCCCTGCAGATTGCCCGAGGGTCCGACCACACTGATGCAAGCCGCGCGATCCACCGCCGTCAGGGCATGGCCAAGAACCGCCTGAAGCGGGCAGTCCACCTCGATAGAGCGCAATCCGCCCTGGCCATTGCCTGTCTTCAAGCGAGCCGCTCCGGGCGCCGGACGGCGGCCCAGGAGAGCGCCGTCCTGGCTGGGCACCAGCAGGCCGTCGCAGGCGCGGCGAAAGTCGGCAAAAGCCTCAGGCGGCAGATTGCACTGGCCGAACACCTGTTGAAAGGCGTTTTCGCCCAGCGCGCCATCCACCGCAAGCGCCTTGAGCCGGTCCCACAGTTCGGCGGGGCAGAGGTTTAGCGCCACGCCGGACGCCGCTGTATCGGGACGGTAGTCGATGCGCGCTGCCAACGCCAGCGGACCCGGCACATCGTCAAGCGCATCGAGCACCGACAGCGTTTGTTCACGCGTCAGTGGCGTGTGCAGCGCCCCGCGCAGCAGCGGTGCATTCAGGCTGGCCACGGCGAAAGCCGGCTGTCCCGGCGCATGCAGCCACACCTGGGCCTGGCGCGCAAAGACCGGCCGGGCCGGATCGGGCTGTCCGGGTGCTGAAGGCAGCCGGTAGTCCAGTTCCATGCCAAGGTAGGCCGACATCAGCAGCGGGCGAATCGAGTCTTCACCGGCCATCGGGGCGCGCGACAGCAGCAGCACCAGGGAGAACTTTGGCGAGGTTTTTCCGGCCACCAGGCGCGGCACCTTCAGGATGCCGTGACGCAAGGCGTCGCCACCGCCGGGCATCTGAACAGATTCCGGAACCGGTTCAGGCATGGCCGCCCGCAACAGCTTTTGCGGCGGCAGGCGCGCCGCCGCAGAATCGAGGGTTGATGACATTGCCATAGAGCACCCCGCAAGGTAACGGGCCATGAAAGCCGGGCAGGCGCGTGGATCGCGCCCGCCCGGTGCCGCTGGCGGGCCAGCTCAGGTGTTGACCCAACCTTCTGGGTCCTGGCCGCCGCTGGAAACGGTCTGGCGCAGGCTGTCTTTTCCCCGACCGCCCTGGCTTGATGCAACCGGCGCATAGTCATTTGCCCGGAAGCCTTCCACCGAATTGTCATCGGCCCGCACGCGGTAGCCACTGACTTCTCCCGCCGATACCGTCTTTTCACGAGGAGCCTGCGGTTCAGCTGGCGGCGACGACGGCTGGCCCATCACCACGGGCTGGGCGGTGGGCGCGGCTGGCGGCTGAGCCACCGGCGTGACCTGCGGAGGCGCTGGCGGCTGGCCGCCCACGCTGGCGGGGGTTCCCACGTCCGGTGGCGCCGGTGGCGCCGCAGTGCTGGCGCCCGACCCTGCGCCGTCCAGGCCATCGGCGGCGCGGACCACTACATCGGAAAACATCTCGCGCTGCGTCAGCGACCGCTTGGTCACGCCGGGGTCATCGGCCATCGGTACGTTGATCATGATCGCGCCATTGCCAATGGCGTTTTCCCATGGCCCGGTCCAGGCCTGGCCCTTGGTGGTCAGGCTGCCGCGCACCGTGACATTGACGCGGTACTGGTAGTCGGTCTTGAAGTCGGCCTGGCCGGTGTAGATGCGCCAGAAGCGCGGCTCCAGCTGGTCGGACGACAGGAAGCGAAAACGCGTGACCTTGTCGGCCCGGTTCTTGCCGTCGGCGCGCTGGCCCTTGCCGCGCATTTCGACCTCGACGATCTCGGCGGTGGACTGGAGTTCAACGCTCAGCGCAATCGGCCCGACATCCAGTGTGCCCGCCGAGTCGGCGCGGGCTTCCATGATGTTGTCATTCGACAGCGTGCCGTTGGCGCCGGGGTCCAGATCGATCACGTTTTGCTCGACATCGATGTGGAAGAACGGAAACTCGCTCTCGGTCGGGGGCTCGAGCAGGTGGATCTTGCGCTTCATGTAGGTGGCGTCGGGCTCCCACGAGGCGGGCGGATTCGACACCTCGCCCTTGCGCCACTGGATCCACACCGGCCGGAAGGTCAGGTCGGGCGAGTCGCTCTTCTGGAAGGTTGCGGGCTTCCAGCCAATCGTGCCGCCCGAGTCGGGGTAGCCAACCTGCGCCGAGATGAAGGCCACCGGCTCGCCGGCCCAGTTCCGGGCTTTGTCAGGCCAGTTGACCACCGGCTTGACGATGCGGAACAGCTTGCGGCTGAGTTCGCCCAGCACCAGGCGCTGGAAGTACTTGCCCTCGGCCTTGGGATCGTTCTTGATCTCGTTGTAGAAGCCTTCGAGCGAGCTGGAAATGGTGTGCGGCTGGTTGTAGCGGAAGTAGCGCGTCTCTTCATACTTCAGGTCAAGCTGTGTTTCGTCACGCCGGAACTTCAGCGCCAGGCCGGCGTTGTAGCCGAACAGCGAGCCGAACAGGCCGCCTCCCGAGGTGGATGCCTGGGCCGGTTCGACCTGCGGAGGGGGCGGGTCGAAAATCACCTTCTTGGCCTGTTCGGTGAACTGCGTGACGATCAGGTCGATGCGCTGGTTGATCATCTTCTCCATTTCCTGCGCGCCCGGCATGGTGCCGTCGATGTCCACTTCCACCTTGATGTCGCCGTTGACGCGCAGGTTGTTGAACTCGGCCTTGATGTCGGCGGAAAACCACAGGTAGCGGGCATTCATATGGGCCGAGAAATGCTGGAAGATGCGATCCCAGCTGCCGACGATCTTCACGCGCATCAGCTGCGACCACATCGGCATGATCAGGTTTTGCGTCACGAACAGCGGGCTGTAGGTGCCGTGAAAGCCGGCCCAGACGATCTCGCTCGGGATCGGGCCGATGACGCCGCCGTAGGCGTTCTCGCCACCCGTGATGGAGCCCGGGCCGCTGCCCTGGATGCGCCAGGCCCAGGCGTCAAGCTGCGCGCCCCGGAAATTGCGGCCGTGCGGCACCGGCGCCCAGGCCGAGCGTGAGCCGAGCTGCATGAAGTCGCGGCTGCGCGGGCCTTCGGGCGCGCCGGGCTCGCCGCCTCCCGCCCCAGGCGTGGGATTGGCCACCCCGCCGGTGCCGCTGCCGGCATTGGCGCCAATGCCAGGCGTGGCGCCCGACGAATCCGGCGCCAGGCTGGAAATGGCGGTCTGGTTGGAGGTGATAGGCGCAATGCGGATTTGCGGGGCAACGCGCGTGCGCAGTCCCCAGTATTTGTCGTTGCGGCCGCTGAAGCGTTCCAGAATCTGCGTTTCCGCCTGTTTCAGGACGCTGGGCGGAAAACGCGATGTCGTGGTCAGCGACAGCACGCCGCCTGAGGTTTCGCCCTTGTCAATGCCGGCGATGCTTTCGTCGAAAACACCGACGAAGTGAATGTGCCGGAACTTGAAGTCGTTGTTGGCAGCATTGCGCGCCAGCCGGACTTTTTCCGGGATGTAATAGAAAACCGGCGGCTTGCGCTCACGCTGCAAGGCGTCGTTGTTGCGATCCGGCAGGAAAAGCAGCGTATGCCCCTCTCCCGCCTCGTCCTGAATGACAAACTCTTCGAAGCCACCGGCAAAAACCGGCCCTACAGGATCGGACATCTCGTGTTCTCCTCTGGTTGGGTTCAGGGTCTCCAGGTATTGAAGGCCCGGCTATCACGAAGGAAGTGTTCAAGCCTAGGGTTCATTCGCGATGGTCAAATTTATACGCTTGCCTTGCACGGGCCTCAAGCGCCAGCCAGCCCAAAAAGTTACAACAAGTGGGCATACCGAATAAGCTGGTTTGCTGAAACCAGTACTTTCAACAGGACAGGTAATGAGCCAAATTTGTGAATTTTTATATAAAACAACAAAGATGGCTCGACAGCAAAATTATTGCTTCTCGCAAAATTTGTTCAAGCTCGACTTGAAATGCTTGTTGCAATTTGCAGCAAAACAGGGTGTTTTGCGAAAGGCATAACGGCTGAATTCACCCCTGCCAGCAAACTGAAACTGGCAGCAGCAAGCCTTTCGAACCAAATGGTCTTGACCTGGCCCGGCACCTGTGACATGGTGGTCAGGACCTTATCGGTTTCTGAAACTTCAGAACTTTCTTAAAACACAAGCAAATTCAAAATCAAAGAAAGAATCCCTCATGTTCAAACACATCCTTCTTGCGACCGACGGCTCCGTCGCCTCTGAAAATGCCGCCCGAATCGCCGTTGACATGGCCCGCACCCACGGCGCCCGCCTGACGTCGCTTTACGCGGTCGACCCCTATCCCTATCTGGGGATCGGTGAGTCCAATCCGCTGGGTTTCCAGTCGTATATGTCCGCCGCCCATGAACATGCCACCCAGGCACATGCCAAGGTCGCCGAACTGTGCAGCCGTGGCAGCGCGCCGGTGGCCCTGGTCACCCGCATTTCGGAGGACCTGACGGCATCCGAAGGCATCGTGACGATTGCCACGGATGAAGGTGCCGACCTGATCGTCATGGGCTCGCACGGCCGCACCGGCCTGGCGCGGCTGGTGGTCGGCAGCGTGACGGCCAAGGTCCTGGCGACGGCTTCGATCCCCGTGCTGATCACACGCTAGCAAGCCACTCATGAGCGACGACATGCGCGCGCTCCCGCCGCCGCCCCGCAAGCTGTGGGTCCGGGCGCTGCTGATGATCCTGCTGGCGGCGTCGTTCCAGCTGGCGGCCTCGGTCCTGCTGTTTCTTTGCGTGCTGCAACTGGTGCTGACCGCCACCAGCGCGCCCAACCCGAGGCTGCAGCAGCTGGGCCGCAGCCTGGGCCGCTACCTGTTGCAAATCGCCGAGTTTGAAAGCTTTGGCAGCGAAGAACTGCCCTTCCCGTTCAGCCCCTGGCCAGCGGGCAACGGTCAGATCAATCTATAGCCATAGCGCGAAATCTCCCTGGCTGCCCCTCACGGCGCACAAGGCGCCTGACCGTCTTTAGCTACTGTATTCATAGCTACTAACGCATGACACGCCTGCGCCAGAGGCATATTTCATGCTGAAATTTCTGCTTTCTGGTTAAAAACGAATCAGCAATGCGCTTTGACGGCCTGCATGCTGTCCGGGCCACTGTTCGTCTGGCCCTCAAATCAATGCACTGGAAGCGTGCAAAAAACACTGCACCGCACCATATTGGCGCAAATAATTCATTATAAAAACTTATTGAATCAAATAATTTACTCTGATAGAGTGACTGCTACCGGACAGCTTTTTTTGTTCTCGCCAAGCCGGCCTCCTGCCCTTTCACCGTTTCCATTCACTGGAGTCAGACAGCATGAAATTCAAACTCTGCGCCGCGATGCTCACCCTGGCCGCTTCTGCTGCCCTCCCGGCCTTCGCCGCCGACTGGACGGTCGGCGCCAACGTCGGCAACGTGCCTTGGGAATTCCAGGACGCCAGCGGCAAGATCGTCGGCTTTGAAATCGACCTGGTGAACGAAGCCGCACGTCGCGCCGGCAAGAGCGTGCAGATTGAAAACATTCCGTTCAACGGCCTGTTCTCGGCGGTGCAGTCGGGGCGCATCCAGATCGCCGTGTCGTCCATCACCATCACGCCCAAGCGGCTGGAGTCGGTGGCCTTTGCCCAGCCCTACTACGACAGCGACCAGTCGCTGTCGGTGCTCAAAGCCACCAAGATCAACCGCCTGGAAGACATTGCCAGCAAGACCATTGGCGTGGACACGGGCTCCACCGGCGACATGTACGCCACGCAAAATACCGCGAAGTACAAGATTGCCACCATCACCCGCTACGAAGGCCTGGCCCCCGCCATGCTGGACCTGGCGGCAGGCCGCATCGATGGCTACATCAGCGATATTCCGGCGGTCGAGTACTACATCAAGGACAAGCCGCAATACCGCATTGCCGCGCGCATTCCCACTGGCGAGCGCTATTCCTTCATGACGGCGAAGAACTGGCCCGAAGGCGCCCGGCTCAACGACATCCTGACGGAAATGAAAAAAGACGGCTTCGTGTCCAAAACCCACCAGAAATGGTTTGGCACCATGCCGCCGGCTGATTCTTCCACCGTCAAGGTCATGGACATTCCGAAGCTGTAAACCGTCATCGCCACCGGCCGCCCAGGCAGCCGGTGCGCGTCAACCCGCAAGGCATCAACCGCAAGGACGGGCTGCCCTGAGCGGCCTTTTTTAAATCCGGCAACGACGCCCCCCACAGCAGGCCCTTCCGCATGGATTTGATCGACACTTTTTTCAACTGGGGCGTGCTGCGCGGCGCGCTGCCCATGCTGATGCAGGGCCTGGGCATCACCGTCATGCTCGGCGTGGTCAGCATCGTGCTGGGCCTGATCGGTGGGCTGCTGCTGGCGTTGCTCAGGCTGTACGGCCCCTTGCCCGTACGCGGCACCGCCCGCATCTACATCGACGTGTTTCGCTCGATTCCGATCCTGGTGCTGCTGGTGCTGGTGTACTACGCCTTGCCCTTCGTCGGCGTGCGCCTGTCGTCGTTCGCCTCGACCGTGCTGACGCTTTCCCTGGTGTCGGCAGCCTATACCGCCGAGATTTTCCGCTCCGGCATAGAGGCCTTGCCCAAGGGGCAGTTCGAGGCGTCCGAAGCCATGGGGCTGAATTTTCTGGACACGATGCGCGATGTTGTGCTGCCGCAGGCCTTTCGCATCGTGGTGCCGCCGCTGACCAGCAACTGCATCAATGTGCTGAAAGACACCGCGCTGGCATCGGTCGTGGCCATGCCCGATCTGCTCAAGCAGGCCACGCAGGCGCAGGCCCTGGCCGCCAACCCGACGCCGCTGATCGGCGCTGCCGTGCTCTACCTGCTTTTGCTGCTGCCGCTGGTGCGGCTGGTCGGCTATTTTGAAGCGCGCCACCGCGCCGCCACCCGATGACCACAGCCACTTCATTGCAGTCCAAACCCCTGACCACTGCCACGCCGCCGCTGATCCACATCAGCCAGCTGCAAAAGCGCTACGGCGACTTCATTGCGCTGCACGACATCAACCTCGACATTGCCGAGGGCGAGGTGGTCGTTGTCGTCGGCCCGTCGGGTTCGGGCAAGTCCACGCTGATCCGCTGCATCAACTTGCTGGAGGACTACCAGCAGGGCCAGATTTGCGTCGATGGCCAGCCTGTGGTGCGCGGCAAGACCCTGGCGCAGGTGCGGGCCGAGGTCGGCATGGTGTTTCAAAGTTTCAACCTTTTTCCGCACCTGACGGCCTTGCGCAATGTGGCACTCGGGCCACTGCGCGTGCGCAAATTGAGCCGGGCAAAAGCTGACCAGCGGGCCGCCGAACTGCTGGCCAAGGTGGGCCTGGCCGACCACGCACACAAACTGCCGGCGCAACTCTCGGGTGGCCAGCAGCAGCGCGTGGCCATCGCCCGTGCGCTGGCGCTGGAGCCGAAGGTGTTGCTGTTTGACGAGCCGACCTCTGCGCTTGACCCGGAAATGGTCGGCGAAGTGCTCGACGTGATGCAGAACCTGGCGAAGTCCGGCGTGACCATGGTCATCGTCACCCACGAGATGGGCTTTGCCCGCCGCGTGGCCGACCGCGTCATCTTCATGGAAGCCGGCCGCGTCATTGAACAAGGCCCGCCCACAGAATTTTTTACCACCCCCCGGGAAGTGCGCACCAAGGCATTCCTGCAGGCCATCGTCAACCATTGAATCCGGAACTCCCAAAACATGAGCCCAATGCAACCCACACTGAACCTTGACCTGGTGCGCGCCGAATTTCCAGGCCTGGCCAGCGGCTACACCTACCTGGACAATGCCGGCGGCTCGCAGGTGCTGGCCCGCGTCGCCGACCGGGTGCGCGACTACCTGCTGACGAGCAGCGTCCAGCTGGGCGCGAGCTATTCCGAATCGGTCGCGGCCGGCGAGCGCGTGATTGCGGCCCGGCGTTCGGTGGCCCAGCTGATCAACGCTGCGCACGAGGACGAAGTCGTGATGGGGAGCGCTTCCACCAGCCTCATGTTCTTGTTCACGCAGGCGCTGCTGCCGGGCATCCGGCCGGGCGACGAAATCATCGTCACCAACACCGACCACGAGGCCAACATCGGCTGCTGGACACGGCTGGAAAAGGCCGGAGCGGTCATCAGGTTCTGGAATGTCAACCTCGACTCGCTGGCGCTGGACCTGGCAGACCTGCAACAGCTGCTGAATCCGCGTACCCGCTGGGTGGCAATGACGCATGCGTCCAACATCCTGGGCACTGTCAACCCGGTGGCCAAGGTGGCCGAGCTGGTGCACCAGGCCGGGGCGCGGCTTATGGTCGATGCCGTCGCCTATGCGCCGCACCGCCTGGTCGATGTGCAGGCCAGTGGCGCGGACGCCTACGTCTTCAGCTTCTACAAGGTCTTCGGTCCGCACTTCGCTGTGCTCTGGGGCAAACGCGACATGCTCTTGCCGCTGCCCAGCCTGAACCATTACTTCATCGGCCCTGAAGTTCTGCCTTACAAGCTGCAGCCCGGCAACGTCAACTATGAGCTGTCGTATGGCTGCATCGGCATTTCAGATTACCTGTGCGCCATGGGCACGGCGCACGGCGCCACAGGCAGCCAGCGCCAGCTGATGCAGGCGGCGTTCGACCTGTTCGAGCACCACGAGGACCTGCTGGCCGAGCGGCTGCTGTCCTTCCTTCGCAACAAAGCCGGCGTTCGCATCATCGGCCTGCCGGCGCAGACGGCTGGAGAGCGCGTTCCGACCATCAGCTTCGTGGTCAAGGGCCGCCCCTCCGAATCGATCGTGCGTCACCTGGACCGGTTCAACATCGGCATCCGCTTTGGCGACTTTTACGCCAAGCGCCTGATCGAAGCGCTCGGGCTGCAAAGCCAGGGCGGCGTGGTGCGGGTGTCGATGGCGCACTACAACACCGTGCAGGAAATTGACCGGCTGGTCCGCCACCTTGACCAAGCCATCGGCTGAACACCATGAACGCCACCCTGATCCGCAACGGCCGCGTCATCACGGCCACCGACGATTACACCGCCGATGTCCTGATGCAGGACGGCGTGATCCATGCCATCGGCAGAAACATGGTCGTGGGCGAAGGCGTGAAGGTGATTGACGCCAGCGGCCTGTATGTGCTGCCGGGCGGCGTGGACACTCATGTCCATCTGCAAAACATCATCGGCCCGACGGTCACTTGCGACACTTTTGCCAGCGGCACGCGGGCAGCGGCTTTCGGCGGCACCACGACGGTGGTCGACTTTGCGCTGCAGACCGCCGACGACTCGCCGTTAGAGGCGATTGCCCGGGCGCAGCGCCTGGCCGACCCGCAGGTCAACGTGGACTACAGCCTGCACGTCATCGTGACGCGCGTCGATGCCCAAGTGCTGGCCGACGTGCGCCACGCCATGCGGCACGAAGGCGTGACCAGCTTCAAGATGTTCATGGCCTATCCCGGCGTGATGATGGCCGACGACGCGGCGATTTTCCAGATGCTGCGCCAGGTCGGCGCTGACGGCGGCATGGTGGCGTTGCATGCCGAAAACGGCACGGTGATCGACCTGCTGATCAAGGAAGCGCTGGAGGCTGGACACGCCTCGCCGCGCTACCACGCGCTGACACGACCGGCCATCCTGGAAGGCGAAGCCACGCACCGCGGCATCCGGCTGGCCGAACTGGCCGAGGCGCAGATCTACTTTGTCCATGTCTCGTCCAACCAGGCGCTCAAGCACATCGTCACCGCACGCGCCGAAGGCATTCCGGTGTTTGCCGAAACCTGCCCGCATTACCTGCTGTTCGACGACTCGGTCTACAACAGCGACGAATTCGAGATTGCCAAGTACGTCATGACGCCGCCGCTGCGCACCCCGGACGACCACAAGCATTTGTGGCGCGCCCTGCGCTACGACGACCTGCAGGTCATCGCCACCGACCACTGCCCGTTTTGCATGAAGGAAGGCCACCTGGGCTACCAGCGCCAGAAGATGAGCGGCCTGCATGATTTCTCGAAAATTCCCAACGGCGCGCCCGGCATCGAAACCCGGCTGGTCAGCCTGTTCGACATCGGCGTGATGCAGGGCAAGCTGTCTCTCAACCGCTTCGTGCAGCTGACCTCGACCACGCCGGCCAAATTGTTCGGCCTGTTCCCCAAAAAAGGCACGATTGCCGTCGGCAGCGATGCCGACGTGGTGCTGTTCGACCCGGGCGCCACACAGGTGATCCATGCCGAACACCTGCACAGCCAGTGCGACTACACGCTGCTTGAAGGCCGAACGCTGCGCGGCCAGGTGAAGAAAGTGTTCCTGCGCGGCGAGCTGATCGTCGACGGCGAGGAGTGGCTGGGCCGCGAAGGCATGGGCCGCTTCGTACCGCGTGGTACGGTACAGGCGTTTTGAACTTCCCCGGCACAGCCCCGTGACACCAACAGTCCAGTCCAGAACACCTGCACCCGCCAGACCCGAACGCCTCGCCCGGCCTGCCAACCTGGCCGAATTGCGCGAGATGATCGGCCGGGAAAGCGAACGGCTGACGCCGCGCCTGCGCGCCGCCGCTCGTTACGCACTGGACCATCCCAACGAGGTGGCACTCAACCCGGTGGCGACGCTGGCCAGAACCTCCAAGGTGGCGGCTGCGACCTTTATCCGGCTGGCCCAGTTTCTGGGGTGCGAAGGTTACAGCGACCTGCAGCGGCTGTTTCGCGAACCGCTCCAGCACGCCGGACAACCCAGCTTTCCGCAACGCATACGGCATTTCGGCGGCGAGCAGACGCTGGACAATCCGGACGATCCGGCCCAGGTGCTGCAAGCGTTCAGCCAGGCCAACATGGTGTCGCTGGAGCATCTGCGCGCCGACGCTGCCAGCCTGCCGTTGCAAGCCGCCATCGATTTGATCGAGCAGGCCACGCTCGTGCATGTGGTGGGACTGCGGCGGTCGTATGCCGTGGCCGCCTACCTGGCTTACGCACTGAACCGGGTAGGCTGCCCGACCGTGCAGATCAACGGCCTGGGCGGCAGCATCCACGAGCAGGCCTCGATAGCCGGCGCCGGCCAACTTTTGATTGCCGTCAGCTTTCCGCCGTATGCCGGCGACACCCTGCAGGTGTGCCAGCAGCTGAGCCGGCGCGGCGTGAAACGGCTGGCCCTGACAGATTCCATTTTCAGTCCAATTGCACAAGGCGCCGAGTTGGTGCTGGAAGTCAACGACGCCGAATTGCTGGGCTTCCGTTCGCTGTGCGCCGCCATGAGCCTGGCGCAAACGCTGGCCATGGGTGTGGCCTTCAGCAAGCGCAGCAAGCAGCGCATGGGGTCCGCCGAAACGTTTGAAACTGTCCTCGAAGACATCGACTGCTAGCCATGACCCCTGTTCTCCTGAAGCCCGAGCCGCTGACCGCCGCCGCATTTGCGCCGTTTGGCGATGTCATTGAAGCGTGCGACAGCGCACAGCGCCTGCAAATCAACCAGGGCCATGCCGAGCGCTACCACGACCTGGCCTGCGTCGATCTGGCGGGCCATGGCGCCAAGGCACTGATCAGCATCTTTCGCTCGCAACCGCGCCAGTTCCCGCTGTTCCTGAACGTCCTTGAACGTCACCCGCTGGGCAGCCAGGCCTTCATGCCGCTGGCGGCCCTGCCTTATCTGGTGGTGGTGGCGCCCGGCCTGGAAGCGCCTGATCTGCAGGGGCTGCGCTGCTTCATCGCCGCTCCCGGACAGGGCGTCAACTATGCGCGCGGAACCTGGCACCATCCGCTGCTGTCGCTGGACGCGACCACTGATTTCCTGGTGGTCGACCGGGGCGGACCGGGCGTCAACCTGGAAGAATACGCCCTGCCGCCCGAACTTATCCGGATTCTTGCGCCGGCTGATGGCCTATCCAGCTGGTCCTGAAGGCCACGGAAGGCATGGCGCTATGAATTGATCTGTTTTCAGCACAAAAAAGGCACTATCCGCATACCCAGCTTGCATAATCAGCTATCTTTTTTATAGTCCCTTGAGAACAAGAAAGCGGCTATCAGCGCAGCCGCAGCAGGGGCGGCTGGCCATCTTCGCTGACTTCCAGCAGCGCGCCGAAAGCCGACAGCATGGCCGGAAAATTCGCGTGGCCATGTTCTTTCGGATCAAAGGTCGAGTCCAGCCGCAGAATCATCTGCCAGACGGCTTGCGGACTGACCCAGGCATCGCCCTGGGCCTGGGCCAGCAGGCGAACCGCCCGTGTCAAGAGCCCGGCGGCGGCATCGTCGGCAAGCAACTCCGCCGATGGCGTTAGCGCGTGTTCAGGTGCCTGCAGGTTGTCCAGCAGGGCTTCGTAGTAATGGAAGGCATGGCAACTCTTGGCCCAGTGGCGATTGGTCGATTTGCGCGTGCCGATGCCGATCAGGGTTCGGCCAGCGGCCTTGACTTTTTGCGACACCGGCATGAAGTCACTGTCGCCACCGACGATGATGACCGTGCCAATATGGCCAAAGCGCGCCATGTCTTCCATCGCGTCCAGGCACAGGCTGATGTCGGCGCCATTCTTGGCCGAGCCGCCAGGCGGAAAAAGCTGGATCAGCTCGACTGCGCATTGCAGCAACGCGTCGCGATAGCGGCTGAAATACTGCCAGTTGCAGTAGGCGCGATTGATGGCAATCGGCCCGAAAGAAGCCGCCAGCTCGACCACCGCCTGGATGTCGATCAGCGGCTCCTGCACCCGAAAGCGGTTGTCCTGCTTGCTGTAGGCGCCTTCCTGGCGGGCTTCGCACAGGCTGGCGTGCAGGTTTTCAAAGTCCCAGTAAAGGGCGACAGAGGCTTGGGGTTCGCTGGCGCGCTGGCGCATGGGGGCTCCTGGCAAAGCCATGATGCTAACGCGCCGCACACTGACACAGGCGCGGCCGTTCCATCGGACTCGCCCGGCGATAACCCCATGGCTTGCTGCCCATGAAAAGACCGCACGGCGGCTGATCGGCGCGCGGCGTATTCTGCTATTTTTTTAACCATGGAACGCCCCATGCCGCCACGCCTGACCGCGCAAGACTTTGACCAGGAATTGCTGATTCTGTTTGATGCCTACGTCCACGGCAGCCTTGACCGGCGCGGCTTTCTGGGCAAGGCGCAAAAGTTTGCCACGGCGGGGGTGACCGCCGTCGGCCTGCTGGCAGCACTGAGCCCCAATTTTGCGTTGGGCCAACAGGTTCCGCAGGACGATGCACGGCTCAAGAGCGAGCGGACCAGCGTTCCATCGCCCGCCGGCAATGGCAGCATCAACGGCTATCTGGTACGCCCCGCAAGCGCCGACAGGACCAAATTGCCGGCCGTCCTGGTAATCCACGAAAACCGGGGCCTGAACCCGCACATCGAAGACATTGCACGGCGTCTGGCATTGGACGGCTTCATGGCCTTTGCGCCAGATGCACTGACGCCGCTGGGCGGCTATCCGGGCGATGAAGAAAAGGCCCGGACGCTGTTTGCCACGCTGGACCAGTCCAAGGCGATGGAAGATTTTCTGGCTGCCAGCCAGTGGCTCAAGTCACGACCCGACGCCACCGGCCAACTTGGCGCGGTAGGCTTTTGCTACGGCGGTGGTATCGTCCATCAAATGGCAGTTCGCATGCCGGATCTGGGTGCAGCCGTGCCGTTTTACGGCAACACGCCCGCGCCGCCGGCAGCAGCCCAGGTCAAGGCGCCGCTGCTGGTTCACCTGGCGGCCGTTGACGAGCGCATCAATGCCGCCTGGCCGGCGTATGAAACCGCGCTCAACGCAGCGGGTGCTCAATACACGGCGCACCAATACGCCGGGACGCAGCACGGTTTCAACAACGACACCACGCCGCGTTACGACGCTGCGGCGGCACGGCTGTCGTGGGACAGGACCGTGGCCTTCTTCAAAACCAACCTGAAGAATGGATGAGCGGTATCTGGACCAGGCGTTGGGATTCACGAAACGAGACCCGGGAATCTTGATAAAACAGCATTTCTATGTCTGCGCTGCAACCATTGCCATAGTGGGTTTGTCGGCTTGCGGCGCCAGTCCGCACAACACGTCGCATGCCCAACAGGCCACCACCGCGCCCCTGCCCGCCCGACTGGTGATCGGCCACCGGGGCGCCAGCGCATTTCGTCCCGAACACACGCTCGAAGCGTATGCCCGGGCGATCGACGATGGCGCCGATGCGATCGAACCTGATCTGGTGAGCACGCAGGACGGCGTCCTGGTGGCGCGACATGAGAACGAGATTTCCGGCACCACCAACGTCGCCGAAAAACCGGAATTTGCTGCGCGGCGTGCGACGAAGCTGATTGACAACGTCAGCACCACCGGCTGGTTCACCGAAGACTTCACACTGGCCGAACTGCAGACGCTGCGTGCCCGAGAGCGCATTCCACTGAACCGTCCGGCCAGCATGGCCTACAACGACCAGTTTGCGGTGCCGACGCTGCAAGCCGTCATGGATCTGGCCCAAGCCAAAACACTGAAAACCGGCCGGACGATTGCCATTTACCCCGAGATCAAGCATCCGGGCTATTTCAGGTCGATCGGCCTGCCGCTGGAAAAGCGGCTGGTCGATGCGCTGCATGCCAATGGCTACCGGGGCCGCTTGGCGCCGGTGTTCATCCAGTCATTTGAAGTGGCCAGCCTGAAAGAAATACGCACGCTGACCGACCTGCGCAGCGTGCAACTTCTGGCGGGACGCGGCAGGCCTGAGGACTTCAGGCTGGCAGGCGATGCGCGCACCTTTGCCGACATCGGCACCGCCTCCGGCCTGCGCGAGGTCGCCAGCTATGCCAGCGGCATCGGACCCGAGAAAAGTATGGTGATTCCCCGCGACGCAAAAAACCGCCTGGGCAAGCCGACATCGCTGGTGGCGGATGCGCATGCAGCGGGCCTGTTCGTGCACCCTTACACATTTCGCCCCGAAAACCCCTTCCTGCCAGCCGAACTGCAACTAGGCGATGCGGCGTCGCCAAGCCAGCATGGCAAGCTGGCTGACGAAATCAGTACCTTTTTGCGGGCCGGCGTTGATGGTTTCTTCACCGACGACCCGGCCACCGGTCGCGCAGCGCTTGATGCCTTCAACAGCCGCTGAACGCCTGGCCTTGCATCCGGTTCAGGCGGCGGGCTTGGCCTGGTAGGCCTTGCGGTCAGCCAGCACTTTCTTGGCTGATGGCCGTTCACTGACCAGGCGGATGTAGGGCTTGTAGTCAATACCAGCCGCCAGCAGCAAATCCTCGCCCAACACCGCCCGGGTGGCCATGCCGACCAGGGGCAGGCTGGCAAAAGCAGAACAGTCGGCCTGGGTGAACAGCTCGCCCGCCACATAAGGCGAAAATTTTGCCAGTTGCTTGAAGGCAGAAATGTTTTTTTCAAGCTGCTTGCGAACCCGCACCTGCGTTGATTCACTGACCGTTCCGCCAAAAAAAGCCTGGCCGTAAAGTTCCCGCGCGACGAGTTCCAGGTGCAGTTCGATATAGGTGATGAGTTCGCGCACCTTGGCGGCAGCAAACGGGTCGGCCGGCAGCAGCGCCGGTTCGGGATAAGCCGATTCGATGAACTCCATGATCGCCTGGCTTTCGCACAGGCCGCCCTCGGGCGTGCGCAAAAAGGGCACCTTGCCCAGCGGCGAAGCCTGCAGCGCCGCAGCGTCGGTTATGGGCAGCGTCACCACCTCTTCGTTAAAAGGCACGTCTTTTTCAAGCAGCGCCAGCTTGACCTTGTTGTAATAGTTTGAAACCGGAAAGCCGCAAAGGGTTAGCATGAAATGGATGTCTCCTCAAGTTGGGACTGCCAGTTTAGGTGGAGTCTGGCCAAAAGCCGGCAACGGCTGCGACAACGGCGCGGGTGCAGGGTCATTCACCACCGCGATTTCAGCGATACGGCCTGGCCAGAACTCTTGATTTGTTGTGATTCGCAGGGCAGGAAAACCCAGCGTCCGATGCTCCGTTCTTTCAACTTCCTGATAATCAGCGTCACAGTCCAGGCCGGCTTGGTCCCCTTTCCATCATTCATCAGGAGTCACCCGTTTGCGAACACCCTTGTTTATGGCCGTCATCCTTGGCAGCTTTTTTTCAGCCCATGCAGCCAAGCCGCTAACGCCTGCGGTTGCATCGCATCCCCTCATTGCAAGCTGGTCCTGGACCTTGCCAGGCAAGTCATGCACCGAGCAACTCCACTACCGTGCCAATGGCACGCGCCAGGGCAGCAGCGGCGAAGAAACGACGAAAAGCCGCTACGAAGTCACGCGCATTCCCAGCCTGCTGGGCTTTTACCGCTTGAGCGAAACCGTGACCGACAGCAACGGCAAAAGGGATTGTTCGGGCGACCTGCATGAGGCGCCTGGCGAGCCGCTGACGCGATACATTCAGTTCAGCCCGAAAAAAGACCAGTTCATCGTTTGTCGCGAAGAGTCGCTGGAGGCTTGTTTTGGTCCCTTCAAGCGCCTGCCAGGCTAGGCTGTCCGGATTGAGACGGCCCCGCATAAAAGTCTTGTCCTACAGGCAAATCATGCCTGCGGTGCTACAAGGATTTTTAAAGCAATACATGAATATTTGGCTACCCTGCAAACAGCAAGAAGGCGAATTTCAGACAGCGCCTGGCTGCAAGCAACTGCCTACAAGCAACCTAAGGGAAGTCCCCCTCAATGCCCATAACGCAAGCAGGTAAAGATATGATCGGGCGTTTTTGCCCAGAAACCACTGGGCACATGGACTGGTTTGTGCAACGCACGACATGACAAATCCAGCCTCATCCTGAAGCAGTCTTTACTTTATGTACCAAACATCCCCTGCAGCTTCCCTGCCCATGCGTTACCTGGGCCTGTCCTATGCCCAGCGCATGACCGAAGCCTCAAGATGGAAGCGGTATGCACTGGCAATACTTTTCTTCCTCGTTGCATTTGCTGCACGCTTTGAGTTGATTGATGTTTTGCCTGCCAAAGGTTTTCCTTTCCTGACCTTTTTTCCGGCGGTGCTGCTGGCGACTTACCTGGCAGGTCTCGGCCCCGGGCTGCTCGCATCTGGACTGAGCTTTCTGGCGGCCTGGCTCTTTTTCATCCAGCCGGATCGGTTAGTCCCCCTGACCGGTGCCGACATGGTCGCCTTGACTTTTTTCTCGGCTATCTTGCTCATTGACTGCCTGGTGATTAATGTCATGAAGTCTGCACTGGTTCGTGTAAACCGCACCGAGCAGCAGTTGCGCGAATCCAGCCAGAGGCTGCGACTGATGCTGGACAACCTGTATGTCTATGTCGGCATTCTCGACCTTGACGGCACGCTGCAGGAGGTGAATGAGGAATTTCTGCTGGCGGCCAATGTGCGCAGGGTTGACGTAATGGGCCGTCCACTGTGGGAAGCCTCGTGGTGGGCCAGCGATGCAGGAAAGCAACAGCTGCGCGCCGCCATCGGACGTGCATCGGCCGGAGAAACCGTGCGTTTCGACATCGAATTGGCGCGTTCCGGAAACACCTTCACGATTGATTTCCAGGTCGGCCCGCTGCGCGAGAGCAACGGGCAGATCACGACCCTGGTGGCCAGCGGGGTGGATGTGACGGCCCGGGTGCTGGCCATGGCCGCGCTCCACGCGAGCCGCAAAGAGGCCATTAGCGCGGCCGAAGCGGAACAAGCCGAGCGCCGTGTGCTCAATGCCACCTTCAACGCGGTGCCCGCGGGCATTATCGTGGCCAACGCGGAAGGCAAGCTGCTGCGGATGAACAAGGCCACCGAAGATATCTGGGGCATGGCGCCATTCTCGGAAAATGTCAGTAACTACGGTGAGTGGAGGGGCTGGTGGGCTGATGGGTCGGCGCGGCACGGACAGCGGATACTGGCGCATGAATGGGGGCTGGCGCGCTCGTTGCAGGGGGAAACCTGCCATGAAATCATCGAGATTGAGCCCTTTGGCCAGCCGAACGAGCGGCGGTTCACCGTGCTGTCGTCAGCGCCGGTTCTCGGCGCTGACGGTCAGGTAGTCGGCGGCGTCGTGGCGCAGGTAGACATCACGGACCGCATCCGTGCCGAGAAGGCGCTTCGCGAGCGCCAACAGTTGCTGCAAAGCACCATGGACAACTTTCCCACCGTGATTGCGTACAAGGACATTGACGGCCGTTTCCTAGACGTGAACCACAAGGTGGAAAAAGTCCTCGGAATGAGCCGGCAGGCCATCTGCGGACTGACGATGTATGACCTGGTGCCATCAGCCTATGCCGATGAGTCGCGCCAGCAAGAGCTGAAAGTGATGCAGACCCTGCAGGCCATCCAGACCGAACGGATAACACCACTTGACAGCGGCACGTTGTACTACCTTGACACCAGTTTTCCCCTGATCGACATTGACGGACGTGTCTACGGCACCGGCCATATCTCGCATGACATCACAGCCATCCGGCTTGCCGAACAGGCGCTGAACGCCGCCAACGAAAAACTGCGCGAAGCCGATCGTCAAAAAGACGAGTTTCTGGCGACCCTGGCGCATGAGCTGCGCAATCCGCTGGCGCCCATCCGCACCGCCGTCGAGGTGATACGGCTTCGCAATCCGGCAGACCTGGCGGTGCAGCGGGCGCGCACCGTCATTGAGCGCCAGGTGCTGCATCTCACGCGACTGGTGGACGACCTGCTCGACGTTGCCCGCATCACGCGCGGCACGGTTCATCTGCAGCTCGAAACGCTGAACCTGCGTGCGGTGGTGCAAAGCGCCATCGATTCAGTGCAATCCACGCTTGATGCCGCCGGACTGACGCTTACCTACCCGACCGACCAGCAGCCGATCACCATTCGCGGCGATGCGACACGGCTGGTCCAGTGCGTCGTCAACCTGCTGACCAATGCCATCAAGTTCACACCGTCTGGCGGCTGCATCTGTGTTCGGGTTGCCCAGGAAGGCGGCACGGCCGCCATCGAGGTCAGCGACAACGGCAGCGGCCTGCCCGCAGGAAGTCTGGAAAGAATCTTTGAATTGTTCATTCAGGACCGGCCCAGCGGCCTGCATGGCAACACCGGTCTTGGCATCGGCCTGGCATTGACGCGCAAGCTGCTGCTGCTGCATGGCGGCAGCGTGCAAGCCACCAGCGCTGGACCCGGTCAGGGAAGCACCTTCCGCATCGAATTACCCGCTGGTGGCACGTCCGAAAGCGTGCCGGCGCCGTCAGCCGAACTGCCGTTTGTTGACGGTGCCGGCGCACGCGTGCTGGTGGTGGAAGACAACCGCGACGCGGCTGACCTGCTGGCCGAAATGATGGACATGATGGGCTTTCGGGTCAGCGTGGCCTACACCGGGGAGTCGGCACTGGCCGCCATGACCAAAGACATGCCCGACGCTGTGCTGATGGACATTGGATTGCCGGACATCAACGGCTACGAGGTCTGCCGCCGCATGCGCCGCATTGCGGTCGCACGGCAGCCAGTGGCGATCGCCCTGACCGGATGGGGCAACGACACCGACCGTGACCAGGCCACCGAGGCGGGGTTCAACGGACACCTGACCAAGCCCGCCGAACCTGACCAGATCGTCGCCCTGCTGCACGAACTGATTGCCGCAGCGGGCGGCCCTGTAGCACCCTGAAAAACCGTTGAGATCAATCAGCGTTGGACTGGCTTGATTTGCTGCCAACCACTGGCACTTTTTCACGCGCGTCAATCAGCGATGCCAGCATGCCGGGCTCGAAATGCTGCTCGACATAGTCGGCCAGCCCGTCAAACACCGACTCCAGCGTTGGGGTGGCGGCGCCAAACAGCGCTTGCAGCACACGCGGGTCTTCGAACATCCCGTGCACGTAGAGGCCCAGCACATTGCCGGCAGCGTTTTGCCAGGCCAGCCCGTCGCGCATGACCGGATACGCAATGTCGCCCGCAGCCGCCATCGCTGTGTGCGGCGCAGTCTGGCCGTGGTGGATTTCATAGCCCTGCACGTCAACCCCTGACAAAGCCCTCCATACCCCGCGCACTGGCTCGAATCTGGCCTGACGGTGCTGCACGGTCTTGGTTTCGTCAAACAGCGTGACCACTGGCAGCAATCCCAGGCCGGGGCCATTGCCGTCGATGCCGTGCGGGTCGATCAGCGCTTCGCCCAGCATTTGCAGGCCGCCGCAAATGCCCAGCACCGCGCCGCCACGGTGGGCATGTGCAGCAATCGCCTGGTCCAGCCCCTGCGCGCGCAGCCAGGCCAGGTCGGCGCTGGTGGCTTTGGAGCCGGGCAGTATGACCCAGTCGGCCGCGTCCAGACCGGCCAGCCCGGACGGGCTGCGCACCCATTTCAGGCGCACGCCGGGAACGTTTTTCAGCGGCTGGAATTCATCCAGGTTGCTGATGCGCGGATAGGCGATCACCGCCACGGTCCTGGTGACCATGCCGGCGGCTGTGCTTCGGTCGTCAAACACGCCGTCTTCTTCAGGCAAGCCGTGCTGCCACCACATCGGCAACGTGGCGACGGTGGGCACGCCGGTCAGATCCTGCAGCATCTGCGGGCCGGGCGCCAGCAGGCTGGCGTCGCCCCGGAACTTGTTCAGCACAAAACCCTTGATCAGCTTTTTTTCGGCGTCATCGAGCATCGCCCACGTGCCGTACAAATGGGCAAAAGCGCCGCCCCGGTCGATGTCGGTGACCAGCAGGCAAGCGGCGTTGGCGTGCAAGGCCACGCGCATGTTGACGATGTCGCAAGACTTGAGATTGATCTCGGCCGGCGAGCCCGCGCCCTCAATCACCACCACGTCGTTTTCCGCCCGCAACGCATCCAGCGCCTGCGCCACCACCGGCCAGACCGACAGGCTGCGGCCGCGCCATTCCATGCGCGAGAGTTCCGGGCTGACCTGGCCCATGAGCACGACCTGGCTTTGCGTGTCTTTTTCGGGCTTGAGCAGCAATGGGTTCATGCGTACTTCGGGCGTGGCGCGGGCCGCCAACGCCTGAAAATACTGCGCGCTGCCGATCTCGCCACCCGCCACCACGCGTGCGTTGTTGCTCATGTTTTGCGCCTTGTAGGGCGCGACCTTCAGCCCCTGGCGCGCGTAATAACGGCACAGCGCGGTGGTCAGCCAGCTCTTGCCGGCGCCGCTGGTGGTGCCCAGCACCATGACGCAGCGGGCCAAAGGCGATTTATCGGGAATCATGCAAGCCTTTATTGATCAATTGGTGATGGCGGTTAACGATGTCCACGCCATTTTCAACGCAGCTTGCGCCTGCGGTGGCTGCACACTCATGCGCACATGGCCGGGCAAGCCGAACGAGGCGGTGTCGCGCAGCTGGATGCCTTGGGTTCGCAATCGGGCCAGTGAGTCTTGCAAACTCAGGCCTTCAGGCAATGCCGGATTCGCACAGAAAAAATTCGCATCGCTGGGCAGGCAAACCCAGCCCAGGGACTCGCACAAATGGATTTGCCGGGCTTTCCAGTCACGCAGCGTGACCAGGCTTTCGGCCAGCCAGGCTTGCACATCGGGGCGGGTCCAGGCTTGCAGCAGCGCCACGCCATGCGCGCCCACGGGCCAGGACGCACTGAGCTGGTCGAGGGCGACAATGGTTTCTTCGGCGTTCACCGGCGCAATCGCATACGCGGCGCGCACGCCGGTCAGGCCCAGCGCCTTGTTTGGCGTCCAGAGTTGCCAGACGCTTTGCAGTTGCGCCGTACTCAATGTTGGTGCGCCGCCCAGGCGCAGCGGCTCATAGGCACGGTCCAACACACACAGCGCGTCAGTGCCCGCGAATGAATGCCGCGACTGGCCGCCCCAAGCAAGTTCAGCCCCGCAAAGGGACGGCGAACTAGGCGAAGCGAGTAGCGTAGAAACCATTTTCTCCAGCTCCGCCTGTGCAAGACCCAGCGGGCTGGACGGCTCGCAGGCCCAGAGCAATTGCGCGGCATCAGGTTCGGCGGCTACCACCAACTTATGCGCACGGGCGGCTTGCGCATAGTCGCCGTAGCTGTGCGGCGGCAGCCAGACGGTGCCGCCCTGCCCTTTGGTTTGTGCCGTTTGCGCGGCCAGAGCCGTGATGCGGAAAATGAATTCGCTGGCGCTGGCGGCCAGCACCACGCGCAGCACATCGACCCCATGAAAATCGGCCAGTTGCTGGCGCAATGTGCTGTAGCTGGCGTCGGGGTACTGGCTGGCATCGGCTTGCCGGACGGCCGCTTGTGCCGCTGGGCACGGCGCGCAGGCGTTGCCGTTGGTGGAAAAATCGTATGGCGCCGCGCCGAAGCGGTCAGGGCCGCCATGAAGGCGCAGTGGCAGCGGAAGCATCGCGTTTTTCATATCCATGAAATGACTACAAAAATAATAGCTGCCAGAGCAACTGCAGCATGCGCAAAGACCACTTTTGATGCATATTTCTGCGCCAGAAGCACATCCTCGGCTTGCGGTGCGCGCCCGGTGGCGTTCAGGGTGTACACGCCGGGCTTGCTCACGCTGATGCCCAGCGCCAGCGCCATGGCCGCCATTGGCCAGCCGCTGTTGGGCGAAGGGGTTTTTGCCGCTTGACGTTGCATTTCGCCCGGCCAGAAGTTGCCCGTGACGCCCATCAGCAGCACGCCCGTCAGCCGCGCCGGCAACCACGACAGCACATCGTCGGCATGCGCCGCCCATTTGCCGGCCCATTCCCAATATTGACCTTTGTAAGTGCCGCGGTAGCCCCACATAGCATCGGCGGTGTTGGCAAAACGGTAAACGGCTGCGCCCGGCAGGCCCAGTAGCACGAACCAGAAAATCGGTGCCACCACCGAATCATTGAGGTTTTCAGCCAGGGTTTCGATGACGCTTTCGCGCACCTGCACCGCCGTCAGCGGCGCGGTGTCGCGGCTGACCAGCCACGACAGGCGCGCGCGTCCGGCGGACAACGACTGCTGCAGGGCCGTCTCAACCGCGCCGGCTTCGTCATGCAACATGCGCCACGACAGCATGGACTTGGTGAGCCAAGCCATTGCCATGAGCAGTGCGGCGGCGGCCAGTCCGGTTTCCAGTGCCGGTTGCAGGATGAACAGGGCCAGCTGCCAGAAGGCCAGCGCCTGAAGCGCCCAGGCCAGTGCGGCAACGCCCAGCGCGCCCACACACCACGCCAGCGCGCCGAGAACAAACGCCAGCGCAGGCGGGCAAGCCACGCTGACACGGCCGCAGGCCTGGAGGTAATGGCCCATCCAGACCACCGGGTGAAACGTCGCCGGCGGCTCGCCAAAACGGCGGTCAATCCACAAGGCCAGCAGTAAAACCGCCAGCCACACCAGCGCCAGCGCGGACGCGCTCAATCCGGCCATGCCGCCGGAACTCAGAAACGGGAAAAAACTCGCCCAGCCCATCAGCATGTCAGGCGCCCGGGCCTTGGCCTTGCGGGATGTCTCCGGCGGCGGGCGTTGCCAATTGACCCCAGCAGTCGTCAAACACCATGTCCGACAGCGCAGCCCGACGCGCCCATTTTTCAGCCTGCAGCATGGGCTGGTCGTAAAAGGCGTGGACCGGACCGAGGCACAACATGGCGATGGGCCTGCTGCCCTCGGGCATCTTCAGCAGTTCGGCCAGCTTCACGGGGCAAAAAATCGACACCCAGCCCATGCCCAGCCCCTCGGCACGGGCGGCCAGCCAGAGGTTTTGAATCGCACAGGCGGCAGACGCCAGGTCCATCTCGGGCAGGGTGCGGCGGCCAAACACGTGGGCTTCTCGCCCCGGCGGCAGGGCCACCACCAGCAGCTCGGCGGCGTCAAGCACGCCCTGCACTTTCAGCGTCATGAATTCGTCTTCACGCGCGCCCAAAGCCTGCGCGGTCAGCACACGTTCCTGTTCGACCAGCGCGTGCATGGTTTCGCGCGGCGACTGGCTGCGCACCCGGATAAAGCGCCACGGCTGCATGAAACCGACACTGGGCGCATGGTGCGCGGCCGACAGCAGGCGCTGCAGCAGGTCGTCGGCCACGGTGCCGCCACTGAAATGGCGCATGTCGCGCCGTTCGTGAATGGCGCGGTACACCGCCTCGCGCTCGGGCAGGCTGAAAGCGTGGGTGACCTGACCGGTGTCAGCAGGCGCGTTCACACCCTCAGTCTTCAATGCCGCGCTGGGCCGGAATGCCCGCGTTGAACGCATGCTTGATCTTGGTCATTTCAGTCACGGTGTCGGCCAGCGCAATGATCTCGGGCGGGCAGCGCCGGCCGGTGATGACCACATGCACGTCTTTGGGACGGTTTTGCAGCGTCAGCAGCACGTCGTCGAGCGGCATCCAGCCGTAGATCAGCGGATAGGTCATCTCGTCGAGCACGACCATGAAGTTCTCGCCGCCCATGATTTCGGCCTTGGCTTTTTCCCAGCCATTGCGCGCGAGCTGGGCCGAATGCTCCAGGTCCTGGCTTTTCCAGCTGAAACCATCGCCCAGCCCTTCAATCGGAATGCCCAACTGCTCGAACATGCGGTGCTCGCCGAAGCGGGCGCTGGGCACCTTCATGAACTGGAAAATCTTAACGGCCCGGCCATGCACATGGTGGCGGCCGTGGGCGCGCAGCGCCAGGCCAAAGGCGGCGGTGCTTTTGCCCTTGCCGTCGCCGGTGTTGACGATCAGCAGGCCCCGGCGTTCGCCTTCGGGTTTTTCGTAGGGCTTGTCTGACGGTGGGGTTTCTATTTGCATGGGGCTCGCTGTGCAGGAGGGTGGAAATCAGGGCTGAGTTGTACGGTCTCGCCAATGATAAGCAAGCCGGGCTGAGGACCATACCCTGTGGCACGCGCAACCAGGTCGCGCAAGCCGGTGGCAATGATGGTCTGGGTGGGGCGCGCGCCATCGCGAACGATGGCGGCAGGGGTATCAGGTGCCAGGCCGTGTGCAATCAATTGATGGGCTATTTGTGGCAGGCGCTGCAGGCCCATGTAAAAAACGCGCGTCTGGCCGGCCTTTGCCAAGGCTGTCCAGTCGTGCGTCGCGTCGTCGTCGGCCAGGTGGCCGGGCAAGAAAACACAGCTGCCCGCCAGGTCGCGGTGGGTCAGGGGAATACCCGCCGCCGCCGAACACCCACTGGCCGCCGTGACGCCCGGCACCACCTCAAAGGCAATGCCTGCCGCCTGCAAGGCCTGCACCTCTTCGCCGCCGCGTCCGAACACATAGGGGTCGCCACCCTTGAGCCGAACGACTCGCCGGCCCCTGCGTGCATGCTGAACCAGCAGCGCATGGATGCCGGTTTGCGGCACGGCGTGATTCCCCAGGGCCTTGCCCACATACACGCGCTCTGCCGCCTCGGGGATCAAGGCCAGCACCTCGGGCGTGATCAGGCGGTCATACATCACCACCTCGGCACGCTGGAGCCGGTCACGAGCCCGCAGAGTCATCAGATCGACCGGGCCGGGACCGGCGCCCACAATGGACACAAACCCCTGACCGGACGGCCGCAGGGCCTCAGCTTGCATCGCAGCCATCCGGTCCCTGGTGAAACACCAGATCGGCCACAGGCTGGCCGCCGACCAGATGCTGATCGATGATGCGGTCCATGTTGGCCGGGGTGACGTTGTAGTACCAGACGCCATCAGGCTGCACACACATGACCGGTCCGCCCTTGCAGGCGGCAAAGCAGCTCACCCGGCTGCGCTTGACGCGCATCTCGCCCTCGTGCAACCCCGCTGCCTTGAACTTGTCGCCCAGACTGTCATACAGGTGCTGGGAGGCGCCATCTTGCGTGCAGCGCGTCCCGGTGCAAATCAGCAGGTGGCGTTTGTAGTTGCCAATTTTTGGCTTGACCACCTCGTTCATGCTTCAGATTCCTCGGTGCTGGCCGCGTCTTCCTTGAGCGCAACTTCTTCTGCCGGCGTCATGAGCACGGCCTCGATATAGTCTGCTGGCAGTTTGTGCCGCAGCGCCAGTGCCGCAATGCTTTCGCCCTCGGTATGGTCAGCCTTCAGGTTTTCCATCCAGCCCAGCAAGCCGGTGGACAACGAACGTCCAGGCCTTTCGCCCTGGCGGGTACTGCCGTCGCCATGCAGCTCGTACTTGTTGGCGTAACCGCGCGGAGTCACCATCAAGCCGTGACGGATAAAGGTGTTGCTGTTGCCAATCAACACCGTCGTCAGCATGCCGATGTCGCAGTCCGACATTTTGTCCAGTGTGGTGAACTCAATACGCTCGCGGCGTCGATACGCTGACTTGACCACCGCCACCGGTGTGTCTGGCCTGCGGTGCCGAAGAAAAAGTCGCTGCGCTTCCACGATTTGCTGGGTACGCCGGCCGCTTTTGGGGTTGTACAAGGCGACCACAAAGTCAGCGGCGGCTACCGCGTCCAGGCGGCGGGCTATCACTGGCCAGGGCGTGAGCAGGTCGGACAGGGAAATCGAGCAAAAGTCATGTGTGAGCGGCGCACCCACCAGCGCCGCGCAGGCGTTGATGGCCGACGCGCCCGGCACGACTTCAACCTCCACGTCAGACTCGGGCGTCCAGCCAGCTTGAAACAGCACCTCGTAGGTGGGCCCGGCCATGCCGTACACGCCGGCATCGCCGCTGGAGATCAGCGCCACCTTCTTGCCTTCGCGGGCGCTGGCCAGCGCATGCACGGCACGGTCTAGTTCTTCGGTCATGCCCTTGCGCACGACTTCCTTGCCTTCCAGCAAATCAGCCACCAGCTTGATATAGGTGACATAACCGACCACCACGTCAGACTCGGCAATGGCTGCGCGCGCACGGTGCGTCATGTGGTCGTGGCTGCCGGGGCCAATGCCCACCAGCATGATTTTTCCTTGCGGGCGGGTCATGGGTTCACCGCCTTGCCGGCAGATGCAAGCGGCCTGGCGCGTTGAATCGTTGCCTCCATTACCGGACGCAGCCAGCGCTGGAACGCCGCGCCGCACACCATCCCCATCGACACCCAGAAAGACAGTGACAGCCAGGTGGTGGCCCAGATGAACTGCGTGCCGAGTTCGCGCAATTGCGCCTGAGCCTCACCGCTAAAACCGGCCAGCGGGTCAGCGCTGATGTGCGGCGCACCCACGACAAAAGGCAAGGCCAGCCACGCTGCCGCTGCCGCCCAACGCCATGCACCCCGCAGACCGGCCAGCGAAACACAGGCCAGCGCTGCGCTGCCTGCCGCCAGCATCCACCAACCCTGGCGAGAGCCCAGGCGGGCCGCGTCCATGCCGGGAATCTCGGCATGCAAGCCGAGCGAGGGCCAGAAATGGAAACTGAGCCAGCCTGCAGCCGCCACCAGCAAACCCAGCGGCAGGGAACGCATTACCGTGCCGCGCCACAGGCAGACACCCATGACGGCATACACCAGCAGCGCCATGCTGAAGGCATGGAGGACATTGGCCACCCAAGTCCATGCATTGCGCTCGACACCATCTGCCGGTGACCATGCCTCTGCCGTGCCGTGTTCATCATGTGAAGACGCAACACTTTCGGCGTGGACATGCGTCATGGTGGCGGCTGGTGTTGCCAGCGCGTCCGGTGCTTCGGCCTTTTGCCCCTCATACACTTCGGCGGCATGAACAATCGGCACGGCCTGCCACTGCTGCACACCGGACTGCACACTGCCGACCATCATTGCGGCTACCAGTGCGGCCCAGATCAATCGTTGAAAAATCATGGTTGATTCCTTGGTTCAATGGCAAGGCTTGACGGTGACGTGGCGCACGTCATGCGCGGCGTTGTGCGCCAGTGGGCTTTCGGCAAACGCCACGCCGTACAACACCACCAGCCCCAGGGCGGCACCCGCGGCAAGTTGCAGCAACAGGCTGCGGGTTGCACTGACAGGCAACAAAGCAGGAGAGGCAGAAGAGGCAGATGTGTTCATGGGTTGCTCCATTTCGGGGTTAAAAAAGCTGAAGAAATTAATGTGAAAAACGATGGCAGCGGGCCAGTGACACCGTGGCGTTGCGTCCGTCAGTGCCCCGGCACTTGTGCTTTTCCACCAGCAATGCCGTGCCGGGAAGCACTTGCCCTGCCGCCGATCCGGCCAGCAAGGCAGCAGCTTCGCTGACTGACGGGCTGCCGGTGTACATGCGCACCGTCTCGGACGGGTTGGGCACGGGCACAGCGGCCAGTTGCGCGGGGGTGTAGAAGTTCAGCGTCCAGCCGTGTTTGGCAGCCAGGGCCAGCAGCCCCGGCTCGTCAGCCTTGAGGTCGATGCTGGCGGCTGCCGCCACGTCGGCCAGACGCGCACCCGCCAGCGCCAGCGCCTCGTCCAGCGCTTGCTCTAGCGTCGCCAGCGGCGTGCCACGGTCGCAGCCCAGACCGACGGCAATGCGCTTCGCCTCAGCGCTCATGCGGCTTGCGGGGGGCGGTAGACCACCAGACGCTCGTTGAGCTGTTGCCAGCGTTCAGCTGTCACTGGCGCATGGGTGATCCACAGCACCGCCTTGAAATGATTCAGATCAACGTCTTCAAAACGCTCGAATTTGTGAATGGTGGACGGCAATGGCGTGGGCCGCGTCCACCAGTTCGGGCTGCCCGCTTCCTGCACCACGGCCACCGGCTCGCCATTGACGACATGGGCCGAGACGCGGGTGATGTTGATCTTGGGCGCTTCGACCTTCCAGCCGAGTTCACGGCCCAGAATATCGACCGGAATGGTCTTGCCCACATCAGAAGCCGTGGTCAGCACGGCAGTGGCACCCAGCAACCCGGCCACCTGCTCGGCCATGGCGTTGGCGCCCCCCACATGGCCCGACAGCACCGGAATCACAAACTGCCCCGCATCATCGACCACCAGCACACCGGGGTCTTCGTCCTTGCTTTTCAGGTGCGGCGCAATCAGCCGCACCACGGCGCCCAGCGAGACAAAGAAAACAACCTGGTCAAACTCGGTGAAAAGCGTAGCGATTTCGTCGCGAAAAGCACCGCTGTAGGCGCGCACCGGGTTGGGCAAGCCGGCCATGAGCGGCGCGAATTTTTCCGCCACGCAAACGCTGGCTTGCGGCATTCGACGTGCCAATCCGGCGGTTTGCTGCGCACCGTGTTTGGTGATGGCGACCAGGACGATGCGCAGGGCGGCATCGTTGTCAGGCAAGGGGTTGATGGTCATCCTAAAGTTTCCTCTTCGATTTCAGTGCTTGTTTTCTTGCGGCAGCCGCGCTGCATGTCGCCGCGCACGCGGCCCGGGTTCTTGACCAGCAGCAACGACAGGTAATTGACCTGCGTGCCTTTCAGTTCGGCGACGTCGTGAACAATCCGCTCGACCGGCGAGCCGGCTTTTTCAATGAAACGGCTGTGTGCCAGCAAGCCCCGGCGCGCCAGCAGATCGATCAAATCGTCCAGCAGCGGCTTGACCTTCATCAGCACCAGCGTGTCAAAGTCGTCCAGCATTTTTTCGACCGCCGCAATGCCATAGGCAGCGGGCACGATGGCGATGGTGTCGTCCTGCTCCGACAGCGGCAGCTGCAGCCGGGCGCAGGCCGCGTTAAAGGACGTGACACCCGGAACGATGTCGATGCGTGCCTCGGCATCAAGCTCGCGCAGCACCCGGGCCAGGTAGCAAAAGCTGGCGTAGGTAGAAGCGTCGCCTTCAACCAGGAACAGCACGTCCTGGCCCGTTGCCAGCAGTGCCTTGACGGTTTCGGCAGCCTTGAGCCAGTGGCGGGCGAGTTTTTCCACATCGTGTGTCATGGGAAACAGCAGCGGCTGGTGCTGCGCAGGCAGCGCCAGCCCGCCGCGCAGTGCAATGTCAAGCGCGTAGCTTTCCTTGCGCAGGCTGCGCACCGGGTAGGTCCACACTGCGTCGGCACGCTCGAGCAAAGCCCAGGCGCGGCGCGTGATCAAACCCGGGTCGCCGGGGCCCAAAGACACGCCAAACAAGCGGCCCGGCGCAGGCACGGCAGCAGTATGCAGTTCAGTCATCGCTTTTCTCCCTGGAGGCGGCTTGGGGCGCGATGGCCTTTTGCGCGCACACCAGCCACACCGGGTTTTCGGCCGCCATGCGGTTCATGTGCAAGATCGGCTTGCTGCGTGAGGCTTGCAACTGCAAAACGTCCCAGGCCACACCCAGCGACTTGAGCGTCTCGACGGCGGTGGCCAGGTTTTCCAGCGTGACGAAATTCATTACCAGCCAGCCCTCGGGCCTCAAGCGCTGCAATATCAGGCCGATCAGTGCAGCCAGTTCGCCACCCGAGCCTCCGATGAACACGGCGTCCGGGTCGGGCCAGTGCTGCAAACCGTCGGGTGCCTTGCCATGCACCAGCGTGTGGTTGCTGACGCCAAGTGCCCGGCGGTTGTCGCGCACATTGGCGCCGTCGTCGATATTTTTCTCTATCGCGTAGACATGTCCCTGGCTGCACAGCCGCGCGGCCTCCAGCCCCACGGAGCCCGAACCCGCGCCAATGTCCCAGACCACGCTGCTGGCACGCAATTGCATGCGGGCCAGCGACACGGCGCGCACTTCCTGCTTGGTGAGCAGGCCTTTTTCGGGGTAGCGTTGTTGGTAGCGGGCATCGGGCAGGCCCAGCAGCACGGGCTCGGGGCGCAAGGACGTGCGCCAGAGCAGCACCACGTTCGGGTCGGCAAACGGCATCTGCGCAGCAGCGCTGATGCGCATGCCGCTGACAATGCGTTCCTCGGGCTGGCACAGGCGTTCAGCCACGGCCATCTCGAAATCATCGGCCAGGCCCTCGGTGACCAGCATGCGCGCAATACAGTCCGGCGTGTTGGTGGGGCTGGTCAGCACGGCCAGGCGGTCATTCTGGCGAATATCGCGCAGCAGCGCATACAGGCCGTGGCTTGGCTCGCCGCCTTCTACCCAGTCGCCGGCGTCCTTGCTGTGCACCGATGAAAACTTCATGTCCTGCCACGGCAGGCCCAGCCGGGCGCAGGCCAGTTGCAGCGTCGAGACATTGGGCATGACCTCAATCGCTTCGATGCACAGGCGCGACGCCAGGTAGGCGGCGATGCCGTGGCACAGCGGATCGCCGGTGGCCAGCACCACCACGCGCTGGTGTTCGCTTTGGGCGGTACGAATCCACTCGGGAACCTGCGACAGCGCACCTGTCAGGTCGCGCTGCAGGGCGGATGGATCCATCTGCCCTGCCAAAAGCTGCAGTGCACGCGTGCCGCCAATCACCAGTTGCGCTTGCGCCAGGTGCGCCAGTGCGGTGCGGCTCAGGCTGGCGATGCCGTCGTCGAGCACGCCGATGATGCGGCATTTTTCAATCAGGTTTATCGTTTCGGAATTCAAGGGGCCTCCGCTATCTTGCGACCGTCAAAGTCGCAAACCAGCACTTTCAAATCAAATTTATCGGGATAACGCGCTTGCAGGGTCTGGATCACACGCTGGGCCAGCGCCTTGTGAAAGGCCGCACCCAGACCGAGCGCATCCATGCGTTCACCGGCATAACGCGCGGTTTCGTTTTGGCGAATGGCATCGCACACCTCGGACTCGGCGCCCAGGCTGGCCGCAATGTCGGCCAGCAAGCCGGTATCAACCTCGGCACGGCCGGCGTGGGTGATGGTTTCGCCCTGCGCTATCTTGGTCAGCTTGCCGACCATGCCGCCAATCACCACCTGTTTCAAACCGGCCTTGACCGCCGCGCTCATGGCGTAGCGCAAAAAGTCGCCCATCTGCACAAAAGCCGGTTCAGGCAAATGCGGCATTTCGGCCATCACGAACTTCTCGGTGCGCCCGCCCGTGGTCAGCACCACCACGCCATGGCCCAACGTGCCCGCCACCTGCACGCCCTGCACCACGCTGGCGCGGTAGGCGGCTGTCGAGTACGGTTTGACGATGCCCGAGGTGCCCAGAATGGAAATTCCGCCCAGAATGCCAAGCCGCGCGTTCAGGGTTTTTTTGGCCATTTCCAGCCCTTGCGGCACGGAAATGCAAACTTCAAACCCGGTTTCTTCCAGCAATTCCCCTGCGGCAGCCTGTACGTTGGCCGTGATGTTGCGGCGCGGCACCGGGTTGATCGCCGGCCCCCCCACCGCCAGACCCAGGCCGGGCATGGTCACCGTGCCCACGCCAAATCCGCCGGTCAGCAACACCTGGCCGGGCAGGTCACGGCGCAGTGTCACGTCGGCAGTAAGGTGCGCTTTGTCGGTGCAGTCCGGGTCGTCGCCCGCGTCCTTGATGACCATGGCATGCGCCGTGTCTGCATTGACAGCGCCGTCCAGCACGTCAAACGTCACCAGGTCGCCGTTGGGCAAAAGGCATTCAATGCGCCCAGGCACCTGTCCGGTCAGCAGCCCCAGCGTGGCGGCACGCGCCGCCGCAGCCGAACACGCGCCGGTAGTGAACCCGGTGCGTGTGCCGCGTGGCGCGTTTTTTTCCATCATGCAGACGCCTTGTGCAGCACCTCTTGCGCCTCGGCCAGCCCGAGCAGCGCATGAATCGCAGCCACTACCAGCGTCGAGCCGCCTTTTCGGCCGCGAATCACGATCCACGGCACGGCGTTTTCCAAGGCCATCAGGTCTTTCGATTCCGCCGCCGAAACAAATCCAACCGGCATGCCCACCACCAGCGCCGGGCGCGCGCCCTCGTCATGAATCAGCCGCACCAGCTCGATCAAAGCCGTGGGCGCATTGCCGATGCCCACGATGGCGCCATCAACCAGACCCAGCCGGTGCGCCTTGCGCATGGCCTGCACGGCGCGGGTCGTGCCTTCAGCCTTGGCGGCCTCGATCACATCGGCGTCCGAGATGAAGTGGTGCGTGGCCATGCCGAAGTGGCCCAGTCGCGGAGCCGAGAGGCCAACGCAAATCATCTCCACATCGGCCACCACGCGTGTGCCGCGTGACAGCACAGCCGCCACGCCAGCCGCAACCGCCTGCGGATGAAAGTCGGTCATGCCGTTGAAGTCAAAGTCGGCATTCGCGTGGATCATGCGACGCACGATGGGCCACTGGTCCGATGTGTAGCTGTGCGATGACACTTCACGGTCAATCACGGCAAAAGAATCGTGCTCAATAGCCCGGCCTGCAGCCGTGAGCTGCTCGGTGACGATGTTGGCATGGCTCATGAGTGAGCCACTTCGTGCGGATGGGCGTGGTCATGCGGATGCGGATGCGGATGCGGGTGCGGGTGCGGGTGCGCATGAATTTGAATCGTGGCCTGGGCAGGAGAATGCGCATGTTCATGGGCATGGTCGTGCGCGTGATCATGGTCGTGGTTGTGCGCAACGGCGTCGTCGTGGTGGTGGCCACCCATGCCGTTTGCGACCCCGAACTCGCGGTATTTGCAACCATCGCACGGCATGCGTGACGCGGTGACGCCACTTTTCAAGTCATTCACCCGCTCTTCCAGCAGTTCAAAAATTTCCCGCTCAAAACCGAAGTAGTCGGTTGAGGTGAACCGGATGGTCGGGTACTGGATTTTCAGATTGTCGACCTGCCGGGTGATGCGCTCGACCAGCGTGCCGTTGAACAGGTAGTAAGGCAGCACCACCACCTGCGTCATGCCGAGCAGGCTTTGCCGCTGCACCGCTTTTTCAAGGCGCGGCCAGGTGATGCCGGTGAAGGCCAGATCGACCAGTGGATGATCGGTTTCCTCCATCAGCCAACGCGCCATCTTGGCCATTTCGCCATTGGCCTGCCGGTCTGACGAGCCACGCCCCAGCATCACCACGCCGGTGGTCGTCGGGTCCGGCATGTCCAGCACTTTCATCGCACCCTTCAGGCGGCGTTTGACAATCGACAGGATGTGATCGCACGCCGTCAGGTGCGGTGCGTACAAGAACTGCACCCCCGGAAACTTCAGCCGCGCACCATCGATAGCCTGCGGAATGTCCATCTTGACGTGCCCGGCGGCATTCAAAATCAGCGGCACCACCATCACGCGCTGCGAGCCGCTGGCGGCGCGGCGCAGGCCTTCGCTCATGGTAATTTCGGAAAACTCGATGAAGCAAATCTCGATGCGCCAGCCCGGCTGACGCGCCCGCCACTGCTCCGCGAACGCTTCAATCTCGTCGTTGCCTGATTTTTCGCGCGAGCCGTGGCCCACCAGAAGAATGGTGTCTGCTGTCATGTTGTCTCCGGAAGATTGGGGGATGTATCGGTTGTCAAACCGGTGCTGGCGCGCCGGAATTTGTGCGTGAAGCTGGCGTCGTAAAGCTTCGACTTGGCCAGTGTTTGCCAGTGCCGGGAACCCAGCGTCGGGCTGGCGATGATCATTGACTGGCTGACGATTTTGGCGTCGCGGCACAGGCCCTGAATGGTGGCCACAGTGCCCCGGATGATTTTTTCTTCGTCCGGCCAGCTGGCCTTGTGAACCACCACCACCGGCGCATCAGGCGACCAGCCGGCCGCCGTCAACGCTGCCGTGACACGCCCCATCAGCGTGATGCTCAGGAAAATGCACAGCGTGCTGTGGTGCGCTGCAAGCGCTTCGAGCGATTCGCCTTCAGGCATCGGCGTACGCCCTTCCACCCTGGTAAATATCACGGTCTGGGTGACTTCAGGCAGGGTCAGGCTTTCGACCGCGGCTGCAGCCGAAGCCATGGCCGAGGACACGCCCGGCACCACGGCAATCGGCACGCCGGCCGCGTCCAGCGGCTGCACCAGCTCAATCAGCGCGCCATACAGGCCCGGGTCGCCGGTCTGCAGGCGCACCACGGTCCGGCAGCGCCCGGCCTGCAAGATCAGCCAGGCCGACATCTGCTCCAGCGTCATGTCCTTGCTGTCGGCGATCACGCAGCCCGCCGGTGCCCAACGCGTGGCGGCTTCGCTGACCAGGGAGCCGGCAAACAAAATGGCGCCCGCGCGCTCGATCAGCGCCCGGCCCTTCACGGTGATGAGTTCCGGGTCACCCGGCCCTGCACCCACAAACCACACAGTGCCGCCGCTCATGACACCAACGCTGAAAAACGTTGCCTCAACATATCGTCTCCTCCACGCCCATCGCGCGACAGATTAAATGGGTGTGATGAAGCGAAGGGAGGAAAAAAGGAGAAAGAAGGCGAAGCCGCAAAAGCAACGGATGCCGGTGCAAAAATGCCCGAAACCGCTGTGGACTGACGCCTGCTGACCCTTGCCCATCGCAAGATCACGCGCAAAAAATCAGGCCGGTCTCCGGGCTCACGAGTGAACAAGCACAAAGCTTGTTTGCCGGATCCCCTTCCCATGCGTTGGCACAGTGGTGATGGATCTGGCTTTGACTCGTTTACCGTTGCGAGGGCAGCGTCGGAATGGCGTGGATTAATGACTAACCCGTGCGCACCGACTTCCCGTTTAAGCCTGCAAACCGAAGTCTGCAGGCCACCTGAAGTTCTCTTTCAGTTTAGCACCCGAAAATTGAGTTTTCTGAAAATCAGGTTCGTAAAGTGCATGGGGCATGGCTGAGCAGAACGAAAAACTAGATTCGGGGCAAAGCCAGCCATTGCCCGCCCAAGTGAAGCACGGAAATGCGGTGGTCAAACACGTTCTCAACGGCCCGGTGCGTCGCGACGTCGGCGCAGGCGCCCTGGTGCGTGACGCGGCCCTTGTCCATCACCACCAGCGCATCGGCCTGCAAGGCGAAAGAAATTTCGTGCAGCACGCTGACCACAGTCTTGCCGCTGGCGACCAGATGACGCACCATCAATAGCCAATCGGTCTGGTGCGGCGGGTCAAGGTTGGCCAGGGGCTCGTCCATCAGCAGCACCGCAGCCTCGACCGCCAGCGCGCGCGCCAGCAGCACGCGCTGGCGCTCTCCACCCGAGAGCTGGCCCAGCGCCCTGCCGCGCCAGTCCCAGGCCTGCGTCGCGCGCAGGGCACGCTCGACGGCGGCGTGGTCGGCGGGGCTGGGCGGCGCCAGCCAGGCCTGGTGCGGCAGGCGACCGAGCATGGCCACGTCGTACACCGTCAGGTCGTCGGCCGAGCTTTCGTTCTGGCCCAGCCATGACAGTTGCCTCGCCCGATGGCGTCCGCGCATCGCGGCCATCGACTGGCCCAGCAATGTGACTTCGCCGCTGTGCGGCAGCAATCCCGCCAGCACCCTGAGCAGCGTTGATTTGCCCGCGCCATTGGGGCCGACGATGCTGGTCCAGCGGCCATGAGGCAACGCCAGGTCAATGCCATGCAAAATTTCATCATTTCCGAGCTTTGCGCTTATGGATCGGGCATTTATAGCTATTGAATCCATAGCGACATCGACTGCCGGAGCCGTCACAGTCCGTTCCCCCGCCCGGTATTTCTGTGCATCAGCCAGAGCAAATAAGTGCCACCGAGAACGGCGGTCAGCACGCCGACCGGCAACTCCTGCGGCGCCACCAGCCACCGGGCCAGGATGTCGGCGCCCGTGAGCAGCACCGCACCCGTCAGGCTGGCCAGGCCGATCAGGCGGCCGTGCGTGGTCTTGACGACGGAGCGCACCAGGTGCGGCGCGGCCAGGCCGACAAAGGCGATCAGCCCGGTTTGCGCCACCGCCGTGCCGGTGGCCAGCGCCAGCACCGCCACCAGCGCCGCGCGCATCTGCGGCAGAGGCAAACCCAGGCTGTGCGCGGTCGATTCGCCCAGCGCCAGGCCGTCGAGCGCGTGGCTCATCATCCAGGCAGCGAGCATCATCACGGCAAACACCGCCGCCATGATGGCGCAGGCACTCCAGCCGACAAAAGCGGTGCTGCCCAGCATGAAAGACTGCATCGCCTGCATGATTTCAGGTGTGAGCAGCAGGATCAGCGACGTGACGGCGCCCAGCACCACACCCACAATCACGCCCGCCAGCAGCAGCCGCAGCGTGTGCTGCACGCCCTTGGCCAACACCAGCGTGAGCAGCACGGCGAGCACGGCGCCAACAAAGGCGGCCCCCGTCAAGCCGAGGCGCGCCAGCCAGTGCGTGGCCAGCGGCGACATGCCAAACAGGGCCATTGCCAGCGCCACGCCGAGCGAGGCGCCCGACGCGCTGCCAAGCAAATACGGATCGGCCAGCGGGTTGCGAAACAGGCCTTGCGCCACCGCGCCGGCCAGTCCCAGCAGCGCACCGGCAAGCCAGGCGCCCAAGGTGCGCGGCAGGCGGATTTCCGACACGATCAGCAACGCCTGTGCATCGTTTTGCATGTTCAGCACGCTGTCAAAACCGGTGCTGCCCACGCTCATGCCGAGCAGCAGCAAAGCCACCGACGCGACCGCCAAACCGATCGCCAGCCAAAACGCCTTGCGGTGCTGGCGGGTGAAGGTCAGGCTCATCCAGCGCCTGCGTTGTCGGCGATGCACTGGGCCATGATGCGTGCCGCTTCAGCCATGCGTGGACCGGGCCGCACCAGCACATCGGATTGCTCGGGGTTGAAGAGGCAAATGCGCTGATCGCGTATCGCTTTGATGGCGCCCCAGCCGGGATACGCTTTCATGGCATCGGCGTTGCGGCTGCTCACCATGATGAGGTCCGGATTGGCGCGCACCACGAATTCCGGGTTGATGCGTGGAAACGGTCCCAGTGCGGCGGGAATGATGTTTTTCACGCCCAGCCGGGTCAGCGTTTCGCCCATGAAGGACGACTCGCCGGCGGCATAAGGCCCGCGGCTGACTTCAAAGTACACGCGGGTGTTACGGACCTTGGCCGGCAGCGACTGCGCGGCCGCCGAAACGCCGCTGTCGATGATGCGCCAGACTCGGCCAGCGCCCGCAGCGTCGGGAATATCGAGCAGCGCGCCTAGCTTTTTCAGAACGCGCTGCACATCGGCATGGGTCTTGGGCTCCAGCGCCACGACCTTCAGGCCCAGCGATTCCAGGCGTTGGCTGGCGCGCGATGAAGTGGCCAGGACCACCACGTCGGGTTTGAGCGCGACGATGGCCTCGATGTTCGGGTCCAGTCCACCGCCTACTCCAGGCAGGCTTTTGACACTGGCCGGGTAATTTGAATAGCGGTCCACTCCGACCAGACGCTGGCACTCCCCAAGCGCGCAGATGCTTTCAGTCAGCGAAGGCAGCAGGCTGACAATGCGCTGCGGGCTTTGCGCCAGGGTGACGCTGACGCCTCTGTCATCGGTGAGTTGCAAGGCGTGGGCCGGGGCCAGCACGGCCAGGCTGAGCAGCAGGATGAAAGCTGTGGTGAAAGTTTTCATCCTGCTAGCCCTCACCCCAGCACTTTCCCGGAGGGAGGAAAAGCAAGATAAATCCTTCATGCTTAGCCTTTAAGAGTGAGCGGTAAACCGGCCGCCATGAAAGTGACACGCTGGCAAGCCTGCGCCACGTCCTGGTTCATCAGTCCCAGCGCATCGACAAACGCCCGCGTTTCGCGCCCGAGCGGAATCACACCCAGGCCAATTTCGTTGCCGACCAGCACGACCGGGCCGGCGGCGTTTTCGATTGCTCTTAAAAGCATAGCTACTTGCGCCCGTGGATCGTGCGCCAGAGCCTCATTTTGCTTGGAATTCTCCATTGGCATGAGCAAATTGGTCAGCCACAGCGTCAGGCAGTCCACGACAACGAGGGTTTGCGGCTGGCTATGACGGGCCAAGGTTGGGCCCAGCGCCAGCGGCTCTTCCACGGTTTGCATGCCCGGCACCCGCTCGGCACGGTCGGTCTGGTGGCGCGCGATGCGCTCGCGCATTTCGGCGTCCCAGGGCTGGGCGGTGGCGATCAGCACCGCTTGATGCGCCGGCGACTGCGCCAGCCAGCTGCGCGCGAGCAACTCGGCGCGGCGCGACTTGCCGCTTTTCTGGCCACCCAAAATCAGTTCGCTGCGGGCAGCGGACAGCATTTCATCCATGGGCTGCATCCCAACCCAGGATGAACTTGTGCAGCTTTTCCACGCCTTCGGTCAGCGCGGCCGGGCCGGGCTGCAGGATTTCGGACGACTTGATCTCGAACAGTTGATTATTTTTGACAGCCGGTACGCTCTCCCACCCAGGACGGGCGGCGACCAGCTCGGGCCGGAATTTCTTGCCGCACCAGGAGCCAAAAATGATGTCGGGCGCGCGCTGCACAATTTCCAGCCCGTCGGCAATGATGCGCCCCTTGCCCATCGGTTCTTTTGCCAATTCGGGAAAGCAGTCGTCGCCGCCGGCAATGCCGACCAGCTCGGACACCCAGGCAATGCAGCTGATGTGCGGGTCGTGCCATTCCTCGAAAAAAACCCTGGGGCGGCGCTTGAGTGAGCGCGCCGCCTGCTCGATGTCCAGCAGCCGCTGCTGCATCTGCCCGATCAGCAGCATGCCGCGCTCGACCTGCCCGACCATTGCGGCGAGCTGGTACATCATCGAGAAAATCTCGGCCACGCTGCGCTGGTTGAAGATGGTGACCTGGATGCCATGGCGAATCAGCTGCGCGGCAATGTCGGCCTGCAGGTCTGAAAAGCCGATGACGCAGTCGGGCTTCAAATCAACAATCTTGTCGATCTTGGCGCTCAGGTAGGCGCTGACCTTGGGCTTTTCCTCCCTGGCACGCGGCGGGCGCACGGTGTAGCCCGAGATGCCGACGATGCGGCGCTCTTCACCCAGCATGTACAGCCACTCGGTGGGCTCTTCGGTCAGGCAGACGATACGCTGCGGGCCATAGGCCGTGGTGTCTTTGCTGGCGGCCAGTGCGCGCCAGTCGTTTGCTGCTTCAGTCATGGTGTTCCTTTAAAAACAAGCGCGCCGCCGCAGCCGGGCTGGACGCAAACCAGGCATGGAAATAACTCGCCTTGACGGCGCCTGTCGAACCCGACACAAACAGGGCCTCGCCTTCGCCGCGCAAGGTGCGTCCCGGCGCAGCTTGGGTGCGGTTGGCGGCGGGTAGCGACGTTGCGCAGGTGGAATAGTGAAAGGTGTGGCCGCGCAAGGTGCCGCCCGGCATGTCAAGCTGCTGCGGCCCCAGCGCAGCCAGCCGCTTTTGCATCGTCACGCTGCCAGGCAGGACGCCCCACACCGGATTGCTGACGCCGTTGGCATCGATGATTTCATCAAACAAGGCCATCATGCCGCCGCACTCGGCCCAGACCGGCTTGCCGGCCTGAACGTGTGCGGTGATGCTGCTTTTCATGGCCGTGTTGGCACCCAGTGTTTCAGCATGCAGTTCGGGGTAACCGCCGGGCAGCCAAAGCGCGTCGCATTCCGGCAGTGAATCCTCTGCAAGCGGTGAAAAATAGGCCAGCTTGGCGCCCATTGACTGCAGGCAGTCGAGGTTGGCGGCATACAAAAAACAGAAGGCTGCATCGCGGGCGACAGCAATCGTCAGACCCTGCAATGCGCCTTCAGGAAACTTCTGCGCTGGTGCATCACCAGGCTGAAAGTCAACGGCCCAGGCTTGCAGGTCGTCGTCTGTCATCTGCCCCAGCCGCGTGCCCGCCAGTGCATCGGCCGCTGCATCCAGCCTGCCCATGGCATCGCCCAGTTCATGGTCCATGACCAGGCCCAGGTGTCGTTCGGGCAGCGTCAGGGCTTCATTGCGCATCAAGGCGCCCAGCCATTGGGCCGGGTCGCGCAGGCTGTCTTCCAGCATCACTGCGTGGCCGGGCGAGGCGACGCGGTTGGCCAGCACGCCGGCAAAATTCAAGCCTTCAATGTAATGCTGCAAGCCCCAGGCCAGCGCGCCAAAGGTTCCGGCCATGGCACTGGCATCAATCACCGCGACCACCTTCAAGCCAAAGCGCTGCGCCAGATCAGCCGCGCTCGGCTGTCCGTCAAACAGGCCCATCACGCCTTCGACAATGATGAGGTCAGCATCTTTCGCCGCATCGTGCAGACGCTGCGCGCAGTCCGCCTCGCCGGTCATCCACAGGTCGAGCTGATGCACCGGTGCGCCGCTGGCCAGCGCCAGCCAATAAGGGTCCAGGAAATCCGGACCGCACTTGAAGACGCGCACCCGCCGGCCCTGCCGCGCATGCAGCCGCGCCAGGGCGCATGCCACCGTGGTCTTGCCCTGGCCGGAAGCCGGAGCGGCAATAAGGATGGCAGGGCAGCGGGCGGTCATCCAGCTTACCGCTTGGGCTGGTAATTCAGCGTGACATACACGGCGCGTCCGGGCTGGTTGTAGCCATAAATCGTTTCATACTGTTTGTCGGTCACGTTGTTCAGCTTGGTCTGGACTTTCCACTCCTTGTTGACCACGTAATCCACATACAGGTCCGCAGTGGTGCGGCCAGCCAGTTCGCGCGTGTTGGCTGAGTCGTCAAAACTTTTGCCGGCATGCAGCAGGGAGCCACCAAAAGCCCACACACCCACCGAATAGTCAGCCCCCAGCGTGGCCAGATTGGCGCTGCGGCGCGCCAGTCGCTTGCCCGTCAGCTCATTGCGCGGGTCCATTGCATCAAGCGATGCATTGAGCGACAGCGGGCCAAAGCTGCCGTTGTAGGACAGGGTATAGCCATCAATCCGGGCACGCGGAATGTTCGAGGCAATCGTCGTATTGCTGATAAAACCGCGAATCTTGTTGTCGAAGTGGACCAGCTTCACCGTTTGCCCCGCATCACTCCAGGTCACGCCCAGGTCAGTGTTGCGGCCGCGTTCCGGCTGCAAGTTCGCATTGCCAAAATTGGGGAAATAAAGCTGATTGAACGACGGTGCGACAAAGCTGGTGCCGTAGGATGCGTTGACACGCCACTGCGGCGTGAGGGCAAAACCGTAGCCGCCGAAACCGGTGGTGCTTCCGCCAAATTGCGAATTCTGGTCGCGGCGCAGGTTGGCCTGCCAGCTGTGCGGACCCGCGCTGCCGTTCAAACCGGTAAAGTAAGACGATACAGTGCGGTCAGTGATTGTGTATTGGGTGCTGCTGTCAACTTTTTGCTCCAGACGCTCCACGCCTGCCAGCGCAACGCCTATGGGAGTGTCCACATCGTTTTGCCAGCTCAGCTGATTCTGGGTGGTTTTGAACAGGCTGGGCAAGAAGGAGGCGACCACTGCACGGCTGCTGTCCGATGCTTCGCTGTAGCGCAACTGGGTTTTCCAGCCGGGCAGCACGCGGCCTTCGACGCCCGTGCGGACCACACGTGACTTGCCTTTGTAAAAGGTATCGCGGTTGGGGCCATCGTCGGTGTGGCTGGTGCTGTTCGACGCCAACAAACCGGCATCGATTTTCCAATCAGCATTTAATTGGTAAGCCACCGATGCGTTAAGTGAATCCTGGTCAAAGCCATCGGTATCGGGGTTGTAATTGCCAAACAGCACTTTAGGATTGGTGGCTGAAAATCCGGCCTCGCGGGTCTTTTGCAAGCCAAGCGAATAGGTCACCGGTCCACTGCCACCACTGACACCGGCCGTTACCTGGCGATGCGCATAGCTGCCCAGCGTCAATGAAGCATACGGGTTGAAACCCTGAACACCCTTGCGCAGGAACACCTGCACCACGCCACCCACAGCTTCGCTGCCATACAGGGCAGACGCCGGACCTTTGAGGATTTCGATACGCTCGATCATGTCCACCGGGATGGTGTCCCAGCTCGGGCTGCCGGTGGTGGCCGAGCCAAAACGCACTCCGTCAATGAGCAATACCGTGTGCCGCGCTTCGGCGCCGCGGATGTTCACGCTGCTGTTTTTCCCAAGCCCGCCATTGGCGCTGAACTGAATCCCAGGAACGCGGGCCAGGATTTCAGGAAGCGTACGGCCGGTGGATTTTTCTATATCAGCACGGTTGATGATCACCACGTCACTGACCAGCTCGTCAGCCCGCTGGGCAGTTCGGGAGGCAGTGACGACCATTTCCTTGAGTTGAGGCGCTGTTTGCGTTTGCGAAAAAGACGGAAATACAGCAGCCAAAGCCAAAGGCAGCGCGGCCATACGCACGTTGGAAATACAGATTTTCATGGGATCAAGCTATCAACAAAATGCTCTCACTGGGTTCCCCGCCAGTGCATGAGCGTTAAGAACACGCCAGTTCGTTTAAAAAAACGTGCGTGTCCACCTTGTTGGCCGGTATCCGGGCTCGCGGAACTGCTTTCATCGCCTTCCCAAACGCGTGTTCAAAACGCTCAGTGGCTCATGATGAAAACTGAAAGAGACCCTGACTTGCTCAGTGCACTGCATTCGTCCGTTTACCGTTGCGGGGGCAGCGCAGGTTAAAAGTCGCAGCGCTTGGCAAACCGGTTGTACGGCGCTCATGACGTTGACTTCCCCCTGCTTCCCGTTGAACTGCAGCATGTGAACCATGCGGCGAGCACCAACAGCGGGCATTCTACGCGGCAAAATACGCCTGACCCTACAATCGCAAATGCCATGCTGAACCAACACCCAATCGATCCCATCGACCAAATTACCGAACGCGTAGAGCAGCTTTTGCTGCGCTACGAGCAATTGCAGCGCACCAACGCCCAGCTGCTCGAACAGGTCACAGCCTTGTCGCACGAGCGGGACTCGCTCAGGTCCCGTCTCAGTGCGGCCCGTGCCCGCGTGGATGCCCTGATCGAACGCCTGCCCGAAACCACCGACTCCGTTGTCAACCCCTTTGTGGACCCTGCGCGATGAAACAGCTAGAAGTGCAAATCATGGGCCAGAACTACATGCTGGGCTGCCCGGAAAACAGCGAAGCGCGTCTGCGTGAAGCGGTTGAAACCGTCGATTCGGCCATGTGCAAGATCCGTGATGCCGCCAAGGTGAAGGCACGTGATCGGATTGCCGTCTTGGCGGCACTGAATCTGGCTTATCAATTGCTGGAGCCTGCGCCCCCCATGCCTGAGCGTGTCTTGCAGAATCCAGACCCGCTGTCCGATGCCGCTGATGGGGTGAGCGGTGCGTCCCGCGCGCAACTGCAGTCATTGCTTCAAAAACTGGATGCCGCGCTGGCCAGCCAGAATTTGGCAGCGTGACCTTTTCGGTCAGTCCTGCGGCCATCGAATCGCCGTATGGGCCTACAATTGACTTGTCTGCGGTGCGCGCCGGGCTTTATATTTCCTTGAACCAATGCTCCACGAGCACGGGCTTGGTAAATTGTCAAACAGGCGTGATCGTCTCGCGTCAGACGAACCCGAAGTTTGACTGCCCTCGCCCACCTGAACCCCGGTTCAGGATGACGGTCCGGTGGCATTCGCAGACACCTAATTTTTTTAACAAGACTTCTCGTTTCAGGCACTGCCGCTGTGACCCGAATACGGCGGCCGTCCTGTTTCACCAACGTTTGCTGCCTCGATGATTCTCGAACCTTTGCTGATCGCTGAACTGGCCGTGCTTGGCGTGGGAACCGGCTTCCTGGCTGGCTTGCTGGGCATTGGCGGTGGCATGCTGATGGTGCCGTTCCTCACCATCATCCTGGCCAATCGCGGGGTTTCGGCAGACCTGGCAGTGAAAATGGCCATAGCCACCTCGATGGCAACTATTATTTTCACGTCACTTTCAAGCGTGAGGGCGCACCACAAGCGCGGCGCCGTGCGTTGGGACATCGTCAGGCGACTGGCGCCCGGCATCGTGGCGGGCAGCATCATTGGCAGCCTGGGCGTGTTTTCACTGCTCAAAGGATCTTACCTGGCGATTTTCTTTGGCGTATTCGTGAGTTTTTCAGCCACCCAAATGTTTCTGGACAAAAAACCCAAAGCTACGCGCCAGATGCCAGGGACGGGTGGTCAGTTGGCCGCTGGAGGCATCATCGGCTTTTTGTCTGGACTGGTCGGCGCAGGCGGTGGATTTATCAGTGTGCCCTTCATGACATGGTGCAATGTTCGCATCCACAATGCCGTCGCCACCTCTGCGGCGCTGGGTTTTCCGATTGCCCTGGCCAATGTGCTGGGCTATGTCATCAGCGGACAAACCGTGCAGAACCTGCCGGCAAACTCCCTGGGCTACATCTGGCTGCCAGCGCTGGCTGTTGTTGCCACGTGCAGTTTCCTCACTGCACCACTGGGCGCCAAGTCAGCGCACAATATTCCGGTCGGCAAACTCAAGCGGGTATTTGCCAGTATCCTGTATTTACTGGCAGCCTACATGCTGTACAAAGGGCTGAGCAGCTTGAACTGAGGTTTGCATACCTTTATTCATTCGTCGGTGACGCAATGACGACCATGCCGTCTTCATCGGCATACAGCCAGTCTCCCGGATATATCCACACCCCCTGAACCTGGACGGCTATGTCCCGTTGCCCCTGCTGCTTTTTTTCAGTGGGCAGTGGCATGGCAGCGAGCGCACAAATTCCGATGTCGCACTGCGCAAGCTCGACAACATCACGCACGCAGCCGTCCACCACGATGCCCACCCAGCCGTTTTTAGCCGCTGCAGCGCCCAGGTTACCGCCAACCAGCGCGCGGCGAAGTGAAGCGCCGCCGTCAATCACCAGCACCCGGCCTTCCCCGGGGGAATCCACTGCATCCTTGACCAGTGAATTGTCTTCAAAGCACTTAACAGTCGACACAGGTCCGCTAAAACGGGCAAGTCCCCCAAAGTTTTTGAACACGGGCAGCATCACCCGGAATTGGCCCGAGACGTCGTTTTTATGAATATCGCAAAGATCAGAGGTTGCGAATGCAGGGGAAGGTATGGGGGTCATTTCGACTTCACCTTAAAAAAATGTTGAAAAATTTTCCGTATGTCCATGCCGCCGTATTCGGTTGACTTCGATACTCAGGCATTGATTTTTTGATTTTCATGGGTAAATCTTCCAAACGAAGCCGGAAATAAAGTGTTTTCCCGCTTTCAAACATGATTTTCTCCAGTAGCATGCGTTAAGCCACGGAGAAGTTGTTCTTCGGATGGCGATCTGTCCACTGTCTAGAAGGAATCAATCATGGCAACTGCACCAAAAGCGCCAGCAAAAAAAGCGGCTCCAGAAAAAACTGTCGCTGCAAAAAAAGCGGCACCTGCCAAAACGGCTGCCGCCAAAAAAGCCGGCCCGGCCAAAGAGGCTGCAACGGCCAAATCAGCAGAAAAGAAAGTCGCTGTGCCTGCCAAGAAGCGCACACCAAATCCAGCTTTCATGAAGGCGCTGACCTTGAGCCCCGAGTTGTCCGCAGTGGTCGGCGACAAGCCCTTGCCGCGTACTGAAATTGTGAGCAAATTGTGGGTCTACATCAAGGCCAACAATTTGCAGGACCAGGCGAACAAACGCATGATCAATGCAGACACGAAACTGCTTGCTGTTTTCGGCAAGCCACAAGTGTCCATGTTTGAAATGGCCGGCCTGATTGGCAAGCACGTCAAGTAAACGTCTACACACCAGCCATCCTAAAAGCCGCAATTCAGCGGCTTTTTTCATGCCTGTTTTTTGGGTTGCCAATAGGTGCCGACGCCGATCCGGCTGATTGCTTGCGCAGCTAGGGTAAACAAGGAGAAATGACGCACCAAAATCGGTCGGGACAGAAAATTATTGGCTAAGATTAAAAAAAGACTTGCGCATTTATTGCTACATTGCAATTGCTTCAGGTTAAGTTCAAGCGTTCTGGCACTGAAAAAATGTTGCCTGTCGAGCCAGCTGCAGTTTGTCCTTATATTCAATCATTTGCTGGCCCTGTCCCCCACGAACCAGACCAGTAGTTTTTCAAATCCATGCTGCGCTTTATTTTCACCCGCCTGAGCCTGATCATTCCTACCTTCCTGGGCATGACATTGCTGGCTTTTTTCCTGATCCGCATGGTGCCGGGAGACCCGATTGAAACCATGGCGGGCGAGCGCGGCATTGATCCGGCGCGCCATGCCCAATTACTCAAGGAGTTCGGCCTCGACAAGCCGGTGCTGGTGCAGTACGGCATCTATATCGGCCGGGTGCTCGAGGGAGACCTCGGCAAGTCGCTGATCACCCAGGAACCGGTCCTCAGCGAATTCATGACGCTGTTTCCGGCCACCATTGAACTGGCCGTCTGCGCCATTCTTTTCGCGCTGCTGATCGGCATTCCGGCCGGGATTCTTGCGGCTGTCAAGCGAAACTCCATCCTTGACCACGGCGTGATGGGCATTTCCCTGACGGGTTATTCAATGCCGATTTTCTGGTGGGGGTTGCTGCTGATCCTGCTTTTTTCAGTCCAGCTGGGATGGACGCCGGTGTCGGGCCGCATGTCCGTACAGTACTACATTGAGCCAACCACAGGTTTCCTGCTGATCGACTCGCTCCTGTCAGACGACAAGGGCGCCTTCTGGTCGGCGGCTTCGCACCTGATTTTGCCGACGATTGTGCTGGGTACCAATCCGCTGGCCGTCATTGCGCGCATGACGCGCTCGGCCATGCTTGAAGTGCTGGGTGAGGACTACATCCGTACTGCGCGCGCCAAGGGCCTGTCCAACCTGCGCGTGGTGGCCGTTCATGCCCTGCGCAACGCCTTGATTCCGGTGGTCACCGTGATAGGACTGCAGGTCGGCGTGCTGTTCACTGGCGCCATCCTGACCGAAACAATTTTTTCATGGCCCGGTGTCGGAAAATGGCTAATTGAAGCCATCAGCCGGCGCGACTACCCGGTGCTGCAGGGCGGCATCCTGCTGCTGGGCGCCATTGTCATGGCGGTCAACCTGCTGGTGGACATCACCTACGGCATCATCAATCCCCGCATCAGGCACCAGCGATGAGCACGGTTATTTTGAAAACGAAGCTTTCCAGCGGACCCGCCCCGGTCCATCCCTTGCGCGAATTCTGGAGCTATTTCAGCGCCAACCGTGGTGCCGTGATGGGTTTGGTTGTTGTCGTGACGGTGCTGCTGGTGGCCTTGTTTGCCCCGTGGCTGGCACCGCATTCCCCCAACATCACAGACAGCACTGTTTTCCTGCAGCCCCCCGCCTGGCAAGTGGGCGGCTCCTGGTCCTACCCCCTGGGCACCGACGCCATTGGCAGAGACATCCTGTCTCGCCTGATGTACGGCGCGCGGCTGTCGCTGGTCATCGGCCTGGCTGTGGTGGCGATATCGGTGGTGGTGGGCACCGTGCTGGGTCTGCTGGCCGGATTTTTCCGGGGTGTTTTTGAAATTGCCATCATGCGGCTAATGGACATCATCCTGACCCTGCCCAGTCTGTTGCTGGCCATTGTCATCGTCGCCATTCTGGGCCCCGGCCTGATGAATGCGATGCTGGCGGTGGCCATCGTGGTGTTGCCGCATTACGTGCGTATTACACGCGCAGCAGTTATTGCCGAAACATCCCGAGACTACGTCACCGCAGCCCGCATGAGCGGCGCGGGCCGGATGCGGCTGATGTTCAGCGAAATTTTGCCGAATTGCGCTGCGCCGCTGATCGTGCAGGCGTCACTTGGTGTTTCCACTGCCATTCTTGACGCTGCGGCGCTTGGCTTCCTGGGTTTGGGGGCGCAACCACCTTCACCCGAATGGGGCACCATGCTGGCGGATGCCCGTGAATTCGTGCTGCGCGCCTGGTGGGTCGTGACCTTTCCCGGGCTGGCCATCCTGATCACCGTTCTGGCCTTCAATTTGCTGGGCGACGGACTGCGCGATGCGTTCGACCCCAAACTCAAACGATGAATAAGATCGATATACACCCGATAGACCTCTTCGCAAGTAACAGCACGGAGAAGGCCTTGCCGGGCCGCAGGTGTTGTCCCCAGCGCGGGGATCCGGCTACACGCAGTGAGCCGAGAAGGGGCAGGATTTAAACATGGCTCTGCTTGAAATAGAAAACCTGTCCGTCGAGTTTCCCTCGCAAAACGGCGTGATGCATGCGGTGGACGGCGTCAGCCTGTCGCTGGAAGAAGGCGAAGTCCTGGGCATCGTCGGCGAATCCGGCTCCGGCAAAAGCGTTACCATGATGGCCCTCATGGGCTTGGTGGCCTTTCCAGGCCGGGTGCGCGCCGACAAGTTGCGTTTTGCCGGCCACGACCTGTTTTCACTGTCGGATGGCGAGCGCAGCAAGCTCACCGGCAAGGACGTGGCGATGATTTTCCAGGACCCGACCACCAGCCTGAACCCGTGCTTTACCGTCGGCTTCCAGATCACGGAGACGCTGCGCCTGCATCTGGGCCTGGACCGCAAGGCCGCCACACGCCAGGCCATCGAGCTGCTGGAGCAGGTTGGCATTCCAGCGCCCGAAAGTCGGCTCAAGGCGTATCCGCACCAGCTGTCAGGCGGCATGAACCAGCGCGTGATGATTGCCATGGCGATTGCCTGCAATCCGCGCTTGTTGATTGCCGACGAGCCGACCACCGCCCTCGACGTGACCATCCAGGCGCAAATCCTTGATCTGCTGCGCAGCCTGCAAAAGGAACGTGGCATGGCGCTGGTGCTGATCACCCACAACATGGGCGTTGTGTCCGAGATGGCGCAGCGCGTGGCCGTCATGTATGCCGGCCAGATCATGGAAGAGCAAAGCGCCCACGCCTTGTTCAACAGTCCCCAGCATCCCTACACCGAAGCATTGCTGGCCGCGCTGCCCGAGCGCAGCGATGGCAACAGCCGGCTGGCGACTATTCCCGGCATGGTGCCCGGCCTCTACGACCGGCCAACCGGCTGCCTGTTTGCACCGCGCTGCGCCTACGCCACCGAGCATTCGCGAACCGTGCGCCCGGCGCTGCGCGCCTGGCAGGACGGCATGGTGCGCTGCCACTATCCGCTGGGCGACCCCGGCAGGGAAGCGGCCATGGCGCACGACAACCCCATGCCGGAAACCGCACGATGAGGAGCCCAGCCCCAGTGACCGCGCCCGTGGTCGAAGCCAAAAACCTCAAGCGCGTCTATGAAATCCGGCGTGGCTTCATGGCCAGGCCCGATCTGCTTCAGGCTGTCGGCGGCGTGTCGTTCACCGTCCACGCCGGCAAGACGCTGGCTGTGGTCGGTGAATCGGGCTGCGGAAAATCAACGCTGGCGCGCATGGTGTCGCTGATTGAAACCCCAAGCAGTGGCGAACTCAGCATCACCGGCGTCGATGCGGTGCACGGTTCAGACGAACAGCACTTGAAGCTTCGCAAGGCGGTTCAACTGGTGTTCCAGAACCCCTACGGATCGCTCAACCCGCGAAAGAAAATCGGTGCCATTCTGGAAGCACCGCTTGAAATCAATACGCCCCTGACGGCGCCCGAGCGGGCCGAAAAAGCGCAGGCCATGCTGGCACTGGTCGGCCTTCGGCCCGAGCATTACGACCGTTATCCGCACATGTTTTCCGGCGGTCAGCGCCAGCGTGTCGCCATTGCCCGCGCGCTGATGCTGAACCCGGCGCTGGTGGTGGCCGACGAGCCGGTGTCGGCGCTGGACGTGTCGATTCAGGCGCAGGTGCTCAACCTGCTGGCCGACCTGCAGCAGTCGATGGGGCTGGCGTATCTCTTCATCTCGCATGACCTGGGCGTCGTGCGCCACATCGCCCACGACGTACTGGTGATGTACCTGGGCCATGCCGTCGAACAGGGCGAGAAAAACACGCTGTTCGCACAACCGCTGCATCCCTACACCCAGGCTTTGCTGGCTTCGACCCCCAGCCTGGCCGGCAGCAGCGTCATCAAGCACCGCATCGTGCTCAAGGGCGAACTGCCTTCGCCTCTCAATCCACCCAAAGGCTGCGTGTTTTCCACCCGTTGTCCGCATGTGACCGAACGCTGCCGTGCCGAAAGACCGGAGCTTCGCGATGTTGCCGGCCGGCGCGTTGCCTGCCACTATGCCGAAAATTTTATGGTTGCGTGAACTCAGGAACAACACCTTGCCCTCTTTGTTGCGAACCCTTTTCGAATGACCAGCAAGCACACGCCAAGCGTGTGGGAAGTCTGGCCGCCAGCCCGCTGCGATGCAGCACCAACCTCGAAGGAAGTCGTCAGATGAAACAGACCCTCACCCCTGCCAGCCGGCTGCGTCCCCTGAAGCGCACTCTGATTTGCGCGCTGGCTCTGCCCGCATTGCTGGCGCTTTCGCCGGTATCGGCCAAAACCCTGGTGTTTTGCTCCGAAGGCAGCCCGGAAAACTTTTATCCCGGCGTGAACACCACGGGCACGTCCTTTGATGCCAATGACCCCATCTATAACCGCATCGTCGAGTTTGAGCGTGGCGGCACCACTGTGGTGCCAGGGTTGGCCGAAAAGTGGGACATCTCGGCCGACGGCAAGGAATACACCTTTCATCTGCGCAAAGGCGTGAAATGGCATAACACGAGCAAAAGCTTCAAGCCCACGCGCGACTTCAATGCCGACGATGTGCTGTTCATGTTCGAGCGTCAGTGGAAGGAAGACAACGCTTTTTTCAGGGTCACCAGCCCCAACCACTCCTATTTCAGCGACATGGGCATGCCCAAGCTGCTGACATCGGTACAAAAGGTTGATGACTACACCATCAAGATTACGCTGAACAAGCCTGAAGCGCCTTTCCTGGCCAATCTGGCAATGCCTTATGCGGCTGTCCAGTCGAAGGAATATGCCGATGCCATGTTGAAAGCCGGCACACCGGAAAAGATCGACCAGGACCCTATCGGCACAGGCCCTTTCTCGCTGCTTCAGTACCAGAAGGATGCCGTCATCCGCTACAAGGCGTTTCCCCAGCATTGGGCCGGCAAGGCCAAGATTGACGACCTGATTTACTCGATCACGCCCGATGCGTCGGTGCGCTGGGCCAAGTTGCAAAAAGGCGAATGCCACGTCATGCCCTACCCCAACCCGGCTGACCTGGAGGCGATTCGCAAGGATCCGAACGTGCAGGTTCTGGAGCAACCAGGACTCAACGTCGGCTACCTGGCTTACAACACCACTAAAAAGCCGTTTGACGACGTGCGCGTGCGCAAGGCCATCAACATGGCAATCAATAAAAAGGCCATTGTGGACGGCGTGTATCTGGGAACCGGAATCGTCGCAAAGAATCCGATTCCGCCAACGATGTGGTCCTATAACGACGCCATCAAGGATGACGAGTACAACCCTGAAGCTGCCAAGAAATTGCTGGCGGCAGCCGGCTACCCGGACGGATTCACCACTGATTTATGGGCCATGCCGGTGCAGCGCCCGTACAACCCGAATGCCAAACGGATTGCCGAGCTGATGCAGGCTGATCTGGTCAAGGTCGGCGTCAAGGCTGAAATCAAGAGCTTTGAATGGGGCGAATACCGCAAGCGGATGCAGGCCGGCGAGCATCAGATGGGCATGCTGGGCTGGACCGGCGACAACGGCGATCCGGACAACTTTTTGTACACACTGCTGGGCTGCGCTTCGGCGCAGTCGGTCAGCGGAAGCAACATTGCCAAGTTTTGCTACCAGCCGTATGAAGATATTGTGCTGAAGGCCAAAACCGTGACCAGCATGGCCGAACGCACCAAGCTGTACCAGCAGGCGCAGGTAATTTTCAAAGAGCAGGCACCCTGGTTCACCATTGCCCATGCTGTGCAGATCAAACCAGTCCGCAAAAACGTCATTGACTTCAAGAACTCGCCGTTTGGCCGGCATAACTTCTACGGCGTCGACATCAAGGAATAAGCAGCCTGGCCTGCCTGCAAGGGTCCGCCACCTACCATGCCAGTCAGCGATCAACTGACCGGCATTTTTATTTTATTAGTAGTAATTTATGGCATTTGCGCATACTGGTATTGCTTTAGCAGCTACATCTTTCATAGCATTGACGTTCAACCCCAGACCATCGAGCGCATGGAGATCGAGCCGCCCTGGAAGCTGGTGTTAAAAAACCGCATCGGTTCGCGCGCATCAACCGCACCGGCCGCATACAGCAATGGCAAGTAATGCTCATGGGTCGGATGGGCCATGCTGGCCAGTGAACCCAGCTTCTGAAAATTGGGCAAGGCATCCAGATTGCCTTGCTGAAGTTGCCCGCCTATGGTCTGGTCGAACTCCAGCGCCCAGTCAAAAGCCTGGTTGCCGCTGGCGCCGCGCTGCATCTGGCGCAGGTTGTGCACGATGTTGCCGCTGGCCACAATCAACACGCCCCGGTCACGCAGCGCCTTGAGCTGCTTGGCCAGGGCGTAATGGTCTTCGGGCGCGCGTCCGTAGTCCATGCTGAGCTGGATCACCGGAATGTCGGCGTCGGGAAACATTGGCTTGAGCACTGACCAGGCGCCATGGTCCAGACCCCATTCACCAGTATCAAGCCCCAGCGGCGCCGACGCACGCTGCCGGACCAGCACGCTGATGGCGCGCGCCGCATCTGGATCGCCGGGTGCAGGGTATTGCTGGTCAAACAGTTCCTGCGGAAATCCGCCAAAGTCATGAATGGTCTTGGGTTGCGCCATGGCGGTGAGCCACCAGCCTTGCGTCAGCCAGTGGGCCGAAATGCACAGGATCAGTTGCGGTCGGGGCAGTTCTGTGCCAAACCGGGCACCCAGGGCCTGCCAGCTTCGCCGGTATTCGTTGTCGCCAATGGCATTCATTGGACTGCCATGCCCAATGAACATGACCGGCAATCTGTCAGATTTTTTCAGCGACGGCAAGCTGTCAAGGGAATGGGCATTTAGCGGGTTGAGCATGTTTGTCCTCTGGAAATGATGAAGTAGAAAGTCTTGCTCAGTAGATTGCTACAAAATTGATATTTTGGCGAAGAGTTCCTTCAAAGCTTGGCGAGCTTTTCCGATACCGCAAACCAACTCTTCTTGTTTTTATAAGAAATTTTCTCTAGCATAGAGTTCCATCAAAGACTTGGTCTCAATACCTAAAATGAGGTATTCTGTTTTTATAAATTTGTTATTTTTTGTTAGAAATTGGCAATTATCCCTAGTTGACAAGTAGCTTCGACTGTTATATTGCACTGCAACATATTTGGTTTTTTAAAATTTTTCATAAAAAAGGTTCCTCCCGATGCTGTACAAACTCTATGAATCCCAGCGCACGTTGATGGAGCCGTTTGTTGACTTTGCGCAGGCAGCGGCAAAGCTCTATACCAGCCCTTTGTCACCCCTTGGTAAAACTCCGCTGTCCCAGCGTGTCTCGGCCGGCTACAGCCTCATGTACCGGCTTGGCAAAGACTACGAAAAGCCATCGTTCGACATCCATCAGGTGGATGTTGACAAGCAAGGTGTAAGTTTGGCGATCCATGAGCGCATCGAAGTTGACAAACCTTTTTGCGAGCTGCGCCGATTCAAGCGGTTCACAGATGATTCTGACACGCTCACGCAACTCAAAGACCAGCCAGCCGTGCTGGTGGTCGCGCCCTTGTCGGGCCATTACTCCACTCTGCTGCGTGACACAGTCAAGACCATGCTCAAAGACCACAAGGTCTACATCACCGACTGGAAAAATGCACGTGATGTGCCGCTGTCCGAAGGCGCTTTCCACCTCGACGACTATGTGAACTATGTGCAGGAATTCATTCGCCATCTGCAAGGCAAATACGGCAATTGCCATGTCATCAGCGTTTGCCAACCCACCGTGCCTGTATTCGCGGCGATTTCGCTGATGGCATCCCGCGGAGAAAAAACCCCGCTGTCCATGATCATGATGGGCGGCCCGATTGATGCACGCCTGTGTCCCACATCGGTTAACAACCTGGCGACGACCAAGCCCTACGAGTGGTTTGAAAACAATGTGATCTATGCCGTGCCTGGAAACTTTGCTGGCAAGGGACGACGTGTCTACCCCGGCTTCCTGCAGCATACCGGTTTTGTGGCCATGAACCCCGACCGCCATGCCACCAGTCACTATGACTTCTTCAAGAATTTGATCAAGGGCGACGACGTCAGCACAGATGCGCATCGCAAGTTCTATGATGAGTACAACGCTGTTCTTGATATGGACGCCGACTATTATCTTGAAACCATCAAAACGGTTTTCCAGGATTTCAAACTCGTCAATAGCACCTGGGACGTAATGTCCACTGAAGGTAATCTTGAGCGCGTCAAACCGGGCGACATTAAAACTACGGCCGTGATGACCGTGGAAGGCGAACTGGACGATATTTCCGGCTCCGGCCAGACCCGCGCGGCGCTTGACATGTGCAGTGGCGTGGCAGCAGGCCAAAAGGTCCATCTGGAAGCCGAAGGCGCTGGCCATTACGGTATTTTCAGCGGTCGACGCTGGCGTGACGTGGTCTATCCAGCGGTAAAAAGCTTCATTCTCCAACATAACGAGCCACTCGCACACATTGGAAAAGCGCCAGTAGCAGCTAAAAAAGCAGCTAAGCCGGTGAATCAGCCAACACTGGAAACTCCTTCAACACTCAAGACATCAACGACCTTGGTCGCCGCTGAAGCTGAGAAACAAGCTGCCAAGCGCGGCACCAAGACTGCAACCACAACACCCGGGCTTAAATCAAAAGTGGCGGCTGCGGAATCACCGGCAAAAGAGATTCCGAACGGCGCAGAAAAACCTCCAGTGGGCAAGCCTGTGCTGATGGCCGTCAAAAATACAGCGAACAAGCCGGAATTTGTTTCCAAGAACAACCCGACTGCAGAGGCACAGACTACGACCATGCCGGATGCAACCGTGGCCTCGGCCCCGGATTCAGGGGTCAAAGCATCAACCGACACGCCTATTCCTCCGGAAAAATCAGCTGCATGAGAAAGCTTGGCGCGGTCCAACATGTGACAGCGCCTTAAAAGCGGTTTGACAACCAGTGGGACAATAGGTTGTGACGCCAACCTATCCCAACACTCTGTTTGACCGCATCAATTCAGCACTCCCCCAGACGCAATGCACGCGCTGTGGCTACATAGATTGCGCGGCCTACGCGCAAGCCATTGTTTCAGACCAAGCGGCCATCAACCAGTGTCCGCCCGGCGGAATCGAAGGAATAAGGCGCCTGTCAGCCATAACAGCCTTGCCGGTGCTGCCGCTGAATCCCCTGAATGGACTGGAAGGGCCGCGTTCCGTTGCTTTCATCGATGAAGACTGGTGCATCGGTTGCACCTTGTGCATCAAGGCCTGTCCAGTGGATGCAATCGTCGGCAGCAACAAAATGATGCATACCGTGATTGAGCCCGTCTGCACGGGATGCGAGTTATGCCTGCCGGTTTGCCCTGTCGACTGCATCAAGCTGGAAGACGTCACCGGGACCCGCACAGGCTGGAATGCCTGGTCAGAGCCTCAAGCACAAGCCGCACATGCACGCCATGAAGTTCATAAGCATAGAAACAATCGGGACAAGCACAAAGTCTCTGAAATTTCTGAAGAAACAGCAGCTACGACGATGAATCCGGCAAGCCAGCAGTCTGCCCGGACGCAGCCGGCTACCGACGAGGCTGAACGCAAACGCGCAATCATCAAGGCAGCACTGGAACGGTCACGCGCCCAGCGTGTGCCAAAGACATGAACTTTGGGTTGCGCGGAAAATACTTCCAGATTGAATCCTGGCATTGACATCAGTTGGCAACGAAATTCCTGCATACGACACAGTCAACAAACACTTCGCCCCTTTGGTTCAAAAAAGGCACTGAGAAATGCATGCGTGGCTTGGGACCTTCGACACGGAGTCGACTCTCTGCGGTTAACGCAACAGTCTGACGGAAAAATTCAACGCGGTGTCGTGACCAAGTCACTTTTCAGCGTTAGGTTTGTGCACTGAACGCGTTGATGACTTCTTCCGGAGCCTGGACCATTTCAATCAGCACGCCCTCGCCAGCGATCGGAAACTCTTCATTCGACTTGGGATGCAGGAAGCAGATGTCAAAACCCGCTGCCCCCTTACGGATGCCGCCCGGCGCAAAGCGAACGCCCTGCGCCGTGAGCCATTGCACTGCAGCGGGCAGGTCGTCAATCCACAAACCAACATGGTTGAGCGGCGTGGTGTGGACTGCCGGTTTTTTATCAATATCCACCGGCTGCATCAGGTCCACCTCAACCTTGAACGGGCCGGTGCCGATGCTGCAGATATCTTCATCGACATTCTCGCGTTCACTGACGAAGTTACCGGTGACCTCCAGCCCCAGCATATCGACCCACAACCGGCGAAGCCTGTCCTTGTGAGTGGCGCCAATGGCGATCTGCTGGATGCCCAGCACCTTGAACGGGCGCTTGTCAGCCGCCGCCATCATACAAACTCCACAATCGGCTGGTCCACGCTCAGCGACTCGCCCCTGGATGCCAGTACCTTGCCAACCACCCCGTCTGCCATGGCGAACAGCACGTTTTCCATCTTCATGGCCTCGATCACGGCCACGCGCTCGCCGGCCTGCACCTTTTGACCGACTTGCACCGACACCTCAGCCAACAAGCCAGGCATGGGCGAAAGCACAAAGCGACTCATGTCCGGCGGTGCCTTGAAAGGCATCAGCGCATGAAACCCGGCGGCACGCGGCGACAAGACCATGGCATCGAGCCGGGTGCCGTTGTGAATGATGCGTATCGCCAGTGGATTCTTGCCCACGCCACGTTCGACCTGCGCGGCAAACGGCTGCCCATTGACAGTGCCGCGAATGCGCGCACCGCCCAGATGCCAGCCGCTACATATTTCATAGCGCTTATCACCCGTCTGTACTGCGCTGGAGCCTGAAACGGCTTGATAATCCCGCACCACTGCAGGTTGCGCGGTGTTTTCACCGCTGTCGCCCAGGCCAATCACCACATACTCTTCGCCCACCGTGACGCCATGGCCCGGCAACTGGCCGCTGATGCCAGCAGCCCTCGCCAGGATGCGGCGATTCACATACGCAGCCAATGCCACCAAAAAGTCGGCATCTTCATGCGGCACGTCTTCGGCACGGAAACCGTTGGCGTAGTTTTCGGCAATGAAACCGGTGTTGAAGTCGCCGGCCACAAACTTCGGATGCGCAAGCAAGGCCGCCTGGAATGGAATGTTGCTGCTGACGCCGCGAATCACAAAGCTGTTCAGCGCCTCGCGCATCTTCGCAATGGCGTCATTGCGGTCAGTGCCGTGCACGATCAGCTTGGCAATCATCGAGTCATAGAACATCGGAATCTCGCCGCCGTCCTGCACGCCGGTATCGACCCGCACGCCGTGTAGGTGTTCGATGTCCGATGCAAACATCGTTTCCTTGGGTGGCTGAAAGCGCACCAGCCGGCCCGTGGAGGGCAAAAATCCCCGGAAAGGGTCTTCGGCATTGATGCGGCATTCAATCGCCCAGCCGTCGCGCTTGACCTGATCTTGCGTGAGCGGCAACGCTTCGCCAGCCGCCACGCGAATCATCAATTCCACCAGGTCCAGGCCGGTGATGCATTCAGTGACCGGATGCTCGACCTGCAAGCGAGTGTTCATTTCCAGGAAATAAAAGCTCTGGTCCTTGCCAACGACAAACTCGACCGTGCCGGCCGACTGGTAGTTCACGGCCTTGGCCAGTTGCACCGCCTGCTCGCCCATCGCCTTGCGCGTCTCGTCGCTGATGAAGGGCGATGGCGCTTCTTCGATCACCTTCTGGTGACGGCGCTGGATCGAGCACTCGCGTTCATTCAGGTAGATTACATTGCCATGGCTGTCGCCGATCAACTGGATTTCGATATGGCGCGGTTCCTCGACAAACTTCTCGATAAACACCCGGTCGTCGCCAAAGCTGTTACGCGCTTCGTTGCGGCAACTGGTGTAGCCCTCGAACGCTTCCTTGTCGTTGAAGGCGACACGCAAACCCTTGCCACCGCCGCCAGCGCTGGCCTTGATCATCACCGGGTAGCCGATACTCTGCGCAATTTCCACCGCTTTTTCAGCCGTTTCAATCGCGTCGTTGACGCCCGGAATGCAGTTCACGCCCGCAGCCCCTGCCAGCTTCTTGGATTCGATCTTGTCACCCATGGCGGCAATCGAATAATGCTTGGGGCCGATGAAAACAATGCCTTCTTCCTCCACCCGCTTGGCAAAGCCCGCATTTTCACTGAGGAAACCGTAGCCGGGATGCACCGCTTCGGCGCCAGTCTGCTTGCAGGCGGCAATGATTTTTTCGGCTTGCAGGTAGCTGTCACGGCTTGGCGCGGGCCCGATGTTGACGGCTTCATCGGCCAGTTCGACATGGCGGGCATCCTTGTCGGCGTCTGAATACACCGCCACCGTCTTGATTCCCATCTTGCGGGCGGTAAGAATAACCCGGCAGGCAATTTCGCCCCGGTTGGCGATCAGAATTTTGGTAAACATCGTATTTTTTCCTCGGGCGCTTAGAGTGGAATATTGCCGTGCTTGCGCCACGGATTTTCAAGCTTCTTGTCCTTGAGCATCACCAGCGAGCGGCAGATGCGCTTGCGGGTTTCGTGCGGCAGGATCACGTCGTCGATGAAGCCGCGCGCGCCGGCGACAAACGGATTGGCAAACCGTGCCTTGTATTCGGCTTCCTTGGCGGCGAGCTTGACCGGGTCGCCCTTGTCTTCGCGAAAGATGATCTCGACCGCGCCCTTGGCGCCCATGACGGCAATTTCGGCATTCGGCCAGGCAAAGTTCACGTCGCCGCGCAGGTGCTTGGAACTCATCACGTCATATGCGCCGCCGTAGGCCTTGCGGGTGATGACGGTGATTTTTGGCACCGTGCATTCGGCATAGGCATACAGCAGCTTGGCGCCATGCTTGATGATGCCGCCGTATTCCTGCGAGGTGCCGGGCATGAAGCCGGGCACATCGACAAAGGTAATGACCGGAATGTTGAAGGCATCGCAAAACCGCACAAAGCGTGCCGCCTTGATGGAGCTTTTGATGTCAAGGCAGCCGGCCAGCACCAAAGGCTGATTGGCGACAATGCCGACCGACTGTCCTTCCATGCGGGCAAAACCGATGATGATGTTCTTCGCGTACTCGGGCTGGATCTCGAAAAAGTCGCCATCGTCGACCGTCTTGGTGATGAGTTCCTTCATGTCGTACGCCTTGTTGGCGCTCAAGGGCACCAGCGTGTCCAGGCTCATGTCCATGCGGTTGGCCGGGTCGGCGCTGGGGCGCGTCGGCGCTTTTTCGCGGTTGTTCAGCGGCAGGTAGTTGTACAGGCGGCGCAGCATGATGAGCGCTTCGACATCGTTCTCGAACGCCAGGTCGGCCACGCCACTCCGGGTGGTGTGGGTGATGGCGCCGCCCAGTTCTTCGGCTGTTACTTCCTCATGCGTCACGGTCTTGACCACTTCGGGGCCGGTGACAAACATGTAGGACGAGTCCTTGACCATGAAAATGAAGTCGGTCATGGCCGGTGAATAGACCGCGCCGCCTGCTGAAGGCCCCATGATCATGCTGATCTGCGGAATCACGCCGCTGGCCATGACGTTGCGCTGGAACACGTCGGCATAACCGCCCAGCGACGCCACGCCTTCCTGAATGCGCGCCCCGCCCGAATCGTTCAGGCCGATCACCGGCGCGCCGACCTTCATCGCCTGGTCCATCACCTTGCAGATTTTTTCGGCATGGGCTTCGCTCAGGGCGCCGCCAAACACGGTGAAATCCTGGCTGAAGACAAACACCAGCCTGCCATTGATCATGCCGTAGCCAGTGACCACGCCGTCACCCGGAATCTTGTTGTCCTGCATGCCGAAGTCGCTGCAGCGGTGTTCGACAAACATGTCCCATTCCTCGAATGTGCCTTCGTCCAGCAATACGTCCAGACGCTCGCGCGCCGTCAGCTTGCCTTTTCCATGCTGCGCATCAATGCGCTTTTGGCCCCCGCCCAAGCGGGCCGCCGCGCGCTTTTTTTCCAATTGCTCAAGAATTTCCTGCATACATCGCTTTCTTTTGATTCTGACTCTATGCTACTTATTTAATAGCTGGTTATGCCCGCTGCATGTGCGCAAAGAGCAGATTTCGTGCTGCAGTCGAGGCAGGAAGCTGGCCATTGTCCACTTGTTCCAGCAGGGACGGCAACAGGGCGCTGACCGCCGGGTCCTGGCGAAATGCCAGTTTCAGGCCGGCATCGATGCGTTCCCACATCCAGCTCAGCGCCTGATGCTGGCGCCGGCTGGCCAGCTTGCCGTTTGCCGTCTGCAAACCTCTGAACTCCATCACCGCCGCCCAGAATGCATCGACGCCCTTGTTGTGCAGAGCGCTGAGCTGCAGAACTTGCGCATGCCACTGCTTGTCAAAGTCAGCCGCCTGCGCAGCGCCCATGGCGTTGTTGACCAGGCCAAACAGGCGCATGGCCGACTTGATCTGGGCCTCAGCGCGCATTGCGGCGATAGCGTCAATGTCGGCCTTGTTGATGATGACCAGATCGGCCAGTTCCATCACGCCCTTCTTGATCGCCTGCAAATCATCGCCCGCGTTGGGCAGTTGCATGACCACGAACATGTCGGTCATGTTGGCCACGGCCGTTTCGGACTGGCCGACGCCGACGGTTTCGACAATCACCACGTCGTAGCCGGCCGCTTCGCAAACCAGCATGGCTTCGCGGGTTTTCTCTGCCACACCGCCCAGGGTGCAACTCGAAGGACTGGGCCGGATATAGGCTGATTCGTGAACCGAGAGCATTTCCATGCGCGTCTTGTCGCCCAGAATGGAGCCGCCCGACACGCTCGATGAGGGGTCAATGGTCAGCACCGCCACCCGGTGGCCCTGCTTGATCAGGTACAGGCCCAGCACTTCAATGAAGGTGGATTTTCCGACACCCGGCACGCCGCTGATGCCAAGGCGAAACGCCTTGCCGGTGTGCGGCAGCAGCGTGGTGAGCAACTCGTCGCCCTGCGTGCGGTGGTCGGCGCGGGTCGATTCGAGCAGGGTGATGGATTTGGCAATGGCGCGGCGCTGTTGAACCGCGTTGCCGTGCAGCACGCCTTCCAGCAATTCGCCCTCGATCACTTGATAGCAGCCCGGATCTGCTCCAGCACGTCCTTGGCGCTGGCCGGAATCGGCGTGCCGGGGCCGTAGATGCCCTTCACGCCGGCGTCGTACAGCATGTCATAGTCCTGTCGGGGAATCACGCCACCGACGAACACGATGATGTCGTCCGCGCCCTGCTTTTTCAATTCGGCAATGATGGCCGGCACCAGCGTCTTGTGGCCGGCGGCCAGCGTTGAAACGCCCACCGCATGCACGTCGTTTTCAATCGCCTGGCGGGCGCATTCCTCTGGCGTCTGGAACAGTGGGCCCATGTCCACGTCAAAGCCCAGGTCGGCAAATGCGGTGGCAACGACCTTGGCGCCCCGGTCATGGCCGTCCTGGCCGAGCTTGGAAATCATCACGCGCGGGCGGCGGCCTTCGGCTTCGGCAAAGTTGTTGATTTCGCTCTTGAGCGTTTCCCAGCCTTCGGCCGAGTCGTAGGCGGCGGCATACACGCCGCTGACCTTTTGCGTGTCGGCGCGGTGGCGGCCGTACACTTTTTCAAGCGCGTCGCTGACCTCGCCCACCGTGGCGCGCAGCCGCATCGCCTGGATGCTCAGGTCGAGCAAGTTGCCAGAATTGTTCTCTGCTGCAAAAGTAATAGCATCTAATGCATGCTGTACCTGCGCAGAGTCGCGTTTTGATCTAATTTCTTTCAGCCGTTCGATCTGCCCGTCACGCACCGCCACGTTGTCGATGTCGCGAGCGTCAATCGCGTCTTCGGTCTTGAGCCTGTACTTGTTGACACCGACGATCACGTCCTTGCCGCTGTCGATGCGCGCCTGTTTTTCTGCCGCCGCCGCTTCGATCTTGAGCTTCGCCCAGCCGCTGTCCACAGCCTTGACCATGCCGCCCATGGCTTCGACTTCTTCGATGATTGTCCAGGCGGCGTCGGCCATGTCCTGCGTCAGCTTTTCCATCATGTAGCTGCCCGCCCACGGGTCAATCACGCTGGTGATGTGGGTTTCCTCCTGGATGATGAGCTGGGTGTTGCGGGCAATGCGCGAACTGAACTCTGTGGGCAGCGCAATTGCCTCGTCAAAAGAGTTGGTGTGCAGGCTTTGCGTGCCGCCGAATACAGCCGCCATGGCTTCGATGGTGGTGCGCACGACGTTGTTGTACGGGTCCTGCTCGGTCAGGCTCCAGCCGCTGGTCTGGCAGTGGGTGCGCAGCATCAGGCTCTTGGGGTTCTTCGCATCGAAACCCTTCATGATGCGGCACCACAGCAGGCGGGCGGCGCGCATCTTGGCGACTTCAAGGTAGAAATTCATGCCGATGGCCCAGAAAAAGCTCAGGCGTCCGGCAAATCCGTCAACGTCCAGGCCCTTGCCCAGGGCAGTCTTTACATACTCCTTGCCGTCGGCCAGGGTAAATGCCAGCTCCAGCGCCTGATTCGCGCCGGCTTCCTGCATGTGGTAGCCGCTGATCGAGATCGAGTTGAACTTGGGCATGTTCTGCGCCGTGTACTCGATGATGTCGCCAATGATGCGCATGCTGGGCGCAGGCGGATAGATGTAGGTGTTGCGCACCATGAACTCTTTGAGCACATCGTTCTGGATCGTGCCGCTGAGCTGGTCTTGGCGCACGCCCTGCTCTTCTGCCGCGACCACATAGCCGGCCAGCACCGGCAGCACGGCGCCATTCATGGTCATGGAGACGCTGACCTTGTCAAGCGGGATCTCGTTGAACAGGATTTTCATGTCCTCCACGCTGTCAATCGCCACACCGGCCTTGCCGACGTCGCCGGTGACGCGCGGATGGTCGGAGTCATAGCCCCGGTGCGTGGCCAGGTCAAACGCCACCGACACGCCCTGCCCGCCAGCGGCCAGCGCCTTGCGGTAAAACGCGTTGGATTCTTCAGCCGTTGAAAAGCCTGCGTACTGGCGGATGGTCCACGGACGCACCGAATACATCGTGGCCTGCGGGCCTCGAATAAAGGGCTCGAACCCAGGCAGCGTGTTGGTGTAGGGCAGGTCCTTGATGTCCTCGGCGGTGTACAGCGGCTTGACGCTGATGCCATCAGGCGTTTGCCAGTTCAGGGCATTAACGTCACCGCCCGGTGCGGATTTGGCGGCTGATTTGGCCCAGGCTTCCAGGGTGACTTCATTGAAAGAATCAGGCGTTGAACTCATGGCGGGTCGGCATTCTTGGTTGAGCCTGCGAAGCTCCCATGTTTCAACAGGAAAGCCCCAAGGCAAGCAGATAACAATGGCGGAATTTTACATTATTTATAATTATTGATTCAAAATACTTCAACGAACTTTGCCTTAGACTACGGATCCTTATGGCCGAAACCTCTCTTTCTCCCCGAGCGCTTTACGTAGAAGTTGCCGAGCTTTTGCGTCAGCGCATTTTTGAACGAGAACTCGCCCCCGGTAGCTGGATTGACGAACTCAAGCTTGCCGAAGAATACGGCATCAGCCGCACGCCCTTGCGCGAAGCTTTGAAAGTGCTGGCCACCGAAGGTCTGGTGACCATGAAGGTGCGACGCGGAGCCTATGTCACCGAAGTTTCGGACAGCGACCTTGTCGATGTCTACCACCTGCTGGCCTTGCTGGAAAGCGACGCCGCCGAAGTGGTGGCGACCAAGGCCACCGATGTGCAGATCAGGGAACTTCAAGTTTTGCACAACGAACTGGAAAAAGCAGTCAAAAACCGGGAACGGTTTTTTGAAATCAATGAAACTTTTCACATGCGGCTTCTGGAAATTGCCAATAACCGCTGGCGCGACCAGATGGTGGCCGACCTGCGCAAGGTAATGAAACTGAACCGGCACAATTCACTCTTGAAAAGCGGCCGTATCGAGGAATCGCTGCTCGAACATCGCGCCATCATGGCGGCGCTGGTGGCGCGTGATGCTGCTGAAACCGCGCAACGCATGCGCGCGCATTTCAAAAGCGGGTTGAACGCCGCAGCCTGAAATTCAGCCCGTGCTGCCGTTGCGCGGGGGCAGCGGCGTCACTTCCCATTGCTTGATGGTCTTGCCCTTTGCATCAACACTTTCCAGCCGCACCATGAAGCCCCACAAGCGCCCGACATGCTTGAGGACTTCTTTGACTTCTTCATTCAGCGGCCGGCTGTTGTGCTGGGTATGCCGCAGGGTCAGCGAACGGTCACCACGCACATCCACATTCCAGACCTGGATGTTGGGTTCTTGATGGCTTAAGTCGTACTGACGGGCCAGCGCCTCGCGCACATGCCGGTAGCCGCTGTCATCATGAATGGCCGACACTTTGAGTGCCAGTTCCTTGGAGTCATCAAGGATGGAGAACAGGCGAAACTCGCGGATCAGGCGTGGCGAAAGGTACTGCCCGACAAAACTCTCATCCCGAAAATTACGCATGGCATGGTCAAGTGCCTCGTGCCAGTCTGTACCTGCCATGTCAGGGAACCAATGGCGGTCCTCGTCGGTCGGGTGCTCGCAGATGCGGCGAATGTCGGTGAACATGGCAAAGCCCAGCGCGTAAGGATTGATTCCTTGAAAGCCGGGATGCGTCAGCGGTGGCTGGAAAATGACGTTGGTGTGCGAGCGGAGGCTCTCGATCATGAATCCGTCGCTCAGCAGGCCCTCGTCATACATTGCGTTGAGCAGCGTGTAATGCCAAAAAGTTGCCCAACCTTCGTTCATGACTTGGGTTTGCCGCTGCGGATAAAAATATTGGGCAATTTTTCGCACAATACGAACGATTTCTCGCTGCCAGGGCTCCAGCAGAGGCGCATTTTTCTCAATGAAATACAGCAGGTTTTCCTGGGGATCGGCGGGAAAGCGCGAAGTGGCTTTTTCAACCTGCTTTTCAGCCGCCCTGGGCAAGGTGCGCCACAAGTCATTGACCTGCTGCTGCAGGTAGTATTCGCGTTCATTGCGCCGCGACTCTTCCTCTGCCAGCGAGAGTTTTTGTGACCGCTGGTAGCGGTCCACGCCGTAGCTCATCAGGGCATGGCAGCTGTCGAGCAGTTCTTCGACATCGTCAAGCCCGTGCTTTTCCTCGCACTCGGCGATATAAGCCTTGGCATACACCAGGTAATCGATGATGGAAGTCGCATCGGTCCACATTCTGAAAAGGTAGTTGCCCTTGAAAAAGGAATTGTGCCCATAGCAGGCATGGGCCATGACCAGGGCCTGCATCGGCAGCGTGTTTTCCTCCATCAGGTAGGCAATGCAGGGGTTGGAATTGATGACGACCTCATAGGCCAGTCCCATGTGCCCGCGGCGGTAGCTTTTCTCGCTGGCGATGTATTGCTTGCCAAACGACCAGTGCCGGTAGTTCACAGGCATGCCCACAGACGCATAGGTGTCGATCATCTGGTTGGCAGTGATCACCTCCAGTTGCACAGGGTAAGTGTCCAGCCTGAAGCGCCTGGCCATGCGCTCGATTTCGCCATGGTAGGTTTCGATCAGCTCAAACGTCCAGTCCGACGGACTTGGCAGTATGTCATGCCGCTCTGCTAGGCGCTGGAATGGCGCTGCAGGTTCGCCATGAACTTTCGCAGCACCGGTAGAAGGCGGGGTTGCGCTCATGCAGCACTTCCTTTCTTGAACAGTTCTCGAAACACCGGGTAGATGCCAGAGGCATCGGTGACTTTTTGCATGGCGAAATGCGGCTGGCTTTTGCACACCAGGGCGTATTCTTCCCACAGGGTCTGGCTTTCCTCCGCCACTTGCAGATAGGCAAAGTAACGCGAAACCGGCAACAGCTTTTCCACAAGCAGTGCGCGGCATTTGGATGAATCCTGAAGCCAGTTGTCGCCGTCAGATGCCTGGGCACCGTAAATACTCCATTCACTGGGGGAATAGCGTTGCTGGATGATCTGGTGCATCAGCGTCAAGGCGCTGGACGCCACCGTGCCCCCGCTTTCGGTCGAGTGAAAGAATTCATCCTCAGACACCTCTGCTGCCTGTGTGTGGTGGCGGATGAACACAACGTCCGTCTTGTCGTAATGGCGCCTCAAGAACAGATACAGCAAGATGAAAAACCGCTTGGCCATGTCCTTTCGCGTTTCATTCATTGAGCCAGACACATCCATCAAACAGAACATGACAGCGCGCGACGCCGGTAGCGGGGTGCTGACACGGTTGCGATACCGCAGGTCAAACGGGTCCAGAAATGGAATTTGCTGAAGACGAAGCTTCAATGTGTCAATTTCACCTTTCAACGCGAGTATTTCGCCGGCGGGAGAACGTGAGTCCAGCAACAGCACTTCCAACGCCAGTTCCAGCCGATCCAACTGGCGCCGCACATCGCCACCCATGGCAATCCGGCGGCTCAGTGCCTTGCGCATAGAGCGCACCACATGCAGGTTGGTCGGCGTGCCTTCTGAAACAAAGCCGGCCCGGTGGGATTTCCATTCAGGCACATCGGGCAACAACTGGGTACGCAGCAGCCGCGGCAGGGCCAGGTCGTCAAAAAAGTACTGCATGAACTCTTCGCGGGTGATACGGAATTCAAAATCGTCCTGGCTGCTTCCATCCTGGCCTGCACCTGAACCGTTTCCCGCACCGCCCCCACCCGGTGGACGTCCGATCTGGTCGCCACGCACATACTCCCGATTCCCGGGATATACACGCTCCTGACTTCCCCCTGCACCATGCCCAAACACAGGCTCGGAGACATCGCGCCGCGGCAGGGTAATGTTTTCGCCTTGCTCGATGTCATGAATGCTGCGGCCCGACACCGCCTGCCGCACCGCTTCGCGGATCTGACTTCTGTAGCGACGCAGGAAACGTTCCCGGTTGCCTATGGATTTGTTCTTGCCCGACAAGCGTCTGTCGATAACCTGCTGGAGCATGGATTTCTCCGGTTGTGAATGGACAGCCAATCAGTCTGCAGCGAAACGCGCAGGTTGTCAGGAACTCTTGCGAACCCGGAGATACCACTCGCAAAGCAGGCGAACCTGGCGGGCGCTGTAGCCCTTGTCCATCATCCGGTTCAGGAAGTTTTCATGCTTTTGCTTTTCCTCAGCGCTTGCCTTGGCGTTGAATGAGATCACGGGCAACAAGTCCTCCGTGTTGGAAAACATCTTCTTCTCGATCACCGCGCGCAGTTTTTCATAACTGGTCCAGTTCGGATTCTTGCCGGCATTGCTGGCGCGGCTTCGCAGCACGAAATTGACAATTTCGTTGCGGAAATCTTTCGGATTGCTAATGCCTGCGGGCTTTTCGATTTTTTCGAGTTCCGCATTGAGCGATGCCCTGTCAAAAATCTCGCCGGTGTCGGAGTCTCTGAACTCCTGATCCTGAATCCAGAAATCCGCATAGGTCACATAGCGGTCAAAAATATTTTGCCCATATTCCGAATACGACTCCAGGTAAGCCGTCTGGATTTCCTTGCCGATAAATTCGGCATAACGTACCGCCAAGTATTCCTTGATGAATGCCAGGTAGCGCTGCTCGACCTCAGGCGTAAATTGCTCGCGCTCGATCTGCTGCTCCAGAACGTACATGAGATGGACCGGATTGGCGGCGATTTCACTGGAATCAAAATTGAACACTTTGGACAGAATCTTGAAGGCAAAGCGTGTCGATATACCCGTCATTCCTTCGTCAACGCCGGCATAGTCGCGGTACTCCTGATAACTCTTGGCCTTTGGATCAGTGTCTTTCAGGTTCTCTCCGTCATACACCAGCAGCTTGCTGAAAATGCTGGAATTTTCAGGGTCCTTCAGACGCGTCAGCACGGCAAATTGCGCCATCATCTTCAGCGTTCCTGGCGCGCAAATGGCGCCTGACAACGATGAATTGCGGATCAGCTTTTCATAAATGCGGATTTCCTCCGAGGCACGCAGGCAATATGGCACCTTGACGATGTAAATGCGATCCAGAAAAGCTTCGTTGTTCTTGTTGTTCCGGAAGGCTTTCCATTCGCTTTCGTTCGAATGGGCCATCACGATGCCGTCAAATGGAATTGCCCCGAAACCCTCGGTTCCCTTGAAGTTGGCCTCCTGGGTCGCCGTGAGCAAGGGATGGAGAACCTTGATGGGCGCCTTGAACATCTCGACAAACTCCAGTAGTCCTTGGTTGGCCAGGCACAAGCCGCCTGAATAGCTGTAGGCGTCCGGGTCATCCTGGGCGAACAATTCCAGCTTGCGGATGTCGATCTTGCCCACCAGTGTCGAGATGTCCTGATTGTTCTCATCGCCCGGTTCGGTCTTGGCGATGGCACACTGCTTGAGGATCGAAGGGAAACGCTTGACAACGCGAAATTTACGTATGTCGCCGCCATACTCCTCAAGGCGCTTGACCGCCCATGGCGACATGACACGCTGCAAATAACGCGGCGCGATGCCGTACTGGCTTTCAAGCAGGGGAATGTCCTCGGCGTTGTTGAACAGGCCTAATGGCGACTCGTTGACCGGTGAATTTTTCAGCGCGTACAAGGGCACTTGTTCCATCAGTTGTTTGAGCCGTTCGGCAATTGAGGACTTTCCACCGCCCACCGGACCCAGCAGGTAAAGAATCTGCTTCTTTTCTTCCAGCCCTTGTGCCGCATGGCGGAAATATGACACCACCTGCTCGATCGGATCTTCCAAGCCGTAAAAATCACGGAAGGCCGGATAGATCTTGATGACCTTGTTGCCAAAAATACGCGAAAGACGCTGATCGCGGTGCGTGTCGAACACCTCGGGCTCCCCAATGGCAGAAAGCATTCGCTCGGCCGCTGTGGCATAAACCAGCGGATTGCTTTTGCAAAGATCGAGGTATTCCTCAAGGGATAGCTCTTCTTCCCGTGTTTGCTCGTAGCGCGTTAGAAAATTACGGACGACATCCATAGAACCTCCCTTGCATGCTGAACTTGATGACGCAGTGACTAGAACCGGAGACCTGAACAACCTGACTCTACAATTTTCCCCATCTGAAATTTGTATTCAAGGTTATTAACAAGCAGATTAATTTTTTCAAAGAAGTTTGCGCGTCATCAATTAGCTCATGCATGAGCCCGTCAAAGTCTTTAAAGTAATCGCTCGTGTGACTACCTTTGAGAGTCAGGCAGCCGTCAGCGCGTCATGGTGGGCCAAGGCCATAACATCGTGTGGCTCAAGCGCTTTGAGTTTATGGTCGCTCCACACCTGACGCCAACGGCGTGAGCCCGGCAAACCATGGCGTAAACCCAGCATGTGGCGGGCAATGGCACTGAAGGCAGTCCCATTTGCAGTGGCTTCACGCAGCATGTAGTCGCACATCAATGCTTCTACCTCCTCACGGGTTTTGATCCGACCGCCGGAACCAAAAAAATCTTCATCCCATGATGTCAGCCACCAGGGATTGTGATAGGCCTCACGGCCAATCATCACGCCGTCAACTTCAAGCAATTGCGCACTCACCTCTTCACGGGTGTTAACACCGCCATTGATGCAAATCGTGAGATTTGGAAACTCTTTTTTCAGGCGGTGAACCATTTCGTAGCGCAGCGGTGGCACTTCGCGATTTTCCTTGGGGCTCAAGCCTTTCAACCAGGCATTACGGGCATGAACAATGAATGTGTTGCAGCCTGCTTTGCTGACAGTGCCGACAAAATCGCGCACGAACCCATAGGATTCGTCTCTGTCGATTCCAATTCGGTGTTTCACGGTGACAGGAACATCCACAACATCGACCATAGCCTTGACGCAATCAGCAACCAGAGTCGGATCACCCATCAGGGAAGCGCCGAACGCGCCCCGCTGCACCCGTTCGCTTGGACAGCCGCAATTGAGATTGATTTCGCGGTAACCCCACGCTTCACCCAGTCTGGCGCAATGCGCCAAGTCTTTCGGCTCGCTGCCACCGAGTTGCAACGCAACCGGATGCTCCTCGGCATCAAAGCGCAAATGTCTGCCCGCATCGCCATGAATCAGCGCACCAGTCGTCACCATTTCGGTATAGAGCAGCGCGTGTCGTGAGAGCAAACGATGAAAATAGCGGCAATGCCGATCAGTCCAATCCATCATGGGCGCAACGCTCATTCGCCAAGGAGAAGTGACATGAATCGAAGGATCGATAGAAACAGGAATTGACATTGCTCCATTTTCCCTGAAAGCTGCAAAGACCATCACTAAAGGCTTCCCCGTTTTTATCAATCTTTCTGCCACAGAGCATGCAAACCGTGTTGTAAAAGCGCTGCAAGTTAACATCGTTGCTTTGAAAATTCTGCGAATCACGCCTGACCCATGGTCAAAACCGCCGTCACAAGGATGATCACCATGCATTTCTCTTTCTCACCTGCTGTCAGTCGCGGCGCATCTCCCTGCCATCTCCCTGCAAGTTTGATCATGACCGCTTCGCTCATTTTTCTGACTGCCTGCACCTCCGTACAGTTGCCGCCGTGGGTCCCCGGAACACCGCGCCCGTCTGCTCCTGCAAACACAGGGCCCGTAACGATTTTGGTGGAACCAGGGGTTGTCGTGCAAACGACTCCAGTGACTCTACCTTCGGTCATTCCGTCTTTGCCCATCGAAGCGCCACCCCCTTATGGGCCGGCAGTGGCTGCCCGATTCACATCACCCACCATCGTCTATAGCACCCCGGGGCTTCAAACAGGTCATACAAATTTCACGACGCAGGCTGAAATCCACAACTGGCTGAACGATCAGGCAACCGCCTTGTCCCGGTCGGTCGGGGTCAAGGCAGCGCTATTGCCAATGGGATCTTCGCAGCAAGGTCAACCGTTGGAAGCGCTGGTTTTGACCAGGGGAACAGGCACTGACCCTGCCAGTCTTTTGGCCACAGGGCGCCCTACGGTGCTGTTGATCGGCCAGCAGCATGGCGATGAACCCGCAGGCAGCGAAGCCCTGCTGGTCATCGCCCGGGAACTCGCGCAAGGCCTGCTGCAACCGCTGCTTGAACGCATCAATGTTGTGATTGTTCCGCGTATCAACCTTGATGGCGCGACCCGGGGTGAAGCCTTGGGTGCCGGCGGCCAGGACATGGCGCGTGATCATTTGCTGCTCAGCACACCGGAAACCCAAGCGCTGGCCCGGCTGAGCCGCGATTACCAAGCAACTGTTGTCGTGGATGTCGGGGAGTATCAGGTGTCGGACATTTACCAGCAAAAGTTTGGTGCAGTTCAGAAGTCAGATGTTCTCCTGCAATACTCCAGCACGGCCAATTTGCCAGAGTTTTTAACAAAGGCGGATGAAGAATGGTTTCGGCGCCCATTGCTTGCAGCGCTTAAAGGTCAAGGCTTGAGCACCGATTGGTACTACAGCACTTCAGCGGACACGGCAGACCGGACAGTGTCCATGGGTGGCCCTGAACCTGTCACGATCCGCAATGTGGAAGGTTTGAAAAATGCAATCAGCGTAGCAATCTACTCGCGCGGAGCAGGCCTGGGACGACTGCATCTCCAACGGCGGGTGCATACCCATGTCACCGCCATCACTAGCATCCTGGGCAGCACAGCGCAGAGAGCCAAAGACCTGAGCCAGTTGCGTCCTTACCTCGACAAGGAAGTCGCTGGCATGGCCTGCAAAGGCCAGGCGGCAATCGAGGTCGCGAACACGCCAGCACAGTACGATCTGCAAATGCTTGATCCCATCACCGGCGTCGACAAGAGCGTAACGGTAGACTGGGAATCAGCACTGGCGCTGAGAACCCTCAAGTCGAGGGTTCGGCCATGCGGTTACTGGATTGCAGGATCTTCCAAAGTGGCCGTTGAACGTTTGCGACTGCATGGGGTGAAGGTACTTGAAGTGCTTGAACCCAGTGCCATGCTGGGCGACATTTACCGCGAAACAAAGCGCGCAGGAATTGACAAGCAAGAAGGCGCAATAACGAATGGCCGGCCCGCACCGAAAATCGAGGTTTTGCTGGTAAGGGGAGTAATCGATGCACCTGTGGGAAGCTATTACATCCCCTTAAATCAGCCTTTAGCCAACCTGGCCATCGCAGCGTTGGAACCCGACACACAAAGCAGCTTCTTTACAAATCGGCTGGTGAATAATCTCGCAGGCATTGCACGTGTCATGTCCGAACCCTCGTTAAAGTCCGAGGAGTTGCCTTGACGTCACGGCGGTTTGAAGTTCTTTCAGCACGTTTTATATCGGTAGATGCTATGGATGCAGGGAATTTTCTCTCCGTGACCTTGTAAACTGACCTACAGAAAAAATTTTTAGAGTGTGGCGTAATGGCAACTCAACCAAGGAGAAAGTGCTGTGCAACCATTTTTTATAACTTCCAAAATGACGACAATCCAAGGGGTTTTTTACCCTACGGGATACGCATTTGTCGTGTTTCCAGACGCTGAAAACGCTCAACAGGCAGCCCAGAAAATCGAGCAGGCTGGATTCAACGAACAAGACGTCATGTTTCTTACTCCTTCGGTAATATTGCGGGAAATCGGCAGGATCGACGGCGAATCCTCTGTCGAACTGCCCTCTGTCGGAACCGAAGGTGCAACCGTCAATAAATACATTAACCTGGCGCGTGAGGGGCATCATGCCTTGATGGTCAAGGCACCCTCAGATGACGATGCGAAACGACTGATGACAGTGGTGAGGGAATTCCCTTTTTCATATGCCCAAAAATACCACATGCTGGCCATGGAAGACCTTGAATAAGCTTCCAATGGCGGCTTTGAGCGTTATTCAAATTAATAATAAACATTGCTCTACACCTTGAAAAGCCTTTATTTTTAGCTATTAAATATATAGCAAACTCTGCTTATCCAGTATGCGCCAAGATCGATTTTTATCAAAAATCACCCGAACTGTGGGCCAAGCTTTCAAATTTCGTGATCCGGTTGATAAAGGCCAGTTTGACGGTTCCTGTGGGTCCGTTACGTTGCTTGCTGATGATGACCTCAGCCACACCCGGTTCCTTGCAAGCCTCTTTTGTGTAGTACTCATCGCGATAAATGAACATGATGATGTCGGCATCTTGCTCGATGGCTCCGGATTCACGCAGGTCGCTCATCATCGGTCGTTTGTCGGTACGCGACTCAACCCCACGGCTTAACTGCGACAGCGCGATCACAGGGCATTGAAGCTCTTTGGCCAGCATTTTCAGACCGCGTGAAATTTCTCCCACGGCAGTTGCCCGGTTTTCATCCGCCATGCCGCTTGATACGCTCATCAGTTGAAGATAATCGACGACGATCAAACCGAGTTTGCCGCACTGGCGCGCCAAGCGTCTTGCATTGGCACGCAGTTCACTGACCGTTAAGCCTGCAGTCTCGTCAATATGGAGCGAAATAGTTCTCAGCTTTTCTATGGCTTCCGTCAGTCGCGGCCATTCCTCATCGGTCAAGGCGCCGGTACGCAAATGCGTCTGATCTATGCGGCCAATCGAGCCGACGATACGCACTGCCAATTGAGAGGCCCCCATTTCCATGGAGAAAACAGCAACCGGCAGTCCTTCATGCAATGCGACATGCTCGGCGATATTGATGGCGAGTGCAGTTTTTCCCATGGAGGGACGTGCAGCCAGAATGATCAGGTCACCCGCCTGGAATCCCGATGTCATACGGTCCAGGTCAACAAAACCGGTGGGCACGCCGGTGACATCGTTGGGATTCTCAGACATCTCGGTGACGCGGTCCAGCAGGTCCACCACCAGCGTATCCATACTCTGAAAGCCCTGCTGTGACCGGCCGCCTTGCTCGCCAATGTTCAGGATTTTTTGCTCGGCCTCATCAAGAATTACCGTGACGGACTTGCCTTGCGGATTGAAGGCATTGGTCGCGATCTCGTCCGATGCGGCCACCAGTTTGCGCAAGATAGAACGTTCCCGCACAATTTCGGCATAACGCCTGATGTTGCTGGCACTGGGAACATACTGGGCCAGTGCGTTGAGGTAGCTCAGTCCGCCTATTTCGTCATTTTTGCCCAGACTCTGCAGACGTTCGAAGACAGTGATGATGTCAGCCGGCTTGGACGCATTGATGAGCCAACCAATGGCACCATAAATAAGCTGGTGTTCATGACGGTAAAAATCCTGATCTGCAAGAAGATCGCCAACACGGTCCCATGCGCTGTTGTCGAGCAACAGACCGCCCAAAACACTGGATTCGCCTTCAATAGAGTGCGGTGGAATTCTGAGTTGGGCAATCTGGCGGTCAGCGCTGTAAGCTGAATCAGAAAAAGGAGAAAGTACGGCAGACATGGGATTCCTTGGGAAGGCTGAATGTTAAGCCTTAAGCCTTGAAACGCACGAGACGAACGTTTGTGAATTTGGAAAATCAGGTGAAAATGTGGTCGAAAGCCGTTTGCACTCTCGTTTCACAGCCTATCGATTACCTGTTTACTCCAAGAAAAAAGCCGCTCCGAAGAGCGGCTTTTTAAAAGGGATCAGACAACCTGATTAGGCAGTTTCGCCGTAAACCGTCACGGTGATGTCGACCACCACGTCAGTGTGCAAGGCGACGTTGACCAAGTGGTCGCCGACTGTCTTTATCGCGCCATTTGGCAAGCGAATCTGCGATTTGGAAACCACAAACCCTTGCTTAGTCACCTCTTGGGCGATGTCAGCATTGGTAACAGAGCCGAACAAGCGGCCGTCAACACCTGCTTTTTGCGTCAGCTTGACGGTGGTACCACCGAGCTTTTCACCTTGAGCCTGCATTTCAGCCAGTTTGGCTGCAGCAGCTTTTTCAAGCTCGGCACGCTTGACTTCGAATTCCTTGATAGCCGCTGCGGTAGCGCGGCGGGCGCGGCCGAAAGGGATCAGGAAATTGCGTGCATAGCCGTCTTTAACTTTGACGACGTCACCCAGATTTCCAAGGTTCACGACTTTGTCGAGCAGAATAATTTGCATGGTCGTATCTCCTTACAGGCTGCGGTGCTGATCGCTGTAAGGCAGCATCGCCAAGAAGCGAGCGCGCTTGACAGCGGTGTTGATCTGGCGCTGAAAAATAGCGCGAGTGCCGGTCAGGCGTGCGGGAATAATTTTTCCATTTTCAGAAACGAAATCGCGCAGAGTGTCGATATCTTTGTAATCGATTTCTTCAACGCCTGCAGCTGTGAAGCGGCAAAAGCGCTTGCGCTTGAACAACAGCGATTGAGTATTGCGCTTGGGGCGCTTGTCTTTGTTAAAACGTTTTGGTCCGGCCATGATGGACTCCTTAAATAGGGTTCAGTACTTGCTCTGCCTGAGGGATCGGGTGAAGAGCTTGAATATGAAAAACAACGCCTTTACTGGTACGCGCATTGATCAGAAATCCGGTAAACCTGAAGGACTTGGCTAGAGGAAGCTTGACGGCTTGCTCAGCCAGCGTTCCAAAAGCAACGGCCCTTATTGTCAACTTGACTTTCCTGTTTACTCCTGCCTCAAGAACTTCAGACTCATGTTCAAGAATGAAATTAATGGCGGAAATTCCAGAGGGCGTGTATCGCAGAGGACTTAGCTCGGCGATACATGCATTCAAATCAACCTGGTTCACTACGATTAATGTTCCACGTCACCTAGGCGTTCAACGGCATGAGCGGTTAACCCGCAAATTCCTGCTGTTGGGTTTTACGGGCTTCTTCCCTCTCGACATTACGCATCATGAGGGAAGGTCCGGTTTCGGCCTTCTTCTTCACCACGGTCAGGTGGCGCAACACGGCGTCGTTGAATTTGAACGCATGTTCAATTTCTTCCATCACGGCCTGGCTGGCTTCGATGTTGATGCAGAGGTAATGGGCTTTGGCCAATTTCTGGATCAGGTACACCAACTGGCGGCGACCCCAATCTTCAACGCGGTGCACAGTGCCGCCGCCGGCGGTAATCATGCCCTTGTAACGCTCCAGCATGGCTGGGACTTGCTCACTTTGATCCGGATGGATCAGCAAGACGATCTCGTAATGACGCATAACTCTCCTTTTGGTTAATTTAAGCTGCCCCAGCGTCGAACCTGAATGGTTTTTGGGTGCAGCAAGGCGAAGCCCATGATTATAGCCCGTCGGGTATTTGCTTTTTTGATGTCTTGTCTTCTCGGTCTACTGATTCAGCAAAAGACCGTTGATGAACTTTCAAATCTGGGTACCGAATGTAGTCAACAAATGCCTGGATATCCTGAGTGGGTGGTTTTGTAATAAGGCTGACCAGAATGATCACGGCAAAACCAACCGGCACGCCAAAAAGTCCGGCCGAAATAGGGTCGATTCCCCACCAGAGCTGAACCGGAGAAACGATTCCAAAGGTATCGCGTAACCATGGTTGATTGATCACCATGTAATAGGTTGTGACGCCCAGACCCGCCATCATTCCCATCGTGGCTGCTGGACCAGTTGCGCGTTTCCAGAAAATGCCAATGCTCAGTGCCGGAAAAAAAGAAGCGGCAGCAAACGAAAAAGCTGCAGACACCAGAAAAAGAATGTCGGCAGGCTTTTGGGCTGCCACATAGGCAGCGAGCAGGGCCATCACAAGCAGGAGTATTTTTGACAAGGTAACACGGCTGACAGTCGAGGCATTCGGATCAATCATCTTGTAATAAAGGTCATGGCCCAAGGCGTTGGCAATGACGAGCAGCAGTCCATCCGCGGTAGACAACGCAGCGGCCAGTCCGCCTGCGGCAACCAGGGCTGAAATAACATAGGGCAATCCCGCCAGCTCGGGCGTGAGCAACACCACGATGTCGCCGCCGATTGTCATTTCATTAAGCTGCAAGAGATTGTCCATGTTCACATCGACCACGGACAGCAACGCCGGATCGACCTTGTTCCACTCATGAACCCATGCTGGCAACTGGTCAAAAGGGGTGCCAACCAGCACAGTAAAAATTTCGTACTTCACCAGTACAGCCAGTGCAGGTGCAGTGCAGTACAAAAGAAAAACGAAGAACAGGGACCAGGTTACCGATTGCCGCGCTTCCCGAACACTGGGGACCGTGTAGTAACGCATCAGAATGTGCGGCAAGGCCGATGTTCCGACCATCAGGCAAAAAACCAGGGCCAGGAAATTGCGTCTTGACAGGTCATATATCGCTTGTTCTTGCGGCGTTCCCTCAGGATTGCCCAGGAACTGCGCTGCGTGGGCAGGCATGCCGTTCAGAGGCTGGCTTTTGATTTCGTTTGCGGCCTTAGAAACAGACCATTCACGAAGCGCCGTTTCCTCATCTTTTGGCAGGGCTGCCAAGGCCTTGCCCGCCGCAGAAATTTCAGCTACCGATGCATTACCGGCCTTGAGCGCAGCTACCTTTTGGGTGGCGGCGAGTTTGTCGGCAGCCATGGCCCGCGCAGGGTTCTTCATTTTTTCATCCAGCGCTTTTGCACGTTGGCTGAATATGGCGCGAACCTCCAGTTCCTTGGGGTCAAACGTCAACTCTTTTTCCTTGGCAGTCACTTTCTCAAGTTGGTAGCCATAAATCGCCTGGGGAACCGGAATACCCGTCTGTTTGACCGACAGCCAGACCACCGGAATCAGGTAGGCAATCAGTAAAATTATGTATTGCGCCACCTGCGTCCACGTCACCGCGCGCATTCCCCCCAAAAATGAGCAGACCAGTAAGCCGCCAACCCCCAAAAAGATGCCCAGTTCAAAAGCGATGCCGGTCAAATAGGAGGTGATCAGACCCACACCGTAGATCTGTGCAACCAGATAAGTGAACGAGCAAAGTATGGCAGCAGCCAGTCCTATAAACCTTGGCAGATGGCCACCATAACGCTCACCGAGAAAATCCGGAATCGTGAACTGCCCAAACTTTCTCAGGTAGGGAGCCAGTACCAATGCCACCAGGCAATAGCCGCCCGTCCATCCCATGAGGAACGCCAGCCCGCTGTAACCCGTCAGGTAAAGGGTACCCGCCAGCCCCAGGAAGGAAGCCGCCGACATCCAGTCGGCGCCTATCGCCATACCGTTGTAGATGGCCGGAACGCGCCGGCCGGCCACGTAATATTCGTTGGCATCGGTGGTTCGGGTCAATATGCCGATGCCTGCATATGTGGCAATGGTTGACAACAAGAACGTCAGGCCAATCCAAACGTGCGGCATGCCCAGCTGTTCAAGTCCCCCCAGCAGTAATACGTAAATGACCACGCCGAGGGTGAACCATAAATAAATACGGTCCAGCTGGGATTTAAAGCTCTTTTTCGAACGCGAAGATGCTTCACGATGACCTGACAACCCAGCCATGTTTAGTCGTCCTTGTGATCAAGGCCATGCTCGGCATCCAGCTTATTCATGTACCAAGCATAAAAACCGACCAATAAGCAATAAATCATCAAGGATCCTTGCGCGCCCATCCAAAAGCTGAACGGCCAGCCGAAGAAGTTAAAGGTCAGAAACCGCGCAAAATAAACAACTCCAAAGGTAGTGATGAACCAGACGATCAACAATACAGACGTGACCAAAAGGGTTTTCCGCCAGTAGCGACGATGCAATTCACCAGGTGTTGTCATGCCCCAGTCCATTTTTCTGACGATTTGGCCAAGCAACCATGCTGTTCAATTTCGCGTTCGAGTTGCGCACCCACCTTCGGTTCAAACCGGCGCAGGTGATCAAGAACCTGAAGGGCTTTCTCTGGAGCCCCCAATGCCAAATCAACATGCGCCAGCCGATACCAACCATGGGGAGCCATAGGCTGCAGGCTCGTGACTTGCTTCAGTGCATTCCTGGCATCATGCAGCTTGTCCTGCCGGATCAGGACCAGTCCAAGGCCATACCAGGCCTGGTCCATGCTAGGACATTGTCCGATAGCATTCTCAAATGCAGTACAGGCCTCTTCATGACGGTCTGTCTGCTGAAGCACATAAGCCAAATTGAACCAGACAGTTCCCAATTCCTCCTTCGATGCCACGATACGCGTGAGCTGTTGCAGAATCAAAACTGACTCATCAAACCGATTGAGATATGCCAGCACATGGGCGCAGCTGGCAAGCGCATGACAGTCTGCGGGCCAGAGTTCAAGAATTCTGTCGAATCGCGACAGTGCCTTTGTGTGATTGCCGAGTGCCAGCAGTACCAGCGCCTGCATTTTTAAAAAAAGGTACACAAGATGCTGATTCAGTGCTGGTTTTACTTGCATAAATTCACACCCGTCTGGAGGCAGATGCCAATCTTGGCCATGCTGGCTGCGGTCCAAATGAGCAGCATGAGGAAAAAAGCAACCAGCGGCAGATGGCGATCCAGCACTATTTTGGGTGAAAGCCAGCGAGCTGCTCTAACCCAAGGGTGTCCCAGCAATTGGAGAAAAGCATAAAAGGGATTGCCATTGCGTCTGGCACCCGTCAGAAATCCCAGAAGCCATTGTCCACACAGCGAAAGAAGCGCAATTTCCGCAACAAGTTTGAAGGCTGTGACCACAATCAACATGTTGGTCGGCACAAGAAACAAAAATGCACTTCGATTATCAAATAGTGAAATGCAAATGACTGACAGCCCGGATCAGTCAAGAAAATTCCTTGTGCGGCAGGTTGGTCAGATCAATCAGCCAGACGTTTCCAAGTCTCGATCACGGTATCAGGATTCAACGAAATAGAACCAATTCCCTGTTCCTTGAGCCATTGGGCAAAGTCCGCATGATCGCTGGGGCCCTGCCCGCAAATACCCACATATTTCCCCTGACGCTTGCACGCTGAAATAGCCATGCTGAGCAAAGCCTTGACGGCTGGATCGCGCTCGTCAAAGTCCTTGGCCAGAATCTCCAGACCCGAATCGCGGTCCAGACCCAGCGTAAGTTGCGTCAGGTCGTTCGAGCCTATGGAAAAGCCGTCAAAAAACTCAAGAAATTGCTCGGCCAGCACCGCATTGCTCGGCACTTCGCACATCATGATGATTCGCAGGCCTTTTTCGCCGCGCTTGAGGCCGTGTTCAGCCAGCAAATCAGTAACGGCCTTGGCCTGTCCCAAGGTACGGACAAACGGCACCATGACCTCGACATTCGTCAGCCCCATATCATTGCGAACCCGCCTGAGGGCTTCGCATTCCATGGCAAAGGCTTCGCGGAAATCAGTGCTGATGTAGCGTGCGGCGCCGCGAAATCCCAGCATTGGATTTTCTTCTTCAGGCTCGTAGCGCGAGCCGCCAATCAGCTTGCGGTATTCGTTGGACTTGAAGTCCGACAGGCGAACAATGACCGGCTTGGGCCAGAACGCCGCGCCAATGGTGGCAATACCTTCAGCCACCTTGTCAACATAAAACGCACGCGGCGACGCATGGCCGCGCGCTACGCTTTCCACTGCTTTTTTCAGGTCTGGGTCAACATTTGGATAGTCCAGAATTGCCTTGGGATGCACGCCGATGTTGTTGTTGATCACAAACTCCAGCCGCGCCAGACCCACGCCCTGATTTGGAATCTGGCAGAAGTCAAAAGCCAGTTGCGGGTTGCCCACATTCATCATGATCTTGATGTCAATTGGCGGCATCTCGCCTCGCTCGACTTCCGTGATTTCGGTTTCCAGCAAGCCGTCGTAGATCGTGCCGGTGTCGCCTTCAGCGCAGCTCACCGTCACCAGCATGCCGTCCTTGAGTTGCCCGGTGGCATCACCGCAACCCACCACAGCCGGGATGCCAAGTTCACGCGCAATGATCGCCGCGTGGCAGGTACGCCCACCGCGGTTGGTAACAATGGCACTGGCTCGCTTCATTACCGGCTCCCAGTTGGGGTCAGTCATATCGGTAACCAGCACATCGCCTGGACGAACCTGGTCCATGTCCTTGATGTCGTACACGATGCGAACCGGGCCGGTGCCTATTTTCTGGCCAATCGCGCGGCCTTCGGCCAGCACGGTGCCGGTTCCCTTTAGCTTGTAGCGCTGCTCAGCCTTGCCCTTGGCCTGGCTCTTCACGGTTTCTGGACGCGCCTGCAAGATATACAACTCACCGTCCGTTCCATCTTTACCCCATTCAATGTCCATCGGGCGGCCATAGTGGTTTTCAATGATCACCGCATAGCGCGCCAGTTGCTCGACATCCGCGTCGGTTAATGAAAAGCGATTACGCAGCTCAATCGGCACATCAGTGGTCTTGACCAGCTTGCCATTGGATTTTTTTTCTTCTGCTGTGGTGAACTCCATCTGCAGGAGCTTGGAGCCCAGGTTTCGGCGTATGACCGCACGGTTGCCAGCATTGAGCATCGGCTTGTGAACATAAAACTCGTCCGGATTCACAGCGCCCTGCACTACTGTTTCTCCCAGGCCGTAACTGGAAGTGATGAACACCACATCCTCGAATCCGCTTTCGGTGTCGATGGTGAACATCACCCCGGCAGCGCCCAGGTCACTTCGCACCATGCGCTGCACGCCGGCAGAAAGGGCCACGTCGGAATGGGCAAAGCCCTGGTGGACACGGTAGCTGATGGCGCGGTCGTTGTAGAGGGAAGCAAACACCTCTTTCATCTTGTGCAGCACATCCTCAATGCCGACAACATTCAAAAAGGTTTCCTGCTGGCCGGCAAAGGACGCATCGGGCAGATCTTCTGCCGTGGCTGATGAACGTACAGCAAAACTGGCCTGCGAATTGCTCGCGCTCAGGCTGGCAAAGCTGCTTCGTACAGCCTGCTCGAATTCAGGGGGAAAAGGTTGTGCCTCTACCATTTGACGAATCTGCGCACCGGCTTGGGCTAGCGCCCGCACATCTTCGGTATCAAGCGCGTCAAGGACGGCATTGATTTTTCCATCAAGTCCGGCATGGGCCAGAAACTCGCGAAACGCGTGCGCCGTGGTGGCAAAGCCAGTCGGCACCTGCACACCCTGCGGACCGGTGGGCAGTTGCGAAATCATTTCGCCCAGGCTGGCATTTTTGCCGCCGACCGAATCGACATCGGTCATCCTCAGGTTTTCAAACGGCACAACCAAGGCGTTTGCGTCAAACAGGTTAGACATGGAAATACTCCGGGAGGTTAAAAATCGGCGATATCAGTGCAGTGCAGCCTTAAACCTGATTGTTCTTTTTGAGGGCTTGGCTGGCGCACTGAACCATAAACTGGATAATTGACCCGATTGTAGGGGGCTGTCATCCAACCCCCTTCCCTCGTTTTTCATCTGCCTGAATCGAGCATCATGTCAAATCGCACCGTGTTTTTCATCTCTGACGGCACCGGCATCACGGCGGAAACCTTTGGCAACGCCATCCTGGCCCAGTTCGAGATCAATCCTCGCCATGTTCGCCTGCCCTTCATCGACACCGTTGACAAAGCCCATCAGGCGATCCGGCATATCAACCACACTGGCGACCTGGAAGGCAAGCGGCCCATTGTTTTCACAACGCTGGTAAACATGAATATCCTGGCGGTCATCAAGGCGCAATGCAACGGCATGCTGCTGGACATGTTTGGCATGTTTGTCGCGCCTCTGGAAAGCGAACTGGGCATCAAGTCAAACCATCGGGTTGGCCGTTTTTCAGATGCCTCCAAGAGCAAGGCCTATGACGACCGTATCGAGGCAATTAATTTTTCGCTGGCGCACGACGATGGCCAAAGCCATCGGGACCTTGCGGGCTCTGACGTGATCCTGGTCGGTGTAAGCCGCAGCGGAAAAACCCCGACGACGTTATACCTGGCCATGCAATACGGTTTGAAAGCGTCAAATTACCCATTGATTCCGGAAGACTTTGATCGTCGGCAGTTGCCACCGGCGCTGGTGCCTCATCGCAAAAAAATCTTTGGGCTGACGATCAATCCTGAACGCTTGAGTCAGATACGCAATGAACGTCGGCCTAATTCAACCTATTCCAGCCTGGCCAACTGCCGGCACGAAATTCATGAAGCCGAGGCCATGATGCGTCGCGAAGGCATTCGCTGGCTGTCCACTACGACCAAGTCCATCGAAGAAATTGCCACCACGATTCTTCAGGAAATCAAACCGGAACGGCTTGAGTATTGATTGTGTAAATTGCAGGTTTTTTTCATGTACAGCAGTTCGCTATGATTTAAATAGCAGCTCACATATGACCCTATTGCGCAAAAGCCTGTTTATGCTGAAAATTTAGTTTTGCTTTGAATAAAAATTTCACCATTCCTGAAGCCTCAACGACGAAATAGCCATCCTCAATTCAATGTATAGATAAAACCTATTTTATTTATGTACTTATAAGTCTTAAACTATGGCTTCAGTTAGATTTCTAACCAACCCGAAAGTAAAAATTCATGTCCCTGATCAATACCGAAGTCGTCCCATTCAATGCCACTGCCTACCAAAATGGAAAGTTTGTACCGGTAAGCAACGAGAAGATCAAAGGCAAATGGTCAGTATTTGTTTTCTTCCCAGCAGCCTTCACTTTTGTATGCCCTACCGAATTGGGAGACCTGGCTGATAACTATGCTGAATTCCAAAAAATGGGTGTCGACATCTACGGTGTCTCAACCGACACCCACTTCACGCATAAAGCATGGCACGACAGCTCGCCTGAAATGAGCAAAGTCCAGTACGCTTTGGTGGGCGACCCGGCACATGTTTTGGCTAAAGGCTTTGACGTTTTGATAGAAGATGGCGACGCCGCCGGTCTGTGCCTTCGCGGTACGTTCATTGTCAACCCGGAAGGCAAGATCCAGACCATTGAAGTGCACCCAGACGGCATTGGCCGCGACGCCAAGGAATTGTTGCGCCGCCTCAAGGCAGCCCAGTACATCGCCGCTCATCCTGGTGAAGTTTGCCCCGCGAAGTGGAACGAAGGCGCCGAAACGTTGAAGCCTTCGTTTGACCTGGTCGGCAAGATCTAAGTAAACCTGTGAGCGCTACAGCCCGGGCGCGAATGCACCCGGGCTTTTTTATTTCTCTACGTAATTCTTAAAGTGGGACTTCCATGCTCGACGCCAGCACAAAAGCACAATTGAACAGCTACCTCGAACGCGCTACGCAGCCAATTGAAATCGTAGCCTCGCTTGACGAAAGCAAAGCGTCGGGAGAGTTGCAGTCGCTGCTAAAAGATATTGCCGACGTCTCCCCGCTGGTCAAGGTCAGCGAAAGTCGCGACGACAACCACCGCAAACCGTCATTTTCCATCAACCGTCCAGGCGAAAACCACGGCCCTCGCTTTGCCGGCCTGCCGATGGGCCATGAATTCACCTCGCTGATCCTCGCCCTGTTGCAAATTGGCGGTTATCCGCCTAAGGTGGAAGCGGATATTCTTGAACAAATTCGCGCCCTTGATGGAGACTTCAAATTCGAAATTTATGTCTCATTGACCTGCCACAGTTGCCCTGACGTGGTGCAGGCCCTTAACTTGATGGCTGTTCAGAATCCGCGCATCACTAACACCATGATCGACGGCGCATTGTTCCAGGATGAAGTCAAGGAACGCCAGATCATGGCGGTGCCGACCGTGTTTCTCAATGGCACTGAATTCAGCCAAGGGCGCATGAGCCTGGAAGAAATACTGGCCAAGATCGACACCAGTGGAGTTGAGCGCGAAGCCAGGAAAATCGCTGCCAAGGCGCCGTTTGATGTACTGATCGTTGGTGGTGGTCCTGCCGGTGCAGCTGCTGCGGTATATGCTGCGCGCAAAGGAATTCGAACCGGCGTCGCATCAGAACGCTTCGGTGGACAAGTGCTTGACACACTGGGCATCGAAAACTTCATTTCACTGCAACATACCGAAGGCCCGCAGTTTGCAGTCGCGCTTGAACAGCATGTACGTGATTACGATGTCGACATCATGAATATGCAGCGCGCCAAGTCGCTGATTCCCAACGCCGGTCCGGGCAAGGACATGATCGAGATTCAGCTCGACAGCGGTGCTTCCCTTCAAGCCAGATCAGTCATCATTTCGACAGGCGCACGCTGGCGCAACATCAACGTGCCAGGTGAGCATGAATACAAGAACAAGGGTGTCGCTTATTGCCCGCACTGCGATGGCCCCCTGTTCAAGGGAAAACGCGTCGCGGTCATCGGAGGTGGCAATTCAGGCGTTGAAGCGGCCATCGACCTGGCAGGTATTGTTGGACATGTGACGTTGATTGAATTCGACAGTGCACTGCGCGCTGATGCCGTCTTGCAGCGCAAGTTGCACAGCCTGAAGAACGTGAGCGTATTCACGCATGCTCAAACGACTGAAATTACTGGTGACAGTCAGAAAGTGAACGGTTTGGTGTACAAAGATCGTTCAAGCGGCGAGTTACGCAAGGTTGAACTTGAAGGTGTTTTTATCCAGATCGGCCTGATTCCCAACACTGACTGGCTCAAAGGAACGGTTGAGCTGTCTAAGCATGGCGAAATTGTGGTCGATGCAAGGGGACAGACATCGTTGCCGGGAGTTTTTGCAGCGGGTGATGCAACAACCGTACCTTTCAAGCAGATTATTATTGCGGCCGGTGATGGTGCCAAGGCAGCATTAAGCGCTTTTGACCATCTGATTCGCACATCGGTGCCAGTGGTTGAATTGGAGCCAGTTTTGGCAGACTGAAGTTAACCATGTGTATCAGGTTGCGCGTTGCCTGGTACACATCGGTATGTCATATCTTGAAATTGAAATTCATGTTTGGGCTACACGCTAACGCGCATGTCGGCACCCAAATTAAATCCGGATGCGAATCTTGGTCAGAGACACAAGCTTCAATATTCCCATAAAGCAGGTTTTTCAAACAGTGGATGACTGCTGACATATATCAGATCCAGATCACAAAACAAAAGCCCCAAATTATGTTGTTTGGACTTAGCTGAAGCTTATTGTCGCGAGGCTGAATTTGTGTTTGATTTACTGTTGGTTTTTGACAGCATTTGTAGCTTCGTATACATCCATATATAACTCTTCCTGCTTCAGTGCAAGCCGACTCCACTGGTAGCAACTTGCAAATGCTGTCGCTCCCTTGCTCAACTTTTCACTCAACAGTGGTTGGTTCTGCAATTGCTCTAAAGCGCGCTGTAGCTTGAATGGGTCCAACGGATCGTCAAGGATCAGCGCATTTTCACCATCCTGAAGAAGACCGGCGACACCACAGTATTCAGCACTGCTTACCACTACCGGCAGTCCGTATGACATGGCTTCAAGCACGACCATGGCAAAAGTGTCCTCAAGTGTTGGATGCGCAAGGCAATCGGCAGATTCATAAGCAGGAGCAACATTTTTCAATGAACCCAAAAAAAAGACCCTGGATGCTAAATTTAGAACTTTCACCTGCTCGTTGAAAGCAGGCATTTCAGTCAGATTTCCAACAACAGCCAAAATAAATCCAGTTGGGCATTTACTGAGTGCCGCTAGCAAGGTTTTTAGTCCTTTTTTGCGGTAGTCATTGGCGACAAACAATACGCAATATTTATCCTCGGGCAAACCTAATAGCGACCTTGCCCTTTTTTTCCTTAGCTGCGTTAGTGGCAAAAGGGGCGGCGAAATTCCAGGTGTAACGACAGAAATCATCCCTTCGCAATCAGGATAGGTAGCGTCCACAATCTTCCAAAGACTTTCAGAAGTGACCACTATTTTTCTGTTGGGACGAAACTTGAACCGCAAATGCTCTAGTGCTAGGTAAGCCAGTAAACGTGGACTGGCCACTACCTTGATCCACCGAAAAACTTTCCGCCAGCCCCAAAGCTCGCGAAAAAGCGTGTATTTCACAGGTAACACATGCACAGTTTGAACGTCACCATGCCATGTATTTTCATGGGAGTGAACGACATCGAAACCACTTCGAGTTGACCACCATGTGCAGGTGGCAAACCACAACTGATTAACCCATCGGGGTTTGCGCATTGGCATTGAAACCCGGTGATAAGCGACGCCAGGCCAGTTATGGGCTATTTCCTGAGCAAATACATGAATGTCATGACGGGAAGCCAGTTGCTCAACCAGCGCAATTGAGTAGCGCTCTGCGCCACCACCAGTTGTAGAAAATGTCCGGTTGAAAACGGCAATTCGCAGCCGTTTTTTTTCACCAACAAAACTTTCAGCAGAATTTGGCGTGAGCGAACTCATTTTTTTCGGCGGTCTTCATAAGCAGTTGCAATCTTGAGCCAGAACACAGGCAGCGACGTTGAACGCAAGATAGGTACCCGGGGCAATTGCAGCATGTCCATTTCGGGATGACAACGGCTGCGCTGCGTGGTGGTGGCAGTCACAAACCCAAGGGTATCAACCATCCCAATATGTTCTGGTTGGTAGCGACCATACGGATAGCAAAAGTGCTGCACCGGAGTTTTCACTACCGATTCGAGCTCGGTTTTTCCCAAGGCAATTTCAAGACGACATTTGTTTTGGTCGTTAGCCGTTAGATCAATGTGCTGCCGGGTATGCGATCCTACTTCCTGCCCAGCAAAAACCCATTGACGCAATTGAGCTTCATTCATCAATGCAGTCTGTGCAATACCCGTTTCTAAATCCCAGACATTGGTCTTGCCAAGCAGTCCGCTGAGGGCATAACAAGTCGAAGAAAAACCATGCTTCGTCAATGAGGGCAAGGCATTCGACAGGTTATTCAAGTAGCCATCATCGAACGTTATTCCTGCCACCTTGCCTTTTTTATGACCATTCAAATAGGGTTCCAAAGCAGTCATGGACAATCCTTGATAGCCAAGCCGTTCAAGCCAAGCCATTTGCCTGGCAAAGGCTTGTGGCGCCACGTACAGACTTCGAAAGGGGCTGCCCTTCGCCGGTGCGGCAGCAATCTGGTGGTAAACCAGAATCGGGATAGGCTGGGTGTTTGCGGTAAATCTGTTGGACATGCTCGGACCGTTTGAATATCAAAGCAATACGATGTCGTATTGCTCTTGGGCCATCACCGCTTCGGCCTGCAGGGAAATGGGTTTGCAAATAAATTCGCTCAGACTCGCAAGGTGCTGGCTTTCCTCATCCAGAAATAATTCGATTACTTTGGGAGAAGCCACAATCCTGAATTCCCGGGGGTTGAACTGGCGTGCTTCACGCAAAATTTCACGCAGGATGTCATACGTCACACTGCGGGCCGTTTTGACAATTCCTTTTCCGCTACAGGCGTTGCAAGGTTCACACAGCTGATGCGCCAATGACTCCCGCGTTCGCTTGCGAGTCATTTCAAGCAATCCCAATGCTGAAAACCCATTCACTGCGGTTTTGATTCGATCTCTCTCCAATTGCTTTTTAAATTCAGCCAATACCCCATCACGGTGATTTTCCTTACACATGTCGATGAAATCGACAATGACAATACCGCCCAGGTTGCGCAAACGGAGTTGCCGCGCAATGGCTTGCGCAGCCTCCAAATTGGTTTTGTAGATGGTTTCGTCAAAGTTTCGGGCACCAACGAAGCCCCCTGTATTCACGTCAACCGTGGTCAATGCTTCCGTCTGGTCAACCACCAGATAGCCACCGGACTTGAGGTCCACCCGACGACCCAGCGCTTTTGCAATTTCCTCGTCAATGCTAAACAGATCAAAAATAGGCCGCTCACCACTGTAAAGATGAAGCTTTGAAACCGTCGAGGGCATGAACTCCAAAGCAAAAGCTTTGAGTTTTTCAAACTGTTCACGCGAATCGATGCGAATGGTTTGTGTATTTTCCAGCGCCATATCGCGCAACACGCGCTGCAACAGGCTCAAATCCTGATGCAAAACAGACGCTGCCGGCATGCGCAAGGAAGCCTGCTTGATACGAAGCCAGGTTTTTCGCAGGTAAGCAATGTCTTCAGCCAGTTCAATGTCGGTGGCGTCCTCGCCATTAGTCCGAAGAATAAAACCACCGCCCATGTCGGCGACCAAAGACTGAACCCGCTGACGCAACTCTTCGCGCTGGCGGGGCAGAATTTTTTGCGAGACGCCAATGTGGTTATCTTGGGGCAAAAAAACCAGCAAACGACCGGCAATGCTGATCTGAGCCGTCAAGCGAGCACCTTTGGTGCCCATCGGATCCTTGAGAACCTGCACCATCAAAGCCTGTCCTTCGAACAACTGCTTCTCAATCGGCTGCAGTGAAGGACTTCCAGACGCCGCAGCGGTGGCACCCGGAACAGCTTCGGATTCGGCATGGCGGCTGTTGATACTGCTCATCAAATCGGCCACATGCAAAAATGCGGCGCGGTCCAAGCCGATGTCGATAAACGCGGACTGCATTCCCGGCAGCACACGTACTACCTTGCCCAAGTAGACGTTGCCAACCAAGCCGCGCTCAAGCGTTCGCTCTACTTGCAATTCCTGCACGGCAGCATGCTCCACCACTGCAACACGTGTCTCTTGAGGCGACCAGTTGATCAGAATTTCTTGTTGCATTGTTCTCAAACAGTAAGACTAAATGGCAAGTCCAGCAGATCGAAGCAGCAAGGCCGTTTCCCATAATGGCAACCCCATGATTCCACTGTAACTCCCGCTGATTCGGGTGATATGCATTGACGCTCTGCCCTGTATGGCATAAGCACCTGCCTTGCCCAGAGGCTCTCCAGTGGCTGCATAGCGGCTGATTTGTTCGGCTGTCATGGGCTCGAAGCTGACGTTTGAACTACTGAGAACGGAAAAACGCTCTTGGCCCGACTGAATATTGACCGCCGTCAAAACTCTATGCGTTTTACCAGATAGTTCAGACAGCATGCGCTCGGCATGACCCCTGTCATCGGGCTTGCCATAAATAGTGCAGCCGAGGGCCACGGTGGTGTCAGCGCAGAGGATAGGCGCTGATGGCAGTTGGCGCCGGGCCAAGCGTGCTGAAGCGCTATCGAGTTTGAGGCTTGTCACCCGTTTGACATAGCGTGCTGGCGCCTCGTTGTCCAATACCACTTCCAAGGCTTCAGTGTCTTCGGTCACATCGGGCAGCAGCAGTTCGTACCGAACACCTAATTGTTCAAGCAACTGCCGCCGTCTTGGACTTTGAGAGGCCAGATAAACAAACTGAACCATGCTGAACTCGCCTGCAAAAAGTTATTCGCGATGGTAGGGATGATTGATCGTGATGCTCCAGGCACGGTAAAGCTGTTCAATCAGCAATACACGTACCATGGCATGCGGCAAGGTCAAATCAGACAGGCGAATGCGTTGATGGGCCGACTGCTTGAAGCCAGCGTCCAGTCCATCCGGACCGCCAATCACAATGGCGATGTCATCCCCGGACAGCTGCCAGGTCTTTAGATTTTCTGCCAGCGCCATCGTGGTCACAGCCGTACCACGTTCATCCAACGCCACGATCCGGCAGCCTCGGGCAATGGCACCTTCAATGCGGGTGCGCTCTGAGGCAAGCAAGGTTTCCAGGGTTTTAGATCCCCGCGGTTCGGTTTTGACCGCCCTAAGTTCAACTTTCAACTCGGGCGGAAAGCGTTTGGCGTAGTCGTCATAAGCCGTCTGCGCCCAATCGGGCACCTTCTGGCCAACGGCGACAATCGTCAGCCTCATTCGCTCCGGGTCGTGGTTTTCTTCACGGCTGTCTTTTTGGCAGCAGGCTTCTTGACGGACATCTTGACCGCAACTTGCTTGGCTGCAACTTTCCTGGTCAGAGGAATTTTCACAATCGGTGTCTTGACAACAACCTTTTTGACAGCTGTTTTGGCTGCCAATGGCTTGGACTCGGCTGAAGCCACCCGGGAAGACGGTTTGCGTGCTTTGATCAGCTTCGCTTCAGGTTCGGTAGCCGGCGCACTCGCATTGCGCTTAGCCGTCCAGTCATGCGTTTTTCCAACGCGACCGACGTAAGTTCCATCATCGGTTCGTGCCAGCGTTGCGGCGTCCGACAAACTTTCGTCGTTGACGCTTTTTGTACTTTTTGACAGTTTGGCAGGAGATTTTGACTTGCCACCGGTTGCAACACGCGACTTGGCTGGCTTCATCTCAGCTTTAACCTCGACCTTGGCAGCCTTAGGCAGTGGAGTGGGGGCACCAAGCTTGAGTTTGATGGGCTTTTCGCCCCACAGTTCTTCGAGGTTGTAATACTGGCGAATCGTGGGTTGCATGATGTGGGCAACGGCGGCTCCGCAGTCAACGATGATCCACTCACCGTTGTCTTCGCCCTCAATGCGGGGCTTGGCAAAACCGGCGTCGCGCACAGCGTCGCGCACGCTGGCAGCAAGCGCCTTGGTCTGGCGGTTGGACGTGCCCGAAGCAACAATCACGCGCTCAAACAGCGATGTGATGTGTTCGGTATCAAACACCTGAATGTCTTGCGCCTTGACATCTTCAAGCCCATCGATAATGGCGCGCTGAAGTTTTTGGACATCTTTTTTGCCCTCGGTGCTTGAGGTTTTGACAGTGGTGGGGGTCATGCAATACTTTGCTTCATAGAGGTGAAAAATTAACCGGCGTCGTACAGTTGATAGTGCGAAATATAACGTGCCACAGACTCAGGAACGAATTTTCTGGCGTCTTCCGCAGTGGCCGCGCCTGAAGCCATCATCTGACGAATCTGGGTGGCGCTGAAGGGCATCAAGGGTAGCTTGAGAATGAGAAACCGGGAATTGTGCGGCGCATAAATATCAAACTCAGTTTGAGTCAGCGCGGATTCAGTGCGATCAGCTATACAAATTATAGCTATTTCAAGAATCTCTCTCCATTGATGCCATCGGTCAAAGCTCATAAACTGATCAGCGCCTATGAACATATAGAGCTGGCACCCTGAATTCTCGGTTTGCAAAGCCTTGAGGGTATCAAGGGTAAATGTAGGTCCAAGGCGCTGCAATTCACGCGCATCTACCACGACACGCTCAATGTTGCCGAACGCCAGCCGAGCCATGGCCAGACGGTGTTCGGGGGCACTGAGCACACGGGCCTTGTGCCATGCATGGCCGGTGGGAATAACATGCAGCACATCAAGATTGAACTGCTCCAGCGCAGCCTTGGCCAATGCCACATGGGCATTGTGTGGCGGGTCAAACGAACCGCCGAACACGCCAATGCGTTTGGGCTGTCCAGCAGCGTTGGTGCTCAAACCCAGTCCCGCCTGACAAGAAATTCTTTGTACAAGCGTTCCTCTGGTGATCCGGCCACACTGGGCCGTTGGTAGGACCAACTTGCCAGCGGCGGCATCGACATCAGGATTGATTCAGTGCGTCCACCAGACTGCAGCCCAAAATGAGTTCCGCGGTCCCACACCAGGTTGAACTCGACATAACGGCCTCTGCGGTACAACTGAAAATCGCGTTCGCGTTCTGTGAAAATGCTGTCCTTGCGGCGTTTGATGATTGGCAGATATGCCTGCAGGAATGAGTCGCCTACAGCCTGCATCATCGTCAAGCTTTGTGCCAGGCCAAGCTCCTGAAAATCGTCGAAAAACACGCCGCCGACACCGCGTTGCTCCTGGCGGTGCTTGAGAAAAAAATATTCGTCGCACCACTGCTTGAAACGTGGGTATTTGTCTTCGCCAAACGGTGCAAGCGTGTCCTTGCAAACCTGGTGAAAATGCACCGCGTCTTCGTCAAAACCGTAAAAAGGCGTCAGGTCCATGCCGCCGCCAAACCAGCAGACCGGCTCGGCGGCTTCACCAACAGGGGTTGCCGCCAGCATCCTCACATTCATGTGTACCGTCGGCGCATAAGGGTTGCGCGGATGGAACACCAGCGAAACGCCCATCGCCTCAAACGGTGCGCCTGCCAACTCCGGTCGATGCTGGGTGGCAGAAGACGGCAGCCTGGGACCACGCACATGCGAAAAGCCGCAGCCGGCGCGCTCGAATACATTGCCCTGCTCGAGAATTTTGGTGATACCGTTGCCCTGAAGCATCTCGCCCGGTTCCTTTTGCCAGGAATCGCTGACAAAGGGCTGGCCGTCAATTTCAGCAACGGCATTGGTGATGCGCTCCTGAAGATCCAGCAAAAAAACGCGAACGGCGGAAAGATCAATGCTGGACATAACTGGTTCTCAAGACTTGATGGCCCGGTAACCGATGTCCTTGCGATACTGCGCACCATCGAAATCAATGCCTCGGGCCACTTCGTAAGCCCGCTGCTGTGCTGCCTTGACCGTGCTGCCGAGCGCCGTTACGCAAAGCACGCGACCACCCGAAGTGAGCGTCGCACCGTTCTGCCGTTGCGTTCCTGCATGAAATACCATGCAGTCTTCAGCGGGTGCAGGCAAGCCGTGGATGGCATCACCCTTGCGCGGATGCAGCGGATAACCGTACGCAGCCATCACCACGCCCAGCGCTGGTCTGCGGTCCCATTCCATTTCCACCTTGTCCAGGATTCCCGAGGTGGCAGCCATCAAGACCTCGAACAGGTCGGTTTTCAAGCGCATCATGATGGGCTGGGTTTCCGGGTCGCCCATGCGGCAGTTGAATTCCAGCGTTTTGGGCTTGCCTTGGGCATCGATCATGAGGCCGGCGTATAAAAATCCGGTGAACGGAATGCCGTCTTTTTCCATGCCGCGGATGGTAGGCATGATGATTTCGCGCATTGCCCGTGCGTGGACATCGGGCGTGACCACCGGGGCTGGCGAATAAGCGCCCATACCGCCCGTGTTAGGCCCCTGGTCGCCGTCAAGCAAACGCTTGTGGTCCTGGCTGGTGGCCATGACGGCTACATTCTTGCCGTCGCACATGACGATGAAACTGGCTTCCTCTCCTTGCAAAAATTCTTCAATGACAACCCGCGCACCGCCTTCGTTGTGGCTCACGCCCAGCGGATTGAATTCCGGGTCCGGCGCCAGCATGAATTCGATTGCCTCGTGCGCCTCGTGCAGGGTCATGGCCACCACCACACCCTTGCCGGCGGCCAGGCCGTCAGCCTTGACTACGATGGGCGCACCTTTTTCGTCGACATAAGCATGCGCTGCTGCTGCGTCGTTGAAGGTTTCGTAATCGGCGGTCGGAATATGGTGGCGCTTCATGAAGGCCTTGGAAAACGCCTTGGAGCTTTCCAGTTGTGCCGCCGCCTTGGTCGGGCCAAACACCCGCAGACCGTGCGCGCGAAACTCATCGACGATGCCGGCGGCCAGGGGCTGCTCGGGACCAACGACCGTCAAGGCTATCTTTTCAGTAGCTGCCCAAGCACGTAGAGCCTTCGGATCAGTGATATTTATATTCTCAAGCCGGGAATCGAGAGCGGTTCCGCCATTGCCTGGCGCGACATAGACCGCCTGCACCCTAGGCGACTGGGCCAGTTTCCAGGCCAGCGCATGTTCACGGCCACCGCCGCCCACCACCAAGACTTTCATGAGGAAGCTTTCATTGTTGTTGTGTTTTCTACAGGGTTTTATTCGGAAAGTTCGGCATTATGAAAGACATCCTGCGTGTCATCCATGTCTTCCAGCACATCCAGCAGTTTTTGCATCTTCTGGGAATCTTCTCCGTTTAACTCGATGGCGTTGTCGGCGCGCATGGTGACTTCGGCCAGTTCGGCGACCAAGCCGGCGGCTTCCAAGGCGCTCTTGACAGTTTCCAGTTCGGTGTAAGGCGTCAGCACCTCAATGGCACCATCCTCGTGGGCAATCACATCGTCGGCGCCGGCTTCCAAGGCAATTTCCATCACTTGGTCCTCGTTCGTACCGGGCGCAAAAATAAGCTGGCCGCAGTGCTTGAACTGAAACACCACCGAGCCTTCGGTTCCCATGTTGCCGCCATGCTTGGAAAATGCATGGCGAACTTCGGCCACGGTGCGCACCTTGTTGTCGGTCATGCAGTCCACCAAAATTGCGGCTCCTCCGATGCCGTAGCCTTCGTAACGGACTTCTTCGTAGTGGACGCCTTCGAGATTGCCCGTGGCCTTGTCGATGTTGCGCTTGACTGTGTCGGCCGCCAGGTTAGCTGCCTTTGCCTTTTCAACAGCCAGGCGCAGGCGTGGGTTTGTGGCCAGGTCGCCGCCGCCCAAACGCGCGGCCACCATGATTTCGCGTATCACCCGCGTCCAGACCTTGCCGCGTTTGTCGTCCTGACGACCCTTGCGGTGTTGAATATTCGCCCATTTACTATGACCAGCCACGGAAAATCCTTCAGCAATTGATTTAATCTACAGCGTTCATTTTACTTTTCGCTTGTGCAACTTTCACGCCGTTTTATCAGGAACTCCACATCATGGCCGAGCCGCTCCTCATTGCCAAAAATTCCCTGACTCAATGTGAGCTGCTGCCGGCACTGGCAAACCGGCATGGCCTGATCACCGGTGCCACTGGAACCGGCAAGACGGTTACCCTGCAGACACTGGCTGAAAGCTTTTCCAGAATCGGCGTACCGGTCTTCATGGCAGATGTAAAAGGCGATCTGACCGGCATAAGCCAGGCTGGCGTCATTGGTGAAAAACTGGCAAGTATTCTGAAAGAACGAGGGCTGGTGCCGCCCGGGCCGCTGGCATGTCCCGCCACGTTGTGGGATGTTTTTGGCGAGCAGGGCCATCCGGTGCGTGCTACGGTGTCCGACATGGGCCCCTTGCTGCTGGGCCGCATGCTCAACCTGAATGAAACGCAAGCCGGTGTGCTGAACCTGGTCTTCAAGATCGCCGATGACAACGGCCTGCTGCTGCTCGACCTCAAGGACCTGCGTGCCATGCTGCAGTACGTGGGAGACAACGCCAGCCAGTTCACCACCCAGTACGGCAATGTCAGTGCCGCCAGCGTCGGCGCAATTCAGCGCGGGCTGATGCAGATCGAAACCCAGGGCGGCGACAAATTCTTTGGTGAACCGTTGCTCAACATCAGCGACTTCATGCAGACCGACAGTGCAGGTCATGGCGTCATCAACATCCTGGCGGCTGACAAGCTGATGCATTCACCACGCCTGTACGCGACTTTTTTGCTGTGGATGCTGTCCGAGCTGTTTGAGCAGTTACCGGAAATCGGCGACCCGGACAAGCCCAAGCTGGTGTTCTTCTTTGACGAAGCACATTTGCTGTTCAACGATGCGCCCAAGGCACTGGTCGAACGCATTGAACTGGTGGTGCGTCTGGTTAGATCTAAAGGCGTTGGGATTTACTTCGTGACGCAAAACCCGATGGATATTCCGGATTCGGTGCTGGCACAGTTGGGCAACCGCGTACAGCATGCCTTGCGCGCCTACACGCCGCGCGACCAGAAAGCGGTCAAGGCTACAGCACAAACCATGCGGCAAAACCCAGGACTGGACATTGAAACCGCGATCACCGAACTGGCAGTGGGCGAGGCGCTGGTGAGTTTCCTCGACACCAAGGGCCGGCCCAGCGTTACCGAGCGCGTCTTTGTGCTGCCTCCGGGCAGCCAGCTTGGCCCGATCTCGCCGCAGCAACGCCAACAACTGCTTCAAGACTCGCTGGTAGCCGGTGTTTATGAAAAGGAAATCGACCGCATATCGGCCTACGAGATGCTGCAGGAGCGCGCCAATACAGCGGCCAGCCAGCCAGCTGCCTTGCCGAATGGCGGTGCGGCAGGCCAATCGGCGTCAGGCGGCATGCTGGGCGGCCTGAACGACATGCTGTTTGGCCGCACCGGTCCGCGCGGTGCAAAATATGACGGATTGGCGCAAAGCATGGCCAAGTCTGCCGTCCGCACCATGGGGTCGACGGTCGGGCGCGAGATTATCCGTGGTGTACTGGGAAGTCTGTTCGGCGGCAAAAAACGCTGACAATCGGTTCCCGACACCCTAAGAAAGCCGTCCCTTCATGAGCAATGTTCACCTTATCAACCACCCGCTGGTGCAGCACAAGCTGACGCTGATGCGCCGCAAGAACGCTTCGACCAGCACCTTTCGCACCCTGCTCAGCGAGTTGAGCAACCTGATGGCCTACGAAGTCACGCGCGACATGCCGCTGCAGGACATCCAGGTGGAAACGCCGCTGGAAACCATGACCAGCAAAATCATCGATGGCAAGAAGCTGGTTCTGGTGTCCATCTTGCGCGCCGGCAATGGTTTCCTCGATGGTTTCCTGAACGTCGTGCCTGGCGCCCGCGTGGGCCACATCGGCCTGTACAGAGACCCGAAAACCCTGGAGCCGGTTGAGTATTACTTCAAGATGCCGCAGGAAATGGAAGCGCGCGACATCGTCATTGTTGACCCGATGCTGGCCACAGGCAATTCGGCCATTTCGGCAGTGGCCAGGCTCAAACAACTTAAACCCAAGTCGATCAAGTTTGTGTGCCTGCTGACCTGCCCGGAAGGTGTGGCAGCCTTGCAAAAAGCCCATCCCGACGTGGCCATCTACACCGCAGCAATTGACCGGCAGCTTAATGAGCATGGTTACATCCTGCCGGGTTTGGGCGATGCCGGGGACCGTATTTTCGGAACCAAATAAGGCATTTACGCATATGGGTATTGATTAAGCAGCTATTTTTTTCATAGCATCGAAAATTGATGTTCTGACCGCTCCCGGCTATTTAACCTGAAGCTTTTCATGCCTTTTCCAAAGGAAACTTCCCAAGCCGTCATGCCTGCGCTGCCATGGCTTGGAGCTGGCCAGGATTTTCCCCCGTTGGAAAACGCTTGGTGCATAGCCGATCCGGCGCCCGGCCTGCTGGCGGCTGGGGAAACATTGGATGCCGCAACCTTGATTCGGGCTTATTCAGGCGGTATTTTTCCCTGGTTCAGCCTGGGGCAACCGGTGCTCTGGTGGAGTCCTGATCCGCGCATGGTGCTTCAAACGGCTGACTTCAAACTGCACCGGTCGCTGCGCAAACGCATTGTTCATTTCATCAACGATATCTGCTGTGAAATCAGGTTTGACACCGCCTTTGAGCGCGTCATCGGCGCTTGCGCCAGCAAAACCAGAATGGGCCAGTCGGGAACCTGGATTGTTTCGGAAATGGAACAGGCTTATGGCGAATTGCACCGCGCAGGACATGCCCACAGTGTAGAAACCTGGATCAATGGAGAACTTGCCGGTGGCTTGTACTGCGTCAACCTCGGCGGCATGGTTTTTGGCGAATCAATGTTTGCGCACCAGACCGATGCCTCCAAGATCGCCCTGGCCGCGCTGGTAGCTTTTTGCCGTGACAAGGGGATCACCATGATCGACTGCCAGCAGAACACCGGCCACCTTGCGTCACTGGGCGCGGTTGAAATAAGCCGCGCGACGTTTGCCGCTCACCTGCGCTGCCATGTGAATGAAAACACGCCCACATGGCATTTTGATTCTCTATACTGGCAAGAACTTTTGAAGGCAACAGCAATTGAGTTGCCCGCTACACCGTGACGCATCTCAAAGACCTGCCGCTTCACACCTTGCAGTTTTACGCAACTGCGCCCTACCCCTGCAGCTACCTGCCGGCCCGGCAGGCCCGTTCGCAGGTGGCAACACCCAGCCACCTGATCCACAACGATACCTATTCCGAACTGGTCACGCAAGGTTTCCGGCGCAGTGGCATGTTCACCTACCGGCCTTATTGCGATGGATGCCAAGCCTGCGTACCGCTTCGCGTGCCTGTCGACACCTTCGCGCCAGACCGAAGCCAGCGGCGTGCCTGGAAGCGTCATCAAACCCTTACAGCCGTCAGCCTCAAACTGTGTTTTTTGCCGGAACACTACCAGCTTTATCTGCGCTATCAGAACAGCCGGCACGCCGGCGGCGGCATGGACCATGACAGCATCGACCAGTACACCCAGTTCCTGCTGCAAAGCCGCGTCAATTCAAGACTGGTGGAGTTTCGAGAACCCATGACCAACGGCGAGGCCGGCGCACTCAAGATGATTTCAATTCTGGATGTGCTGGAAGACGGAATTTCAGCGGTATATACCTTTTATGAACCTGAAGCCGGCGCAGGCTATGGTAACTACGGTGTGCTCTGGCAGATCGATCAAGCCCGACAACTCGGCTTGCCGTTTGTCTACTTGGGTTACTGGATTGCCCAAAGTCCCAAGATGAGCTACAAGCTCAACTTCAGTCCCAGCCAAATATTACTAAACGGCAAATGGATTGATTCGCGAACCATCAATGCCAACGCTGTATAAGCAAAATACACAATTCAGCGGCTAAGCTTTGTGCTTATTCAACAATAATCAGGCAATTTTTCACAAGGTAAAATTTGCTGCAGAAAGCCTGCACATGATAAAACCCGATAGCGATCTTCCCGCCAAACCGACCGTACAGGTGATCGAACGCATCTTTACCCTGCTGGATATTCTGGCCCACCATGAAGAAGCGGTTTCCCTCAAGGAAATCAGCGAACAGTCCGGTCTTCATCCTTCCACGGCGCACCGCATTTTGAATGATCTGGCGTTGGGCCGTGTTGTGGAACGGCCGACAGCGGGAAACTACCGCTTGGGCATGCGTCTGCTCGAACTTGGCAACTTGGTCAAAGCGCGTCTCAATGTCCGGGATGCGGCCCTCATTCCCATGCGCGAGTTGCACAAATTGACACAGCAACCTGTGAACCTGAGCATGCGTCAGGGTGACGAAATTTTGTATGTAGAGCGCACTTACGGCGAACGATCGGGCATGCAGGTGGTACGCACGATAGGCGGTCGGGCGCCACTGCATTTGACGTCTGTAGGCAAACTTTTCCTCGCGTCCGACGATCCCCAGCGACTGGGCGCCTACGCCACACGGACGGGTTTGCCTGGGCAAACGCGCAACAGCATCACCGAATTGGGAGTGCTGGAACGCGAACTTTCCAAAGCCCGCCAGTACGGGTTTGCGCGCGACAACGAGGAACTGGAACTGGGGGTTCGCTGCATGGCGGCCGGCATTTATGACGACCAGAACAAGCTTGTGGCGGGCCTTTCGATTTCAGCGCCTGCTGACCGTCTGGACGACAACTGGCTGCCCAAACTGCAAGCCACAGCCAAGGAGATCTCGAAGGCGCTAGGCTATATTTCAAGATAAAAAAACGAATATTTCGCTTACTGCTGCAATGTTCTTTGCTATAAATACTATAGCAATATAAAGTACAGTATTTAACGATTTTTCTTGAAAATACACATCGGCAGGCTTTATCCGGCTAGGCAATCGCGAACCATTAACCGCTGGTGTGTTTGTCGGAAGCGCTAATCTTGATCTTTTGATCTGCCACCGGGTTGGTTTCGACCCAGCGCCGCACGCGCTCCGCATCGCCCAAGCGGCTCAGCTTGCCGGCCGAATCCAGAAACACCATAATCAACTTGCGGCCTGCGATTTTGGTCTGCATGACCAAGCACTGACCGGCTTCGTTGATGTAGCCTGTCTTTTGCAAACCGATGTCCCATTCCGGGTTTTTTACCAGTCGATTGGTATTGTTGTACTGAAGGGTCCGACTGCCAATCGCCACCTGATAACCCGGAGACGTCGTCAATTCACGGAGCACCGGGTCACCATGTGCTGCATTGACCAGCACAGCGAGGTCTTGGGCGCTGGACTGATTACGGCTGGAAAGTCCGGTAGGTTCAGCATAGCTGGTGTCGTTCATGCCCAACATCTTTGCCTTGGCGTTCATCAGACTGACAAAAGTCGCCATGCCACCAGGGTAGGTGCGACCAAGGGCATGTGCAGCCCGATTTTCGCTAGACATCAGCGCCAGGTGCAGCATTTCTCCGCGCGACAGCGTGGCGCCAACGCTAAGCCGCGAACGGCTGTGCTTTTCAGTGTCCACATCGTCCTGCGTTACAGTGATCATTTCCTCCATGGGGAGCCTGGCCCCGCTGATGATTACGCCTGTCATCAATTTGGTCAAAGACGCAATGGGCAGCACCGCATGTTCGTTCTTGCTGAACAGCACTTCGCGCGTGTCTTGATCAATCACCAGCGCCACGCTGGATTTCAGATCCAGCGGATCAATTGCGCTGTGCAGGCCAGCCATCTGGCCAAAAGAAGGAATGGCGGGGATGATGGCCTGAATAATCGAAGGACGCTTGGCACGAGTTACCTTGGAGCTTGCTTCGAAACGTACGTTTTTCCGGACTGATGTTATTTTTTTAAGAGCTTTCGATTTTTCGACATGTGGTTTCTTGACAATCGCCCGCTTGGATGACGATTTTGCCGATGCGGCGTGGGCTGTCGGTGCTACCAGAGCAAACGACAAAGCAAAAAATCCGACGATTTTTAGTGCGCGACTAAAAAGCTGTTTGGACATGGTGAATATGGCCTGTTTGGGTTGCGATGGATAGAAAGGCTGAAGTGTATAGAAATAGAAAAAGTCACGCAATATCAGGAGCTTGCGTGACTTTCTTAAATAACTACCAGAGTCTCTTGCTTAGACTGCCTTACAGAACATAAGGCTCGTGCTAAGCCCTTGAATCTAAAAGGTATTGTTAAAAATTAAGCACTTAACCCTGGGCAGCAACCTTGACAGCTTTACTTTGAAGTTTATTCAAAGCACTTAAATAAGCTTTGGCCGAGGCCACCACGATGTCAGGATCGGAGCCTGTTCCATTCACGACACGTCCGCTATTTTGTAAGCGCACTGTCACTTCACCCTGGCTTTCGGTTGAACCACTGATGGCATTTACCGAATAAAGTACCATTTCAGCACCGCTTTTGACATGGATTTCGATCGCCTTGAGCGATGCATCTACAGGGCCATTTCCATCGGATTGTCCTTTGACCTCTTTTCCGGCGACAGTAAAAACGACGCAAGCCTGAGGACGTTCCCCAGTTTCGCTGTGCTGTGACAGGGATACAAAACCATACTGCTCGTTACTGTGGGTAACGCTTTCATCGCTGACCAAAGCAAGAATGTCCTCGTCAAAAATATCACTCTTGCGGTCTGCGAGATCCTTGAATTTTACGAAGGCATTGTTGATATCGGTTTCGCTTTCCATAGCAACGCCAAGTTCCTGCAGGCGCTGCTTGAAGGCATTTCGTCCGCTCAGCTTGCCCAACACAATCTTGTTAGCCGACCAGCCCACATCTTCTGCACGCATGATTTCGTAAGTGTCGCGCGCCTTGAGCACACCGTCCTGATGAATACCAGAGGCATGGGCAAAAGCGTTGGCGCCAACAACCGCTTTGTTAGGCTGCACGACAAAACCGGTGGTCTGGCTCACCAGACGGCTGGCTGCAAGTATTTGCTGTGTATCGATTCCCAAGTCGAGATCAAAGTAATCCTTGCGTGTTTTGACCGCCATCACCACTTCTTCAAGTGAACAGTTGCCAGCGCGTTCGCCCAGGCCGTTGATGGTGCACTCCACCTGCCGGGCGCCGCCGATCTTCACGCCTGCAAGTGAGTTCGCAACGGCCATGCCCAAGTCGTTATGGCAGTGCACTGACCAGACCGCCTTGTCACTGTTGGGAATGCGCTCACGCAGGTTTTTTATGAAGTTGCCATACAACTCAGGAATTGCATAGCCCACGGTGTCAGGAACATTGATGGTGGTTGCACCTTCGTTGATGACTGCCTCAATTACGCGGCACAAAAAATCCGGATCGGAGCGATACCCGTCTTCGGGACTGAACTCGATGTCTGCCATGAGGTTGCGGGCAAACCGCACAGACATCTTCGCCTGTTCAAACACCTGGTCGGGGGTCATTCGCAGCTTTTTTTCCATGTGCAGGGCACTTGTCGCCAAAAAGAGATGCAAACGACCCGCATTCGCCGGCTTCAGCGCTTCGGCGGCCCGCGATATATCACGGTCGTTGGCACGAGCCAGCGAACAAATAGTGGAATCCTTGATCACTTCTGCAATGGCCTTGACACATTCAAAGTCCCCGTTCGAACTGGCCGCAAAACCAGCCTCGATCACATCAACCTTCAACCGTTCCAGTTGTCGTGCAATGCGCAGTTTTTCGTCACGGGTCATGGAAGCGCCAGGCGATTGCTCTCCGTCGCGCAAGGTGGTGTCGAAAATAATGAGTTTGTCAGTCATGGGAATTCTCTCGATTCGATGGGATTGGCAGGGTTGCAAAAGGGCAGCAAGGCTGAGGAAGAGCGTCAGGACATAACGTTAAGCAGGTTTTAATGACATTAAAGTGTCCGGTTATAAAAAACCAGCAACAAAAAAAACGGCCCGTTGCTGGTGCAAACGGGCCGTCGAATCAGGTGTACGCGTACGCTACCGTCTCCGCCCGTTGGCAGATAGCAGTAGTGCTAGCGAAGTATTTTTCATCAGTTCAATGTACCACAACTTATTTGTGCAGGCCGCGTTCGTCAGGTTCGTCGGTTGAGGTTGAAATCATACTGGTCTGCTGGCCATTCGCCTTGCGCCAGCCGTACAGCACATAACCCGACAATCCATAAATCACAAACAAACCGAATATTACTGTTGGAGGATCAATGTTGATGATGGCAATTCCAAGTGCGATCAGCACGATGACGAAAAAAGGAACGCTGTGCTTCATTTGCACATCCTTGAAGCTGTAGAAAGGCAAGTTGGTGACCATGGTCAGGCCGGCATACAGCAGCAATCCGAAGGTGATCCAGCGCACATCGTCGCCATCAATGCCCAAGTCGTTCATAAGCCAGATATACCCTGCCACCAGAGCGGCAGCCGCAGGAGAAGGCAAACCCTGAAAAAACCGCTTGTCGACCACTGCCGTGTTGACATTGAACCGTGCTAGCCGCAAAGCTGCGCAGGCGCAATAAACAAAAGCGCCAATCCAGCCCCAGCGACCAAGGCTGGTCAGTGCCCAGATATAAGCAATTAACGCGGGTGCTGCGCCAAACGAGACCATGTCTGACAGCGAATCCATCTGTTCACCAAAAGCGCTTTGGGTATTGGTCATTCGTGCTACCCGACCATCCAGACTGTCCAGCACCATGGCACAAAATACGCCGATGGCAGCCTGGTCAAACCGTCCGTTCATGGCCATGACAATGGCATAAAACCCGCCAAACAGCGCAGCCAGCGTAAACAAATTCGGCAGTATGTAAATGCCTTTGCGCCGTTTACGTGGTAAAACTTCGTTGGCTGTTGTCAGATTTTCATCGCCATCATGCATAAAAATTACTCCTCAGACGCGGCCGATACGCGCAAATAGCTATTGAATTCATAGTGCAGCAAGTTAGGGTTCCACACAAGAAATTGCATTGTGAACAATGCGTTCTCAGCATAGGGGTTCATATGGGTCGGGACAAATATCTATTTTCTGACCGCAGCAGTTTTCACCAACGCCATTGAAAAAGCCGCGCAATATTTTTGCGCGGCTTTTTAAAAAACCGTTGTGATCGAAATGATCAATTGCGCGTCTGGTCAACCAACTTGTTCTTGGCAATCCAAGGCATCATGGCGCGGAGTTTACCGCCCACTTGCTCGATCTGATGCTCGGCATTCAAACGACGGCGGCTGATCAAGGTTGGCGCGCCAGCAATATTTTCCAGCAGGAAGCTCTTGGCGTATTCCCCGGTCTGGATGTCCTTGAGGACAGCACGCATGGCGTTCTTGGTATCTTCGGTCACGATGCGCGGGCCGGTCACGTACTCGCCGTACTCGGCGTTGTTAGAGATCGAGTAGTTCATGTTGGCAATGCCGCCTTCGTAGATCAGGTCCACGATCAGCTTGAGCTCGTGCAAGCACTCAAAGTACGCCATTTCAGGCGCGTAACCGGCTTCCACCAGCGTTTCAAAGCCAGCCTTGATCAGTTCAACCGCACCGCCACACAAGACAGCCTGCTCGCCGAACAGGTCGGTTTCGGTTTCTTCACGGAAATTGGTTTCAATGATGCCCGCCTTGCCGCCGCCATTGGCCATGGCATAGCTCAAGGCCAGATCGCGGGCTTTGCCAGACTTGTCCTGATGCACGGCAACCAGGTGAGGAACACCGCCGCCCTGTGTATAGGTATTGCGTACGGTATGACCGGGCGCCTTGGGAGCAACCATCCAGACGTCAAGGTCATCGCGCGGAATCACGGCACCGTAATGCACGTTGAAACCGTGGGCAAATACCAACGATGCGCCCTGCTTGATGTTGGGTGCTACATCGTTTTTGTAAACCGAACCGATTTGCTCGTCAGGCAACAGAATCATCACCACGTCCGCAGATTTGACAGCATCAGCCACTTCGGCCACGTGCAGACCGGCTTTTTCAACCTTGGGCCACGAAGCGCCGCCTTTGCGAAGACCTACGACAACCTTGACACCGCTGTCATTCAGGTTCTGAGCATGAGCATGACCCTGGCTGCCGTATCCGATGATGGCGACGGTCTTGCCCTTGATCAGGCTTAAATCACAATCCTTATCGTAAAAAACTTTCATCTGTCGCTCCTAAATAATCAGCAAAAAAATAAAACTGCCAGATCCAATATTGGGATTCCAGCCATATCAGACCCTTAGAATTCGCTCGCCACGGCCTATGCCGCTTGAACCGGTTCTCACCGTCTCCAGGATGGCGCTGCGGTCGATTGCATCAAGGAACGCATCGTTCTTGGTTTGATCGCCCGTCAGTTCAATCGTGTAACTCTTCTCTGTCACGTCAATAATTCGCCCGCGAAATATATCAGCCATGCGCTTCATTTCTTCGCGCTCCTTGCCAACCGCACGCACCTTGACCATCATGAGTTCCCGCTCGGTGTAAGAACCTTCGGTCAGGTCAACGACCTTGACCACTTCGATCAGGCGGTTCAGGTGCTTGGTAATTTGCTCGATCACGTCATCCGAACCCGAGGTCTGGATGGTCATGCGAGACAACGTCGGATCTTCGGTTGGCGCGACAGTCAGGCTCTCGATGTTGTAACCGCGCGCCGAGAACAGGCCGACCACGCGGGAAAGAGCGCCCGGCTCGTTTTCCAGCAAAACTGCAATGATGTGTTTCATATAGATAGATTCCTCTTTTCGCTGCCCTCCCCTGCGCACGGTAATGCGCAGACTCGGCAGGCAATAGATTCGTCAGTTGACGGGGTGAATGAATAGGAGAAATTTCGATGCGATCAGAGATCTTCCGAACCCAGCAGCATTTCAGTGATGCCTTTGCCGGCCTTGACCATCGGAAACACGTTTTCCGTCGGATCGGTTCTAAAGTCCATGAACACGGTGCGGTCCTTGAGCTTGCGCGCTTCACGAAGCGCCGGCTCCACATCTCCTGGCTTTTCGATCAGCATGCCGACGTGGCCATAAGCTTCAGCGAGCTTGACGAAATTGGGCAGCGCGTCCATGTAGCTGCTGCTGTAGCGGCCGGAATATTCGATTTCCTGCCACTGACGCACCATGCCAAGGTAGCGGTTGTTGAGCGAAACGATCTTGATCGGCGTGTTGTACTGCAGGCAGGTTGAAAGTTCCTGAATGCACATCTGCACCGAGCCCTCGCCGGTAATGCAAAACACTTCCGAATCCGGCTTGGCGAGCTTGATGCCCATGGCGTAGGGAATACCAACACCCATGGTGCCCAGGCCTCCCGAGTTGATCCAGCGGCGTGGCTCGTCGAACTTGTAGTACTGGGCAGCCCACATTTGGTGCTGCCCGACATCGGACGTAATGTAAGTATCTGCGTCCTTGGTCATGTTCCAGAGCGTCTCAACCACATACTGCGGCTTGATGACATCGCCAGTGCCCATGCTGTACTTCATGCAATCCCGCGAGCGCCACGCATCAATCGTGCTCCACCAGCCGCCCAGCGCATCGGCATCAGGCTTGAGGCCCGACTCGCGAATCATGGCAATCAGTTCGGTCAGCACATCCTTGACATCACCCACAATGGGAATATCAACTTTCACACGCTTGGAAATGCTCGACGGGTCGATATCGATGTGAATGATCTTGCGTTCGTTTTGAGAAAAATGCTTGGGATTGCCGATCACGCGGTCGTCAAAACGTGCGCCGACAGCCAGTAAGACGTCGCAATTTTGCATGGCATTGTTGGCTTCGAGCGTCCCATGCATGCCGAGCATGCCCAGAAATTTCTTGTCACTGGCGGGGTAAGCTCCCAGGCCCATGAGCGTGTTGGTGCAGGGGTAGCCCAGCATGTCCACCAGGGTGCGCAACTCTTGCGATGCATTGCTGAGCAGTACGCCGCCACCGGTGTAGATATAGGGACGCTTTGCCGCCATCAGGAGATGAAGCGCCTTGCGAATCTGCCCGGCATGGCCTTTGCGAACCGGGTTGTAGGAACGCATCTCGACGGTTTTTGGATACCCGGTGTAAAGCGTTTTGTTGAACGAAACGTCTTTGGGCACATCGACCACCACCGGACCGGGGCGACCGGTGCGAGCTATATGAAAAGCTTTTTTCATGGTCTCAGCCATGTCACGCACGTCCTTGACCAGAAAATTGTGCTTCACGATGGGGCGGGTGATACCCACCGTGTCGCATTCTTGGAAGGCATCCAGGCCAATGGCAGCGGTCGGCACCTGGCCACTGATGATGACCATGGGAATGCTGTCCATATAGGCAGTTGCAATGCCGGTCACGGCATTGGTCAGGCCGGGACCCGAGGTAACCAAGGCCACGCCCACATCGCCAGTGGCGCGTGCATAGCCATCGGCGGCATGCACCGCAGCCTGCTCGTGACGCACCAGCACATGCTGAATGGAGTCCTGCTTGTAAAAAGCGTCGTAAATATGAAGAACCGCACCGCCAGGATAGCCCCAGATGTACTTGACACCTTCAGCTTGAAGCGATTTCACGAGGATTTCAGCGCCTCGCAGGTCTTGAGATTGAGTTTGAGCAGATGCTGCCGCGGCGGAAGCAATTTCCGCTTTTGTGATTTCCATGATGAACCTTTGTGAATTTCTCTAACGAAATACCTAGGGTGCCTCTTGGCTCGCTCTTGTGAAGCCGCGTCGAGACTTGAGGCCAAAACCATAAGCAGAAACATAATCTGCCGAGCCATGACCCGTTTGCCTTTTGATGTGCAGGCAGCATTATGGCATTGCGCGCGACTTGCCGACGTTTTTTAACCCGCCAATGTCCGAACAGGCAGTTCCGTAACAGGCGTAAACGCGATGCGATAATTTCACACTGGCTATCGGCCGAAGGCAACGCAGCGACACATCAAGTCCTTAGCGCTTTGAAAACGCTGGACAACAGGGACTCACAGTTGGCAACTGAACAAGAACTTTCCGATTTTTTGAAAAGCGTTGAAAAAAGAGCTTTCAAGCGGAGTATTTACCACGTCCGCGATGAAGAAGCAGCGCTTGACATCGTTCAGGACAGCATGATGAAACTGGCCCAGTACTACGGCGACAAGCCGGCGGCAGAACTGCCCATGCTGTTTCAGCGAATTCTTTCCAATACGACGCTGGACTGGTTTAGGCGCCGGAAGACGCGTAACGCCCTTTTTTCCAACTTGAGCGAGTTTTCTGTATCCGGAGAAGATGGAGATTTTGATCTTCTGGAAACTTTGGAGAGCCTGACCAACTCCGAAGGAACAGAAAGTGCGCAGGACGCCACTGAACGGGCGCAGATTTTGCGTGCAATCGAAGTTCAGATTCAGGCGTTACCGGATCGTCAACGGGAAGCCTTTCTGATGCGTTACTGGGAGGAAATGGATGTAGCTGAAACAGCCGCTGCCATGGGTTGCTCTGAAGGCAGCGTCAAAACTCACTGTTCTCGTGCAGTGCACGCTCTCAGCAAAGCGCTGAGCGCCAAAGGAATCAAACTATGAAAATTTCTTCAAAGAAAATATCTGTCAATCTGCAAGACAGATTTGGTATCAAAACCGCATCCTATCTCTCCGCCGGTTCGGCAGAATTGCCCCATGACATTTCCGAACGGTTGCGGTCGGCCCGCGTGCAGGCAGTTTCCAAGCGCAAGATTACCAGCACCCAAACCGCAGTCGGAGTGATGAACTCAGGGGGTAGCGCAGCGCTGACATGGGGGTCCACCAGCGAAGGATTGAGCTGGTGGAACCGAATTGGCTCAGTGCTGCCCTTGATTGCACTGGTCGTGGGCCTGTTGGCAATCAATTCGTTTCAAAGAGACAACCGGACTCAGGAACTGGCCGAAGTGGATGCGGCGCTGCTGACCGATGACTTGCCGCCGGCTGCATTTGCTGACTCGGGTTTTGTTCAGTTCCTAAAAATTGCACGCCAGTCAGACAGCTCCAAATGATGCTCCCTGCTGATTTTTCCCCGCAGTTATGCACCGGCGTTTTTAATGGGGCGATAGCGCACCCAACGGTGGCTCCTGTGCGTTCAGTTTTGTTGGGGCTGGCGGTTGTCATTGTGCTTGCATGGCCACCCACCGCTTCATCACAACTTCAACATCCATCACCTTCAGCCAGCAGTGGATCGACTTCAGGCAATACCTCGGCAACCGGCCCTTCCTGGTCCCAGTTGACGCCATCGCAACAGCAAGCACTGGCACCGCTGGCGTCGAGCTGGAACACCGGCATGAGCGATCCGCAAAAACGCAAGTGGCTGGAGATCTCAAAAAACTATGCTGCGTTCACCCCTCAGGCCCAAGCCACGCTGAACAGCCGCATGAATGAATGGGTTGCCCTCAGTCCCCAGCAGCGAGCACAGGCACGGTTGAATTTCGGCAAGACGCTGGAGTTGTCCAGACAGTTGACAGCCGAAGAGAAAAAAGCCAAATGGGACGCCTACCAAGCCTTGAGTACTGAAGAAAAACAAAAACTTGCTGCTTCCGCCAGCCCGAAGCCAAGTGGCGCAGCCACTGCCGTGAAGCCCGTGGCACCGCAAAAGCTGGCAACTGTTCCGGCACGGGCTGTCAGCCAGCAGGTTTTAACCCCTACACCTAGAATCAACCCTTTGCCTTCAGCTCCAGTGCCACAACCGACAGCCCCGCCTCTGCCTCTGCCTCTGCCTCTGCCTCTGCCAGCAAATAGCTCGGCACAATAGCGCCAAAGAAACGGCCACGCATAACAGGCCTTCCTTCTGGCCTATCGGCGCAGCGGCTTCCTGCGCGCATTCACTATTAAGTTATTTCCTTGATTGCAAAAGATATTCAAATACCGTCTATTCCAAGGCGCATGGCCTGCTGGATGTATGAAGGCATGCTCATGTTTGGCGTGGTGTTCATCGCAGGATATCTGTTCGGCACATTGAGCCAGACGCGCAATGCGCTGGACAACCGCCATCCATTACAGGCATTCGTGTTTGTGGTCTTTGCTGTCTACTTTGTCTGGTTCTGGGCCAAAGGCCAGACACTGGCCATGAAAACCTGGCATATTCGCGTCGTCGATACCAATGGGCAACCAATCACCCAGCAACGCGCACTGCTTCGTTACTTGCTCAGCTGGATGTGGTTTCTGCCGCCCTTGGCAGCAAGCTGGATGCTGGGAGTGTCGGCAACCAAAGGCGCCTTTCTGACCCTGGCCTGGGTGGTTATTTGGGCCATCCTGGCGCGCTTTCATCCGCAGCGGCAATTTTGGCATGATGCCTGGGCAGGCACCCGGTTGATCACCTCGATCACCCCACCCAAGGCCAAACCTTCGGCATCCGCCAAGGCGGTAGTTTCAAGGTCTACCTGAAGCCATTTGTCCTGAGTCATAGTGCGCTGCGAAAATCATCGTCATGCCTGAACAATTTCCTTTTTCCTCTCCTGCCAATCCCCAGAAAAGCCGCCGTGGCCTGAGCCGTATCTGGCATGCTGCCGGCTATTCTCTGGCCGGCTTGCGCACGGGGTGGAACGAAACGGCTTTCCGACAGGAGGCGCTGGCCTCAATGGTGCTTGTGCCGGCTGCATTCTGGTTGGGCCGCAGCTGGATGGAAATCGTCCTGCTGGCAGGAACCGTGATGCTGGTCATGATTGTCGAATTGCTCAACACTGGCATTGAAGCAGCCATCGACCGCATTGGGCCCGAATGGCATGAACTGTCCAAACGCGCCAAGGACACGGGCAGCGCCGCGGTACTGCTTTGCCTGCTGCTTTGCGCAGGCACCTGGACCTTGGCGCTGGCCAACCGATTTGGCATATGAATCTTGATATATCCAGTATGAACAATCCTTCTTTTTCCTTGTGCGTGTACTGCGGTTCGCGTTCCGGTAACAGCCCCGTATTTGCCGAACTGGCGCGGCAGGTTGGCACCTGGATTGGCCGTCATGGCGGCCAGCTGGTGTATGGCGGCGGTCACGCTGGTTTGATGGGCATCATGGCCGATGCAGCGCTCGCGGCTGACGCCCGGGTGATCGGCGTGATTCCAAAAGCGCTGGTCGAAAAAGAATGGGCGCACACGGGTTGCACAGAACTGCATGTGGTCGAAAACATGCACGAGCGCAAGCGCATCATGGCCGAGCATGCAGACGCTTTTCTGGCACTGCCTGGCGGCATCGGGACACTTGAAGAATTCTTTGAGGTCTGGACTTGGCGCCAACTCGGCTACCACGACAAGCCGGTCGGCCTGCTTAACCTGGACGGCTTTTACGACAGCCTGCTGACGTTTCTCGGATCAGCGGTCACCGACGGCTTCATGAATGAGTGGCAGATGGGACTGATTCGCACCGGCAGCGATGCAGATCAGCTGATGGCCGAACTGGTGCAGGCGGCTGGAACGGCCTTGCCGACAGTGCAGCTGGACCAGATCTGAGCGGTTAAATCGCTGTTTCGTCTTCTTCGCCGGTACGGATGCGCAACACACGCTCGACGCTGGTGACAAAAATCTTGCCGTCGCCGATCTTGCCAGTACGCGCCGCTCGCACAATGGCTTCCACGCAGCGATCAACATCGTCGGTCTTGACGACCACTTCGACTTTGACCTTGGGCAGGAAATCGACGACATACTCGGCGCCGCGATACAGCTCGGTATGGCCTTTCTGACGCCCAAAACCCTTGACTTCCGTAACGGTCAAACCGGTCACGCCGCATTCTGCAAGGGCTTCGCGCACTTCTTCGAGTTTGAAAGGCTTGAGGATGGCGGTAATTTGTTTCACAAAAAGTCTCTCTATAAGTCTGAAAACTGAAGGACAAAAAGCTGGCGGCTGTCGGCAATGTCACGAGGATGAATCGCGGCCAATCGTCATGCGCCAAACTTGCTGGTAATAGGATAACGCCAATCCTTGCCAAAACTCCGGTGGCTCACACGAATGCCTACGGGCGCTTGGCGCCGCTTGTATTCGTTAATACGGATGAGCCGTGCCACCCGCTCGACCACAGCCCGCTCAAAGCCAGCGTCCACAATGGCATCCACGCTCTGGTCGTTTTCCATGTAGCGTTTCAAAATGGCGTCAAGCACTTCGTAAGGCGGCAAACTGTCCTGGTCCGTCTGGTCGGCGCGCAGTTCGGCGCTGGGCGGGCGCGTGATGATGCGCTCGGGGATCGGCGCGCTGCATGTACCGTAGGGGTCGTTTTCGTTGCGCCATTGCGCCAGCCGGAACACTGTGGTTTTCAGCAGGTCCTTGATGACCGCAAAGCCGCCGGCCATGTCGCCATACAGGGTGCAATAGCCGGTGGCCATCTCGCTCTTGTTGCCGGTGGTCAGGACGATGGAGCCGAATTTGTTTGACAGCGCCATTAAGAAAACGCCGCGGATGCGCGCCTGGATGTTTTCCTCGGTGGTGTCCTCGGGCAGCCCCTTGAATTCGCCGGCCAGCGAGGCTTTGAAGGCTTCAAATTCGGGAATGATCGAGATTTCGTCGTAACGTACGCCCATGCGTTCGGCCATGTCACGCGCATCGATCCAGGAAATATCGGCCGTGTAGGGGGATGGCATCATCACCGTGCGCACCTTGTCTGGCCCCAGCGCATCAACCGCAATGGCCAGCACCAGAGCCGAATCGATGCCGCCCGACAGCCCCAGAATCGCGCCGGGAAAGCCGTTCTTGCCAAGATAGTCGCGCACGCCCAGCACCAGTGCATCCCACAGGTCGGCCTCGGGGCTGCGCAAGGGCACGCTTTCTGCTACCATTTCAATAGCGCCTTGCACCCGTCCCGCCTGCGCAAAGAACAGTTTTTCCTTGAAACTCTCGGCGCGGCCGGCAAGCGAGCCATCGGCCTGCAGGGCAAACGAATGGCCTTCAAAAACGATTTCGTCCTGTCCGCCAACCAGGTGTGCGTACACCAGCGGCAGACCGGTCGCCAGGCAGCGTCCGCGCATCATCAGTTCGCGCTCGCTGCCTTTGCCAACGTGGAACGGCGAAGCATTGATCACCACCAGCAACTCGGCACCGGCCTGCCTGGCCAGTCGCGCCGGTTCCTCGAACCAAGCGTCTTCGCAGATCAACAGGCCGATGCTGACAGCACCAACCCCTTCTCCGGCCTGAAATACGCAGGTGCCTTGTCCTGGCGTGAAATAGCGGCGCTCGTCGAACACCTGGTAGTTGGGCAGTTCGCGCTTGGCATAGGTATCAATGACGCGGCCTTCGCGCAATACCCGGGCGGCATTATGACGTTGCTGCACCGCCACGCTGCGGGTGCGCAGGCCGAGTCCGCTGTCGCCGTGCGTGGGCGTGCCGACCACGACAGTCAGGCCTTTTAACCCGGCCAGTTCACGGGCCACGAGATTCACGGCATCATCACAGGCTTGGATAAACGATGTCCGCAAAAACAGGTCTTCGGCTGCATACCCGCATATTGCCATTTCCGGCGTCAGTACCAGCCGGGCACCCTGTTGGTAGGCGGTGCGGGCAGCGGCGATAATTTTTTGCGCATTGCCCGTCATGTCGCCGACACAGTAGTTCAATTGGGCAACGCAGATTTTGAGTGACATGTGGAAACCGAACCCTGAAAAACGCCAAGAAACACGTGAAAAAAAACTCAAACGATTATGTCATTCGCATTCTGGATTCGCCGCTGGCTGTGAATGCCGGTGAGTGGAATGGTTTACTGGCCGCACAAAGCCCGGCCGGCATCCTGAACCCTTTTATGCGCCACGAGTACCTGGCCGCGCTGCACACCAGCGGCAGCGCTACACCGAAAACCGGCTGGACGCCCCGCTTTGTCACACTCTGGCAGGGCGACACGCTGGTAGGCGCCTGCGCCCTGTATCTCAAGGCGCATTCCTATGGCGAATATGTTTTTGATTGGGCCTGGGCCAATGCCTATGCACAAAACGGCCTGGACTATTACCCCAAGGCACTGATCGCCGTGCCGTTCACGCCGGTTCCCGGCGCACGGCTGCTGGCACGCGATGCGGCGGAGCGAGCGCTGCTGGTCAAGGCACTGGTGGCCTGGTGCGATGAGGAAAAACTGTCTTCCATGCATGTGTTGTTTGCCGACGAAGACGATGTGAAGGCCTGCGAGGACGCAGGGTTGATGCTGCGTCACACGGTGCAGTTTCACTGGACTGCCCCGCCTACCGGCTACCGCGACTTCGACGACTTCCTGATGACACTGAGCCAGGAAAAGCGCAAGAAAATCCGCCAGGAACGCCGCAAGGTGCGGGACGCGGGCATCACTTTTCGCTGGTCGCTGGGAGCGCAGATTTCAAGCGCCGACTGGGATTTCTTCTACCTCTGTTATGAACGCACCTACCTGGAACATGGCAATGCGCCTTATCTGAGCCGCGACTTCTTTCATTGCATGGAGCGCAGCATGCCGGAGAACTGGCTGCTCTTCGTGGCAGAACATGATGGCGCCGCCATTGCTACGAGTTTGATAGCAGTCAACTACTGCCCTGACTGCGCAAGCGGAACTTTTGATGCGAAAAATCTCACATCGGCAAAAGACAGCATGGAGAATCCGCTTTTTCAGGGGCTGACCGCTTATGGGCGTTACTGGGGCGCATTGGCACGGGTCGACTGCCTGCACTTCGAGGCGTGCTATTACCAGCCCATCGAATGGTGCATTGCGCATGGCTTTCAAAGTTTTGAAGGCGGCGCCCAGGGCGAGCACAAGATGGCGCGCGCGCTCCTTCCCGTCAAGACCACCAGCGCACACTGGCTGGCGCACCCGTCTTTTGCCGACGCCGTCGAACGTTTCCTGGAACGCGAAGGTGCGGGCATCGACCATTACCTGGAAGACCTTGAGCGGCGCAGCCCCTTCAAGGCACACGCTCCTCAGCCCCCTTCTGATTCGAGAATGCCCTCATGAGTGAAAAAACTGCCCCCTACACCCTCCGGATGGTGGACGCCACCGGCATCAGCGCTGCCGAACGCAGCGCTGCCGAACTGCGTTTTCGCATGGCGCTGGAAGATGGCGTCGGCGGCCGCGAACTGGTTGTGCCCACGCTGCAGGCCTGCATGCTGGCGCGGTCACTCACCGGCCAGCTGACGCCCGAAGAACTGGCGCATGCCGACCATGATGCAGAGCGCGAAGTGATCGCGCTGTGGGAAAGCGCCGAGGACCAGGCCATCATGACAGCCCTGAAACCACTGAGCCGCGACACGGGCAATGCACGTTTCGAAATCAGCCTCTGAACATCAGTGATGCACTTTTACCGCTTCTTTATCGATAGCTGCTTATGCCCGCGCGGATTGCGCAAAACGCTTTTCTGACCATGAATTGCGTGTCCAGCCCCGAAAATTCTTTGCCCGCAGCAATCGCGCCTTTGGCAGAAGCTGTCGTTCAACCGGTCATCCCGCTTGGCCGCACCCATGCCCGGCGGCTGCGCGAGATTTACCGCTCGGCTGGCTGGCCCTGCCAGGACATGGTCGAGATCGAACTGCTGGCCGGCGGCATGCTGGAGCGCGTCGCCGGTCCAGCCGGCCACGAAACCCTGCGCGTGAGTGATGCGGGCGTTGCCTGGCTGGCGGCCACATTGGCCGTCAACCGCTCGTCCCTGTCGGCGCATGAAGCGCTGGTGGAACGCGTGGCTTGCGAAATGGTGCGCGCCGGCCGCATCGCCTGGCGTACCCTGAGCCTACGAGCGCAACTGCCACCAGCCGCAGAAGGCGAAAAGGCCCGATGGTGCATGGTGCGGCCTGACGTGTTCTCAATCCGCAACACCACAGTCGAGACCTACCTGGAGCCAATCGTTCACGAGATCAAGGTCAAGCGCTCGGACCTGCTCGGTGACTTGCGCCGGCCCGACAAGCGAGGCGCCTACCTCGACCTGGGCGGCGAATGCTGGTACGTGCTGGGCTGCGACGCCAAAGGCCGGCCGATTGGCGCAGCCGATGAAATTCCTGTCGAATGCGGCGTGATGCAGCTTGAAAACGACCGTCTGGTGGTGAGCCGGGCCGCACCGCGACGTGCAAGGCAAAACCTGCCGCTGGGCGTTTGGATGGCGCTGGCCAAGGCAACGCCAGTGGCTGGAGTGAACGATGGCGTGCAGGGCCTGCTTGGCGAGTGCGGCTAGGGCGCAAACCGAGGTGGACCCGGTCATTCGGCCCAGTTAACAAGTTTTTCAAGTGGCTTGTGCGGTATCAGCTGCCTTGGCCCACGGCGCTTGCATTTGGCTGAAGATTTGCGTGCAGCGTATTTTCAATAGCCAAACCTGGCGGCCCCGTACGATGGAGAGTTTGCGAAAAAGTGCGTATTGATCCTATTTTCTGTCACGGCCTGAATTTTGCCGAGTTGGGTGCCCATGCATCAATGTCCATGCGGCCTGGAAGCGCAAGATTGGCGGCAGTCCCCAATCAGGGCAAGTAGTGCGCTTTGCGCAATTCTCAGGCAACCTTAAGCAACAGCGGCCAGAATCTGGATTTGACTGGCGCCACAAGGCAATCTTTGCATCTCGATTCCGGGCATGCGTTCGCTGCCCTGCAAGAACAACTCCCATGAACTTCAACGACCTCGCCGACGATCCCGAAGACGCTCAACACACCCCGGCCGAGCGCGCGACAGCCGCTTCACGCAGCACCTGGGTCAGCGTGGCGGTCAACATCGTCCTGTCCGCTGCTCAGATTGGTGTTGGCATCCTGTCGAAATCCCAGGCACTGGTAGCAGACGGCATACATTCGCTGTCTGACCTGGTCTCTGATTTCGTGGTGCTATTTGCCGGACACCATAGCAAAAAGGATGCAGATACCGACCACCCGTATGGCCACCAGCGCTTTGAAACCGCCGCATCGTTGGCGCTGGGTGTGATTCTGCTGGCCGTGGGCGGCGGCATGCTGTCGTCGGCGGTGGGCAAGCTGCAGTCGCCAGAGACCGTGCCGCAGGTGCATGCCAGCGCGCTATGGGTCGTGGGTGGTGCCCTGATTGCCAAGGAATCCCTGTTTCGCTACATGCTGGCTGTGGCCAAGCGCGTCAAGTCAAGCATGCTGGTGGCCAATGCCTGGCATGCACGGTCGGACGCAGCTTCGTCGCTGGTCGTGGGCATCGGCATCATTGGAAACCTGGCGGGCTACCCGATACTCGATCCGATTGCAGCGCTGATTGTCGGCTTCATGGTCGCCAAAATGGGCTGGAGCTTTGGCTGGGACGCCATGCACGACCTGATGGACCGCGCCGTGAACGAGCAGGAAGTCGAGGCAATTCGGCGTACGCTGGTGGAAACACCCGGCGTCAGGAATGTGCATGACGTGCGCACCCGCAAGATGGGCGACATGATCGTGGTCGATGCGCATATCGAGGTTGATGCACTGATCACGGTGGAAGCCGGCCATGACATTGCCGTCAGAGCGCAGCAGCGCGTGCTCCAGCGACACCGGGTGCTGAACCTGATGACACACGTAGACCCCTGGCGCCGTCCCGACCGGGACCATGGGCCGCCAATTCAATCTGCGCCTGTCGTCACGCCTTGAGCGCGGTCGAAGGCGATGCTCAGTCGCCCGCCGCCTACAGCATCCGTGAGTTCAGGCCGACGATGGCACTGGCAGGCACTTGGCAAACTGGTCGGGAAAATGCACTTGATATTTCAAGGCCACTAAAAACCATGAACCTTCAACATTTCTATCAGCTTGCCAAAAAATCTGTCGTCGCCTGGATCGACGATTACGCGCCCAGCATGGGTGCAGCCATTTCCTACTACACGGTATTTTCGATTGCACCGCTGATGATCATCGTGATTGCAGTGGCCGGCTTTGTCTGGGGACGCGAAGCCGTCCAGGGTGAAATCGTCGGCCAGTTGTCCGGCCTGATCGGCAAGGAAGGTGCCCAGGGCATTCAGGCATTGATCGAAAGCGCCAGTCAGCCCACGCAGGGGCTGGTTGCCACGGCTATCAGCATCGTGGTGCTGGTGATCGGTGCGACCACGGTTTTTGCCGAATTGCAAAGTGCCCTGGACCGGATCTGGCAGGCGCCCAAGGCACCCCAGGTGTCAGGCATCTGGGCCATCGTTCGCAGCCGCTTGCTGTCACTCGGTTTCATTTTGGGTCTGGGCTTTTTGCTGCTGGTGTCGCTGGTCAGCGGCGCTGCCCTGGCTGCTTTTGGCAGCTGGATCGGCAGGCTGCTGCCCGGCTGGGAAAACCTGCTTTTCGTCATCAACATCGTGTTTTCCATCGGCATTGCGACGGTCTTGTTTGCGATGATTTTCAAGGTCATGCCGCAGGTCAAGGTGGGATGGCGTGACGTATGGACAGGGGCATTGGTCACTGCCGTACTGTTCGAGGTGGGCAAGTGGCTGATCAGCCTGTACATCGGCAAAAGCAGCATCACCTCCTCCTTCGCTGCCGCAGGCTCGCTGGTGGTACTGCTGGTGTGGGTGTATTACTCGGCTCAGATTTTCCTGCTCGGCGCTGAATTCACCTGGGTATTTGCCAATGAACATGGTTCGCTGGCCGGTCAGCAAAAGCCAGAAACCGGCACCCTTGCGGCGCGATCTTCTGACTCAGCCAGCCGGCAGGACCAGAATCATCAGCCAGCCAGTAATTTGCCTGACCTGCCCTTGCGGGACGATCTGGTCGTCATCGGCCCGCTTTCGTCCCGCCCTGCCCCGGTCGACAGCGCGTTCAGCCCGAAAGCGCCGCGCCCTGTCAGCCTGAAGGAACGGGCCGTTGTGTACGCGGGCAGTGCGGCTGCCTACCTGGCGTTGCGCTTGTTGTTCAAGCGCAAAGGGAAAGGCCGAAAACGCACCGGCTTGCCTGGCGCCTGACGGAAAAAATCCATGGCGCCAAGAAAACCTTCAGTCGTTCTGTGTGTTCAGGCCGCAGTGTTAAAAATCCGGGATTCACCCACGGCCTGCCGGCGCAAAAACGGGTCCACTGGAAGCGAGGCATTCATGAAGTGCGAAGTGGGCTGGCAGCATGCTGGCCTTCATTGAACGCATTGGTGCCGGTCTCCAAACTGTTTTTTGTTATTAAACAGGCGGCACGCGCTTGTGTCCATTGCCTGAGCAGCTATGAATCCTGTAGCAAAATCTGTAGCTCACTTTGCGCGCCGCCTGGTAAAGCAAGCATTATTTGACCCATGGCTCGCAGTTGGACTTGTCTGCACATGCAACCGGTGCAGGCGGCCACCAGGTCAATGACTGGCAGCGCGCAATGCCAGGTTGTTGAGCTTGTCCAGACGTTCCGGCCAGTTTCGTGTCTGCGCGCCCTGCAGCAGGATGCGGCCCCAGGCCAGCCAAGCATCCCAGCCAATGCGCTTGTCCCATGACGTTCCCCAACATGCCAGCATCTGCAGCCCGCTGGCGGCGGCGGCTTCGGCGCGCTCAAATTCACCGACCGTCAGGTACAACTGTGCCAGCACGATCTGTGGCTCGCCGACCCACGGATTGAGCGCCACAGCCTGTTCGAGCACCGCGGTTGCCGCGTCGGCATCCACCAGCGGCTGGTCCTGCTGAATCACCGACCAGTACAGCGACAGGGCTGCCGCTTCGTCACGCGGTGTCAACAGGTTGCGGCATTGGTCAAACACCGGCGGCATGGGCAGCAGGCCTTCGAGGGCCGGATGGCGAAGCGCTGCGCCAAGTTGGGCTGCCTGCGTGACCATGCGAGACGTTGGCCGCATCGGACCAGGCCAAAGCGACGCCGCCCAATGCACTGGCGCCGCCAGCGTGTTGCGGTGGTCGGGGTATCGCGAAAAGATGTCGTCCTGCCAGCTGTACCACTGCTCGGCGGTGTCAGCCATGGTGAGAACAGTGAAGGCCGCCACTTCTTCGGGCGCCAGCCGCTGCGCCTGTCCATCGCCCTGAAGCAGCAGGCTGCCATCGGCCGCCATGCCGCCTTGAAGCACAGCCTGCACAAAGCGGGTCCGCGACATGGTGCAAAACAGATGCACCAAGCGCTCCGCTTCTTCGCCGATCAATTCGCGCACACGGGCGCGCTCGCTGGCCGGGTCAAACTTCACCAGGTCAACATAGGCGTTGCCGTACACGCTATGCAGCAGACCCAGCATCCGCACATGCACCGGTTGCTGCCAGAGCGTCAGAGTGCGTGCCACGCCCTGCAAATGATGGCGAAAGGTGCCGGCCTTGTGCCAGTCCTGGCCCACATTGCGCGCCAGCACGGTGGGCACCACAGGACCCAGGTCGACATCGTGGGTCAGCCATTCTTCGTCAAGCAGTGTCACGGCTCGTTCAAACAGGGTGTTGTCAAGGGAATGAAATTCAGGATTCATTGGTTCTCCATGGTGGAAACAGTCGGTTTTCAGGCCCCGCGCGACGTATGACGCTGCAAGGCCCTCCAGATTCGCTGTTCATTGTGACCCGTGAAGCCAAGCCGTGGGACAAACACTGGATTCGCAAAGCAGCGCTAGATGTCGCGCTCGGCAATCGCCGCTACGGCCAGCCGCTCGCTTTCACGCAGGAAGTGCTTCGCCTTTTCAGGGCCGTGCCTTTTTTCAATTGCCTTGCCAATCGGCTCGATCAATGCCTTCAACTCCAGCAGCGTTGAGGCCCGTTCAATGCGAAGCTGGTGGATGAAACCGCGAAGCCCGAGCAAGGCTTTGGTTTGCTCGACCAGGTAGCCATACAGCGCATTGAATCGTTCAAGCTTGCGGGTTGGCGTGGCCGTCACGGGTGTCACCGGTTCGGTCGGGGTCGATTTTTTCCCCTCGACCGGTGTGGCGCTGCCCTTGAATTTACGGTCAATGAAGCCACCGTGCAACAAAATTTCCAGCCCATCGACCGGCAAATTGGCCTCCTGGATCAGCCGGTTGACTTCGTCCGACTCGCGCACGCTGTCCACCAGTATCAAGATACCGACCAGCCTCGCATCCAGGCTGTGCGTGGGGGCCAGCAGTTCATTCATGCCCTTTTCTGTCTTTTTATAAACGGCCATAAAGGTGCACTTGTACAAAGCATTCAGTCTACAAAATTTGTCCGGCCTGCCAATTTCATGGCAGTCCATATATTGGCAGTTGAGCAGGCATCAACAGCACTGCGGCGTGAACCTTTTTCGCACCCACGAGTCATCAGGACGTTGCACTTGTCATAGCAGCATCAGCCATGGAATGCAAAATCTTCCCCTGCAACTGGCCCGATTTTCCACTGATGCGTCGTTGGATTCAGCATTTCAAGATGAAAGGACAGGCAGCAAAAGTTTCTTGGTGATGCAAACAATCAGGGCAGTTATTTCAGCAGACAGGCCGCTAATCCGGCAAGACATTCCTGAGTTATTTAGCTGAATCCCGGTTTTCGCTTGCGTTGCCAAAGGCCAGCAGGCGTGTCTTGATAAATGCGTTGCCACAAAACCATGCCTACACCCTCTTCTCCACCACCTCCCTCGGCTGGCCGGTCACGCAACTCGCACACCACGGCCATCGTTTTATGGAGCCTTGTTGTCGCAGCAGGCTATGGGCTTTACAGCGGACGCCTGGTAATTCCCGAGCGCTTTAACCCTTTGGCACCGCTTGATGTCATGGCGCCGCCAAACCTGTTGACCCCCTACAAACTCTCGCGTGCCCGCAGCAGCCCTGAGCAATGCCTGGCATCGCTAGAGCAGACCGGCATGCAGTACGACGTGCTGCCCGACCGCATGACGGCGCCAGGCTGTGGTTTTGAAAATGCAGTCCGCCTGAAAAGCGCAGGTGTTCGCATCGGCTCACCGCTGTCACTCAGTTGCCCGATGGCGCTGTCGTTTTTCATGTGGGAAAAGCATGCACTTCAGGCCGCCGCGCAACAGCATTTCGGCCAGCGTGTCGCCGCCATTGACCACCTGGGCAGTTACGCCTGCCGCAACATCAACCGGGGCGAAGGCAATTCACCGGACGCGCCAGGCGACGCACGAAGCCGGCATGCCACGGCCAACGCACTGGACATTGCCGGCTTCACGCTCGAAAAAGGCCAGAAGATCACGGTATTGAAAGACTGGTCGAACACTGATGATCCTTTGGTGGCGGGACCGCACGAGCAATTTCTGAACGATGCACATGCCGGGGCGTGCCAGTTTTTCAACGGCGTGCTGGGCCCTGACTACAACGCGGTGCACCGCAACCATTTCCACCTGGAAACCGGCGGCTACAGCATGTGCCGATAGCGCAAGCCAGCCTCTTTTGCTATTCAATTAATAGCTAATAAGGCATAATCAGCTTGCGCAATAGATCAATTCAACACAAATATTGACTTGTTGACCTGTCCGAATCTAGACTGGCTGCCCCCTTCACGCCCTTACAAGCGCCGCGCCGCAACATGCCGCTAGGCCCGAAAGCGACGGGGCAAAGTGCTTCACAAATTTCGGGGTTGACGTGGTGGCCGTTGCTGTAAAGCTAGCGCTGACAAAAATGGCCGTCGCCGCAAAGTGCATTGAACGGCAACGGCACCTGGTTGCCGACCTTGAGTTTTCCCTCGACGCACCTACTTCCTCAATCACGCGGGTGAACTCATGGCCAAAGGTGGTGCCCACACGGGTTTTGGGCACGAGGCCGTGGAACAGATGCAGGTCTGAGCCGCAGATGCAGGCGCGGTTGACGCGGATGATGGCGTCGCCCGGGTGTTCAATGCAAGCACGAATTTTTGCTCAGCGCGCACCCGGTGTAAGCCGCGGCAATTCATTGCCAGCATGTTTTTCGCTAGTTTAAAAAGGTCGGTGGAGACAACTACGAAAACGAAAGCGGGTAACACCCGTCGTAGGCGGGTCAACGCAGCCAGGGTAAGAAGCGCCTGACAGAGCGTGGCCCGGAAGATGACAATTCCAGGACGCATCACTCGCTGCGGCGTTCTCGCTGCACGCAGGCAAGCCGCAGCGCATTTCCCGCTGAATTCAAGTAAAAACACGCTGTAGCGCACGTTCTTATTGCGAAAGCAGCTATGGATTCAATAGCATCCGGAGGCAACGTCCGATGCCTGCCTGACGGGCGCACACGAATGTTGAACAGGCGCTGAAAGGTCGGGGCTTAAACTTGCGGGTTCTGGCGACAACCGGTCGCAGCACTTAACCGGCTTTTAGCGTCTTCCCTTTTGTCTTCTGCCTTCCTTCCGAGCCCCTTTTCCATGCCTTTTTCATCCCTCGGCTTTTCGCCGGCCTTGCTGCCCGTGCTGTCGCGCGCGATTGCCGACATGGGCTACCTGGCGCCCACGGCAGTCCAGGCAGCGGCAATTCCCGCCATTTTGCAAGGCCGCGACATTGTGGCCTCAGCCCAGACCGGTTCAGGCAAAACGGCGGCTTTCGCCCTGCCCTTGCTGCACCGGCTGGCCGAATCGCCCGTTGGTGCCCGGCGGCGAATTCGCGGCCTGGTGCTGGTGCCTACGCGCGAACTCGCGGCCCAGGTGGGCGAAGCCCTTGTCAGCATGGCCAAATACCTGCCGCAGCGGCTGAAGGTTGCTGTGGTGTTTGGCGGCGTGTCGATCAATCCACAAATGATGAACCTTCGGGGCGGGGCCGACATCATCGTCGCCACGCCAGGCCGGTTGATCGACCTGATCGACCACAAAGCGCTGACGCTGGACGCCGTTGGGACCCTGGTGCTTGATGAAGCCGACCGGCTGCTGGACCTGGGATTTGGCGAAGAGCTGGGTCGCATTCTGCAGCTGTTGCCGGTGCAGCGCCAGAACCTGTTTTTCTCGGCAACCTTTCCGCCGGCCATCGAAGCACTGGCCGCCCGCATGCTGCGCGAGCCCTTGCGCATTGAGGTGCAGGCTGCGCCACAAGCCGAGCCCGACATTGCGCAGCGCGCCATTGAGGTTGATCCGAGCAGGCGCACGCAGTTGCTGCGCCATTTGGTGCAGACTGAAAAATGGAGCCGAGTGCTGGTGTTTGTCGCGACCAAGCATGCCGCCGAGATCGTGGCCGACAAGCTGCGCAAGGCTGACATCGAGGCAGAACCCTTTCACGGCGAACTGAGCCAGGGCAAGCGAACGCAGGTGCTGCTCGACTTCAAGGAAAAGCGGGTGCAGGTGGTGGTGGCTACCGACGTGGCTGCGCGGGGCCTGGACATTGTGCAACTGCCGGTGGTGGTCAACTTCGACCTGCCGCGCTCGTCAAGCGACTACACACACCGCATCGGCCGCACCGGACGGGCCGGTGAAAGCGGCATGGCGATCAGCTTTGTCAGCGCCGGCACGGACGCGCATTTCCGGCTGATTGAGAAGCGCCAGCGCCTGAACGTGCCGCGTGAACAGGTCGCCGGTTTCGAGCCTCTTGAAATCGTTCAGCCCAATGCGGCAGATCCGCTGTCGGTAGGCGGTATCAAGGGCAAGCGCCCGAGCAAGAAGGACAAGCTGCGTGAAGCGGCCGGCCACATCAAGCCGGCGCAAGACTAATAATCTTTTGGTCGGGACTGTCTGCAGCGTTTATTCGAAGTCTGCGTCGTCGCCCGAATCGGCTTGAGCGCCCTGCGGCCGGGCGCTGCGGTGGCCATGCCTGGTGACCACCTCGACATAAAACTGCTCGGCACCTTCCAACACAGCCGTGTCGATCGATGTCATCAGCGCGGCAAAGTGAACCACGGCCGCCGTGGCTTCGTTGCTGCCGAACTTGCACTCAAAATCCCAAAAATCCACGCCTGCGGGCAAAGCCCGGCTGCGTTCGCGCTTGACGTATTTGCGGATGTCGTGCTTGCTGGCTTCAACCAGACGGTCGCGGTTCTTGCCTTCGATGTTAAGGAGGAATGTTTTTCTCACGGAATGGTCCTAATGGGGGTTTGATGCGATTCACCCCTTGCGGACGTGACTCAGAAGCGGACCATTATCGGTCCAGCGTTGGCAGCCTCTTGGCAGCCGGGTTCAACTGCGTTGCAGCAATGCCTTGTCAACCGCATCGTGCAGGTGCTGCAGTCCAAACGACACATCGATGAACGTGCCATTGACATAAAACGCAGGCGTCGAGCGCACAACCAGGTGCTGGCCGCCCAGCATATGCTCCTGCACCCGCTGGAGATAGACATGGTCGGACATTTCGTTGGTATAACGCGCCATGTCCAGACCAACCTGACCGGCATAGTCCAGCAAATGCTTTTCCTTCAGATGCTGCGCATGGGTGAACAGAAGGTCATACATGGGCCAGAAGCGGCCTTGCGCACCGGCTGCTTCGGCCGCTTCGGCCGCGAGTTCAGCACGCGGATGCACTTCACGCAGCGGAAAATGGCGAAACACAAAGCACAGCTTGTCGCCAAAATGAGCCCGCAGAATATTCACTGCGCCGTAGGCCTGGCAGCAAGCCGGGCATTCGAAGTCACCGTACTCAACCAGCGTGACCGGAGCGGATACCGACCCGCTGATGTGGTCAGTTGCCTCGTCAGGTTGCAGCACGGACACTTTTCTGGAATGGGGGTTCATGACGGGTTTCCCTTTACATGTCGCTTGCCCTTGACTGACAAAAAATCCAGCAGGCCCGGGTTCGTACTATGCACTGCCGGACATTGAAAAATCAAGTCTTGGCCAAGTCAGCGAATTCCGATGGCGAAATCGGCGAACCGGCGAGGCTTCAGGTCACGGACGCTGCGGCGGCTGCAGCAGCCGACGCAGCGGCAGCCGCCTCAAGCGCTTCGTCCAGCCCCTTGCAGGAAGGCGAGCATACAGCTTGGGACTTGCCCAGCACCTTGCGCGTGCCCATCAGAGAGCGAGCCCGATGCTTTCCGCACATGAAGCACGACATGGTAGCCGCGCCAAACGACGTGGTAGCCGCAAAGGGCGAACCCGAAACTTTGGATTTATAGCGCAGGCCGTCTGCGAGTACTGCGGTTTTTGCGTCAGCTCTTGCCATGGGTAGGGTCTTCCTTATGTGATGGATTGGAACGGTCCATGGCCCGACGCATCGCGCGGTCCAGAACCTCTTTGGCTTGCCGCTCTGCAGCGAGTGAAGCGTCCAGCGCCGAGCGGCAAAGCCCGGCATGCTGGTAATAAACGTTCTCGTACAGTTCGGCTGCAGCAGGATGGCTGTCGAGCAAGGCGCCGAGCGCCGTTCCCGGCTCGACTTCGCCCAACTCGCTCACCAGATGCTGAACGACCGAGCGGTACTGTTCGGCACCAACCGGAACAGCGCTGCGCTCCAGTCGCTCAAGCAGTTCAGCGAGCACATGGGTCACGGTCAGATCGGTTTTGCGGGCGTTTGGTTTAGTGGCGTTCATGTTATAGATTTGGGGGTTCCATCCCCAAATTCAAGCACTTTGCCAGTCGGCGTCACCAGGGTTGGATCAGCGGCCGGGCCACTTAAAGCCCAGCCCGACAAACGTTATCGCTATATTATTTATAGCTTTTCACGCTTGCCTGTCGTGGGTTGGAGACGTATTTTACCGTTAAAACCAAAGCAAGTCACTATCCCGGGTGGCAACGAGGTCTTTTCAGCCCCGTTTTCAGCCCGGCGGCCAGTCCGGACGCACGGCTTCAGCGGCACGTTAGCGCAATCAACACTCTGGAGGCGTGGACCCACGGCTCTTCGCGTAAGCGACCAGTGGGATCAGCACGCCGTCGTAGCCTTGCGTGTCGGCGGCCACGGCGACCTGTTTGAGGTAGTCAAAGCTGACTTCACTGGCACCTTTTCTGATACCAAGGTAGCGGCTGTCGCCGTGGGCGAGGACGAATCAGAAAATTGCCTATTGAATGCTGCTTCATGCGTTGTTGGTGATTGCCCGAAGCGCTACTTGCTTCATACAGAGAAAGCATCATTCCCGCGACCCGAACGGGCTGGGGAATCAGGCAGGGCTTGAAAAAGGTGTCGGCCACGCGCTGCCGGTCGGCCATGGAGGTTAGGCCAGCGGGCATGAAGCTCACTTTTGCGTGTAGATCTGGTCGAACGAGCCACCATCGGCAAAATGGTCCTTGTCGGCCTTGGTCCAGCCGCCAAAACCCTGGTCAATCGTGAACAGTGTGAGCGTGGGGAACTGGCTGGCGTACTTGGCCTTGGCTTTTTCGCCGGTCGGTCGATAGTAGTTGCGCCCGGCAATGTCCTGGCCCTCGTCGGAATACAGGTAGTCCAGATACGCGGCGGCCACGGCGCGTGTGCCTTTCTTGTCCACGTACTTGTCGACCAGCGCCACCGTGGGCTCGGCCAGGATGCTGATCGACGGCACCACCACCTGGAACTTGTCGGCGCCAAACTCTTTCAGCGCCAGGAAGGCTTCGTTTTCCCAGGCCAGCAGCACGTCGCCAACGCTGCGCTGCACGAAGGTGATGGTCGAGCCGCGCGCGCCGGTGTCGAGTACCGGCACGTTCTTGTAGAGCTGGCCGACGAACTCCCTGGCCTTGGCATCGCTGCCGGCGTTCTTGCGCTTGGCAAATTCCCAGGCGGCCAGGTAGTTCCAGCGCGCGCCGCCCGACGTCTTGGGGTTGGGCGTGATGACGGACACGCCGGGTCTGGCCAGGTCGTCCCAGTCCTTGATGGCCTTGGGGTTGCCCTTGCGTACCAGGAAAACGATGGTCGAGGTGTAGGGCGCCGAGTTGTGCGGCAGGCGCTTTTGCCAGTCCTTCGGAACCAGGCCGCCGTTCTTCACCAGCGCATCAACATCGCCGGCCAGCCCCAGCGTGACCACGTCGGCGTCGATGCCGTCGATCACCGAGCGCGCCTGCTTGCCCGAGCCGCCATGCGACTGCTTGATGCTCACGTCCTGTCCGGTCTTGGCCTTCCAGTATTTGGTGAAGGCGGCGTTGTAGTCCACATAGAGTTCGCGGGTCGGGTCGTAGGACACGTTAAGCAGCCTGACCGGCGCCGTCTGGGCTTGGCTGGACAGCACTGCCCCGGCCAAAGCCATGGCCAATGCGGTGCGGCCTGAAAGATTGATAAAGTACCTGCGTGAGTTCATGGTTTGCTTCCCTTGTTTTGAAAAATCGCATTCAAATGCGGACAAAATGGATTCTGGATGTCGGCAATGAAAAACATAACGAATAAAAACTTAGTTCTTTATTCGAAAAAAATCTTTAGACTTTTAAACACCCCGAAAGAACTCTCTACATGGCACGTCTCGTTAACTGCATCAAGCTCGGCAAGGAAGCCGAAGGGCTGGACTTTCCACCGTATCCCGGCCCGCTGGGCAAGCGCATTTATGAAGAAGTCAGCAAGCCGGCCTGGGCGGACTGGATGAAGCAGCAAACCATGCTGGTCAATGAAAACCGACTCAACCTGGCCGATGCGCGCGCGCGCCAATACCTGGCGCGGCAGATGGAAAAGCATTTCTTCGGCGATGGCGCCGATGCGGTGCAGGGTTACGTTCCGCCGACGCCGCCCGGCGCCTGAGCGCGGCCAATGGCGGAGCGCATTGAATGGCTGGAAGACGGCGCGGCAGGCGTCAGCCCCTACAGCCCGCGCTTTGGCGACCACTACTGCAGCGAGAGCGGCGGGCTGGAACAGGCGCGCGAGGTTTTCCTCAAGGGCTGCGGCCTGCCAGGCGCCTGGCAAGCCCAGCCGCAATGGTGCGTCCTGGAAACCGGCTTTGGCCTTGGGCTCAATTTTCTCGTCACCTGGGCCGCGTGGAAGGCTGACCCGCAACGCCCGCGCCTGCTGCACTTTGTCTCAATAGAGTCTTTTCCAGCCAGCGCTGGCGACGTGCTGCGCAGCGCCTTGACGCATCCCGAACTGATTCCGTTCGCGCAAGCTTTGAAAGAGCAACTTTGGGGCCTGCTGCCCGGCGTGCACCGGCTGGTCTTCGAGAGTGGGCAGGTGCTGCTCACCCTGTGCATCGGCGACGCCAAGGCAATGCTGCGCGAATCCGCATTCGAAGCCGATTCGGTGTACCTCGACGGCTTCAGCCCGCAGCGCAACCCTGACATCTGGGATATGCATACCTTCAAGGCCGTGGCGCGCTGTTGCCGCCGCGGCACGCGCATGGCCACCTGGACGATTGCGCGCAGTGTGCGCGATGCCCTGACGCAGGCTGGCTTCATCGTTCGCAAAGTTCCCGGTACTCCCCCGAAACGCGACACCCTACAGGGGGAATACAACCCGGTTTGGGAACCCAAAAAGACCCGGCCCGCGCTGGCGCGCACGCAAGCGGCACGCTGCATCGTCATCGGCGCGGGACTGGCCGGCGCGGCCGTCGCGGCCAGCCTGGCGCGACGCGGCTGGCAGGTCACGGTGCTGGACGCCGCCGACGCGCCTGCGACCGGGGCATCGGGTTTGCTGGCCGGCGTGCTGGCGCCGCATGTTTCGCCCGACGACAGCCTGCTGTCACGCCTGTCGCGCGACGGCATCAGAGCCATGCTGCAACAAGCAAAAAGCCTGCTCGAAAATGGCCGCGACTGGCGCCCAAGCGGCGTGCTGGAGCGCTGCGTGGAACATTCGCGCCAGTTGCCCGCCGCGTGGCAACACGGACAGGCGCTGGCCGATGCCGCGCGCGACTGGACGCAGCCGGCCACGCCGGCACAGCTCGCCGCAGCCGGCCTGCCCCCCGAAACCCCGGCCTTGTGGCATGCGCAGGGCGGCTGGATCAAGCCGGCGCGGCTGGTCGCGGCCTGGCTGGCCACGCCGGGCGTCACCTGGCGCGGCAACGCGGCCGTCAGCCAGCTGGTGCGGCATGCCGGCGCATGGCAGGCGCTTGACGATGCAGGACATCTGCTCGCACAGGCCGGGCTCTTGGTGCTGGCAGCCGGCCCCGGCACGCGTGCGCTGGCCGAAAGCGCCGGACTGGAACATTCACTGGCGCTGCAACCGATTCGCGGGCAGGCCAGCTGGGCGTTACATGCGCCAGAAGACACCGCTGGCCAGGCCAGTCGGGCCAGGGCGATGCCGCCATTTCCGGTCAATGGTCATGGCAGCCTGGTGCCCGTCGTGCCGCTGGCGGGCGGGCTGGCCTGGGTCGCCGGCTCAAGCTTCGAACGCGACAGCACCAGCACCCGGCTGCGGCCTGCCGACGATCACCAAAATTTCAGCAAGCTGCAAACCCTGCTGCCCGCCGCCGCTCAGGCGCTGGCGCCGCAGTTTGACAGCGGCCAGGTGCAAGGCTGGGCCGGCATTCGCTGCGCCACGCCCAGCCGCCTGCCCTCGCTGGGAGCGCTCGAAGGTGTGCCGGACGCGTGGGTCTGCAGCGGCATGGGCTCGCGCGGGTTGACCTTCGCGGCCCTGTGCGGCGAGTTGCTGGCCGCCCGGCTGCATGGCGAGCCGCTGCCGCTGGAGCAGCGCCAGGCCGATGCCCTGCTGCCGCAGTACGTGACCCGCTAATCTTTATAAAAAGTGCTGTTTGCGCACAACCGGTGAACACAAGCAGCTATTGATTCAATAGCAGGCATCATTTCATCGCATCAGCCGGCCGGCGCGCCTTCACATACGCGTCGCTCGGCAAGTACGCCTTGCCGTCGGCATAGCGCCAATTTGTCATCGTGCCTTTGCCGCCACGCAGGTCAAGCTTGCCGACGTAGGCGCCCATGGTCGATTGGTGGTCGATGGCGCGAAACTCGGCCGGGCCGAACGGGGTGCTGAATTTCAGGCCGCGCAGCGCGACGACCAGCTTTTCGTTATCGGTCGAATTGGCCTTCTTGATGCCGGCAAAAATGGCCTGCATGGTCGAATAGCCGACGACCGAGCCAACCTTCGGGTATTCATTGAAGCGGCGGTAGTAGTTGGCGGCAAAACTCGCGTGCTCGCGCGAGTCGATCTGGTCCCAGGGATAGCCGGTGACAATCCAGCCCCTGGGCGTTTCGTCTTTCAGCACGTCGAGGTATTCGGGCTCCCCCGACAGCAGAGACACCACCGGCACCTTGGGGAAAATACCGCGCTGGTTGCCTTCGCGCACCAGCTTGGCCAGGTCGGCGCCAAAAGTCACATTGAAAATCGCGTCAGGCTTGCTTTGCATGGTGGCTTGCAGGGCGGTGCCGGCGTCCAGCTTGCCCAGCGCCGGCCACTGTTCGCCGACAAACTCCACATCGGGCCGCTTGGCCTTGAGCAATTCCTTGAAGCTGGCGACGGCGCTCTGGCCATATTCGTAGTTGGGCGCAATCGTCGCCCAGCGCCTGGCGGGCATCTTGGCCGCTTCCTCGACCAGCATGGCGGCCTGCATATAGGTGCTGGGGCGCAGGCGGAAGGTGTAGCGGTTGCCCTTGTCCCAGACGATGGCGTCGGTCAACGGCTCGCTGGCGATGTACACGCGCTTGTTTTTCTGCGCGTGGTCGCTCAGTGCCAGGCCAACGTTGGACAAATAGCCGCCGGCCAGGACATCGACCTTTTCGCGCGCGGTGAGTTCGATGGCATGGCGCAGTGCTTCCTCGGGCTTGCCGGCGTCGTCGCGGGCAATCACCTCGACCTTGCGGCCCAGCAGGCCACCGGCGGCGTTTATTTCCTCGACCGCCAGTTGCCAGCCCTGGCGGTAAGGCAGGGTGAACTGCGGAATGGTCGAGTAGCTGTTGATTTCGCCAATCTTGATAGTCTGGTCAGACGCTGAATGTGCACAAAGGGCTGTGGCCAACAACACACCGCCCAGCAAGGCAGGTTTCATGAATGTCAAGATTTTCTCCAGAAGTAAAGCGATCGGGTGGTCGTATGGAGGCCATGCAGCAGAGCGGCCGCCATGCAAGCCCGTGACTGTACAGCGGACAAGTCAACCTGCTCGCACCTGCAACATTAGGCGATGCGATGCGACTTGGGTATCGAACAGCAGAAAACCATACTCAGGCCGCATGCAGACGGGTGAATAAGCTTATTCGCATAAACGAACAACAAAACTGTTGTTTGGTTTTATAAGCGCCGCCATTACATTTTTGTCCTTATGCATGATTTCGCTTTTATCTTCGCCGGATTTTTCGTTGGGACCGTGGTGGGCCTGACGGGTGTGGGCGGCGGTTCGCTGATGACGCCGCTTCTGATCTTCGTGTTCGGCGTCAAGCCGCACCTGGCGATTGGCACCGACTTGCTGTTTGCCGCCTTCACCAAGATGGGCGGCACGGTAAGCCTGGCGCGCGCCCGGGTCGTGGACTGGCGCATCGTCGGGCAGACGGCGCTGGGCAGCATTCCGGCCTCGTTGGTGACCCTGTATTTTCTCCAGCGCCTGGGCCCTGCCAATCCGGCGACGCAGACGCTGATGACCACGACTTTGGGCTTGGCGCTGCTGCTGACCGCCGCCTCCACCTTTTACAAGGTCGTTCGCGGCAAGTCGTCGCCCATTCGCGTTACGCCTGAACAACTGGCGCAGGCCACGCGTGCGCGCCACTGGAGTTTCCCTGTGCTGTTTGGCGCGGTGATTGGCGTGTTGGTGACGCTGACGTCAGTGGGCGCCGGCGCCATTGGCGTGATCGTGCTGATGCTGCTTTACCCTGCCCTGCCGTTGCCGCGCATTGTCGCCGCTGACATCGCGCATGCCGTGCCGTTGACGCTGGTGGCGGGCCTGGGCCATGCGGCCATTGGCTCGGTCGACTGGCTGCTGCTGGCCAAACTGCTGGCCGGCTCGCTGCCGGGCATTTTGCTGGGCACGTATTTGATGCGCAAGACGCCTGACCGGGTGATTCGCTCACTCTTGTCGGTGCTGCTGGCCTATGCCGGCGCCAAGCTGATTTCGTTGTAATTCAAGCCATAACGACAAACCCTCTTTTTTAAATAATTTTTAGACTGCTGATCTCCATGTACCAATACACCGAATTTGACCGCCAGTTTGTAAAAGCACGTGCCGACCAGTTCCGCGATCAGCTGACCCGCTGGCAGGCGGGCTCACTGGCCGAAGACGAATTCAAGCCGCTGCGCCTGCAAAACGGCTGGTATGTGCAACGCTACGCACCCATGCTGCGCGTGGCCGTGCCTTATGGCGAACTGTCCAGCCGGCAAATGCGCGTGCTGGCCAAAATCGCCCGCGAATACGACCAGCCCGACGCCGCCCTGCTGGCCGATGCTCAAGCCATGCAGGACAAGCTGGGCGCCGTGCCTTTGAGCAACGGCCTGTCGGTGCACACCAAGCTGACCAAGGGCTATGCCCACTTCACCACCCGCACCAACGTGCAGTACAACTGGATACCGCTGAGCGACGCAGCCGACGTGATGGACCTGCTGGCCAGCGTGGACATGCACGGCATCCAGACCAGCGGCAACTGCATCCGCAACATCACCAGCGACGCGCTGGCCGGCATTGCACCCGACGAGATCGCCGATCCGCGACCGTTTGCAGAAATCATGCGCCAGTGGAGCACGCTGCACCCGGAGTTCGCCTTCTTGCCGCGCAAGTTCAAGATCGCATTGAACGGCGCCCTTGAAGACCGCGCCGCCATCGGCTGGTACGACGTCGGCCTGCAACTGCTGCGCAACGAGGCCGGCGATCTCGGCTTCAAGGTGCTGGTCGGCGGCGGCATGGGCCGCACGCCAGTGATTGGCAGCGTGATTCGCGAATTCCTGCCGTGGAACCAGGTCATGAATTACATCGAGGCGGTGATCCGCGTCTACAACCGCTACGGCCGTCGAGACAATGCATGGAAAGCGCGTATCAAGATCCTGGTGAAGGCTGAAGGCCAGCGCTATATCGACCAGGTCGAGGCCGAGTTCAAGCAAATCGTCGAGCAAGACGGCGCGCCGCACCTCATCACCCAGGCCGAGTTTGACCGCGTGTCCGCCTGCTTCGTCCCGCCTGTTGTTGTCCAGCGCGAGCGCACAGTGGACGAACAGGCCCAGCACGAAGCATTGCGTACGCAAGCACAGGGCAATACCGAATACGCCCGCTGGCTGCAACGCAATGTCAGGGCGCACCAAAACCCCGCGCTGCGCGCCGTTTCGCTGTCCTTCAAACGGCTCGGCCAAGCCCCCGGCGACGCCACAGGCGAACAGATGGACATCGCTGCCGATCTGGCCGACCGCTTCAGCGCCAGCGAATTGCGCGTCACGCACGAGCAAAACCTGTTGCTGCCGTGGGTGCATGCCGACGACCTGCCCGAGTTGTGGCAAGCAGCTAAAGCGGCCGGTCTGGCCCGCCCCAACATCGGCCTGCTGACCGACATGATCACCTGCCCTGGCGGCGATTTTTGTTCGCTGGCCAATGCGCGCTCGATTCCGATCGCCGAAGCCATCACCGAGCGCTACCAGGACCTGGACGAACTGCATGACCTGGGCGAGATCGACCTGCACATCAGCGGCTGCATCAACTCCTGCGGCCACCACCACAGCGGCCATATCGGCATCCTGGGCGTGGACAAGGATGGCAAGGAGTGGTACCAGGTGTCGCTGGGCGGCGCAGATGGCTCGCTGCTGTCCGGCCCGGCCATGCCAGGCAAGACCGTCGGCCCGTCGTTTTCAGCCGCCGAGGTGCCCGATGTGGTGGAAGCGCTGATTGACACCTATGTAGCGCAGCGCAACGGCCGTGAAACCTTCATCGACACGCTGCGCCGCGTGGGTCCTGACGCTTTCAAGCTGGCCGCCAATGCAACGCGCGTCAGCACCAAACGCAGTGAAAGCGCCGAAAGCGCTACCGCCTGAACCCCTTGTTGATATTCATACCGAACCTTGAAACCGGAGAAACACCATGAAATTGATAGCATCCAACGACGACTCGATAAGCGCCAGCGGCCAAAATACTATTGAAATGGCGAATGACGCTGATCCAAGTGAAGTTTCCCTGGAGGGGGTAGAGCGCGTGCAGTTGCACTTTCCCAAATTCAGCGACGGCCGCGCGTTCAGCCAGGCGTTTTTGCTGCGCCGCCGACTCGGCTTTCAAGGCCAGATTTTTGCCACCGGCGACGTGCTGGTCGACCAGCTGGCGCAAATGAAGCGCAGCGGCTTTGACGTGGCCGTGCTGCGCGCCGACCAGCCCCTGGACGTGGCGCAGCGCGTGCTGGCCGCCTACCCCGGCTACGGTGTGGGCAAGTACCAGGGCGACGCGGTCGACACCCGCCCCCATTTCGTCAACACCTCGCCAGTGACTGCACTGGCCGCTTAAGGAGACCGTACATGAGTGCCATTTCGCTCTACGCACGACCTTCGCCCGACCTGGCACAAAAAATCGCGCACAGCCTGGCGCTGCTCGAATCAAGCGCCATCAAATATTCGCCGCTGACCCAGGCCTCCAGCCTCGGCGCCGAAGACATGGTGGTGACGCACCTGATGTACGAGGCCGACCTGTGCGCCGGCATGTTCGTGCTAGACACCGAAATGCTGCACGTAGAAACCATGGCCCTCATTGACCGCATCGAGGCACGCTACCAGCGCCGCGTCAGTGTGTACCGTCCCGACCCAGAGGCGGCGGCAGCCTTTGTGCAGGCCAACGGCGACGAAGCCATGTACCGGAGCCTGGCACTGCGCAAGGAGTGCTGCGACATCCGCAAGATGGAGCCGCTGGCGCGCGCACTGGACGGCAAGAAGGGCTGGATCACCGGCCTGCGCCGCGAGCAGTCCAGCGCCCGGGCCGAAGTGCCCTACGTCGAGCACCAGGCGGGCCGCGCGAAGATCAACCCGCTGGCCGACTGGACGCTGGGCGATGTCTGGCATTACATCTCGGTCAATGCCATTCCCTACAACCCGCTGCACGACCAGTTCTACCCCAGCATCGGCTGTGCGCCCTGCACCCGCGCCGTGACGCTGGGTGAAGATATCCGCTCTGGCCGCTGGTGGTGGGAAAACGAAAGCGCCAAGGAATGCGGCCTGCACGTCGCTGCCGACGGCACCCACGAAGCACAGGAACCCGCCGCGTTCGAACCGCTTTCCAGCATCATCCCTATCCGAGAAATACCCGCATGAACGCCCGACTGGAAATCAACCCCATCAGCCATGAACCCGACTTGCTGGCCAAGCTCAGCAATTCACACCTCGACGCGCTGGAGGAAGAAACCATCTTCATCCTGCGCGAAGTCGCCGCCGCCTTCGAGCGCCCGACGCTGCTGTTTTCGGGAGGCAAGGATTCGCTGGTGATGCTGAAATGTGCCGAAAAAGCGTTTGGCATCGGCCGCCTTCCGTTTCCGCTCCTGATGATCGACACCGGCCACAACTTTCCGGAAGTGATTGATTTCCGCGACATGCGCGCGAAGGAACTGGGCGCCAAGCTGATTGTGCGCCATCTCGATGATTCGATGAAGCGCGGCACCGTGCGCCTGGCGCATGCCGACGAGCCGCGCAATGCGCACCAGTCGGTCACGCTGCTGGAGGCGATTGACGAATTCCGCTTTGATGCGCTGATCGGCGGCGCCCGTCGTGATGAAGAAAAAGCCCGTGCCAAGGAGCGCATCTTTTCGCATCGCGACAGCTTCGGCCAGTGGCAGCCCAAGGCACAGCGGCCCGAGTTGTGGACGCTGTTCAACACCCGGCTGCAGCCCGGCGAGCATTTCCGCGTGTTCCCGATCTCCAACTGGACCGAACTGGACGTGTGGCAGTACATCGAGCGCGAACACATCGCACTGCCCTCTCTCTACTACGCGCACCAGCGCCAGATCGTCGAGCGCAAGGGCCTGCTGGTGCCCGTCACCGAGCTGACCCCGGCCCGCGCAGGCGAAGAGGTGGTTGAAAAGACCGTGCGTTTCCGCACCCTGGGCGACATCACCTGCACCTGCCCGGTGGACAGCCTGGCCGCCACCGCTGCTGAAATCGTGATCGAGACGCTGGCCGCCGATGTCAGCGAACGCGGCGCCACGCGCATGGACGACAAAACATCCGACGCTTCGATGGAAAAGCGCAAGAAAGACGGGTACTTCTGATGACTACTATTGATTTGATAGCTGACGGCGAACAGCCAGTAAGCGCAACAGGCCGAAATGATCTGAAATCGGCGCTGAAGTTCATTACCTGCGGCTCTGTCGATGACGGCAAAAGCACCTTGATTGGCCGACTGCTGGTGGACAGCAAGGCGGTGCTGCAAGACCATCTGGCGGGCGTACAGCGCGCCGGCGAAACCGACCTGGCGCTGCTCACCGACGGCCTGTCGGCCGAACGTGAGCAAGGCATCACGATCGACGTCGCCTACCGCTACTTCGCCACTGAAAGCCGGAAGTTCATCATAGGCGATGCGCCCGGCCACGAACAGTACACCCGTAACATGGTCACCGCCGCTTCCAGCGCCGACGCGGCCGTGGTGCTGGTCGATGCCACCAAGCTCGACTGGAAAAATCCGGCCATGGAACTGCTGCAGCAAACCCGCCGCCATTCGCTGCTGGTCAACCTGCTGCGCGTGCCGTCCATCGTGTTCGCGGTGAACAAGCTTGATGCGGTGGAAGACGCCACTTTGGCCTTCAACAATATCAGCACCGCGCTGGCCGCTTTTGCCGAGGCTGCAAAAATCCCGGTCCGCGCGACAGTTCCGGTGTCGGCGCTCAAGGGCTTAAACGTAGTCGATGGCAAACCCGGCTGGTGCGGCTATGAAGGCCTCTCGCTGCTGGCATTGCTGGAGCAGCTGCCCTCTACACCCGCAGATACCACTGAAGCTCTGGCGTTTCCGGTGCAATGGGTTGAAAAGTTTTCTGCCTCGGCCGACACCTCGCAGGGTCGGCGCATTTTCTGGGGCCGCGTGGCCACTGGCAGCCTGCAAGCTGGCCAGAGCGTGACCATCCTGCCAAGCGGGCAAACCGCCATCGTCGCGCAGGTGCTGGGCCACACCCGCCAGCCCCAATCAGTCATGGCCGGACACAGCGCCGGCATTGTGCTCGACCGCGAGGTGGATGTGTCGCGCGGCGACTGGCTGCTGGCGCCCGATACTTTCACGCCCTCGCGCGAGGTGTCGGTCACCATGGCCTGGATGGACGACGAGCCGTTGGTAGCCGGCCGAGTGTATTGGGCATTACAGGGTCACCGCTGGGTCAAGGCCAAGGTCAAACGCATCGTGCACAAGCTCGACGTCAACACACTGGCCGAAGAAGACGCCAGAGAACTCCCGCCCAACGCCATTGGCCATGTCGAACTGACTTTTCAAGAGCCGCTCGTCACGCTGCCTTATTTGCGCTCGCGCGTTTTGGGCTCTCTGGTGCTGGTCGATACCGCCTCGCACAAGACATCCGGCGCTGCGCTGGTTCTGTAAACTCACGCTTTTTTTCATCCTTCCCAGACCCGTTTTTTACATCGTCCGAAATACTTCAAATCTTGACGCATCACTTGGGGAATCCGTTGGTTTCCACAGGTATGCGTTGGGTCAAGTGAATGCGTCGGGCATTGCCTTAAAATTCAGGGTTTCCACCGACAAGCCCATAACACCATGACCCACGTCGTTTCCGACCCCTGCATCCGCTGCAAATACACCGATTGCGTGGACGTTTGCCCCGTGGACTGTTTCCGCGAAGGCCCGAACATGCTGGTGATTGATCCGGACGAATGCATCGACTGCGCAGTGTGCATTCCGGAATGCCCGGTCAACGCCATCTATGCCGAGGAAGACCTGCCGTCCGACCAATTGCATTTCATCAAGATCAATGCCGACCTGACCAGTGCGCCCGGCTGGAAAAGCATCACCAAGCGCAAGGAAGCCTTGCCAGACGCCGACGATTGGAAAGACAAGACCGGCAAACTGCCCGAACTGGTGCGCTGACCGTTTTCACTGACATGGGTACTGCCGACGCCGGGCTCGCTCCAGAGCTTTCACACAATTCAAGCCAAGAAATTATGGAACCACAACTGAACCAAGAAGTGATCAACACCGCAGCCCAGCACGACGGCCCCATCGAAACCGATGCCGTCATCGTGGGTGCAGGCCCCGTTGGGTTGTTCCAGGTGTTTGAACTCGGCCTGCTGGAAATCAAGGCCCATGTCATCGACTCCCTTGCCTACCCCGGCGGCCAGCCGATCGAGTTGTACCCTGACAAGCCGATCTACGACATTCCGGCCATTCCGGTCTGCACCGGCAAGGAACTGACCGACAACCTGATGAAACAGATCGAGCCCTTCGGACCGACCTTTCACCTGGGCCAGGAAGTCAGTGCGGTGGAAAAGCAGGAAGACGGCCGTTTTTTCGTTGAAACTTCCAAAGGCACGAAATTTCTGACCAAGACCATCTTCATCGCCGCTGGCGTGGGCGCTTTTCAGCCCAAGCTGCTGCGGGTTGAGGGCCTGGAAAAATTCGACAACAGCCAGTTGTTCTACCGTGTCAAGAACCCGGCCGACTTTGCAGGAAAAAACCTGGTGATCATCGGCGGCGGAGATTCCGCGCTCGACTGGGCATTGAACTTTGTTGCGGAAGGCCCGAACAAGGCCGAGAGCGTTATCCTGATTCACCGCCGCGACGGCTTCAAGGCAGCGCCAGCGAACGTTGCCAAGATGAAGGAGCTGTGCGATGCCTACGAGATGCAATTCATCGTTGGCCAGGTCACCGGGTACGACGAAAAAGACGGCAAGCTGACTGCGGCCAAGGTAACAGGATCCGATGGCATCACGCGTGTGGTGCCGCTGGATGTCTTGCTGGTGTTTTTTGGCCTGAGCCCCAAGCTGGGCCCAATTGCCCTGTGGGGCCTGGACATCGAGCGCAAGCAACTCAAGGTGGACACCGAGAAATTTTCAACCAACATTCCAGGAATTTTTGCAGTGGGTGACATCAACACCTACCCTGGCAAGAAAAAGCTGATCCTGAGCGGGTTCCATGAGTGCGCACTGGCTGCATTCGGCGCCGCGCCCATCATTTTTCCGGACAAGAAAATTCATTTGCAGTACACCACCACCAGCCCTAAATTGCACAAGGTGCTGGGTGTGGAGTCGCCGGTTTTCGACTGACAGGCGTTGCACCATTTATGTTAAAGCCCGTCTTGTGCGGGCTTTTTTCATGGCTGACCGGCATGTCCTCGACCATGCTGCACAAGCATTTGGACGGAAAATTCTTCTACAATTCTCGCTGTGTTTGAAAAAGCACTTTCGCTGGGGGTGTTACCGGGTCTTGCCAAGGGTGAGCACGGAGACTGAGAAAGTCCCTTTGAACCTGACTGAGGTAATCCTCGCGCAGGGAAGCATGCTTCAGGCATCCGCCGTTCTGCCGGTGCGTCTGGCAAGCAGCTCTGCCATTGATGAACGGTATTGCCGATGGCCTTCACTTCTTTTCCATCACCGGGCGGCAACACTGCGCTGACGCCTTTGCCTGCGGGCGAACGACTGTTCGGCTGGCGCGACCATGCGGCACTCTGGCTGAGCCTGGGTGTGGGCCTGCTGGTCATGCAGATCGGCGCCTACCTCGTGCCCGCACTGGGAACCCAGGCCGCGCTGATGGTGATCGTTTTTGGTTCGGTGCTGGGCGCAGGCCTGCTGGCCTGGACGGCCAAGATCGGCTGCGACAGTGGCTTGTCCAGCGCCGGCCTGATGCATGCCACTTATGGCAGCAGCTTTGCGCGCCTGCCAGTATTGCTCAACATTGTGCAGCTCATCGGCTGGACCACGTTTGAGTTGGTCGTAATGCGTGACGGTACCGTGGCCATTGCACGGCAATCAGGCGGTTTCAGCGCGAGCTTGTGGCCGGTGCTGGCAACAATCCTTTGGGGTGCTGTGCTGCTGGCGCTGCTGTCGGGATCAATGGTCAAGCTGGTACGCAAGTTCATTGGCCGTTACGGCTTGCCGCTGATTTTTGCGTCGCTGGTGTGGTTGAGCTGGCAATTCCTGTCCAAGGCCAGTGCGCAGGGCTTGTCCGAAATATGGAATCGGACCGGCAATGGCAGCATGAGCAGCCTGTCCGCACTGGACCTGGTGATCGCCATGCCGGTGTCCTGGTTGCCACTGGTTGCTGACTTTGCGCGCCATGGCCGCAATGGCAACAGTGCGCTGCGTGGCACTTGGCTGGGTTATGCCGTGGCCAATATGTGGTGTTATTCACTGGGCTTGCTGGTGGCGTTGACAACGCCCAGCACTGATCTGGTGGCGGCCTTGCTGCTCGCGCAGGGTGGATTGATTGCACTCGGGTTGATTTTGATCGACGAGGTGGACAATGCCTATGGGGACGTTTATTCGGGCTCGGTTGCTGGCCACAGCCTGCAGCCACGCTGGAGCGTTCGACGCTGGGGCATGTCCCTTGCGATAGTTTGTACGGCGCTCGCGCTGGTGCTGCCGATCCACAGCCTGGAGCCGTTTTTATTGATGCTCAGTTCGGTATTTGTTCCACTCTACGGTGTGATCTTGGCGCGACTGGCAGGCCAGCCAAACGTGGTGCAGCTGATGACACAACGCAAAGTCGACACCAGCGCCGTGGTCATCTGGTTGCTGGGAGTGGCCTGCTACCACCTGTTTGCACAATTTTCTCCTCAATGGGGATCGGCCTTGCCCACACTGGTACTGACTTTTGTGCTGGCGTGGTTGACACGCAGTTTGTTGAACAGGCCAGAGGTCAGCGTAGCGGCTTAAGGCGCATGATCAGCGGTGCATGGCTGTGGTTCAGCGGCCCGCTACCGGCGCCAGTACGCACTGTCGCGCTGGCTTCAAGCGCGGCGCGCACGTAGCATCGTGCCGCCTCTACGGCGTCCAGCAAGCCTGCGCCCAGCGCCAAGTGGGCAGCAACGGCGGAAGACAGGGTGCAGCCGGTGCCGTGGGTATTGGCGGTGTGGATGCGCGGCGCACGCATCCAGTGCGCCGCACTGTTTTTCACTAAAAACAGATCACACACCTGATTACCAGCCAAATGGCCGCCCTTGAGCAAGACAGCCTGTGCGCCCATCGCCATCAACTCGTGTGCGGCAGCTTCCATATCGCCCTCGTGATGCAAAGGACGCCCCACCAGCAGGGACGCCTCGTCCAGGTTGGGCGTGACCAGCATCGCACGCGGAAATAATTCGCGCACCAACAGGTCAATGGCCGGATTGTCAATCAGCACGGCGCCGCTCGTGGCGATCATCACGGGATCAAGCACCACGTTTTGCAAGCCATGGCGGTCAATCGCATCGGCCACGGTCTGCACAATCTCGGGCGTATGGAGCATGCCGATCTTCACCGCATGGGCGCCGATATCCTCCATCACCGCATCAATCTGGTCACGAAGCATCTCTGGCGGCACCCCATGAATAGCCCGTACCCCTTGCGTATTTTGGGCTGTCAATGCGGTGATGGCGGTCATGCCAAAACAACCCAAAGCCGCAAAGGTTTTAAGGTCGGCCTGGATACCGGCACCGCCGCCACTGTCCGACCCAGCAATTGCGAGAACGCGTAAAAATTCGAAATTTCGGGGAGATTGGATTTTTTTTTCAGTCATAGCTTTTTTTAATGCACTTTCAATTCATCGTCAAACACAAACACAATGAATTGGACTGACATACCTGACGCTTACTGATACGGACAAGACCTGAAATTTGCCTAACATCGCAACATAAAGCCCAACCGGCTGAGTTTTTTGTCTTCTGGTGTTTGACCACATAGTGCCTACACGTTACAAAAAGCTGTTTTGTTGCCTAGATGAGAAATTGGATGCGAAAATTAAAAAGCCCCGGCTACCATCTAAGTAACGTCGGGGCTTTTGCCTTTAAGGCTAATAATTGGCTCCTCAACCTGGGCTCGAACCAGGGACCTACGGATTAACAGTCCGGCGCTCTACCAACTGAGCTATTGAGGAATCTAGCCTCAAATTATAGCGTTAAATTTCGGGGCTTTTTACGATGTCTTCGTTTCGGTGAAGGTTTTAGGTGGACCCGTCCGATTCAGGCAAGGAATGGTAAAAAACAATGCCGCAACAATTTTTTAGGCATTCCGACAATCACCGGGGTCAAGCGTGCCCTAGCCTGACTTCAATCTCACGACGATAGATACTGTCACTCGTAATCATTACCCAAGCAAAACTATTTCATGATCAAAACCTCAACGGACAAAAACAAAATTAAATTTCTATTGCTGGAAGGCATACATCCTTCAGCCGTTGATGTACTAAAAACTGCAGGCTATACCCAGATCGAAAGCTTGGTAGGTGCTTTACCGGACGAGGAACTCAAGCGCAAGATTGCAGATGTCCATTTTGTCGGGATCCGATCGCGCACACAGTTGACTGCGGAAGTGTTTGCCCATGCGTCGAAACTTGCCGCAGTCGGTTGCTTTTGTATTGGCACCAACCAAGTCGATCTAATGGCAGCGCGCGAACGCGGTATTGCCGTATTCAATGCGCCCTTCTCAAACACCCGTTCAGTTGCCGAACTGGTGCTGGCCGAAGCTATTTTGCTGCTGCGTGGCGTACCTGAAAAAAGTGCCGTCGCCCATCGGGGCGGGTGGCTCAAGTCTGCAGAAAATGCTTATGAAATTCGCGGCAAGACATTGGGTATCGTTGGTTACGGCTCAATTGGCACACAACTCTCGGTATTAGCCGAGGGACTTGGCATGCGTGTGGTGTTTTTCGATGTGGTTACCAAACTACCCCTTGGCAATGCGCAGCAAGTGGGCAGCTTGAAGGATCTGCTGGCGCAGTCGGATGTCGTTACGCTGCATGTTCCCGAAACACAGGCAACACAATGGATGATTGGTGCCGTCCAGATTGCCCAAATGAAGCCTGGTAGCGTGCTGATCAATGCTTCGCGCGGAACTGTGGTCTCCATTGAACCACTAGCTGAAGCCTTACGGCAGAAAAAACTATTGGGCGCTGCGATTGATGTTTTTCCACTTGAGCCGCGTAGCAACAAGGACATGTTTGAATCCCCTTTGCGCGGACTTGACAATGTCATCCTGACGCCGCATGTTGGTGGTTCGACGATGGAAGCACAAGCCAACATTGGCATTGAGGTCGCTGAAAAACTGGTGAAATACAGTGACAACGGCACTTCAACCTCTTCCGTTAATTTTCCGGAAGTAGCTTTGCCGGCACATCCAGGAAAACACCGTTTACTTCACATTCACCGTAATGTGCCTGGCGTGCTTTCGGAAATCAATCAGGTTTTTTCCGATAACCAAATAAATATCGCAGCGCAGTACTTGCAGACCAATGAGGCTGTTGGCTATGTGGTGATCGATATCGATGCAGGGAATTCTGATAGGGCACTTGCCAAGCTGGCCAATGTCCGAGGAACTATTCGCAGCCGCATTCTTTTCTAGAAAATTCTTACTGGAATTGAAGTGGAGTCAGAATTTAGTACGGATTATTGGCGCCGACCGAAATTTGACCATCTGGGGGTGCGGCGGAAGCCGGAATGCAGATCAAGGAGATCGGGCGCAATCACTACTTCAGTGATGCGTCGTTTTACAAGTGGCGCTCCAAGTACGGCGGCATGAATGCCTATGAGGCCAAACGGCTACGCGAACTGGAGATGGAGAACGGCAAGCTCAAGCGACTTCTGGCCGAGGCCCATCTGGACATCCACGCCCTAAAGAGTTTCTTTTGCACAAAGCCCTAGGAGTCTGGGCGCCAGACCGATTTAAACAGGCACAAAGTGGTTGAGAGTCCGCTCATGCGGTCTGGCCCATGGTGAACGTGTCCGTCACCCTCATCGGCGCGGCCTGCAAAGACCATGTCAATCAGGCGCAAGTGCGTGATTTTGACAATATTGATGCACTTTGCGCCTCAACTCGCCCGCATCGCCCCCATTCTGCGCAGATTGAGCGCCAGGCAAACGAGCTTGAACTCGGCTTTTACATTTTCCAGACCCCGCATGCTGAACTGGCGAAACCCCAGAACGTTCTTGATCCAGCCGTTGGGCGGCTCGGCAATCCACTTGCGCTTGCGGTAGTCATGCTTGGCTGCGTATTCCACGCGATGGCGGACACGATTCCATGCTGATGGCGGACAGTGGTCCACCGTCATCGCGGACACCGTTCCACGGTGAAGGCAGACAGCGTTCCATTTTGAAGGCGGACACCCCAGCAGTGCCCTGAGTGACCCAAACGAGGCGTAGGCTGTCCGGTTTTTTGACCGGAAACCAGCTATGCCCACACCAAGGGTCACCATGAGCAAGATTCGACACACATTGCAGCTGCTGCACAGCGGCAACCTCAGCACGCGCCAAATCGACGCAGCACTGGGCATCTCCAAATCCACCGTCAGCGACATCGCCAGCTACACCCGCGCCGCCGGGCTCGACTGGAGCGAAGCCCAGCATTTAAGCGACGAAGAACTCCAGGCCCGGTTGTATCGGCCGCCGGTGGCACGCCAGTCCCGCCAGTTCGAGCCCGATTACGCCGAACTGCACAGCGAACTCAAGCGCGCCGGCGTTACCCTGCAACTGCTGTGGGAGGAGTACCAGCGCCAGCACCGGTGAATGTCAAGCTACTTGTCGCCTGTGAGGCTGAAGTTAGGCGGCTTTTTTGTACTCCTTGTCGTCCTCCTTTTGGTCGGTTTCCACTTG
>NZ_JADOVG010000008.1 GCF_015752205.1 Polaromonas sp. CG_9.7
CCAATACGCTGGCAATTCAACTTAAGCAAGGCACGCCAAAAAATGGCTTGGGTCTATCCGCACGCAGACAACGAATCAGGTTGACTGTCTACTAGCTTAAATTTTCCATCTTGCAGAATATTTTTCTGTATTTCAAAAATTCAGCAGCAAATCAGGCAAATCCTTCGGCGGCTGTTGGCGGATACTTGTTTCACACCCCAGCCAGCTTACCGGCCAGGCCTGCGGTACAAACCCCCATGTGACTTACCCGTTGCCTGGGGGTTTGCCTTTTGCGGCCATCTTTGTCAGCTCGCCGTCGTGTTGCGCAGCGTGTCGGGCGGTAATTGGTCGATTTCAATCAGCAGTTGCGCCAGGCTGCGGCCCATGGCGGACAGCAGCGCCTGACCTTTTTCGGCTGTGGCGGCAGCCGCATTGCCGACCGCGCCGTGCGGGTTGTAGTCTTGCATCTGCCAGCCCAGCTTGGCGCTGCGGCCATCGCCCAGAATGCTGAAGCGCTCTGCGCGGTCCTGCGAGGTGGAATGGAAATCCTGTGCTTTTGCCATGTCGACCTGCCCCGGCTGGAGTGCCAGCATCATTGAGGTTTCGATCTCGCCGGCATGAATGCCAAAGCGGTGCTCGTGCGCGCTGAACTGCGCGGCCACCGAGTCGCCCCGTTCATCGACCAGCGGCAGGTTGAATGAATTGACGCTGTACACCAGCATTCCCAAGCGCGTGCGCAGGTCGCGCGCCACCACATCGAGCAGCCCGACATTGCCGCCATGCGAATTGAGCAGCACGATTTTCCTGACACCGGTGGCGGCCACAGACTCGGCCACCTCGGTCCAAAGCCGGATCACGGTTTCCGCCTTCAACGTGAGCGTGCCGGCAAAGCGCGTGTGCTCGGGGCTGAAGCCAATCGACTGCGTCGGTAAAAACAGCACCGGCAGGCTGGCAGGCAAGTGCGGCAGCGCGCTGGCGACAACGCCTTCGACCAGCGTGGTATCGACATTGATCGGCAGGTGTGGACCGTGCTGCTCAATGGCAGCCACCGGCAGCACGGCGATGCAGCGGTCCAGGTCGAGACGCAAAAAGTCAGTCGTTTTCAGGTCTGCCCAATAGCGCGGCAGATCAGCAAAGGGGGGCATTGCAGTGTTCATGGCTGCATTTTCAGCGACACCGGCAACTCGGGTGTGCATGCATCGCCAAACGCATGTTTTTTCGACATGCGATGGTCAGCGATGAAAAATCCAGTTCACGCCGCCGCAGCCGCTTTTTGAATCGCGTCGCGGTGGGTTTGCTGGCTGACATGCCGGCCCTGCCGCTCGGACCGGGGCTTGGCAGCGCCCGCCGGCAAGGTGCTGCGTTCGGCAGCCAGCGAATCGGCCAGGCATTGCGGCCGGCCGCGCGCACCGCTGGCGCGATAGTCCAGCAGCAGCGCCGCCTGCACGTCATCAACGGCCAGTCCGCGAACCACGGTCAGGTGGTCAAACAGCACGTCCACCAGTTTTTCCAGCGCAAACTCATGCGTCTTGGCGGTGGTGCGCCAGAGCCAGTCGCTGAAAGCCAGGAAATGACCGAATGCCGAGCCCGCGGAATCCGCGTCATTGCGCAGCAACAAACGCAGCGCCGCAGAAAACCGGCCCGAATTCGCAACCATTTCCCAGTAGCGCGCAAACCGCTGGATGCGCTGCATCGTCGCAAAGTCAATCGTCGAGGTTTGCAAAATCGTGTACGGCGTTTGCGGGTCATAGGCCATCGCAAAGCCTGCCGTGTGCCGCGTGATGGGCGTGCCACGCAAGCGCTTCAGGATGCCGAACTGGATTTCATGCGGGGCGAGTTCATAGAGCCTGTCAAAGCCGTCGGCAAAGCTCTGCAGCGTTTCGCCCGGCAAGCCAAAAATCAGGTCAGCATGCACATGCGCCTGGCTTTCGCCCACCAGCCAGCGCAGGTTGTCGGCGGTCTTGGCGTTGTCCTGCTTGCGTGAAATGCGCTGCTGCACCTCGGGGTTGAAGCTCTGGATGCCGACTTCAAACTGCAGCGACCCCGCCGGAAACTGCACGATCAGCGCTTTCAGCCGGTCCGGCAGGCTGTCAGGCACGACTTCAAAATGCACGAACAAGTCAGGCGCCATACGGTCCAAAAAGAACTGCAAGATGAGCACCGAAAAATCGACCTTCAAATTGAAGGTGCGGTCCACGAACTTGAAGTTGCGCGCGCCGCGCTGAAACAGCGTGTCCATCTCGGCCATGAAGCGGTCCAGCTCAAACGCCCAGGCCGTCTTGTCGAGCGAACTCAGGCAAAACTCGCACTTGAACGGGCAGCCGCGTGACGCTTCGACGTAGAGCAGGCGCTTGGCCAGGTCTTCTGCCGTGTACTCGTTGTAGGGCAAGGCCAGTGCTTCCAGCGCCGGCTGTTCGCCGATGACGACTTTCATCAACGGCTTCGGGCCATCCAGCAACGCGCGGCACAGCTTGGGGAAACTCACGTCGCCCCAGCCGGTGATGACATGGTCGGCCAGCCGGCAAATTTCCTGTTCGCCGGTTTCAAAGCTGACCTCCGGCCCGCCCAGCACGATCTTGATGTCGGGCCGCAGGGTTTTCAGCAGGCGCACGACCTGCGTGGTTTCGACCACGTTCCAGATATAGATGCCCAGACCGATGATTTGCGGATTGAGCGCCAGCAGGCTTTCGACGATCTGCACCGGCCGCTGCCCAATGGTGAATTCGCGAAGTTGCGTGCGCTCGCGCAGGCCGGCACCGCCATGCAGGTCCATATTGGCAAGCAGGCAACGCAGGCCGAGCGAGGCGTGGATGTACTTGGCGTTCAGGGTGGCCAGGACAATGGCGGAGGAGTCGGTGACTGGAAGGGAAGGCATGGCGGCATTATCGAGCTCTGCAGCAGGAAGGGCTTTGCCGGAACGGTTCAACAGCAGGCGAAATAGCCCTGTGCCGGACCCGCCTAAATCAACGATGCAAAGAATGCCGTGAACCTTCCCGAACTGATGGCGCTTAGCGGCTACACCGCGCCGGCAATGCCGACGGAACACGTCTTCCGAGCGACCTGGGGCCGGCTGAAGCACCGGATGCACGGCCCCGAAGACCCACTTCTGCAGCATTCGGGCCTGGGCTAGGCATCGCTGTGAGTGATCGATGACCTGGTTGACCCTCCGGATTGCGGCTCGCTGCTGCAGCCGCTCGATGAACAGTTCGGCGAGTGGTCGCGTGACACCGGCGCGCATTCCAGCGCTGCGCACCATCGTCGACCCGCCGTGCGACACCACCGGAACACTTTCGATCTGGGCGCAAACGCGTGGCCACGCGTTGTTGAGCGAAACGGAACGCGCCGGCCTGATCAACCGGGTAACCCAAGGCTACTGCGTCAGCGCAACGGAATGCACGTGGTGCGGTGACTGCTGTCACAGCTGGCCTGCACATATCGCCGCTGTCTGGTCGGTTGCAAAAGCTGGGCCTGGCGCTTCATCGTCCAGGGCGCGGGCACCGACCTCGCACTTGCCGGTGCTGCTGGTGATGGCGATCGGTTTCACTTCATCAGCGATATGACCATCCACGGCAAACAACTGGCGATCGCGGACACTGGCGCCACCGAAGTGCAGGCAAAGCCTGGTGTCGTCGCGCCCTGAGCGTTGAATCGGTGGCGCCGGTCGCACGCTCTCGCCCGCACTGGTCGGCATGACCATACAGCCTTCTGGCCATGCCGGCGTCCGATCTGCGGGATCGGCTCTCACGAGGCGCATGGTCGCATGTTGCACACGCTTTTTTCAATGACGAATCACAACTGCTGTGAGGGCGCTCGAGGCAGAGGTAACTTTTGGCAAAAGTCTGCTCAAGCGTTGCGATATCCAGCTGCACTGGTTGCTTGTTGCAGCGTCAAACCTGATGCTCCAGTTCATCAAACCTGTCAACGCCATGGCTGAAAATTCCAGCAATTCCGAGGCCAGGCGACTGTCAGCCCAGCTCATTTCAAGGGGCTAACCAAACGAGAGTGGATAACAAAGTTGCAACATTGCAGGCAAACGACTTTGCGATGATCCCCAGCGAACGGACGAGACTTTGCTGTTGCAGTTGGTTTTGCACATCGGAACACCGTGGCAACAAATCATGGATGTGGTGCCTGAGCCGAACCTGGCCCGTTTGTTTGTTAGATCCAGCTTATTGGCCAAGGCTCAGGGCATTGCCAAGCTGTTCGGTGTTTGTGCGCGAATTGTCGATGTTGACATGCCAGTTTTTGGATGCCAGCAAGAACGAAGACGTTCGAATCAGACCTGGCGTCCCTGTTTTTTTTCATGCAGCATGGGCAATGGCGAATTCGCGAATACAGAATCGACAATGACCACCAATAAGTTGGTCAAAGTCTTGCACAAAAAGGACGCAGCATGGTCGACGAAAGTGAAGATCGCCATTCACTGTCTGATGCGTCTTCGGATGCCAAGGAGCGAACCGATGACACCCGCAAGAAAGTGGCGGAGCGGGAAGCGAGTGAAAAGTCGCCAACAGAGATAGAAAAATCGCTGACCCAGGAAGAACGTGAAGTCGTCGCCGACAACGGCAAGCTGTCGGCGCTGACCGTTTATTCCATCATTCTGCGTGAAGGCGAAGAAGAATTGCGCCGTCCCAAAACGTCGCTTTGGTGGTCAGGTGTGGCAGCGGGGATCGGAATTTCGACCTCTGTTCTGGCCGAAGGCATCATCCGCACCGCAGTGGCGGCGGAATCCCCCTATCTTTCGGTCATCGAAAGTTTGGGCTACACATTGGGGTTTGTGCTGGTGATCATGTGCAGGCTCCAGCTGTTCACTGAAAACACCATCACTGTCGTGCTTCCAGTCCTGGCCAGTCCAAACCGGAATCGGTTTTACAGCACTGCGCGGCTGTGGGCGATCGTGTTTGCGGCAAACATCTTTGGCACGTTTTTCACGGCGGCACTTGCTGTTCATGGCAATATCCTGCCAGACGAAATCCTTTCCTCGATTCTCGAAATATCGCGTCACGTCGCAGAACTGTCGCCGGCTACTTCGCTGTCCAGGGGCATTCCGGCGGGGTTTTTCATTGCCGCATTGGTGTGGATGCTGCCTTCGGCAAAAGGCTCCGAAGTTGTCGTCATCATGCTGTTTACCTGGCTTATTGCAGCGGGTGGCTTTACCCACGTCGTCGCAGGATCAAACGAAATTTTCAATCTGGTGCTGATCGGCGAGATGAATATCCTCACTGCGTTTGCAAGTCATATTCTTCCGATTCTGATCGGCAACATATTGGGTGGAACCGGTTTGTTTGCGATGCTTGCCTACGGTCAGATCCACAAGGAAATCTGATTCGCATATCGACTTCTGGATTTATGCCGACCTCCCAGGCAGTCAAAAATACCTGTTGTGCTGTCATTGGCATTCAAAATCCGTCGATTCGCCGTCTTTTCAAAGAGGTCGGTGTTTGACGGCACAGCCCCTTCGCCGGCGTTTGCCTCGTCGAGGGTGCGCCGGGTCCCTGTCCGGGGCCAATGGTCTTCGTCTGCTTCAAGCGTTTGATGATTAACCGCGCGCCGGCGTCAAGCTGAAGCATGGCCCAGTCGGGGCCATGGTCGGAGCCAGTGTCGTCCGGCCCGAATGATCAGTGCAGGAACAGACAGCGCGTCTGGAAGGGGCGGTGGCTAAAGCGCTCGGTCACCACACATCCGGCACCGCTGCAAGAAATGCCGACCGGCTGGGCGCGGTTGCTTTCATCTGGCATGATTTTCATGGCGCGCCCGCTCCAGCATGCACCGCGCTGCCCCACGCACAAGGCGCGCGGCTATGAAACTTCAGCAAGCAAGCGGATCAGTAGCCCACAAGGGTCCAGAAGAAGGTGCTGATGGTGGGGTCGTAGCCCGGGTTGTCGAACTTGGCGACATAGGTCAGGCCATTGGAGTAGGTGGCGAGGGCGCCGGCGGCGTACTGCTGGCCAGAGACCCAGGCAGCCGGCTTGGTGCAGGCAACAGGAGCCCAGAAGAAGGTGCTGATGGTGGGGTCGTAGCCCGGGTTGGCGAGCTTGGCGACATAGGACAGGCCATCGGCGTAGGAGACGAGGGCGCCGGCCGCGTACTGCTGGCCCATGACCCAGGCAGCCGGCTTGGTGCAGCAAGCAACCGGGGCCCAGAAGAAGGTGCTTATGGTGGGGTTGTAACCCGGATTGGCGAACTTGGCGACGTAGGTGAGGCCATCGCTATAGGTAACGCGGGCGCCGGCGGCATACTGCTGGCCCCTGACCCAGGCAGCCGACGCTGCGCAGCCAGCCGCCTCGGGCTTGTTTAAGCGCTGCATATAGACATCGAGCAGATTATTGGCGATCTCATTGGATGCAGACCAAGCCAATATGACGCTGCCGCCAGTCAGTGGCAAGATGTTCTTGGGCGACGCGGCAATGGTAAAGACATCCCCAATCGGGTCGCCCTTGCTGGTGTACCTTTGACCCTTGTTGCCGCTCGCACCTGAGTACCAGAACAACAAATAGCTCCCATCGACCAGCACGGTCCTTGCGGTGAAGATCGTAAGCTCCGGGCTTCTGAAATCACTTCTGGCTGCTATCGGTTTTTGCGGACCGACCAAACTGCCATTGCCATCAATCAATTGACTGTAGGGCCCCGTGGCATTGGCGCCGAACATCATGTACTGATCGCCTTGCAGCGGTATCAAAATACCGCAGTGCGTCGGCGCGAGTATTTGCTTGGGAACCAGGTTCTTGTCGTAATAAGAGACTGACGTAATCGTTGGCTCACTCATAGCACCGAAGCATCCTGAGGAGTTCGCCGTGTCAATCATGCGTTTGTAAACCAGGTAGCCGCCATCCGGAGACGCCTGAATCTCGTAATCGATGGGCCTCGAAGGGGGAAAGCTGTCGGCTGACAGCACGACAGGGCTGCCGCTGCGTTGGCCCGAACTGTCATAACTCTGAGCGGAAAAACTGTTCCTTACGGTGCCTGAGGACTCGTCTCGCGATGTCCAGCTGACGACGAAGCCCCCGTTTGCCAATGGCACGATCGTTACAAAGCCATAGGTGGTAGAAGTTCCGAAGGTTGCCACTACAGCGGTTTCCGGCATGATTTGAGCGCCGCTGGCATTGAACTTCTGAATAAACGCACCAGACGCGGCGTTAGGCGAGGTGATTGCTTTGCCCTGCGCATCCCGTGCACCCTTGTACGCGACGACGATGTCGCCGTTATTTAGCACGGCAATGGAGCCATCTTGAACAGTGAGCTGCAGTCGGGTTTCACCGCCTACCCTGTTGCCTTCGCTGTCGAATCGCTGGAGGAAAAAGCGCGATCCATCCTGTGCCGGATTCATGGTGGTGGTGTCCCACACCAACAAGTAGCCGCCATCAGCGAGCGCACTGGAAGTCTTCAAATCCTGGTAATCAGCAGTCGTGGTATTGACCCGCGTAGGTGGCTGCGGTACGAGCGTCGCGCGCTCAGTCGAAACATTCACGCTGGACATGCCTTGGCCCGTTGCAGAAGTCACTGATTGCTGGGCATGGGCTGTCTTGCCGACCACATTAACCATAAGGGCCAAAGCGAGCGAAGCCGCTAAAACTGTTTTGTTCATCACATGCTCCTAAGCAAGCCAATAAGGTTGTCAAATCAAGGAAAGGCTGACGAGAGTTGTTCCCGAGCATCAGTTGATGACGCGGCCTCAGCATGCCTAAATTTCTGTGCCGACCTCTACTTTTTTACATCTAGTCGCAACCCTTTCGCTAACCGCTGCAGTGACAAGCATTCCCACCTTGGAGGTGATGTGGCGGTTCTTTCGCGTTGGCGGTCAAGGCGCCCGCTGGTCTATGCTGGGTGCTTTGACTGAAAAGGCTTGAAACGCGATGCTGGCGACCAAAGAGTAGAATCGGCATGGCTCTAATTGTTTGAGCAAAACCAGCTTTAGCGCATGCTGCGCAAGCATAATCAACTATCAAATTAATAGCATCTAATGATTTCCCATGCAGCGCCGACTTGAGGCTATCGAAGCCAGGAACACCGTCGAGGGCACTGGTTTTTTGTCTGCGAAAGGCTGCAGGAAAATCATGTGAAGTGGGGCTGCACGGCTGCCATGCACCGATAGCCAAAACACAATTTAGCCAGGCGAATTCACGCAGCGGTTGGGGAGCGGGCATTGAAAAAAAAGTGCCCAACAGGGCATCGGGCAGCCGATCCGTCTTTGGCATCACAGTACGATACGAAATTTCTGCCCCTTCCCAAGGAGAAACTATGCCGGACATGAGCCTGATGGGCAAACGGGTGCTCGTCACCAACGCGGATGTATTCATGGGTCCGGTGCTGTGCAGGGTGTTTGCCGAGCACGGTGCAACAGTCATTGAAAGCACGGACACCCTGCTGAGCCCGGACTCGCCTGCCCGCGTGGTCGCCGCCGCCGGCCACATCGATGTGCTGGTCGTCAATCTTGCCGTTCCCGCCCCGACAACCGCTGTGACGGATGTGCTGGATGAAGAGTGGCTCGACACATTTGCAGCACTCGTGAATCCGCTGCCTCGCTTGTTCAGGGCCGTGTTGCCCGCAATGATCAAACGGCGCGCCGGCAAGATTCTTGTCATGGGCAGCGCCTCGGCACTGCGTGGCATGAAGCGAACGTCCACCTACAGCGCGGCGCGCGGCGCGCAACTGGCTTACGTTCAGGCGGTCGGTGTTGAAGTGGCCAGCCACAATGTTCAGGTCAATGCCATTGCGCAGAACTTCGTCGACAACCCCACCTACTTTCCCTCGGAAGTGCAGGCCAACCCTCGATTCCAGGAACGGTTGAAGCGAGAAGTCCCGCTGGGTCGACTGGTGGGCGCAACGGAAGATGCCGAGTTTGCGGCTTACCTTTGCGGTGAACACGCCAATTGTTTTGTCGGGCAGGTCTTTCCGGTGTGCGGGGGCTGGGTGCAACGATGAGGGTGCGGCCAGGAAATTCATCCGCATGAGCCGGGGCCCAATCCGCAATGCCACCGGCGACGCCTTCTTTGCCTGGGACGGCGATGTGCTGGTGGTCAACATCCTGGGCAAGCCCAGCGCCAGCCAAGACGCCATTGGCAAACCCAAGGGCACGCAGCTCAAGGTCAGCGTGACGGCCAAGCCCAGGGGCGGCAAGGCGACAGACCACATGGTGCGCTTTCTGGCGCCGCTGTTTGGCGTGGCGGTGGCGGACATCGAGGTGGTGTTCGGGCGCGAGAACGTCAACAAGCAGTTGCGCATCCGGGCGCCGAAAAAGCTGCCAGCGGTGTTTGTCCCGCCCCTGGTACAGCCGGGCTCGGCATAAGGCAACGCGGCGGCTGACGCACAATCGGGCTTGCCGGGCCTGCCCCCGGAACTAACGACTACGCCGCCTGTCAGACCCTCACCATGAATTTGAACCGCCTCCTATCTGCTATTTTTTTGATAGCTGCTTGCGCATTACCAGTAAGCGCAAATGCCCAATATGGCTTGATAAAGCCGGCGCTGGGCAGCCCGGTGGTCACCACCGAACAGGTACGCGCCGAACTGCTGGCCTGGGCGCCCGAGGGCGTTGAGGCGGGCAAACCGGTGTGGCTGGGCCTGCAACTGGCGCACCAGCCCGAGTGGCACACCTACTGGAAAAATTCCGGCGACTCGGGCCTGCCGACCCTGCTGGAATGGCAACTGCCAGCGGGCATCACGGCAGGCGACATCGCCTGGCCAACCCCTAAAAAAATTCTCATTGGCACATTGGCGAACTATGGCTACGAAAACACCGTGCTGCTGCCGGTGCCGCTGACCATCGCGCCCGGTTTCAATGCGTCGCAGCTTGACGTGAAGCTGAAGGCCAGCTGGCTGATCTGCCGCAAGGAATGCATTCCGCAAGAGGGCGAATTCAGCCTGAGCCTGCCCGCCAGGGGCTCGACGGCGGCGAGCAGCATGGCCTTTCAGGCGGCTTTCGACGCCGCGCCCCGGGATCTGCCCACCGGCGGCAGCCAACTGGAAGTCAGCGGCAAGGTGCTTAAAGTGTCGCTCGCCGGCCTGCCCGCCGCGCTGCAGGGCCAGACGCTGGCGCTGTTTCCGGAAACCGGCAGCGTGATCGAGCCGGCCGGCGCCTGGGAACAGGCGTGGCAAGGCGCGCTCTGGACAGCGCAACTGCCCATCTCGGGCCAGCGCACGGCAAGCCCGCTGAACATGCCGCTGGTGGTGGCGTACAACGACGCGGCTTACCGCATTGAGGCACCGGTGACCGGCGAATGGCCTGCGGTGGCGGCGCCGGTCGGGTTGTCGCCAGCCTTGCAGGCGGCGCTCAGGGCCAATGCGGCGGCCCCGGCTGCGGCGCCGGGCGCAGGCAAGGCTTCGCCGGGCCTGCTGTTGGCCTTGCTGGGAGCACTGCTGGGCGGGCTGATCCTGAACCTGATGCCCTGCGTATTTCCGGTGCTGGCCATCAAGATGGTCGGCTTTGTGAACGAAAAAAACCAGGCGCGGCGCCTGAGCGGCGGCCTGGCCTACACCGCCGGCGTGGTGCTGTCGTTCCTGGCGCTGGGCGCGCTGCTGCTGGGCCTGCGGGCGGCAGGCGAGCAACTGGGCTGGGGCTTTCAGCTGCAAAGCCCGGCGGTGGTGGCCGGCTTGGCGGCGCTGTTCACGCTGCTGGGGCTGAACCTGGCGGGTGTGTTTGACTTTGGCAGCATCCTGCCCAGCCGTGTCGTTAATTTGCAGGCCAAAAATCCCGGCGTGAATTCATTTTTGTCGGGCGTGATGGCCACGGCGATTGCCTCGCCCTGCACCGCGCCGTTCATGGGCGCGTCGCTGGGGTATGCCGTCGGCCTGCCGGCGGTGCAGGCGCTGGCGGTGTTTGGCGCCATTGGCATCGGCATGGCGCTGCCCTACCTGGCGGCCAGCGCGGTGCCGGCCGTGGCCCGCGTGCTGCCCCGCCCCGGCGCGTGGATGGTGACGTTCAAGCAACTGATGGCCTTTCCGATGTTTGCCACCGTGGCCTGGCTGGTGTGGGTGCTGGGCCAGCAAAGCGGCATCGACGGCGCAGGCGCGCTGCTGGCGCTGCTGGTGCTGATGGCGCTGGCCGTCTGGTCGTTCACCCTGCGCGGCACGGCGCGCCACGCCATCGCCGCGTTTTCAGTCGCGCTGGTCGCGGCCGGCCTGTGGGCCATCGGCCCGAACATCGTCAAGCCGGTCGGCACGCCTTTGGCGGCTGCATCCGCGCGCTGGCAAGACTGGCAACCCGGCCGCGTCGAGCAGCTGACGGCGCAGGGCCAAAGCGTGTTTGTCGATTTCACCGCCGCCTGGTGCGTGACCTGCCAGTACAACAAGAAGACCACGCTGGCCAACGCCGACGTGATGGCCGATATGGACGCCAAAAATGTCGCCCTTCTGCGTGCCGACTGGACGCGCCGCGACCCGGCCGTGACCGCTGCACTGGCAGAACTTGGCCGCAGCGGCGTGCCGGTTTACGTTCTTTACAAGCCCGGCCGCGCGCCGGTGGTATTGTCTGAAATCTTGTCCGTGAGCGATGTTCGGGCGGAGTTGGCCAGACTTTGATCAATTCCTGCCTGTCCAGCCCCCCTTAAAAGCCCGGCACGCCCCAGCAACCAGGAGCCCATCCATGAAGTCCCGTGCCCCCGAACGCATTGCGCACCTCCTCAATGACTGCCGCACCATTGCCGTCGTCGGCCTGTCACCCAAGCCGCACCGGGCCAGTTTTGACGTGTCGCGCTACATGCAGGCCGCCGGCTACCGCATCATTCCGATCAACCCGAACGCCACCGAAGTGCTCGGCGAAAAGGCCTATGCCACGCTGCGGGAAGCAGCACTGCACGAAAAAATCGATCTGGTGAACTGCTTCAGGAACAGTGAAGACATTCCGCCCGTGGTCGCCGATGCCATCGCCATCGGCGCGCGCGCGGTATGGATGCAGCTTGGTGTGGCAAATGCCCAAGCCGCCGCCACGGCCGAGGCTGCCGGCCTGATGGTGGTGCAAGACCATTGCATCAAGATTGACCACCGGGTGCTGCTGTCCAGCGGCCTGCTGGACCCCCAGGCGCCGCCTGAAAGGCCGTCTCCCTGAGCCCGGCTGACCGGGCGCGCAGGGTGGCGCCGTGCCGCGCTGCGCATTTTCTGGCCGTGCTGCCCGCCACGCTGATGCTGGCGCTGGCGGGCTGCGCCGGCCCGGCGCCCATTGAGCGCGGCGAAACCCTTGTGGCGCCCATGCGGCCGACGGAACTGGCCCAGTCGGACGTGAACCGCATGGCCACACTGGCCATGCGCGACAACCTGGACAGCATGCTGCGCATTGCCGACAAGCTGTACCGGCGCAATCCGTCCGAATGGAAAAAAACCGGCGTGCCCAGCCGCGAGGCCGCCATGGCGCAGCTTCGCCTGTCGCTGGAAAGCCCGGAGCCGTGGCCCGAACTGCAGGGCAAGCGCGACATTGCCGCGCTGTCGCTGGCGCTGCACCCTGACTTTGCCGGTGACCGGGTGGCGGCCTTTGTGGCGGCCAGCGCCGACATGCTGGTGACCGCGCATGGCGGCCGGACACGCCTGTACCTGGTGGACAGCCTGGACAACCAGCATGTTTACAACGCCGCGCGCAACGTCGAGATTGCCGTCTGGCTGCTGTCAAGCCGGCGCAACGCCGCAGGCCAGCCGCTGCTGCTGGCCGACGACATCTCCGGCCTGGAGCGCAACCTGAGCTTCGAGCGCGAATTCGGTAAGATCATCGGCCGGCTCGACCTGCTGGCCGAGGTGGCAACCGAAAAATACCGCCGCGCGGTGATCAGCTATGTGCAGAACTTTGTCGGCGGGACGTTTTTGCAGTTCTTGCCGGTGCGGTGAGGGGGATGTCAGTTTTTTAATGTTCGAGCTAAGCGGGCGCCAACAGCAGGATGCCAGGCCACTACCTGTACTTTGCAGCCGAGATGAACTGACTGAAAGTCTCGCACCACACGATGACGGTCGAGTAATTGGCGGGCTCAATACCTGCCGGAATAGGCACCACGAAATTTTCGAAGGTCTTGACATCTCCGACTCGGACCATACGCGCCTTAAGTCGTTTGAAATCCGCTTCGGTCTCGACAAACTCTGGCGACAGGTAGAGCTTATAGTCCGGGCCCGGGGACAGCTTTCCCGCCAGTGAGACGGCATTTGCCGATACGGACACGATTCCCTCACCCCAGTGCAGCGCATCGCTGTCCTTCAAGTCTCGTTTGAAATGACCACTGAATTGAGCTTGCGCCGTGGCCGCTTTCAACTCGGCAGTTGTGGGCGCTGCGGGGGCGGTCAGTATGGGCAAGGTGAAAATCCCACCCGCAAAACCGATAGCCGCAACGGTGACGTGAGAGGCAATAAGAAGCAGGGCTGTGCGGAGTTTCATGGATGCTGGAGGACGATTAGTCTGGTTCTGCGACGCCTAACGTTTGACATGAGGGGTGCCCAAAAGGCGCAGCCTTTTGGGCACCCCCTCGATGGAAGGGTTAGGCGTCAACGGACACACAAGTTCGAGGAGTTTTTGACGCTTGGCTAAAACATGCCATTGCTGTGTTGGGCCTCGGCTGGTACGACCTGCAGAACGTCCCAATGCTCAACGATCTTCCCTAATTCATCGAAGCGGAAGATGTCGATGCCTGCCCAGTCCTTGTTCGTATCGGTCGGCCAAACCTGATGGCAGTGGAGTACGACGAAGTTACCTTCGGCTATTGAACGTTTGAAGCTGACGTTCTTGCCAGGATATTCGCGCGCCATTTTCTCGAAGTACTCGATGAAGAAGTTCTTGCCGTCAGCGACGTGCGGATTGTGCTGCGTGTAGGTCGCGCCAACGTACTGCTCGACCGCCTCACGTGGCTTACATTCATTGAACATCATGTCGTAGAACGCCATCGCGTTGCGACGATTGTCTTCTGGGGTCGAGTGCATTGGAGTTCCTAAATGCTTCGGGTTGGAGATCCGACCTAAATTTGACGCCTAACGTTGGAGGCAACCGGACCACAACCCTTGCGGCGAAGCCGCCTCCTGCAGTTGTGGTTCCGTGTTGGCCGACATGCTAAAGGGCATTCTCACAGGATTACCAAGGCGGCGAAATAGGCGAAGCCAAAGGCGAATGCCGCCCACAACCATTTGGGACTAGGTGTAGGCGGATCGAAGCCGATCCCACCCGCCATAGCACCAAAGAAACCAAGCACGAAGTACATGAACGCCTGCACTCCATATATCAGCGTACTTGGCGCAAGTGCTCCAACGATTGCTCCGGCCAGTGATCCCGCAAGGACTGCCTTAGCGAGGGAGGTGGACACCACAGCGAAGTACATCAGCGGAAGGGCAAACAGCACTCCGGCGAAGCCACCGAGAAGTGCGCCAAGTAAGCCCAATGCACCCCGGTACCAGAATTCATCCGCGATCGTGGTTGGCTTCTTGCGCATGTGCCCTTTAACGTGATGTATACCGCAGGGTACTGCGGCATAACGTGGCAGCTTTAACTACAAAAACTGCCATTTACCTTTTTCGCTGCTCAATAGTTAGCTACATTAAAAATAGCAGAAAACCCCGCAATTTGCAGCAACTGCTTGACCACAGGTTCAGGCTGATTCCCGGACAAACGCGGTGGATTCACTGTTCCCGATGGTAGGGCTGAATCACGTTGCCCCGCCAACCCCGCAAAGGAAAAATCCCTGCATGTCGTGAATTCAGCCACAGGTGGCAGCTTTGCCAGCTTGCAAAAAGCAAGCGCAATGGCCGCCAACCGCCTTGCCGCCACCAGCCAGCCGGCGCGCCGACAATAAGCATATTTCCAGCCCCCAACTCCTTCAACACACCCATGCCCCAGAACCACCTGCCCAAGGTCAAAAGCCAGTACGAAGCCATGCCTTATCCGCCCTGCAATCCGCAGGACGACAAAACGCGCCTGGTGATGACCTGGCTGGAAGACCTGCCGATGATCAACCACTACTGCTTTGCCGGCAAACAGTCGTTCAGCAACGGTTTCCGGGCGCTGGTGGCCGGCGGCGGCACGGGCGACGCGACGATCTTCCTGGCCGAGCAGCTGCGCGGCACGGATGCCGAGATCGTGCACCTCGACATGAGCCACGCCAGCATCGTGCTGGCGCAGGAGCGGGCGAAAATTCGCGGCCTCACCAATATCACCTGGGTGCATTACTCGCTGCTGAGCCTGCCGGCGCTGGGCCTGGGCAAGTTCGACTACATCAACTGCAGCGGCGTGCTGCACCACCTGGCCGATCCCGACCTGGGCCTGCGGGTGCTGCTGAGCGCGCTCAAGCCCGGCGGGGCCATCGGCTTGATGGTCTACGGCACCACCGGCCGCACGGGGGTCTACCAGATGCAGGCGCTGATGCGCATGGTCAACCGGGATGGCACCGGCCAGGAAGCCGATGACCCGCACAAGATTGCCAATACCCGTGACCTGCTGGGCAGCCTGCCGGCCAGCAACTGGTTCAAGGCCAGCGAATCGCTGTTCAATGACCACAAGGCTGGCGACGCCGGCATCTACGATTTGCTGCTGCATTCACAGGACCGCGCCTACAGCGTGGGCGAGTTGTTCGACTGGCTGGAAGGGCAGCATGGCAAGCACCTGAACTTCAGCGACGTGCAGCGCGGCCGCTCGCCTTATCTGCCGCACATGGTGCTGGGCAGCAAGCCGCCCGCCATGGCCGCCGAATTGCGCCGCCTGCCCCGGCGCCAGCAGTACGAGATGGCCGAGTTGATGATCGGCAACCTCATCACCCATTCGCTTTACCTGACGCCGGACGCGGCCTGCACCGCGCCCTACGGCGACGCCGCCTACATTCCATTTTTCTACCATGAGCCGCTGACCGGCGACATCGCGGCGCAGGTGTTTGGCAGCAACAAGGGTCAGCCCTTCCGGCTCACGCACCAGCATTCGGGCGTTTCGGTCACCGTCAACCCGGGCAAGTACGGCGCGAACATCCTGCGCCTGATCGACGGGGAAAAAAGCTTTGGCGAGATTTTTGACCAGTTTCGCGCGGGCTGGCAGGGCCAGGCGGCCGCACCCGACAATGCCGCGCTGTTTGCCGACTTTGCCGAGTCCTACGACACGCTCAATGCGCTGGAGCGCCTGCTGCTCAGGCATCCTGACGCGACTGCAAGCGTTTAAGCGCTCTTGCGCAATAGCAGCGGTCGTTTCAAGCTATTAATAATGAAGCAATGGCGGCCGGGCCGCCAAGCGCTATCAACGCCTGGGCCAGGCAAAGCGCCTGGATCAAGGCGCCGCACTGCCGCGAAAGGCCTGGGCGTCGAAATAGCGCGCAAAAATTCCGTCGTTGCTGCTACCCCCAAAACGCACTTGGGAAAACACAACTACGAATCCGCCCAGCGATGTCGCACTCACGGCGGGCCGGACACCACTTGCTGCGACCCTGCCCGGGGCGCCAGCGGGCGCACCGTCAGCGCCGTAGCGTCGGGCCTGGGACTCGGAGACGAAAATGGCAGGAGTAGGACCAGGGCTTGATCCTTCAGACCAGGCAACCACAAATCCGCCGTCGTCAAGTGCGGCCACCGCTGGAGAGGCCACGGGACGTGGGCATGGAAAAAATCTTCCTTGTCTCGTACAGGTGGGCCGTGGCCCGAGCACGGGATTTACCAAGCTGGGAGCGGCCAGTGCAGAGCCATCGGCGTGGAAAGACTGAACCGCGATCACGGGATCCGTCTCGCGCAGGGCCAGGACATAAGTCACGGCATACCCGCCGCCCGCCAAGCCAGAAACGGCGGGAAAGCTGGCACCGAGCTGATCGCCAAATGCGTCTGGCGTGATCAGGGTAGGCGAACCAATGGGTGAATTATTGGCGCCATAACGCTGTGTATAAATGGCGGAGCCCGCCAAGCCGCTTGGCCCGGAGCTGTCCCAGGTGACCAAATATCCTCCATCGGCCAGCGCTGCAACCGCTGTGGTGCGAAAGGCCAGGTCGAGCAAGTCGGTAAAGGTGTTCACCCGCTTTTCAGCACCGCACGGGCAGGCCACGCCCTGAGCGTCAAAGCGCCGCGCATAGATGTCCAGGCTTGTATCGGCGGTGCGCGGCGCTCTCCAGGTCACTACATAGCCCCCGTCAGCCAAACCTGCCGCGGCAACGCTGGAGAAAAGCTTGCTGCTCAAGGTGATGCTGTTGATTTGCTGCACGGCGCGAACCGCAATGCCATTGGCATCGAAGCGCTGCGCAAGGAGGTTGTGGTCCTCGCCGCCGCCATTGGCTTGGCGTACCGGCCACACCAGCAAATAGCCCCCGTCCTCCAGTGCGGCAAGCGCCGGTTTGTTCACGAACACCGCATCCGGCGCAATGCAGGTCTCCTGGCCAAGCGCTTGTCCATCGACGCCGTAGCGCTGCGTGCACACACCCCGCGCGCTTGGTGGCACGACTACGCCGGGGAACAGTTCTGTATTGGAAATCCATGCAACCACATGGCCGCCACTCTTTAGCCGGGCGATGCTGGAATTTTGATCTATCCCCAGCATTGTCGTGTTGACCCTGAATTCCGCGCCGCCGGGCGCTGTCGCCGGCTCTTGAACTTGTCCCTGCGCTGGAGCAATCATCTGTGCAGGAACAGCCGTCGGTGCCTGTCCTGCGACCGGCAGTTGCGCGGCAGCCTGCCCCGAGGATGAGGAAGTTGCCAGCGCGGTGGCTACGGGCGCAGAGTCGCCCCCACCACACGCGGTCAGCCAAAAGGCTGCCAGCACGCTTGCCAACGCGGCGCGCCAGCCAGGTTTTCGCAGGGGAAAGTTTGTAGTCACAGAGGGCCTTTCTGCGGTGATTGCAGCAGTTGATTCAGCTAAGAAATCTCCTGTGAATTTTTGAGCCGGTGAAGCGCGCGCGCGGTGCGACGAAGTCGCGTTTACAGCTAGGGGGATCCCAGAAACTGACTGTTATCGTCAAATCCGGCTGAATTTCCGGTTACACAGGGGGTCTATGCAGGAATAAAAATCAATTGACCACAGCGTTGTGCGTTAAAACCTGGAAGTGTCCGGCTTTTGCCTCATGCAAGGCAGAACTGGAAACCTCTGCATCGACAGCATGGTGGTAGCCAGCCATTTCATCGAAATGCCGGCCTTCGCATCGGTTCCGCCGTGGCTACGTTGCTACGTCTACGAAGCCTGGGAGCGGCCGGGCGAGCTTGTTGCCATGCCCCAGCAGGAAGATCAGTTCCTTGACGATGCCGTACATCACCGCCCGGTCACGCGTCGGGGGTCGGCGAAATGCACCGTGGTGCTGCCGATGCGCGCCACGCCGTCCGGCCCCGGCCCGTGGGCGTAGCGGATGCCCAGGCCATGCTCGGACATCAAGGGGCCGCAGGCGCGCCAGTCGCGCGTCCACTTTGGTAGCGCCTGGTTGCCCGCCCAGAGCGTTCCGGCGCTTTCATGGCATTCCTCGATGTGCTGATGGCCGAGCAGCCGCCCCAGGTGGCGCTCGCGGGCGATGCAGCTGCGAAAATATTCTTGGTCACTTATTTGCATGATGCGCTTGCTTTGCGGGAAAAAACCAATTCTTCACGCCACCGTAAATCTGAACCAGCCACTCAGCCAGCCCCATCAACCCGACACCTGAGACAATCCCCCGATGTTTGCACCCCTTCAAAACGACACTTTTCTGCGTGCCTGCCTGCGTCAGGCGACTCCCCACACCCCGGTCTGGCTGATGCGCCAGGCGGGCCGCTACCTGCCGGAATACAAGGCAACCCGCGCAAAAGCCGGCAGCTTCATGGGGCTGGCGACCAACACCGACTACGCCACCGAAGTCACGCTGCAGCCGCTGGAGCGCTTCCCGCTGGATGCCGCCATTTTGTTCAGCGACATCCTGACGGTGCCCGACGCGATGGGCCTGGGCCTGTCGTTCCAGCTCGGCGAAGGCCCGAAGTTCGCCACGCCGGTCCGCGACGAAGCGGCGGTCAACAAGCTTGAAGTGCCCGACATGAACAAGCTGCGCTATGTGTTCGACGCCGTCACGTCGATCCGCAAGGCGCTGAACGGCCGGGTGCCGCTGATCGGCTTTTCGGGCAGCCCCTGGACCCTGGCCTGCTACATGGTCGAGGGCGCCGGCTCCAGCGACTACCGGCTGGTCAAGACCATGCTGTACCAGCGCCCCGACCTGATGCACAAGATGCTGGCGATCAACGCCGATTCGGTCGCACAGTACCTGAATGCGCAAATCGAGGCAGGCGCGCAGGCGGTGATGATTTTTGACAGCTGGGGCGGGGTGCTGGCCGATGCGGCTTTTCACACCTTCAGCCTGGCGTACACCGCGCGCGTGCTGGCGCAGCTCAAGCGCGAGCACAACGGCGTTGTCATTCCGCGCCTGGTGTTCACCAAGGGCGGCGGCCAGTGGCTTGAAGCCATGAAGCAACTCGACTGCGAAGTGCTGGGCCTGGACTGGACCGTGAACCTGGCGCGGGCGCGGGCGCTGGTCGGTGAAAACGGACCGAACGCCAAAGCGCTGCAGGGCAACCTCGACCCGAACGTGCTGTTTGCCAACCCGGCACAGATCGAAGCCGAAGTGGCCGCCGTGCTGGGCAGCTTCGGCGCGCCGCACACCGATTTGACGCAAACCGGACCGGCGCAGATTTTCAACCTCGGCCACGGCATCAGCCAGTTCACACCACCAGAAAACGTCGACGTGCTGGTTCGTGCGGTGCATTCGCAATCGCGAAGACTGCGCGCCAGCCAGGGCTGAAAGCCTGGCGAACGGGCTGAAAAAGGGACTGCCCGCGCCCTTTACCACAAAAAAATAGCATGTATCCCAAGACTTATGCACAAATCCTGTGGTACAGCTTTTCAAGGTCCAGCTTTGGCAGGGCACTGTACTATCAAACTCATAGCATTCATAAGTTGTTGATTTATATAGAAAATTTAAATTGCCTTTTTGCCGGGCAATTTAAGGAAAGCCTTGATTTACAAGGCTCTGCGGCGGCTTGCAACAAGCTATCAACAAAGTTATCCACAGAAAATCTGGACAACTTCAAAACAGTGAAAAATCAACGACTTAGCGATTTCCATGGTCGAGTTGCTGCCAACGCCCGCACTTCAGGGCACTGGCTATGAGCCACTGGCTGGAGATCGTCGTGGCCACGCCGGCGCACAGCGCCATCGCCGGACCACTGACCTACCGCAGCGCCGTGCCGCTGGTTGCCGGCACGCTGGTGCGCGTTCCCTTTGGCCGGCGCGAGGTGCTGGGCGTGGTGTGGGACGTGCTGCCGGACTGCGGCGACATGGCAGAAGAAACCATCCGCGACATTGCCGGCGCGCTCGACGGGCTGGACCCGCTGCCGGTCACCTGGCGCAAGCTGGTGGCCTTCACCGCCGGCTATTACCAGCGCTCGCTGGGCGAAGTGGCGCTGGCAGCGCTGCCGCCGCAGTTGCGCGACCTGACCAGCGTGCAACTGGCGCGCCGGCTCAAGCGGCCGGAAAGTCAAGTCGAAAGCCGGCCTGATACTACCGAATTAATAGCACTTAGCGCACAGCAGGCATGCGCCATAGCCCAATTTGATGCTGAAACCAGCGCAAAGCAGCGGCCCACATTGCTGTTTGGCGCCACAGGCAGCGGCAAGACCGAGGTTTACCTGCGCGCTGCTGCCCAAGTGCTGGCGCAAGACCCCACCGCGCAGGTGCTGGTGATGGTGCCCGAGATCAACCTCACGCCGCAGCTGCAAGCCCGGTTTGAAGCGCGTTTTGCCCATCTGGGCCGCGAACGCGTCGTGCCGATGCACAGCGGGCTCACGCCGGCCCAGCGGCTCAAGGGCTGGCTGGCCGCGCATTCGGGCCAGGCGCGGCTGGTGCTGGGCACGCGCATGGCGGTGTTTGCCTCGATGCCGAACCTGCGCCTGATCGTTGTCGATGAAGAACACGACCCGAGCTACAAGCAGCAGGAAGGCGCACGCTATTCGGCCCGCGATTTGGCGGTGTACCGCGCCCGGCTGGAAACCATCGCCAGACAAGAAGTGGTCAGCGCTGGACCGGTGGTAGAAACGGCCACAGGCGATCTGCACCAGCAGGGGCCGGAGAACCGGCTTTGCCCGGCCACCGGCGCAGCGCCCTCCTCGGAGGGCAGCGCAGCACACGAAGTGGCAAGCGTGGGGACCAGGACATGCAGGGTGTTGCTCGGTTCAGCCACGCCGTCGCTGGAAAGCTGGCAGGCGACGATTGCGGGCCGTTACCAGCGCCTCGATATGGAAGAACGAATTGGCGCTGGCCAGCCATCGGGCGAAGCGGTCAACCTGGCAAACAATGGCTTGCCCACCGTCCGGCGGGTGGACATGAACCACCAGCCCCGGCACTGTGTCATCGCCCCGCCGCTGCTGGCGGCTATCTGCCAGCGGGTGGCACGCGGCGAACAGTCGATGATTTTCCTGAACCGGCGCGGCTATGCACCAGTGCTGGCCTGCCTCGACTGCGACTGGAAAAGCGACTGCCCGCACTGCAGCGCCTACCGCGTGTTCCACAAGATCGACCGCACGCTGCGCTGCCACCACTGCGGCTTCACCGAGCGCGTGCCGCACGCCTGCCCGAGCTGCGGCAACATCGACATTGCGCCGGTCGGGCGCGGCACCGAACGGCTGGAAGAACACCTGGCCGAATTGCTGGCCAGCGTGACCCGGCCCGACGGCGAGCCGGTGCGCATTGCCCGCATCGACGCCGACAGCACGCGGCTCAAGGGCTCGCTCGAATCGCAGCTGGCCCGCGTGCATGCCGGCGAGGTCGATGTGCTGGTCGGCACGCAGATGATTGCCAAGGGCCACGACTTCAGGCACATCACGCTGGTGGCCGCCGTCAACACCGACAGCGCGCTGTTTTCCAGCGACTTTCGCGCGCCCGAGCGCTTGTTCAGTTTGATGATGCAGGCAGCGGGCCGCGCCGGCCGCGATGCCCGGCACAGCGCCGCCAGCGAGATGTGGGTGCAGACCTTTCACCCTGACCACCCGCTGTTTGAAGCGCTGAAGCGGCACGACTACCCGGCCTTTGCCACCCGCGAACTGGAAGAGCGGCAGGCTGCCGGACTGGCGCCCTTCGGTTTTTCAGCGCTCATACGGGCGGACGCGAAGACGCAGGATGTCGCCCAGGGCTTCCTGAATGCCGCTGCGCAGGCGGCCCAGGCGCAGCAGTTGCCCGGCCACGAACACGTCACGCCCTACCCGGCCGTGCCGATGACCATCCAGCGCGTCGCCAATGTCGAACGCGCCCAGATGCTGGTCGAAAGCCCGTCGCGCAAGGCGCTGCAGGGGTTTCTGGCCGCGTGGCAGCCGGTGCTGTTCGAAACGCGCCGGCAGGCTGAATTCAAAAGCCTGGTGCGCTGGGCGATTGATGTGGACCCGCTGGCGATTTAACGCAGGCTCCCGGCACGGCGCTAGTCGCTGGTTTGGCGATACAGGCCGGTTTTGACGGCACTGTCCAGAAACTGCTTTTGATAGTGGCGGTTGCGGCGCCCGGCCTTGGCTTGTGCGCGCTTGCTATTGCGCTTGTCGACCACGATTTCCGACAGCCGGCTCAGGTCGTCGGCCACCTTGAAGTCATTGGGCGAGTTTCTTCGGGTCATGCCGATGCGCGTGCCAAGGTCAAACCCTGCGCGCCAGCGTCACGGCCAGCGCAGAACCCCGGCCAACGGCCCTGCACCAGCCAGCCAGCAGTGCACCGGGGGGATGTGTGAGATGCGCCTCGGCTTCGATGCGGTGGGCGGCTTCATCGCGCTGACAGTCGACCAGGGTCTGCCGCAGGGCGGCGTGCCCGGCTTGCGCCGTGAGGGCCTCAATTTGATGCGCGTAGTGCTGCACGACAAACGTCTCGACGGAGGCCACCGTGGCAAATACCGCCCGGCGCCCAAAGACAGCCGGCAGGGCGCCCGTGACGAAGCCGGCCATGCGCCAGGCCACCAGCAACCAGCTGCGGCGCAGCGGCGGCAGCAGGGCTGACATTTTCTGGAGGTGCTGCAACTCGGTGTGCAGGTGGTTTTTGGCAAACGTCCGCACGGTTTTGTCGCGCGTCACGCACAGCATGCCCCGGTAAATCCAGACAGCGCCGGTTTCGCCAGCATGGTTGGAACGCAGGTCGGCCACCAAACCCGCCGGCAGATGCGATGTGTCGCAGGCCCGCGCCAGCCACTGGATACCGGGCCGGATGCGCAAAAATCCACGGTACAGCTGCTCAAGAATCGGGGTCACACCGGGCAGTGCGGCCAGACGCGCCAGCCAGCGCCAGCCCGGCATGACCTGCCAAAGCGCCACAAACGCGGCCGCTCCGCTCAGCAAGGACCCGTCTTCCCGGCGCACATGAAAGCGCGCCAGGTAACGGGCACGGTCATCAGGCGCGAGCGGGACCGATGCCTTGCTGACGTCCGTCCAGGCCACCGGTCGCGCGGGTTTGAGCGATTGATAAACGCCGACTTCACGCCGGCACAGGGGGCAAGCGCCGTCGAACAACACCGTGAGCGACTCGCAAGGCAAGGGCTGATTGCCCTCGGGCGGGGTGGGCAGGGTCATGCCGCACCCATACTTTTGACCAGAATCCAGACCAGCACCGCCAGTTGCAGCATGTTGAGCACCACGCTCAGGGTGTGCAGCTGTTTGAAAAGCCGGCCTTGGTGGTTGTCGCGAGCCCGGTTCACCAGCGGCGTCAGCCAGAAACGGCTCAGGAAAAAGACAAGCGCCACCGCAACCAGGCTGCCCTGCACCAGTGCCACGCCGGCCAGTGCCGCAGCGCCGGCTGTGCTCAGACCCAGAAACAAATAGTACTTGGGGAAAAACGATCGCACGTAAGCGCTCGCCCATTCCTGGGGCAGCACGACAAAAATGGTGGGCGCCACCGCCACGGTGAAAAACAGCATGATGCCTACATTGGCTGCGACGATCAGGTCGCTGAGGTGCGTCAGCATGGGCCGCGTCCTTTGGTAAAAAACAAGTCAGCGGAGCGAGGGGCTGGGTATGGCATGGCCGCGCTTTGCTCCGCAAAGGCCCACCGGGATATACCCCTCAGGCGGCGCTTTTGCGCATGGCAAAGTCGCACGAATGCAGCTGGAATACCGAGTTCGGGCCACGCGGGCAGACTGGCAACGGCAACGGCCTGAAGGCAAAGCGCGGCTTGGCTACGGGAAGCGCGAGGTCACTGGAGGTTGCGGCACTCACCAGGTCGTGCAGATTTTCTGAATTAAAGGCTTTTTTGCAGGCTTCATGGAAGTCAACGGCAAAATCGTCGCAGGCAGACGCGCTGCTGGCCTTGGGCGGGGAAGTTTCGAAAAACTTCACCACGTCCAAAACCGTGAATTTTTTCAGATCGCCCTCCACTTGGTAACCGCCTCCTGGGCCTTTAAACGAGCTGACTAAGCGGTGTTCGCGCAGTACCCGCAAAATGCTTTCCAGTCCAGCCAGCGACACGCTCAGGGCCTGCGCCACTTCCCGGGCAGGAATCGGCTGGCGCGCCCCTTTGGCAGCAATATAGACCAGTGATTCGACGGCAACCCGCGTTCTTTTGGGAATCAGCATGATGAATCTTTCGGTTTTGAGTAGATATTAGCGACTAGCTTAACGCCAAATCTATACAAATAAAACAAAATTATTAGAAAACAACAGAAACAAATCGAATTTTTAAGTTATAAACAGTTAAATCTACGCAATACCTATGCAAAAACCTACTCAAAACGATATAGAACTGATCAACACGCTTTTTCGCATTGGTGCAGTTGCAAAAGCGACGGGCATTCCCGTTTCCACCCTTCGCATCTGGGAAGTCAGGCACCATGCCTTTTCACCGTCGAAAACCACGGGCAAGCACCGGCTCTACAGCCAGATGGATGTGCACAAGGCAAGCCTGCTGAAACAACTCAGCCGTCAGGGACATGCCATCAGCACGATTGCACCGTTGCAGGTGACGGCACTGGAAAAGCTGCAGCAGTCGCAAGAAGCGCCGATTGCCCCGCCTGAAGCCCCAGGGCAGGCGGCCGGCACGGTGTCACTGGCAGTGATTGGCGCCGGGCTTGCCAACCGCGTGACGTCCGGAAAGTTCATGCGGCCCTTTTTGGGCAGCCGCCTGCGGGTGAGCGACAGTTTTACCGACTTGGCGCAGGCAGACACTGCCGGTTTTCGGGAACCACCCCAGATCCTGCTGGTCAGGGTCAACACCCTGCACGACAGTGTTCGCAGCCAAATCCAGGAACTGGCCCTGAACCAAGGCGTGGCGCATACGCTGGTGATCTATGGCTTTGCGCAGGAAGCGGTGGTGCAATCGATGCGGGCAGCCGGCACGCTGGTACGGCGCGGGCCAGTCTCGGACTTTGAGTTGTCGGACCTGATCAGTTCGGTGCTGCTGGTCGACACGGCCAAAAGCCTGGGCGTCATTCACAGCGACCCGCTGATTCCGCCCCGCAAATACTCCGACGACACGCTGTCGCGGGTGGCAGGCATTTCAAGCAATATGCTGTGCGAGTGCCCCAGGCACGTCGCCGAGCTGATCGCCCAACTGGCAAGCTTTGAGCAGTACAGCCAGGAGTGCCTGAACAAGAACGAGGAAGACGCACATCTGCATGCCCATCTGCATGCCATTTCAGGCTCTGCCCGCGCGCTTTTCGAGCGCGCACTGGAAATGGTCGCCCAGCACGAGAACATCCCCCTGATCTGATGGCCGACACCACTGCTCATGGCGGGGGTAGCCGCACAGGGCAACCTTCATGCGTTCGGCACTCGCCCTGGTCCCAGCGTAAAAAAGAACGCCGCCCCTTCGTTCAACGTGCTTTCGGCCCACACACGGCCTTCGTGGCGCTCAATGATGCGTTTGACGGTGGCCAGACCAATGCCCGTTCCCGGGAATTCCTCCGGCGAATGCAAGCGCTCGAAGGTACCGAACAGCTTGGGGGCGAAAGCCATGTCGAATCCCGCGCCGTTGTCTTTGACAAAAAAGACGAGGTTGCCGTCGAAATCCGGCACGCCGCCGACTTCGATGCGTGCCAGTGGTTCCCGGGATGTGAACTTCCAGGCGTTGCCCAGCAGGTTTTCAAAAACAACCGACAGCAATCTTGCGTCGCCCTGCGCGCTCAGGCCGTCCTGAATTTGCAGCGCTGCCTGGCGCCCTGGCTCCCGCTCGTGGTGGTCGCGTCCGATGCGCCGGGCAATTTCCGAAAGATCGACATGCGCTGACTCGATCGGTTTGCGCGATAGCTGGGCCAGGGTCAGCAAGCCTTCAATCAGATCGCCCATGTGCTTGACGCCCACCCCGATACGCTCCAGGTAATGCCGGCCTTTGGCGCTTACCTGGTCGCCATCGATTTTCACCACCAGCTGGCTGAAGGCATGGATGCTGCTCAGGGGCGTGCGCAGGTCATGCGAGACCGAATAAGCAAAGGATTCGAGTTCGTGGTTTGCCCGCTCCAGCTCGAAGGTGCGCAGCAGCACCCGCGCTTCGAGCCCGGTGTTCAGGCTGAGGATTTCTTGCTGCTGCTGCCGGCGCTCGGTGATGTCGCGCCCGACCGCCACCCAATGGGTGAACTTGCCGGACTTGTCGGCAATGGGCGTGATGTCGGTTTCCAGCCAGCGCTCGCTGCCGTCCTTGGTGCAGATGATGATTTCGGCGCGGACCGGCTCCCACCGGGCCATGGCGGCGCGAATGCGGTCCATCTCGGGCCGCTGGGTGTCGGTCCCCCACAGCAGCCCGGAGGCATGGCCGTGCATTTCAGCGTTGCTGTAGCCAGTCTGGCGCTCGAAGGCGTCGTTGACAAACACGATGCGCCGGCCGCCTTTTTCCAAAGGGACGGCTTCGGTGATGATGACGATGTCGTTCAGGCGCGACACCGCCGTCTGCAGCAGCCGCAGTTGCGACTGTTCTGCGCGCTGCTGGGTGATGTCCTGAAAATAAATCGCCAGCCCGTCCTGGGTGGGGTAGACGTGAAACCGGATGAACAGGTTCAGCGGCGCGTAAAAGGCTTCGAAGCGCGTTGTACGCTGATTCTGCAGGGCCAGGCGGCATTCGCGCTCCGTGCATGTGCCCAGGGATTCGGGAAACTCCTGCCATAGGATTTTTCCCAAGATATCTTCGCGCCGGCGTTGAAGCATGCGCTCGGCCTGGCCATTGAAAAAGGTGACCTTCCAGTCCTTGTCGAGCAGGCAAAAGCCATCGGTGATGCTTTCCAGTGTGGCGGTGAGCTGCGCCTCCAGGGAAAGCGCGCGCGCCTCGGCCTCCTTTTGCTGCGAAATGTCCTGGAACGCGCCCTGAAGGCGAACGATTGTTCCGCTGGCATCGCGTACCGCTTCGCCCATCGAACGCACCCAGATGCGCCGACCCGTGGCCGTGCGCTTGGGCAATACAAATTCATAGGGAATGCCGTTTTCAGCACAGTTTTTCACATGGCGTGTCACCAGCAGCTGATGCTCGGGGAAAAAGTAACCGATGCCCTCGTCCAGCGTGGGCGTGTAGCCCGGTGCGACATCGTGGATCAGGCAGTTCTCGTCCGACCAGGTCAGCGTGCGCTCCGGCAGGTCAATGGTCCATCCGCCCAGGCGCGCCACCCTGCCGGCAACCCGGCCCATGTAGAGATTTTTGTCCAGCAACTCGGCGTGCTGCCTGAGGTCGTCAATATCGGTCAGTGTGCCCACCCAGCCGACGGGACGGCCGGCCGCGTCGCGCTGCGGGACCGCGCGGCCGAGCATCCAGCGGTAGATGCCGTCAACCCGGCGCAGCCGGCACTCCGCCTCGAAGGCTTCGTGGCTGACAAGCGCCTGGGTCCATTGAGCAGCGACCGGCGCGCAATCATCAGGATGGATGGACCGGCTCCACCCGTGGACCAGACTGTCTTGCAGGGACACGCCGGAATAGTCGAGCCAGCGCTGGTTGAAATAGGTGTGCTGGCCGTCAGGCTGCATCATCCAGACTATCTGGGGCAAGGCATCTGCCAGCAGTCGAAACGCTGAGTCGCCCTGGGCTGAAGCGCTCGATGCAAGCTGGCCGCCGGCGGGTGCATGTACCTCGCCTGTCAGTTGAATCAGTTCGCTGCCTGCAATACTCACGCGGTTTCCTTGGTTGCTGTGTTGCGCAACCTACGGATGCACAGGCAGGGCTCAAACGGCTTGCGGGCTTGTATCGGACCTGACATAAAGTATTGTGGGGCATTGCGCTTCGTGTGAAACTCTGGGTCACAAGCGTGCACACATCTGGAAAAACTCCGAATTTCAACAAGTTGCCTGGCTGAGCAGACCAAGTGCCGGCAGTTGAATGACAGCTCTGACCACCGAAGGGAAACCGTCATGCCCCGCCCCCTTACCGCGCGCGATGCCCATCCGTCGGGAAATCGCCGAACCTTGATCGTCACGGGTGCCGCCGCTCTGGCGGCGGCGATGGCGCCCACCGGCTTTGGCTTGGCGCAGAGTCGCCAGTTGCAGCCGACGCCGGGCCAGACCGAAGGACCGTTCTACCCGGTGGCACTGCCCGCTGACACCGACTTTGACCTGCTGCGCAACGGAAAAGCCAGCTACTCGCGCGGCCAGGCGGCCTGGGTGGAAGGCACAGTGCTGGACACGGCGGGCAGGCCGGTATCCGGCGCAATGGTGGAAATCTGGCAGTGCGACCAGGCAGGCCACTACCACCACCCCGGCGACGGCGGCCGGGCCGACCCGGCGTTCCAGGGCTTTGGCCGCGTGACGGTAGACAGCGACGGGCGTTACCGCTTTCGAACGCTGCGTCCGGCAGCGTACAGCGGGCGCACGCCGCATATCCATGTCAAGGTGCGGCTGGAGCGGCGCGAACTGCTGACCACACAACTCTATGTGGCAGACGACGCGGGCAATGAACGGGACTTTCTCTGGCGGCGGCTGAATGCGCAAGATCGTGCCGCGCTGACCGTGCCCTTTGTGCCCGGGGCCGATGGCTTGAGGGCGCACTTTCCGATCATCGTGCAGGCCTGAAGTCCCGCCCCGACACCGCCCATGCGGCGGGCTGCCGGGCGGGCTTGGCACGCGTGCGCTAAGCTGCGCGCCATGGATTCACTGACTCAAATAGCACTCGGTTCGGCCTTGAGTGTCGCCGTCATGGGGCGGCGCACTGCCGTCTGGAAGGCTGCGCTCTGGGGTGCCGTGGCCGGCACCTTGCCCGACCTGGACGCCTTTATCGACCAGGGCAATGCTGTTTTGAACATGACGCGCCACCGCGCCGAAAGCCACTCGCTGCTGTTTTTGACGCTGGCAGCGCCGCTGCTGGCCTGGGGTGTCAGCCGGCTGCACGGCGAGACGGCATTGTTCAGGCGCTGGTGTCTGGCGCTGTGGCTGGCGCTGTTCACGCATCCGCTGCTCGACACCCTGACGGTGTATGGCACGCAGTTGCTCCAGCCCTTCAGCGACTATCCGTTTGCAGTAGGCAGCATTTTCATCATCGACCCGCTTTACACCGTGCCGCTGATCGTCGGCGTGGTGGCGGCCTTGCGCCTGAAAAGCCGGCGCGGCCTGCGCGGGAACATGGCCGGCCTGGTGGTGAGCACGCTGTATCTGGGCTGGAGCATCGGGGCGCAGCAGCAGGCCACGCAGGTCGCGCGCACTTCGCTTCAGGCCGAAGGCATTGCCGCCAGCGGGCTGCTGGTCACGCCCGCGCCGTTCAACACGCTGCTCTGGCGGCTGGTGGCGACCACGCCCACGCAGTATTTCGAAGGCCATTATTCGCTGCTGGACGATTCACCGCGCATCCGCTGGAGCGCGCATGACCGGGGCGCAGCGCTCATGGAGCGCTATGGCCAGGAACCATCGGTCGCCCGCATGGCAGACTTCAGCCACGGGTTTTACCGCCTTTCGGAGTCCGGCGGCAACCTGTTTGTGACGGACCTGCGCATGGGCCAGGAACCGGCCTACACCTTCAATTTCAACCTGGGCAAGCCCGCTGACCTGGCAGCGGGCGGCACCGCACCGACGCTGGAAAGCCAGCGACCCGACCTGGCCACGGCGCTGCCCTGGCTGTGGCAGCGCATGTGGGGCAAGGCATTGCCGCCGCCCTGACCACCCGCCACAAACGGAATTGACAGTCGGTCCAAAAGAACCGCCTTCGGCTCCGCGCAGCGCTCAGGTATTTTCTTGCAGCGCTGACATCATCTGCTTGCGCCGGTATTCGCCCTGGCGCTCCAGCATCCACCCGGGGTACTCGGCCGCCAGCGCGCTGGCATCGCCTATCAGGCGCAACTCGTCCGGGCCAAGCATCACATCGGTGGCAGCAAGGTTGTCGGCCAGCTGCTCGGGCCGCTTGGCGCCGACGATGACGCTGGTGACCTGCGGCTGGTGCAGCAGCCAGGCCAGCGCCACGCGGGCCACCGACACGCCTTTGGCTTCGGCGATCGGACGCATGGCGTCGATGCAGTCCCAGGCCTTGGCCTTGTTGACCGGCGGAAAGTCAAAGGCGATGCGGCGGCTGCCTTCCTCGGCCTGGCCTTGCTGGCCCGGCGAATCGCGGCTGTACTTGCCGCTTAAAAAACCGCCCGCCAGCGGGCTCCAGACCATCAGCCCGACGCCTTCGCTTTTGAGCATCGGGACGAGTTCGCGCTCCAGGTCGCGTCCGGCCACGCTGTAATACGCCTGCAGCGATTCAAAGCGTGCCAGCCCCAGGCGCTCCGATATGCCCAGCGCCTTCATGATCTGCCAGGCGGCCCAGTTGGACACGCCGATGTAGCGCACATGGCCGTGGCGCACCAGCTGGTCCAGGGCGCGCAGGGTTTCATCCATCGGCGTCGCAGGGTCGAAGCCGTGAACCTGGTAGAGGTCGATGTGGTCGAGCTGCAGACGCTTGAGGCTGGCCTTGACGCCGTCGAGGATGTGGCTGCGGGTGAGACCCCGGCCATTCGGCCCTTCGCCGGTCTGGCCAAACACCTTGGTCGCCACCACCACGTTGTCACGCGGAATCTTGAGGTTTTTCAGCGCCTGGCCGGTGATCTCTTCGGAGACACCTTCCGAATACACATCAGCGGTGTCGATGAAATTGATTCCGGCATCGACCGCCTGGCCAATCAGCGCTTCAGCGTCGTTTTGTTGCAGCGCGCCGATCTGGCGCCACATGCCTTCTGAGCCACCAAAGGTCATGGTGCCCAGGCACAGTTCGGAAACGAAAAGGCCGGTGCGGCCCAGGGGGTTGTAACGCATGTCGATAAAACTCCGGTACGGTGGATGGCCGGGCGCCCGGCCCGGTGCAGGCCTGCCAGCATAAGCGCGCCGGGCCGATGCCGCAGGCGCCGGGAAAAGGCTGACCAGGGGCTGTGGCTTTGCCTCGCCTGCGGCGCCAACCGGCTCACGATAATTTTTTTAATGAAAAATACCGATTGCGCACGAATGCATTGCGTTTTCAGCTATCAATTCATGAGTAAAACATCAACCTGCGTCGTCACCCTTCCCGCAAAGCTCAAGCCGCTTTCTGGCCGATCTCGAAATTGGCCATCATCTCCAGCGCCCTGACCATGGCCGAATGGTCCCAGGCCTTGCCGCCATGGGCGACGCAGGAATTGAACAGCTCTTGCGCCATCGCGGTGTTGGGCAGGGCCACCCCCAGCGCGCGGGCACTGGACAGCGCCAGGTTCAAATCCTTATGGTGCAGCTCGATGCGAAAGCCCGGATCGAAGGTGCGCTTGACCATGCGCTCGCCATGCACTTCCAGAATTTTCGAGGAAGCAAATCCGCCCATCAGCGCCTGGCGCACCCGCGCCGGGTCGGCACCCGCCTTGGCCGCAAACAGCAGCGCCTCGGCCACCGCCTCGATGTTCAGCGCGACGATGATCTGGTTGGCCACCTTGGCGGTCTGGCCGTCGCCGTTGCCGCCGACGAGCGTGATGTTCTTGCCCATCAGCTCGAACAGCGGCTTGATGCGCTCGAACGTCGCTTCCGGGCCGCCGACCATGATCGACAGCGTGGCGTTCCTGGCGCCGACTTCGCCGCCCGACACCGGGGCGTCGAGGTAGTCGCAGCCCAGCACGTTGATTTTTTGGGCAAACGTCTTGGTGGCAATGGGCGAGATGGAGCTCATGTCCACCACCACCTTGCCGGCTGTCAGCCCGGCGGCGATGCCTTTTTCGGAGAACAGCGCAGCCTCCACATCGGGCGTGTCGGGCACCATCAGGATGATGACGTCAGCCCTCTCGGCCACGCCGCGCGCGCTCAGGCACTGGGTGGCGCTGCTGCTGGCGATCGATCCCGGCGTTTTGCCGCGTGTGTAGACAAACAGCTGGTGGCCGGCCTGGATCAGTTGGCTGGCCATGGGCGCGCCCATGATGCCCAGGCCGACGAAACCGATTTTCAGGGGGTGTGAAGTCATGAGGAGTTTTCCTGGTTTTTTAAACTATTCAGGGGCTTACAGCGCCAGCCGCTGGCGCCAGTCCAGACCCGCCTCGGTGGTGGTGGCGGGCTTGTATTCGCAGCCGATCCAGCCGTCGTAGCCGATGCGGTCCAGGTGCGCGAACAGGAAGGCGTAGTTGATCTCGCCCGTGCCCGGCTCGTGGCGCCCCGGGTTGTCGGCCAGCTGGATGTGGCCGATGCGCGGCAAATGCGTGTGCATCGTCGCGGCCAGCTCGCCCTCCATGCGCTGGGCGTGGTAAATGTCGTACTGAACAAAGGCGTTGTCGGCGCCGACCTCTTCCAGGATCGCCACCGCCTGCGCCGTGCGGCACAGGTAGAAGCCCGGGATGTCGAAGGTGTTGACCGGCTCGATCAACAGGCGCAGGCCGGCCTTCTTCAATTCTGCGGCGGCAAAGCGCAGGTTCTCGACCACCGTCTGGCGCAGCACGTCGTCGGCAACGCCGGCCGGGGCCTTGCCGACCAGGCAATTGAGCTGCTTCACGCCCAGCGCCTGGGCGTAGAGGATGGCCTTGGCCACGCCTTCGCGGAATTCCGCCACCCGCTCAGGCAGGCAGGCGATGCCGCGCTCGCCGGCTTCCCAGTCACCGGCGGGCAGGTTGTGCAACACCAGTGTCAAGTGATGGGCCTCCAGGCGCTGGCGGATTTCTTCGGCCGGCCAGGCATACGGAAACAAAAATTCCACGGCTTTGAAGCCTGCTTGGGCAGCTTTGTCAAAGCGTTCCAGAAACGGCACTTCCGTGAAGAGCATGGTGAGGTTGGCAGCAAAACGCGGCATGTCTGTTTCCTTGAAGTTATGGGTGTGCGGGGTGGCACCGCGACTATTCAAGCAAGCCGGCCAATTCCAGGCCCTTGAGCCCTTCGGGATGGCGGCAGTCGATGTCCTCGAACTCGTTGACGTTGTTGATCTCGGTGCCCATGGCGATGTTGGTGACTTTCTCCAGGATGATCTCGACCACCACCGGCACCCGGTGCTCGGCGGCCATCACCCGCGCCTGCCGCAGCGCTGCCTCGATGTGGGCCGGGTCCTTGACGCGCAGCGCCTTGCAGCCCAGGCCTTCGACCACGGCCACATGGTCCACGCCGTAGCTGCGCAGCTTGTCGTCCGAGTCGGGCACATTGATGTTGTCAAACGCCAGCTGCACGCAAAAGTCCATGTCAAAGCCGCGCTGGCTCTGGCGGATCAAGCCCAGGTAGGAGTTGTTGACCAGCACATGCACATAGGGCAGCTTGAACTGCGCGCCGACGGCGAGCTCTTCGAGCAGGAACTGGAAGTCGTAGTCGCCGGTGATGGCCACCACCGTGCGCGTCGGGTCGGCCGCCACCACGCCAAGCGCTGCCGGCATCGACCAGCCCAGCGGGCCGGCCTGGCCGCAGTTGATCCACTGGCGCGGGCCGAAGATGTTCAGGAACTGGCCGGCCGCAATCTGGCTCAGGCCGATGTTGCTGACATACACCGTGTCGCGCGGGAAGACCTTGTTCATTTCCTCGTACACGCGCTGCGGCTTGATCGGAATGTTGTCGTAATGGGTCTTGCGGTGCATCAGCCGCTTGCGTTCGGCGCAGCGGGCGGCCCAGTCGGCGCGGCTGGCCATCTGGCCCGCTGCTTTGCGTTCCCGGGCGACCTCGACGAACAGCTGCAGGGCCGCCTTGGCGTCCGAGACGATGCCCAGCTCGGGCGTGAAGACGCGGCCGATCTGCGTCGGCTCGATGTCCACATGCACGAAGGTGCGGCCCTTGCAGTACACCTCGGTCGAGCCGGTGTGGCGGTTGGCCCAGCGGTTGCCGATGCCCAGCACAAAGTCGCTGGCCAGCATCGTCGCATTGCCGTAGCGGTGGCTGGTCTGCAGGCCGACCATGCCGGCCATCAGCGGATGGTCGTCGGGTATCGTGCCCCAGCCCATCAGCGTCGGAATCACCGGCACGCCGGTCAGCTCGGCAAACTCGACCAGCAAGTCAGACGCATCGGCATTGATGATGCCGCCGCCGGCGACGATCAAGGGCCGCTCGGCAGCAGCCAGCATGTCCAGCGCCTTGTCGATCTGCTTGCGCGTGGCAAACGGCTTGTACACCGGCAGCGGCTCGTAGGTGTCGATGTCGAACTCGATCTCGGCCATTTGCACGTCGAACGGCAAGTCGAGCAGCACCGGGCCGGGCCGGCCCGAGCGCATCAGGTGAAAGGCCTGCTGGAAGGCGCGGGGCAGCTGGCCGGGTTCGCGCACGATGTAGGACCATTTGGTCAGCGGCTTGGAAATGCTTTCGATGTCGACCGCCTGGAAGTCTTCCTTGTACAGCCGGGCGCGCGGCGCCTGCCCGGTGATGCACAGGATCGGGCTGCTGTCGGCGCTGGCCGAGTACAGGCCAGTGACCATGTCGGTGCCGCCGGGGCCGGAGGTGCCGATGCACACGCCGATGTTGCCGGCCTTGGCGCGGGTGTAGCCCTCGGCCATGTGCGAGGCGCCTTCGACATGCCGCGCCAGGATATGGGCGATCGACTGGCGCTCGCGCATGGCCGCATACAGCGGGTTGATGGCCGCGCCCGGCACGCCGAAGGCCTGCGTCACGCCTTCTTTTTCCATCACCAGAACGGCGGCCATTGCGGCCTTCATTTTTGCCATTGCTTGCTCCTTGTTGAGATGGCTCCATCATTCCTTTGACGTGTTCGGCTGTGAATCCCATTGCATCGATAAGACCTATTCCAATGTGGAATAAATAGGCAAAGCGGGTTTACAGTCAACGCCATGGATCGCGTCACCGGCATTGCACTTTTTATCCGCGTCGTCGAGACCGGCAGCTTCAGCAAGGCTGCCGCAGAGACCGGCATCACCCAGCCCACGGCCACCAAGGCGGTGGCCGCGATGGAGCAGCGCCTGGGCGCGCGGCTGCTGCACCGCTCGACACGCGGCGTGACGCTGACCGAGGTGGGCACGCTCTACTACGAAAAATGCAAATTGATTGCCCGCGAGATCGAGGAAGCCGACAACCTGGCCACGCTGCTGCAAAGCAAGGTCGGCGGCCACCTGCGCATCAGCACCTCGGTGGCATTTGGCCGGCGCGTGCTGACCCCGCTGGTGCTGCGCTACAGGCAGCAGCACCCCGACATCACGCTGGACTTGAGCTTTGACGACCGCTACGTGAACCTGGTCGAGCAAGGCGTTGACCTGGCCATCCGGATGGGGCCGATGGCCGACTCGACACTGGGCGCGCGCTACCTGGGCACCAATCCGTGGCTGATGGTGGCGGCGCCGTCCTATTTGCTGGCGCGCGGCTCGCCGGGCAGCGCGGCCGACCTGGCCGCGCACGACTGCGTGGTGTACAGCAGCGTGCAGGGCGACGACCGCTGGAGCCTGGTCAGCCCGGCGGGCCAGAAACTGTCGGTACCGGTAAAAGGCCTGCTGCGCTCGAACAACCTGTCGGCAGTGCTGGCGGCCACGCGCGCCGGCATGGGGCTGGCCGTGCTGCCCTGGTACGTCGCACGCGAGTCGTTGGCCGATGGTGCGGTCTTGCCGGTGCTGGCCGACCACGGGCTGCCCGAGCAGGAAGTGCATGCCGTGTTTCCCTCGCCCAAGCTGGTGCCGCTGAAGGTGACGAGCTTCAGCGGATTTTTGCAGCAAGCGCTGGCGGGCGACTGGTGGCGTCAGGCGATGTGACGCACTTTGAAGTAGCTGAGCAGCTTAATTTTTATGCTTTTCAGGTCTTTTCCGCTTATCTAGCATGCACTTAATGCTATTTAATTAATAGCATACAGTCCCTCCAAACGGCTTCGACGGCCCGTCAGAACCGGTGGCGCACACCCACCGAGTAGCTGCTGCCATTCGACAGGTTCTCGACCTTGTCGCGCATCGCAACGGCGTAGATATCGGTGCGCCTGGACAGGCTGTAGTCGTAACCAAGGGAAACCGTGTTGCGGTCAGGTCCTGTCTTGGGTGCCACGCGTCCCCATGCCGCCAGCACGGCGCCCGCACCGACCGGCACCCGGGCGCCGAGTTCGGCGATGCGGTATGTATTGGCGATCGTCGTGTTCTTGACTTCGCCGTACTGCGCGAAGGCCTTGGCGACCGTGAAGTCGTAAGCGCCATTGAGCTGCCAGGTCCGCGTGTCGGCCTGCACTGCCGCCGGCACGGGCCTGGTTTCGTCTTTTCTGGCCGACTGGTAGACCAGCGCGGCAGACAACGGGCCGCCGGCATAGCCGACGTTGGCGCCCCAGTTCGTGCCATTGCTCGAACCCGCACCACTCGTCTTGGGCGCAGCCACTGCGCCGATCAAACCGAACCTGAAGCCGCCAAACTCAGGGCTGGTGTAAAGCGCCGAGTTGTTCCAGGCCGAGTCGCCGGTGACCGTGCCGCTGGTGAAGTAGTGGCGGACGCTGGGCGCATAGCCGTAAGAGTCGCCAAAGGGATTAAACGATATGGTGGAAATAAACAGAGGCGTGGTGTTGCGCCCCAGCGTGAAGGTGCCCAGGCTTTTACTCGACAAGCCCACCGATGCGCTGCGCGAAAACAGCGTGTCGCCAGGAAAGCGGCCCGAAGCGCCCGTGTCGGCTTGCAAAAAACTCTCAAGCCTGAACACGGCGGACAGGCCGCCGCCCAGATCCTCGGCGCCCCGCATGCCGAAGTAACTGGTGGTCAGCTTGCCGCTGTCCACGCCGGTCTGGCGCAGCCCACCCGGTGCCTTGCTTGAGCCAATGCTCATGTCAACCAGGCCGAACAGGGTGACCGAGCTTTGCGCCTGGGCGCCAAATGCCGTGGCGGCCAGGCAGGCCAGGGAGAGCGATCGCAGGAGTGGTTTCATTATGGTGTGGCTTGAAGCAATGAGCAGGAAGGAAGGACGAAAAAAGGGAAAGCAACGGAAAAAGGGCAGCGGGTGCCTCAATGCGCCTCGGCCAGTTTGGCCGCCTCGATGGAACTGCCCACGTCGGCCTTGGCGCCGTTGAAGAACAGGTTCAGCAGCACCGCCGACACGGCGGTCAGCAAGATGCCCGATTCAAGCAGCGGGTGCAGGCTGTGCGCCATCTGCTGCATCCAGCGCGGCGCGACCAGCGGAATCAAACCGAACCCGATGGCCAGCGCGACGATGTAGAGGTTGTTGCGGTTGCCCTTGTAATCCACCGTGGACAGGATGCGGATGCCGGTGGCCGCGACCATGCCGAACATCACCAGCCCGGCGCCGCCCAGCACGAAGATCGGAATCGACTCGACGAAAGCCGCCATCTTGGGCAGCATGCCCAGGATGATCATGATGACGCCGCCGGCCACGCAGACCCAGCGGCTCTTCACACCGGTGACGCCGACCAGGCCGACGTTTTGCGAAAAGCTGGTGTACGGAAAGGTGTTGAAAATGCCGCCGATCAGCGTGCCCAGTCCGTCGGTGCGCAGGCCGGCGGCCATCTCGGCCTGGCTGATCTTCTTGCCCGTCAGGTCCGACAGCGCCAGGAACATGCCGACCGACTCGATCATCACCACGACCATGACCAGCGTCATGGTCAGGATCATCACGATGTCAAAGGTTGGCGGGCCAAAGGCAAACGGCGTGACCACGTCAAACCAGTGCGCCTTGCCGACCTTGTCGAAGTTCATCTTGCCCAGCGAGATGGCCAGCACGCAGCCGGCAGCCATGCCCAGCAGTACCGAAATGTTGGCCACAAAGCCGCGCATGAACTTGACCAGCAGCAAGATGACCACCAGCACAAAGGCGGCAATTGCCAGGTTGTCCAGCGCGCCGTAGGCCAGGTTGTCGAGCATCGGGATCGGCCCGGGCAGCTTCATGGCCGGCAGCGCCGCGCCTGCCGGAGCAGCCGCTGCAGCTGCGCTTGCCGCGGCCTTGGCGCTGTCGACCATGGCCACCAGCTTGGGCACATCGACCGTTTGCGCCAGTTGCGCCGGCCCGCCCACGGCCCAGCCCACGCCGACCCGCATCAGGCTGATGCCGATGATGGCAATGATGGTGCCGGTGACCACCGGCGGAAAAAAGCGCAGCAGCCGGCTGATCAGGGGCGCGATGAGCATCGACAGCACGCCCGCGCCGATGATGGCGCCAAAGATGGCGCGCGCCCCCTCGACACCGGGCATGGCATTGGCGAAGGCCACCATCGGCCCGACGGCCGCAAACGTCACGCCCATCATCACCGGCAGTCGGATGCCGAAGTAGCGGCCAAAGCCGAGCGACTGGATTAGCGTCACGATGCCGCAGGCGAACAGGTCGGCCGAGATCAAGAGGGCCACCTGATCGGGCGAGAGCTTCAGCGCGCGGCCGACGATCAGCGGCACGGCGATGGCGCCGGCGTACATCACCATCACGTGCTGCAGGCCCAGCGCGGTGAGTTTTCCGATGGGCAGCTTTTCATCTACCGGATGCACGGTCGCAGGGGTCATGCTTGTCTCCTTGGGGGTCGTTTTGGGTGCGGGGAAAAAAGCCCGTTCACGCCACGGGCCGGGGCGATGCCTGCCTGGTGCGCAGTGCCGGATGCGGTGCGCCGGCCGGTCTAGTTGACCGGCGCGCCCGCTTCAAACCAGCGCTTGAGCACGGCGCGTTCGTCATCGGTGATCTGCGTGGCGTTGTTCATCGGCATGATCTTGAGCACGACCGCCTGCTGGTACAGCGCCTGGGCATGCTGCTTGATGAGTTCGGGGGTGTGCAGGGCCACGCCCTTGCTTTGCAGCTGCGCGTTGTGGCACAGCACGCAGCGCTGGTCGATAACCATCTTGACTTCAGCAAAATTGACCGGCTTGCCCGCCGCCGCGATGGCAGCGGCCGATGGCGGCGGTGGCGCCATCCACACCACCAGCCCGACCAGCAGGGCCACGCCCAGGCCCGCATACTCCCAAGGCGCACGCTTGCCCTGCACACCGGCCTTGTGGCGGGCCACGAAGCTGTGGCGGATCAGGGCACCGGCCAGCATCAGGGCCACCAGCACCAGCCAGTTGCCCTTGGCCGAATACAGCCAGCCGTAATGGTTGGACAGCATGGCAATCAGCACCGGCAGCGTGAAATAGGTGTTGTGCACGCTGCGCTGCTTGGCACGCCAGCCATACACCGGGTCAACCGGCAGGCCGGCCTTGAGCTGGGCCACCACCTTGCGCTGGCCGGGAATGATCCAGACAAACACATTGGCGCTCATGGCGGTGGCCAGCATGGCGCCGACCAGCAAAAAGGCCGCCCGCCCGGCGAACAGCTGACAGGCCAGCCAGGCAGCGAACATGACAAAGGCAAGAATGCAGACGCCCACGATCAGATCACCGTTTTTCTTGCGCCCCAGCGTGCGGCAGATGGTGTCATAGACAAACCAGAAGACCACCAGAAAGCCCAGCGAGGCACCAATGGCCGCGCCGGCAGACCAGTCGTAAACGCTTTTATCGACCAGGAAGGTGGCCGCGTTGAACAGGTAGAGCACCGTGAACAGCGCAAAGCCGGTCAGCCAGGTGGAGTAACTCTCCCAGTAGAACCAGTGCAGGTTTTGCGGCATCTGCCGGGGCGCGACCAGGTATTTTTGCGGGTGGTAAAAACCCCCGCCGTGCACGGCCCAGAGTTCGCCGTCCACGCCTTTTTTGACCAGTTCAGGGTCTTCGGGTTGGGTCAGGCTGCTGTCGAGAAAGACGAAGTAAAACGACGAGCCGATCCATGAAATCGCCGTGATGACGTGGGCCCAGCGCAGCAGCAGGTTGGCCCAGTCGAGAAGGTATGCGGTATCCATTTGCACGCTCGCAATTCAAGGAATGCACAGCCGCCATGCGCTGCGCTTTCCCCTTACCACTGCGGGCTCTCTAAGGAGTGGACATCGCAACCGGGCAAACCAGCCTTAAATGGGCTGGCGGACTCGGGCTCCGCGGCGACGTGGAATTAATGTATACAGTTTTCACAGCACGGATTCACAGGGTTTTCCCGTTATCGTGTAAAAATTTTACATTGCTGAACATCATGCAAGAACCCGGCCAACCAGCCAACGCTCAAGAGCCCCGGTAAGTCGAATAGGTCCAGGGTGTGACCAGCAAGGGCACGTGGTAATGGCCTTGCGCATCGGCGATGCCAAAGTCAATCGGCACCACATCGACAAATGCCGGCTCGGGCAGCACGGCGCCACGGGCACGGAAGTAAGCAGCGACCTCGAACAGCAGCCGATAACGCCCGACAGCCATGCTGCCGGCGTCCAGCAGCGGCCCGCCCTCGTTGCGGCCATCGGCATTCAGGGTGAGGGTTTTGAGGGTTTCGAAGCTTTCGCCTTTGACGCGCTGCAATGTCACCTTCATGCCGGCAGCGGGGCAACCGTTCATGGTATCGAGCACGTGGGTACTGAGATGACCCATAAAAATTCTCCTTTTTAAAACACAATGAAACTGACATGCATCCCAAACCTCAGAGTCTGAACATGATGGAAACTTGTTTTACTGAAATAAATTGTATACACTTTGAAAATCAAAATGAACACCTGATCACAAACATTCATGAAACAACTTAACCATCTTCAGGTTGTCGGGGCCAGGGAACAGGCGGCGCCACCGGGCTCGACACAACGCATTGTGGAGTCGATCACCGCCGCCATCGTTGAGCGCCGGCTGATGCCGGGCACCAAGCTCACCGAGCAAAAGATCGCTGACATTTTTGATGTCTCACGCACCATCGTGCGTCAGGCCTTGAACCAGCTCAGCCGCGAGCATTTGGTCGTGCTGGAGCCGGCGCGCGGCGCATCCGTCGCCATGCCCAGCATCGAAGAGGCCCGCCAGGTGTTTGAAGTGCGCGCCATGGTCGAATCCGCGATGGTGCGCCAGCTCTGCGCGCAAATCACCGATGCGCACATCGTGCAACTCCGGGCGCACCTGCGTGACGAGCAAGAAGCCGTCAGGCGCACTGATGTTCCGGGCCGCACGCGGTTGCTGGCAGACTTTCACGTGCTGCTCGCGCGCCTGCTGGGCAACGAGGTGCTGGCCCAGTTGCTGGCCGATCTGCTCAGCCGCTCGTCCCTGATCTCGCTGATGTACCAGTCAGCCCATTCGGCCGTGCATTCCCAGGACGAGCACGTGCATATCGTGGATGCGCTCGAAAAGCGCGATGCCCGTACGGCGATCCGGCTGATGGAGCACCACATTGCCAATGTCGAACGCAACCTTCGGCTCAACCCCAATTCCACCGACCTTGCCGACGCACTTCGGCCCTTTTGACGGACTCTCGCATGAATGTTGACACCCCCCTCCTTCGCGGCTACCCGCGTGATCTGAAAGGCTACGGCCGCAACCCGCCGCATGCCAACTGGCCCGGCCGTGCCCGCATTGCGCTGCAGTTCGTGCTGAACTTCGAGGAAGGCGGCGAAAACTCGGTGCTGCACGGCGACGCCGGCAGCGAGCAGTTCCTGTCCGAAATGGCCAGCCCGCCGGCCTACCCCGAGCGCCACTTGAGCATAGAAGGCATCTACGAATACGGCGCGCGCGCCGGCGTGTGGCGCTTGCTGCGCGAGTTTGAAAAGCGCGGCTTGCCGCTGACCGTGTTTGGCATTGGCATGGCGCTGGAGCGCTGCCCCGAGGTGACAGCGGCTTTTTGCGAACTCGGCCATGAAATCGCCTGCCACGGCTGGCGCTGGATCAACTACCAAGGCATTGACGAAAGCGTCGAGCGCGAACACATGGCGCAAGGCATGGCCGCCATCGAGCGCCTGACCGGCACGCGGCCACGGGGCTGGTACACCGGCCGCGACAGCCCGCGCACACGCCGCCTGGTGGCCGACTTCGGCGGCTTTGAATACGACAGCGACTACTACGGCGACGACCTGCCGTTCTGGCTGCAGGTGGAAAAAACCGACGGCACGCTGGCGCCGCAGCTGGTGGTGCCCTACACGCTGGACACCAACGACATGCGCTTTGCGCTGCCGCAGGGGTTTTCGCAGGGCGATGATTTCTTCACCTACCTGCGCGACAGCTTTGACGTGCTCTATGCCGAAGGCGACGAGCGGCCCGCCATGCTGAGCATTGGCATGCACTGCCGCATCCTGGGCCGCCCGGGCCGGATGCGGGCATTGCAACGCTTTCTCGACCACATCGGGCAGCACGACCGCGTCTGGGTGGCGCGGCGCATCGACATCGCGCGCCACTGGAAAGCGGCGCATCCCTTTAACCCTGACACGGCCTTCGTCTGGCCCGCCCAATGATCACCTTGAATCAACTCAACGCCGCCTCGCAAGCCGAATTCGTCCAGCTGCTCGAAGGCACTTACGAACACTCCCCCTGGATCGCAGAGCAAGCCTGGGCCGAGCGTCCTTTCCTCAACCTGGACCAGCTCAAGCTGGCGCTGGTCCAGGTGGTGCGCCACGCCGGACGCGCGCCCCAGCTTGCACTGGTTCGCGCACACCCCGAACTGGCCGGCAAGGCCATGGTCAGCCAAACGCTGACAGCCGAGTCAACCAACGAGCAGGGCAAGGCCGGCCTGACCGACTGCACGCCCGAAGAATTCGCGCAAATCCAGCAGCTCAATACCGACTACAACGCCCGATTCGGCTTCCCGTTCACCCTGGCGGTGCGCGGTCCACGCGGCCTGGGCCTGCCCAAAGCCGAGATCATCGCGACCTTTGCCCGCCGGCTGGAAAACCACCCCGACTTTGAACTGGCAGAGTGCCTGCGCAACATCCACCGCATTGCCGAAATCCGCTTGAACGACAAATTTGGCCATTCGCCGGAGATTGGCAATAGCGTCTGGGACTGGCACGAGCGCCTGAGCATCCACAGCGACCCCGGCTATGCCGAGCGCGGCGAGCTGACGGTGACCTACCTGACCGATGCGCACCGGGCCTGTGCCCAGCGCCTGGCCCACTGGATGCGCGAAGACTGCGGCTTTGACGACGTGTCGATTGACGCGGTCGGCAACGTGGTGGGCATTTACCACGGCAGCGACCCCAAGTCCAAACGGCTGCTGACCGGCTCGCACTACGACACGGTGCGCAATGGCGGCAAGTACGACGGCCGCCTGGGCATCCTGGCACCCATGGCCTGCGTGCGCGAGCTGCACCGCCAAGGGCGCCGCCTGCCGTTCGGTTTCGAAGTCGTCGGTTTTGCAGAAGAGGAAGGCCAGCGCTACAAAGCGACATTTCTTGGCTCGGGCGCACTGACCGGCCACTTCAACATGGCCTGGCTGGAACAAAAGGACGCCGACGGCATCACCATGCGCGAAGCGATGGCGCATGCCGGCCTGTGCATTGACGACATTGCCAAGCTGCAGCGCGACCCGGCCCATTACCTCGGCTTTGTCGAGGTGCACATCGAGCAAGGCCCGGTTCTGAATGAAATCGATTTGCCGCTGGGCATCGTGACCTCGATCAACGGCAGTGTGCGCTATGTGGGCGAAATCATCGGCATGGCCAGCCATGCCGGCACCACACCCATGGACCGGCGCCGGGATGCGGCCACCGCCGCTGCCGAACTGGCGCTGTATGTCGAAAAGCGCGGCGCCAGCGTGCCGCACCTGGTGGCGACCGTCGGCATGCTGGAAGTGCCCAGCGGCTCGATCAACGTCGTGCCGGGCCGCTGCAAATTCAGCCTGGACATCCGCGCAACCACCAATGAGGTGCGCGACGCCTGCGCCGCCGACATTTGCCACGCGCTCAAAGACATCTGCGAGCGGCGCGGCGTGCACTACACGCTGGAAGAGACCATGCGCGCCGCTGCGGCCCCCAGCGCGCCCGAATGGCAGGAGCGCTGGGAACGCGCCGTCGAGACGCTGGGCCTGCCGGTGTTCCGCATGCCCAGCGGCGCCGGCCACGACGCCATGAAGTTGCACGAAATCATGCCGCAGGCGATGCTGTTTGTGCGCGGCCTGAACGCCGGCATCAGCCACAACCCGCTGGAATCCATCACCAACGACGACACCGAACTGTGCGTGCGCGCCTTCCAGAACCTGCTTGAACAACTTGCCACCGAATGACCATGAACCACACCCACCACGACACCGCGCTTGACGCCTGGATCGACGCGCACTTTGACGAAGAAGTGCAGTTCCTGCAGCAACTGGTGCGCGTGCCCACCGACACGCCGCCCGGCAACAATGCACCGCACGCCGAGCGCACCGCCGAGCTGCTCCAGAGTTTCGGCTTTGTAGTTGAAAAGCATCCGGTCCCGGCCCAGGAGGTCAGGGACTACGGCATGGAGTCGATCACCAACCTGGTCGTTCGGCGCCAATATGGCGAAGGCCGAACCATCGCGCTGAACGCGCATGGCGACGTGGTGCCGCCTGGCGACGGCTGGACGCACGACCCGTATGGCGCTGAAATCGTCGATGGCAAGCTCTACGGCCGCGCCGCGGCGGTCAGCAAAAGCGACTTTGCCACCTACACCTTTGCGGTTCGCGCCCTCGAGGCGCTGGGCCTGCCGCTCAAGGGCGGCGTCGAGCTGCTGTTCACCTACGACGAGGAATTTGGCGGCGAACTCGGCCCGGGCTGGTTGCTGCGCAACAAGCTGACGCAACCCGACTTCCTGATTGCCGCCGGCTTTGCCTACGAAGTCATCACGGCCCACAACGGCTGCCTGCAAATGGAGGTCACGGTGCACGGCAAGATGGCGCATGCCGCCATTCCGCACACCGGCATTGACGCGCTGCAGGGCGCCACGGCCATCCTCAACGCGCTGTACCGGCAAAACCAGCTGTACCAGTCGGTCACCTCAGGCTTCGAGGGCATCGAGCACCCTTACCTTAATGTCGGCCGCATCGAAGGCGGCACGAACACCAACGTGGTGCCCGGCAAGGTCGTCATCAAGCTGGACCGCCGCATGATTCCCGAGGAGAGCCCGGCTGAAGTCGAAGCCACCGTGCGCCGCGTGATTGCCGAGGCCGCCGCCACCCTGCCCGGCATCACGGTCGACATCAAGCGCCTGCTGATGGCCGAGGCATGGAAGCCTGACACACGCAATGCCGAACTGGTGCAAGCGCTGCAAAAGCACGGCGAGCAGGTGATGGGCGAGCCGGTTCCGACATGCGGCACGCCGCTGTACACCGATGTGCGCTTGTTCGGCGCGGCCGGTGTGCCATCAGCCATCTATGGCGCCGGTCCGCGCACCGTGTTTGAAAGCAACGCCAAGCGTTCAGACGAGCATCTGGTGCTCGAAGACCTGCGCCGCGCCACCAAGGTCGTGGCGCGTGCCCTGCTTGAAATGCTGCAGTAAGCCGGCTCACACCAGCAGGGCCACGGCCGCTGAAAAGGTAAAAAACGCCAGCACCGTTGACAGCAAAATGATGCGCGCAATGCGCCCGTTGTCAGCGCCAAAGCGTTCGGCCAGCATGGCCACGTTGCTGGCGCTGGGCAGGGCCGCCACCAGCACCAGCACGGTCAGGCTAGAGCGCTCCAGCGGCATACCCAACGCCATGGCGCCCAAGCCCACGCCGCCGACCAGCAAGGGGTGAACCACCAGCTTTATAAGCGCTACAGGCACATAGCGCACGGCGGGCATGCGTAACGTGCTATTCATTTGGGAGCGCGCCAGAACCGCGCCAATGGTGAACAACGCGACCGGCGAAGCCGCATCGGCCAGCAGGCTGACGGTTCCCATGATCGGTTTGGGCAGTGCAAAACCGGCGGATGATGCCAGCGCGCCCAGCGCAATTGACCACGGCAGGGGGTTGACCACCACGCCCCGCAGCGCCAGCCTGGCGGCCCGTGCCGCACCATGCTCGTCCGCGCCATCCAGCCGCGACAGCGCAATGCACAGTGACGAGGTGACCAGCATGTCGATGGCGATGGTAATAATCGCCGGACCGGCCGCCTGCGCGCCGAGCAGCGCCACCAGCAGCGGCACGCCCATGAAGCCGGTGTTGGGAAAAGCGGCGACCAGCGCGCCGAATGAAGCATCGTTCCAGCCGATCGGTCCTTTGCGCGTCAGGGCGATGGTCAGCCCCACCATTAGCAGCGCGCACAACAAATAAACCGCGCCCAGGCTGAAATCGAGCAACTGCGCAATCGGCGTGCTGGCGCCAAAGCGGTACAGCATGCACGGCAGCGCGAAATACAGCACGAAGGTGTTGAGCCCCGGAATGGCGGCTTGCGGCAGCAGCGCCCGCCGCGTGGCGACATAGCCGCACAACACCAGCGCAAAGAAGGGAAAGGTGACGGCAAGAATATTGAGCACGGGCGTATTGTTGCAGGCCAGATGCGCTGGCAAGCCGAACAAGCCGCCGGTTTTCAGTAACTGCTGAGCGTATCGAACGTGACCTTCTTGCGCCCTCTCCCTCTGGGAGATGGAAACGGTGAGGGCTCCCAGATGGCGATTTTTGGCAGCACGCCCGCCCGCTGGCCCTCCGTCCCCACCGTTCCCCATGGCGCGACGGGGTCATACGGACTCGGTGTCATGGTTCACTGGCAAGCTGAGTAGTTGCTGTTTTCAGGCCAAAAGTGCCTTTTGCGCACATCCTGCATACGCCGACAGCTATATTTTTCGTAGCATTTTCAACTTGCCTTGCGCTGCCATGTTGTGCCCGCCCGGGGTTTTCCGGTCACGGCATACCGGCGCGGCGCTACGCTTCACTCTTTGCCGAAAAACAAAAACCCCCAGAAATCCAAGGAAACCATGGTCACCCACTCAGAAATCGCTCAATTCCTGGCGCAAGAATTCCCCCAGACCAAATGCTCCGTGGAGGCGGTAGGCAACCAATCCGCCACCATCCGGCACCCGATTGGCATTCATGAACTGCGTCCCGGCGGCACCGTGGCCGGGCCGGTGCTGATGGCGGTCGCCGATGTGGCGCTGTATGTCGCCATCCTGGGCGAAATCGGCATCGTTCCGCTGGCCGTCACCAGCAGCCTGAGCATCAACTTTCTGCGCAAACCGTCAGCCGACCGCGCCATCATCGGCGTGTGCAAACTCATGCGCGTGGGCAAATTGCTGGCGGTCGGCGAAGTCAGCCTGTACTCCGAAGGCAGCGACGACCCCGTGGCCCATGTCGTCGGCACCTACGCCATTCCCCGCCAGCGGGCTGCGAACGCCTGAGCGTGCGGTTTTTTGACTGCCGGATGAATTGCTACTGAATTTATAGCTGCTTGCGCAGGTGCAGCGTGCGCCAGAGGCCTGAAAGGCTTAAGAAATCAATTGTTCAGGCCGTTCAGAAGGGCCTGAACCCGATGCTGCCCACGGGACGTCCATGGCGCACCGCTTTGGCGTACTGCGCGCGAGACGCCGGCTTGTCGTCAATCAAAGGTGTGGCGTGGCAAAAAAACGCCTCGTCCAGTTTGGGGGCATCGTCGGAGTCCACCCAGGATTTGGGCGTGTCTGGCAATTTCGCCTTCATTGGCGTAGCTCATGGAAATGATGCGGCGAGCCTCGCCTCGCGGTGTGTGTGCCGAGCGCGTCAGGGCGCACGGGTTGCGAGGCAGATTCAGGTAGTGCAACATTCGTTCTGTAATTTCCCCGAGCATTGAAACTGAAACTGTTTGAGGGTTTGTGGTTGTGGGATTTTTCAATCAGACCCCTGCCAGGCCGCCGGAGGCACCTTCCAAAGACAGCCTGGCAAGCCTGGACCGATACAGAACGTTGGCCCGCGTGACGCGGCTGTGCGGCATGGGCGTACGCATGGTGCAAAAACACATCAGGGCGCTGGAGCGCGCGGGCATTATCGTTGCCCGGCTGCGTCGAACGGGCCGCGCTATGCGCTATGCGATTGCGTGGACGGGCTGCGGCCACCTGCCCTGCGCGGCCCCGGCGTGGCAGATTTTTCCTTGTGCGCCTGCAAACCACGCTGCGCTTGATGCCATCGCCGTAGCCCCAACCTGCGCAGGATTTGCACCGCCCTCCGCAGATTTCGATGGGCTACCCCCGAAACTTTCGACGCTGCCCCCCGCAGAATCTGCACCCATAACTGTATTGAGTTTAAAAGAGAACAGTAAGACGCCAAGCGCACCGGCCTTGCCGGCGGCGCGGGTGAGCGTCGATCAGGTGAATCGGCAAGTCATGGCCGACTTTGCGGCCGTCCGGGCCACCAAGCGCAAAGGCCCGGTGGCGGCGCGGGTGGTGCGGCAGTGACTGCGCCTGCGCTGTACGTGTCGCCGCCCACCCTGCTCGCCGCGCCTGCTGTGGCTGGGCGCACGCGGCGATTGAAAAGCACCGCGCCGCGCTGAAGTTGAAACCGTCCAGTCTGTACGCCGCCGGCCTGCACTGACCGCCATCAGGCCGACGCTCCGCACCTGTGCCAGAGCCCATCAAGCACGGCGATCAGCACGCCTGCGAGGGTCATTCGCCGCGAGTGGCTATGATGGCCGCTGCCTTTGGCACCTTGAATTCAGCGCGCTTTTTGCGCCCCTCTTCGGTATCTGCCCGCATGTCCTTACTCCCGCCCACCCCCGCCATCGCCCACGGCCTGAACCTTGCCCAGCAGGAAGCCGTCAACTATATGCACGGCCCCTGCCTGGTGCTGGCCGGTGCCGGTTCGGGCAAGACGCGCGTCATCACGCACAAGATCGGCCGGTTGATCCAGACCGGCATGCGGCCCGAGCAGATTGCCGCCATCACCTTCACCAACAAGGCCGCCGCTGAAATGCGCGAGCGCGCCAAGAGCCTGATCGGCAAGCCGGCCAAGGGCGTGCTGATCTGCACCTTTCACGCGCTGGGCGTGCGCATGCTGCGGCAAGACGGCGCGGCGCTGGGCCTGAAGCCGCAGTTTTCCATCCTTGACAGCGATGACGTGACCAGCATTTTGAAAGACGCCGGAGGCAGCACCGATGTGGCCACGGCGCGCCAGTGGCAGTGGACCATCAGCGCCTGGAAAAGCGCCGGACTGAACGCCGCGCAGGCCGAAGCGCAGGCCAGCAGCGACGAGGAACGGCTGGTGGCGCGCGTCATGGCCAACTACGAAGAAAGGCTGGCTGCCTACCAGAGTGTCGATTTCGACGACCTGATCGGCCTGCCGCTGAAACTGCTGCAGCAGCACGAAGAAGTGCGCAGCAAGTGGCAGGCGGCGCTTGGCCATGTGCTGGTCGATGAATACCAGGACACCAACGCCACGCAATACGAGGTGCTCAAACTGCTGGTCGGCGCGCGCGGCCGCTTCACGGCGGTGGGTGACGACGACCAGTCGATCTACGGCTGGCGCGGCGCGACGCTGGACAACCTGAAAAAACTGCCGCAGGATTTCCCGACGCTGAAAGTCGTCAAGCTGGAGCAGAACTACCGCTCGACCAGCGCGATATTGCGCGCCGCCAACAACGTCATCGGCCCGAACCCCAAGCTGTTTCCCAAGACGCTGTTCAGCGAACTCGGCGAAGGCGAGCCGGTGCGGGTGGTTGATTGCGACAGCGAAGAACACGAAGCCGAGCGCGTGGTGGCGCGAATCCAGAGCCTGCGCGCCGAAGGCAGCCTGCAAACCGAAGGCCAGCAGTACCGCGAATGGAAAGACTTTTGCGTGCTGTACCGGGCCAACCACATGGCCAAGCCATTTGAAAAGGCCTTTCGCAAGGCGAGCATTCCGTACAAGGTGTCGGGCGGACAAAGCTTTTTTGACCGCGCGGAAATCAAGGACCTGTGCAGCTGGATGGTGTTGATGGTCAACAACGACAATAACGCGGCCTTCATCCGCGCCATCAAGACGCCCAAGCGCGGCATCGGCCACACCACGCTGGGCGCGCTGGCCACCTTTGGCGACACCTACAAGCTCAGCCTGTTCGAGTCGCTGTTCAGCCATTCGCTGGACTCGGTGTTGCCAGCCAAGGCGGTCGGCTCGCTGCAGGAGTTCGGCCGTTACCTGAACGACCTCGAATACCGCGCCAAACGCACTGTGGGCGCCGAGGACGCACGGGTTTTCCTGGCCGACTGGTTGAAGGAAATCGATTACGAAAAGCATCTCTACGACGGCGAGGACAGCGAAAAAGTGGCGGCTGCGCGCTGGAGCAATGTGATGGATTTTTGCGACTGGATGGCGCAGCGCTGCGGCGGGCAGATTGACGACGCCTCCGGCGCCACGGTCGAAAAACCCACCAAGACCATGCTTGAGGTGGTGCAGACGATTGCGCTGCTGTCGACCATCAGCGAACGCGAGGGCGACCAGAACGTCGTCACGCTGTCCACGCTGCATGCCTCCAAGGGGCTGGAATGGCCGCATGTGGTGCTGGCCGGCGTCAACGAAGGCTTGCTGCCCTTCAAGCTCGATGACGACGACGGCATCAACACCGACAGCATCGCCTTGCGTCTGCAGGAAGAACGCCGCCTGATGTACGTTGGCATCACCCGCGCCCAGCGCACGCTGGCGGTGAACTGGCTGCGCCGACGCAAGAAAAACCGTGACACGATTGCGGGCGTGCCGAGCCGCTTCATTGCCGAAATGGCGCTGGACAAGGCCACCATCAAGGAAGACCCGCGCGAAAAACTCAAGGCCCTGCGCGCCGAATTCGCCAGGAAAGCGGCCGATGGTGTGGCGGCGGCAGCCGCTTCCAAGGCGGCCTACGATGCCCGGTAAGCAGGCTTGGCAGGCGGGCGCACCGGAATGCAGGCGATTATTGAAATTGACGGGCCATCCAGCATCAGTGGGTTGGCGAGCGTCACGAGTGCATGCGTTCAGCCAGGGTGTCAACTCCAAAATACGGTTTCAGCTAACATGGCCCGCCCGTGATTTACAGCAGCCGCCACCAAACGACGTTTTTTTCAACTGACCGTCATCACGAAACCGACCAGGCAATCACCGACCCATGCACTCCAGAATTTTTCGAATTGCTATTTTTTTAATAGCAATTAATGCAATAGCAGCATGCGCAAATGCCAATAACAAGCCTGAAACGGCATGCTCAGCAGCGCTTAACATGAAGGCTGAGCAGCTGTATGGGCGCTGGGCCGTTCGTTTCGACCATCCACCCGCCGGACTTCCCGATCGGGCCACCATGCTGCTCCAACGTCACGCCGAATTCTCGGAAAGCCTGGCCGGCACGGTCAGTCGTGACTTGGGACAGGCGGCCGGCACACCCGCCATTGCAGGGCATACCTCCGAAGCCGCACTGGCCGGCGACTTGGACGAAGGCATGCTGCTGCTGGACGAATCCTCTGACAAGATCAGTATCACCGGCACCTGGAACGGTGAAATGCAGCCGGGTTCCTGCGGCCAGGTTTACCAGGGCCACTGGAAAGACACCAGCGCCAGCGCCGCACCCGATGGCGCCGACGTTCCTTTCACGCTGACCCGACTACTGCCCTCACCCTGAATTTGGCCCCACCCCCAGGTTTGATTTAAAGCCTGTTCACTGAACCATCCCATGTCCCTTCAACTTTCTTCTTTAAGCCGAATTTTTCTTGCCTCCGGGCTGCTGGCAGGCAGCATGGCGCAAGCGCAGACGGAACCACGGGTTGTCAACATGCCGGCCAACCGACCCACCAGCCTCGGTTGGCAGGTCTGCCAGGCCATCAAGAACGACACCGATGCACAGCTGAGCTGTTACCAGCAATGGGCTGATTCGCAGTTGCCGCCCAACACGCCGCCGGCAGCCCTCACCACCGTACCGGCCAACCTGGCCACCGGCAAGCCGGCAACTGAAATCCTGCTGCTGCCGTCGCTCAATACCGAAGCGCCAGACGGCAAGCCTATCGGCTGCCGCAACACCCAGTATTCCGAGCTGTCCAGGTTCTGGGAACTGCAACGCGGCACCGATTGCGACACCTTTGCGATTCGTGGCTACCGGCCAATTTCGGTCGCCGTTGTCATGTCTGGCGGCGTCAGTTCACCACCGCTGATAGGCGCAGGAACGCCACCTGACTACAAGCATGCCGAAACCAAGATTCAGCTGTCGGTGCGCACCAAAGTAGCCAAAGGCTTGCTAAAAAGCGGCGAAGCCGATGGAGACGACCAGGATTCGCTCTGGTTTGGCTACACCCAGCAAAGTTATTGGCAGCTGTTCAGCGGCAATATTTCGCGGCCGTTCCGCACCACCGACCATGAACCCGAGCTGGTTTATGTTTACCCGCACCAGATTGCGCTGCCCGGCGGCTGGAATTACCGGCTCTCGGGTCTGGGGCTGGTGCACCAGTCCAACGGCCAGTCCGATCCGCTGTCACGCAGCTGGAACCGCACTTACTTGATGGGCGCTGCAGAAAAAGAGCTGGGGCCTGACTCTAGCCTGCGTCTGCAAGGCCGCATCTGGAAGCGCATAAACGAAGCGGCGGTCGATGACAACAACCCAGGAATAGAAGATTTCGTTGGCCGTGCCGAACTCACGGGCAGCTGGCAGATCAACAAGGCAAACACCGTGGGCGTCACGCTGCGCCACTCGCTGCGCAGTAAAGCGCGCGGGTCCACCCGTGTGGACTGGTTGATGGCCCCGACTTCATCGCCGAATTACACCGGCCTGCGATACCACGTACAACTGTTCAGCGGTTACGGGGACAGCCTCCTGGACTACAACAAACGGCGCAATGTTCTGAGCGTGGGCTTGAGCCTGGTTGATTGGTAAAAACGCGCCTGAAAATTCCTTGTAAGCTATATTTTTTATAGCAAATAAGTATTTACCGTATTGCGTAATTGACCTTTTTTTCATAAAAATTCGCTTGGGCTCGGATCTCAAAACTCGCTAAAGCCCGGCAAGCCACTGCAGCGTAGGCAAGCGCTGAGTACCTTAAGCTTGAGAGATGATTACTCTCTCTTCAAGGTGGCCAACTGGCTCACCGTGGTCGCACCATGCTTGAATTGGACCCCTTTGCGCTGGGTGCCCTCATCATTGGCCTGCTGCTGGTTGTCATGACCATGGGCAGCTCCTTCCTGTCCCGCTTGCCTTTGAATGCAGCCATGCTTTACCTGGGCGTCGGTGTGGCGGTCGGCCCCATGGGGCTGGATTTGCTTCGGCTTGATGCACTGGAAAATACGGTGATGCTGGAGCGATTAACAGAAATCGCCGTGCTTATCTCGCTGTTCACCGCAGGCATGAAGCTCGAACTGCCCTTGCGTGACCGGCGCTGGAGAATTCCATTGCAACTCGCCACGGTGTCCATGATCGTGACCGTGGTGGTGGTGGCAGCAATCGGCGTATATGGTCTTGGCCTTTCGCCAGGTGCCGCGATACTGCTGGGCGCCATCCTTGCGCCCACTGATCCGGTACTGGCTTCGGATGTACAAGTGTCCAATCGTGGTGACCGCGACCGTTTGCGCTTTGGCCTGACCGGAGAAGGCGGGCTGAACGACGGCACGGCCTTTCCTTTTGTCATGCTGGGCCTGGGCCTCCTGGGGGTACACGAGCTGGGCGAAGCCGCCTGGCGCTGGTGGACGGTGGATGTGGTTTGGGCGATATCGGGTGGACTGGGATTGGGCTATCTGCTTGGAACACTGGTTGGCCGTGCCATTATTTACTTGCGCATGCGCCATCGTGAAGCCTTGCGGTCTGATGAATTTATTGCGCTCGGCCTGATTGCACTCACTTACGGCGCCGCACTGCTTTGCCACACCTACGGTTTTCTGGCGGTATTTGCGGCCGGACTGGCATTGCGTCGCATCGACGAAGGGGCTTCTGCCACCTCCGCGTTGCAGGCAGAAACACAAAAGGCTGGATTTGAACTGAGTCCTGAAGAGCAAGCCGCGGCAGGTGCCGAAGCGCCCACCAATATGATGAATGCCGTTCAGCGCTTTAACAGCCAGCTGGAAAGCTTTGTTGAAGTCGCCATTGTTCTTGCCGTTGGTGTATTGCTGGCGTCCGTTGAATTTGAAAGTGACGTTCTGTGGTTTGTACCTGTACTTTTCCTGATGGTACGGCCGCTGGCGGTTTACGGCGGATTGATCGGGACACAGGTCAGTGGCTCACAACGCAATTTGATGAGCTGGTTTGGCATACGCGGCATTGGTTCGCTGTATTACCTGCTCTATGCCATCAACCATAACATTCAGCCGGCGCTTGCCGAACGCCTCCTGTCGATCACCTTGGCGGTGGTTGTCGCGTCCATCATCATTCATGGCATTTCAGTAACGCCGTTAATGCAGCACTATGAATCACGAAAAACCATCAAAAGGCAACAACGCAAAAAGTAAAGGGAATAAAAGCTGGACAACAAAAAGCCTACTCAAGGTAGGCTTTTTGAAATGGTTAAAAGAACCATATTTTGGTTGCGCGGGCAAGATTTGAACTTACGACCTTTGGGTTATGAGCCCAACGAGCTACCAGGCTGCTCCACCGCGCGGTATGTAGTTATTATAGCTTACTTTGCCGCTGCTTCAGCTTTTATTTCTTCCGAAACATCAGGGCGATCAACGAGTTCAACCAAAGCCATAGGGGCATTGTCACCGACGCGAAAACCCATCTTCAAAATACGGGTGTAACCGCCTGGACGGGTCTGGTAACGTGGGCCCAGTTCAGCAAACAGCTTGACCACCATATCACGATCACGAAGACGGTCGAATGCCAAGCGCTTGTTTGCCAAGGTTGGAGTTTTTGCCAAAGTGATCATGGGTTCGACAACGCGGCGAAGCTCTTTGGCTTTTGGCAATGTCGTTTTGATGGCTTCGTGCTGGAGCAGCGAGTTCATCATGTTGCGCAACATGGCGAGGCGGTGCTCGCTGGTGCGGTTTAGTTTACGTAGTCCATGTCCGTGTCGCATAGTGCTTCCTTTATGTAATATCGAAGCAGCCGTATCAGGTACTGCCCGTGCACTTTCTCATCAATAGATGAGATTTAAATAAATTAACGTTTGTCAAGCCCGGCAGGTGGCCAGCTTTCCAGACGCATTCCTAATGTCAGGCCGCGAGAGGCCAGCACTTCCTTAATCTCGTTCAAAGATTTCCGGCCCAGATTAGGCGTCTTCAACAGCTCATTTTCGGTGCGCTGGATCAGATCGCCAATATAGTAGATATTTTCGGCCTTCAGGCAGTTGGCCGAACGCACCGTGAGCTCCAGCTCATCGACTGGACGCAGCAGAATCGGGTCAAACTGTTGCGAATTTCGAGGTGCAGGATCATTGATGATAGCGCCAAGTTCGTTGCCTTCAAGTTGCGCAAATACCGCCAGCTGTTCGACCAAAATCTTAGCCGATGCACGCACCGCATCTTCTGCAGAAACAGCACCGTTGGTTTCGATTTCCAGAACCAGCTTGTCCAAGTCGGTACGCTGCTCAACGCGAGCACTTTCAACGGTGTAGCTGACTCGCTTCACCGGAGAAAAGGAAGCATCAAGCACAATTCGGCCGATCGACTTAGGCGACTCATCACCATAACGACGAACATTTCCAGGAACATAACCGCGTCCATTCTCGACCTTGATTTGCATATCAATCTTGCCGCCATGCGACAGATTCATGATTACATGGTCAGGGTTGACAATTTCCACGTCATGCGGCGTCTGGATATCGGCAGCAGTGATTGGACCTTCGCCGTCCTTACGGAGGCTTAAAGTCACTTCATCGCGGTTGTGAAGCTTGAACACCACACCCTTGAGATTCAACAAAATGTTGACGACGTCTTCTTGGACACCGTCAATTGAAGAGTACTCATGCAGGACGCCAGCGATGGTCACCTCGGTTGCGGCATGGCCTACCATGGAAGACAACAGCACACGACGCAGGGCGTTGCCGAGAGTGTGGCCATACCCGCGCTCAAAAGGCTCCAGTGTCACCTTGGCACGGTTGGCACCAAGTTGCTCAACATTAATAGTTTTGGGTTTTAACAAATTTGTCTGCATGCAGTCTTCCTCTCAATACCCTCGGCTCGTTACACCGATAAGGCTGGCGAAGCACACCTGGCAGCACGGCAAGCGTGTCGCCAGGAACGGAAATTAACGTGAATACAGCTCGACGATCAACGATTCGTTGACATCGGCAGCAAATTCGTCACGGTCAGGCACTTTCTTGAAGGTGCCTTCACCCTTGTCAGCATTAACATCAACCCAGGCTGGCAGACCAACTTGCTTAGCCAGTTCGAGCGCCTCGGCAATACGGGTCTGTTTTTTGGACTTGTCACGCACAGCTATGACGTCGCCGGCCTTAACCATATAGGACGGAATGTTCACCGATTGACCATTGACCGTCATGGCTTTATGGGAAACCAATTGGCGCGCTTCGGCGCGTGTCGAGCCAAAGCCCATGCGATAAACCACATTGTCCAGACGCGATTCCAATACCGACAGCAAGTTGGCGCCAGTGTTGCCACGGCGACGGTCAGCTTCTTCAAAATAGCGGCGGAACTGCTTTTCCAGCACGCCGTACATGCGCTTGACTTTCTGCTTTTCACGCAATTGCAGGCCGTAGTCGGAAGTACGGGTACCGGAGGTACGACCGTGCTGACCAGGCTTGGAATCGAATTTCGCCTTGTCGCTGATAGAGCGACGGGCACTCTTCAGGAAAAGGTCGGTGCCTTCACGGCGGGAAAGTTTGGCCTTGGGGCCGAGGTAACGTGCCACTTGAATATCCTTTTGTCATCTGCTGCAATTTCTGCAGGAGCCACAGTTAATAACTCTGATGGCGGTGGGCTTGGTGAAAATGCTGACGCCCGGCCGTTTGCTGAGCAAGCGACCGGGCGAAACAGCACAAATTAGATACGACGGCGTTTTTGAGGACGGCAGCCGTTATGTGGAACTGGGGTGACATCGGCAATCGAATTGATTCGAATACCAAGTGCGCCCAGAGCACGAACAGAAGATTCACGACCGGGGCCAGGCCCCTTGATTTCAACATCAAGGTTCTTGATACCTTGTTCGATAGCAGCCCGGCCAGCGACTTCAGAAGCTACCTGAGCAGCGAAAGGTGTCGATTTACGCGAACCTTTGAAGCCCTGTCCACCTGACGATGCCCACGACAAGGCGTTGCCTTGGCGATCAGTGATCGTGATGATGGTATTGTTGAAAGATGCGTGAACATGAGCGATGCCATCGGCAACGTTCTTGCGAACTTTCTTGCGTACGCGCTGTGATGCGCTGTTATTGGGTGATTTTGCCATAACGATCTCTCAATTATTTCTTCAAAGACTGGGCGGCCTTGCGCGGACCCTTGCGAGTGCGGGCATTTGTCCGGGTACGCTGACCGCGCATGGGCAACCCACGACGATGACGGAAACCTCGGTAGCAGCCGATGTCCATCAGGCGTTTGATATTCATCGTGGTTTCACGACGCAAATCACCTTCGATGGTGAACTGAGCAATGTGGTCCCGGATTTTTTCCAGGTCGCCATCAGTCAAGTCTTTGATTTTCTTGGCGTAGTCGATCTCGCACGCTTCGCAAATTTTGCGAGCGCGGGTGCGGCCGATGCCAAAGATTGCAGTCAAGCCGATTTCGGCGTGCTTCTGCGGCGGAATGTTGATACCAGCGATACGTGCCATGTGCGTCCTCTAAATCTCTTAAAAATCAGCCTTGGCGCTGTTTGTGACGTGGATCTGTACAGATCACACGGACAACGCCCTTGCGACGGATGACCTTGCAGTTGCGGCAAATTTTCTTGACCGAAGCTGAAACTCTCATTTTCTTCTCCTAAACTTTTACTCTGTGCTTACTTGGAACGAAACACATCATGTGCTCGCGGTGAATCGTCAGGACGATTCAAAACATCACGTCTTGAAATTCGCCTTTTTCAACAACGACTCGTACTGCTGCGACATCATGTAGTTCTGAACCTGGGCCATGAAATCCATGGTGACTACAACAATAATCATCAACGATGTTCCACCGAAATAAAACGGTACGTTGTACTTCAAAATTAAAAACTCTGGCAGCAAACAAACAAATGTGATGTAAACCGCACCGGCCAGTGTGAGTCGGACCAAGATTTTGTCTATGTATCGAGCAGTCTGGTCGCCGGGACGAATCCCAGGGATAAAGGCACCACTCTTTTTCAGGTTATCCGCGGTTTCTCGGCTGTTAAACACCAAGGCCGTGTAAAAAAAGCAGAAAAAGATAATTGCACTGGCATATAGCAACACATAAATTGGTTGCCCTGGCGTCAACGTACTGGCTATGTCTCTCAACCAGCGCATGCTTTCGCCAGTGCTGAACCAGCCCACCACCGTTGCCGGTAACAGAATAATCGAAGAGGCAAAAATTGGAGGGATCACGCCCGCCATATTCAGCTTCAGCGGCAGATGCGACGACTGCCCACCATACACCTTATTGCCAACCTGCCGGCGCGCGTAGTTTACAAGAATCTTGCGCTGCCCCCGCTCGACAAACACCACAAAGTAGGTGACTGCCACCACAACTGCCACGATAACAATCGCGATCAAAATGCTCATTGCACCGGTGCGAACCAATTCAAGCAAACCACCCAACGCACTGGGCAAGCCAGCAGCAATGCCTGCAAAAATCAGAATCGAAATGCCATTGCCCAAACCGCGCTCTGTGATTTGTTCTCCCAACCACATCAGGAACATAGTTCCAGCTGTCAGGCTAAACACCGCTGTCATGCGAAAGCCGAAACCAGGATCCAATACCAAACCAGGAGAGCTTTCAAGCGCCACGGCTATACCCATCGACTGGAACAGAGCAAGCCCGAGCGTTCCATAACGTGTGTATTGCGTGATCTTTCGCCTTCCAGCTTCGCCTTCCTTTTTCATCTGCTCGAATGTGGGAACCACATAGGTGAGCAATTGCATGATGATGGAAGCCGAGATGTACGGCATGATGCCTAAGGCAAACACGGTAAATCTTGACAGGGCGCCACCAGAGAACATATTGAACAAGTTCAATATTCCACCCTGTTGGCCCTTGAATAGTTCTTTCAATTGACCGGGGTCAATTCCTGGAACCGGAATGTGCGCACCGACACGGTACACGACCAGCGCCAGCAGCAAAAACACAAGCCTGTTGCGCAAGTCGCCGAACTTGCCGGTTTTTGCAATTTGCGCTGAGTTGGTTGCCACTGGTTGGTTCCGTCAAGTATTAAGCGATTGAGCCGCCAGCGGCTTCGATCAGGGTTTTGGCGCTTGCCGAGGCAGAAATACCGGTGAGCTTGACAGCAAGTGACAGCGAACCTGTGTTGATCACCTTAACGTTCTTGGCGATCTGGCCGACAAGACCCGACTGCTTCAACGTCAACAAATCAACTTCCGCCAAGCCGAGCTGCTCCAGCGCCGTGAGAGTGACCTCGGCATTGAATTTCAGCAAATGCGATTTGAAACCGCGCTTTGGCAAGCGACGCTGCATAGGCATTTGACCGCCTTCAAAGCCGACCTTGTGGTAACCGCCAGAACGGGATTTTTGTCCCTTGTGGCCACGACCAGCTGTCTTGCCCAAGCCAGAGCCAATACCGCGACCAACACGCCGTTTAGCATGTTTAGCGCCTTCGCTGGGCTTGATTGTGTTCAATTCCATGATGAGTCCTTAAGCCGTTGGAGAAAGAACCTGGCCACTATGCAGCCAGTCCTGTCTCTCAAAGCCTCAAATAATTTTGACCAGATAGCTGATCTTGTTGATCATGCCGCGCACTGCGGGCGTGTCCTGTAATTCGCTGACGCTGTTGACACCGCGCAGGCCCAGTCCGCGCACGGTGGCGCGATGGGACTCCTGGGTGCCAATCGGGCTGCGAACCAGTTTGACTTTAACTTTGGTTTCTTGGGTCATTTAACTGTCCGCCTTAGCCGAAGATTTCTTCGACTGATTTGCCACGCTTGGCCGCGATATCGGAGGCCGTGGTGGAATTTTTCAGTGCGTCCATGGTGGCGCGCACCATGTTGTACGGGTTGCTCGAGCCATGGCTTTTGGCCACGATATCGGTAATACCCATGACTTCGAACACTGCGCGCATCGGACCGCCAGCAATGATACCGGTACCCTTGGGAGCCGGCGCCATCATGACGTTGGCGGCACCGTGGTGACCGAATACATTGTGGTGCAAGGTACCGTTTTTCAATGACACCTTCGTCATGTTGCGGCGCGCTTCTTCCATGGCTTTTTGCACGGCTGCCGGCACTTCTTTCGACTTGCCTTTACCCATGCCAACGCGACCATCACCGTCACCGACCACGGTCAGTGCGGCAAAACCGAGAATACGGCCACCCTTCACTACTTTGGTCACGCGGTTGATCGCGATCATTTTTTCCTTCAGACCATCGTCTGGAGCGTCGTTTTGCGATTTAGCTTGAAACTTAGCCATACTTGATTCCAGTCTGCTTAGAACTGCAAACCAGCTTCGCGAGCCGCATCAGCCAGCGCTTTGACGCGGCCATGGTACGCAAAACCGGCGCGATCGAACGCCACTTTTTCTACACCCGCTGCTTTTGCTTTTTCAGCAATGCGCTTGCCAATGGCTTGCGCAGCAGCAACATTTCCACCCTTGCCTGAGCCGCCAATTTCATTGCGCACTTCCACTTCAGCCGTGGAAGCGGACGCCAGAACTTTGGTGCCGTCGCCAGAAATAACACTGGCGTAAATATGCAGATTGGTACGGTTTACGGACAGACGGGCAACGCCTTGATTGGCAATGCGGATACGCGTCTGGCGTGAACGGCGAAGGCGCTGCGCTTTTTTGGTCAACATGATGCAGCTCCTTATTTCTTCTTGGTTTCTTTGATTGTGATTTTTTCATCCGAATAACGGATGCCCTTGCCTTTGTAGGGCTCGGGAGGACGGACTGCACGCACTTCGGCTGCAATCTGGCCTACACGTTGGCGATCAGAACCCTTGATGACCACTTCGGTTGGCGTCGGGGTGGTGACCGTGATGCCCGCAGGCATTGCCATGACCACAGGGTGGGAATAGCCCACGGTGAGGTTCAGCTTGTCACCTTGCGCCTGGGCCTTGAAACCCACGCCGACCAGGTTCAGCTTTTTCTGAAAACCGGTCGTAACTCCCACGACCATGTTGTTCACCAGCTGGCGGATCGTACCGCTCATGGCATTGGCTTCACGAGAATCATTGGCCGGCACAAAAGTCAGCTTGCCGTCTTCGCTCTTGACGACGACATGGGCGTTTTGTGTCAGCGCAAGGGAGCCCAAGGCACCCTTGACATTGATCTGGTTTTCTTTGATTGCGACGTCCACACCCTGGGGGATGGAAACCGGCATTTTTGCTACACGAGACATTTCAGTTACTCCTCAATGCCGCCGTTAGGCCACGTAGCACAACACTTCACCACCGATGCCGGTAGCGCGTGCTTTGCGATCAGTCATGACACCCTGAGGCGTTGTGACAATTGCCACGCCCAAGCCGTTCATGACCTGGGGAATGGCGCCATGGCCTTTGTACACACGCAGGCCAGGGCGGCTGACGCGCTCAATGCGCTCAATCACGGGCTTGCCTGCGTAGTACTTCAGGGCGATTTCCAACTGGGGCTTGCCTTCGTTGGCCTTGACGGAGAAGCCATCAATGTAGCCCTCATCCTTCAAAACTTGTGCAATGGCGACTTTGACTTTTGACGAAGGCACCAGCACAACAGCTTTTTCAACCATTTGTGCATTGCGGATGCGTGTCAGCATGTCGGCGATAGGATCACTCATACTCATCTGGGGTTCTCCTATTGCTTACCAGCTAGCCTTGGTGATACCAGGGATATCACCAGCGAAAGCCAACTCGCGGATCTTGGCGCGAGCCAGGCCGAATTGACGGAACGTACCACGGGGACGACCGGTGATGGCACAGCGGTTGCGTTGACGCGTCGGATTTGCGTTGCGCGGCAACTTTTGCAATTCCTGACGGGCCAGATGGCGCTCATCGTCGGTACGCTTGAAATCATTGGCGATTGCCTTGAGTTCAGCGTGCTTCTTGGCAAACTTGGCGACGAGCTTGTCGCGCTTCAGTTCACGTTGCAGTAGGGCTTGTTTTGCCATCTTGCGCCTTCAGTTCTTGAACGGAAAACGGAAGGCGGTGAGGAGGGCTTTGCACTCTTCATCGGTCTTGGCCGTTGTGGTGATGCTGATATTGAGTCCGCGCAAGGCATCGACCTTGTCGTACTCGATTTCAGGGAAAATAATCTGCTCTTTGACGCCGATGTTGTAGTTGCCGCGGCCATCGAAGGCACGACCAGAAATACCACGGAAGTCACGTACACGCGGCAATGCCACGGTCACGAAACGGTCGAGGAATTCATACATCTGCACGCCACGCAGCGTGACCATGCAGCCAATCGGCAGGTCTTCGCGGATCTTGAAACCCGCGATGGCCTTCTTGGCCTTGGTGACCACAGGCTTTTGGCCTGCAATCTTGGCCATGTCAGCCACAGCATTGTCCATGACTTTCTTGTCGGCAACCGCCTCGCTCACACCCATGTTGAGCGTGATCTTGGTGATGCGCGGCACCTGCATGGGTGTCTTGTAGCCGAATTTTTCAATCAGGGCTGGTGCGATTTTTTCGCGGAATTGATCTTGCAAGCGTGCCATGTTTATGCAGCCTTAATTTCTTCGCCGCTGGACTTGAAGACGCGAGTTTTCTTGCCGTCAGCCAACAACTTGATACCAACACGATCCGCCTTGCCCGAAGCCGCATTGAAAATAGCGACATTGGACTGGTGAATCGGCATGCTTTTTTCAACAATGCCACCTGTGGTGCCCTTGAGCGGATTGGGCTTGGTGTGTTTTTTCACCAGGTTGATCCCGTTCACCAGCACATAGCTGTCATCGACGCGCTGCGTGATCGTGCCGCGCTTGCCCTTGTCGCGACCCGTGATCACGATGATCTCGTCGCCTTTACGAATTTTGTTCATTGCCTAGGGTCCTTACAGAACTTCAGGAGCCAGCGACACGATCTTCATGAACTTTTCAGTGCGCAACTCTCGCGTCACTGGTCCAAAGATACGGGTGCCGATAGGCTCGAGCTTGGCATTGAGCAGCACTGCTGCATTGCCGTCGAATTTGACAAGCGAGCCGTCGCCGCGGCGAATGCCCTTGGCAGTACGAACGACCACCGCACTGTAAACCTCGCCTTTTTTGACGCGGCCACGCGGAGCGGCTTCTTTGATACTGACCTTGATAACATCACCAACGCTGGCGTACCGGCGCTTGGATCCGCCGAGCACCTTGATGCACATCACGGACTTGGCACCCGTGTTGTCAGCAACATCGAGTTTGGATTGCGTTTGAATCATTTAAATTGGTTCCCAACTTGCACCAGCATTGGTGGCTTGCTTAATGCAAACCACCTGCCAATCAGTCTTGGGCCCGTCGTCCACATCGCAAACCACTTGCAATGCTTCCGCTGGGCAGAAGTTCCTCGCCTATTAGAGCGAAGCCCACGATTATGACCAAAGTAAAAGCCAGTGTCAACCGTGGTTGTAAAAATATTCCTGGCAATTGTGTGTGACGCCTAACCAATCTATGCCGTTGAACTCCGGGTGACAAAACAACCATGCCAGCATCGGGAGCAATATGAATAATATTAAGTAAATTAGCTATTCGCGCAATGTCAGCAAGGAAAAGCAGCTATTTAAAATATAGCAATCAGACACCACAACGCCATTCAAGGTTCAAGGTTCAGGGTTCAGGGTTCAGGGTTCAGGGTTTACTGTCGCATTTAACCAACTTCAAGAATATTTAAACAGCAGGCACTGTCAAATACTGATCGCACAGCGTTAAAAAAGAGGGCAATTGTGCGTCGATTCCATTCTCCTGCTGGAGCAACCCGGCCACTTCCGGCGCCAGGGTACGCGCCAGTGCCGCATCCAGAAACAGCAGGCGGGATCGCCGTGCCAGCACATCTTCCACCGTCCGGGCGTACTCGTAGCGCGCCGCAAAGCGCACCATGGCTTCGCTCAGACCGCCACCCAGATCATTGTCAGCGCCGCGCATGGCCTGGAGTGCGCCGGCCTCACTGCCGTAAAGATGCAACCCAGGGGCGCTGCTGATCGGCACGCTGGAGGCTTGCGCCCCGACCAGCCTCAGATGGTCGGTCGACAGTCCGGCGCGGGTAGGCAGCAATCCCGCAGCAAAGCATTTTTCCAGCACATCGCCGGCCATGGCGCGGTAGGTCGTCCATTTGCCGCCAGTGACGGTGACCAGACCACTTTTGCTGACCAATACAGTGTGCTCACGCGACAGTGACTTGGTGCGCTCGGCATCGTCATCGGCCGGCTTGACCAGCGGTCGCAGGCCGACCCAGATGCTCTTGATGTCAGACAGGCTTGGCGCGCGGCTCAGGTAACGGGCTGACTCGCGCAAAATAAAATCGATTTCTTCTCGAAACGGCAGCGGTTCGCGCGCCAAGTCGCGGCGCGGTGTGTCGGTGGTGCCCAGAATGGTCTTGCCCAGCCATGGCACGGCAAACAGCACACGGCCATCAGCGGTCTTGGGAATCAACAAAGCGTGGTCGGTCGGAAGAAACTCTCGGTCCACCACGATGTGCACGCCCTGGCTCGGTGCGACCATTGGCTTGGCATCCCGGCCTGTCGCCTGACCATCTTGCAAGCGCAAGCGGTCCACCCACACACCGGTGGCATTGACCACGCAGCCTGCGTGCAGTTCATGGACGTGGCCTGTTTCACGGTCCTTCACCCACAAGCCGGTGACCTTGCCGTCTTCGTGGATCAATTGGGTGACAGCGCAATAGTTGACCAGCAGAGCGCCCTGACGTGCCGCTGTGCGGGCCAATGCCAGCGCCAGTCGCGCGTCGTCAAACTGGCCGTCCCAGTACTGCACTCCCCCCTTCAGTCCTCGGGATTCAAGTGTGGGCAAGCTCTCCAGGGTTTCGCGCCGGTTTAGAAAGGCCGTCGGACCCAGCCCCGCCTTGCCAGCCAGTGCGTCATAGATCTTCAACCCGATACCGTAGAAGGGCGCTTCCCAGAATTTGTAGGAAGGCATCACAAACGGCAACGGCTGCGCCAGATGTGGCGCATTCGCCAGCAGCGTGGTGCGTTCCCGCAAAGCTTCACGCACCAGTGTGACGTTGCCCTGCGCCAGATAGCGCACGCCGCCGTGCACCAGCTTGGTAGATCGCGAGGACGTGCCTTTGGCAAAATCATTGGACTCGACGAGCACCACGCTGAAGCCCCTTGCCGCTGCATCCAGCGCCACACCCAACCCGGTGGCGCCGCCTCCCACGATGGCGATGTCGTAGTGATGCGGCTTGGCGAGCCGGGAAAGAAGCTCCCTCCGTACGGTTGGTAAGGGTGATGTATCAGTTGACATAGTTAAAGACATTCGATTTGAAGTTCAAAGAGCTGCCAGCCAGAGGCGAGAGCTACCCTCAGTCGCTGGTGGAAAAGGCCGTGGAAGTCACACTTGCACGGCCTTTTCGCTCAGTTTTTCGCCAAACGGCGTGCTAGCGGACTTTGCCGTTTTTCCAGGCTGTTAGCAGGGTGTCGTAGGCAATGGTTTCACCCTTTGGCTTCTCGTTGGCAAGCTTTTTCCAAGGTGCGTTTTTGTCGCTCAGCCATTTATTGGCATTGCTCTTGGGATTTAGCTTGGGTGGGCAGTTTGCCATGCCTGCCCGCTCCAGGCGCGCCATGATGGAATCCATTTCTTCCGCAAGGTTGTCCATTGCCGCTTGTGGAGTTTTTTCACCTGTTACGGCAACAGCCACGTTTTTCCACCACAGCTGAGCCAGTTTTGGATAGTCAGGAACGTTCGTGCCGGTAGGTGTCCACGCCACGCGGGCCGGGCTGCGGTAGAACTCAACCAGGCCGCCCAATTTCGGCGCCATGTCGGTCATCGCCTGCGACCGGATGTCCGACTCGCGAATTGGTGTCAAGCCGACCACCGTCTTTTTCAAGGAGGTTGTCTTTGCGGTCACGAACTGTGCATATAACCAGGCTGCAGCGACTTTGTTGGCGTCATGGTTCTTGAAAAACGTCCAGGAGCCGACGTCCTGGTACCCGTTTTGCATGCCCTGTTTCCAGTAAGGCCCATTCGGGCCAGGTGCCATGCGCCACTTTGGCGTGCCGTCTGCATTCACCACCGGCAATCCAGGTTTGATCATGTCTGCCGTGAAGGCGGTGTACCAGAAAATTTGCTGTGCGATTTCGCCCTGCGCCGGTACCGGACCTGATTCACCAAAGGTCATGCCCATGGCTTCTTTGGGCGCATATTGCTTCATCCAGTCGACGTACTTGGTTAGCGCAAACACCGCCGCTGGCGAGTTGGTTGCACCACCACGCGAGACGGAGGCGCCCTGCGGCGTACAGCCGTCTGCCGACGCGCGGATGCCCCATTCATCGACAGGTTTGCCGTTTGGAATGCCAATATCGGCAGCACCCGCCATGGACAGCCAGGCATCGGTGAAGCGCCAACCCAGTGACGGGTCCTTCTTGCCGTAATCCATATGGCCATAAATGGCTTTGCCGTCGATCTTTTTCACATCGTTGGTAAAGAACGCGGCAATGTCTTCATAGGCGCTCCAGTTCAGTGGCACACCCAGGTCATAGCCATATTTCGCTTTGAACTTGGCTTTTAACTCGGGCTTTTCGAACAAATCGGCGCGAAACCAGTACAAATTGGCGAACTGCTGATCAGGCAACTGGTACAGCTTGCCATCGGGGGCGGTTGTAAAACTGGTGCCGATGAAATCTTTCAAATCCAGTCCAGGATTGGTCCACTCTTTGCCGCTGCCCGCCATGTAATCGGTCAAATTCATGATCTTGCCGTAGCGGTAATGTGTACCGATCAAGTCAGAGTCCGTGATCCAGCCGTCGTAAATCGACTTGCCTGACTGCATAGACGTTTGCAGTTTTTCAACCACATCGCCCTCTCCGATCAGGTCATGGATGACTTTGATGCCGGTAATTTCTTCAAATGCTTTTGCCAGTGTTTTGGACTCGTATTCATGCGTAGTAAGCGTTTCGGAAACAACAGAAATCTCCTTGACTCCCTTGGCCTGCAGCTTTTTGGCCGCATCAATGAACCACTTCATTTCGGTCGCTTGCTGTGTCTTGGACAGGGTTGACGGCTGGAATTCACTGTCAATCCATTTTTTAGCCGCCGCTTCGTCGGCCCAACCTGGACCCGCTGCGGCGCATGCCATGGCCACAGCCAACACGGAATATTTCAATTTCATTGCCAGTCTCCTCAAATCAAAGAACCCCTGTTTAGAAGGCAACAACGGCTCCAGGGGCTAAACAAACCGTTGCTTTACTTTTGAGTGCTTGCTGCGGGGGCCAAAGGCTACCCCTTGCGCATGATGAGTGCGAGCAGGCCCATTGAAATAATAAAGCTGATCCAGATGGAGGGGTCTGTCTCCAAACGCAAAAACTCCGCCATCCAGCCGCTCAGGCCGACAAAAGCCAGGTTGGTATAAGCAGCCGCCAACAAGCCGATGAACAAGCGGTCACCACGCGTGGTCTGCATGGGCAAAAAGCCCTTGCGCAACATTGTTGGGGATTTGATTTCCCAAACCGTCATGCCTGCCAGCATCAGCCCGATACAGATAAAAAATACGGCCACGGGTGTGGTCCATGCCATCCATTGGTACATTGCGACCTCCTGTTAGACGCGGCCCATCGCGAAACCTTTCGCGATGTAATTTCGAACAAACCAAATCACAATCGCGCCCGGCACGATGGTGAGAACTCCGGCAGCAGCCAAGGTAGCCCAGTCCATGCCCGACGCCGAAATGGTTCGCGTCATCGTGGCGGCAATCGGTTTCGCATTGACACTGGTCAGGGTGCGCGCCAGCAGCAATTCCACCCAGCTGAACATGAAGCAAAAGAACGCAGCAACGCCCACGCCGGCTTTGATCAAGGGCAGAAAGATCCGGATGAAAAACCGGGGGAAAGAGTAGCCGTCGATGTAGGCCGTTTCATCGATTTCCCTTGGGATGCCACTCATAAAACCTTCAAGAATCCAGACCGCCAGAGGCACGTTGAACAACAGGTGCGCCAAGGCGACAGCCAAATGGGTGTCCATCAGACCGACTGAGCTGTAGAGTTGAAAAAACGGCAGCAAAAATACGGCAGGCGGGGTCATGCGATTGGTCAGCAGCCAGAAGAAAACATGCTTGTCGCCCAGGAAGCTGTACCGGGAAAACGCATAGGCCGCCGGCAGCGCCACAGTCAACGAAATCACCGTGTTGATCGCCACATAGATCATGCTGTTGATGTACCCGGAGTACCAGGCCGGGTCCGTCAGAATGGTTTTGTAGTTGTTCCAGGTGAACTGGTCTGGGAACAGCGAGAACCCTGCGACGATTTCATTGTTGGTCTTGAACGACATGTTGACCATCCAGTAGATGGGCAGCAAGGCAAACACGATGTAGGCAATAAGGAACAGCGTCCTCTTTTGAAACTTAGGCTTATTCATGACCACCCTCCTTTTCCTGGGTGCCCACGCGCTGCATCCAGTTGTACAAAATAAAACACATCAGCAAGATGATCAGGAAGTAGATCAATGAGAAAGCGGCAGCAGGTCCAAGGTCGAACTGACCCACTGCTTTTTGCGTCAAAAATTGCGACAGGAAGGTCGTCGAGTTGCCAGGCCCCCCGCCCGTGAGCACAAACGGTTCGGTGTAGATCATGAAACTGTCCATGAAGCGCAGCAGTACAGCAATCATCAGCACACCGCGCATTTTTGGCAATTGCACATAGCGAAAAACATCAAGCTTGCTCGCACCGTCGATGCTGGCAGCCTGGTAATAAGCATCCGGGATTGACCGCAAGCCCGCATAGCCCAACAAGGCCACCAGTGGCGTCCAATGCCAGACATCCATTAACAGCACCGTAAGCCAGGCGTGTGTGGCGTTGCCTGTGTAGCTGTAGTCAATCCCCAGGCCTTGCAGGGCGGCGCCCATGAGTCCAATGTCTGTACGGCCAAAGATCTGCCAGATCGTGCCCACCACATTCCAGGGGATCAGCAAGGAAAGCGAGACGATGACCAGAACCGCAGAAGCCTTCCAGCCTGTGGCCGGCATCGACAAGGCCAGCATGACGCCCAGCGGCAGCTCGACCGCCAACACCGAGAAGGAGTAAATCAACTGCCTCAGCAGCGCGCCATGCAACTCTTCGTCACGCATGATCGCGGCAAACCACTCCGTGCCCACGAAAACCCGTCGGTCCAGTGAAATGATGTCTTGCACCGAGTAGTTGACGACGACCATCAACGGCAGGATGGCCGAAAAGGCAACGCAAATCAGGACGGGCAGAACCAGAAACCACGCTTTCTGGTTCACCGGCTTAATGGTGGTGCTCATTGCACAATCTCCTCATTCTTGTAAAAGCAGGTGTGTTCATCCATCACCTTCAGCCAGATGGGTGCCCCAATCGTCAATTGTTCGGTGTCTGACGACAGGCGCGCTTTGACGGTGCGGCCAGCGCATGTGGCGCTCAACATCACGTGTGTTCCGACGTCTTGCACATGGGCCACTTTCATTTCCAGAGCGCCGGGCGCATGCGCAGAGGCCAATGACACGTATTCCGGCCGAATACCGACCTTGATCTCCCCTTCAGGCAGAGTCCGCCCCGGCGGCAATGCCAGCGTTTGACCCGCCAGATCAATACCCTTCCGGCCTGACACGCCTGGCAGAAAATTCATGCCTGGCGAGCCAATGAAATGCCCTACAAAGGTATGGCTCGGACGCTCGAACAGGTCCGCCGGCGAGCCCACCTGAACCGCTCTGCCTCGTGTCATGACCACCACTTGATCGGCGAAGGTCAAGGCCTCCACCTGATCGTGCGTGACGTAGATCAGCGTCAACTTCAGCTCATGGTGAATTTGCTTGAGTTTGCGACGCAATTGCCACTTGAGGTGCGGGTCAATCACCGTCAGCGGCTCATCGAACAGGACGGCCGACACGTCAGGACGCACCAGTCCGCGTCCCAGCGAAATCTTCTGCTTGGCGTCGGCCGACAGGCCAGACGCTCGCTGGTTGAGTTGTCCGCTCATTTCCAGCATTTCGGCAATTTCACCGACGCGCTTGCTGATTTGATCTTTCGGCATTTTGCGGTTGCGCAAAGGAAAAGCCAGGTTCTGTGCGACCGTCATGGTGTCGTAGATCACCGGAAACTGGAACACCTGCGCGATGTTGCGCTGCTGAGGCGTGGCGCTGGTCACATCCCGGCCATCAAAATTCACCTTCCCCTGGGACGGGGTGACCAGGCCGGACATGATATTGAGCAATGTGGTCTTGCCGCACCCTGAAGGTCCGAGCAAGGCGTAGGCGCCACCATCTTCAAACGTCATCTTCAACGGCAGCAGCGCGTAATCGCTGTCCTGCTGGGGATCGGGCTTGTAGGCGTGCGCCAGGTCGAGTTCTATGCGGGCCATATCAGCGTCCTCCACCACGCACCGGAGACAGCAGCAGCATCCCCTGGGCATCAAACACATAGACTTGTGCCGGATTGAGATAAAGGGGCACTTGCGCACCCCAATCGAAATAATGAACCCCCGTGAGCTGCGCCACAAGCTCGCCCACCGATGTTTTCAGATAGACAAAGGTGTCCGATCCCGATATTTCAGCCAGCTCCACCTTGCCCATGAGGGTGACATCACCTTCTCCCGCTTTTACCCGCAGGGAGCCGGCGCGCATGCCAACGGTCAACTGCTGCGATTGGGTTGCCGGCAGGGTCAATTGCATCAGCGGTCCAGCGTCCAGTTGAACGCCGCCAGAGGCCGCTGCCTTGGCGGATATCAGGTTCATGGGGGGATCACTGAAGGCTCGCGCCACGCGAAGGGACTTGGGCTGGTGGAATACCTCGGACGTCGGGCCGTACTGCAACAACTCACCCGCATCCAGAACAGCGGTATAGCCCCCCAGCAACAGCGCTTCGCCCGGCTCGGTGGTGGCATAAATCACAGTAGAGTCGCCTGCCGAGAAAAGGTCCGTCAACTCGTCGCGCAACTCCTCACGCAGTTTGTAGTCCAGGTTCACCAGGGGCTCATCAAGCAGCATCAGCGGCGCACCCTTTGCCAGCGCACGTGCCAGGGCAACGCGCTGCTGCTGACCGCCTGACAATTCGGCGGGCAGGCGATCGAGAAACATTTCTATATGGAGTTTTTCGGCCAGCTCGCGTACCCGTTGGTCAATGTTCTTGTCGCCGCGCAGTTTCAGGGGCGACGCGATGTTGTCGCGCACTTTCATCGACGGGTAATTGATGAACTGCTGGTAGACCATGGCGACATTGCGGTCCCGCACCGGCACGCCCACCACACTCTTTCCATCAACCTTTACCTGCCCGCTGGAAGGCACATCGAGTCCTGCCATGATGCGCATCAGGCTGGTCTTGCCAGACTGCGTTGCCCCCAGCAACACGGTCACCGCCCCGCTGAGGGGAGCCAGGCTCATGTCGTACAACCACGTTTGCGGCCCGACCTTTTTGCTGATGCTCTCAAGAGTCAATTGCATCGCGCCACCTTTACTGAAGAGATTGAGAAATCCGAATTAAATATTCGCTTCAACAAATTATTATTCGCTTTGATTCGTTTTTACTCAGTAATTACCCCATATAAATTCCTTTTGCTTCGTTTTAAAGTGGATTCACCTTTCATTAGCCCCTCTTCAGCATAAAAATACAAGAATGAACCCCAACCCCAGACAACTCAAACTGCTTGCCGTGGTTCAGGCCCACGGCTCTGTCACGGTGGAGTTTTTGGCTGACACCCTTGGCGTGACGCTGCAAACCGTACGCCGCGACATTCAGCGCATGGCTGACGAGGGTTTGCTGACGCGTTTTCACGGCGGAGTTCGTATTCCAAGCTCCACGATCGAGAACATTGCCCATCCGCAACGCGAAAGCCTGAACGTGCAGGGCAAGAAACGCATTGCCAAAGCAATTGCATCGGCGGTGCCCAACGACTGCTCGCTCATTTTGAACATTGGCACCACCACGGAAGCCGTGGCACGTGCCCTTTTGCACCACACCGGGCTGCGGGTGATCACCAACAACCTCAATGTGGCGATCATCCTGAGCGCCAACCCTCAATGCGAAGTCATTGTGGTGGGTGGCGTGGTTCGGGGCCGCGATCAGGGCATCGTCGGCGAAGCCGCTGCCGATTTCATTTCCCAGTTCAAGGTCGATATCGCCATCATTGGCATTTCCGGCATTGAAGACGACGGTTCCCTGCGCGACTTCGACTACCGGGAGGTCAAGGTGTCACAAACCATCATCTCCCACGCGCGCGAAGTCTGGCTGGCCGCTGACTTCAGCAAGTTCAACCGACCGGCCATGGTTGCCGTCGGGCATTTGTCGCAGATTGACCGGCTGTTCACCGATGCGCTGCCGCCCGATCCCTTTTCCGCCTTGCTGGACAAAGCTCAGGTGCGTTGCGAACTTGTCACTTCCTGAAACACATCGCCTTTTTGGCCCATTTACGGATCGATCACCATGACTTATCTACTTGCACTGGACCAAGGCACCTCCAGCTCGCGCAGCATCGTATTTGACGCCGCTGGCCATATCGTGGCCCAGGCCCAACGCGAACTGAACCAGATCTATCCCCAGCCTGGCTGGGTCGAACACGACCCGCAGGAAATCTGGCGCACCCAATTGGCCACTGCCCGTGAAGTGCTGGTCAAAGCCGGCATCGAAGCGAAAGACGTGCGCGCCATTGGCATCACCAACCAGCGTGAAACCACCGTGGTCTGGAATCGTCGCACCGGGCAGCCCATCCACCACGCCATCGTCTGGCAAGACCGTCGCGCAGAACCAACCTGCATCGCCCTGCGTGAAAGCGGCCTGGCCGAAACCATCCGGCAAAAGACGGGTCTGCTGGTGGACGCCTATTTTTCAGGCACCAAACTCAAATGGTTGCTGGACAACGTACGCGGTGCACGGCAACTGGCCGAGAACGGAGAGCTGGCGTTTGGCACGGTGGACAGTTGGTTGATCTGGTGCCTGACCAAGGGCACGGTGCATGCCACCGATGTGAGCAACGCAGCGCGCACCATGCTGTTCAATATCCACACCAATCAATGGGACCCGGAGTTGCTCAAGGCCCTGGACATTCCGGCTTCCATGATGCCCGTCGTTCATCCTTCCAGTGCGCACTTTGGCGAGGTCAGCCCCGACCTGTTGGGCCATGCCATTTCTATCGGCGGCGTCGCCGGGGATCAGCAAAGTGCTTCGTTTGGCCAGGCCTGCTTCAAGGCCGGCATGGCCAAGAACACCTATGGCACCGGCTGCTTTTTGCTGATGCATACCGGCACCCAGTTCCAGCTGTCGGACAACGGCCTGCTGACCACCAGCGCGGCGCAAATCAGCGCGCAAACCGAATTTGCCATGGAAGGCAGTGTGTTTGTCGGCGGCGCGGTGGTGCAATGGCTGCGCGATGGTTTGAACGCCATCAAGAGCAGCGCCGAAGTCGAGGCGTTGGCGCAAAGCGTTCCCGACTCGGGCGGCGTGATGATGGTTCCAGCCTTCACCGGCCTGGGGGCACCCTACTGGAAGCCCGAGGCACGCGGCATCATCACCGGCCTGACGCGCGGCACCACGGCGGCGCACATTGCACGCGCCGCGCTGGAGAGCATCGCCTTTCAGAGCGCGGCGCTGCTGCAGGCCATGGGGCGCGATGCGGTCAGCGCCGGAGCAGCACCGGTGTCCGAATTGCGCGTGGACGGCGGCGCCTGCATCAACGACCTGCTGATGCAGTTCCAGGCCGACCTGCTGGGCATTCCGGTGGTGCGCCCTGTCGTGACCGAAACCACGGCCCTGGGCGCCGCCTGGCTGGCGGGGCTGTCCAGCGGCGTTTACAGCAACACCGACGAGCTGGCCAGCCTGTGGCGAGCGGAGCGCATCTTCTGGCCGACGCTCAGCAGCACCCGCGCGGCCGAGCTGATGGCCCAATGGGAGCATGCGGTTCGGCAAACCGTGATGCAGTAAGGCGCAAAACGACGCTGCACGACAATCAGGGACCCGGCCAGGCTTCTACCCTTTCATTCCAAAGCCGCCCTCATTTTTTAGCGAGACCATGCGCATGCAGCCCCACGCCTCCGACAGCAGCACCGACCCCATCGCCTTCATCGGCGGCGGCAACATGGCCAGCGCCATCATTGGCGGGCTGCTCAAGCGCGGCCTGCCGGCCCGTCATATCCAGGTGGTCGAGCCATTCGCCGAGCAGCGGGCCAAATTGGTCCAGCAGTTCCAGATTGAAGTCAGCGAAAAACCTGGCCCGTCGCTGAACCGTGCAACGCTGGTGGTGTGGGCCGTCAAGCCGCAGACCTTTCGTGAAGCCGCAGAACAAAGCCGCGCGCATACCGCATCCGCACTGCACCTGAGCGTAGCCGCCGGCATCCGCTCCGACAGCATTGCCGGCTGGCTGGGCACCGAACGCGTGGTGCGCGCCATGCCCAACACGCCGGCTCTGATTGGGCAGGGCATGACCGCCCTCTTTGCCCGCCCTGCCGCCAGCACTGAAGACCGGCTCGTCGTCGAGCGCGTGGTGCAGACCACGGGCGCTTATTTATGGCTGGAGCAGGAAGCACAACTCGATGCCGTCACCGCGCTGTCCGGCTCCGGCCCGGCCTATGTTTTTTACTTCATCGAAGCGATGGTCCAGGCCGGTACCGACATGGGCCTGAGCCGCGAGCAGGCGCACCAGCTGGCGGTCGGCACCTTTGTCGGCGCTTCGGCATTGGCCCGTGAAGCCACCGAGCCGCCTGACGTGCTGCGCGCCCGCGTGACCTCCAAAGGCGGCACGACCCACGCGGCGCTCAGCGCCATGGAACAAGGCGGCATCAAGGAAAAATTCATGCAGGCCATGCAGGCGGCACGGCAACGCGCCATCGAGATGGGCGATGAATTCGGCGCGGCCTGAAGCAGGTCAAGCATGGAATAAGGCGTTTGCGCAATTTCCGCCTGTACATTCAGCTATATTTTTCATAGCATTTTGCGCTGCTGGCCTGTGGCGCCAGGTGCCTCAAAAACAATTGCAAAAATCGTAAAAATCCCGTCAACCGGCCTGCGCAAGGCTACGTTAAACATTCACGAACGTGCAGCTTTTGTCGCCAGCCCGCCTGAAAGGCGACCCGGCCCTACGAACGTAATGACTTTCCAAATACCCTGGAGTACCCCATGAAAAAATTCCTGTCCATCCTTGCCAGCGCCGCCCTCCTTGCCATGCCTCTGGCTGTGATTTCCACCCCGGCCGCAGCCCAGACGGCCGCAGCGCCTGCCGTGACGCCTGCTGCCCCCATGGCTACGCCAGCCGCCAAAGCCAAGCACACCAAGGCGGTCGTCAAGCACAAGGCCAAGCATGCCAAAACCAAGGCAAAAGCCAAAATGGCCCCGAAAGCCGCCTGATCTGCAACAGTCCGCATGGCTGGCTGCACCGGCCAGTTGGCATCAGGCAAAAGCCCGCGCTGTGCGGGCTTTTTTACGGGTGAAGTGGCGCCACAGCCAGGCCAGCTCCACAGCCTCATTGGCCCCAGTACGACAGCGCGATACCGGCAAACACGGTGAAACCCAACCAGTGGTTCAGGCGAAACGCCTTGAAACAGTCGTCGCGCTCACGCTTGCGGATCATCCAGCCGTGCCAAAGCGCTTGCAGCAACGCCAAGCCAATTGCTATGATAAAAATAGCTGACTTTGCATACGCATAAAGCGCAAAAGCCCAAATCGATATAAAAATCAGGTAACTGAACATGACGCCAGCCACGTCAAAACGACCCAGCGTGATCGCCGAGGTTTTCATGCCAATCAACAGGTCGTCGTCCCGGTCAACCATGGCGTATTCGGTGTCGTAGGCAATCACCCAGAACAGGTTGCCCAGCAGCAAGACCCAGGCCAAAGGCGGCACCTGCGACTGCACGGCGGCAAACGCCATCGGGATGCCGAAGCTGAACGCCACGCCCAGCACCGCCTGCGGCATGGCCACATAGCGCTTGGCATACGGGTAGGCCAGCGTGACGGCCAGCGCAGCGAACGACCACGCAATCGCGGCGGCATTGGTGGTGAGCACCAGGCCAAACGCCAGCAGCGCCAACACGGCGCCCAGTGCCAGCGCCTGCTTGACCGACAGCGCGCCGGTGGTCACCGGCCGCTGCGCCGTGCGCTTGACATGCCGGTCAAACTCGCGGTCGGCCACGTCGTTGACACAGCAGCCTGCGCTGCGCATCAAAAACGTTCCCAGCGTGAACACGGTGATCAGGTGCCAGCCCGGAAAGCCCTGCGATGCCACCCACAGCGCGGAAAGGGTCGGCCACAGCAGCAGCAGCCAGCCGGCCGGCCGGTTCCAGCGAATCAACTGCAAGTACAAGGCCCCCACGCTTTTCACTTCGTGTAAAGCGTGGCCCCCCGAGGGGGCTGCTGCGCCTGCAGCCCGGCCAAGCCGGTTGCGCGGCCCCTGCTGGCGTGGGGAGGGAGCCCTGGCACCCGCTGCGGGAGCTGTACTGGCTTGGGGCGGCGCGTCGGCGTGCCGATCAGCTCTCATGTTTCGGGTTATTCCTCAAGCAGCGAACGCAGCATCCACGCGGTTTGCTCATGCACCGTCATGCGCTGGGTCAGCAGGTCGGCGGTTGGCTCGTCGCTGGCCTTGTCGGCCATGGGAAACAACTCGCGTGCCGTGCGGGCTACCGCTTCGTGGCCTTGCACCAGAATGCGCACCATTTCCAGCGCCTTGGGCGGCGTGACGGGCGCGTCGGGCACCGTGGCCAGCTTGCTGAACTGGGCGTACGAGCCCGGCGCCGGATGACCCAGCGAGCGGATGCGTTCTGCCACCGGGTCCACCGCGTTCCACAGCTCGGTGTACTGCGTCATGAACATGGTGTGCAGCGTGTTGAACATCGGCCCGGTCACGTTCCAGTGGAAATTGTGCGTCGTCAGGTACAGCGTGTAGGTGTCCGCCAGCAAGCGGCTCAGGCCCTGCGCAATCGCAGCGCGGTCCTTGTCGCTGATGCCGATACTGATGGCCGGCGCGCCTCGAACAGATGCACTGACAATGGTTTTTGCGGGAGATTTGGCCATGATTTTTTTCCTTTAGAAGTCAACGGGAGATGGATAACCATACGCAATCGACATTAACTTTGCAACAGTCAAGGTCTATGCGCGCAATAGGTCGTGCGCATGCGCACCCTTTCAGGACAGGCGGATGACGCCCGGCAGTTCGCACGCATAAATTGCGTTGCGCAGCGCGGCAATGGCTTCGTAGCGGGTAAAACTGCGGCGCCAGGCGAGCACCACGCGCCGCGTCGGCACATGGCCTTCGAACGGCAGGTAGCGAATGTACGAAGGCTGCTCAGCCGACGTGTCCTGCCCGCTGAGCGCCAGCGCCGCCTTGGGCACGCCCAGGCGCGGCACCAGCGTGATGCCCATACCGGCAGCCACCATGTGCTTGATGGTTTCCAGCGACGAGCCTTCAAAGCTCTTGCTGATGCCCTCGGCGCTGCTGGAAAAGCGCGCGAACTCGGGACACACCTCCAGCACATGGTCGCGAAAGCAGTGGCCGGTGCCCAGCAGCAGCAGGGTTTGCTTCTTCAGCTCCTCGGCGGTCACGCTGCTGCGCGCGGCCAGCGCGTGGCTGCTCGGCACGGCGGCCATGAACGGTTCGTCGTAGAGCGGCGCAATCGCCAGGTTGGTGTCGGGAAACGGCTCGGCCAATATGGCGCAGTCGATCTCGCCGGTGCGCAGTTCTTCCAGCAGCTTGACGGTGAAGTTTTCCTGCAGCATCAAAGGCATCTGGGGCGTTTTTTCGATGATCTGGCTCACCAGGTCGGGCAGCAGGTAGGGGCCGATGGTGTAGATAACGCCCAGGCGCAGGCTACCGGCCAGCGGGTCCTTGCCGCGCCGGGCGATCTCGCGGATGCTGTCGGCCTGCTCCAGCACGCTTTGCGCCTGGCGCACGATTTCCTCGCCCAGCGGCGTCACGGTGATCTCGTTGGCACTGCGCTCGAACAGCTTGACCTGGAGTTCTTCTTCCAGCTTCTTGATTGCCACGCTGAGCGTGGGCTGCGAGACATGGCAGGCCTCGGCGCCCCGGCCGAAATGCTTTTCACGGGCCACGGCCACGATGTATTTGAGTTCGGTCAGCGTCATGGGGCTATTGTGCTGCTTTCATCGTCGGGCCTGCGCAAAAAAAAAGCATCCGTGTGGCGCGACTCAAGCGCTGAAAAACATCGGACCCCCTGGTTTTCAAGCCAAATAACCGTCCACCGCACGTGCATCATGCGCTGGCAGCTATCTAAAAAATAGCACTTGCCAGCCTGTTGACGGCCGGCCTCGGCGCCAGCAGCAAGACCTTCAGCCTTCTGCCCGGGCCGCAAGGATTATTCGAGCTTTTTGTCCTCGCTTTTGGCTTCCTTCATCGCCTCCGGCTCCAGCTCCTCGGCGGAACGGTTGAACTGGATGAACACGCCCCAGCCGGCAAGCAATAACGCCACCGAGACCAGTATGCTTGCGGCATAGGGAAGTTGCGACAGGTCATCATGCAAGGCCTTGAAGGTTGCCACCAGCCCTTCGACCGCCATGGCCACCACGATGACCACCAGAAACCGCGACAAATAGCGCCGCACCCGCGTCGGCGTGCTGACCTTGGTTTCTCGGATGACTTCTTCCTCGACGATGGTCTGGGCAATCTGCAGCGCCACCACAGCCACGGCAATCAGCCCGATTGACTCGATGATGCCCTGCGCCGCCGCAACGTCCAGGCCGCCGGCCAAGGCATGCCAGCCGGAATTTGCAGCAATGGCAATCAGCACCAGTGATGCGCCAATGAACAGCAAGGCCATCAGGGCGTGCAGCGAAGCGAACAGGCGCAAAAGGGTTTTCATGCAGGCATGGTAGCGGCGGCTGAGCGCTTGTTCAATACCGGTCAATTGACACCCTTTTGCATGGGTTCTCAAGAATCGACACCCGTGCCGCTTGTCGCGCTGCGCCCAGTGCTCAAGCCTTCAAAAACTCAGCCTTCCCCCCCAGCCAGCGCAGCACATGCCGCTCGGCCAGATCTGGATGCTGGTTCAGCATCAGCGGCGCCACCTCCCGCGCCCAGGCCAGCAGCAGGGCATCGGTTTCCAGATCGGCAAACCGCAGCATCGCGGCCCCCGACTGGCGCGCCCCCAGGAACTCGCCCGGCCCGCGAATTTCCAGGTCGCGCCGGGCAATTTCAAAGCCGTCACCGGTTTCGACCATTGCCTTGAGCCGCGCCCGCGCCACCTCGCCCAGCCGCGGCGCGTCGCCGGTCGAATACAGCAGCACGCAGGCCGACGCGGCCGCGCCGCGCCCGACCCGGCCGCGCAACTGGTGCAATTGCGACAGGCCAAAACGCTCGGCATGCTCGATCACCATCAGCGACGCATTCGGCACATCGACGCCGACCTCGATCACCGTGGTGCTGACCAGTACTGCCATCACGCCGTCGGTGAACAGGCTCATCACGGCCTTTTTTTCGGCCGGCGGCATGCGCGAATGCAGCAGCCCGACCAGCACATCGGGCAGCGCCTCGCTGAGCGCCGCATGCGTCTGCGTGGCGTTGACCAGGTCCATCGACTCGCTTTCCTCGATCAGCGGACAGACCCAGTAGATTTGCCGGCCTTCGGCAATCTGCGCCTGGATGCGCGCCACGACCTCGTCACGCCGGGCCTCGTTGACCACCTTGGTGACGATGGGCGTGCGGCCGGGCGGCAGCTCGTCGAGCGTGGACACGTCGAGGTCGGCGTAGTAACTCATCGCCAGCGTGCGTGGAATCGGCGTGGCGGTCATCATCAACAGGTGCGGCTCTTGCCCGCCGCCCGACATCTTGCTGCGCAGGGCGAGGCGCTGGGCCACACCAAAGCGGTGCTGCTCATCGATGATGGCCAGCGCCAGGTTCTTGAACACCACCTTGTCCTGAATCACCGCATGGGTGCCGACAACCAGCCCGGCCGCGCCGCTTTCAATCAGCGCCAGCATCTGCCGGCGCTCCTTGGGTTTTTGGCTGCCGCTGAGCCGGGCGATGGTGATGCCCAAGGGTTCGAGCCAGCTGATGAGCTTGCTGAAATGCTGCTCGGCCAGGATTTCGGTCGGCGCCATCAGCGCGCACTGCCAGCCGGCGTCGATGCAGCGGGCCGCCGCGAGCGCCGCCACCACGGTCTTGCCCGAACCCACGTCGCCCTGCAGCAGGCGATGCATGGGAATGCGCTTTTTGAGGTCGGCCTCGATCTCCAGGCCGACCCGCTGCTGCGCGCCGGTCAGGCGAAACGGCAGGCGTTCCAGCAACTGCGCCTGCAGCGTGCAGTGGGTGCCGCGCATCGCCAAGCCATTCAGGGCTGGCGCGCGCATGGCAGCCCGCACGCGCCGGGCCTGCAACTGGGAGATTTGCTGCGCCAGCAGTTCCTCGGCCTTCAGCCGCTGCCAGGCCGGATGGCTGCGGTCTTCCAGCGTCTGCAGCGCCGCATCCGGCGTGGGATGATGCAAAAACTGTAGCGCCTCACGCAGGCTGGACAAGCGCAAAGGCATGTTTTTACTTAAAAACTCCGTGGGAATCGTTTCCTGCAGGTCGGCACGCGCCAGCCCGCCGAGCACCGCCTTGCGCAAATACACCTGCGGCAACCCGGCCGAGGTCGGGTACACGGGTGTCAGCGCACCCGGCAGTTCGCCACCGGCCAGCTTGAAGTGCGGATGCATCATCTCGCGGCCCAGAAAGCCGCCACGCAGCTCGCCCCGCACCCGCACCCGGGCGCCTACGCTGAGCGTTTTCTGGTGCGATGGATAAAAATTGAGAAAGCGCAGCACGCAGGTGTCGCTGCCGTCATCGACCGTGACCAGCAACTGCCGACGCGAGCGGATCAATATTTCGCTGTGCACGACCTCGCCTTCAAACTGCACCACTTCGCCGTCACGGGCATCCACAAGTCGCACGATGCGGGTTTCGTCCTCGTAGCGCAGCGGCAGGTGCAGGGCCAGGTCGATGTCGCGGCGCAGGCCGAGCTTGTCCAGGGCTTTTTGCGCTGGCGACTTGGCTTGCACTTTGGCGGCAGGCCGGCCCGCCGCAGCGGCCGCAAGCACAGCGGTTTTCGGGGCCTTTTCAGGGGCGGGAGCAGCCGGTTGCGTCATGGGACAATTGTGCCTCCATGAAGAAGAATTTCAGCCTCAGTGACTTTGATTTCACACTCCCCGACGAATTAATTGCCCAGCACCCGGCTGCCGAGCGCAGCGCGTCGCGCCTGCTCGACGGCCGGGGCGGCACTGTCGCCGACCGCCGCTTTGCCGACCTGCCCGGGTTGCTGCTGCCTGGCGACCTGCTGGTGTTCAACGACACCAAGGTGGTCAAGGCGCGGCTGTTCGGACAAAAGGCCAGTGGCGGCAAGCTGGAACTGCTGATCGAGCGGGTGCTCTCGCCCCATTCTGACGCCGGCCATGAGGTGGCGGCGCACATGAAGGTCAGCAAAAAGCCCCTGCCCGGCGCGGTGCTGCAGATGGATGGCGGCTTCACCGCGACGCTGCTGGGCCGCTGGCCCGAGGCGCACGGGCCGCTGTACCGTTTGCGGTTCAGCAGCGACCCGTATGCGCTGATGGCGCAATTCGGTCATGTGCCGCTGCCGCCCTACATCACCCACACCGATTCGGCGGATGACGAGCAGCGTTACCAGACCGTCTTTGCCAAAAACCCTGGCGCCGTGGCCGCGCCGACCGCTGCGCTGCATTTCGATGAGGCCATGCTGGAAAAGCTGGAGGCGCGCGGCATTGCCCGCGCCAGCGTCACGCTGCATGTCGGTGCGGGTACCTTCCAGCCGGTCAAGGCCGAGCAGATCGCGGACCACGTCATGCACTTCGAACGCTTCGAGGTGCCGCAGGCTACGCACGAGGCGATTGCCGCCTGCAAGGCGCGTGGCGGACGCGTGGTGGCGGTGGGCACGACGACGGTGCGGGCGCTCGAATCCGCCGCCAGGTTCGGCCCGGATTGCGACGACACCAATATCTTCATCACGCCGGGTTTCGAGTTCCAGGTCGTCGATGTGCTGCTGACCAACTTCCACCTGCCCAAAAGCACCTTGATGATGCTGGTCAGCGCGTTTTCGGGTTATGAACACATCATGGGGCTGTACCGGCATGCAATCGAACAGCGCTACCGCTTCTTCAGCTATGGCGACGCCATGCTGCTGGAGCGTACTCCCTGCAACACCTACGATATCGACTCCTTGTCCGTTGTACGATAAAATCATCGATATGCAAAACCAGACCGTCATTGTCTCGCCCAAGTACCAAGTTGTCATTCCGCGTGAAATCCGTGAAGCCGGCGGCATCAAGCCCGGCACCCGCATGAGCGTGTTCGAGGTTAATGGTGTGATCCAACTGGTGCCGGTCAAGTCGGCCTCGGACTGCCGGGGCCTGCTGTCTGGCCTGTCCAGCACCGACGTGCCCACCGAACCCGAGCGGTTCTGAGCCGCATGGCGGTCAACAAAGCGGCACGGGTTGCGCCGGTCGTTCTCGATTCGTCGTGCTGGCTGGAATATTTCAGCAATTCACCCCGCGCCGAACTTTATGCCGAGGTCATCGGCAACACGACCGCGCTCGTCGTTCCGGTCATCACCATTTATGAGGTATACAAGGTCGCATTGCGCGAGTTTGGCCTGGCGCATGCGAACCAGGCCGCAGCGCTGATGCGCGAAGGCCAGGTGGTGGATATAACCTTGAACCTGGCGCTCAATGCCGCTGCCAATGGGCTGCCGATGGCCGACAGCCTAATCTATGCCACGGCGCAAACTCGTGGCGCCCAGTTCTGGACCCAGGAAGCGCACTTTAAGGGGCTACCGGGCGTGAAATTTTTTGCCAAGGACCAGCCTTGACGGCCACGGCGCTTTAACTTTTTTTATCTATCCAATGCTTCAGTTCGAACTCCTCACCACCGAAGGCCATGCCCGGCGCGGCACCCTGACCCTGAACCACGGCGTGGTGCAGACCCCAATCTTCATGCCCGTCGGCACCTACGGCACCGTCAAGGGCGTGATGCCACAGTCGCTGATTGAGATGGGCGCGCAGATCATCCTGGGCAACACCTTTCACCTCTGGATGCGTCCGGGGCTCGATGTCGTCAAGCAGTTCGGCGGGCTGCACAAGTTCGAGAACTGGCACAAGCCCATCCTGACCGACAGCGGCGGTTTCCAGGTCTGGTCGCTGGGCGAAATGCGCAAGATTTCGGAAGAAGGCGTGAAGTTTGCTTCCCCGGTCAACGGCGACAAGCTGTTCCTGACACCCGAAATCTCGATGCAGATCCAGACGCTGCTCAACAGCGACATCGTGATGCAGTTCGACGAATGCACGCCGTACGACACCAAGGGCCACATCACCACCGAAAGCGAAGCGCGCAGTTCGATGGAACTGAGCCGGCGCTGGGCCAGGCGCTGCGAGGCTGAATTCGACAAGCTTGAAAACCCGAACGCATTGTTTGGCATCGTGCAGGGCGGCATGTTCGAGAACCTGCGCCAGGAGTCGCTCGATGCGCTGGTCGAGATGGACTTTCCCGGTTATGCAGTGGGCGGCGTCAGCGTCGGCGAGCCCAAGGAAGAAATGCTGCGCATCATGGCGCACACCCCGCATCGCCTGCCAGCGGACAAGCCGCGCTACCTGATGGGCGTCGGCACGCCGGAAGACCTGGTCGACGGCGTGGCCGCTGGCGTTGACATGTTCGACTGCGTGATGCCGACGCGCAATGCGCGCAACGGCCACATGTTCACGCGGTTTGGCGACCTGAAAATCCGCAACGCGCGCTACAAAAACGAAGAAGCGCCGGTGGACAGCACCTGCAGTTGCTACACCTGCAAGGGCAAAACGATGCCTGACGGCACCACGTCGGGCGGATTTTCCCGCGCCTACATGCACCACCTGGACCGGTGCGGCGAAATGCTCGGCCCTATGCTGTCGAGCATCCACAACCTGCATTACTACCTGAACCTGATGCAGGAAGTGCGCGACGCGCTGGACGCCGGGCGCTTTGGCGAGTTCGTGCGGCAGTTCAAGGCCGACCGGCAGCGCGGGGTCTGAATCGTGAACATCGACCTGCAGCGATTCATTGACCGCTGGGCCGGCATTCCGCTGTGCGCGGCAGTGTCTGGCGTGGATGCGCTGAAGCGCCGCTTCATGCCGGCACCGGCCACAGACCAGCCGCCGCGCGCCATCGTGGTGATTTTGCTGTCGGAAATGGGCAGTCTGGTGCTGGCCAACGACATGTTTGCGCGGCTGAAGGCGCGCTACCCTGACGCGCCGCTGCATGCGCTGCTGTTCGCCAAGAACCGCGAGATTCTCGACCTGATGCAGGTGATGGACCCGGCGAACGTGCACACGGTCGATGACCGTTCATTGACGTCATTGCTGTCCAGCCTGTGGCAAGCCATCAAGGCATTGCGCCGCGCCAATGTCGATGTGGCGATTGACTGCGAACTGTTTTCGCGCATCAGCAGCCTGCTGTCGTATGCCAGCGGCGCGGCCGTGCGGGTGGGGTTTCACCGCCATACGCAAGAAGGTCTGTACCGGGGTTCGCACATCAACCGGCCGGTGCCCTACAACCCGTATCACCACATCAGCGCGCAGTTCCTGACGCTGGCACGGGCGGTTGACTCAACCGCCGTGCCCAAGTCCAAACTGGCCGTCGTGGCCAGCCCCAGGCCGCCGCCCCATGTGCAGCTCGATGGCGCGCTGGTCCAGGGCATTCAAACCCGGCTGGCGCAGGATTTCCCGGCGATTGCCGGCAAGCCGCTGGTGCTGGTCTATCCGGGCGGCGGCATCTTGCCGATTCGCGCCTGGCCGCTGGCGTCGTACACCGCACTGTGCGAAGGCCTGGTGGCCGACGGCTGCGCCGTGGCAGTGATTGGCCTGAAAGACGACCAGGAACTTGCCCGGCAGCTGGTGGCCCAAGTTCGAGCCACAGCCGATATGGGTGGCGAAGGGAATGATCTAGCGCACTCCCCATTCCAGCAAGGGCCGCGGGACTGGCTTCGCCAGACCGCAGGCGCAACGGCCCCCTCGGGGGGCAGAGAGTTACACGAAGTGAACGAACGTGGGGGCGCCATCATCGACCTGACCGGCTACACGCGCTCAATTTCCGAATTGCTGGCGCTGTTCCATGTGGCGCGGCTGCTGGTCACCAACGACGGCGGCCCGGGCCAGTTCACCGCGCTGACGCCGATCTGGACGCTGATGCTGTTTGGCCCCGAAACGCCAGGCCTTTACGCCCCGCTCACGCCTCGCTGTTACTCCTTTTACAGCCAGTGGCCATGCTCGCCCTGCCTGACCGCTTATAACCACCGCACGTCCTACTGCGATGGCGACAACCAGTGCCTGAAGGTGATAGCACCCGCCGCCGTGCTGGCCAAGGCACGCGAATGCCTGGCGGCCCCTTGACTGGCAAAACCCGATGTCACGACTCAGAACCTTCGCCGAAATGCTGGTCAGCCTGCTGCCGCCGCGTTTCCAGCTGATGCTGCGCTGGCGCTTCATCAAGTTCGGCCTGGTCGGTGGCAGCGGCACGGTCATCAACATCGTCGTGCTCTATTTGGCGCAGGAGCATTTCCTGAACGGCATTGACGACTTTCACACACGGCTGAATTACTCGATTGCGCTGGCCATCACCGTTGCCACGGTCAGCAATTTTTACTGGAACCGCCGCCTGACCTGGCGTGACCGGACGCGCAACACGTCACAGCCGGCACTGCGGCTGTTCGCCAAGTACGTGATGGCCGCGGCCCTGTCCATTCTCATCCAGTCGCTGCTGACCAAATGGCTGGCGCAGCACCTGCATTACCTGTTTGCCAACGTAATTGCCATCGTGCTGGCCAGCGTGGTCAATTTTGTTGCCAACGACAAACTGACGTTTCGCCGGCAACGCAAGTCCACGCACCACATTGAAGTCCATGACAAGCCCTGACACAACGCAAGCACCCGCAGAACGCCCGGGTTTTCCGGTCCACCGGGTGTGGATCGGCCTGGCGCTGCTGGTGGCGCTGGCCTACCTGTTCGGGCTGGGCGGCGACCATATTCCGCGCAACGGCGACGAACTGGTCTATGCCAACATCGCGCGCCTGACCGCCGCCAGTGGCCACTGGCTGCCGCTGCAAAGCGCGTGGGACTTCATGCGCAACACCAAACCGCCATTGCTGTTCTGGCAGGCCATGGTTGCCGGCGGCTGGGGTGACAACTGGACGCTGCTCAACCTGCGCCTGCCCAGCATCGCCTACACCTGGGGCATCACGCTGATGGTGGCGCTGCTGACCTGGAAGACGGTTCGCAACGCCCAGAATGTGCCGGATGCAAACGCTGCCAGCACGGCTGTCACAGCCGTGCAGCGAAGCCGCCACGCGTTGACCATGGGCGCCATTGCCGCACTCGTTTACCTGTCGCTCTTCACCACCTACCGCTACGGCAGGCCCTACCTGACCAGCGCGCCCGAAACCTTCTGGCTGTTCGGCGTTTTCTTTGCCCTGGCCTGGTCGCCCGCCAGCCTGCTGGCGTCAAGCTGGAAATTTCCGCTGATTGCCGGCATCGCGGTCGGTATCGGCTGCCTGTACAAGTCCTTCGTGATGGTGGTGCCGGTCGGTTTTGGATTGGCGCTGTGCTACCAGGCGGTGGGCGCGCGTGTCATGCCTTGGCATATTTTCCGGGCCGGCATCGTCAGCGACGGCGTCAAGGTGGCGGTGATTTGCACACTCGGGCTGGGCATTTTCGGCCTGTGGTTTGCCCTCGACCCGTTGCCAGGCGAAGTGTGGCGTGAGTTTGTCGTCGGCGAGAACGCCGGCAAGATGAACGCCTCCAAGGGCTACTTCAAGAGCGCTTTCGGCGGCGGAGGGATTCTGGTGATCCTGACCGGCTATTTCTCCAACGCCCTGTTCCTGTTGCCGCTGTCGATCGGCTGCTTTGTTGCCGCTTGGCGCAGCTACCGGCAACGCCGGGGCACAGCGCAAACCATCAGCGATGCTGAAAAAATCATGTGGCTCTGGCTGCTGGCGCTGGCGCTGGTGTTCATGCTGCCGACCCAGCGCTCGACGCGTTACCTGATTCCCGCCATGCCTGCGCTGGCCGTGGTGATGGCGCTGTACTGGCACCGCATCGGCCGCATCTGGTTCAGCCTGACGCTGGCGGTCTGCATGATCGGCCTGCTGGCGATGGGCCTGATCGGCTACGGCGCGGTGCAGGCAACGCAAGACCCATGGATTTACTCGCCGCTGTTCTGGGTGTTCGTGTCAGGCGCGACGCTGGCCTGTCTGGCAGGCATTTTCAAGAAGGCCTGGAGCCGCCCGCTGGTCGCACTGTCGGCCTTCAGCGTGCTGTTTGCGCTGGCCTGGGTGACAAATCCGTTCAATGGCGAACTGGGCCGTTTCAAGCCTGAAACCAACGCGCGCCTGCAGGGCCAGGCAGTACAGGTGCCGAGCAATTTCAACGGCAATTTCGAGCGCTACGAATTCATCATTCCCGGGGCGAAAATCGTCGAGTATTTCGCCGCCCAGCCGGTCGATTACGCCGATGTCGAAGGGCTGTTCAAGAACAGCCGCTACGTGCTGGTGCAGCGGCGCATCGGGCAAAAGCCTTGCACCGCCTGCCGCATCATTGACGAGCGCTGGGATTTGCGTTCGCGCCAGGACGAAAACGACGGTTTCATGGCGGCCCTGAAGACGCCCGAAACCTATTGGTACGCCAAGGAATATCTGGTCGAGCCGCTGCCCTGAGGCTTTGCAGCTGCAACTATCACCGTTCATCACCACATCTGTTTCCCTACTCAAGGAGTCCAGCCATGCATTACCGCCGCCTTGGAACAAGCAACCTGAAGGTGTCCGCCCTGTGCCTGGGCACGATGATGTTTGGCCAGCAAACCCCGGTTGAAGAAGCAGCGAACATCATGGCATCGGCCAAAGCGCACGGCATCAACTTCATCGACACCGCCGATGTCTACAACCACGGCCAGTCGGAACGCGAGGTCGGCCAGTGGCTCAAGGGCCAGCGCGACCACTGGGTGTTGGCCAGCAAGCTGGGCAATGCGGTGAGCGCTGCGCCAAATGAAAGCCACTATTCGCGCCGCTGGCTGATTCAGGAAACTGACGCCATCCTGGCGCGGCTGCAAACCGATTACCTCGACATTCTTTATTTGCACCGCGACTTCCATGACGAGAACCTGGACGAAGCGGTCCGCGCGCTCGGCGACCTGATCAGTGCGGGCAAGATCCGCAGTTTTGGCCTGTCGAACTTTCGCGGCTGGCGCATTGCCGAAGTGTTTCGCCTGTGCGAGAAAGCCGGCGTGCCGCCGCCCGTCGTCTGCCAGCCGTATTACAACTTGCTCAACCGGGCGCCGGAAGTGGAAATCCTGCCGGCCTGCGGCCATTACGGACTGGGCGTGGTGCCCTACAGCCCGCTGGCGCGCGGCGTGCTGACCGGCAAATACCCGCCCGGCCAGCCGCCCGCCGAAGGCACACGTGCGGGCAGCGGCGACAAGCGCATTATGGAAACCGAGTTCCGCGAGGAGTCGCTGGTCATAGCCCAGCAGATCAAGGTGCACTGTGAAGCCAAAGGCCTGGTCGCCGGCCAATTCGCCGCCGCCTGGGTGCTGGCAAATCCCCTCATCAGCGCGGTCATCGTCGGCCCGCGCACTTTAGCGCACCTGGAAGACGTGTACGGCGCGCTGGACCTGGTGCTGGACGCGGACGATGAGGCCCTGGTCAATTCGCTGGTGGTGCCCGGCCACTCGTCCAGCCCCGGCTACAACGACCCGGCCTATCCCTTCTTCGGCCGGCCCGTCTAGACGCGATTCGCTGTCTATTTTGTAGCTGCATGTACAGCCGTCACCTGCGAAAGGAGCTGTTTTTCTTAAAATTAGCTGCATGCAGCCAGGACGGCTGCAGCTTGCCCAAACCCGGGAGGGTTCAGTTTGAGCAGAAGCCGGCCTCCACGCTTTAACGTTGATGGTTCTCTAGATATTCAATCACCCAGGCGGGATCACTGTCACTTGGGAAAATCGGGTAGTGAACGGCAACGATATTGCCATTTTTGGCGATGATGGTTAACCGTTTGAGCAAAGTCATTCCAGCCGCAACAAAAGTAGGCAGACTCAAGGCTTTCTGAAACTCCAAATTCACATCGCTGACCACGGGAAACGGCAGATGCAACCTTTGCGCCATTTCCTTTTGGTACTCAGTGGTTTGGACACTCAAGCCCAGCACGTCTGCCTTGAGAGCCTTTAATTCTTGATAGTGATCCCTGAACGAACAGCTTTGCGGAGTGCAGCCTCTTGCACCTGGAATTTGATCCCAACCATCCGGCAACGGAACATCGGGCTGCCCCGTCATCGGGTAGCAATAGATCACCAAAAAATCTTTGTAAGGCGCAAAGTCAATGGGCTTGCCATTGGTGGCCGCTAAGGAAAGTCCGGGCGGCAAACGCATTCCAATCAAATGGTGGGCAGCACCATCGTCTGTTGGAGCAGGCAAGCCGTCCGGGGCCCTGGTCAGGTCAACCATGCATTTCTCCTTTTATGTCATTTTACTTGTGCAGTCATTTGGAAAGAAAATCGGCACAGCATGCAAAGCCGCACCTGCTGAAAGCCGATTCAAGTTGGACTGCAGGACCATGAATATCGCAGATCACCACTGTTGCAGTGGGCACAGCGCCGCAATGCATGGATCAACGAAGATGACGATGACGGTGAATTCCCGTTATGGCCAACACCCGATTGACGCGCTGCAATCTTCTGGGCTATGCCAGACTGACCTGTGAAAAGATTGAACGAGGTACTTGCAATTTGGCAGCGGCCATTGCGATGCTTGATTTCAAGCAGACAAGACCTTTTTCCTGACCGCCTGCAGGATGGGCGTCAGAGCGGTTTCACCCTGACCGGAAAACTTGCCGTCATTTCCACGAAGGCGGAAGTCCAGGATTTTTGACCCAGGGTACGGCGCCCCAAAGGGGTGGCGGCTTTCGTTGCTGGAAATGACAAAATTTTCGCAAACAGCGCAAAAATTCTCTGACCGGCTCTTGCATTGCCGTTAAAACCTTGCGCTACCCGTCGCCGCCACCGGGCCTGCTTCTGGTGGTGCAGCTTCGCGCTGCTAGCCACTGGCGCCGCTGGCATGGCAGAACTTTGCAAATGCGCTCTTGCGGGTTGAGCAGACACCGCAGTGGTCGAACAGGCCGATGCCGCAACGATGGCCTGCCGGCCGACCATATAGCGCACATAACCGCCTTAGCTCGGCAGCTAAGGCACCAGTTCGACAGAAAAGGCAAACGGCGCAAAGGAAATGAAGCCCAGACGAACGGCCACCTGGTGCTCTGGCGCTTTTTTGGCGAACAGACAGTCGGCCACCTCCAGCAGCCTCAGCGTAAGCGCGAGCCAGTACAAAAAAACGAACGCAACTCCACCCGGCGCCAGTCGGCATTCAGCGCCTGCTCCAGCGAATCGTCGGCGTCACCATGGGCAACGTATGCGGCCTTGATGCTGTTGCGCAGCGCCGTGCTGGCGAAAACCAGCGCCCCCCACAGGCCGCGCTGCCTCCATTTTTCGGCCAATCGCAGCGTCTTGCTCATGGGAAACTCCGTTTTAGGTCACCTAATCGAGCCGTGAAATTTGCCAGCAACCAAGGTCGCTTTTCAGGTTGATGCTCAATCACAGAAAACACTGTTGTTTCCTGCCTCCTCTGTTGCCTGGTTCCGGGACCATGTCCGCCATGACAAAAAAGAATATGAATAGGCTGGAAGGATCTGAGCGAATACGAAATTTATGATGAAACCAGGCTTTTGCGCTTTCTCAGCATGCATTTTTAACTATCGATCATGTAGCAGCCTGATTCAAGCGTTCAGCCAGTGCCTGGCGTAAGCAGAGACGGATTAAAAGTATCGTCGCGTTGCCTTGGCACACAAGCTGCCTTTTATCAGCCTGGAGTCATGCCGTTCACACAAACCGATTCGTAGGCGCTGGATTCCCTCGCACAATATCCAATCAAGTTCAAATACAAAATTAATAATGAATAACGTTTGAAACGATACGATGCGAAATCGATTTATGGCTGTCTCAGATGACTTTGCGGTATTGATTGGAGAGCTGCTTAAGCACCCGACTGACTGCCTTTTTGAATTTAAAGCCTCCTTCGATTACGCTATATAAAGACATAAGTTGCGTTTTTTATGCTGTGGTCAAACTCACCTTTTTTATTTGGAAATTGCCCCGCATGGGCCATTTGACCTACTGTTCATGAAATTGTTAATCAACACAATTGATAAGAAGTTAGTCAATTCAACTCGTAAATCAGGCAACATTTAAAGAAGAGTGCTGCTGTATTTCTTCAGGGGCCGTCGTGAAATCTTCAGTCATCCTTCCGCTTTACAACAAGGCCCCTTGCATCATCACCACAGTCGAGTCGGTGCTCTCGACTTCGTGCCCTTGGCGCATGCCGAGGGCTCATGGCCGCCGTGCTGGCCAGCCATAAAAAACTGCCCCGATGTGGAACTCATCACCGATTGACCCAGCCGGTTGATGACGGGCCCTTGCTTTTTTTACCAGTGCGGTGACCGTCAACACTGCGCAGCTGCAAAAAATGCAGCCCTGTTTTCCGGTGGGTGAGTCGTGTGGCGAAGACCTGGACTTGTGGTTTCGCTTGGGCGAGCATTCGCCCATCGCCCTGGCGCGAACGCCCTTGGTCGCCTATCGTCTTGAAACCGAGGGCTGTCTTACGGCAAGCCAGCAAACGACGGTCATGCAGCCTTTCATGCAACGCATGCAGGCGCGCGCGCTTTCGGGCTGCTTGAGCGCTCGGCAAAGCCGTTCCCTGTTGCGGCTGGTGGCGCAATTCAAGGTAACTTTCGCGCGCCAGGCGATGGCCTCAGGCAACCGGATCGAAGGGTTGTGCTGGCTGCTCAAGGGCCATTACGTCGTCCAATGCAAGCGCTGGTGGCTAACCGGGGTCATGGTGCTTTTCTTTCCTGGGCTTCTGATCAAGGAATGGGAGCGACGGCCAATTGCCCGAACCGCTGCGGTCCATCCAAAGGGCCTTCACAGAATTGGGAATTTAAAGCACGGTGGCGGTTTGGTGCTTGCCCTTGACCGGCTGTCGCAAACGCCTGAGTTCCCCTTCAAAATTGATGGGTCGCCTGCAACGGTATTTTCAAGCCTTCATCAGCGCCGCCACCCGCACACGCAACACGTCAGGCTGGACCTCGGCGCTCGCCAAGGCTGGCGCCACGTTCAGCCCGACGCGGCTGAACAGGCCGCGCCGAAAAGGCCGCGCCACCGCCACCTGCTGGCCGTTAACCCGCTCGGCCCGACTGAAAAAGGAACCCCACAGGTTTGTCAAGGCCATCGGGACCACGGGCACCCGCAGGCCGTCGCGCCCGGCGTTTTCCAGGATCTTCATGATGCCACCCTTGAACGGCTGGAGTTCGCCATCCGGTGTCAGACCGCCTTCGGGGAAAATCGCCAGCAAATCGCCATTGCGCAGCACCTGCGCTGCCGCTTCAAACGCGGCCTCGTAAGCGTCGGGGTCTTGGGCATGCGGCGCCACCGGAATGGCCTTGGCCAGCCGGAACAGCCAGCCTAGCAAGCGCAGCCGGAAAATCTGGTGATCCATCAGAAAGTAAACCGGCCGCGAACTGGCGGCCATCAGCAGCACCGGGTCAATGAAACTGACATGGTTGCAGACCAGCACAGCCGCGCCGCGCGCCGGCAGGTTCTCGTCGCCGCTGATCTTGAAGCGGTAAATGCAGCGCGACACCATGAACGCTAAAAAACGCAGCAAATACTCGGGCACCAGCATGAAGATGTAGAACGCCACCAGCGCATTGGCCAGACCGGTGAACAGGAAAATCTGCGGAATGCTGAAATTTGCATTGAGCAGCGCGCCGGCCAGCACGGCGCTCACGATCATGAACAGCGCATTCAAGATATTGTTGGCGGCAATGATGCGCGCGCGGTGCGTCGGCTGGCTGCGCAGTTGGATCAGCGCATACATCGGCACGCTGTACAGGCCGGCAAACAGGCTGAGCAGTGCCAGGTCGGCCATCACGCGCCAGTGCGCCGGCTGGGTGATGAACGCGCCCAAGCCCATGAGGCTTGATGGCGGCAAGCCGCGCGTGGCAAAGTAAAAGTCCACCGCGAACACGCTCATGCCGATGGCCCCGAGCGGCACCAGGCCGATTTCGACATGGCGGCGGCTCAGCACCTCGCACAGCAGCGAACCGGTGGCGATGCCGATGGAAAACACCACCAGCAGGAGCGACGCCACATGCTCGTCGCCATGCAGCACTTCCTTGGCCAGGCTCGGGAACTGGCTCAAAAACACCGCGCCGAAAAACCACATCCAGCTGATGCCCAGCATGGAGCGAAAGACCACGATGTTGCCGTGTGCCAGCGTGAGGTTGCGCCAGGTTTCCGTCACCGGGTTCCAGTTGATTCTCAAGCCCGGATCGGTCGCCGGCGCCTTCGGGATGAACTGCGCCACCGCCCGGCCCGCCAGCGCCAGCACCACGCACGACACAGCGACATAGTGAGGCCCGACACCCGGCAGCGCCACCAGCAGCCCGCCGGCGAGGTTGCCGAGCAGGATGGCGACAAATGTTCCCATCTCGACCATGCCGTTGCCGCCAGTCAGTTCGCGCTCGGCTAACACTTGCGGCAAATAGGCGAACTTGACCGGGCCGAACAGCGTCGAATGCAGCCCCATCAGAAACGTACAGCCCAGCAGCAACGGCACCTGAACACGCATGTTGTCGCTCATGAAGCCTGCGGCGGCAATGGCCATGATCACCACTTCGAGATTTTTGACGAAGCGCATGATGCGGGTTTTTTCAAACTTGTCGGTCAGCTGGCCGCTGGTCGCCGAGAACAGCAAAAAAGGCAGGATGAAGAGCGCACCAATCACCAGCCCGGCCAGCGAAGGCGGCAGCCAGCCGACGCTCAACTGGTAGGTGACCATCACGGTGAAGGCGAACTTGAACAAGTTGTCGTTTGCCGCGCCCGAGAACTGGGTCCAGAAAAACGGCGCAAAGCGGCGCTGGCGTAACAGGGCGAACTGGTTCGGGCGCGCTTCGCGGGCGCAGACCGGCACCGCCGGTGCGGCCGGCATCGCCGTGAGGGCGGGGTCAACGCGCATGTCGGGGCCTTGGTTTGGGGATCTTCAGAAAATTGGCATTGGTCAGGCCTGACCATGGGGCAAGTCGGCCCGGTCTGCACAACGCGTGGTTGAGCGGAATTCTGCCTTGTTTTTTACGCTGGCAAAGCGCGGCAAGCATGGCTTGGCCATCCCTTCCTTTGAAATACAGGCCATGGCGCATGCGCTTTGCCGATGCGCCGAGGAAACTGCACCGGGGCTTATCCCGCGGCCGTGAACACCGTCAGCACGCCGGTATAACCATACAGGTGGTTGCGGGCGATCTCGCCGCCGGCAAAGAAGCCGACCAGCGGTACGTCGCCCAGAGCGCGCCGCACGATTTGAAGCTCGGCGCTGGGCGCGCCGAAATGCGGCCCGCCACGGCCCGAACAGCTGACATAGATGGCGCCGGCAATGCGCCGGGCCGGGTGTGGTGCCGACTGGGCCTCGGGCAGGTTCAGCGCCGTCGCCACTTCCAGTGTCAGTTCTTCGGGCTCCAGTTCTTCGCGGATTTCGGCGCAGATGCGCACCAGGTCAGCGCGCGCGGCCTCGGCATTGCGTTCGCAAAAAGCCAGCTTCATGCCGACGCTGGCCACATCGGCAATCGCGATGCCCTTGCGCGTCGGGTCGAGCCCGATGAGGTGGCGCACCACGACCTCGGCGCCAAACTGGCCCGAACGCTGCCGGGTGACATCGTTCGGCAAGTCCACGTCATGGCTCAGGCCGACCAGCGTGGTGCGGACCTTGGCCAGCGCCTCGCGGGGTTGCTCCAGCGACACGCCCAGGTCAGCCAGCAGCACTTCAAGCGCCGGCCGGCCATCAAGTTCGATCACGACGTTGGCATCGCAGGCGGTGATTTGATAGGTGTTTGACACCGGCCGGCAACCCTGGGTCACGCGTGACATCAGGCCCATGCTGCCCGATGCGTCACGCGCAAACGCCACGCCGCTCAAACCGCCACTGAACACGCCGCAAGCCGCGCCTTGGCCTTTCAGGTTGCCATGGCCGCTGAGCGCAAACTGCACCGTGCGGCTCCGGCTCGATGCCAGGCCGCCGAACACATAGCCGCTTTCGGTGCGCTCGGCCATCTCGGCAATCAGTTCGGCCACGTCGGGCGTGGCCGCATCGGCATGCACCAGCGCAGTGTGCGCGGTGAAAACACCCGAATTCGCTGACGGCAGCGGTGACACGCCGGAAAACACGCGGTAGTGGTCGTGTGGCAGTTCGCACAGCATCACGGCCATGGCCGGTTCATCGAAATATTCGACGTTGTTCGACGCAATGCCGACGCCCACGGTGCCACTCCAGTCGGTGATGAAGGGAAGTTCGGCGCTCAGATGGTCAAGGATTTCCTGAGCCTGGCCCGCATAGTGGTCAGTGATGTAGAGCAGCGCCAATGTCGGCGAGGAAGCATAGGCTGGTAGCGCCAGGTAGCCACGCAGTTGCGCGAGCACCAGGGCGGCCGCCATGTTCCATTGCGGATGAGTGGCGTGGCCGTAGGGGAAAAGTTTCATAAAGCAGGAACGCCGTTAGCCGTTAAAAGTGAATTCTGATCTGAATGTGGCACATCAGGCGCAACCCTGCCGAAAGCAGGGTTCCCCGGCAGGGCTTGATGTGCGCAAGAACCAAGGCCGCTGCCCCCTGCCGACGTTCAGCCGGGACACGTCAGCGCGTCGTCTTGCGTGCCGGCGCCTTGGCTTTGGCTTTGGGCGCTGCTTTGGCTGCTGGTGACTTGACGGCAGCTGACTTGCCCGCGCCGGTTTTCGCGGCCGTTTTCCTTGCGGGCGCTGCGGCTGTTTGTTTCACAGCGCCAGCCTTGGGCCAGCCGCCAGCCATGGTCTTGGTCGCGGTCTCGGCCATGTTCTTGGCCATGTCGGCAGCGGTTTTGAACGAGTCCTTGGCCATGTCAGCGGCCATATTTTTGGTCGGATCGATGGCGGTGGTCTTGGCCACTTCCTTCATGGCCTCGGCGGCAATGGCCTGGAACTGCTGGGTCAACGCGCCCCACCACTGCATCGGGTCAGCCATGCCGGTCGCTGGCGCGTCGCTGGACTCGGGCGCGGAGTCCGGGGATTTTGCGCTGGCGTCCGGGCCGGTGTCTGCTTTTTCCTTGCTGGCCTGAAAGGCTGAAGGGGGAATCTCAAGCCCGGCAAAGCCCTTGGGTTTGTCGGCCGTGCGCGGCGTGCCGGCCAGCGGGCTGTCGCCGACCTTGAGCTTGAAGGCATTGGCCACCTCCCCCATGTTGAAGTTCATGCCCTTGAGGGTGGCCAGCGTCATTTTTTGCAGTTCCAGCGCCTGGATGGTGGCCTTGAGCGCTGCCGCATTCTGGTCGAGCCAGAATTGCACCGCCTTCAGTTCCTGCACGCGCTTGTCCAGTTCCTCGACATTGAGCGTGGGTGCAATCCAGTTCCCAAGGTTGGGCAACTGCGGCATGGCCTGCGTCGTGCTGCCGGCAGCTTGCTTGGTCAGGTTTTGCAGAAAATCAAAGCCTGGGACCAATTTGCCAAAGTCGGGAAAGGGCGGGGTGTTTGCATTGCTCATTGAAGTGTCTCCTTGGCGGTTATTGCAGTGTTGCGTTTGTCAGGTCAGGCTCCGGCAGCCCTGTGGGCGCAAAGGGAAAGGGAACCCCGGCACACGACCTGATTGTGCAGCGTGGGAACATCTCGTCAACCGGTTTTTTGGATGCGTTTGTTGGAAATTCCCTGCCGTTGGCGTGGCGTCGGCGGCACTGCGAAACTTAAAGCCAAAATCGTTTTTTATTGCTGATGAGCTCTTCTTGATGCGCTTCTGGTTTGATAGCGTTTCAAGCCATTCTTGAGGTCGTGCCCGACGAGAGCGCCATCCTCAGCGCCGTGATTCATGGTGATGGGCCTGGCTGCTAAGCTTGGGCCATGAAAAGCCTGTTTCACCTTGCCTTCAATGTCACCGACCTGGACGAGGCGCGCCGCTTTTATGGCGACGTGCTGGGCTGCGCGGAGGGTCGATCAACCGCCACCTGGGTGGACTTTGACTTCTTCGGCCACCAGTTGTCGCTGCACCTGGGCGCGCCTTTCAAAACCGCAAGCACCGGCCATGTCGGCGAGCACCTGGTTCCCATGCCGCACTTTGGCGTGGTGCTGGCGCTGCCCGACTGGCAGGCGCTGGCCGGGCGTCTGCAGGCGGCAGGCACGACGTTCTTGCTGGCGCCGCAGGTGCGCTTTGAAGGCCAGCCGGGCGAGCAGTGGACGATGTTTTTTTGCGACCTGTGCGGCAATCCGATCGAGATCAAGGGCCTGCGGTCGCTGGACACGCTTTACGCGGCTTGAGGCGCGTGCCGGCCTGCGCTCGGGCTGGCATTTAGGCTCGCAACACGTCAAGCCGGCGGCGTGATTTCCTGCTCGATCGCGCCGAACAGCGACTGCCCGTTTTTGCCCTTGACCTCAATGCGCAGGGTGTCGCCGAACTGCATGAAACGGGTGGTGGGCTGGCCGGTGTCGGCTGTTTCAACGGCGCGCTTTTCGGCGATGCAGTTGTAGCCCTGTCGCCAATCCGCGTGGCTGACCGGGCCGGCGCCGACGATGCTTCCGGCGCTCACCGGCCGCGTTTTGCACAGGTGCGACAACAATTGGCCGAAATGAAACGTCATGCCCTCGCCGGCGTCGCACAGGCCGACCTTGCGGCCGTTCCAGGTGGTTTGCAGGCCCAGGCCGAGCCGCCCCTGGCGCCAGGCGTCGCCGGCCTCGTCAGGCGTGACGGCCACCGGGCCAAAGGCAGTCATGGGCCGACCCTGCAGCACGCCCAGGCTGCGCAGGCAGATGTCACTGCCCAGCATCAGCAGGCGAATGCCGGCCAGCGCCTGTTCGGGGCTGGCGCCCATCGGCACGTCCCCGGTGATGACGGCCAGTTGCGCTTCAAAGTCGATGCCACCCGCTTCGCTGGCCAGCACCACGTCATCGCGCGGACCGATGAAGCCGTCGCTGCGGCCCTGGCGCAGCAGCGGCTCGGCGTACAGCCCCGCGGGCAGATCGGCCGCCGGCAGGCCTCCCAAGCGTTCGATATGGCTGGCGTACGCCGGGCCGCTGACCCACTGGTAGGCGCGCGGCAGTGGCGCCATGCAGCGCGCCGGATCAAACGCAAACGCATGCCGCGCCTTCCCGCTGTTCAGCAGTTCATACAGGTCCTGCAGTTGCGGCGCCATGAAGCGCCAGTCGTCCAGCACCTGCTGGAGCCGGTTGGCGATGCCGGTCGCATAATGAGCGGTTGACAGGTCGCGCGACACCACGACCAGCTGGCCGTCGCGCGAGGCGTCCTTGTAGGTAGCGAGTTTCATGATTTCCAGAATAAATGAATGGTCGGGTGATGTGTCCTGACAGGCTGACTTCCGACATACCGGCAACAGACCAGATTGTGCCGCGCCATGCAGCGCCGCCCTGGCGCACCTTGGGCCTGCTGGCCGCCGGGGTGCTGGCTGCCCATGCGCTGGTGCTGCAAACCCGGCCGTCCCGCTTCGGACCGTCGCAAGAGCCGACGTCCCGCAGCGTGGCGGTGATGACCACCCGCAGCATTGCCCTGCCGCCAGCGGCCGCCAGTCCGCCCCCCGTCCAGGCCACGCCTCCTGCGCCCACGCCACCCAAACCAATCGTCACGTCTGTCAAAAAGCCGATTTTCAAGAAAAAAATGCCTCTTGCGCAGGACCAGTATACGCAATCAGCTATTGATTCAATAGCATCACGTGACCCGCTTCCGGCCAGCGTCGATGAAGCGCCAACCCCGCCAGAGACGCAAGGCGCTGCCCCATCCACTGAGTTGCCAGAAGCCGCACCCGCACGCGAAGGTCCCGCCAGCAGCGCCACGGCAGCCACCCCGACGCCGCCCGACAGTGACGCGGCAGCGCCATCACCGCCACTGCCACTGCCACCGCCACTGCCACCGCCACCGCCGCCGCCACCAGCCACCCAGACGCCGGTCACCGCCATGGCGCTGGCGACCAGCGCCCGGCTTGACTACCGCATGACCGGCAGCGCCAAGGGCCTGACCTACCATGCGCAAGGCGAACTGCTCTGGGAAAACGCCGGCGGCAGCTACAACGCGCGCATGACCGTCAAGGCATTGTTCATCGGCTCGCGCACCCTAAGCAGCACCGGCCAGATCAGCGCCCAAGGGCTGGCGCCCACGCGCTTTTCCGACAAGTCGCGCACCGAGGTGGCGGCCCATTTCGAGCCCGACAAGGGCCAGATCAGCTTCAGCGCCAACACGCCCACGGTGCCGTGGGTCCAGGGCGCACAGGACCGGGTCAGCGTGTTCTTGCAGCTTGGCGGCATGCTGGCGGGCAACCCGTCGGGCTTTCCGGCAGGCTCGACCATTTCAACCCTCACCGTCGGGCCGCGCGCTGCGGACAACTGGACCTTTGTGGTCGAAGGCCCGGAATTGCTCGCGCTGCCTTTCGGTGAAACGGCGACCGTCAAGCTGTCACGCCAGCCCCGGCGCGACTACGACCAGAAGGTTGAAATCTGGTTTGCACCGGCGCTGGACTACCTGCCGGTGCGCAGCAGGATCACCCAGGCGAACGGCGATTTTGTCGATCAGGAACTGAGCGATCTGACCCGTCCCTGAGAGCCTTGCCCTACCGCGCCCTCTTGAAGTTGCGGCAATCGTGGCCATCTGCGGACAAAGGATATTTCAATGCAACTGCTTTACGACTCGGAATCATTTGTGGTGGTACAGATTCACGCGAATGCGCCCGAAGACTCGGCACCCCGGCCGGCCGTGCCCCAACTGGCCCGCCACGGCTATGAAATCGTGGACAAGCGCTCCGGCAAGCAGGTTTACCTAGACGGTTCCTGGGCAGAGATGTTCCAGCAGCGCCTGAGCGGTTGGGAAAAGCAAACGCCCACGCAAGAAGAGGTTGAGGACACGCTGGAAGGCTACAGCGGCCTGGCAAACACGCCGGTTTCCCTGCACTGACCACTGGGTGAGTCCATCCGCAGCGAGAGCACCGTGAAGTCCGTGACGGTCCCGGACAAAAAGACCGCCAGATGCCAACCGCGCAGCAGCGCACCAGTCAAGGCTTTAGTATTCGGCCATGCTGCTTACTTCCAGACTCTTTACACCCGTCCATTTCGCCGTACTTCTGGCCGCTTCCTCCGCGTTGATGACAGCGGGTTGTGCCGGTCGACCCGAACTGCCCATCCTTGAACAGACCGGCAGCCGTGCGGCTGCCCAGACAGCGACCCGGCTGGAGGCCTTGCTGCCCGCCGATGTGCTGATCGTCGGCGAGCAGCATGATGCGCCGGCACACCATGAAATTGAGCAGCAAATCGTCTCCAGCCTGGCGAGCCGCGGTCTGCTGGCCGCCGTGGCGCTGGAAATGTCCGAGGTCGGTGTCAGCACCGCGAAGCTCAAACCGAGTTCGACCGAAGAGCAGGCGCGCAGGGCATTGAAATGGGACGACAAGTCCTGGCCGTGGAGCGCCTACGGGCCTGCGGTGATGACCGCGGTGCGCGCAGGCGTGCCGGTGCTTGGCGCCAACCTGCCGCGCGACCAGATGCCGTCCAGCATGAATGACAGCAAGCTGGATGGACAGCTTCCCGGCCCGGCGCTGAAGGCGCAGCAGCAAGCCATCCGTCTCGGCCACTGCAACTTGCTGCCCGAGAGCCAGATCACGCCGATGACGCGCATCCAGATTGCCAAGGACATCACCATGGCCGCTACCCTTCACCAGTTGCTGCTGCCTGGCAAAACCGTGGTGCTGCTGACCGGCAACGGCCATGCCGACCGCGCCCTGGGCGTGCCGCAACACCTGCGGGCCGACGTGAAGGCCAAATCACTGCAACTGCGCGCGGGCGATGGTGCGGCCACCGACAGGCTTGACGCTTTTGACGGCGTCTGGCCGACGCCGGCATTGCCCGAAACCGACTACTGCGCCGAATTGAAGGCGCAGTGGCCTGCAGCCGGCAAGTAGCTTGGTGCAGTCCCCCGGACAGCCAGGGGCGGCCGTTGCCTCTCAGGGTCGCAAAACGATCTTGGCCGATGCAGTGCGGCCTTCATCAAGGTCCTGAAAGGTGCGCTGCCCCTGCGCCATGGGCCGTTCCTCAACCCAGGCGAGGTCTCCGAACACGCCCGCATGCAGGGCGGTCACCGTGGCGCGCAAGTCGGCGGTGGTGTAGGTGTAGGTGCCCAGCAGCGTGATTTCAGACAATGTCAGCTTGCGCATGTCGATTTCGCTGGCCCAGTCCTGCAGGCCCACATGCATGACCACGCCACCGGGCCGGATGGCGACAAAGGCCTGCTGGCGCGTCACCTTGGCGCCCACCGCGTCGAGCACATAGTCGTACTGATTTTCAGCGGGTGTCTGTTGGCGCGGGTCCAGGGTTTCACAGCCGACATGGGTTTGCACAGCCTCACGCCGCAGGGAATTGGGCTCGCTCAGGGTAAGCCGGACGACGCCCAGGTGCTTGAGCAGCAAGGCGGCCAGCATGCCGATGGCGCCGCCGCCGATCACCAGCACGCGGCATTCATGCACCGGTCGCGGCAGCACGCGCAGCGACAGGTTGACGGCGTGCCAGGCCGTGGCCGCTGGTTCGGTCAACGCAGCTGCCACATCGGACATGTCTTGCGGCATGGCGATGAGGGAGGCGGCCGGAATGCTCATGTACTCGGCATAAGCACCGGGCCGGGTCATGCCCACCATGGTGCGGTTGGAACACAGGTTGTTGCGGCCCTGCACGCAGTAGTCGCAGACACCACAGGTAATCAGCGGATTGCCGGTAAATCGCGTGCCTGGCTTAAAACCAACTGCCGCCGATTCAACCACCGTGCCGACAAACTCGTGGCCCAGCACCAGTCCCGGTTTGCGCCGGGGGTCGTGGCCATGCCACGCATGCATGTCGGAGCCACAGATGCCGACCGCATCAATTTTGAGCACCACTTCACCATCGGCCAGTTCGGGTCGTGGGAGTTCCTGCAGTTGCAGTTCATTGGGTTGGGTGTAGACCAGCGCTTTCATCAAATAACTCCTATTTCAGTTTTTCAACGCGCAGTGAAGCCGCCATCGACCATCAGCGTCTGCCCGGTGATATAGGCGCTGGCCTCACTGGCCAAAAACACGGTTGCGCCATGCAGGTCGGTCAGTTCTCCGTTGCGCCCGATACAGGTTTGCGCGGCATTACGCTCAGCCAGCTCCGGGTTGTCAAACACAGCGGCCGTCAGCGCAGTCGGAAAAAATCCCGGACCGATGGCATTGCAGGTGATGCCGTGCGGCGACCATGCCTGGGCGATGGCGCGTGTCAGCTGCACCACGCCGCCCTTGCCGGCGCCATACGGCGCGCTGTTGGCAAAAGCACGCCAGCTTTGAAGCGAAGCGATATTGATAACGCGGCCCCAGCGGCGGTCCTTCATGCCGGGCGCCAGCGCCTGCGTCAGAAAAAACGGTGCGGAAAGATGCAGCGCCAGCTGTATTGCCCAGCTTTCTGGAGTGACTTCCAGAAAAGGCTGACGCAGGTTGATGCCGGCGGCGTTGACGAGGATGTCAACGCCGCCCAGCAACGATTCGGCTGCAACCGCAACCTCCTGGAGCGCGGCGGCATCGGCCAGATCCGCCGCCAGGGTGGTGGCAGTGATTCCTTCGGCCCGCAGGCGTGCGGCGGCAGCGTCGAGTTCAGGCTGGCGGCGCGCCACCAGCAGCACCTGCGCGCCCGCCAGTCCCAGCGCACGGGCCATGGCTTCGCCGATGCCGGAATTGCCGCCCGTTATTAGCGCCCGCCGGCCCGACAGGTCGAACAGTTGCGCAATGCTCATACCGACACCGGCTCGCCCAGGTCGAACGCAGTACCGGGAAAGTATTTGGCCAGCCGGTCGTCCGCCGTTCGGGCATGGGCCTCCATGCCTTCCAGGCGTGAAATGCGCGCAGTGACTTCGCCAATGTTGCGGGCGCCCTCGCGTGTCATGCGCTGCCACGTCAGGGTTTTCATGAACTTGTGAACAGACAGGCCGCCTGAGTAGCGCGCCGCGCCCTTGGTCGGCAGCACATGGTTGGGGCCGCTGGCCTTGTCACCAAAGGCCACCGTGGTTTCCTCGCCAAGGAACAGCGAGCCGTAGGAGGTCAGGTTGTCCAGCCACCAGTCAAGATCGCGGGCATGCACTTCCAGGTGTTCGCTGGCGTATCGGTCTGACACTTCTGCCACCTCCTCGCGGGTGTCGCACAAGATCACTTCGCCGTAATCGCGCCAGGCGCTGCCGGCGGCGTCACGCGCTGTAGGCGGCAGTTTGTCAATCAACTCGGGCACCCGTTGCATCACCTGCTCGGCCAGTGCCCGGGAAGTGGTGAACAGCCAGGCCGGTGACTCATGGCCATGTTCGGCCTGGCCGACCAGGTCACTGGCAACGATGGCCGCGTCAGCGCTGTCGTCTGCAATGACGCCGACCTCTGACGGACCGGCGAACACGTCGATGCCGACCTTGCCAAACAGGGTGCGTTTGGCTTCGGCAACGAATTTGTTACCGGGTCCGACAATGACATCTGCAGGCTGACCCGTGAAAAGGCCATAGGCCATCGTGGCGATGGCCTGCACGCCGCCCAGCGTCATGATGACATCGGCACCGGCCCGGTCGAAGGCGTACAACAGGTACGGATGCATCGGACCCCCACGAAACGGCCCCGAGCAGGCGATGATGGTTTTCACCCCTGCCGCCTTGGCCGTGGCCACGCCCATATAGGCAGAGGCGATGTGCGCATAACGCCCGGCAGGCGCGTAACAACCGGCCACATTGACCGGCAATACCCGTTGCCCGGCGGTCACGCCCGGATGCAGACCCACCGAAAATTCATTCAGCGAACGGCGCTGCGCCAGCGCAAAGTCGCTCACCTGCTTGATCGCAAAATCAATGTCCCGCCGCACCTGGTCAGGCACCTCGGCGCTGCGCCGCTCGATTTCGGCGCGGCTCACCACGATCTCGCCCTCCCACTGGTCGAGCTTTTTGGCATAGGCGCGCACCGCCGACTCGCCGTTGACACCAATCTCGCCAAGCATGGTGGTTACAACTTGCTGGGCACTGGCTGTTTCTGTTTCCGGCGTCTTGTCGGCTTTTTTCAGGTAGGTCACAGTCATTTCAATCTCCTTAGGGCGGTCAATAAAAATTCAATCAAACAAAAACGCCGTCAACCTCATTTGAAAGCGCTTACAAATTCAGGCTTTAAAAAGCACCTCCATGACACGCATGAAGGTGCTTTGGGTGACTTACTGGCTGCGGTTGGCAAACTCGCGCAATTTGGGGTTTGTGTTGACACGCTTCATATAGACATCGGTGATGTAGTCAGTGCCCGGCGGTGTGGTGTTGATCGCGCCGGTGCCGCGCATGAAGGTGGCAATTTGCCCAAACCAGCTGTCCATGTCGGACGTACCCCGGCTGCGGTCCATATGGGCAAGCTGCTGCTCCAGGCTGAAGGTCGGTCGCTTGGCAAACTCTTTTTGCAGCGAAGCGTCGGAGACATTGACGCCGCCCTGTTCATAGAATTTGCGCATCATGACCAACGCTTCTGGCCGGTTGGCATTCATCCACGACCAGGCGCGCAGGTAAACGGCGAGAAATTTCGCAACTTCCTCGGGATTCTGCTCGGCGTACTCACTGCGTGCCACCAGCGCACCCGGCACAATGGCGCCGCCATCCTTGCCCGAGCAAAGTTGTACAGCGCCAGCCTTTTCTTCCACCGAATAGGTGTTGGGCGCCCAGAGTCCGGCCAGGTTGGCGCCGCCCGAAGCCAGCGCCGAGATGATTTCGGACTGGCCCATGTTCTTGATCATCACGTCCTGCTTGGTCAGCCCGTACTTTTTCAGGCACGCCTGAACGGCAAAATCTCCGGTTGAATTGCTGGTGAGCAAAATCGTCTGGCCTTTGATCAATGCCGGATTCTTGGAGAACTGATCGGCCATTTCCTTGCTGACCATCAGGGTGTTGGCGTCCGATTCGTCATTGGTCAGGCCAATGGTTTTAATGCCGAAGCGCATGTGGCCCAGCACAGCCGGCACAGAACCTGTTCCGCCCACATCCCATGACTTGGCCGCAGCAGCAGCCATCTGCGGTACACCGGCCGGGAAGATGCTGAACACCGGCTTGAGCCCCACTTCAGCCCACCAGTTCTTCTCTGCGGCAACAAAAAACGGCAAGGACCAGTACAACGCCGGCTGGTAGCTGACCTTGATTTCGGTGAGTGGTGCCTGCGCTTGGGCGCACAGCGTGGCGCTGGCGACAAGGGTGCCCAGCAAGGTGTTGCGCAAAAAAGTTTTCATGGGAATCTCCTGAAGTTATAAGTACAAAAATCCGGTGCCGGTATCAATGGATTGCCGCTTCATGCTGGTCGCGGAGCAATTTCCATATCTGGGTGCGAAGGTGAACAAAAGTGGGCTGGTCCATGACGTCCTCAATGCGCGGCAGGGCGTCCCAACCCTCGGCTTCACGAATGGATTTGATGTCGATGATTTCCCGGATCGTGCCCGGCCGGCGCGACATCACCACGACGCGGTCGGCCAGGTAAACCGCCTCTTCCACCGCATGGGTGATAAACAGCACGGTGCGCGGATGCTTGCGTGCCAGGCGTACCAGTTCTTCCTGCATCACCACGCGCGTCTGGGCATCAAGCGCGCCAAAGGGCTCATCCATCAGCAACACCTTGGGGTCCAGCACATAGGCTCGGGCAATCGCCACCCGCTGCTGCATGCCACCCGAGAGCTGATGCGGAAAAGCCTTTTCGTAGCCCTTCAATCCCATCAGATCGATGTATTGCTCGATGCGTTTTTTCCTTTCGGGCGCCGCGATACCCAGCGAATGCAAACCGAACTCGATGTTGTCCCAGACGGTTTTCCAGGGGAAAAGCGCAAATTGCTGGAACACCACCGCACGGTCTGGACCGGGGCGAGTGACCACTTCGTTGTCCACCATCACATGGCCGCCCGTGGGGTGTTCAAGTCCTGCCGCCATGCGCATGCAAGTAGTTTTACCGCAGCCCGACGGCCCGACGATGGCGACAAACTCGCGGTCGCCGACCTCCAGGTTGACGCCCTTGAGCGCAACAAAGTCCTGGTTGCCCTGGTGAAAGGTGCGCTCCACGTTGTTGAAATGAATGATGGCCATAGGTTTCCTGGGCTAAAGTTTTTTAAGGCCGTGTTTACAGTCCACGACGGGTTTCAATCGTCTTCTGCAGACGCTGCAGCAGCACATCAATGACCAGTCCCACCAGGCCGATGGCGATCATGCCGCTCATCACCGTGGCGGTAGACAAGCCAGCCTGCCCCTTGACCATCAGGTAACCGACCCCGCTGGACGCCACAATCAGTTCCGCACCCACCAGCGATTGCCAGGCTAGACCGGCAGAGATGCGCAGGCCAGACACAATGGATGGAACGGCTGCAGGAAGCATTACCTGCGTGATGCCGCGCCAGGGTCCTGCGCCCAGCATGCTGGAAGCTTCGATGTATTTGCGGTCCACATATTTGGCGCCGCGGTAGGTGTTGATCAGTACCGGCGGCAGTGCCCCCATGAAAATGATCAGGATTGGCCCGCCAATGCCGGTGCCAAACCACAGTGCGGCAAAAGGCACCCAGGCAATCGGCGCGACAAATCGCACAGCTTCAAACAAAGGCCCGACAATCTTGTCCACCCAGCGAAACCAGGCCATCAGCAATCCCAGCGGGATGCCGACACACACCGCCAGAATGAAACCCATGGCAAATCGTTTCAGGCTGGACAGCAGATGCATTTGCAGCGTGTAGCCCGCAAACGGCTCATGCGTCAACTCGATCAGGCGCGAGAAGATTTCCCACGGCGCGGGCAAAAAAGTGCGCGGCACCAATCCCGACAAGGCCATGGCGGACCAGAGCAAGAAAAATCCGGTGGCGCCCGCCAGACTCAGGGCCCAGAAGCGGCCTGCGGGCAAAGGGGATTGCAGCATTTACGTGTTCCTCCATGGCATCACTTTTTTCTCCAGCCAGCCCAGGCCCAGCGTCATCAGCCAGCCGGTCAGGGCCACGCTCATCATTCCGACCAGGATCATGGGCGGGTAAATGTCCTGCGCGCCCTGGTTCAGGATTTGCCCCAGTCCCGCGATGGCACCCACCAGTTCAGCCGCCACCAGAGTCGTCCACGACGCCTGCAATGACAGTCGCAGCCCGGTGAAAATGCTGGGCATCGCCCCGGGAATCAGCACCTCTTTCCAGTAGCGCCAACCGGTGATATTCAGCATGGCACTGGCCTCCAGCAGCGGACGCTCAATCTGGCGCACGCCGCTGAAAGTGTTGATAACCGAAGGCACAAAGGCGGCCACGAAAATCACCATCACCTTTGCGGCATCGCCCAATCCAAGCCACACGATGGCCAGCGGAATCCAGGCCAGTGGCGGAATCGGGCGCAAAAACAGGAAAGCCGGGTTGGCCAGCGCCTCCACCGTGCGGCTGGCGCCCATAGCCAGCCCCAGCACCACGCCCAGGGTAGATGCCACCACAAAACCCATCGTGACGAGCCGCACGCTGCGCAGCACATGCTCGTGCCAGCGTGCACTGCTATAGCCCTCGAACACAATCTGTTTCCAGGCGGCCAGGGTTTCAGCCGGGGCTGGAAACCGCATGCGAGAAATCAGGCCCGAGCCATCGGTCAGTCCCCACCAAATCAAAACCAGAATGCCCAGGGTCAGCAGTACACGCAACAACCCTCGGCTCCACGAAAAAAGTAGGGGGCCCTTCTCAATGGAAGGGCTGGCGGCCAAGGGCTGAACGGTTTTCGCAGATGTCACCAAACTCTCCAGAATTGATTTGTAAGCGCTTTCATTATTCGACGCTCGACCATTGGCTGTCAATAAGGTGTGACCGTTCATTTATTAGAGTAAACCCGGTCACTGACAAGTCAAATTAAAGCTGTAAGCGCGTACATTTAAATCCTATGACTACGCCTGAAAATAGCCACCCCACCATTGACGATGTCGCCCGCCTGGCAAGCGTATCGACCGCGACGGTGTCACGCGTCCTGAACCGGCCCGAGTCGGTTAGCGAATCCTTGCGAAAGAAAGTCACTGCAGCTGTGGCACAGCTGGGCTATGTGCCACATGCCGGTGCGCGTGCGCTGATGCTGCGGCGTTCCGGCACGGTCGGCGCCGTGTTTCCGACCGTGGACAATGCCATCTTTGCCACTGCGATTGATTCGCTCCAGCGCCGCCTGGCGCAGTCGGACATCCAGTTATTGATTGCCACCAGCGGTTATGACAAAACCAGTGAAATGCGCCAGGCCATCAACCTGGTTACCCGGGGGGCTGATGCGCTGGTGCTGTGCGGATTCAGCCAGCATCCCGACCTGCTGCGCTTCATGGATCAACGCAGCCTGCCCTGTGTCCATGTGATGGTCCATGCACCGGACAACCAACATATCAGTGTCGGCTTTGACAATGTTGCCGCCATGGCCCAGGCAACGCAATACCTGATCGATCTGGGTCATCGCCACATCGCCATGCTGGCCGGCGTGACGCTCGACAATGACCGTGCATTGCAGCGGGTCGAAGGCGTGCGTCGGTCATTGCAGGCGGCCGGGCTGGATTTGCCAGCCGGGCGCCTGGTGGAACGAGCCTACGCGCTGGCCGATGCACGAGACGGGCTGCGCCAGCTGATGGCGCACCAGCCAGCACCCACGGCGGTGATCTGCGGCAACGACGTGCTGGCCTTTGGCGCCATGCTGGAAGCGGCCAGCCTGGGCTTGCAGGTGCCGCACGACCTGTCCATCGTGGGTTTTGATGACCTGGAGATGGCGCGGCACCTGCAGCCCGCACTGACCACCGTGCGGGTTCCCACGCAAGCCATGTGGAGCACAGCGGCCGACCGTCTGGTGGCCGCAATACGCGGAGAGTCGGTCCAGCGCAGTACCAAAATCGACGTGGCGCTGGTGGTGCGCCAGTCCACCGGGCCGGCGACATCAGGCAAACAGGGTTGAAGCCAGCGGGCATTCAGCCGCTGCAAAATATTCCATCCCGGCAAATCCCGATCTCATGGCATGGTCAGGCCGCGCCACAGCAGGCTGGTACTGCCGGCGATCAACAGCACCCACACCGCCTGAATGACGCGTTCCGCAGGCATGCGCGCATGCAGATGGCTGCCCGCCAGATAACCCAGAATCGCACACGGCAGCAACGCAAACGCCAGCGGCAGCAGTCCGTCCTGACGGTAAAACCCGCTTCCGGTGAAAAGCACCAGCCGGATCAGGGCGGTGCCGAAGATCAGCACGCCAATGGTCGCGCGCATCACGGTTTTGTCGGGCAGGCGCCGCGCCAGGTAGATCATGTAAACCGGCCCGCCCGTGCCATACAGCGCCGTGAACGCGCCACCCACCATTCCGGCGGGCACGGCCCACCGGGACGAAATGGGTGCAGTCACCGCCTTGCGCAGCAGGCTCCAGCTGGCGTAAGTGAGCACAAAGATGCCCAGCACCATCAGCAGCCAGCGTTCGCTCACCCGTACCAGCAAGGTCACACCCACCACCATGCCGATCAGCAAAAAAGGCAGCAAGCGCAGCAATTCGCCTCGGTCCAGGTATTTGCGGTTCTTCAGGCCCAGCAACAAGCCGGCAAAAAGATCAAACACCAGCATCATCGGCACGGCAAAGCGCAAGGGAAAGAAATGCGCCAGCAGCGGAATGGCAATGATCGCCGCGCCGAATCCGGTCAGGCCGTACACGGTGTACGCAACCGTCACGATCAGCGCGGCGCTCAGCAGCGTAAGCCAGGGCAGGTCGGTCACGCGCTCACGGCCTTGCGTTGGCAGGCGGGCGCCGTGAGCGCCAGCATTGTCGCTGCAGCCAGCCGTCTGAGGGCATCACAACACAGGCGCACAAACCTGCTGCTGTCGGGGTAAAACGCCATTGCTTGACACACATGGCCCCTTCAATACTTGATCTGCGGCGCAGGCACTCCCTCGATCATCACGTTCAGGCAGGCCGGCAGGCCGCTGGCCTGGGCACGCTGTACAGCCGACGCCATCGCCTGCGGCTCGGTCACCAGTTCGCCATGACCGCCGAATGCCTGCACGACAGCGTCATAGCGCATCGGACGAAGCTCGCAGCCCACCAGCCGGTCCGCACCGTAGTCGCGCAACTGGATCTGGTATTCGGCATTCCAGCGCGCATCGTTGCCAACCACCGACACAAAAGGCAGTCCGTAGCGCATGGCCGTGTCGTATTCAGCGATATGAAATCCGACCGTGCCGTCCCCCATCACCGCCACCACCGGCGCTTGCGGCTGCGCGCAACGCGCGGCCAGGGCATACGCAAGACCCGAGCCGATCGAGCCCGCCACGCCGTTGTTGACCCGGTGCGGCGCGTTCAGGCAAGCCATCGCCCACTGTCCTATTTCACCGCCATCGCACACCAGCACCGATTCGGGATGGCTGTCGAGCAGCGCTTGCAGCGGCCTGAGCATTTGCACGGGATGAAGCTTGCCGGTCAGTTCCGATGTCACGCTGTCCCATTCAGGCGGACGGTAGGCGACCGCCCCGCGCACGTCGGCGAGCCATGCGTACGGGGCGCCGCTGGAAGCCGCCTGCGTCAATGCCGACAGCGACGAGAAAGCATCGGCCAGCGCTGTGACGTGCAGACGCTCGCCGAGCGCGTTGCGTGTGCGTTCGATTTCGGCCGGTTCGGCATCCACCTGATGCACGATGGTTTGTGCCGACAAGGCCGGAGCCTTGCCGAATTTAAGCGTGAAGTCCACCCTTTTTCCGACCAGCAGCACGCAGTCGGCCTGCGCCAGCATCTGTGCAAAAGCACCCAGGCTGGCATCGGCGATGCCGCGTGGGCTTTCCATGCCGATCACCGGCACACCGCTGGCCGCTTCCAGTGCAGCCAGCATCGCGCGGCCCGGGCGGGTCATGCAGGCCGGGCCGGCAAGGATCATGGGACGCTTGGCTTGGGACAGGCGCTGCATCAGGTCGCTGGCGGTGGCCCAGTCCAACGCCATGGTTTCGGGCTCGAAGGCATCGGCCACCAGCGCCGGTGCCTCGGCCAGGTCATCGAGCGCGTCCGTGGGCAGGTTCAGGTTCACCGGCCCGGGCCTGCCCGATCGCGCAATACGGATCGCCCTGGCAATGTCGCCGGCGAGCTGGTCCGGCCCGGCGCATGTCCAGGCGGCCTTTGTCACCGGCACCGCCATCTCGGCCTGGCGCATTTCCTGAAAAGCGCCCAGTCCATGCTGGTTGTTCGGCGCATGGCCAGACAGCAAAACGACCGGCGATTCGGCCATCTGCGCGGTGTACAGCGCAGACACCGCATTGCCATGGCCGGGGCCTCCGGTGACCAGCGCCACGCCCACCTCGCCGGTGATGCGCGCATAGGCATCGGCCATGTGCACGGCGCTGGCTTCGTGGCGCGTGTGGATGAGCTCGATTCCCGAATTGAACGCGGCGTCGTAAATCGGCATGATGTGGTTGCCCGAAAGCGTGAAGATTCGGCGCACGCCGGCTGTCTTGAGCGACTGGATCAGGGCATCACAGCCACGGTTGCGGGAAGCGGTGTTCATGTATCGGCCTTTTATTTCAATTCAATCTGGAGTTCGCGGCCCAGGCGTTCATACACCTGGTACTGGTCGGAAGCGAATTTTCTGGTGTCAGCGGGCTTCATCACCCGCGGAATGCTGCCGGCTTTTTCAGTCGCGGCAGTCCACTGGGCATCCTGCGCGGCAGCAGCCAGTGTGTTCACCCAGCGGTTTGTGATTTCCTTGTCCAGGCCAGGCGGGCCATACAGCGCGCTCCAGCCAATGACCGTTTCAAGTTCCGGATAACCTGCCTCGCGCGCTGTTTGCACGTCTGGCAGATCCTTGAGTCGTTCTGGCGTCGTGGTCATCAGCGCCTGCAGCTTGCCGCCCTTGATATTGCCGATCATCGACGTGAGGTTTCCACAACTGAAATCCACATCGCCCGACAGCACAGCCATGGCCGCTTCACCACCGCCCTTGTAGGCCACCGGCACAGCGGCGTTCTTGCCGAGCTTGAGCACATCGAACAACAGTTGGGGACCAAAGTTCAGGATCGTCGCAGGGCCAGTGGTGCTGTAGTTGAGCTTGCCAGGATTGGCGCGCAGCGCATTGACCAGGTCCGCCATGGTCTTGTAGGCCGATTCGCTGCGCACTGCGCAGACCACCGGATTCAATTCCAGCAGGCCAAGGAAAGTGAAGCTGTCCCACCTGTAGTCCAGCCCCTTTTGCAGTGCCGGCAGGACGACCTGCGAGCCCACACGGGCGAGCAGCAGGGTGTAGCCGTCGGGTTTGGCGCCCTGCACTGCAAGGGAACCAATGGCCCCGCCCGCGCCCGCCCGGTTCACGGCGATCAGGCTCTGGCCCAGGGTGCGTTGCACCACGACGGACAGATTGCGCGCAGCGACATCGGCATCGCCCCCGGCGCTGAAGGGCACGATCAGCGTGACCGGGCGATCGGGGTAGGGGTGGGTTTGGGAGCTTGCCTGAGGTGCGATGGCAGACAGACCGGCCCACAGGACCAGGGTATACGGGATGGAATGCACGACGTCTCCTGTTGTTCAGATTAGAAATTCGGGCGCCAACCGGCTGGCCTGCCATGAAAAGGTCAACGCGCACGGGGCGCCTTGTTCAAGCGTTTCAAGAAACGATTGCATCCTCCTCTTGCAGGATCGTCTGGCCAGGCACGACGCGGGTGAAGTGAACCGGTTCGCGGCGCATCGACAGCGCCTGGCCGTCCTGCGTCACGACGATGTAGCTGGAGCCTTCGAGGTCGCCGGTGTGCGGATGGTCTTCGCGGAAATGTGCGCCGCGCGAGTCTTCGCGGGCCAGAGCAGAAGTCGCGATCACGCGGCCCACGGCGATCAGGCTTTTCAGGTTGAGCCAGTCGTGCCAGCTCAGGTTGAAGGCGCGGTCGCCATCGGCCACGCCAATGCCCGATAGCCGTTCGTCAAGTGCGTTCAGGGTAACGAGTGCGCGCTGCAGGCCTTGTGCAGTGCGCAAGATGCCGACGTCTTGCCACATGCAGTCGAACAGGGCCTCGCGAATCGCCTCGATGTCTCCGGGCGCCTGTGAAAACGGCGCCAGGTGCGATGCCATGCTTTGCCCGATCGCCGCTTCGTCCGGTTCGCGCAGGCGGCCCTGGCTTTTTACCCAGGCCGCCATGCTGTCGCCGGCGATGCCGCCAAACACCGTGGAATTGGCCACGCCGTTGCCTCCCAGGCGGTTGGCGCCGTGCACACCGCCCGTGTCTTCGCCAGCGGCAAACAAACCGGTCAGCGCCGTGGTGCAGTCGGCTTTGAACACCACGCCGCCCATCATGTAGTGGGCGGTGGGCACCACTTCCACCAGGCCGCCTGCCAGATCGAAACCGCAATCACCGCAACGCTCGACCATGCCCTTGAACTGCTTGCGCACCTTCTCCGGCCCGAGATGCGACATCTGGAGGTACACGCCGCCATTCGGCGACGTGCGGCCTTCGCGCATCTCGGAAAAAATGGAGCGTGACACGATGTCGCGCGTCGCGCGCTCCAGCCTCGGGTCGTAGCGGTCCATGAAGCGCTGGCCGTCGCCGTTGAGCAGGTAGCCGCCCGCGCCGCGCAAGCCCTCTTCCAGCACCGTGCCGGTCATGCGCGTGCCCGTGCCGGCAAGCAGGCCGGTGGGGTGGAACTGCACCATTTCCATGTCGCGCACCGGCAGGCCGGCCCGCAGCGCCATCGCCAGGCCGTCACAGGACTTGTCGCCGGAAGGGGTGTGGTACTTGTACATGGTCGGGCCGCCGCCGGTGGCGAGCAGCACGGCCTTGGCCTGCACGAACACGAAGCCGCCGTCCCGCATGTCGATCATCAGCACGCCCGCCAAGGCGCTGCCATCGGCTGTCTTGATCAGCTCGATGGCGCGGTGCTCTTCAAGCCGGGCAATGCCGCGCGACCAGACCTGTTCGGACAGCCGGTTGATGATCTCGATGCCCGTCAGGTCGCCCTTGTGCACGGTGCGGTCGAAGGTCTGGCCGGCAAAGGCTTTCTGGTGCACGGTGCCATCGGGGTTGCGGTCGAAAAAGCAGCCCAGCTCGTTTTCAAGCTCGTGCACCCGCTCGACCGCCTTGGTCACCAGCGTCCAGGCCAGGTCCTGGTCCGACAGCCACTTGCTGCCTTCGATCGTGTCCATGAAATGCCGCTCGACCGAATCGCCGGCGGCCAGCGCGACGTTGTAGCCGCCCTGCACCATGCGGGTACAGCCGCATTTTCCGAGCAGGCCCTTGACGGCGACGGTGATCGACAGGTCGGGCGCCGTCTGGTGCGCATGCAGGGCGGCAAACAGGCCGGCGCCGCCGGAGCCCAGGATCAGGATGTCGGTCTGCAGTCGTTTGATGTTCATGCCGTCACTCCCAGGCTGGCCAGCGCTGCGGCCCTGTTGCCTGCCGTGCTTTGCTTGAGCTCGTCATACAGGCTGCCGCCATGGCTGTCCATTGCCACCAGCAGCGGGCCGAAATTGCGAATCCTGAATTTCCAGAGCGACTCGGGGTTCAAATCGTCCATGTCGACGTCTTCGATCTGCTCGATCCAGGTGGTTTCCAGCGCGGCGGTACCGCCGACAATGGCCAGGTAGACGCCGCCCAGCTCCCTGAATGCAGACAGCGAGCCGTCACGCAGGCCGCCCTTGCCGATGACCATGCGCACGCCGTAGTCGGTCATGAGCGGCCGGGTGAAGCGCTCCATGCGGTCGGAAGTCGTCGTGCCAATGCAGATCGGCCGGTAGCCGGCCGGGTATTCAGCAGATTTCTCAACCTTCTGCACATTCGGCGCGGTATGGATCACGGCATGGCCGTGCATGTCGAACCTGGCCTGGCGCCCATGGTCGAACATGTGGATCTGCGTCGCATCGCGGATGCCGAACAGCGTGGCTTGCAGGGTGACCGTGTCGTTGATGCGCAGCTGACGGATTTGCGCCTCGGTGACCGGCGTGGAGAGTTCGTGATGCGCCATGCTGAGTTCCTGAAAAAGTTCTAATAGCCGTAGGTCACGCCTGCAGGCGTGAAGGTTGCGCGGGCGCGCCGCGCCGAATGGCACTGCATGTTGACGGCGATGGGGTTCATGGTGATGTGTGTCGAGGCCAGCTCGATCTGCACCGCGAACGCCGTCGAGTCGCCGCCCAGGCCCTGCGGTCCCACGCCCAGCTGGTTGACTGCGGCAGACAGCGCCTCTTCCAGCCGGGCGCCTTCCGGATCGCTGCAGCGGCTGCCCAGTTCGCGCGTGGCCGCGCGCTTGGCCAGCGCCACGCTCAGGTCGGAGGTGCCGCCAAGGCCCACGCCGACGATGGTTGGCGGGCAGGTCTTGCCGCCGGCTGCCAACACACAGTCGATCACAAAGGTCTTGATGGCGTCGATGCCCTCGGCCGGAATGGCCATTTTCAGGAAGGAATTGTTTTCCGAGCCGCTGCCCTTGGGGATCATTTCGATGTCCAGCAGGTCGGGCGTCGGGCTGAAATCAATGTGAATGACAGGCACCTCAATGCCGCAGGAGGTGTGGTTGTTCTTGCGCGTCAAAGGATGCACCACCGAGGAGCGCAGCGGATGTTCGCGGGTGGCACGTTCGCAGCCCCGGCGTATCGCCTGCTTGAGCGCGTGGCCGTCCACCTCTACGTTCGAGCCGATCAGCAGGTTGTAGATGGGAATGCCGGTGTCCTGGCACAGCAGGTTGTCGGTGGCCTCGGCGACCTGGATATTGGTCACCATGGTTGCCAGCACGCTTTGGGCGGTGGCGGCGGTTTCAGTCCGGGTCAGCCGGTCCAGCCCGGCCTTGACATCGGGCGGCAGCATCTTGAGCGCGCGGATGTACAGCGTCATGGCGGCGTCTTCGACCGCTTGCAAATCAATCTTCATCGGGTTTTTCTCTTGTCAGTCGGTGGTTATCTTGCGGTTTTTCACGAGGGTGGCCCATTGCATGGACTCGGCATCCATGGCCTTTGAAAATTCGGCCGGGGTGTTGCCCACCGGGGTCATTCCCTGCACGAACAGGCGCGCCTTGGTGTCAGACTCGGCCAGCACCTTGGCCGTGTCGATCTGTATTTTGGAAAGAATGCCCTGGGGCGTGCCGGCGGGCGCCAGAAAACCGAACCAGCCAGTGTTTTCGAAGCCCGGCAGGCCGCTTTCGGCCACGGTGGGAACGTCAGGCAGTTGCGCTGAACGCTGCTTGCCCGTCACGGCCAACGCGCGCAGCCGTCCCGGGCCCAGCAAGGCAGAAGCCGCGGCAAAATTGCCCACCATCATCTGGATCTGACCCGCAATCAGGTCGTTGTAGGCAACCGATTCGCCCCGGTAAGGCACATGCCTGATTTCGATGCGGGCGGCATCGGCAAAGTTTTCGCCGGCCAGATGCACCTGGCTGCCTACGCCGGCAGAGCCGAAGTTGAGCGCACCTGGCGATTCCTTGGCCAAGGCGATCAATTCTTTCACGCTCTTGACCGGCGCGCGGTCAGGCACCACGAGCAACATCGGCCCGCTTGCCACATTCGTGATGGGCGCCAGGTCTTTCCTGGTGTCAAAAGACATGTTTTTGTAGATGTGCGGATTGATGGTGATGCTGCCCGAGGCCATCAGCAGCGTGTAGCCGTCGGCCGGCGATTTGGCCACCATGTCCGCACCCAGGTTGCCGCCAGCCCCGGCGCGGTTTTCGACAACCACCGGCTGGCCCCAGAGCACCGAAAGCTTCTGGCCGATCATGCGTGCAACCACATCGGTTGAGCCGCCCGGCGAAAAGGGAACGACCAGGCGCACCGGCTTGACGGGCCAGCGTTCTTGCGCCGTGGCGGGCATGGCGCCCCATGCGGCAGCCGTGACGACGGTTGCGGCAAAAACGCGGCCCAGGGCTGAACGTCGGTTGAAGGTCATGTCGTTGTCTCCTTGTTATTGAAAAGCAGGCCTACAGCACAGCCTGGAAAAGTCAGGAAAAGCCCGTGAAAGTCAGGAAAAGAGTGACAGGGCAAAAGCCATTCCGGCAGCGGCAGCGAAACCTGCAGCACCCGCAATCCAGTCTTTGCGCAGACCCGAGGCACTGCCGAACTCGATCAGCAGCAGGCGCACGCCGCCCATCATGTGCAGCGCCAGCAGGACCACCAGGCCCCATTCGGCAAACTTGAAAAGCCCCTGGTCGGCGAAACGCAGAAAACCGTCCAGCGCGGCGGCCCCCTGCAAGGCCTGGCCCAGCGCCCAGAAATGCAGTGGCAGAAATGCCGCCAGGCCCAGGCCCGACAGGCGATGCATCAGGAAAGCCCAGTAGGCTGGATGCGCACGGGCGCGCTGGTCGTTGCGGCGCTTCATGCCGCCACGACCGCCACCACGGCACGCAGGCCCATCACCAGCAGCAGCAGCCCGAAGGCCCGCGAGAGCCAAAGCGCAGCACCTTCCCCCAGGCCCCACCACTCACGGGCAATGTTGGCCACGCCGACGGGCACATGCACCGCGCAGGCCACGACAAACACAGCGTAAAACACGGCAAAGCCCCAGTTGCCCTGCGTGCGGCCCAGGATTTCCCCGGCGCTGAGCCCGCCGCGCACGGCGTAAATCATGACCGCCAGATGCACCAGCACGCACAGCGCCAGCACCATGGCGCTGATCCGCTGCCAGTACCAGCGCTTGGCCTGCGCCACCCCGGATGCCTGTGTGGCGCTCACAGCTCGCCCCGCACGGCCGCCCTGGCCACCTTGCGCTTGAGGCCGGCAATCGACATCGTCGGGGCGAGCTGTTTGGGACAGCGTTCGGTGCAGGAACCCTGCGTGTGACAGGAATGGCAGCCCGCGTCGCCGGCCACCGCTCGCAACCGTTCGACCTGCTGCACGTCCCGCACGTCGTTGGCCAGCGTCCAGGCGCGGTTGAGCGCCGCCGGACCCAGGTAGTCAGGCTGCCAGCTCACCACGTCGCAAGACGCGTAACAAATGCCACAGCCGATGCATTCAATGCCGGCGTCGGCCGCCTTGCGTTCCGGCGACGCCGGCTCGACCTTGGCGAAAGGCGCGTCGCGCGTGAGTTCGCCCTTGAACTGACCCTTGGCACGCGCCCATTTGTCAAAGAATTCGCTCATGTCGGTGGCCAGGTCCTTGATCACCGGCAGGTTCGACAGCGGCGCGATTTCCAGTTCGCCGTCGGGCGCCACCTTGGAAATGTGCGTCCGGCAGGTCCAGCGCGCCTTGCCATTGACGGTCATGGCGCAAGAGCCGCACATGCCCACGCGGCAGGCAAACCGGTAGCTCAGCGAAGGCTCCAGATGGCGCTGGATATAGGTCACGACATCCAGCACGGTCTGGCTTTCGTTGCGCGGCACGTCGTATGCCGTGAACCCGCCGGCTTCTTTGCCGCGCCATACCTTCACTTTGAGAGTTTTATGCATGGGCGTATTTTTGATTTGGCCAATAGAAAATAAAAGCCAGTAATAATTTCCTGAAAGTAAAGTATTTATTTATCTCGCGGTGTTCACGGGGCGACACCTGCCCTTTCAAGAACTGGAAACAAAATGCGTTCAGTACGGACCTTCAAAACTTTTCTGGCAGTGGTTCAGCACGGCAGCTTTGCGGCAGCCGGCCATGCCATTGGCCTGACGCCGGCGGCCATTGGCCTGCAGATACGCAGCCTGGAGGAAGACTTGAACCAGCAGCTGTTTGACCGGGCCAAGCGTTCGGTGGTGCTGAACCCGGCCGGGCGCAAGCTGGTGCCGGCCATTCAGGACCTGGTGCTGCGCCATGAGGCACTGGCAGCCGGCAGAGACAACGACGGACTGTCGGGTACCGTTGTGATGGGGGCGCTGATCTCGGCGTTGATGGGGTCGTTTGCCGATGCGCTGTGGACCATCAAAAAACAGTATCCGCGTCTGGAGGTACGTCTGCTTGCCGGCCAGTCTGACGACTTCATGCGCAAGGTGGAACACGGTCAGCTGGACGGCGCGGTGGTGATCAGGTCACCACATGCGCTGCCCTCGAACCTGGTCTGGACACCGCTCTACCGCGAACCCATGGTGTTGATCGCGCCTCGCCACCCGCACTTCGACCGGTCTGACGATCCAATCGAAATGCTCCGCAACAGCCCCTTCATCCGCTTCGACAAAACCACCTGGACAGGTTATCTGGTGAGCGAGGTCTTGCGGCAGTGCCATGTCAACCCGACCGATGCCATGGAACTCAATTCGTTCGAGGCCATCATGGAAATTGTGCGCCAGGGTTTCGGCATTGCCATCGTGCCGAAGCTGGCGAACGTGGACTGGTCAAGTGACCGGGGTTTGATGATCATTCCCCTGCCCGGCGTGGTGCTTGAACGCGACGTGGGCCTGCTTGAGCGCACCAGCCACCTGCGAACGGGGTTTACTGACGCAATCAAGCAGTACTTCATCGTTCACAAAAAGCAGCTCGGCCAGGATGCACTTGGCTGAAGATGCGGACAGCCATCCTGATTCTTGACCAAATCAAGCCTTTGCGCACTGTTCAAGACATGTCAATGCTATTTAAAACATAGCATCGACAAAACCGTTGATTGCGCCGCGTGGGGACTCAGGCGTGTTTGCGAACGGCGTCGGCCACCACATTGACGATGCGGTCGATGTGTTCTTTCTCGACGATGAAGGGCGGGCAGACCACCACGTTCTCGCCGGCGGGCCGCACCATGACGCCGTTGTGGAAGCATTCCATGAAGATGTCGTAGGCGCGCTTGCCCGGGCTACCTGCCACCGGGGCCAGTTCGACGGCACCGGCCAGCCCCAGGGTGCGAATGCCGATGACATTGGGCAGCCCCTTGAGGCTGCCGTGCATCGCGTCGCCCAGCACCTTGCCCATCTGGCCGGCGCGCTCGAACAGGTTTTCCTGCTGGAACAGCTCCAGCGTGGCAATCGCCGCTGCGCAGGACACCGGATGGCCTGAATAGGTGTAGCCGTGGAAGAACTCCACAGCGTATTCCGGGCTGTTGGCGCTGCCTTTCATCATGGCGTGGTAGATGCGGTCGGTGCAGATCACGCCGCCCAGCGGAATCACGCCATTCGTCACGCCCTTGGCAAAATTCAGCATGTCGGGCACGACGCCGTAGTAGTCGGCGCCAAAGTTACACCCAAGGCGGCCAAAGCCGGTGATCACCTCGTCAAAGATCAGCAAGATGCCGTGCTTGTCGCAAATCTCGCGCAGTCGCTTCAGGTAGCCCTTGGGCGGCAGGTACCAGCCGGCACTGCCGGAAATCGGCTCGACGATCACGGCGGCCACGTTGCTGGGGTCATGCAGTGGCAGGATGCGGTTTTCCAGCTCCAGCAGCAGGTCTTCGGTCCATTCAGGCTCCACGCCATTGATGTAGGCATGGCTGACCGGGTCATGGATGAAGCGCAGGTGGTCCACGCGCGGCAGCAGGGCCGCGCCATACACCTTGCGATTGGCCGGAATGCCGCCCACGCTCATGCCTCCGAACCCGACGCCGTGGTAACCCTTTTCCCGGCCGATGAACACATTGCGGTGGCCTTCACCACGCGCCCGGTGGTAGGCCAGCGCCACTTTCAGCGAGGTGTCGGCAGCCTCCGAACCGGAGTTGCAAAACAGCACCTTGTTCAAATCGCCCGGCGCCATGCCAGCGATCATTTCAGCGGCCTTGAAGGCCTGGTCGTTGCTGGCCTGGAAGGCGGTGGCGTAGTCGAGCGTGTCGAGCTGCTTCTTGATGGCTTCGTTGATCGGCTTGCGGTTGTGGCCGGCGGTGACGCACCAAAGACTGGAAATGCCGTCAATCACTTTGCGGCCGTCATGCGTCGTGAAATGCATGCCGTCGGCGGCCACGAAAATGCGCGGGTCTTTCATGAAGCTGCGGTTGGGCGTGAACGGCAGCCACTGGTGGTCCATGTTGAAGTTCTGATAAGCCATATCGAGTCTCCCAAGGTGCGGTGAAAAATGAAGCCGGCGAATGCGGGTTGAAACTGCATTCTGGCACTCTTGCACGGTGGCGCAGTGCAAAAATCGGCCGCCAGCGCGGCAAACACAGGCCACCTGCGACAATTCACCGCTTATGAATCACGCTTATATCCTGACCCTTTCATGCCCTGACCGCCGGGGCATCGTGCATGCCGTATCGGGCTTTCTTTTCGAGCATGGCGGCAATATTGAAGAGGCGGCGCAGTACAACGACCAGGGCACGGGACTGTTTTTCATGCGCGTGCAGTTTGCCTGCGTCCAGCTCGCCCACGAAGAACTCTCCAGCCGGCTGAAAACCTTCGCCGAGCCCTTGCAGATGAAATGGAAACTGCACGACAGCGCGCAGCCGATGCGCACCGTGATTCTGGTCAGCAAGGAAGGCCACTGCCTGAACGACCTGCTGTTTCGCTGGAAATCGGGCCTGCTGCCGGTGGATGTGCGCGCCATCGTCTCCAACCACCGCGAGTTCTACCAGCTGGCGGCCAGCTACAACATTCCGTTTCACCACCTGCCGGTCAGCGCCGCCACCAAGGCGCAGGTCGAGGCGAAACAGCTGGAGATCATCGAGTCCGAAGGCGCCGAGCTGGTGGTGCTGGCGCGCTACATGCAGATCCTGTCGAACGACCTGTGCAAGAAACTCGCTGGCCGGGCCATCAACATCCACCATTCTTTCCTGCCCAGTTTCAAGGGGGCAAAACCCTATTACCAGGCGCACGACCGGGGCGTAAAACTGATAGGCGCCACGGCGCACTACGTGACCGCCGACCTGGACGAGGGGCCGATCATCGAGCAGGATGTGGCCCGGGCCGACCACGGCATGACCGTGGACGACCTGACGGCGATGGGCCGGGACACCGAAAGCCAGGTGCTGGCTAGAGCCGTGAAATGGCACAGCGAACACCGCGTGGTGCTGAACGGCCACAAAACCGTGATTTTCAAATAGGCACACCGCATGGCAACTGCTGAAACTCCTTCCGCACAGACGGGCGTCCCGCCCTTTGTGCGGGGACCTGTGCCGATGGAGGCCTACGCAGTGCCCAGCGCGGCCGCCAAGCGCATACCGCCGATCCAGTGCCTGCTGACGTTTGAAGCGCTGGCGCGGTTGCGCAGCGTCACCCTGTCGGCCGAAGAATTGTGTGTCACACCCAGCGCCGTCAGCCACCGGGTCAAGCAGCTGGAGCAGATCATCGGCACCAAGTTGTTTGGCCGGGCCGATTTTTCACTGACCACCGAGGGCAGCGAATACCTGGCGCATGTGCGCGAAGGCCTGGCCACGCTGCAGAAGTTTCCCGGCACGGCCGGCCAGAGCGCCACGCCGGGCAAACGCAAGCTGCGCCTGGCGGTCACGCCGACGTTTGCGCGCTCCGTGCTGATTCCGCGCCTGCGCCAGTTCACCGACGCCTACCCCGAGATCGACCTGACGCTGCAGGTGTCGATTCCACTGCTGGACGTGGTGGCCGAAGAATCCGACCTGATCGTGCGCTTCGGCACCGGCCGCTATGCCGACCTGGAGCATGTCTGCCTGCTGAACGACGAAGTCACGCCGCTGGCCTCCCCTTCTTTCGTTCGTGAGCATGGTCCGTTCGAGGCAGCAGAAGACCTGCTCGGCGAAAACCTGTTGCGCTCCCCGCTGGAGCCTTGGCGCATCTGGTTTGCCGCCAACAAGCTGGATTGGCCCGAGCCGGTCGAAGGCTCGCAGTTCAACGACATCGGCCTGATGTGCGACTGCGCCGCTGCCGGCATGGGCATTGCTTTGGTGCGCCTGAAGCTGGGCGCACCCTGGCTGGAAAACGGCTCGCTGGTACGGCTGGACACCAACGAAGTTTTCAGCCGCAAGGTGCCCAGCCCGCATGCGCACTACCTGTGCTGGCGCACCGGCACCATGGACCGCTGGGAATGCGCGGCGTTTGCTGACTGGCTGCGCAAGAGCCTGGTTTGAGCATCAAAACTGCCTCTTGCGCATACAGCACGGGCACATAAAGCTATTAATATGATAGCAATCAGATTTCTGGCACTTCCACAAACAACTGCGCCGCGCTGAGTTCCAGCGCCACCTTGCCGCCCCGGGCAAAAGGGTGCAGCACCCACAACCCGTTATCGCGCTTGCGCAAACAGTCGGTGCTGCGCGTGTCCATGTCAATCAGCACCTATTCTTTCAGGCTGGCAAGGCGGCGGTGGTGGCTGAATTTGAGTCCTCCGGTTCTAGGCAGCGGTGCTGGGCAAGAACACTTCGGCGATCAGTTTGGGTTCGATCTTGACCATGGCGCTGGCCAGATCGAGCGCGCTGCAGGTCACCAGCACGTCGGGTTAAAAAGTAGCTGTTGGCAGCGGCGGTACAAACAGGGTTTTGGGCGGATTGGGCCATGGCGATGTCCTTTGCGTGAATCGATGGAAAGTCACTATGAAGCGGTGTCAAAGCCTGGCGTGCTTGTCAGCCCCACGATGCCATCCGCTTGATGGGAAAACGCCAGAGCCTTGACGCAAAAAATGCGCCGCCAATTTCCGCTCCGTCCACATGCCGCATTTCACGCCGGGTTTTAAAAATCTTCACCCCGGCTAAGGCGGCTTGGACTAAAGTCAGGTTTCACTGATGGAACCTGACCATGAACGCACCCGCCTCTTCCCAGCAACGCTCTTCACTCCAACGCGCCGAGCGCCAGGCGCAAGTCGTCCGCGCCCTGGAGGCGGTATTGCCCAAACATGCGCTGCTCTGGAACAGTGAAGACACCACGCCCTACGAATGCGACGGGCTGACCGCCTACCGCGAGCGGCCGCTGGTGGTCGCCCTGCCGGAAACCTATGCCGAGGTGCAGGCGGTGCTCAAGACCTGCCATGCACTCGATGTGCCGGTGGTGGCGCGCGGCGCGGGCACCGGGCTGTCGGGTGGCGCCATGCCGCACCGGTTGGGCGTGACGCTGTCGCTGGCCAAGTTCAACAAGATCCTGAAGGTCGATGCGGCGAGCCGCACGGCGCTGGTGCAGGGCGGCGTGCGCAACCTGGCGATTTCCGAAGCCGCCGCGCCGCATGGCCTGTACTACGCGCCCGACCCGTCCAGCCAGATTGCCTGCACCATTGGCGGCAACGTCGCCGAGAACTCGGGCGGCGTGCATTGCCTGAAATACGGCCTGACGGTGCACAACGTATTGAAGGTCAAGGGTTTCACCATTGAAGGCGACGAGGTGGAATTTGGCGGCGATGCGCTGGACGCGCCGGGCTACGACCTGCTGGCCATCGTGATCGGCAGCGAAGGCATGCTGGCCGTGACCACCGAGGTCACCGTCAAGCTGATTCCCAAGCCGCAACTGGCGCGCTGCATCATGGCCAGCTTTGACGACCTGCGCAAGGCCGGCGATGCGGTGGCCGGCGTGATTGCCGCCGGCATCATTCCGGCCGGGCTGGAAATGATGGACAAGCCGATGACGGCAGCAGTCGAGGATTTCGTGCATGCCGGTTACGACCTGACGGCAGCAGCGATCCTGCTGTGCGAAAGCGACGGCACGCCGGAAGAAGTCGAAGAGGAAATCGGCCGCATGAGCGCGGTGCTGGAACGCTTCGGCGCCACGGCCATCACCGTCAGCCAGAACGAAGCCGAACGGCTGCGCTTCTGGAGCGGACGCAAGAATGCCTTTCCCGCGTCGGGCCGCATCAGCCCCGACTACATGTGCATGGACTCGACGATTCCGCGCAAGCGCCTGGCCGATATTTTGCTGGCAATTGCCGACATGGAAATCAAGTACGGCCTGCGCTGCGCCAATGTGTTCCACGCGGGCGACGGCAACCTGCACCCGTTGATCATGTTCGACGCCAACGATGCCGACCAGCTGCACCGCTGCGAATTGTTCGGCGCCGACATTCTGGAAACCAGCGTGGCCATGGGCGGCACCGTCACGGGCGAGCATGGCGTGGGCGTGGAAAAGCTCAATTCGATGTGCGTGCAATTCTCAGCCGAGGAGAACGAGCAGATGTTCGGCGTGAAGCGCGCGTTTGACCCGAAAAGCCTGCTCAATCCGGGCAAGGTGATCCCGACGCTGAACCGCTGCGCCGAGTATGGAAAAATGCTGGTGCGCGGCGGCAAGATTTCACACCCTGACCTGCCGCGTTTTTGAAACCTGCCGCGCCATTGCGCCCATGATTCCGTTGAAAAATCAGTCAGTCACACACCGTGAAGCCTGAGAACAGGCGGTGGCTTGGCACGGCAGGAAAATGACCTGTCGGATTGATCTGGAAATGGAATGACATGAATCCCCTGCGCGGAATGATGTGGCTGTTGATTTTTCAGTCGGCAGGTGAACTGCTGGGGCGTGGCCTGGCACTGCCGCTGCCCGGTCCGGTGATTGGCATGGTGTTGCTGTTGCTGGCGCTGCGCTGGCCAGCCATTCAGGAGCCGGTAGGGGCATGCGCGGAATTTTTGCTCTCACACCTTTCACTACTGTTTGTTCCGGTGGGCGTGGGCGTGATGACCCATCTTTCACTGGTAAGCCAATACGGAATCCGCATGTTGGCTGTCGTCGTGTTGTCCACCGTGGCCGGACTGGCAGTGACAGTGCTGACACTGCACCTGCTCAGGGATCGAGGCCATGGTCCGACAGCAATCACGGCTTCGGCAAAGGATGGCGATGTCTGATTTTGTCCAGCTGTGGGTTTATCTTTCGACCACGCCGCTGTTCGGCCTGACCGCGACGCTGATGGTGTATGTGCTGGCACATGCCCTTTACGTTCGTGCCGGTCATGGGCCGTGGGCGAATCCGGTGCTCTGGTCGGTCGTGATATTGGCCTGCGGACTGCTAGGCACCGGCGTGTCGTATCCGACCTACTTTGCCGGCGCGCAATTCATACACTTTCTGCTGGGCCCTGCGGTTGTGGCGTTGGCCTGGCCGCTTTGGCTGCGCCGCACCGAATTGCGTCAGCGTTGGGGTCGGCTACTGGTGGCGGCACTCGCCGGGGGAAGCGTAGCGGCGCTCTCGTCATTGCTGCTCGGATGGATGCTTGACCTGCCAAGGGAACTGATTCTTTCGCTGGTGCCCAAATCGGTTACCGCACCCGTTGCGATGGGCATTGCCGAGCAGATTGGCGGCATTCCTGCCCTGGCGGCGGTTTTTGCGGTGATCACCGGTCTGGTCGGCGCATTGTGCGGTAAATACTTGTTTGCCGCATTGCGCATCCCGACGACGACGCAAGGCTGGGCGGCGCGGGGCTTTGCCCTGGGAACGGCATCGCATGGTATCGGGGCAGCGCGTGCGATGCAGGTGGATGCAGATGCCGGAGCCTACGCAGGTCTGGCGCTGGGCATGCAGGTTGTGCTGGCATCGCTGCTCATTCCACTGGTTTTCAGGCTCTTTTGATCACGTTGGACTACGCTTGCCGCCAATGATCGGAAAAGGGACAAATCGAACTTGAACGACCAATGTCCAAAAAAATAGCAGCTCAAGTCCACACGACAAGCGCAAAAGCCACTATTCGATAATATTAAACAGTCATGCAGCCTGCAAACCGGACTTGGCCACCACGGCGGGCTTGAGGCTGCCGCCCTGGGTGCCAAACACAATTTCGCCCGAAAGCTGGCCGCCTTCTTCCACCACCAGCTTGCCGTAGCGGATGGTGCCGGTGACCTTGCCGGTGGCGTAGATCACCAGTTTCTGGCGAACAATCAGGTTGCCATCGAATTCTCCCCAAACTTCCGCAATCTCGACCTCGGCCGAACCCTTGAATGCGCCCTGCTCGGAAATCTGGATGACACGCGAGTTCATGGTGGCTTCCACCGTGCCTTCAACGACCAGCGTGTCACAGTCGGTAATTTCGACGCCCTTGAGCTTGATGTTGGGTCCGACCGTCAGTTTGCTGCCGCTGTCCCGTTCATTCACCGCAGGGGCAGCTGGCTCACCCGCCATCGGCCGGGTCATGTTTTGCGTTCCTGTTGCGGGGGAAGCGGAATGCACCGGGCCGGCGGGCGTTGCGCCAGGACCTGTGTAGTTGCCGCCCACAGCAGGCCGTACACCGGTGGTTGGAATTTCATTGTCGCGCTTGCCAAAAAACGGTGTTGCCATGTCATGTCCTTCAAAACCATTCATCCTACGTTGCGAAATAGGCAAAGACCTTCTGTCCGAATGCAAGATGAGTAACTAATTAATTTTTCATGCCCAAAAATCTTTCATACAAATCCCGCAGGCCACTCCATCAGAACTGAGTGTCAGTTCATTCATCAGTGCGACCCACACGCGGTGCGGACTATCTAAAAGATAGTCAGTCAAGTCACGACAGGCATCAAGTTGCACCATCAACTCCTCGGCCGCGGCAGAGCGAAACCCGCCGCCCACTTTGCAGAACGCAAAGCGTCGGCAAGCGTTTTGCACGCGCCTTGCCATCGCGTCGTGTCAAGACCCTGCAATGCTGGGGTGCGGCCAAGGTATTGCGGTCATGCATGGGTCGAGCATTGAAAAAATCGACCGGCCAAGTGGGCGCACGGCTCAAAAAATGTATGCCTGCGAAGCCATGACTTTTGCACATAATCCGCATAGAGATGTTTTTACATGCAAGCGCATTGCCCAAATGCTGCCGCTCGGCAAAAGCCTGTCTATATTGGTGTCTGAGCGCCAGACAACCCTATTTGACTTCTTCCCGTGTCATTTTCATCAGGAGTTTCATGTCCCTAGCCTCTCAACAGGCCACCCACTTACTGGCGATGGCTGAGCGCGTTGCGCAGGCCGGCAGCTGGACGATGGAACTGAAAACCCCTCAATGGGTGTCCTGCTCGACGAAATTTTCGGCCATCATCGGTCTGCTGCCAGAGCGCCTGATCACGCGTGATGAACTCACCGCCCGGTTCTCGCCAGAGTGCCGGGACCGCGTCGGATGGCTGCTTCAGCAGTGCAGCCGGCATGGCACCGGTTTTGACGAAGAAATGCAGATCGACACACCGTCCAGCAGCAAATGGGTGCGCATCGTTTGCGAAGCGGTGCATAACAAGCGCGGCCAGGTCAAGAGTCTTCAGGGCATGCTGCAGGATATTTCAGAACGCAAGCAGGCCCAGCAGGAAACGCTTCATCCGGGCATGCGCCTGACCACGACGCTGTCCACCATCACCGACGCCTTTGTCATGCTGGACCGGCAATGCTGCTTTACCCACGTGAACCAGGCAAGCGAGCAGTTGCTGCGGCATGCCAGTACCGAATTGCTGGGCAAGGAAATCTGGGAGGTTCTGGTCAACGACAAGAACCAGCGCCTGCGTCAGGAACTGCAGCGGTCAATCGCCACCGGCCGGCAGCTTGAGTTCGAAGACTTCTACCCCGGACTGGGCAAGTGGCTGGAAGTGCGCGCCGGCCCCTTTGCCGAAGGGCTGGTGGTTTACTTTCGCGATGTGAGCAAGCGGCGCAAATCGCAGGAGCAGTTGATGCTGCTGGAAACCTGCGTGTCTCGGCTCAACGACATCGTGTTGATCGCCGAAGCCCAGCCTGCGCGCAAAAAAGTGCCTTACATCGTGTTCGTCAACCACGCTTTTGAACAGCACACGGGCTACAGCCGCCATGAGGTACTGGGCCAGACGCCGCACAGACTCCTGGGGTCAGGAGCAGCGCAGGACGAATTTGAACGCATGGCCAGAATGCTGGCGCGCAAGCGGCAGGCCCGCAGCGAACTGCTGATCTACCGCAAGAACGGCAGCTGCTTCTGGCTGGAACTGGAAATCGTTCAGGTCGCCGACACGGCGGATGACTTGGCGCACTGGGTCGCTGTCGGCCGGGACATCACCCAGCGCAAGGTTGCGGCCGATGCCATTCACCAGCTGGCCTTCTACGACCCGCTGACCAGCCTGCCAAACCGGCTGATGCTGCTGAACCGCCTGGAGCAGGTGATGTCTCAAAGCGTTGACCAGCGGCGCAACGGCGCACTGATGTTCATTGACGTGGACAAGCTCAAGGTGCTGAACGACACCCTGGGCCACCACAAGGGAGATATGCTTTTGCAGCAGGTTGCTGAACGGCTGGCGGGCTGCGTTGATGACACTGACACAGTGGCGCGGCTGGGAGGCGATGAATTCGTCGTGCTGCTCGAAGACCTGGGAAACAATGCAATCGAAGCTACCGTCAAGATCCGAAAGCTGGCCGAAACAGTGCTGGAGCATTTGCGTGAGCCTTTTGATCTGTCCGGCCACCAGCACTACACCACCTCCAGCATCGGCGTGACCTCTCTCTGTGGCCCGCATGACAGCGTGAGCGAGGTGCTCAAGCAGGCCGACCTGGCGATGTACCAGGCCAAAACCACCGGCCGCAATTCGGTGTGCTTTTTTGATCCCGAAATGCAGGCGGCGGTCAATGCCAATGCCGCTGTCAGCTCGGAATTGCACGCTGGCCTGCGCAAGAAAGAGTTTGTGCTGCATTACCAGCCCCAGGTTGACCGTCAGGGCTGCGTGACGGGTGTCGAGGCTTTGCTGCGCTGGCAGCATCCGAGACGCGGGCTGGTCATGCCAGCCGACTTTATCCCGATGGCCGAGGACAGCGGCCTGATTCTGCCGCTGGGCCAGTGGGCACTGGCAACCGCCTGCGAACAACTGGCTGCCTGGGCACACTGGCCACAGGCTGCCGGCTTGAGCATCGCGGTCAATGTCAGTGTGCGCCAGTTCCGGCATCCTGATTTTGTCGACCAGGTGATGGCCGAGATTCGGCGCACTGGTGTCAAGCCCGAGCGCCTGAAGCTCGAGCTCACCGAAACCTTGCTGGCTGACGGCATAGACATCACACTGGCGCGCATGGGAACGCTCAAGGCCTTGGGCGTGACACTGGCGCTTGACGATTTCGGGATGGGCTATTCGTCGCTGTCGGTCCTTAAGCGCCTGCCGCTGGACCAACTCAAGATCGACAAGAGCTTTGTCGCGGAAGTGCTGACCGACCGGACCGATGCCGCCATTTCCCGCACCATCATTACCCTGGCGCACAGCCTGAACCTGGAAGTGGTCGCCGAAGGCGTAGAAACCCAAGCCCAGCAAGACTTCCTGGTGGCACAGGGTTGCGACCAGTTTCAGGGTTTTTTGTTTTCGCAACCCCTGCCACTGGTGGAACTCGAAGCCTACCTCATGGAACCGGGTACGCAGCGAAAGACGTTGGCCGCCCCCTTGCTGTCTGGCTAGACAGGCCTCGGGCGCCCACCGAAGATCGCCGTTCCCACGCGCACCATCGTGCTGCCAGCGTGAATCGCGGCCTCCAGGTCCGCCGACATTCCCAGCGACAGCGTGTCCATTGGCAACGCCAGTACGCCAGAGGCATTTATTTGATCGAAAAGGTCTTTTGCTCTTGCGTGCAAAGCACAAGCAGCTACGAAATCAGTAGCAGGCTCAGGGATAGCCATCAGGCCGCGCAATACCAGGCGCGGGAGCAGCGCAACCTCCCGGGCAAGCGCCAGGGCCGCCTCGGGCGCCACGCCTGACTTGTTGGTGCCGCCATCGATGTTGACCTGGAGGCAGACCTGCAGTGCGGGCAGTTCGGCCGGGCGCTGCTCGCTCAGCCGCTGCGCGATCTTCAGCCGGTCCACCGACTGCACCCAGTCAAAATGCTCGGCCACCAGCCGTGTCTTATTGCTTTGGACTGGTCCGATGCAGTGCCATTCCAGGGCGTTGGCAGCTGTAAAAAGCTTCTGGTCAGCACCGGCCAGCGCACCGCGCAAAGCCTCGATTTTGCCCACGCCTTCGGCAATATAGTTCTCGCCAAAAGCTGTTTGGCCTGCCGCCATGGCCTCCATCACTGCATCGGCGCCAAAGGTTTTTGAAACTGCCAGCAAGCGCACACTGGAAGGATCGCGTCCGCAGGCCAGGCAGGCGGCATGAATTTGGTCATTGACAAGTTGGAGATGGTGGGCAATCGTGGTCATAATCCGACTGTAAGCTCAGATTCAACCTAGAGGATTTGCCGGAATGGATATTACGCAGTTGCTGGCCTTCAGCGTCAAAAACAAGGCATCCGATCTGCACCTGTCAGCCGGCCTTCCTCCGATGATCCGGGTCCATGGTGATGTTCGCCGCATCAACATTGATCCGCTGGACCACAAGGAAGTCCACGCCATGGTGTACGACATCATGAACGACACCCAGCGCAAACAGTACGAAGAATTCCTGGAAGTTGATTTCTCTTTCGAGATCGACGGCCTTGCGCGATTTCGGGTCAACGCCTTCAACCACAACCGCGGCGCCGGGGCGGTGCTGCGAACTATTCCTTCCAAAATCCTGACGCTGGAGCAACTGGGGGCACCAAAGATTTTTGGCGATCTGGCGCTCAAGCCGCGCGGCATGGTGCTGGTCACCGGTCCAACAGGCTCGGGCAAATCGACCACACTGGCGGCCATGGTCAACTACCTGAACGAAACGGAGTACGGCCATATCCTGACGGTCGAGGACCCGATCGAGTTTGTCCATGAGTCGAAGAAATGCCTGATTAACCAGCGTGAAGTTGGCCCGCACACGCTAAGCTTTGCTGCTGCGCTGAAGTCGGCCCTGCGCGAAGACCCGGACGCCATATTGGTGGGTGAAATGCGCGACCTGGAAACCATTCGTCTGGCCATGACGGCGGCGGAAACCGGCCACCTGGTGTTTGGCACACTGCACACGTCGAGCGCCGCCAAGACCATCGACCGGATCATCGACGTGTTTCCGGCTGAGGAAAAAGAAATGATCCGCTCGATGCTGTCCGAATCGTTGCAGGCAGTGATCTCGCAAACCCTGTGCAAGACCAAGGACGGCCAGGGCCGGGTGGCCGCGCATGAAATCATGCTGGGCACCAGTGCCATCCGCAATTTGATCCGTGAAGCCAAGGTGGCGCAGATGTATTCGTCGATTCAGACGGGGAACAGCCTGGGCATGCAGACGCTGGACCAGAACCTGACTGACCTGGTCAGGCGCAATGTCATTTCTGCTGCAGAAGCTCGCGGCAAGGCCAAGATTCCCGATAACTTTCCAGGCTAGAACCGCCCCCCCCCCGTGTTCATCAGGAGAAATGCACCATGAAGGGCTTACCCGGACGGATCAGGCAAGCCACGCCAACCAGTTCCGGCGGCGACAGCCTTGTTGACACGGTTTTCTTTTCCCCCGCCTTTGCTGACCAGGGAATCGATGCGTCGTCCATGGTGCCTTGGGAAGCCCGGGCCAATGAGGTGGGCGCCAAGCGCTTGGCAGCGGGACGCGGCAGCAAATTGCTGGACAAACTGTGGAGCCCGGACAACCTTATGGCACGCTTGGGGCCAGATGCCTTGCAACGCCTGAAGGCATTCCTTGTCTTCGCTGCGCTTCCGGCCAATCAGGACGTGATTCGTCAGCACGAGTACGGCAACTCCATGCCGGTGTTGCTGAGTGGCAGCATTGCCATGGACCGCGAGCAGCCTTGGGGCGAGCGTCTGCACCTGACCGAAGCACGGCTGGGCGAAATGTCGCTGCTCGACAGCGGCCCGCGGTTTTCCGTTTGCTCCTCGCTGACTGATTGCGCTACTAAGCGCACAGAGGCTCGACGAAATGATGGGGACCGACCCTGCGCTGACGGCTTGCCTGATCGCCTTACTGGCCCGCAAGCTTTCGCGCCGCATGCGGGTCGTGAGCGCCCGGCTCAGCGAGCAGCAGAGCTAATCGGGTGCTCTCTCATCCGCTGACAACACACAGGAGAACGTATGGAACGAGACCAGGCCAGTAAATTCATCAACGACCTTCTGCGACTCATGGTCAACCGTGGCGGCAGCGACCTTTTCCTGACAGGAGAATTTCCGCCTGCCATCAAGGTTGATGGCAAACTGACCAAAGTGTCCTCCCAGCCGCTCAATGCCAGCCACACGCTGACGCTGGCACGCGCCATCATGAATGACAAGCAGGCGGCCGAGTTTGAGCGCACCAAGGAATGCAACTTTGCCATCTCGCCGCCCGGTATTGGCCGTTTTCGTATCAATGCCTTCATGCAGCAGGGCAAGGTCGGCATGGTGATACGCGTCATTCCAGCGATGCTTCCCACACTGGACGGCCTGGGTTTGCCGCCAGTACTGAAGGACGTGGTGATGGCCAAGCGGGGCTTGGTCATTCTGGTTGGCGCCACTGGTGCCGGAAAGTCAACCACCATGGCGGCCATGCTGGACTGGCGCAACGAGCAGTCCTACGGCCACATCCTGACGATTGAAGATCCGGTGGAGTTTGTCCATCCGCACAAAAACTGCGTGGTGACCCAGCGCGAGGTCGGACTCGATACAGACAGTTGGGCCTCGGCGCTGAAAAACTCGATGCGCCAGGCGCCTGACGTGATCGTGATGGGCGAGATCCGAGACCGTGAAAGCATGGAGCATGCGCTGGCTTTTTCAGAAACCGGCCATTTGTGCCTGGCCACGCTGCATGCCAACAGTGCCAACCAGGCGATGGACCGCATCATCAACTTTTTCCCGGAAGAGCGCCGCACGCAGTTGCTGATGGACCTGTCGCTCAATCTCAAGGCGGTGGTGTCCCAGCGCCTGGTCCCCCGGCAGGACAGCAAGGGGCGGTTTGCGGCAGTCGAGGTGATGCTCAATTCCCCGCTGATCTCCGACCTCATCTTCAAGGGTGATGTCAACGAGATCAAGGAAATCATGAAGAAAAGCCGCAACATGGGCATGCAGACCTTTGACCAGTCGCTGTTCGATGCTTTTGAAGGCAACCATATCCTGTATGAAGACGCCCTGCGCAACGCCGATTCGGTTAACGACCTTCGGCTGCAGATCAAGCTTTATTCGCAGCGTGCCAAGTCAACCGACCTGTCGGCTGGAACCGAACATTTTGCGATTGTGTGAATTTTTTAACCGCTTTATTGAACCCCATGACCATCCTCACGACCAAGCACTACGCGCCCTCCATTTCCTGCAGAGTCGCCTTTCTCGGGCTGGGCGTCATGGGTTACCCCATGGCCGGACATCTGGCGCTGGCGGGCCACGACGTCACGGTGTACAACCGCAGCGCCCCCAAGGCCCAGGGATGGCGCGATGAATTCAAGGGCGCTTCCGCCGCCATACCGCGCGAAGCCGCAGCGGGTGCAGACATGGTGTTTTGCTGCGTTGGCAACGACGACGACCTGCGCTCCGTCACGCTGGGCGCGGACGGCGCGTTTGCCGGCATGAAGCCGGGCGCCATCTTTGTCGACCACACCACGGCGTCAGCGACCGTTGCCTGCGAGCTTTACAGCGCGGCGAAAGCCATCGGCCTGCAGTTCATTGACGCACCGGTCTCGGGCGGCCAGGCTGGCGCTGAAAACGGCGCGCTCACGGTCATGTGCGGCGGCGATGCGGCGGCGTTTGATGCGGCCCGGCCGGTCGGCATGGCCTTTTCAAAAGCCTTCACCCTGATGGGCGAGGCAGGCGCTGGCCAGCTGACCAAAATGGTCAACCAGATCTGCATTGCCGGCTTGGTTCAGGGCCTGAGCGAAGCGGTGGCTTTTGGCCAGAAGGCCGGGCTTGACGTGAACCAGGTGTTAGAGGTGATTGGCAAGGGTGCTGCGCAAAGCTGGCAGCTCGACAACCGCGGCAAGACCATGGTCGACGACAAGTTTGACTTTGGCTTCGCGGTGGACTGGATGCGCAAGGACTTGGGTCTGGTGCTTGACGAAGCCAAGCGCAATGGCGCCCGGCTGCCAGTCACGGCGCTGGTGGACCAGTTTTATGCCGATGTGCAGGCAATGGGCGGCCAGCGCTGGGATACGTCCAGCCTGGTCAAACGACTGAGGTAACACTAAGCGGCTTCTTGCAGCGGCCCGGCTTGCCTGCGATGCGAAAAGGCAATGATCATTAACCCTTTCGCAAGCGACTCAGAGCTTCACGGAAGCGGCAGGCTGGGCATTTTTGGCTGGTACGGTTCCAATTCTCTGCAGCTCCTGCTCGCTGATGATTTCCAGAAGCCTGACGACTTTTTGCACACCCGGCGTACCGCGCACCACTTCCGTGGCACGGTCTGCTTCGCGCTGCGTGACACGGCCCATCAGGTACACCGTATTGCGTTCGGTCACGATCTTGAAGGCGTTCGACTGCAGTTCCCGTGCATCCAGCAGCATGGCCTTGATGCGGCCCGTCAGCAGCGTGTCGGCAGACCGGTCCATCAGCGACGGGCTGTTCAGGACCGCCAGTTCGTTGACCACCGATGCCACGCTTTCCACTGACTTGACCACCTCCTCGACGCGCTGCTTGTCCTGCAGGTTGGGCACCTCGCCGGTCAGCAGCACCTGGCGGTTGTAACTGGTGACGCTTGCGCGCACCCGGGTTCCGAGGTTGGAACGTATTTGATTGGCAGCCCGCAGCTCAATGGCTTCGTCGTCCAGCTGGGCACCGGAAGTCCGGCGGTCAACCGCCAGCAGCGTGCCGCCCACCATGGCGCCACCCACCAGCAGCGGCCCCACGCAAGCCGACAACAGACTGGAGAGCACCACTGCCGTGCAGGCCATGCCGGCCATTCGTTTCATTGCACCATAATTCATACCGAAGACTCCTGATCGCCAAGTAACTGGGTGTCCACACCATCGCAAATGCAGTGGATCACCAGGGAATGCACTTCCTGAATGCGGGCTGTGCGCTCATGCGGCACACAGATATGGACATCGGTTTCGCGCAGCGCCTGGTTCATTTTTCCACCGCCCCGTCCGGTCAGCGCCACCACCGTCATTTCGCGCTCGTGCGCCGCTTCGACGGCGGCCAGCACGTTGGCTGAATTGCCGCTGGTGCTGATGGCCAGCAGCACATCGCCGGCCACGCCAAGGGCGCGCACCTGCTTGGAAAAAATCACGCTGAAATCGTAATCATTGGCAATGGCGGTGATGATGGAGCTGTCGGTGGTCAGCGCAATGGCGCCAAGTTCGGGCCGCTCACGCTCGTAGCGACCGACGAATTCAGCCGCGAAGTGCTGGGCGTCGGCAGCCGAACCGCCGTTGCCACAGGCCAGGACCTTGTTGCCGCTGGTCACACTGGCCAGAATGGCATGCACTGCGGCGGCAACGGGTTTGGAGAGAATTTGCGCGGACTGGTATTTAAGGTCGGCACTGTCGATGAAGTGCTGTTCGATTCGTTGTTCAAGCATGAACGGATGATAGCGGGTCATGGCATGCCGCCCTGTCGATAAAGGCATACGGTTGGCATCGTGAAGGATTGGTTACAAATTACCATTCTCTACAGCGGCCGAATTTTCAGCAGCCGCCATGGATCAGGAGGCGTCGAATGCAGCGGGCAGCCATTCAATTTCTGGTCCTGGACCTTTTCCCGCGCACAGTGCCCCATGAACCAGCACCACGTCGAAGCGGCATGGCGGTGCACTGGCAAAACGCATCAAATAATGGCGTGCGGCAAAAATGATGCGGCGCTGCTTGGTGCTGCTGATGCTGGCGCCGGCACCGCCATGCGACGCATTTGCGCGTTGGCGGACCTCAACAAACACCAGGGTTCCGTCAGGCGCTCGCATGATCAGGTCAATCTCGCCGCCGCCGCGTCCCGGCGTCCGATAATTGGACTCGACCCACCGCAGGCCCGCCTTGGAAAGCCAGGCTTGCGCCGCCGCTTCGGCGGCGTCACCCCGGGACTTGGTGGTAACCTGCTTCGGCGCCGTCGCAGCACCACCCGCCACGTCCTGGGTGGGCAATTGATCCGCCTGTTTTCTGGAAAACCACATTGAACGCTTCTTTCGAACTGGCCCTGGACACGGCACGCGCCGCAGCAGGCATGCAGCATTATCCCGAGGCTACGCTGTATGTCGTGGCCACGCCCATCGGCAACCTGGCCGACATCACCCTGCGCGCACTGCATGTGCTGCAACTGGTGCAGGCCATTGCTTGCGAGGACAAGCGCCACACCCAGCCGCTGCTGCGCCAGTATGGCATTGACAAGCCGCTTCTGGCCGTGCACCAGCACAACGAGGCCGAAGCCGCGCAGGGCGTGGTGGAGCGATTGCAGCGCGGCGAACGCGTGGCCTATGTCAGCGACGCCGGAACGCCGGCTGTCAGCGACCCCGGTGCACGTCTGGTGGCGGCGGTACGGGCCGCCGGGTTCAAGGTGATGCCCTTGCCGGGCGCCAGCAGCGTCACGACTGTTCTCAGCGCGGCTGGCGTCACCCGCGCCGAAGGCAGCGCTGACAACGGAAGCAGTTTTGTATTTGCCGGTTTCCTGCCGACAAAGGCCGGCGAACGCGAGCAGGCCATCGAGTTGTTGCGGGCCGATTCGCGGGCCACGGTCATCCTTGAAGCGCCGCACCGCATCGAGGCACTGGCGCGCGCCATGGCGGTGTTGCAAGGCCGACTCGTCACGGTCGGGCGTGAACTGACCAAGCAGTTCGAGGAAATTGCGACCGTTCCAGCACAGGATTTAGCCGCCTGGCTGGATGCCGGGCCGCAGCGCACCCGGGGCGAGTTTGCCTTGGTACTGCATGCCTCGGTCCCACATGAAGGGCCGGATGACAGCACGCGGGTGCTCAAACTGCTGCTGGCCGAATTGCCGCTGAAAACCGCTGTCAAGCTTACCGCCGACATCACTGACGCGCCGCGCAACGAACTCTACGACACTGCCTTGAAGCTTAAAAACGAATGAATCCGAACGCTGACCAACTCTGGCGCGGCCCACGCTGGGCGCTGGCGGCCCTGCTGGCCGTGCTCGGCATGCTGGGGCCGTTTTCCATCGACACCTACCTGCCGGCATTTTCCGGCATGGCAACATCGCTGGGCGCGACCCCGGTGGAAATGCAGCAGACCCTGTCGGCTTACCTGTTTGGCTTTGCCTTCATGAACCTGTTTCATGGCGCGTTTGCCGACAGTTTTGGCCGCCGCCCGGTCGTGCTGTGGGGCATTGCCATGTTCACGCTGGCGTCGGCGGGTTGCGCCCTGTCGGAAAGCGTCGGCCAGCTGGTGTTTTTCCGCGCGATGCAGGGCCTGTCCACCGGCGCCGGCATTGTGGTGTCGCGCGCCGTGATACGCGACATGTTCCCGCCCGCGCAGGCGCAGCAGGTCATGAGCCAGGTCACGATCTACTTCGGCATTGCACCGGCGCTTGCCCCAATAGTCGGCGGCTGGCTGTTCGTGCACCTGGGCTGGCACAGTGTGTTCTGGTTTCTGACCGGGGTGGGCGTGGTGCTCTGGGTGACCAACTACCGCTATTTGCCGGAAACGCTGGAGCCCGAGGAGCGTCAGCCGTTTGAAGTGCGGCACCTGATGCGCGGCTACTGGCAGCTGGGGTCCAGCCCACGGTTTTTACTGCTGGCGCTGGCCAGCGGCGTGCCTTTCAATGGCATGTTCCTGTACGTGCTGGCAGCGCCTGCCTTCCTTGGCCAGCATCTGGCCCTGCAACCCACCCAGTTTTTCTGGTTCTTCATGCTGACCATCTCGGGCATCATGTCGGGCGCTTGGCTGAGCGGCCGCCTGGCCGGAAAAATTGCGCCCAAAAAGCAGATACGCCACGGGTTTGTCATCATGTTCGTGACGGCGGTTGTCAACCTGGTGGCCAATCTGTTTTTTGATGCCCATGTGGCATGGGCCATGTTTCCGATTGCCGTTTTCGCCTTTGGCTGGGCGCTGATGGTGCCCGTCGTCACGCTGCTGGTGCTGGACCTGTACCCGCAGCGGCGCGGCATGGCGTCTTCGCTGCAGGCTTTCATCGGCTCAACGGCCAATGGGCTGGTGGCCGGCATCATTGCACCCTTGGTCATGCATTCGACCCCAGCGCTGGCTGCCGTGTCGCTGGGCATGCTGTGCATCGGGCTGGTGTCCTGGGTCTACCTGCACCACCACTGGCCCGAAATTGGCCGTGCGGTGCAATAAGCCCGCAGGCTCAGTCGTCCTTCGTGACGGGGAATTCGACGCCCTGCCCAGTGCGCTGGACGCGGTTGCCGGCGTCCAGGTACACCCAGTAATACATGTCTTGCAGATTATCCCGCCAGCGGTAATTCATGATGTCGCCGGACCACGACGCTACCGCGTCAATCCGTGCCGGCGGGCCGAACTCGCGCTCCACATCGTCGCGTGTCCACTTTCCAGGTTCGATGCGCAAGAATTCATTCAGCTTGAGCGCCTCCCGCACATCCACCACCTTGCCAGCCGCATCCAGGTCAACCATCACGGCACTCTGGCCGGCAGGCTGCCTCGAATACTGCAGGCGGGTTCCCGCTGCCAGTGGCACAACCCGGGTCGGCGTGCCGTAACTGGCCAGCACCTGTTCACGCGACATGCCCGGCTGCACGGGTGAGAAAGCACAGCCGGCCGCCACGACTGCCACGGCAGCCAGGCCGACAAAGTTCTTGAGAATTTTCATGATGCACTCCTGAGGCATAAAGCGCTTGCGGGTCTGACGGTTGAAGCCTGTTGCATTCCCGTTTTAGGAAAATTCAAACAAACCCACCACGGCCTTCAGTCTGTCAGGAATCCCCAAACGCGGGTTTTCCTTGGGGTTCTTATGGGGTTTTCCCCGTGCCCCAGAGGTGGACATGCCGGGCAATCGAAGTCTCAATACGCAAAGGCACGAAGCTCGACAGCAGAGCGTTTGTGCGCCCAGGATTCAGTCCTGTGTCTGGGCTGGCCGCCCTTGACAACAACGACAGGAGAACTTGTTCATGGACATCATTTCGCCTGACCTGCTGGTGCTGCGGCGCCTTTACCATTGGGAAAAAACCATCCCACAGAGTATCAGCCTGACACAGCCCATGGAGGACAGAAAAATCCGGGATCACTCCAGGGACGAGGTGGCCGACCCGGTGCGCCGCATGGCTGCGCACCGGCATGCGGCTTTGGTTTGCAAAGTCGCTCGACACCTTTACCGCGGACCTGCAGCACGCCCCGCCTACCATCTTTTTCTCGGTTCCACCGGTTGTGGCTCAAGTTCAAGCAGGGCGTACACCACAAGATGCCGCCGGCCAGGCTCCAGCTGCTGCTGTCGATTCCGGTGATTGGCGGGCTGGTGCAAAAAAGGTGCTCAATCCCGAAGCCGCTAGGCGCGCACACGGCACTGAAAAGTTCGCTGGCGGACCACTTGCAGGCCGTCAACGCCACGCTGGACCCGCGCGAGCAGTTGCAATGCATCATCATCGTGACCACCGCCTGGACCGTGGACAATGGCATCATCACGCCGACCTTCAGGGTCAAGCGCCACCGCATTGAGGAGATTTATGCGGCCAATTACGAACGCTGGGAAGCCTCGGGCAAAAAGATGATCTGGCAGGCCGACTGAACGCAGTTTGGAAAGCTTGTGGTGCCAAATCACCGGGCTCGCGCCTCTTGGCGCGCAAGACAATCAAGGCGATGAATACTTTTGCTACTTAATTAATAGCTGCCCACGCAAGCTGTACCTGCACAAGCAGCCTTTTCAACACACCAAATCACTGACTGGCCAAAATCCGTAAGCGCTAAACCACCCGTTCCGGTGTCACTTCACGAACACGGTGGTCAACGTAGTAGCCGCCGTACTCGGTATACCTCAGCAGGGTCCGGCCACACCGGTTACAGGCATAGGAGTCGCAGCGGTTGCAGGGAAAAAACTTCAGGGCCAGCGGCGCTTCCAGCGAAGCGTAGCGCGTGCCGTCGGGGTGAAGTTCTTCCAGGGTCGGCTCGTCAATCGCCGGGTCGCGCAAGGTTCCCAAGCGCTGGACCCACTGGCCCGGCCAGCGGTCTTCTGTAAAGCTTTCCCAGCTTGGACAAGCGCCCAGCGCGCAGGTGCAGGACGAAGCAGCGCGGCCGGTGCAGGCCTGCCGCAGCGTCTCAGCATCAAGCAATTCGGAACTCATGGCGCCTGTCTGCCCTTCAGTCCACCGTGGCGCCAGAAGCCTTAACCACGCCGGTCCATTTTTTCGTGTCTGCCGCAATGAAATTCTTGAATGCCAGCGGCGTCATGTCCATCGGTTCTGCGCCCAGGGCAAACAGACGCGCCTTGGTGTCGGTCGAAGCCAGGATGGTGCGAATTTCCTTGTTCATGCGGTCGACAATCTCAACCGGAATACCGGCCGGGCCCAGAACACCGTACCAGGGCTGCGCATCGAAGCCCTTGAGTCCCAGTTCGGCAACGGTTGGAATGTCGGGAAATGCCGCCGAGCGCTTGGCGCTGGTCACCGCCAGCACGTTGAGATTTCCAGCTTTGACCTGCGGCATGATGGGTACAGGATTCTCGAAAGTCATGGGAACCTGGCCACCTACAAGGTCGTTCAACGCCGGACCCGACCCCTTGTAGGGAATGTGCTGGATCTTGACGCCGGCTTGCACATTGAACATTTCCCCGATGATGTGCTGTGGCGTGCCAGAGCCAGCCGAGGCATAGGCCAGATTGCCGGCTTTGGCCTTGGCAATGATGTCCTTGACGCTCGTCAGCCCCGACTTGGCGTTGACCGCAATGACAAACGCGGCGTTGGCAACCGGCGCCACTGCAGTGAAATCAGTGTTCGGCTGATAAGGCAGTTTCGGATACAACGACGGCGCAATCACCAGCGGGCCACTCGCGGCCAGCAAAAACGTGTAGCCATCAGGTTTGGACTTGGACACATAGTCGGTGCCGATATTGCCGCCAGCGCCGCCCTTGTTCTCGACGATGACGGTCTGTCCCAGAACACCCTGAAGTTTGGAAGCCAGCATCCGCGCCAACATGTCAGTGGTGCCGCCCGGTGCATAAGGGGAAACCAGCGTGATGGTCTTGGTGGGCCAGGCAGCCTGTGCGGCCGCGAACATTGGTGACAGGGATAAGGCAATCAGTGCGGGAACGGTACGTAGAAAATGTCTCTTCATGGCGAAAGCCCTTATTAGTGTGAGGAAATGACCAATTACCCAGTCGTCATGCGAGAAAGGAATTGTCTCCAGGGTGACATCGCATGTTACCAAGTTGTAGGCTAAGCATAGCCTTACTTCAAAATCAGAATATCGGCATTGTCTTCAACTCTTCAGAATCAGTTTGTTTCAAACCAGGTTTATGCACCCCCCAGTTTGCGAGAAAAAAGGCTGACACGGTGCCCTCCTGGCGATTCGCAATTCGGGAGAATCATTTTTTATTCACTTATTCGACATAGATGATTTGCTATCTATTCAGAAGAAGCAGCAAGAAAATTCCTGGCTATCAATTTAAAAAATAGGTCCGGGCCGCAAATCTGGCAAAAGTTTGCACAGACCTGTTGCGCTGGATCACAGGAACGCGCTTGTCTGCCAGCAGTTTTCAGGGCGTGGCTGTAAACTTGATTTGCCTATATTGGCTGGAGAACCATGACGCGGCGAGGTCTTGTGGTGTTGGTTTCAATTCTTTGGAAACCGGTGCTGCTTGAGCGATGCCTTGCCGATGCGGCAATTCATTTTTTACCGTATCGGATCAGGTTCAATTCAATAAAATCGAGAACCCACATGAAATCAAATCGTAGAACCTTTGTCATTCATTCCATTGCAGGTGCGGGCTTGCTGGCTTCGACCCGTCTGGTTCAGGCGCAGGCCGCCGCGCCACTGGTTGTGGAAACCGAACCACAGGCAGTTGCCTTGGGTTACAAAAGCGACACCACCAAGGTGGACAAGGCGAAGTACCCAAAACACGCCAACGAGCAGAACTGCGCCAACTGCGCGCTGTACCAAGGCAAGCCAACCGATGCAGCGGGCGGTTGCCCTTTGTTTGCCGGCAAGCAGGTTTCTGCCAAAGCCTGGTGCAGCGCCTGGGCGAAGAAAGCCTAAAGAACCCAAGGTCTGGCGTGACGCACGCCTTTTCGCAGTCCGGCGCTTTTCGGGCTGCGCCTTGGGTTCAGCAAAACATCAAGGCAATCAGTGCGGCGTCTTCCCCCAGGTTGAGCAACGCATACCCTGCCATCCGGAAAACCCAGTAAGCGACGGTATCAAGGTAAAAAATCGAATTCATTTGGATTGAAAAGCAGTCAACAGAACAAGGATTCTGGCTGCATTTCCTGACAATCGACACAACGGATTCGTTTAGGCATTAAAAAAGGCTTTTGCGCAATCCTGGAAAGCGAATTATGCTATTAATTGAATAGCAAAAAGCTATTTTCAGCTTGCCGCATAACGACAAGGTGCCCTGTTGATTACGCGCTGGCTTGGCCGATTGACAAAGGCGCGCTGTATCCCCTGCATACCGCTGGTCGCCATTTTCGGCCTTGTGCTGCCCTGAGCGGCAAAGTGCTCGCTGGCCCTGCTGCACGCTATTTAATGCGTGATAACCACAAGCACGCTACAGGGCGACTGTTCAATCAGGGTCTTGGAAACAGAGCCCCGCCACCAGCGGGCGGCCCATCCCTCCAGATGCTTGTGACCCACCACGATCAGGTCAGCCTTGATTTGGCGCGCACAATGGGTAATTTCACCCACGGCATCCCCGGTCACGACATGCCCGCTGGCTTTCAGGCCAGCATCGCCCAGCTTGCGCAGGCCGGTGTCAAGAATGGCCTGATAACGTTCCTTCTCGCTGTCCTGCAGCGATTCGTCGTAAATGCTGCCTTCAAGCCCGAGGTTGTTCAACGGCAGCGGCATGACGGCAATCAGCGCCAGTTCCGAGCCGCTCCACTGCGCAATTTCATGGCAATCCAGCAAGGCCTGCTGCCCGGGAGCAGAGCCGTCATAAGCCAGCAGAATTCGTTGGTACATGGCAGGTTCCAGGAAAGGGTGGACTGAACGACTAATCGAGCGTGAAACCGATTTTCAGGGAAACCTGCCAGTGCGCGACCTTGCCCTCGACCACATGGCCCCGGGTTTCAGTGATGGTGAACCACTGGATATTGCGCACCGTTTCATGCGCCTTGGCAATGGCGGTGCTCACGGCTTCTTCTATGCTGACACTTGACGAGCCGGTCAGTTCCAGTTGCTTGTAAACATGGTTGTTCATGGTGTGTCTCCCTCAAAAGTTGTTAGGCGATATGACGTTTCATCTTACGCGTTTGCATTGAGACGCCAAACGCAACGTCAACAGACACAATGCGGTCATTCTTTGGTGAAGCAGGCCGTTCAACTTCCCCGGGCCGGTGGCATGTGGATTTTTTCCGGCTGAAAGTTGGCCTCAGTCCAACGTAGCCGACGCGTTTCCAACGACGTGCCAAACTGATGGGCTTAAAAATCATTTTCAGGAGTTTCACGCGCATGTCCGACAAAATTCCCTTGCTGGTGCTCAACACGCATTCAAGCGAACACCAATCGGTGCTGTCCGAGCTATATGACCTGATTTACGCACCGACCGATGGCGAACGCACCGCAGCGATCGCCACGCACGGCGCGAAGTTTCGCGCCGTGCTAACCATTGGCGTTCTGGGTCTGACAGGGCAGGAAATGGCCGCCATGCCGGCGCTCGAACTCATCTGCTGCATGGGCGCGGGGTACGAGCTGGTCGATCTGGATGCGGCGCGGGCACGCGGCATTGCCGTGGCCAATGGCCAGGGCACCAACGACAACTGCGTGGCCGACCATGCCTTCGGTCTTGTCATCGCCGCGGTGCGCAACTTCCGGCAACTTGACCGCCTTTGCCGCGAAGGCGTGTGGCGTCTGGCCATTCCCCAGCCGCCCAATGTCTCTGGCAAGCGCATCGGAATCCTCGGCCTGGGCACCATCGGGCAGAAGATAGCCAGGCGCGCGGGCGCTTTCGACATGCCTGTCGGTTACCACAACCGCAGTCCCAAAGCAGGTGTTGCGCATCGCTACTTCGACAGCCTAGTCGGGCTGGCGCAATGGTGCGATGTGCTGGTGTGCGCCGCCCCGGGCGGCGAAGCCTCCCGGCATCTCGTCAACGCCCAAGTGCTTGATGCACTGGGCCCCCAAGGCTTTCTGGTGAACATCGGCCGGGGCAGCGTGGTCGATACCGAAGCGCTGGCTACGGCCCTGCGCGATGGCCGCATCGCCGGTGCCGGCCTGGACGTTTACGAAAGCGAACCGGGACGCCCCGAGGCACTCATCGGCTTGGACAACGTGATCCTCACGCCCCACCTGGCCGGCTGGTCCCCCGAAGCGACACAAGCGTCCTTTGACCGTTTTCTTGAAAACGCCAAAGGCCATTTTTCCGGCCACGGGGTGGTCAGCCCCATCTGAGCGAAGGCCTCGGTAGCTGGTTGACTTGAACCATCCAGCGTCCATGAAACTCGCGGCGGTTCACAGCGACAACACAAAGCCCTCCTCTTTTGCCTTGTTCCGGGCACGACCGGATCAAAACAAAAACAGATGCTCGGAACAAAAGGCGGTTGCCATTGGCTGGCTGGGAGACCTCAGGGCCAAAGTCACCGGCGTCGCCTAATGCTGCCCCTGATACAGAACAAGGCCAGAACAAGCCAGACTCGCCCACCACCAGAAATCGACCAGAAACAAAAACGCCAACCGGGGTGGTTGGCGTGATGGTAAGGAAACTCAAGGGTTTCCGGGTGTCTGAAATGGTGCGGCTGGCGGGGATCGAACCCACGACCCTTGGCTTCGGAGGCCAATACTCTATCCACTGAGCTACAGCCGCAATGCTGAAAACCGATTTTCGCCAAAATCGAGAGATTAAGGCGGCTGGCCGGTCAGGCTTTGGCAAGCAAAACCGGGCACAACCGCTGATTCTATCAGTCGGTCCGAACCACGTCAGGATTTCCATGGCCGCCGCTATAATGCAAGCCTACTGAAGCAGCCTGCAACAGCCCCCGACTTTCTGTTTTTGAGGACGCCATGAGCGCAAACGATCACACCACGGCCCATGAAGAAGCCCACATGGGACCGATCAAAACCCCCCAGCAGCTGCTGGCCGCGGTTTTTTTCTCTTTTGTTGTTCCGATTTTTGCAATCATTGGCCTGGTTTACTACGTCACCTCGGCCAACAAGCCCATGGCCGGCGCCGATGATGGTGGCCGCGCCATTGCCGAGCGCATCCAGAAAATCGGCATGGTTGAAATTCGCGATGCAAACCGTCCCCTTCGCGCAGGCGAAGAGGTCTACAAAGCCCAATGTGTTGCCTGCCATGCAGCGGGCGTCGCAGGCGCTCCGAAATTCGGCGATGTCTCAGCCTGGGCATCCCGTATTGCCACCGGCTACGACGCACTGCTGAATTCAGCACTCAAAGGCAAAGGGGCCATGGCAGCGCAGGGCGGCGGCGACTTTCAGGACGCTGAAATCGGCCGCGCCGTGGTGTACATGACAGCCGCTGCAGGCGGCAAGTTTGCAGAGCCCGCCGCGCCTGCAGCAGGTGCTGCAGATGCGTCCGCTGCAGCAGCGGCTCCGGCCATGCCAGCGGCGCCTGCCGCAGTGGTTGCAGCCGCTCCCGCAGCGCCTGCAATGGCCACGGCACCGGCCGCACCCGTCCAAGTGGCAGCCGTCGATTTGGGCGCTGGCGAAACGCTGTACAAGCAGGCCTGCGTGGCGTGCCATGCGGCTGGCGTGGCTGGCGCGCCAAAGTTCGGCGACAAGGCAGCCTGGGCACCGCGTATCCAGACCGGCATTGAGGCCCTGACCACCAGCGTCATCAAGGGAAAGGGCGCGATGCCCCCCAAGGGCGGCTCTGCCGGTTCGGACGCAGATATCCATTCTGCGGTGGTCTACATGGTGAACGCTGCTAAATAAGCGCAAACTCAGAATTTAAAAAAAGCCGGTCATTGACCGGCTTTTTTCGTAAAAATTCGATAAAAAAGGCTACTTTCGCAGGCCGCACAAGTATGTACTGCTATTTTTTTGCATAGCCTGGGGACTGCAGGCGTAGCCAAACCGCGCTGGCAAGGCGCTCGCTTGCAGTTCCTGCGGCACCCACAAGCCCTGAACCACCGCATCGGCAGCATGCGTCATGTCCTGGGTATGAACCAGGCCGAAGCCGAGATCGGTTTCCAGGTAAAGCCGGCCCTCCTCGTCAAGCACGCAACGCTGGACGCGCGCGGCCTGGCCGGTGTGCGCGGTCACGCCAAACTCTGGCGCCGGGTGCACGCGCCAGATGAAGGGCGTGGCTTCAAGCTCCACGTACACGCGTTGCGGCCCGTTCTGGAAAAACCAGCGACCGGTGGCGTCGCTTTCGTAATTGCGCTGGATGAAGTCAATCAGCTTTTCGTGCTGCAGCAACGAGCCTTTGCTGTCGGCGTGGCTGTCGCCCTTATTTTCTGGCGCAAACGGCCCGGCAGCCTGCGCTTGGTCGTCGCGCATGTACCAGTTGCCGCGTGCGTCCAGCCCGAGCCAGCCATAGCAGTCGGGAACGTTGGGCCACTTGGCAATCGCTTGTCGAACAATGTCATCCATGGCCTTATTTTGCGCTGCTTTGCCAACCCCTGGCATTTCAGGGCGATAGGGAAGCCTAAAGCTGCGCGGCCAGAAAATCCACCACGGCCTCGGGCATGGCGCGCACATGCGCTGGAAAACCCGATGACGGAAAGCCGACATGTCCGCCCTGCGCTGGCTGCCACAGCGTCACGTCGGGACTGACATCAACCCTCCGGGGCAGGCTGCCGACCGGAATGAACGGGTCGTTCAAGGCATTCAGCGCCAGCGCGGGAACGGCAATCTGGCGCAAATACGGTTTGGCCGAGGCACGCGCCCAATAGTCGTCCACGCCCTTGAAACCATGCACCGGGCCGGTGAAAATGTTGTCGAACGCATACAAATCGCGGGCTGCCAGCAACGCCGTGCGGTCGAACAGGCCGGGGTGCTGGGCCAGCTTTTGCAGGGCTTTTGGCCGCATGCTCTTGAGGAACATGCGGGTGTAGACCTGCCGATTGAAGCCGCGCCCGATGGCCCGGCCGCTGGCGGTCAGGTCCAGCGGCGCGCTGATCGAAGCGATGGCTGCCACCACCTGGCGGGCGTTATGGCCCATCTCGCCGGCCCAGCGCATCAGCGCATTGCCGCCCAGCGACACACCTGCTGCCAGCACCGGCCCGTGGTGCCGGTCGGCAAAGCGCCGGAGGATCCAGTCAATCTCGGCATAATCGCCCGAGTGGTAGGCGCGCGGCGCCAAATTCATTTCGCCCGAGCAGCCACGAAAATGTGGCACGGCAAAGGCCCAGCCCCGGCAGCCAGCCACGTCGGCAAAGGCTTGGGCATAGTGGCTGCCAGAAGAACCCTCCAGCCCGTGAAACAGCACCAGCAGCGGTTGTTCCGATGCCTTTTCGGGGCGTACCGAAGCACGCGCATCAGGACCGTTCAAGCCAGGGCCGCAGAATCGGCTTTGCGGAGCTGCAGGCGCAGCGGCCCCAGCCGCTTCACCAGCCAAGTTCCGGCCGCGGGACTGGCTTTGCCAGACCGCAGGCGGGGTGACCCCCTCGGGGGGCAGGAAGCTACACGAAGTGAGCGACCGTGGGGGCGCAACATTCAGCAGCGAACCACGCGCAGCGGGGAGCGTGGGAGCTTGAACACTCCAGTCCACATCGACAAAGTCGCCGTCCGGCGTAGCCCAGCGTTCGCGCTGGAACACGGGCGCCAACCCGGCAAAACGCCGGGCGTGCAGGGCCGCCCAGATGGTCTGCATGTTCCCCTCGGGCAGCCACCAGGGCGCGCCGTAGTTCATGTCCGCGCCCACCGGTCAGTGAAGCAGCACAGGCGATTCGGACACTTCCTGTAAATCGTGCAAACTGCCCGGACTTGCATGGTGCGCCATCATGCGCCAGCCTTGCGCCGTGAGGAAGTACACGTTGGTGGCCAGGACATAAGCGTGGCGCGGGCCCTCTTCGGTCAGGACTTCGATGCGTTCGAGCACGCTGTGCACGCTGGAGCCGAGCGCCTGCACCCGGCACACCTTGAGCGGCTGCACGCGCAGGGAGCCATTGGCAAACATGGCGTCGAACGCGCTGCGTATGGCGCCGGCGCCGACCAGCCGGGAGCCGCCCGGATGCACGCACACCATTTCGTCCTCATCTCCCCAGCAGGCCATCAGCTTTTCGATGTCGCCTTGCTGAAGCGCGTCGTAAAACGCTGCTTCGGTTTCGTCAGGGTTGCCGGTGCTGGCAGGGATTGCTTTGGTTTTTTGCATGGTGACAATCGAATCAGTCGAAGGAAAGGCGCAGGAGCTTGGTGCGGAATTGTGCGCCTGTCCGGCAAAAACGGGAGAAGCCTCCCGCGGCTATGGTAGTGTTGCAACTTGAATTTTGGAGGCTTTCCCATGCTATTGCGTTTTCCGCGTTTATTCAGCCTGTCTTTGGCCGCCCTGCTGAGCCTGCTGCTCTCGGGTTGCGGTTACAACCAGTTCCAGAGCCTGGACGAACAGACCAAGTCGGCCTGGTCCGAAGTGCTGAACCAGTACCAGCGCCGTGCCGACCTGGTGCCCAACATCGTTGCCACGGTCAAGGGTGAAGCAGCTTTCGAGCAGGACACACTGACCAAGGTGATCGAGGCGCGCGCCAAGGCCACATCGATCCAGGTCACGCCCGAGACGCTGAACGACCCGGCCGCCTTCAGCAAATTCCAGGCTGCGCAGGGCGAACTGGGCAGCGCGCTGAGCCGGCTGATGGTCGTCAGCGAACGCTACCCCGACCTGAAGGCCAATCAGGGTTTTCGCGATCTGCGCGTGCAGCTTGAAGGCACCGAAAACCGCATCACCGTGGCGCGCAACCGTTACATCCAGACGGTGCAGGAATACAACGTGCTGACGCGCAGTTTTCCCAATAACCTGACCGCCATGGTCTTCGGCTACAAGGTCAAGCCCAGCTTTGCCGTGGCCAATGAAGCGCAGATATCGACACCGCCGGTGGTCGATTTCAACAAAAAGTAAGCGAAACGACTCTCCATGCGCATTCGTTTCCTTTTGCAGGCACTGTTACTGGCGTTCTGGTTACCCTTGGCCAGTCTGGCCGCCTGGGCGCAGGGTGGCGTGCAGCCCGTCCCGCCACTGACAGCGCATGTGATGGACAGCACCGGCACGCTGACAGCAGCGCAGAAGTCTGCGCTTGAAGCCAAGCTGACCGCTTTCGAGCAGTCGCGCGGCGCGCAGGTGGTGATGCTGATGGTGCCCACGACCCAGCCCGAGGACATTGCTGCGTACGCCCAGCGCATCGGCGACAGCTGGAAGATCGGCCGCAAGAGCATCGGCGACGGCCTGCTGCTGGTGGTCGCCAAAAACGACCGCACGGTGCGCATTGAAACCACCAAAGCGCTTGAAGGCGCGATTCCCGACCTGGCCGCCAGCCAGATCATCGAATCGGCCGTTACACCGCGCTTCAAGCAAGGCGACTTTGCCGGCGGCCTGGATGCAGCCGCCGACCAGATCATGGCGCGCATTACCGGCGAAAACCTGCCGGCGCCGCAGCAGGGCAGTCCCGCTCGCCGCAGCAGTGGCGGCGGATTCGACTGGACAACGCTGGCCGTGTTCCTGTTTTTTGCCGTGCCCATCGGCGGACGCGTGCTGTCAAGCGTTTTGGGGCGCAAGATGGGCTCGGTCGCTACGGGTGGCGCGGTTGGCGTGCTGGCCTGGTTGTTCACCAGCAGCCTGATCGTTGGCGGCATCGCGGCGCTGGCGGGCATGGTGTTTGCACTCATTTCAGGACTTGGCGGCGGCATGGGGGGAATGGGCGGCCGGTCTTCAGGCTACGGCGGGGGCTTTGGCGGGGGTGGTTTCGGTGGCGGTGGATTTGGCGGCGGCGGCCGTGGCGGTGGCGGTTTCAGCAGTGGCGGCGGCGGGAATTTCGGCGGCGGCGGCGCCTCGGGCAGCTGGTGAAGGGCAGACGACTGATGAACAAGCTCACCTTGCTGCTCAAGCACCTCTGGCTCGATGTTTCCGATACCCAGCGCGCGATTCCGCCCGACATGCTGCATCGCCTGGCTGAGCGTGTGGGTGCCAGCGAACAGCGCCACAGCGGCCAGATCCGCATCTGCGTTGAATCCTCGCTGCCCATGAGTTACCTCTGGCGACTGAATGCTGACACCCCGATGGCCGAGCTGGTCCGGCAGCGGGCCGTGACGATGTTCGGCAAGCTGCGGGTCTGGGACACCGAGCACAACAACGGCGTGCTGGTCTATGTGCTGCTGGCCGAGCATGCGATTGAAATCGTCGCCGACCGGGGATTGCGGCGCCATGTGGACGACAACCACTGGCAAACTGTGGTGGCGCACATGGCCAGCTCTTTCCGCGAAGCGCGCTACGAGGACGGGTTGACGCAAGCGCTGGAGGAAACCTCGGCGGTGCTGGTCGCCCATTTCCCGCGCACCGAAGCGGTTCAGGAACAGCCCAACGAGCTTCCCGACACCCCGCTGCTGCAATAAGCCACACCACCTAATCTGCCTGAATTGCTATTTATTTCATAGCTAACCATGCTTTCTGGTCGTGCGCAAAACATCTATTTGATGCATAAAACTTGTTGTTGACGGTTTTTTATCGCCTTGGCGGCACGTGCCATACCGCCTGGCCGCCGACGGCATACAGGGAGCGCCCCGGCTGGCGATCCACCTGCCAGCCGCCAGTGAATTCGCCAAAGGCCGGCAGCACGGCACAACGCTTGTCAAAACTGAAGCAAGGCAGCCGCAAACGGTCACGGCCCGGCCCGTGCAGCGTCAGCACGGGGTGCAGATGGCCGGCCAGCACAAAGCGGGCCGCATCGGTTTGCGGATGATGGCAGGCGGCAAACGGGCCCATCGGCCAGGGCTCGTCGACCACGCGGATATTCAGTGCGGTCGGCGGATCGCCGGCGCGGCTGTCATGGTTGCCACGCACCAGCAGGCATTCCAGCGCGGCATGGCTTCGGCGCCACAGCGCCAGTTCGGCCAGCAGCGAAGGCGTGCGGGCCTGCGCTGCATGCAAAAAGTCGCCTAAAAACACCAGTTGCGCCGGCTGGTAATGGTCCAGCAAGACACCCAACCGCGCCAAATTTTCACGCGTCGTACCGGCAGGCACCGGCTGGCCCAGCGCGCGGTAGGTTGCCGCCTTGCCCAAATGCAGGTCCGCCACCCACAGCACGCGTTCGGCTGGCCACCACAGCGCATGCTCGGGCAGCAGCCACAGGGTCTCGCCAGCGCATGCAATTGCCAGCGGGCGGCCCAATGCAGCTTGTTCGGCCAGCATCACAAGCCCGGCCTGCGTCCCGTGGCGCGACGCGGTACGCGCTCCTTGCCCGAACCTTTTGCAGCGGAAGGGCGGAACAAGGTGTCCTGCGAAAACGCCAGCGACCGGCGCACTTTTTCGGCGGCAGCATCGTCGTCGTTGCCCGCATTGCCCGCATCCTGAGTGCCGACCGGATCATCGGCTGCATGGTCGAGCTGCGCCACCATGCGGGCGATGCGGTCGGCCACGCTTTCGTTCGACAACTGTTCGCGAAAGCGCTCAACCATCAGCGGAAAGGCAAAGGGCGTGGGCCGGGCCAAGACCTTGAGTTGCAGTTGCTGGCGGTTCATGCGTTCCAGTGCCGCCTGCAGCCGGCCAATCTCCAGTTCCTGTGACAGCAGTTCCTGTTCGGCCTGCAGCAACAATCGATTGGCTGGATCGTATTTTTTGAACACTTCGTAGAACAACGACGATGAGGCCTGAAGCTGCTTGTTGCTGCGCTTTTCACCCGGATAACCCTGAAAAACCAGCCCCGCCACACGCGCAATTTCACGAAAGCGGCGCTGCGCCAATTCACTGGCATTCAGGCTGGCCAGCACCTCATGAAGTAGCTCGCCCCCACGCTCTCCACTGCGTGTGGTTCGCTGCCCTCCAAGGGGGGCGCTGTGCCTGCAGCCCGGCGAAGCCGGTTCCGAGGCCCTGGCTTGGCTGGAGAAACCGAGTACCTGCGGCAGCAAAGCCGCCCAGTCCACCTCGGTGGCGCTGAGCAACTCGAAACCGTAGTCGTTGACGGCGATGGAAAAGGTTCGCGGCGCCTGCTGCGCCACGCGCCAGGCCAGCAGGTTGGCCAGGCCCATGTGCACCGGCCGTCCGGCGAATGGATACACAAAAAGATGCCAGCCTTCGCGGGTGCGCAGCACTTCGGCCAACAGGGTCTGCGGCGTGGGCAAGGCCGACCAGCGCTGCTGGATTTCCAGCAGCGGCCGCATGGCTTTGAGTTCGGGCGTGTCGTAGTGCCCTTCACTTGCCAGCGCCAGTTGCTGCACCACCGCATTGGCCAGCGTGGTCGACAGCGGCAGACGGCTGCCGCTCCAGCGCGGAATGGCCGCGCGCTTGCCCGTGGCACGGCGCACCCAGGCGGTCATCTCGTGAATGCGCACCAGCGCCAGCAGCCGGCCGCCGAACAGGAAGCAGTCGCCGGGCTTCAGGCGCGCGGCAAAGCTTTCCTCCACCGTGCCGACTTTGGCGCCGCCGACATACTGCACCGCCATGCTCGCATCGCTGACGATGGTGCCGATGTTCATGCGGTGGCGCCGCGCCAGCCGCGCATCGGGGACGCGCCACACGCCCTCCCCGTCGGGCACGGCGCGCCGATAGTCAGGGTACGCGGACAGTGACGCGCCACCCTGGGCGACAAAAGACAGGCACCAGTCCCAGTTCTCGCGCGACAGGTCGGCATAGGCGGCCGTGCAGCGCACTTCGGCATACAAGGCCTCTGGCACAAAGCCGCCGCCCAGCGCCACCGTGACCAGATGTTGCACCAGCACATCCAGCGGCTGGTCGGGCGAAGTGCGCGACTCGATGTGGCCGGCGGCAATCGCCGCCCGCACCGCCGCGCCTTCGGCCAATTCAATGCCGAGCGTGGGCACCAGCGTGATGCGCGACGGCCGTCCCGGCGCATGGCCCGAGCGGCCAGCGCGCTGGAGCAGGCGCGCCACACCCTTGGGGGAGCCAATCTGCAGCACGCGCTCGACCGGCAAAAAATCAACGCCCAGGTCCAGGCTGGAAGTGCAGACCACGGCCTTCAGTTCACCGTTTTTGAGGCCCAGCTCGACCCATTCGCGCACCGCCCGGTCGAGCGAGCCGTGGTGCAGCGCAATCACGCCGGCCCAGTCGGGCCGCGCCTCCAGCATCGCCTGGTACCAGAGCTCGGCCTGCGAACGGGTGTTGGCAAACACCAGCGTGGTGCTGCTTTTGTCGATTTCCGCGATCACCTGCGGCAGCATCGTCAAGCCCAGGTGGCCGGCCCAGGGAAAGCGTTCGGTGCGCTCAGGCAGCAGCGAATCGATCACCAGTTTCTTGGGTACCTGACCCTGGATCAGCACGCCGCCGTCATGGCCGAGCAGCGTGTGCATCGCCTCCTGCAAATTGCCCAGCGTCGCCGACATGCCCCAAATTGACAACGCCCCCACGCTTGTCGCTGCGCGTACTGCGCTGCCCCCCGAGGGGGCCGTTGCGCCTGCGGCCCGGCGAACCCGGTTCCGCGGCCCCGGCTGGGTTAAAGCGCTTGTGGTCTGGTCCATCGCACTCGCAATGTTCCATGTGTTAAGCCGTGCCAGCGCCAGCTGCACCTGCACGCCCCGCTTGTTGCCGATCAGCTCATGCCATTCATCGACCACGACCATCCTGACGCTGCCCAGCACGTCCCGGGCATCGGCGCGCGCCAGCAGCAGCGACAGGCTTTCTGGCGTGGTGACCAGCACTGTCGGCAGCCGCTGGTTCTGGGCGCTGCGTTCGCCCGCCGGCGTATCGCCGCTGCGCGCGCCGGCGCTCCAGGCGGTGAAGCGTGGCGATCCGTCGTCATTCAAAGCGGCGTTCAAGGCTTCCAGCGGCGGCAGCAAGGCACGCAGCGTGTCAGCCGCCAAGGCGCGCATCGGCGTGATCCACAGCACGGTCAACGGTGCGGTTGCAGATTTTTTCGGATTCTTCTGATTTGCTATTTTTTTAATAGCGGCCTGCGCACGGCCCACTTGCGCAAAAGCACTAAAAGCCATCAAGGCACCAAGCCAGACGGCATAGGTCTTGCCCGCGCCGGTCGTGGCATGCAGCAAGCCGGAGCGGCCTTCGGCGACCGCTTTCCAGGCGTTGCGCTGGAACCTGAAGGGCTTCCAGCCGCGTTCGGCCAGCCAGGCATCAAGCACTTTTTTTGCCGCTGCGGTCGCCGAAGGTTTGGCCACGGTCATCCCGGCAACAGGGCTGACAGCGTTTGCAGCGTGTCGGCGTCAAGCACCGGCTTGTCTTCGCGCCAGCGCAGCATGCGCGGAAAGCGCACGGCAATGCCGCTCTTGTGGCGCGGGCTGCGGGCAATGCCTTCAAAACCCAGCTCGAACACCAGCGTCGGCTTGACGCTGCGCACCGGGCCGAAGCTTTCGACCGTGGTCTTGCGAATGATGGCGTCCACCCGCGCCATCTCGGCATCGCTCAAGCCGGAATAGGCCTTGGCGAAAGGCACCAGCATGCGATCAAGCTGTTCGGGCGGCCCGTCCCACACGGCAAAGGTGTAGTCGCTGTACAGGCTGGCGCGCCGGCCATGGCCGCGCTGGGCATAAATCAGCACCGCGTCGATGCTCAGCGGATCAATCTTCCACTTCCACCACAGCCCGACGTCCTTGGTACGGCCGACGCCGTAGGGCGCATCGCGTTGCTTGAGCATCATGCCCTCGACGCCCATGGACCGCGCCGACTCGCGCTGGCGGGCCAGGACCTGCCAGCTCTCGCCCTCAAGCAGCGGGCTGGGCAACAGTGCGGGGTGGCGCAGGTCGGTCAGCAGGGCGTCCAGCAAGACCCGGCGCTGCGATTGCGGCAGTCCGCGCACATCGCGCTGCTGCCATTCGAGCAGGTCGTAGGCCAGCAACACCACCGGAATATCGCGCAGCAGCTTGGCGCCCAGCGTCTTGCGTCCGATGCGTTTTTGCAGGTCGGCAAAGGGCTGCACGCTGCCTTCGCTGCCGGGCTGGTCGGCATTGCCGCGCCAGACCACGATTTCGCCGTCAAGCACCGTGCCGTCGGGCAGCGCAGCGCCCATGGCGGCCAGTTCGGGGAAGCGCTCGGTCAACAGCTCCTCACCGCGCGACCACAGCCACACCTGGCCGGCGCGCTTGACCAGCTGGGCGCGTATGCCGTCCCATTTCCATTCGATGATCCAGTTTTGGGGCGGACCCAGCAGCATGTCGAACTGGTCCAGCGGCTGGTTGAACGGATGGGCCAGAAAAAACGGATACGGCTGGCTGCTGGTTTGCGGGTTCAGCTCGCCAGGGCTTTCCAGCGCGACCAGCGCGGCATAGTCGGCCGCACTCGGCTGGCCGCTGATGTGCGTGTAACCCATCAGCCGCTGGGCCACCCGCTTGGCATCGACACCGGCGACAGCCGCCAGCGCTTGCGTGACCTGCAGCCGCGACACACCGACGCGAAAGCCACCGGTGATGAGCTTGAAATAAACCAGCCGCTCATCCAGTGCCAGTTGGCTCCATTGCTGACGCAGCAGCTCAGGCAGGTCGTCGGGCGCGGTCTTGCGCAGGGGCAGCAAGTGCTGCTCGATCCAGGTGGCCAGGCCGATGTCATGGCGGCCCGTGGGTGGAGGCAGCAGCAGCGCCATGGTTTCGGCCAGGTCGCCGACCGAATCGTAGCTCTCGTCAAACAGCCACTCGGGCAAGCCGGCGGCATCCTGCGCCATTTGGCGCAGCACTTTGCTCGCCACCAGCTGGCGCGGTTTGCCGCCCGCCAGAAAATACACCGCCCAGGCGGCATCGGCTGGTGCCGCGTCCTGCAGATAACGCCGCAGTGCCGCCTGCTTCGCCAGGCTCGACGTGGTGGCGTCCAGTTCGCGGTAAAGGGCCGCAAAGGCTTTCATGAAGCAGCATCGCCCGGGAATGGCGCAGACCTGGATTGCACAATTTCGGGTTCGATACCGCCCGCTTGGGCCACAGCCAAAGGCGGCGCCTGATCGGCAATGTCTTCATCGCCGCCATATTCGGTCTTGAAGCCTTGCGCGTCCAGCCCCCGTTCACGCAGCCAGCGCACCATCACGGCGACACTGCCATGGGTGACAAACACACGCTCGGCCCCTGTGCCGTCGATGGCGCGTTGCAGACCGGGCCAATCGGCATGGTCGGACATCACAAAGCCACGGTCCACCCCACGCCGGCGGCGCGCGCCCCTGAGCAGCATCCAGCCGCTGGCAAAGGCATCGGAATAATTCCCAAAGCGGCGTATCCAGGGCGTGCCTTGGGCCGACGGCGGTGCCAGCACCAGCGACTGGCCGATAGCGCTGACATCCGCTTCGGCAACGGTTTGTGTGGCGGGCAAATCGACGCCGGTGGCCCGGTAAACCCGGTTTAAAGGTTCGACCGCGCCATGCGTCAGGATCGGGCCGATGCTGGCGTCCACGCCATGAAGGATTCGCTGTGCCTTGCCAAAGGCATAGCAGAACAGCACCGACGCGCGCCCCGCTGCTGCGTTGCTACGCCACCACTGGTTGATGTCAGCGAACAAATCAGCTTGCGAGGGCCAGCGGTAAATCGGCAGGCCGAAGGTTGACTCGGTGATGAAGGTATTGCAGGCCACGGGCTCGAACGGCTCGCAGGTGCCGTCGTCTTCAAGCTTGTAATCACCCGACGCCACCCAGACTTCCCCGCCGTATTCAACCCGGACCTGGGCGGAACCCAGCACATGGCCGGCCGGATGGAGCGAGATGCGGACGCCGTTGTGCATCACCGACTCGCCATAAGCCAGGGTTTGCAAGGTGATCTCGCCCAGGCGACTGCGCAGAATGCCTTCGCTCTTGTCGGTCGCCAGGTAACGTGCATGCCCGATGCGCGAGTGGTCTGAATGCCCGTGGGTAATCACCGCGCTTTCGACCGGTTTCCAGGGGTCGATGTAAAAATCACCTGGGGGGCAATACAGGCCTTCGGGCCGGGCAACAATCAGATTCATGGTCAATTTCAGGGATGAAAAAGCTTTGCCATTGCGCACAGGCAAAGAAGCAGCTTGTCATCCTAGCGCCAGTGGGGTGAAACTGCTTGCTGCAGGCCAGCCTGTGGGCAATCTGCAGGGACTTGACGGTTTTCTTTTACGCCGCCACGCAGCTTGTCGGCATGAAAAAAGCCCCTTGCTTGCACAAGGGGCTTGAATGGCCATGTTCTGGAAATCAGATCATTGCGATTGCAAGCCAGGGCCTGCACTGACCGGTTTTTATTTTTTCTGGCGGTATTTGCGCAGCGCTGCAATCTGCGCCGCCATGACGGCCAGTTCAGACTGGGCCATGGCGATATCAATATCGTTCTTGGCATTTTTCAGCGCTTCTTCGGCCAGCGCCTTGGCAGACGTTGCCTTGGCTTCGTCCAGGTCCTTGCCGCGAATGGCGGTATCACTCAGCACCGTCACGCAGTTAGGCTGCACTTCAAGAATGCCACCGGCCACAAAGACGAACTCTTCCGTGCCATCGGCTTTTTCAATGCGCACGGTGCCAGGCCGGATGCGGGTGATCAGCGGCGTGTGGCGCGGGTAAATTCCCAGCTCGCCCGCTTCGCCGGGCAAAGCCACAAACCGGGCTTCACCGGAAAAGATGGACTCTTCTGCGCTGACGACATCGACGTGGATGGTATTCATACGTATTCCAGTTTAAAAGATGAGAAAAAGTGGTATTCAGCAAGCGCCTTGAGATGCTTGACCGAATACCGGCTTGATTACATCTTCTTGGCTTTTTCGAAGGCTTCGTCGATGGTGCCGACCATGTAGAAGGCTTGCTCTGGCAGGTGATCGCACTCACCGGCCACGATCATCTTGAAGCCGCGAATGGTTTCGGCCAGGCTGACGTACTTGCCGGGCGAGCCGGTGAACACTTCAGCGACGTGGAACGGCTGCGACAAAAAGCGCTGGATCTTGCGGGCACGGGCCACGGCCAGCTTGTCTTCAGGCGCCAGTTCGTCCATGCCCAGAATCGCGATGATGTCGCGCAATTCCTTGTAGCGCTGCAAAGTGCCCTGCACCGCACGGGCGGTGTTGTAGTGGTCTTCACCAACGACCGCTGGCGACAGCTGGCGGCTGGTCGAGTCCAGCGGATCGACCGCCGGGTAAATACCCAGCGAAGCGATGTCTCGGCTCAGCACCACGGTGGAATCCAGGTGGGCAAAGGTGGTGGCAGGCGATGGATCGGTCAAGTCATCGGCTGGCACGTAAACGGCCTGGATGGAGGTGATCGAGCCGACTTTCGTTGACGTGATGCGCTCTTGCAGGCGGCCCATTTCCTCGGCCAGCGTGGGCTGGTAGCCCACAGCGGAAGGCATGCGGCCCAGCAGTGCGGACACTTCGGTGCCGGCCAGGGTGTAGCGGTAGATGTTGTCCACGAAGAACAGCACGTCGCGGCCTTCGTCACGGAAGGACTCGGCAATCGTCAGGCCGGTCAGTGCCACGCGCAGACGGTTTCCCGGGGGCTCGTTCATCTGGCCATAAACCATGGCGACCTTGGACTCTTCCAGGTTCTCCAGGTTCACAACGCCGGAGTCGGCCATCTCGTGATAGAAGTCATTGCCTTCACGGGTGCGCTCACCGACACCGGCGAACACGGACAAGCCCGAGTGCGCCTTGGCGATGTTGTTGATCAGTTCCATCATGTTCACGGTCTTGCCGACACCGGCACCGCCGAACAGGCCAACCTTGCCGCCCTTGGCGAACGGACACACCAGGTCAATCACCTTGATGCCGGTTTCCAGCAACTCTTGCGAGGGGCTCAGTTCGTCATAGGCCGGGGCCTTGCGGTGAATCGGGGCGGTCAGTGTCTGGTCAACCGGACCGCGCTCGTCAATCGGCGCACCCAGCACGTCCATGATGCGGCCCAATGTGGCCTTGCCCACGGGAACGGTGATGTTGGCGCCGGTGTTGTACACGATGTTGCCGCGGCGCAGGCCGTCGGACGTTCCCAGCGCAATGGTGCGGACAATGCCGTCGCCCAGCTGCTGCTGGACTTCAAGCGTCAGGGCAGAGCCTTCCATCTTGAGCGCGTCATAAATCTTGGGCATCTGGTTACGGGCAAACTCCACGTCCACCACCGCGCCAATACACTGAACAATCTTGCCCTGGATGCTTGTATCCACTAGAGTTTCTTGAGCCATGACCGAATCCTTTTGGTTCTTTAATCTTGTAAATCTGGGTGGCGCGGCTTAGACCGCTGCGGCACCGGCAACGATTTCCGAAAGTTCTTTCGTGATCGCCGCTTGACGCGTCTTGTTGTAAATCAGCTTGAGCTCGCCAATCACGCTGCCGGCGTTGTCGGTGGCCGACTTCATGGCGACCATGCGGGCGGACTGTTCGGACGCCATGTTCTCGGCGACGGCCTGGAACACCAGTGCCTCGACATAGCGAACCAGCAATTCGTCAATCACGGTTTGGGGGTCAGGCTCATAGAGGTAGTCCCAGCCGTGCTCGGTCTTGTCAGCCTGCATGCGGTCAGCGGTCAACGGCAGCAACTGCTCAACCACCGACTCCTGCTTCATCGTGTTGATGAAGCGGGTGTAGCAGAGGTAAACCGCCTTGATCTTGCCTTCGCTGTATGCGTCGAGCAGCACCTTGACCGGGCCGATCAGCTTGTCCAGATGGGGTTTGTCGCCCAGTTGTGTGGCGTGCGCCGCCACCTTGACGCCGATGCGGTTCAGGAAACCCAGGCCTTTGTTGCCAATGGCTACAGCTTGCGCATCTTCACCGGCCGCCTGCATTTCCTTGAGCTTGGTCGTCAGGATACGCAACACGTTGGTGTTCAAACCGCCGCACAGTCCCTTGTCGGTGGTTACCACGATAAACCCGGTCGTCTTGGCGTCGTTGGACTCCATGAACGGGTGGGTGTATTCGGGGTTTGCCTGACTCAGGTGGGCTGCGATGTTGCGAATCTTGTCGCTATAAGGGCGAGCCGCACGCATCCGTTCCTGCGCTTTGCGCATTTTGGAGGCGGCCACCATTTCCATGGCCTTGGTGATCTTGCGGGTGTTTTCGACCGACTTGATCTTCCCGCGTATTTCCTTGCCTGCTGCCATCTAGATTACCCCCACGCTGTTCACTTCGTGTAATGCGCTGCCCCCCGAGGGGGCCGCTGCGCCTGCGGTCCGGCAGAGCCGGTTCCGCGGCCCCTGCTTGATGGGCCTTGTCCTCAGAGTTGTTGCTGCGCTCATCGTTCGATTTCGGTTTGCTTACGCAAACGATTTCTTGAATGCAGCCACCGCCGTGGTCAACTCGGCCTCGGAATCCTTGTCCATGGCCTTGTTGGCTTCAAGCTTGTCCATCAGCGGCGCATTCTTGTCCTTGAGCCAGGCGTGCAGGCCACTTTCGAAAGCCAGCACCTTCTTGACATCCACATCGTCCATGAAGCCCTTGTTCACAGCGAACAAGGTGGCACCCATGGCGGAGATGGACAAGGGCGAATACTGCGACTGCTTGAGCAACTCGGTGACGCGCGCGCCACGGTCGAGCTGCTTGCGGGTGGCTTCGTCCAGATCGGAGGCAAACTGCGCAAACGCAGCCAGCTCGCGGTACTGGGCCAAGTCGGTACGAATACCGCCGGACAGGTTCTTGATCAGCTTGGTCTGGGCGGCGCCACCGACGCGCGATACCGAGATACCGGCGTTGATCGCAGGACGGATACCGGCGTTGAACAGGCTGGTTTCCAGGAAAATCTGGCCATCGGTGATCGAAATCACATTGGTCGGCACGAAAGCGGACACGTCGCCGGCTTGCGTTTCAATGATCGGCAGCGCGGTGAGTGAACCGGTACGGCCTTTGACGGCACCCTTGGTGAAGTCTTCAACATACTTCTCGTTCACGCGGGCGGCGCGCTCCAGCAGGCGGCTGTGGAGATAGAACACGTCGCCAGGGTAGGCTTCGCGGCCTGGTGGACGACGCAGCAGCAGCGATACCTGGCGGTAGGCCACGGCCTGCTTGGACAGGTCGTCATACACGATCAGCGCGTCTTCGCCGCGGTCGCGGAAATATTCGCCCATCGTGCAGCCCGAGTAGGCGCTGACGTATTGCATAGCGGCCGATTCGGAAGCCGAAGCCGCCACGACGATGGTGTAGTCCATGGCGCCGGCTTGTTCCAGCGAGCGCACCACGTTCTTGATCGAGGACGCCTTTTGGCCAATCGCGACATAGACGCACGAAACGCCCTTGCCCTTCTGGTTGATGATGGCGTCAATCGCGACGGCGGTCTTGCCGGTCTGGCGGTCGCCAATGATCAGTTCGCGCTGGCCACGGCCGATTGGCACCATGGAGTCAACCGACTTCAGGCCGGTTTGCAAAGGCTGGTCAACCGATTTACGTGCAATCACGCCAGGCGCAACTTTTTCGATCACGTCGGTCAGCTTGGCGTTGATCGGGCCTTTGCCGTCAATCGGCTGACCCAGTGCATTGACCACACGGCCAAGCAGTTCAGGGCCAATCGGGACTTCGAGAATGCGGCCCGTGCATTTAACGGTGTCGCCTTCGGCAATGTGTTCGTATTCGCCCAGAATCACCGAGCCGACCGAGTCGCGCTCAAGGTTCAGTGCCAGGCCATACGTGGGCGTGCCATCTGCCGTGGCGGGAAACTCAAGCATTTCGCCCTGCATCACATCGGACAGGCCGTGGATGCGGACAATACCGTCGGCCACTGACACCACGGTGCCCTGGTTGCGAATGTCGCTGCTGGCTGCAAGGCCTTCGATACGGCTCTTGATCAGTTCAGAAATTTCTGCGGGATTGAGTTGCATGACTCTTTCCTTCTTTCTATGTTGTTGGCTAAAAACCCGGGACTGCGCGCGTGCGTCAGTTCAGGCGATCAGCGCCATTTTCATTTGTTCCAAGCGGGCTTTGACCGAGGTGTCCAGCACCTCGTCACCCACGACCGCACGAATCCCGCCAATCAGCGACGGATCAAGTTCGACCTTGATGCCGAGCTTGCGTCCGAATCGCTTTTCCAGCACCAATGCAATCTCGTTCAAGGCTGGCTCGTCCAGCGGGAAAGCACTGTAGACGATGGCATCGGTGACCCCGCCTGCAGCGTTCTTGAGCGAACGAAACTGGACAGCGATCTCGGGCAGCGCGGACAGGCGACCGTTTTCAATCACCAGGCGCAGGAAATTCCTGGCAGCCGGGGGCAGCGGGTTGGTGTCATTGCCGGCCACACTGGCCATCAGATCGAACACCTGGTCCACGCTTGCCTTCGGGCTGTCAGCAAACTGGAGCAACTGGGCATTTTCCGCCACAGCCGCCAGCCTGTCCAGCCAGAGAGCGGCAGCAGTCAGGTCGGAGCCCTGCGCCTTGAACAGCGCATCTGCGTAAGGGCGGGCAATGGTAGCAAGTTCAGCCATAGTGCTTCTGTCCTGCCTACAGCTCGGTCTTCAAGCGGCTCAGCAACTCGGCATGAACCCCGGCATTGACTTCCTTGCGGAGAATCTGCTCGGCGCCCTTGACCGCCAGCAAGGCAACCTGCTCGCGCAGCGCCTCGCGAGCCTTGACCGTTTGTTGAGCGGCTTCAGCCTGGGCTGCCGCGATGATCTTGTTGGCTTCCTCGACCGCACGGGCCTTGGCTTCTTCGACGATGCCTTGACCCCGACGGTCGGCATCGGCCAGACGGGTGGCGGTCTCGGTGCGCGACGTGGCCAGTTCGGCTTCTACACGCTTGTTGGCAGTGGAGAGTTCGGACTTGGCTTTGTCAGCGGCAGCAAGGCCGTCAGAAATTTTCTGTGCCCGCTCGTCCAGCGCTTTTGTGATTGGTGGCCACACGAACTTCATCGTGAACCAGACCAGGATCGCAAAAACGACAGCCTGCAGGAACAGGGTGGAGTTAATGTTCACGGCTTATTCCTTATAGAACCTACCAGGGTTTGCCGAAAAATTAACGCAAGACAAACGGATTGGCGAATGCGAACAGCAGGGCGATGGCAACGCCGATCAGGAAAGCAGCGTCGATCAGACCGGCCAAAATGAACATCTTGGTTTGCAGGTCGTTCATGAGTTCAGGCTGGCGTGCCGAAGCTTCCAGAAATTTGCCACCCATCAGGGCGATGCCGATAGAGGCACCGATAGCGCCGAGACCGACGATCAAACCACAAGCCAAAGCGACGAGTCCGAGAATGTTTTCCATGATTGCTCCAAAGATGAGAGGAAAGGTAAAAAGAAAAGGGAAAGAAAAAGCCAACTGCCGTCAGGCAGAAAGGCCTAGTGTGAATCGTGGGCCTGCCCCACGTAAATCAACGTCAACATCATGAAGATGAAGGCTTGCAGCGTGATCACCAGGATGTGGAAAATACTCCACACGGTTCCGGCGACAACATGCCCGAATCCCAGCCAGAACATACCCGTCAGGGGGTTGAACTGCCAGGCCCACACGCCACCCATCAGGGCGATCAGCATGAAGACGAGTTCGCCGGCAAACATGTTGCCGAACAACCGCATGCCGTGTGAGACGGTCTTGGCGGTAAATTCAATCATTTGCATCAGAAAGTTGATCGGATACAAAAACCAGTGGTCGCCGAACGGCGCAGCGATGAGTTCGTGCGACCAGCCGCCGACGCCCTTGATCTTGATGTTGTAGACCAGGCAAACCAGCAGCACACTGACGGACAGGCCCAGGGTGGTGGACAGGTCGGCCGTGGGCACGACGCGCATATAGGCATGCTCCGGGTCATGGCCAGCAGCGCCGTACAACATCGTCCAGATTCTGGGCAGCATATCGACCGGCAGCATGTCCATGGCGTTCATCAGGAAAATCCAGACAAACACGGTGAGCGCCAGCGGCGACACCAGCTTGCGGCTCTTGGCATTGTGAATCACGCCCTTGGCCTGGCTGTCAACCATTTCCGACAGGATTTCAACGGCTGCCTGGAAGCGGCCAGGAACGCCTGAGGTCGCCTTGCGGGCTGCGCGCCACAAGAAGAAGCAGCCGATGATGCCCAGCAATACCGAATAGATCAGCGAGTCGAGGTTGAACAGGCTGAAATCGACAATACTGCTTTGCTTGACACTTTCGAACGAGAAATTTGTCTGCAGATGCTGCAGGTGGTGCTGGATGTACTCTCCAGACGTCGGGGCATGTATTTCAGCAGCAGACATAGGTCACCAATTTGTCAGTTCTTCAAAAAATTTATTGATCGAGTCTTGCGTGCCGGGCCGAACCACATGGCCACCCAGTACACCTTCATCGTCACCACGAAACCTGCCAGCAAAGCCAGCCAATTCAATCCTTCGACCAGCCTTGGCGCGGCAAACAGCATCGCCACCGTCAAGGCAATCTTGACCATTTCCCAGACAAAAAATCCGGCCAGCGCCGCATTTCCATGCATTGCCGATTTTTGACGCGACAGACCCCGCGCAAACAGCGCTGCGGGAATGATCACCGCCAGCGCCCCGTAACCTGCCGACCAGCCCATGCGCGCCTGGCCGGTCAACACCCAGGCCAATGCCGCCACCACGAGACCAACCACAACCTGACCTGCGCACACAAGCCACAAGGAAAAGGGAGGATTTAATTCCCGAACCTTTTTCGCTTCTTCGTGCGTCAAGGGCTTGAACCCTTCGCCTTCCGCCTCATCTGTATCGCTTGGCCCGTATGACCAGTCTGCTTCTGCCGCATTTGCCGAGGCAGATCCTTCAGGGCGCTTGGGGCATTTCGCTGCTGGGTTTGCCATTGTGATCCTCACAAATTACACGAAGGTTACGAACGCCAATCTCAGCAAAGCCTCTGATTATACGTAGAAACCCCTGTTGTTTACCAATATCCATGCGCCTGCGCGGGATTGGTGTGGTTTCGTGGCCGCTTTATGATCAGCCCGGGGTCTGGACCACAATGGCGCCTCATTCTAATGAAAGACCCGCCAATGCCTGCGTTGATGAAATTCCTCCATGTTCTTTCTGCAATCGCCTGGCTGGGTGGAGTCAGTTTCCTTCTATTTGCGTTGCGCCCTGCGGCAACTGAACTGCTGGCACCACCGCAACGGTTGCCCCTGATGGCCAAAACGCTGCAACGCTTCTTCAGCCTGGTCTGGGTGACGATTGTGGTGTTGCTGCTGTCCGGACTGGCGATGCTGATGGGCGTGGGCATGAAGAATGCTCCGGCTGGCTGGCACGCCATGCTGGGAATTGGCCTGGTGATGTTTGCCTTGTTCGGCCACATTTATTTTGGCCCTTTTCGCCGTCTCAAGCAGGCCGTCGTTGCTGCCGACTGGCGCGAAGGCGCCCGGCGCGCCAAGCAGATTGCCACGCTTTCCACTGTCAACCTGGTGCTTGGCGTGCTGGCCATTGGCGCCGTGTTCTTCCTCGTTTGATGCCTGAGCGATCCGGATCTTTGCGCGCGAAAAGGTCAGCGCGCACTGCCTTGAACACAGCCCCATGAATGCGGACCAGCCCCTGACGAGCGCTCGCAGCAGCAACGGGCGGCTGGCGGGCCTTATCAATCGCCTTCGCAGCGCACTGCCCTGCCGCGAGTCACTCGCGGCGCACCCTTGGCTCAAGCCTGTGGCGCACCGCCTGCTGGACCGCCAGTTGTGGCGCGCACAACATGAAGCCGTGGCGCGGGGCGTTGCCATCGGAATTTTCTGGGCTTTTGCCGTGCCGGTGGCGCAGTTTGCGCTGGCCACCCTGAACTGCGTCTGGTGGCGCGCCAATATTCCGGTCGCTGCCGGCATGACGCTGGTGACCAATCCGTTCACCATCGGCTTCTGGCTCTGGCTGGCCTACCGCCTGGGCAGCCTGGTGCTGGACGCGCCAGCGCCGGTTCCATTGGCCGATGGCGCCGGGATGCTGGCCTGGTTGGGCTCGTTTGGGGCGCCGACTATTCTGGGCATGGGTATTTTTGCGTTTGGCGGTGCATTGACCGGCTACCTGGTCGCCAAGCTCGCCTGGCGAATGCGCGTCGGCTTCAAACGCTGGCGCAGGCAAAACACCCCGCGCACCGCAGCAACACCGCCCGCTGGCTGAACATATCCAGCCTTTCACACTCTTCTTTTCCTCCAACCGCCGCCTGCAGCCACACCCCATGCCAATGCCCATGTCCACCGTTGCCGCCAACGCCCTGCCCGAGACGCCTTGCTACCTCAACGGCGACTTCAGCACGTTGCGGGACGCCAAGATCAGCGTGCTCGACCGTGGCTTCATCTTTGGCGATGGTGTCTATGAAGTCGTGCCTGCCTACGCCGGCAAGCTGTTCCGCTTTGAGCAGCACATGGCGCGGCTCAACCGCAGCCTGGCCGAATTGCGCATCGCCAATCCGCTGACGCAGGACGAGTGGCGCGACACAGCTCTCAAATTAATAGCAGACTATGCCCTTTCCACAGGCGCAGACACGCAAAAAAGCAATCAACTGATCTACATCCAGGTGACCCGTGGCGTGGCCATGCGCGACCACCCGATGCTGCCCGGCCTGACGCCCACAGTGTTCATCATGGTCAACCCGATGAAACTGCCCAGCGAAGCCCAGCGTGCGCAAGGCGTGGCCTGCGTCAGCGCCGGTGACTTCCGCTGGGAAAAAGCGCACATCAAGAGCACCAGCCTGCTGGGCGCGGTGTTTTCGCGCCAGATCAGTTTTGACGCCGGCGCGCTGGAGACCGTGATGTTTCGCGGCGACCACCTGAGCGAAGCCGCCGCCAGCAACGTCTGGGTGGTCAAGAACGGCACCGTGATGGGGCCGCCCAGGGACCATCTGGTGTTAGAGGGCATTCGCTACGGCCTGATTGAAGAAATCTGTCGCGCCGCCGGTATTGCGTTCGAGTTGCGCACCATCAGCCGCGCCGAAGTGCTGGCCGCCGACGAGCTGCTGCTGTCGTCGGCCACCAAGGAAATTTTGCCCATCACCTTGCTGGACGACCAGCCGGTCGGCCACGGCACGCCCGGCCCGGTGTATGCAAAACTGTACGCCGCCTACCAGCAAGCCAAACAGGAACTATCGACATGAGCGCGGAAAACGACAACGGAATCACGCCTGAAAACACGCCGGCAACGCCGCCCGACGCCGAAGCCCGCAAGGATTCGCTGATCGAATACCCGTCGCTGTTTCCGATCAAGGTCATGGGCATCAAGGCCGAGGGCTATGTCCACGCGGTGACGCATATCGCCCACCAGTTCGACCCGACGTTTGACGCCTCGACCATCGAACTGCGCGAAAGCAAGGGCGGCAAGTACCTGGGCGTGACCATCACCGTGACGGCCACCAGCCGCGAGCAGCTTGACGAGCTGTACCGCACGCTGAGCACGCACCCGATGGTCAAGGTCGTGCTGTAAAGCGTTCTGCGCGTCACTTGACAGGGCCGGGTGCGCGTTACGCTATCGGGTTGCGTCCTGACGTCACCTTTTTTCGCTCTGCTTGAACGACTCTTTCGACTCTCGCTGGTGTTATACGCCGCTGCAACCACAAACGCAGGCTTTCTTTGGGCGGGTCCAAACCTCCAAAATTGCCACAGCGCCTGACCTATGCCCACCCTTGACTGGTTGAACCGCGTCGAGGCTTTCACCACGGCCGCCCGCGTGCCCTACCGGCTGCTGGAAGAAGTGTCTGTTCGCAGCGCCGCCGCATCTGACGAAGGATATGCTGCATCTGCCTTGCCTGGGCATGGCCGGGCAACTCGATGCGCTGCTGAACTGAAAGCTTGAGAAACATGGAAACACGACAACTCGGCCGGGTCGATTACCTGCCCACCTACCAGGCGATGCAGGATTTCACTGCCGCACGCATTGAGACCACGCCGGATGCACTATGGATATGCGAGCATCCTGCGGTTTATACGCAAGGGCTGGCAGGCAAAAGCGATCACATTCTGAACCCCGGCGGGATTCCGGTGGTGCAAACCAACCGGGGCGGCCAGGTGACGTTTCACGGCCCCGGCCAGGTGGTGGTGTACCCGCTGATTGACCTGAAGCGGGCGGGCTACTTCGTCAAGGAATATGTCTACCGGATCGAGGAATCGGTGATTCGCACGCTGGCGCATTTCAGCGTGACCGGCCACCGGGTGGGCGGCTCGCCCGGCATCTACGTGCGCATGGACGACCCGTTCTCGCACGCCGCATTGAGCGGCCCGGTGAATTCGGCCGATCCGTTTCGCGGGCTGGGCAAAATCGCCGCGCTGGGCATCAAGGTCAGCCGGCATTGCACTTACCACGGGGTGGCGCTGAACGTGGCGATGGACCTGGAACCCTTCTCTCGCATCAACCCTTGCGGCTACGCAAACCTGAAAACCACAGACCTTTCTACAATCGGCGTGTCGGCCAGCTGGCAGGAGGCCGCCGACGTGCTGGGCCAAAAGCTCGCCACCTACCTCGCGCCCTGACCTGACCCCAACCCATTACAAGCACACCATGAGCACACCCGAAGTCGTCCGCGAAGTCCAGAGCCTGGAAAACTACAACCCGCTGGCCAAGCAGAAGGCGGCGGCCAAGCTGTCGCGCATTCCGGTCAAGGTGGTGCAAGGCGAAATCCTGAAAAAACCCGACTGGATTCGCGTCAAGGCTGGCAGCCCGACCACGCGCTTTTACGAGATCAAGCAGATCCTGCGTGAGAACAAGCTGAACACGGTGTGCGAGGAAGCCAGTTGCCCGAACATTGGCGAATGCTTCGGCAAGGGCACGGCGACCTTCATGATCATGGGCGACAAGTGCACCCGGCGCTGCCCGTTTTGCGATGTCGGCCACGGCCGGCCCGACCCGCTGGACAAGGACGAGCCACTGAACCTGGCACGCACGGTGGCCGCGCTGAAACTGAAATACGTCGTCATCACCAGCGTGGACCGCGACGATTTGCGCGACGGCGGCAGCGGCCATTTTGTCGAATGCATACAGCGCATCCGCGAGTTGTCACCCATGACGCAAATCGAAGTACTGGTGCCCGACTTCCGGGGACGCGACGACCGGGCGCTGGAAATTTTGAAGGCTTCGCCGCCCGACGTGATGAACCACAACCTGGAAACCGCGCCGCGCCTTTACAAGGAAGCGCGCCCTGGCTCCGACTACCAGTTTTCACTGAACCTGCTGAAAAAGTTCAAGGCCCTGCACCCGGACGTGCCGACAAAGAGCGGCATCATGGTCGGCCTGGGCGAAACCGACGAGGAAATTTTGCAGGTCATGCAGGACATGCGCGACCATGGCATCAACATGCTGACCATCGGCCAGTACCTGGCGCCTTCGATGTCGCATTTGCCGGTGCGCCGCTATGTGCACCCGGACACCTTCAAGATGTTCGAGAAAAAGGCCTACGAGATGGGTTTCAGCCACGCCGCCGTCGGCGCGATGGTGCGCAGCAGTTACCACGCCGACGAACAGGCGCATGCGGCTGGCGTGGTGGACAAGCCGGCGCAGTAACCGGCCTGCGGCTTTTTAATACCGGTTGGGGTTGTTGGGACGCCGGTCGTCCCGGTTTCGCACGCCGTCGCCGTCACGGTCACCCTGGCCACGATGCTGCCCACGGTAGTCACCCCGGGACGGACCATTGTCATAAGGGACCGGATAGGCAATACAACCGGTGAGGCTGGTCAGGACCAGCACTATTGCGGCAAGCAATTTCATGATTTTCTCCGGGTAGTTCATTGGGCTTGTTTGGGCCACCACGCTGTGGCGGTCAACTTCACAAACTTGTTTGCTGATTCATTTCAGCACAATCCCCTAGCTGTCGCAGTGTCTGCCAAATGCCCGCCGTGTGAAGCTGGCGACAACATGTAATCGCGTCTTCAACTTAAAAACAAGACTGACGCACAGCCGGAGAACCGGCTGCAGCAAAGTACGGCAACGACATAGCGGATTCATTTCGAACTGGAATAACGTTTTGCGCTTGCGATCCGGGCTGCGCTGGCGGGCATGTCAGTCAGGCCATTCCGAATGTTGACTCGGCTTGAGAATGAAAAGACGCGTGGGGCAGGCGCCGGCCTTCCGTAAAGTAGCTTGTGCCTGTAGGCATGCAGCGCATTCAGTCAAAACAGGCCGGGCATAAAACTATAGTGAACAGCAGAGTTAAAGCCCAGCTCATAACCCGCCATTGAGAGACCCATTTATGAAATCAACTGACAACAAATCCGCTGGAAACCTTGACATGCCACAGGACAAAGCCTTGATGACCCCCACCGATCTGAAATCAGGGGAAACAAAGGACATCGCTGTAGCCATGAACGGCATTTTGGCCGACGTGTTCGCGCTTTATCTGAAGACCAAGAACTTCCATTGGCACATGAGCGGCCCGCATTTTCGCGACTACCATGTCATGCTGGACGAGCAGTCCGATCAGCTTTTCGAGATGACCGATCCGATTGCCGAGCGCATCCGCAAAGTGGGCGGCACGACGCTGCGCTCCATCAGCCATATTTCCAGCCTGCAAACCATCAAGGACAACAACGAAGCCTACGTCACCCCGGCTGCCATGCTGGCAGAGCTGCGCGATGACAACAAGGCATTGGGTGTTCACCTGCGCGATGTGCATGAGGTCTGCGATGCGCAACGCGACATCGCCAGCGCCAGCCTGATCGAAAACTGGATTGACGAAACCGAACGCCGCACTTGGTTCCTGTTTGAAGCCAGTCGTCCGTCGGATGACAGCGGACATTGAACTGAAAATCATTCGGTTGTCGTAAGCAGCGGGCGGACCAGTTGCTTGCCTTGCTGAAAGAAACCAGCAGCCTGAAACGAGGCGTTTTTTACGCCTGCGTTCAGGATGCCTGAAGCATCAGCGAAGGGTCTTCACTGTTCAGCACTTCTTGCGCCCACGGCTTGAGTTTTGAGGCATCTGCCCGCAGGATTTGCTGCTTCACGGCCAGAATCTGCGAGGGATGCATTGAAAAGCTCCGCAGCCCCAAACCCAGCAGCAGCTTGGTCATGTGCACGTCCCCAGCCATTTCGCCGCACACGCTGACGCCTTTCCCCCGCGCAGTGCATTCGGCAATCGTGTCGGCCACCAGCCGCAGCACTGCCGGATGGCAAGGGTTGTACAGGTGCGCCACAGATTCATCGGAGCGGTCAATGGCCAGCGTGTACTGCGTCAGGTCGTTGGTGCCGATCGACAGGAAGTCAAAATACTTGAGAAACATCGGTACCGTCAGCGCTGCTGCCGGAATCTCGATCATTGCGCCCAGCCGCACCGGCCCGTAGACGAAGCCCCGGACGTCGAGCTGCGCGCGCGCCTGGTTGATCAGGTCGATCGTCTGGCGGATTTCGCTGGCATGGGCCAGCATGGGCACCAGCAGGTTGACCTGTCCGTGCGCGGCAGCGCGCAGAATGGCGCGCAGCTGCGTCAGGAACATCGGCGGGTCGGCCAGGCTCCAGCGGATGGCGCGCAGCCCGAGCGCCGGGTTCAGGTGGTCCTCTTGCGCCTTGGTGGTGGGCCGGTCCAGCGGCTTGTCAGAGCCGATGTCGACGGTGCGGATGGTCACCGGCATGCCCTGCATGCCTTCGATGGCCCTGCGGTACGCAAAATACTGCTCGTTCTCGTCGGGCAGCTTGCCATTGCGGCCCATGAACAAAAATTCGCTGCGAAACAGCCCCACGCCCACCGCGCCGGCCTCGACCGCACCCAGCGTGTCGTCTGGCATTTCAATGTTGGCCAGCAGCTCGATGCGCTGGCCGTCCATCGTGAGCGCCGGGGTGTGGCGCAGGCGGTTCAGCCGCTGGCGCTCGAGTTCGCCCTGGCGCTGCCTGAAGCCGTATTCAGCCAGGATGATGGGCGAAGGATCAACGATCAGCACGCCGGCATCGCCGTCGATGATCACCCAGTCGTCCTGCTTGATCAGCTGGCTGGCGCTGCGTGCGCCGACCACCGCCGGAATGTCCATGCTGCGCGCGACGATGGCGGTGTGCGAGGTGCGCCCGCCCACGTCGGTGGCAAAGCCGGCGAACAGGCTCTGCTTGAACTGCAGCATGTCGGCCGGCGAAATGTCATGCGCCACCAGCACCAGCGGCACGTCCAGCGTGTCGTCGAGCAGCAGGTCCTGCTGCGCGTCCCGGCGACGGCTGCCGGCCCGCGCGGCACATTGCCGGGCGGCCTGCAGCGGTGAGGCCGAGCCTTTCATGTGGCACAGGATGCGCTCGACAACCTGCTCCAGGTCGGCCTTGCGCTCGCGCAGGTAGGCGTCTTCCATCTCGTCGAACTGGCGTGCAATGATTTCGTACTGCGTCGTCAGCGCCCATTCGGCGTTGTAATGGCGATCGGTGATCCAGTGCTTCACACCGCTGATCAGCAATTCGTCCTGCAGCAGCATCAGGTGCACATCGAGCAGCGCGGCGATTTCATGCGGCGCGTCCTTGGGCAGGTCATGCTGCAAACGCATGATTTCTTCCATCACCGCATTGCGCGACAGTTTGGCCCGCGCAATTTCGTCATCGGTGGTGGCCGGGTCGATGAAGTAATGGCTGACATCGGCCCGGCTCGACGCCACCAGCACTGCACGGCCAATCGCCACACCGCGCGACACCGCCAGACCGTGGACGGAAAAAGTCATGTGCGGCTCCTGATGAAGTGGCTAAAACTGCAAAAGCGCCAGTTGCAAACCAGCCCCCTTCCCAACCTTCCCCAAGCCGAGCAAGAAACAATACCGGACGGATTGCGCCTTATGCAAGCAGGGGCCGCGGAACCGGCTCCGCCGGGCCGCAGGGGCAGCGACCCCCTCGGGGGGCAGGGAGCTACACGCAGTGAGCGACCGTGGGGGCAACGCTCACGGCTTTGCCGGGCCGCAGGCGCAGCGGCCCCCTCGGGGGGCAGGGAGCTACACGCAGTGAGCGACCGTGGGGGCATTTACTCGCCTTCGCCGAACTTGTCCGCCACCAGCGCCAGCAAGGCCTCCATGGCGGCCTGCTCGTCCGCGCCATCGGTTTCAATATCGACACTGCTGCCAATGCCGGCGGCCAGCATCATCACGCCCATGATGCTCTTGGCATTGACGCGGCGCTCGCCCTTGCTCATCCAGACCTCGCTGCGAAAACTGCCGGCAAGCTTGGTGAATTTGGCGGACGCTCTGGCATGCAGGCCCAGCTTATTGCTGATGGTCGTGCGGGTCTTGATCATGGTTTCGTAGTGTTTGGTTTTGAGGCGCGGTCACGGCCACCTGCATCACGCCCTGGCTGGCGCCGGCCAGCGCGCGCGCCACCAGCATGTCAAGCCCTTCGTCGCGATAGCACATGGCGCGCAGCAGCATGGGCAGGTTCATGCCGGTCACCAGCTTGGTGTTGACGCCATCGACCAGCTTTTGGGCGACATTGCAGGGTGTTGCACCAAAAACATCGGTCAGCACCAGCGCCTGCGGCTGGCCGAGCTGTTTGAGCGCGAGTTTTGCCTGCGCCAGCGTAGCTTCGGGCGTTGTCTCGGGCTGCACGTCGAAAGCTGCCACGCCGGCGTCATGGTCTGGAAAAACATGGCGTACGCATTCGAGGAAGGCAGAGGCCAGCGGTGCATGGGCGATGATGAAAATGCCGTTCATTGCGCTCAATTATCAGCGTTCACACTGACAAAGTAGGCATACGCCGCAATGCAGCAACACAAATAGACCAGCATGGCCACCTGAAAACTGGCGACCTGACCCAGCCCCAGGGTCGCAAAACCGTCAATCAGCAGCCCCAGCCCCCATTGGACGACAAACACGCCGGCAAAAATGACCAGATTGAAAGCTGACAGCGCGCGTCCGGCCAGACTGGCCCGAAACGACATGCCGACAGCCGGCTGGGCCAGGCCCAGGACACTGGAAGTCATGCAAAACAGTGCCCAGCCCAGCCAGCCGGTGGCCGTGCCGGCGAAAATATTGAACGCCAGCACCGCCAAACTGAGTGGAACCCCCCAGGCGATCAGGCGCGTGGCCGACCAGCCACGGCGGGCCAGGTGGGGGTTGACCATGCCCCAGCTCCAGAAGGTCACCAGCATGCTGGCATTGATGCAGAAAAGGCCGGTGGCCGATTGCAGCGGAGTGTTGCCGGCCACCCGCACCATCCACGGCCCGGCCCACAGCGTCTGGATGGCGACCATGCCGCCATAGTTGAAGAAAGCCAGCGGCGCCATCTTGTGAAAATAGCGGCTGCGCCAGATGGACGCATAACCGGCTTCGTCATGAATGGCGCTTTCTGCATTCAACCCGGCAGGCGTCGGCAGCGCAGTCGCCCGCCAGCCCGGCACGACCCAGGCAATCGCCGCCATCGACAGCAAAATCAGCACGGCCAGCAACCAGAACAGGGGGCGCCAGCCGGTCAATGGCATCAGCCACTGCACTGGCAGCGTCGAGGCCAGCATGCCAAGCGAGCCAGTCATGAGCATCCATGAATTGGTGCGCAGCAGCGTGGCCGCGTCAAACCACCGACGGTAGCCGGTCAGCGCGGTCATGAGGCAGGCTCCCACACCCATGCCAACCAGCACGCGCGCGGTCAGCAGCCCGGCAAAACTGGTGGCCACTGAAAACGCCAGGCAGCCGACCACCGCCAGGCTCAAAAATCCCAGGATGACGTGCTTGGGCCCGTGCCGGTCCAGCCAGGTGCCCAGCGGCAGCTGGACAGCAGCAAAGCCCAGAAAAAACCCGCCCGCCAACAGCCCCAGGTCGCGCGCCTGCAGCGCGAACTCCTGCGTCAGCACCGGCGCCAGTGTGGCGATGATGGCGCGCAGCACCGCCGCGAAAAAGTAAGCCGCCGCAAACGCCAGAAAAACCACGGTGGCTGCCCGGGCGCCCAGCCGGTCTGGCGAGATGGCGATGTCTTTGGGCGTCATGGCGTCATTCAAACTTCAGGCTGGAAAAAAATGTTTCGGCCACCTCGGGTGCAATGCGCGGCGCATATATCACCACCTGGAACAACTGCGAGCCCTGCGCAAAATACGCAGCCTGTCCGCTGACGGCGGTGCCATCGGCGCGCTGCCCCTGCGCCTGCAGGCGGGTAACGGGCGTGCCGGGCGATGCACCGGGAATTTTCAGGGGCAGCGGCTGGCGGCTGGCGGGTGCGGCCTTCATGTTGGCCAGCGTCAGGTCTTGCCACAGCGCCAGCACCGGCGCCGCCTGCAAGGGGTCGCCCACATCCGCGATAGCGACGGCAAAGGTGGCACCGTCCGCATCGCAGCCCAGCATCGACAGTTGCGTCGGCCGCCCGCCCAGGGGAACAACCTTTTGCGCCTTGTCGGGTTTGCACGGCAGCAGCAGGCTCAGCCGCGTCCCTTCGGGCCGCACGTCGCGCCAGTTGAGTGCCGGGCTGCAGGCGGCAACCAGCGATAGCACCGATACCAACGCCAGCACGACGCCTGGAAAACGCGAAAAATGTGGAAAAGTCAGGAATCTGGACATGGAGGCGGTCAAAACGTGTGGAAGCTGGCCGAAAAAAGGGGCCAGTTCCACACTTTACCTTCAGCAGCGCCTTGCCACAGGCCAGCAGCATTTGGGTAACACCGCAGGCACCGCAATGGTGCTGCGCCTGGCGCCCCGGCGCACCCCATCGGGCATGATGCTTGCATGATTTTTCGGCATGTGCAAACAAGACCCCAGACCGGACAAGCCCCTGGCGACCGGGCAGCCCGGCCTCGGGCAGGCGGCCCTGCGGGACATGCTGGCGCAATTGCTGGAATCCACCGGCGAAGGCATCTACGGCATTGATCTGGACGGGCGCTGCACCTTCATCAACCGCGCCGGCGCCGAGCTGCTGGGATATGCGCCGGCCGAACTGCTGGGCCGGAACATGCATGCAGTGGCGCACCACTCGCATGCGGACGGGGCGCATTATCCCGAGCAACAATGTCCAATCTTCAAGGCGTTTAGGGAAGGCCTGCCCTGCCGCATCGACAGCGAGCTGTTCTGGCGCAAGAACGGCAGTGGACTTGCGGTCGAATACTCGTCTTATCCCGTGATTGAAAATGGTGCGGTTCAGGGTGCGGTGATCACCTTTACCGATGTTTCGGCCCGCCGCCAGACCGAGGACGCCCTGCGCCAAGCGCATGCGGTGCTGGAACAGCGGGTGAGCGAGCGCACCCAGGCGCTGTCCGGGGCACTGCAGCAGCTGCGCGAACTCTCGGCCTATGCGCACGGCGTGCGCGAGCAGGAGCGCACCCGCATCGCGCGTGAAGTGCATGACGAACTCGGCAGCCTGCTGGTGGCGCTGAAGATGGATGTCGGCTGGCTGGACAAGCGCCTGGGCGAGCAGCCCGGGCGCAGCGCGGGCGAGGCGCAATCGATGCGTGAGCGCATGCGCGGCAAATGCCAGAACATGAGCCGCCTGATCGAATCGGCGGTGGACAACGTCGGCCGCATCATCACCGACCTGCGCCCCAGCATCCTGGACCACCAGGGCCTGTGGGCGGCGCTGGACTGGCAGGCGCACGAATTCGTGCAGTCGGCCGAACTGGCCCTGGACTGGGAAATGGACGTGGCCGGTGCCGTGCCGCTGCCCGAACCGTCGGCCATTGCCATCTTTCGCATCTTTCAGGAAATGCTCAGCAACGTGGGCCGCCATGCACAGGCCAGCCGGGTGGCGATTGCCATCCGTGCCCGTGCGCAAGACATCAGCATCACGGTGCAGGACAACGGCCAGGGCGCCCACGCCGACGCCTTCGAGGCGGCCAATGCTTACGGCGTGATGGGCATGCGCGAGCGGGCGCGCCACCTGGGAGGCAGCCTTCAAATTTCAAGCCAGATCGGGCTTGGCAGCACGTTCCATCTTCGTATCCAGCTACTGAATAAATAGCAGAAATTACCATCTATGACGCCTATCCGCATCCTGATCGGCGACGACCATCGCATCGTGCGCGAAGGCCTCAAGCAGGTGCTGGCCGATGCGCCTGAAATCGATGTCGTGGCCGAAGCTGACACCGGCCCCGACGTCCTGCAGCGCGCCCTGGCGCTGGGCGGCGACAAGGGACTTAGCGCCGTACTGCTCGACATCGCCCTTCCCGGCCGCGACGGGCTGGACGTGCTGCAGGCGCTGAAAAAAAACTGGCCCCGGCTGCCGGTGCTGATGCTCAGCACCTACCCGGAAAAGCAGTACGCAGTGCGCTGCATCAAGCTGGGCGCGGCCGGCTACCTGAACAAAAGCGCCCATTCCGACGACATGATCGCCGCCGTGCGCAAGGTGGCGGCCGGCGGCCTGTATGTGTCGGCCGTGGCCGCCGAAGCACTGGCCGGTGCCATGGGCAGCGGCACGAACAGGCCCGGCGGCGCCAGCGGCACCGAGTCGCTGTCGCACCGCGAGCATCAGGTGTTCCGGTTGCTGAGCACCGGCAGGTCCGTGGGCGAAATTGGTGCGCAACTGGGGCTGGCGTCCAACACCGTCAGCACCTACCGCCTGCGCATCCTTGAAAAGACCGGCACCAGGAACGATGTGGAACTGGCCCTGTACGCCGAGCGACATCGCCAGGCACCTTCGGGCGGCTGACGGCTTCGTTCCCGAGGGCAGGGGTGTAGTGACTGCCCTACAAGACGTCGTGCAAGCCACCGCCAAATCAGGGCTCGGCCGCCCGAGGGCCTGCGGGTGGCCCGCACCTTGCAAGGCCAAGTGCATCTTCTTTTGAAAGGTGCGCGCCATGTCTGACTACTTTTCCCCCTACGACGCCGACCAGCCGCTGATGCTCAAGTGCAGCTGCGGCAAGGACCACACCGTGGCCGATCACCATCAGGAGGTCAGTGCAGACGGCGCAGTGGCGGAGTTGCGCCGGCGCAGCCTGAGCAGCGAGTTCGAGGCGTATTCCAACGCCTTCATCGAAGCCACGCTGGTCAAGGCGATTTTCCCGCAAGATGCAGTTCGCCGGCGCTTTTTGCGCGCCGTCGGCAAGGGCACGGCGATGGCCGCGATTTCCAGCCTGCTGCCGGTCGCCAGCATGCAGGCGATGGCGCAGGAGGCCGGCAAGAAACCCGGCTCGCTGGAAAAGACCAACCTGAAGATCGGCTTCATTCCCATCACCTGCGCCACGCCGCTGATCATGGCGCACCCGCTGGGCTTTTACAAACAGCAGGGCCTGAATGTCGAGGTGACCAAGACGGCCGGCTGGGCATTGATCCGCGACAAGATGATCAACAAGGAATACGACGCCACGCATTTCCTCAGCCCGATGCCGCTGGCCATCTCGATGGGCCTGGGTTCAAACGCCACACCAATGAACGTTGCCACCATCCAGAACGTCAACGGCCAGGCCATCACGCTGGCCATGAAGCACAAGGACAACCGCGATCCGAAGAACTGGAAGGGCTTCAAGTTCGCCATTCCCTTCGAGTTCAGCATGCACAACTTTCTGCTGCGCTACTACCTGGCCGAAGCCGGGCTGAACCCCGACACCGATGTGCAGCTGCGTGTCGTGCCCCCCGCCGAAATGGTCGCCAACCTGCGCGCTGGCAACATCGACGGATTCCTCGGCCCGGATCCGTTCAACCAGCGGGCGGTGTACGAGGAAGCCGGTTTCATCCATCTGCTGACCAAAGACCTCTGGAACGGCCACCCCTGCTGCGCCTTTGGCACCAGCGCCGAGTTCATCCAGCAAAATCCCAACACCTTTGCTGCGCTCTACCGCTCGGTGCTGACGGCCGCCGCCATGGCCCGAGACCCGAAGAACCGCGAAATGATCGCCAAGGTGATTGCGCCCGCGCAGTACCTGAACCAGCCCGAGGCGGTGATCAACCAGGTGCTGACCGGCAAGTTCGCCGACGGTCTGGGCAACATCAAGAATGTGCCGGACCGGGCCGACTTCGACCCGATGCCGTGGCAGTCGATGGCGGTGTGGATGCTGACCCAGATGAAGCGCTGGGGCTACGTCAAGGGCGACATCAACTACAAGCAGATTGCCGAAAAAGTCTTTTTGCTCACCGATGCCAAGAAGTACATGAAGGAACTCGGCCAGAAGACGCCCGACGGCGCCTACCCCAAGTTCACCATCATGGGCAAGGAATTCGACGCGGCCAAGGCGGACCAGTACGTCAAGAGCTTTGCCATCAGCAAATCCGCCTGAGCACGGTCATGAAAATGTTCAAAACCATGGGCTTCCGGGCGGGCCTGGTGTCGGCGCTGCTGCTGCTGGTGTTTTTGGTCGGCTGGCAAGCGGCCACCCGTACCTCAACCGTCACAGGCCCGGCCGGTGCACCTGCCTTGAGCGCCGAACAGATCGAATACCAGAAAATGATGGGCAAGGACGCCGGCAGCGGCAAGGGCTCGGGCTTTCCCACGCCCTTGCAAATGGGCCAGACATTTGTCGCCCAGCTGAGCGACCCCTTCTATGACCGCGGCCCGAACGAAAAGGGCATCGCCATCCAGCTCGGGCATTCGCTGGGGCGCGTCGCGCTCGGCTTTTTGCTGGCTTGCATCGTAGCGATTCCGCTGGGCTTCGTGATCGGCATGTCGCCCCTGCTGCGGCGGGCACTGGACCCGTTCATCCAGGTGCTCAAGCCGATCTCGCCGCTGGCCTGGATGCCGCTGGCGCTCTACACCATCAAGGACTCGTCGGCCTCGGGCATTTTCGTGATCTTCATCTGCTCGATCTGGCCGATGCTGATCAACACCGCCTTTGGCGTGTCGGCCGTCAAGCGCGAATGGCTCAACGTGGCCGCCACGCTGGAAGTGAGCCCGCTGCGCAAGGCCTTTCTGGTGATCTTGCCGGCCGCAGCGCCGACCATCTTGACGGGCATGCGCATTTCCATGGGCATTGCCTGGCTGGTGATCGTGGCGGCCGAAATGCTGGTGGGCGGCACCGGCATTGGCTACTTTGTCTGGAACGAATGGAACAACCTGTCGCTGACCAACGTGATCTTTGCCATCGTGGTGATTGGCGTGATGGGCATGCTGCTGGACCTGATGTTCGCGCAACTGCAAAAGTGGGTGACCTATGCCGAATAAACCTTCCGCCGTATCCAGCCCGGTGGGGCCCAGGCCTTTCGTGCAGATCGAGGCGCTGGCCAAGTCCTATCCGGGCAATGCCGAGCCGGTGTTCGACGAGGTCAATGTCCAGATCGAGCGCGGCGAATTTGTCTGCATCATCGGCCATTCAGGCTGCGGCAAGACCACCATTTTGAATGTGCTGGCCGGGCTGGAAACCGCCAGCGCCGGCCATGTGTTCATGGACGGACGTGAAGTGTCCGGCCCCAGCCTGGAGCGCGGCGTGGTGTTCCAGGGCCATGCCTTGATGCCGTGGCTCACAGTGCGCAAGAACATCGCCTTTGCGGTGCGCTCCAAATGGCCGGACTGGCGCGCCGCACAGGTCGATGCGCAGGTCGAGAAATACGTCGCGCTGGTGGGCCTGACGGCAGCGCTCGACAAAAAACCGTCGGCGCTGTCGGGCGGCATGAAGCAGCGCGTCGGCATTGCCCGGGCCTTTGCGATCGAGCCCAAGATGCTGCTGCTTGACGAGCCCTTCGGCGCGCTTGACGCGCTGATGAGCATCGTGCGTGAAACCCGGCAGTCGGTGTTCATGATCACCCACGACGTGGACGAGGCGGTGCTTCTGGCCGACCGCATCATGCTGATGAGCAACGGCCCGCAGGCCCGCGTGGCCGAGATCGTGCGCAATACCATGCCGCGCAACCGCCAGCGCGCCACGCTGCACCACGACCCGGCCTACTACCCGATACGCAACCACCTGGTGGATTTTCTGGTGACGCGCTCCAAGGACCTGTCGCATGGCAGGGCACCCGCGCACCCGCCCACGGTCGAGCCGGGCCGCGCGGCTGTCCCTGCAGTGGTTCCTCCCGTGCTGAAAGCCGTCGCATGAATACCACTGACATGCCCCGTCCGCCGCTGCCGCCCTTCACGCTGGAAACCGCGCGCGAGAAAGTGCAAAAGGCCGAGGACGCCTGGAACAGCTGCGACCCCGACCGGGTGGCGCTGGCCTACACCCAGGATTCGGTCTGGCGCAACCGGGCCGATTTTTTCTCGGGTCGGCCGATGATCCGCGAGTTCCTGAAGCGCAAATGGGCGCGGGAACTGGACTACCGGCTCAAGAAGGAACTTTGGGCCTTCACCGATAACCGCATTTCAGTACGCTTTGAATACGAATGGCACGACGACGCAGGTTTCTGGTTTCGCTCCCACGGCAACGAGCAATGGGAGTTCGATGCACTGGGCCTGATGTGCCGGCGCGAGGCCAGCATCAACGACGTGCCGATCAAGGCAGCCGAGCGCCAATTCCACTGGCCCCGTCCCGTGGCCGCCTGATCCTTCTCTTTTTTACTCTCGCCACAACCCAAGGAAGCACATGAACCGCAACGACATCACCGAAAAAATCATCACCGCCAAGGTCAGCCAGGGCATCACCTGGGACTCCGTGGCCAAGGCCGTCGGCCTGAGCAAGGAATGGGTGACCGCCGGCTGCCTGGGCCAGATGACCTTTGACACGGCGCAGGCGGCCACCATTGGAGACATCTTCGGATTGACCGAGGAAGAGCGCAAATGGCTTCAGATCGTGCCCTACAAAGGCTCACTGCCGACCGCCGTGCCGACCGACCCGCTGATCTACCGCTGGTACGAGATCGTCAGCGTCTACGGCACCACCATCAAGGAGCTGATCCACGAAGAATTCGGCGACGGCATCATGAGCGCCATCGACTTCAGCATGGACATCGTGCGCCAGCCCGACCCCAAGGGTGATCGCGTCAATGTGGTGCTGTCGGGCAAGTTCCTGCCGTACAAGCAGTACTGAAGCGGCCGGCCGTGCTTGGCTGGCAGTGCGAGGTGCTCAGCCCGAAACACTGCGCTACGCAGGTGGTTTCAAGCTAAACAGAGCGCAGATGCCCTGACGGGCAAGTTCCGAACATTGGCAAGCGCTGGAATTAACCGACCCATTTGCTACAAAATTAATAGCTATTAGCTCAATATCTGCCTTCGCCGTCATTGGTTTTTCTCCTTCCCCCGCTGAGGTAAGGCCGGGAGGGGGCCTCCCCGAACAGGTCTGCATGCCAGAACGACTTTTGCCAGTAATGTAAAGACGCTCTGGCAACGCTGCGGATTCGATCTCTGCGTTTTAGATTTATTTCTTTGGCTTTGGTTGGTTTTTCTGTGGTTTTAGGGTTGAGCGCCTGCCCGGCGGGAGGAAACTTTTTTATGGCAGAAAAGAAAGTCACTAAAGAAAGTTGCCTGGAGGCGGAACAGGGTCAGAGCTGGACGCTCCGACGGGCCTTCGCTTTACTGGGCCCTTGGTTCCCTGATCGTTGGCCCGGAGCCAATGCCGTCACTGGCTGTTTCTAGCGCTCACTCGTCCACAGCTTCACGCTCTTTCGGTTTTTACCGGCTTTTGCAAATTGAAAGGTTGACCAAGAGCAACATCCTGGAAATTTGCATGCATTTTTTTACGCTCAAGTTTCAAAATCTGGGGATGGGCATTCGCGGATGAAATGGCGCTAATAACCTCAACGGCAATGTGATCTGCCTTGTAGGAATGTCCCATGCAACGTCGAATACACATATCACGCAATTTTCGGCCGCTTGGGTTTTGCAGCAATTTTTTGCTGACTCAACGACATCTGACTCAGACTGAAAACGCCACGTCGGGGTCGCCGGATTGAGAACTGGCGGGGCCATCGGGCACCCAGGTGGTTAAAGGTCATGCTACTTGCACCAGCGGAAACCAGGGGGAAACCATCCGGTTTTTCGTCTACACCCGCGCGCCAGTGTGCAAGCGCTAGGGCCCAGGGGATGCGTTTTGCGACATTGCCGAAAAAAAGCCCACCTGACAGTGCTGTCCAGCCCCGTCACAGGCCTTGTCGAATGCGACTGAACTGGCGGGCCTCCAGATGGCAACACAGGGATGTGTGTCCGAAAACAGACAAACCGCATAGAACAGCTCAAAAGTTTTACCGCAGCCCTTCCAACATGACCTTGAGAAGTTCGAATGGAAAGTCCACCGTAAGGACCGAAAAATAGCAAACTGACAATCGCCCAACCTGGATCTCTTCAGATTTTTTACATATTAAAACAATTAATTTGTGTATAACCAATCAAAATGCGTGGTCAAGCATTTTTATCAAAATTTATTGCGTATCAAGAATATCTATTTTTTTAAATATGTAATGAAAATTCATTCATTCATTCATTCATTCATTCATTCATTAATTAAGCCAGTGCGCGTTCTGAGCTGATTGGCATAAAAACCAAGGCAATGCATCGGCTTGATCAGGCAATGACTCTTGTCCTTTAATTAATGCTCATTGCATCGCGTGCCAACAGTTCTCTCAAACAGATTGCCCAATCCCGACAATGCCATCTAACACTGTTTTATTTATGTTGTTTGTAGCTGCATTTGTAAAATAACAATAAACCTTCAAAATGACCACGTCAGATAAACTTGCAAAGTTTTTAAAAACCAGATGGACAAGCAAGTTTGCTGCTTTACTGCTGCTTATGGGAATCAGCCATTCAGCCATGGCGCAGACCTGTGCAGTCAGTCCAAATTGGGCGCAGGCTAGCTCTTACGCAGTCGGAAGTATTGTCAAATATACAGATGAAAATCTATATATTGCCAAAGTACTCACACAACCCGGTATTCGACCCACCATTAGCACTTATTACTGGGCGTTGAAATCAACGTGTACGGCGCCAACGCCAACGCCAACGCCAACGCCAACGCCTACACCAGTACCGGCACCTGCCGTTGTCTGTGGAAGCACTGTATGGGTGACGGGACGGCAATATGTCGCCGGAAACGTTGTCTCCTACACGGATGGCAACCTGTATGTCGCCAAGTTCAGCAACCCCGGTTACAACCCGACCGTCAGCACCTACTTCTGGTCGCGTTACTCGTGCGCGCCTACGCCTACGCCTACGCCTACGCCTACGCCTACGCCTACGCCTACGCCTACGCCTACGCCTACGCCTACGCCTACGCCTACGCCTGCGCCTACGCCTGCGCCTACTGGTGTTTGCACAAGCACTGTGTGGGTCGCCGGACGGCAATATGTCGCCGGGAATGTTGTCTCCTATACGGATGGCAACCTGTATATTGCCAAATTCAACAACCCAGGCTACAACCCGACCATCAGCACTTACTTCTGGTCGCGTTATCTATGCAGCCCTGCGCCAACACCAACACCAACACCAACACCAACACCAACACCAACACCAACACCAACACCAGCACCCACGCCTGTACCCACACCAGCGGTTAAATTTCATGGTCGATTTGACTTCACCAATCCAGCAGCGCCCCGTTACTCCTGGTCCGGATCTTCCATGTCGGCGCAGTTCACGGGCACTTCAATCTCGGTCACATTGAATGAATCGGACGCCCGGGTTTACTATGCCTATGTGATCGATGATCAGCCGGTCAAGAGGTTTTCAGTTTCTGCCGGCACCAATGTGTACACCTTGGCCACCGGTTTGAGCAATGGCACGCACAAGGTGCTGCTGATGCGAGAGTCTGAAGGCCATCAGGCAGGCCCTTCGCAGTTCGTGGGTTTTTCGTTGGATGGAACAGGCCAGCTTATGCAGCCCCCTGAATACCCCAACAAATACCGTCTGGAGTTTGTCGGAGACTCGTTCACTGCGGGGTTCGGCAATATCGGCGTGCAGCCTTGCGGATTTTCTACTGAAACCGAAAGTGCCTTTTGGTCGTACGCCCAGCAAACAGCACTGCAGCTGGGTGAAGCGCCTGCGACAAATATCAGTATTTCAGGCATCGGGATCTATCGCAACAACGGCGATGCGGGTCCGACAGCCAGCAATCCGTCAATGCCTTTTTACTATCCTCGAAACCTGACTGGCGAAGCAAACAGCCCGGGCGCGCCTTCCATCGTTCCGGCAATGCAGCCAACGGTCGTGGTCGTGTATCTAGGAACCAATGATTTTTGGAACGGACCGCCAAATCAGACAGATTTCGTTACTGCCTATGTCGAACTTTTCAAAACCATTCGCGCACGTTATCCATCGGCGATGCTCATTGCAGCGACTCATACGGGAAGCGAGCAGCAAGGCTATGTACAAGCGGCTTATAACCAGATGCTCAACAGTGGCGAAACAAAAATTCGCTATGCTGACTTCTTGATCAGGGACTGGAACGGCTGCAGCGGCCATCCCACCAAGGCCGCTGACCTGGAGATCGCGAACTATCTTGCGCAGTTCATTCGAAACCTGGGGCTTTGACAAAGCAGTGCGGAGGTCTTGGAGAGTCATGTGGCGATCTCTTCAAGACTGGCTTGCAGAACAAATCGAGCACCAGCCTGTTCCTGGGGCGAACCTGTTAACAGGGCGCGGTCGGGCAGGTTCCTGCGGTGCAAGCCGTGTCGCGCAGCCAGCCCGAGCGTTGAACCAAGGCATGCAGCATCAGCCGGCCGGGCAAGACCTCAGTGCGCCCGGCTGAATTCACATATAAAAATGCCTTTTCCACCCGACTGGCGTGCACTTATTGCTATTTATTAAATAGCAAATACTACATCGCTTGCAATCAGTCGCATGGCAAGGCCAGTTGAAAGCCGGGGGCGTTGGTCCTAAACTGCGCTTTTGCCTTGCATTCCCAATGCCCGCCAAGCCATGACCTTCAACGCCCCGCTTTTCCTGCTGCTCGCGGGGCTTTGCATGCTGCCGGGCCTGCAGGCCCAGCCGGCGCCGCTTGCCAGCCAGGCGGGGGTGCGTACCCCAGACGCCCTGCCCACCCTGCGCAGCCAGGCCGAATTCGACGCGCTGGCGCGTGTCCACAACCCCGGAACGGCGCTGGCGCTGCCGCATGTGATGTTTGCCATCGACCGGCTGCCCGTGCCGGCGCGCATGCATTACCTCAACACACCGCGCTTTGGCCTGCACGAGCATTTTGTCCGCCGGACCGGCCTGATGCCGCGCGCCGACGCGCAGGCCATTAAAAGCAACTACCTGCGCCCGGACCGCCGCTTTCTGTTCGGCACGGTCAGCTGGCAGCCTGATATGGCGTCCTTCACCTATGAATTCTGGGAAGGCGACCAGCTGACCGAGCCGCTGCTGCGCCAGGCCGACCAGCTGCTCAAGGCCAGCTTTTTCGCGCCGCTGCAGCTCAAGACCAGCTCGACGCTGCACGAGCGCCTGGCCCAGAAGACGGGCCTGGCTTTCGTCACACAGGAAGCGCTGATTCGCCAGCAGCCTTTCATGGCGCTGAACCCGGGCGTGGCCATTGGCCGGCTGCGCATCGTGGAGAAGGCTGACGATGCCGACACGCTGCGGCCGGACGACATTGCCGTGCTTCGGCAGGTTCCGCTCAGCCTGGCGCCGGTTTCCGGCGTGGTGACTGAACGGGCCTCGACCGTGTTGTCGCATGTCAATCTTCTGGCCAAGGGCTGGGGCATTCCGAATGCCTATCTGCGCGATGCGGCCGGCCTGCTGCGAGCGCAGGCGGGGCAATGGGTCGAACTGAAGGTGGCGGCATCCGGCTACCAGCTGCGCCGCTTGACAGCGTCTGAAATTGCTGCATGGCAGCTTCGCCAAAAACAAGCTAGCCCTCAAAAAGTCGTGTCCGTCGCCAAGCCGGACCTGGGCGAAACCCGGCTGTGGCCGCTGGTGGCGCTGCGGCCCCGGCACAGCGCGCAATGCGGCGCCAAGGCTGCCAACCTGGGCGTATTGCAGCTTGCGGGCATTGCCGGCACGTTTGTGCCCGACGGCTTTTGCATTCCGTTTTCGCAGTACGACCGCTTCATGCGCGCCCACCGCCTGGCCGACCGGCTGGCGCAGATGCAGCAAATGCCCGGCTTCAAGACCGACCCGAAAATCCGCAAGGAGGCGCTGGCCCGGCTGCGCGGCGAGATCGTGCAGTGGCCGCTGGACCGCCCGACAGCGGCCGACTGGCAGGCGCGCTGGCAAGCCCAGCTGGGTGGCGGGGGCGTGTTCGTGCGCAGCTCGTCCAATTCGGAGGACCTGCCCGGTTTCAGCGGCGCCGGGCTCTACACCACCGTACCGAATGTGCTGACCGGCGAGGCGCTGGAGCGCGCGGTGAAGACGGTCTGGGCCTCCGTGTTCAACTTCGAAGCCTGGGAAGCGCGCAGCGCGGCGCGCTTTGCGGCCGACGCGGTGATGATGGGCGTGTTTGTGCAGTCGGCCATCGACGCGGCCAACGCCGGCGTGATGATCACGCGCGACCCGTTCAGCCCCGCCGGCTGGCATGTCACCTACATTTCGGCCAAGCGCGGCATCGGCATCCGGGTGGTCGAAGGCCAGCGCGTGGCCGAGCAGGTCATGTATTCAAGCTGGTCCAAAGCCATCCAGGTGCTCAGCCGGTCGGCCGACGACACCGCGCTGCAGCTCGACCCGGCCGGCGGCGTCCGGCAGGTGCCGGTCGCAGTGGGCCGCGTCGTGCTGAACGACGCGCTGGTGCTGCGCCTGGCCGATGTCGGCGCGGGCGTCAAGCAGGTGTTTGGCGGCGTGGACCAGGACATCGAATGGGCCACGGTAGGCGAGCACATCGCGCTGCTGCAGGCGCGGCCTTATGTGGACCGGAGCACGGCGCCGCCCAGACCATGAATTTATAGTAAAAAATGCTGTTTCCGCTTGATGAAAAAGGGGTTATCGCTATCAAAAAAATAGCTTGCTAATTTGCACTGATACGCAGGCAAAATAAGGCCATGAACTCTCTTCAAGGCATCCGCATTCTCGATTTGTCCCGCGTCCTCGCGGGCCCGTGGTGTACCCAGACGCTGGCCGACCTGGGGGCCGATGTCATCAAGATCGAGCGTCCGGGCAGCGGCGACGACACGCGCACCTGGGGGCCGCCGTTCCTGAAGAACGACGACGGCACGGAAACCCATGAAGCGGCCTATTACCTGGGTGCCAACCGCAACAAGCGCTCGGTGACCTGCGACATTGCCCAGCCGGTCGGCCAGGCCTTGATTCGTGAACTGGTGCTGCACTGCGACGTGTTCGTCGAGAATTTCAAGGTCGGCGACATGGCGCGCTACGGGCTTGACTATGCCTCGCTCAAAACACTGAACCCGCGCCTGGTCTATTGCTCGGTCACCGGTTTCGGCCAGAACGGGCCGTATGCCGAACGCGCCGGGTATGACTACGCCATCCAGGGCATGGGCGGGCTGATGAGCGTGACCGGCGAGCGCGACGACCTGGGCGGCGGCCCGCAAAAAGTCGGTGTCGCCGTGGCCGACCTGATGACCGGCATGTACGCGACTGTCGGCATATTGGCCGCACTGCGCCATGCCGAAAAAACGGGTGAAGGCCAGCAGGTGGACATGGCGCTGCTCGACACGCAGGTCGCCATGCTGGCGAATCTGGGCGCCAATTATCTGGTCAGCGGGAAAGTGCCGCAGCGCGTCGGCAATGCGCACCAGAACATCGTGCCCTACCAGGTGTTTGAGGTCGCGCCCGCCGCCGACGGCAGCAAGGACCACCTGATTCTGGCCGTTGGTAACGATTCGCAGTATGTGAAGTTCTGCAAGGTCGCAGGCATTCCCGAACTTGGCGTGAATCCGCTGTTTGCCAAGAACCGTGACCGGGTGCACAACCGTGCCCAGCTGGTGCCGATTCTCGAAAGCATCATGAAGCTGCGCGGCAAGGCCGACTGGCTGGCTGCGCTCGAAGCGGCCAAGGTGCCGTGCGGCGCCATCAACAACCTGGCCGAGGTGTTTGCCGACCCGCAAATCGAAGCGCGCAACATGGTCACGCACTGGCAGCATCCGTTTAAAAACGACCTGCCGCTGGTGGCCAGCCCGATCAGGCTCAGCGCCACGCCGGTTCGCGGGCCGGGCCAGGGCGGCTTGGCACCGCCGCTGCTGGGCCAGCACACCGACGAAGTGTTGCGCGAGGTGCTGCATTACTCCGATGCGCAACTGCTCACGCTGAAAGCTGCTGCGGTGATCTGATGGCCAACTTTGTTCTGGTGCATGGCGCGTGGCACGGTGGCTGGTGCTGGCAACGCGTCACCCGGGCGCTGCAATACCAGGGCCACCGGGTGCACGCGGTCACGCTGACCGGCCTGGGCGAACGCGCCCATCTGTTGTCCGCCAGCATCACGCTGGACACACATATCGACGACGTGCTCAATCTGATCGAGGCCGAAGAACTGGACAACGTGGTGCTCGCCGTGCATTCCTATGCCGGCATGATCGGCACGGCGGTGGCCGACCGTCTGGGCCAGCGCCTGAAGCACCTGGTGTATGTCGATGCGGTGCTGCCCAAGCCTGGCGAAAGCTGGAGCAGCACGCAGTCCAGCGCCACCCAGCAGCAGCGCCTGGCGGCCGCCCGGGCGTCGCCGCATTTCAGCTTTCCGCCGCCCGACCCGGTGGTCTTTGGCCTTCAAGATGCCGACCATGAATGGGTCCGGCGCCGGCAGACGCCCCACCCCGGCAACACCTACCAGGCGCCACTGCAGTTCGACATGCAGCGCGTCGCCGCCGTGCGGCGCTCCTTTGTCAGCTGCACCCAGCCCGCGCTGGCAACCATTGCGCCGAGCCGGCTGCGGGCCAGGGATCCGCTGTTCTGGAACGGTGCCTGGCTGCCGAATACGCAATATATCGAGATTCCAACCGGCCATGACCCGATGATCAGCGAGCCTGCGGCCCTGGTTCAACTCCTGCTCGACAGCAGCGCCCAAGCAGACGCTGCACCTTAAACCACCAGACTCGCTCCTTCTTTGCCGATGGTGCCCGGCGTTACAACTTCGCCTGTAGGGGCCAACAAACCGACATTGACCAACCCCTGGGCACATTCACCCGAGGGCTGCTGCAGTGTCCCGGCATCAGGGTAAGGCATAAATTCCGAGCCAGGCATTAGTCCGACCGGCTCATTGCAACTGTCACCAACCGTTTCAATAATTGCATCGTTCGCTAGAAGTAGCGGAATGAAAAATTGACAAGAAAACGTGTTTAACCTCGACCCGCTCCACTGCCTCCCCAAGCGGTTTTGAAGCGTCGAGACAGCGCAACGCAATGAAGACTTACCTTCAACGACTGGACAGGTCCGCACCATGAATCAAATTTACAGCCTTGTTTTAAACCACGCCACCGGCGCTTGCCAAGCCGTTTCCGAAGTTGCCAAAGGCAGCCACAAGGCGGCCTCGGCCACGAGCGGCGAATCCTGCTCGCCACGCAGGAGCCGGCTGGCCAGCGCCTGCCTGATCGCACTGGCGACATTGGCAGGCACCAGTGCCTGGGCGCAGAACACTTCCGGATCCATCACGGGCGCCCCGGGCACCAATGGCTCGCCCGGCGTCTTAACCGGCACGAATGGCACTGCAGGCGCTGACGCCGTGCAAACCATCAGCGACGGCACCCATTCGGGCGTGCTCACAGGCGGCGTCGGCGGCAATGGTGGTTCGAGTCTTGCGCTTGGCGGCGACGGCGGCAGCGGCGGTGCCGGCTTGAGCAACGCCGTCAACAACGTGGGGGTGTACAACACCGGAAGCATCCAGGGTGGCCAGGGCGGTAACGGCGGTAACGTCGGCATTGGCCTGACACCTGGCCTGGGCGGCGCTGGCGGTAATGGTGTGTTGATAACAGCACCCACCAGGCTTTTCATCAATGACGGAATTATTGAGGGCGGACGCGGAGGTCTTGGTGGTCCAACCTCATCAGCGGGCGGTGTAGGGGTGTCAGCCACTGTCGCGACTTCGTTCGAGAGCTCAGGCACCGTGCGCGGCGGCTTGTCGGGCGACGGCTTGAGCCGTGCCGATGCCATTCGTTTTACCGGCGGCAACAGCTTTCTCGGTTTGGTTTCCACGTCCGTTATAGAAGGCAACGTCGTTGGCAGCCTCTCCAACAGCGACACGTTGGGCCTGTCAGGAAGCACCGACGCCAGCTTCAACACCGCGCTGATCGGGCCGACCGCGCAATACCGCAACTTTGCCGGCTTCCAGAAACTCGGCAGCAACACCTGGACGCTGACGGGCAGCACCACGGCGCTGACGCCCTGGCAGATTTTTTCCGGCACGCTGGCCATCTCGTCAGACGCAAACCTTGGCGACGCAGCTGGCGTGCTAACCCTGAACGGAGGCACGCTGCGCAGCACGGCTGACATCATCACCAACCGCGCCATGGTCCTGGGTCAAGGCAGCACTCTGGAGACCGATACCGGCACAAAGTACACGTCGAATGGCGTGATGTCGGGACCTGGAAAACTTACGAAGGCGGGACAAGGCACGGCAATTTTTACAGCCGACAACACCTACACCGGCGGCACGACCATCACTGCGGGCACGCTGGAGTTGGGAAATGGCGGCACGATTGGCTCTATCGTAGGCAACGTGGCCAACAGCGGAACACTCGCGTTTAACCGCTCTGACGCTGCAGCCTTTGACGGCGCGATTTCGGGGGCAGGTAACGTGCAACAACGTGGCACCGGCACAACAACGCTGACGGGCGCCAACACCTACACCGGCGGCACGACCATCACTGCTGGCACGCTGGCGCTGGGCAATGGCGGCACGACCGGCACCATCACCGGCGACGTGGCCAACAGCGGAACACTGGCATTCAACCGCTCCGACGCTGCAGCCTTTGACGGCGCGATTTCGGGAGCAGGCAACGTGCAAAAACGTGGCACCGGCACGACAACGCTGACGGGCGCCAACACCTACACCGGCGGCACGACCATCACTGCGGGCACGCTGGCGCTGGGCAATGGCGGCACGACCGGCACCATCGCCGGCAACGTGGCCAACAGCGGAACACTCGCGTTTAACCGCTCCGACGCTGCAGCCTTTGACGGCGCGATTTCGGGGGCAGGTAACGTGCAACAACGTGGCACCGGCACGACAACGCTGACGGGCGCCAACACCTACACCGGCGGCACGACCATCACTGCGGGCACGCTGGCGCTGGGCAATGGCGGC
>NZ_JADOVG010000009.1 GCF_015752205.1 Polaromonas sp. CG_9.7
TGCACTGCAAGACATGCGACATCAAGGACCCGACGCAAAACATCGTCTGGGTCACTCCCGAGGGCGGCGGCGGGCCGAACTACAGCGGCATGTAATTCAGAATTGACCGTTGAATTTTTGTATTTAGAGCACTTCAACCTAACTTGAAGTCAGGGAACAAGTCAATAACTTACTGCGGTTTTGCCATAAATCGTTTTCCGTGGCCGCTTGCATGCATTGAACATCACCTCGTGCGCAAGCCCTCTCACGGCCGCCTCGCGCGGCCTAATCGAGCGCTATTTCAGAATTCCAGACAGTTGTTTAAGCCAGATTGAATGCGATCCAACGTCAAAACAGGCTTCTGGTTTGTTTCGATATATCCAAAAAATCGAGATTATCAGTGCGATGGCGTCTGTCATCGTTTATCAGTCGTGATGAAAGCGTGGCTGTTGTAAGTAGCTGAGAAAGTCAGCTTTTTCTAGCAGTACAAAGCAAAAGCCATTTCGATTGCGAAAGTGGTGTTTAACATCACCCCAGCCCGCGGTTTGGTGAACTTTCTAAAAAAACAACGTTTGGCACGTTTGTACGCTTTCAATAATCAAAGCTACTACCTAGCGAAAAAACCACAAATTCCTAAAGTTTTTATTTGCAAAAATGCAAAATAAAGAAACAAAAATGCAACTTTATGTTGGTAAAAATCTTGGATTCATCTACTGAAAATAGTTCGTGGGCCATTCGGACTATTGCAGATTGAAGGGTTGGCAAACACACTTCAGACTGTTCAAGTAATGGGAAATTCATGTGCAGAGCACCGTTTTCAATTGTATTTTCGGCTGTCTTGCTGGGCGCGGCATTTCATGTGTCGGCGCACGAGTCGACAGCGGTCGGCTTGGCACAGTCCACGGTTGGAAGCCACAACGGTCTGCCCATTTCTGAGCGTTTGGATATTGACAAGGTAAGAAAATCCAATGCGGTATTGACTTACAAAGAAAATCCGATTCAAAGTCAGATTGCTCTTTCAACTTCTGGTGACGTTGATCGTCTAATTTCCAAACCTGCATTTAATACCGCTTCAATCCAGCCATATCAGGTTGACTCTGAGTGGCGCTTCATAGCTGCATTGCTGGGCACTATGGCCATCATCGGCACAATTGCAGTTCGCCGACGGAAACCAAGCGAGCCTTGGCCATGAGCGGACTTGGACAATCTGGCGTTACAGCGGTTAAATGGAGCGCCGTATCAACGCTGGCACGTTTTGTACTGCAACTAGTCGCTCAGGTGGTTTTGGCTAGAACTCTGGGTCCGGAGATATTTGGAATTTTTGCCATTGGCATGGTGGTACTTACTTTTGCCAATTTCTTCTCAGGATTTGGATTTAGTTGGAGCCTTCTTCAGCGCACCTCGCTGTGTGACGAGGATGTGCGTTTTGCCTGGACATGGCAGCTTGTTGTCGGTTTGGTGACCATGATTGGCGTTTATTTTTTGGCGCCGGCACTTGCCGACTACTTTAGGGAACCCAGAGCGCAATCGGTCATCGAGTGGCTTTCAATTGCTTGCTTGCTTTCCGCGGCTTCCGCACCCGCGACTTATCTCTTGCAGCGCGATCTTAACTTTCGTGCTGGTGGATTGATTCAAGTAGGTAGCTACATGGCAGGTTACGTCGCCGTTGGTGTGCCCATGGCGATTTTGGGCTGGGGAGCCACATCGCTGGTTGCAGCATGGCTGGTTCAGGCAGCAGTAGTCTTGGTAGCAAGTTATGTAGTCAAGCCGCACCCACTACGTCCTCTTTTCTGGTACGCGGATGCAGCCTCTGCGGTCGGTACAGGAAGGGCAGTATTCCTTACTAATATCGTTAACTGGATGTTAAACAACTTGGACCGGGTAATGATCGGTCGCTTGCTCAATACGCAAGCACTGGGTCTGTACAACGTAGCCTATAACCTAGCAGCAATGCCCAACAACCTGCTGCTGGGTGCATTGCAACCTGCATTTCTGGCAGCAGGTGCACGTTTGCAAGATGAACGTGAGCGGTTGGGACGTGCATACCTCCAAATGCTGGCGACGATCTTTGTACTGGTATTTCCAGTTTTCGTTTTTCTAGCACTCGTTTCAAACGACTTGATAAAGCTTCTGTACGGTTCAAAATGGAGCGATGCAGGTACCGTCTTAGGTCTCCTGTTCATGAGCATGCCGGCTTATGTAATTTGGGGTTTGTCAACGCCAGTTCTCTGGAACACAGGCCGCAAATATTACGAATCATTGTTCCAGTTGCCTATTCTGGTAATCGGTGCACTCGGGTTTTACTTTTTTGCGGATCAAGGAATTCAAGTTGCAGCGTCAGTTGCCGCATTGATGCTGGTGTTGCGTTCAGCGGTGGTGGGTACTACTGCGTTTCGAGCACTTAAATTAAGCTGGATTGAATTGCTGCCTGATGTAGGTCGCGGAATACTTTTTAGTTCTTTGTGCGCAATAACCGTTAAGGTAACTCAGACAGCCGTATCTAATTATCAGATGCCTCTGCTGTCACTGGCAGCCAGCATACTTGCCGCATTGTCCATTCTGTTGTTACTTCTATTTTTTCGTCCACAGTTACTGGGCGTTCAAAGCGCGTCCATGGTAGTCAGATTTTTTCCAGGTCTGGCTCAGTTTTTGAGTCAGGATGGTCTTGGCATTCAACGTAGTCCCATCATTGACTCAACGAGCGAACAGCGTTTCTAAGGCCGGTTGTAATGCAAGAAACACTCATCACTTTTATTCTGGTTGCTGGCGCAATTTTGGCAGCCTTAGCGGCCACCACGGTCATGGTTGGTACTGTTCATCTGACATCCCATCGTTCGCATGGCTATCTTCACCTGATTTTTTATGCCATGGTAGTTATGGTGGCGCTCAGTACGATTTTGTCAGGACGAGATCTGTCTGTTGTCAATTTGAATTTTGAAGAAGCACCTGTCACGTTACGTCATCCCATCATGCGATGGCTCCAGCCTATGCTTTCCTTGTTAATGCTTACAGTTGCAGGCGAACGCATTCTCAGCTATTGGTTTAACAAAGAAAAAACATTAAATGCACCATTGGTATTATTGTTCAGCTATATCATTTTCTGGTTAGGTACTGTAGTGTCTCCTGCCTTATTGGGGGCACATCCAACCATCACTCACGATTACGTATATCCGCTGGTTATTGGAGTCGCAGCAATACTGGTTTCGGGAGTTGAACGCGACGTAGCATTCAAAGCTACGCGTAATATTTTATTTTTATTCATGACAGCAAGCATGGCGTTAATTCCGTTTAAGACTGGAATGGTTTTAGAAACAACATATTCGCAAGGCTTGCTGCCGGGGGTACCACGTTTGGCTGGTCTAGCCGCACACGCTGTGTCTTTGGCAATATTGGCGCAACTTGGATTAATATGCTTACTGACACTTCCTTATGAAAATAAATGGCTAAATCGTTTGGCTTGGGTATTAGGACTAACTGTACTTTTTCTAGCACAATCCAAAACAACCTGGATAGCCTTTCTTATTTGCTGGCTATGCTTTATAAGTATTCAAAAAGGTCCTATATTTATGCGCCGTTTAGGAGATCCGGCTCGTCCAGAATTTGGAATTGCATCAATTTTAATTCTCATGCTATCCGTTTTAGCTGTGGGGCTGGTATTGATGTTTGGTGACTTGGGAACTCGCATCAATATCTTCTTCAACAGTGCAGAAGGCGCCCAACTTGCTTCATTGACAGGAAGAGATAAAATTTGGGCCATTGCCTATGATGAATGGCAGCGAAATCCCATATTTGGTTATGGCCCATTGATCTGGGAAACGGACTTTCGAATCAGTATTGGTATGCCTAATGCCACACATGCCCACAACCAATTTATGGATACATTGTCACGTTCCGGCATTGTTGGTTCAACGGCGCTTTTACTTTATATATTGGTATTAACAGCTATGTCGGTGCGCTATGCACGTGAAAGCAAGGGCCTGACGTTGGCACTGTTTATTTTATTGATGATGCGTTCTGTTAGTGAGGTTCCACTGTCTCTTTTTGGATATGGCCCAGAGTTTATTGCTCACCTGTTGTTACTAATGGCACTTGCATCAAGTGCAAGTGAGGTTCGTACCCGCATGCACCAAAGAAACTTCACACCAAGATATACAGGTACATTTTCGAAATATCCTCCAGCAAGAAATCCGCTGAATGCTGCAAGGACAGGTGCATGAAGTTTTCTGTAGTTATTCCGCTTTATAACAAAGCGTCTTACATCTGCTGCTCGGTACAGTCAGTACTGAGCCAATCTTTTACGGATTTTGAAGTAATCATCGTTGATGATGGTTCGAGTGATGGTGGATCTGAATTAGTCAGGGTAATGACTGATCCTCGTATTCGCGTGGTACATCAAATCAACGCCGGTGTGTCCGCAGCCCGAAACCGGGGTATTGCACTGGCGCAAGGGGAATGGGTAGCCTTTCTTGATGCCGATGACTGGCATCATCCTAATCACCTCCAATGCCTCCTGGATGCTCATAAAGCTTGGCCGGTAGCAGATGCAGTCGCAACTGATTTCATTCTGATCTCAGACTCAGATGGTTCTTGGCCACCGCCTTGGCCAACCTGCAAAGAGATTCCCGAAGTGGAACTCATCACAGATTTGCCACGCCGGTGGATGGTCGGGCCATCGCTTTGTAGCAGTTCCGTGGCAGTACGAAGAGAGCGATTACAACAGATGCAGCCATGCTTTCCAAATGGCGAATCCCAAGCCGAAGACCTTGACTTCTGGTTTCGCTTGGCAGAGCAGACTCCGATTGCTTTGGCACATGCACCACTTGTTGCGTACCGGATTGATGTTGATGGAAGCCTTTCAGCCGGACATAAAGTAGTCACCATACCCCGTTCACTAGAACGGATGGAAGTTCGCGCTACATCGGGCTCAATGACAGCGACGCAACGTCGATCAGCTTTATGGTTCATTGCACAGCACAAATTGACTCTAGCCAGAAGTGCACTTTCATCGGGAGAGCGCATTCAAGGCATTAAATGGCTGATGAAGGGACGCCATGCCATCACCAGCAAACGCTGGTGGATGACAGCGGTCATGGTTTTATTTTGTCCGCAAGCCCTGGTAACAAGTTGGGAACAGTGGCGCACAAATCGTAAATACCGTCACTCCAACATCACGGATGTCAGAGGCTGATATGAAACCTGAAAATTTCTCTGATAGTTTTTCGGCTATGGACTGCCGGATAACCATCATTATCAAGTCATTAAACGAAGAACAACGAATTTCACTTGCCATAGAAAGCGCACTGCGTGCAATTGAAAAGGTGGGCGGCGAAGTAATCTTGGCTGACTCAAATTCGACTGACAGAACAATTGAGTTGGCCTTGGCGTATCCGATACGCATTGTGCAACTTGCCAACGCTGAAGATCGTTGCTGTGGAGTGGGCCCGCAGCTGGGCTACCAACACTCACGTGGGGAGTTCATCTATCTTCTTGACGGAGATATGGAGATGCTGGAAGGTTTTCTGGAAGTTGCACTGGACTTCATGATGAAGAATCCCGATGCCGCGGGCGTAGGCGGCCAATTGGTTGAACTGAATACCGAAAGCCTTGAATATATAGCCAGAAGTGCACAGAAGCGCGCTCACGTAAATCCAGGAATTGTAGACCGCCTTGACGGTGGCGGACTATACAGGCGTGAAGCCATCGAAGCAGTAGGATATTTTTCCGATCGGAATCTGCACAGTTATGAAGAATTTGACTTGGCCATTCGTCTACGCAGCAGAGGTTGGAAACTCTGGCGCCTTTCCTTGGATGCTGTTCGTCACATGGGACATGACGCTCCACCCTATAAATTGCTTAGGCGACGTTGGGAGACAAAATATCTTTGGGGTTTGGGCGAGCTGGTCAGAGCTTCAACAGGTCACAATCGTTTAAAAATGGTGTTTCAAGGTCTTCACGAACTTAAGATTTACTTGAGTATTCTAGGTTGGTGGATATTATTGCTCAGTATTCTTGTTTGGCCAATTTCTGGATCGGCCAAATTCGTTTGGTTTGGCATGTTACTTACAGCGCCACTTGCCATGATGAGTTGGCGCAAACGTTCCTTTACTAAAGCACTTTATAGTATTGTCTCATGGTGTTTTAACGCCGTAGGACTGGTGCGGGGCATTATGCAACCGCAACGACCTGCAAACTCATTAATTCCGAGTCTGATTATCAGGGATTACCATGACTTATCATTACATTCAACATCAGGCGTACCGCGATAAAGCAGAAATAATAATCACTGGGTTCATATATGCCTGCAAAGCAACTACTAGGTATTCAAATTTTAAGATTTATTGCGGCCATGTTGGTCGTGATAATGCACACCACTGAAGCCATCTCGGTTCGCATAACCGGTGCAGGACCAGATCATTACTGGAGTAGCGGAGCAATAGGGGTAGATATATTTTTTGTCATAAGCGGTTTTGTTATGGCTATGTCTACAGCAAAATTACCTACAGACTACAAAATTCATTTTTATTCAGCATGGATATTCATGAAGCGGAGACTTATCAGAGTTGTACCGCTTTACTGGTTCTACACGTTTTTAAAGACAGCACTTGTGCTAATTTTGCCAAGTCTGGCTCTTAGAACTTCAATCGATCCTGATCATCTTTTGGCTTCCCTATTTTTTATTCCAGCAATCAGTCCATGGGGAATGGTTCAACCAACTTTACCTGTAGGTTGGACACTAAATTTTGAAATGCTCTTTTATATAGTATTTTCTATTGCAATAGCTTTTGGAACTGCACGTATTAGGTTTTGCTTTATTTTCTTTTTAATAATTTTCTTTGCTGCACAAGTTTTTTCTGAATATGCAGCTTTAAAATTTTACGGTCAGTCATTACTTTTTGAGTTTATCCTAGGTATGAGCATTGCTCACTTATATATTAAATATCCATATGCACCACCAAAAATAGGTTTAATAGTGGGAATTATCGGAGTTATACTTATTTTATCAATAAATTGGAAAGACTTACTTTACGGATTTTCAACCTGGGAAGTCGGTGCTGGTTTTACAGTGCTTGTTGTAGTTTGGATTGAACCGTGGATTGTTCGATTTCGGCTCGCGTCCAAAATGTCGTTTTTAGGTGACTGTTCTTATTCAATTTATCTTTCGCATACCTTTATAGTTCCTTTTGGTGTTCTTGTACTTAAAAACCTGGGCTTCCAGGAGAGCATTATAATTATTCCATTAATCAGTCTGGCCGTTATTGCAGGAGGCTTTCTGTCTTATAAATTTATTGAATTGCCAATGATAACAATTCTTAACAAAGCTTTTTTTAAAAGACCCGTATATTCATTATAAAAATTTATTTATAAATATGCAAAACGAATTAATTCGGGGATTAATCTTGCGCGAACATATGGAAAAATATATTTATATAGCCTGTCCTTGGACGCCAAAGGGTGGAGGCATGTTTAAAGTTGCAGATTATTTAATTCAAGCACAAGACAGAGATGCTATAAATGCGGCTACATTACGACCGCTTGATACACGTGGTGGGAGCAATGCACTTTATTCTTTCTTTATTTTGATAACTGCTCTTACGAAACTAATACGAGGTCGATATACCGGACAGTTGGCAGGGGTTCATGTCAACATGGCTGAGCGTCTTAGCCTTTTTAGAAAAAGTGCTGTAGTGGTTTTTTGCAAAATGTTGGGTATACCTGTAGTGCTACACCTTCACGCGGCACAACTCCCTGCTTTCTATCGAAAGTTGCCACTACCATTGAAAAGTCTCACACGCTGGGTGTTTTCACTTCCTGCCACTTGTCTAGTACTTGGTGAAGAATCACATCGCTTCGTAACAGAAGAGTTACTTGTTCCTGAAAATCGAGTACAAGTCATTATCAACGGAGTTCCCGAACCTATCAACACCAGGCGAAAACCAGATAATTCAAGGGTAAAGCGTGTGCTTTTTTTAGGGAATTTATCAGAACGCAAAGGTGTTTCAGACCTTTTAAAGGCACTTGCCTTACCAGGATTCGACATTTCCCGCCTTGAAGTCACGCTTGCCGGAGGAGGCAATATATTGGCTTACGAAGCAACTGCACTTAAGCTTGGAATTAACGGGTTCGTGCGATTTACCGGGTGGTCAAATCAGCACCAGGTTTCTGAGTTAATGTCACATGCCGATCTGCTTGTGTTGCCCTCATATGACGAAGGGCTGCCTCTTGTAATTCTTGAAGCACTGGCCAATAGCGTCGTAGTCGTTTGTACACCCGTAGGTGAAATTCCGTCTGTGCTGACCGATGGATTAAATGCCTGCTTTGTCCAACCTGGTGATGTGCAAGGAATTGCATGTGCTCTCCAATGTGTGCTGAACAATCACGAATTTATGCTGGAACTTGAAAAAAATGGACGTAGGCTTTATGAAGAAAAATTTTCGGTGAATCAATTTTTTGACAGTGTGGCTAAAGTTCATCAACGCCACTTTGGTATAGCAGGTCAAGTGCGTTTAGACAACACAGCACATCATAAGGAAGTATCGTGATCTGTAATGCTGACAGCATTCCTAATGGTTCATGCCTTCGTGCTGACGTATGTATCATTGGAGCTGGTCCTGCAGGCATAGCACTTGCACTCGACCTTTCAGAGCGTGGATTTTCAGTTCTATTGCTGGAATCAGGTTTTATGGAAGAAAACCCAACAACACAGCGGCTCTATGAAGGTGATGTGGCCGACAAAAAACTGCACAGTCCACCCGACAAATACCGTCAGCGTCGCTTTGGTGGTTCCACTGCCATATGGGGTGGGCGATGTATGCCCTTCGACCCTTTGGATTTTGAAGCGCGCAGCTATGTCCAACACAGCGGTTGGCCGATTTCTTATGATGATTTACTTCCTTACTATCCACGAGCCAATGATTTAGCAGAAGCGGGTCGATTCAGCTACCGTGCGGAAGATGCACTGGGCGCAGATACTTTGCCACTGATCCGCGGTTTTGAAAGCGAGCGCGTTCTTACCAACGGATTAGAGCGTTTTTCATGCCCTACGCACTTCGGAAATCGTTATGCCAGACAGCTTCAATTAACACCTTATGTCAATGTTTTGTTAGGGGCTAATTGCACGGGTATTCGCCTACAGCCAAATAAAATGGCGGTTCGTACTGTCGATGTGCAAACGCTCACCGGTACTCGCTTCTCGGCTACATGCCGTATAACCGTCCTGGCAGTGGGGGGTCTAGAAACAGCGCGCCTGCTACTGGCATCAAATGATGTTGCACCTGAAGGTATAGGTAATTCTCATGATGTAGTGGGTCGTTATTACATGTGTCACATAGCAGGCAACGTTGGTAGGCTCACTATCAAAGGGCCTACAGAGAATGTTAAGCATGGTTATGAGCTATCACCCGAAGGAATTTATTGTCGTCGGAGATTGGCAGTAGCACCTGCAGAACAACAACGTCTAGGTCTGTCGAACGCAGTAGCTAGACTTCATTTTCCTCGCATCACGGATCCTGTTCATCGTAGCGGTGTACTTTCAGGACTATTTCTTGCGCGTAGGCTGATCAGCTATGAGTATGGCAAACGACTGAATGATGGCAATAGCTCTACCACATCAGCAGACTATGCTAGACATGTATTGAATGTAGCTACTGATCCAGTTGACACTACTGCATTCCTGATGCACTGGCTCAGCCATCGTTCGCTGGCTGACAGGAAATATCCATCAGTTATTTTACGAAATCGAACGAATAGGTTTAGTCTCGAAATGCATGGTGAGCAAATTCCTCAGTGCAACAGTCGGGTAAAGCTCAGCGACAAAATTGATACGCTTGGTATGCCAAAACTGCATATTGACTGGCGATATAGTAATTCAGATATCGAATCCATACGTGGCACTCTGAACGTATTGTCGCAAGAGTTTGCTGCCAGTGGCGTTGCTCGATTTGAATATGATGACGAAAATCTGGAAGAAGACCTCACACGCTTTGGCGCTTACGGAGGCCACCATATCGGTACTGCGCGAATGGGCAATAACGAACGATTCAGCGTTGTGAATGCTGAGTGCCAAGTGCATACAGTGAATAATTTATTTATTTCTGGCAGCGCAGTTTTTCCTACTTCAAGCCAAGCTAATCCGACTCTAACGATCATCGCGTTGTCACTCAGGCTCGGGCATACACTTGCAAAGAAACTTGGGACACCTCAACAAGCGTCTGTAATCGACAGGGAGTTCGCATGAAAGTACTGGTAATAGGTGGCTCGGGTTACATTGGAAAGCGTTTACTAGAAATAATTTCTACAATTTACCCTGACAAACTTACTGGGGCTTCGAGGGGACTAGAATTATCTAATTCCTCGACAGTGGCTTGGATAAAGCTTGACACTTGCAACGTTTACGAGTTAACAAGTGTTTTAAAAGGATTCGATGCAGTAGTAAATTGTGTTGCTGGAAATGCCAAATCGATTTCGCAAGGAGCTCATGCTCTTAAAGAAGCTGCAATACATGCAGGTTACCCGCGCATAGTACATTTGAGTACCATGTCAGTTTATGGATCTGTAGAAGGAAATATTCGGGAGGATGCGCATCTTAACCCGAATCTTGGTTGGTATAGTCGATCCAAGTTTAATGCAGAACAACACATACGCGAGTATGCATTAAAAGGTGGTGAAGCAGTGATATTGCGGCCAGGCTGCGTATTTGGTCCGAACAGTGAACTCTGGGTTGGCCGCATAGCACGATGGTTACAGTCAGGAAGATTAGGCGACTTAGGCGTGCATGGAGATGGATGGTCAAATTTGGTATATGTAGATGACGTATGCCAAGCAATAATAGCAGCATTAAAGTTACCTATTGAACCTAAAGATGTGCCAACTTTCAATTTGGCAGCGCCAGACAGTCCACGTTGGAATACCTATTTTATAGATTTAGCGATTGGGCTGAAGTTCACGCCTGTGAAACGAATCAATCGCCGACAACTCCAACTGGACTGTTTGATTGCTGGACCACCATTAAAGCTTGCACAGATGATTTTCAAGCGTTTAAGATCTAATCATGCAATACTTCCTGATTACATGCCGCCAGGATTAATGGGTTTATTCGCACAGCACATTCATCTTGACTCAATACACGCGAGTCAGGAGCTTGGTATGATTTGGACTGATTACATTACAAGTTTGAATAACTCACAAGCTTGGGCAAGCAATTCAGTTTTCAGCATGAATTTGAAAGACAGGGCTATATGCATGCATTGAAAGCAGACATATTTCGACTATGCGGTCGTTTTAGCTGGATACTAATTGCCAAAACTGTAGTATCCAATAAAGCATTTTTTTTAATTTCAACAATACGTTTTTGTCAGTCAGCACAACGTCAGTCGTATATTTTGCGAAAGACATTATTATTTCCTGCAAGGCTTCTGCACTTATTAGCAGGACATATTATGGGGGCAGAAATTCCATGGAAAACCTCCATAAATCCGGGGTTAACTTTGACACATGGCAGAGGTATTGTCGTGAATGTCAATTCGTCAATAGGAAGTAATGTAACCCTATTCCAGGGTGTCACACTAGGGCAACGTGACTCGATTGCAAAAGATGGAACTAGAAAAACAAGCTATCCAGTTATTGAAAATAATGTTTGGATTGGGCCTTATGCAATTATTGCGGGTGTAAAGATTGGAGAAGGAAGTCGTATTGCAGGAGGTGCATACGTTTTAGAAGATGTGCCGCCACACTGTATAGTAATAGGCAATCCTGGAAAAATTGTTAAAACTAATTGTATAGCTGACGTTATAAACCCATGGATAATTTATTAGTCTTGAAAATCTGTATAAATTGGGTTCAGTAAATTTTTAATTTACTTGTAAATCATATTTTACAAAAAAAATATATAACTATAAATTTTCATAATCAACTATTATAAATAGTTACGATCTAAATTACGTTTTGATATGGATAAAACTAAAACTCGAAAAAGAAAAATAATATTACCAATGACGTAACGCCTAAAAAGTCTTCTTGGTTCCATTTGCAAACGATATAGCCATTCAATCCCATTCTCACGCATCCACAAGGGAGCTCGCGATGTTTTGCCACCCCAAAAATCAATGATCGCGCCTCCGCAAATTATCAGGCAAGGATGTGTAATTTTTGATCGCAGGTAGATAGCAACTTCTTCCTGCCGTGGCATCCCCATACCCAAGATAATCAATGCTGGACGGAATTTGTATGATAACGACATATAGTCATCATTATCCAGAAATCCATTGGCGTAAAAAAAATCACTTTTTGGAGCAAGATCTCCTTTAACAAACTTAACACCTTCTTCTAAATAGGGTGTTTGAGTACCAAATAAAGCAATTGGGCGACCATTGAACACTTTAACTAGGACTGGAATCAGGTCTGTTCCGTTCAGATTAAAGCCTGGTAAAATATTAAGCTGATTTAAAAGTATTACAATACCAGAGCCATCTCGAAGGATGGTATCGGAAGTGTAAATTGATTCAAAAAAAGATTCTGATTCAGCAATAAGATTCATTGCATGAGCATTTACAAACGAAAGAACCTCAGGTTCTTCCGGATTGCATAATTTTTGTAATAATTCTTGCTTGCTATCCTGAGTATGAATTATATTGGTCTTATCAATTAACTTACGCCAACGAATTTTCCAATTTACACTACTCTTCATTATTAAACCTGAATATACTATTCTTAAGAATCATTAAGCACTGAACCAACCAATGTCACGCCAAATTCACGCAAACTGTTTGTAAATTTTCCAAGCTGAACCATTGAACTTTTATCTTGACGTGCAATAACAAGAGCAGCACCTGTACGAACCGCTACTGTATGAGCGTCAGCACATACATCAGCTGGTGGCGTATCAATAATGATCACGTCAAAGTTTTCTCCCAATGAAAGTAATAACTTAGAAAAACTCTGACGTCCAAGTAATTCTTGCGGATTAGGCGGATTAGCGCCCGAAGCAAGAACTGACAAGTTCTGCAATACCTCGATACTTACAATAGCATCTAATCCAGCGCGCCCAACAAGGATATCGGAAAGCCCAGCCCGTTTTCCCAGATTAAAAAGATTGTGTTGACGAGGTGATCGCATATCAGCATCGATCAGTAATGTTCTCTCTCCAAGCTGTGAGAAAACGATCGCCAAATTAGCAGCAATATAACTACGACCATCGCCGGTACCGGCACTAACAACAGCAAGACATCTCTGATCAAAGCTTTTGTTGAACCAGCGCAGCATAAGCTGACTTCTAAGCATGCGAAGCTCTTCAACAGGCAAACTATCAGGCTGGTACGCCGCTATAAGTTCATGACTCAAGCTACTCCCTGTGGGAATGTACGAATAATTGAACTGAACTGACAAAGCAAAACGTACATCGTCTTCAGTCAATAATCCGAGCGCTCTTCCCGCCTCACCGAACCTAACTCCGTTTTGCCTTTGGTAAGTCAATATTTTTTCAGCATTTGTTATTGAAAGCCTACCTGAGTCAATTAATATTGAACCAATAGGTCTGGCTTGGCCTGTTTCTACAAGTAAATTATTGCTAGCTTCAGGTAAAGGAACAGACCTCACTATTTGTGAATTTTGTAAACTCATGCTGGACTTCCATTTGACAACGCAAGCCGACCTGAACTACCGTTCAATCGACTTTTTGAACCGGTGGAAGAAATTTTTGCAAGAACTGGAAGGTCAAGCATTTGCATAAGATCCTCACTTGACCGGATACGGCGATTCATAAGTTCAAAAAGTAATGCAAATCCAACACCAAGCAGAGTTCCAACAAATGCGGCTATAAGCAAATTCAACGATAGTTTTGGACCAGATGGCTCAATAGGAACTAAAGCAGTATTCAATCGAACTGTGTTTGTTTGATTGGTCAAACTTTGCAAACGAGTCTGTGATGCACTTTGACTGACTGTTTCATAAGCACGCTGTGCAGCCTCTACGTCACGTCGGTAAACATTAAGTTCGTCACGCTGTTTGTTCAATCCGAGTACCTTGGTCTTTTGTGTATTAACGGCTGACTGCAGTTCGCGTTCACGGTCTTTGCCTACACGGTAAGCTGTTTCTATGGAAGCAGAAATTCGACTAGATTCTGTAGAAAGTCGGTTTCTAAGAGATGCAAGTTCAGCTTCAGCACGCTGGCGTAAGGGATGATTTACGCCTAAATTTACATTATTTTCATTTACTTTTGCTTCAAGTCGAGCAATATCAGACTTAAGTCCATTTATCAATGAACTCTGCATGACTTCTGCAACTGTGTCTCCACGAGCATTTCGCTTGCTCTGGCTATCGGTGGTTTCACCTTGTACGGCTGTAAGTTGTGTCGAAATTTGCGATAGCTTGGCGGTTTCATAGTCCACTCTTTCATCTGATGAAACTATTCCCGCTTTTTGTTGATAATCAGATAATCGTGACTGTGCATCTTCAAGTTTCGCACGTGAAACTTTTGTCTGCTCGTCAAACCAAGTTGCATACAAACGAGCAGGCTCTGTTTTTAATGATAAATTTATATCCATATAGGCTTGTGCAAAAGCGTTTGCCAATTTAGCAACATTTTCTGGATTACGGCCTTTGTATGTAATATTGATAACATTACTTTCTCTGGCCGGTTGAACCAGAAGGCCACTTTGAATATCCTTAGCTATCCATGAATCAAGTGAGCCTCTACCTTCTGTAGCTTTCAACCATGCAGCTTTTGTTTCAGCGTCTTCATTTAGCTTCAGCATCTTTACCACTAGTTGAGCAACCATATCGCCACTGATAATATCAACCTGAGTTGCCATGTAATTAGGGGAAGTGACGCCTGACATTCCTGCGCCAGAAACTGGATCTGGAGTTCTTGCATCAACCAATAATGAAGTCTGGGCAGCGTATTTATTAGGAATTAACAAACTAACTGCCAATGCTAAAGCCAATGCCAAGACCAGTATTGAAAGAACAACACTGTATCGCGCCCGAAGTATCCGAAAAAATTGGTATAGATTCATAGCAACTTAAAACAGGCTTTCACGCACGTAAATAACATCTTCTGCTTGAATTGCATCAGTTAAATTTGGCGTAGTTTCAACAACATTGCCATTCAGATCTCGTCTATGCAATCGCAAGCGGTTTTGGCTACCACGCACTGTGGGTCCACCGCCCGAAGCCAGCGCTTGCATCATCGTCATGCCACGCTCAATACGATATGGACCAGGACGTTGTGCTTCACCATAGATATAAAAAACCGGTGCTTTATTAACATATAGGGTATCACCACCAGACAAGACAACATCATTGTCTGACTTGTCGTTCAAAAACAATGCCGGTATATCAATAACTTTACGAAAAGGCTTGTTGTTGCGCTGACCTGTAATAATTAACACGTCATCGCCTAGAACAGTTATACCCCCCGCCGCTGCAAGCATATCGCTTACCCGGGTATTGAGTGTTTCCAAAGGAAATCGACCAGGTTTACTTACTTGACCTAAAACGGCTACCTGACTACCTCGAATCTGGCGAAGTACTATGTTTACCTGAGGAACTTTAACAAAACCGCCAGTTCGCAAGGCATCAGCAATTTTTTTCTCTGCTTCGGATATGGTTAACCCGCCAAGTTGAAGGGTACCAACCAAAGGATAACTAATGACGCCAGTTTCGGAAACGCGCGCATCCACTGACAAATCAGGACTTTGATAAACCTGAACGCCGATCGAATCGCCCGCTCCAAGTTTGTAATCTTGCTGCGTTTGGGGGTCTCCGCTTCCCGCGGATCCTCCAGAAACAGAAGGCTGGCTAGACTGTGAAAATGCAGTCAGGGCAAATAGTAAGAAAAAAACCGAAGCAAGAGAGCGAATGAAGATATTCATCGTTGCGCCTTTGGATGAACCATAAAAGTAAGGTTACATCTTAAAACGACACATAAAAAATCTGCAATAGCCCTTTCTTCCTAATGCTTTAGCTATTTAGATGCGAAAAAGAAATTTTTTAGTACTACTTATAAAAAATTTGATCTTAATAATATATTAAATAGTAGTTTATTTAACGCTACTATTAAAAGCCAAATATTTGCATTATTAAACCCGGGATTTATACCAATTAAACTAAATACTACATTAGTATAAAAATTACTTTGAATTTTTAAATGTAGTTAATCTTTTAAAATTTTCAAGATAAATCAAAAAATATTTTCGCTCCAATTGATAAGGTTTTTTGCTTTTATAAATTTTGACTAAATGTTTGAGGTTTGCCCATTTCATCCAAGGTTTTTGAGCTCCAACAAAATGAATAACATTAATATCTTTCAAGCCAGCTTTAAAATTATCTGAAGTACGATAACCATGCTGGCCAATATATACATCAAGGTCTGTAAAAAAAATATTGTACCCCTCGTCAAGATGAAGGTCTTTACGATCAGGCCAATCAGCGTAATAAGCATTTATCACGTCTTGGTCGCCTATTTTATTACCACCCAACGCTTGAACTTCTATTACAGCACGACTGGATAAATTGCCAATTTTTTGTGCAAGATTTTCTTCAGGCTCTATAACCATCAATCCCGAATTTAGCCGCGTCCAATCGGGGTGTTCTAACTGACCTGCTGCAACAGCAGAAAGATGGGGTTTTTCAAATAACACATCTATGTTTTTGAGAACAATCATGTCGCTGTCAAGATAAACAAGTTTTGAAAATTTTGTCAGTCCAAAAAGATGAATCTTGTCAAATGTATTTCCCCAGTGACCCGATTCTTCCTTGAAAGTTGCAGGAATTTCAATAGGCATGGGAAGTCTCAAAACATCCATTCCCCTGCCCTCCAACTTGTCAATAATATCTTGAGAAATATTCCATGAAACAGCAACCCAAAATGGATAGTGACTTTGGGTTTTCCTCAAAGAATCATGTAAAACGATCACACCTGGTAAATAACTTGGTGTACTCAATAGAGTTATATAGGCTTTCATCATCGATATGGTGCACGCTAATTAAAAAAATTAACGTTATAAAATGCAACAGCAAGCAACACAAGAAAGTTGAAATTCCCATAAAATTTATTCTTGCCTAATAAGATCAGGCAAGAATTATCAAAATTTTATTATGGGAGAATGTATATTCGTATCACAATACAATTTAAAAACTGGCGAGAACACTAAAGTTTATACCGTGGCTTTTATAATCAGCACCAGATTCGTTAGATTTTCGTCGATCAGAAAATACTGATGTTGTCAACTTTAAAGAACGAATTACATTCCATTCAAAGCCCAAGACACTCAGATTAGTCGTATCGCGTCGATCAGTTGATACAAATCCAGTTAACGGACCTCTATAATTTCTGACACCATGGTCATAGCGAAACTTAAGAGAAGTTTTTTCTGTAGGCTTCCAGGTTGGTGCTATAAAAAATCGATTGCCCTGATAATAACTTATGTTATTTGTTTGATAATCACCCAAGTCTCTTGCAATTCCGCCATTAATACTGGTTTTTCCAGTTGGCTTCCAAGTGGCCTCAAGTTGTCCGATAAATCCAGAAAAGTCTCTTACTTCAAGCCCTTCATGTTTTCGATCAAAATATGATAGACGTGATTGAATCGTAGTTTTTCCAGTGATAGGCCATAGGAGCTTGAATTCATGCTCGCGATCTTTGAAATCACTTGCAAACACAGAAGAAAGAATCCGATTTGGGTATTCACCGCTTCCTTGCTTGAGCCGGTATGCCAATGAGCTATCCGATGCAAAAACATATCGTGCGCCAGCTTCGACTCCTCGTATTTTTGAATCACCTTCAAATGTGAGAGGCTGACTGTTTGAACTGCTTCTCTCGAATACACCCCCGACAATGCGCCATGGACCATCTACAGCATATTCAGCGTCCAATAAAGTCAATCTATCCGTGCGTCGGTTAAGTTGATCTTGATTTTGATTCTGATTTAGGAAATTCGCTGTGTTATCAGTATATTCCTGACGATCTGTTGTGAAATTTCCGTAGAACGATGGCGTAAGACTCCAGCGCCATGCTGCCGCGTAGTTAACAGCGGTGAAGTCAAGTGTCGAAAAATTTTTATATGTATACCGATTCGCATTAACATCCAACTCGAAACGCTGCAGTCCGTAACTCTTGTCAATCTTCGCACCTAAGGTGGTAACACCAAAGTGGTCTGAACGAGGACCTGACACTGCATCCGACAACCGGAATATATTGCTGTCATATTGCCACGTTTGACCCACTCTGAACTGAAGCGTATCAAGTTCATCTGCATGCACGTTTAAAGAAATCACCCCAGCCAAGGCCAAATTCATCACTAGCAATTTACGAAGCAACATTGTGGAAATCCTTTTTCAAAAATTAAGCAACTTCAAAAAGCCAAATGCGATCTAAATATTACATTATTGTAATATTTTCAATTATATAATATATTTTAGCTGTTTTGCAATAGTTCTTTTGCCCCATTGATAAATTTTAATACGCTGCGCTATCTTTAAATACCAAACGAACAGTCTTCACTACAATGAACAGGTCAAGCAGCAAGGACCAATTTCTTAAATAATCGAGATCGTAATCGATCCGTGCCTGCATTTTATCCAATGTATCGGTTTCTCCACGGTAACCATTTACCTGAGCCCAACCAGTGATTCCTGGCTTGACTTTATGCCGCACCATATATCCCTTTATCAAAGTTCTGTACATTTCGTTATGTGCTACTGCGTGTGGTCGCGGACCCACAATACTCATTCGACCTTGCAACACGTTAAAAAATTGAGGCAGTTCGTCCAACGACGTTTTTCTAAGAAGCGCCCCGAATTTAGTAATCCTTTGATCATTTTTTTTCGCTTGTTGAATGATTCCACCATCCTCAACCACCGCCATCGACCGAAATTTGTAAACCAGTATCTGTTCGCCATCAAGCCCATAGCGACGCTGCTTGAATATAGCGGGTCCTGACGATCCCATTTTGACCATGATGGCAATAAAAACCATGATGGGCGAAACAAGGAGAAGAATTATCAGAGAAAGCAAAATGTCGCTTGTACGTTTCAATATCCCATTAAAACCTCTAAAGGGTGTGTCACACACTGAAATCACATTCACACCACAGACAGATCCGCTTCTTCCTTGAATCAAGTCAGTTATAAACATGTCTGGTACAAAGTAGATAGACGCAGTGGTGTCCTTGAGATCGTCAAGGATTTGCAGAACACGGGGACGGGCAATCATTGGCAAGGATAGATATATGTTTTGAATTCTGTGCTTCTTTACATAACCGGCAAGATCATCTATCTTTCCCAAAAGCTTGTATTTGTCCTGTTGGTGACGTCGCACTTCGCTGCGATCATCGAAAAATCCCCGCAGCTCCATTCCTGAATACGCTGCATCCCCAATGTTTTCAGCCAGCGATACACCTTGGTTATTCATGCCCACAATAACGACCCGTTGTGCAGGTCCTTGCATTTTCAATAATTTTGTGCTTGCTGCTCCCAAGGTCAGGTTTCCAACAATCTGGGCGATTGGAACAATCCACAACCAATTAATTATTAAAAATGTCGGGAATCTATAGATATAATCGGTTGCAAATCCGACGAGAATCAAGATTCCGGCTATCCATAACCAGTTAAGCAGTATATTAAAAATTAAACGCTCTACAGAAAGCCGTAACCGTGCAGCGCCTGGGAATGTCAGAGAAAAAACAACTACTGAAAGAATTAGATACGGCGGATTGATTGCACCTTCGAAATTAAATGCCAAAATCCAGAGTGATGAAATTAAAATAATTGGATCAAGAATACTTTCGACTATTCTAAAAAAATAGCTTCGCCCCAGACTTGATCGTGAATCCAGATTGTTTTTCCATACAGCTGCCGACTTTTCCCTGGTAATTTCAACCATTGAATGTCACCCCGTTTATTTTTGAAACAGCTTGCGCACGGTTAAATACATTCAATTTCTGGAAAATTCTTTGCATATGATTTTTTACAGTAAATCCACTAATATTCAATATAGTACCTATTTCGGAATTTGTTTTTCCCATGGCAACCCAATCCATGATCTGGATTTCGCGATCACTCAAACCAAAGACTTCGTCTTGTCCCGCACGTAGTGATTTCGAAAACGGTTTTTGCTGTTGTGGAAGTTGAGAGATCTGACGCAATGCGCTGTCAATTACGGGCATCAGCACCTTCATGGCGGTGCTGGTTGGCTCTGGTGAAATTTTCTGGCTGCTTAAAAGTACATATAGGCACTCACACTGCCCACGCTCATCGCGCATACCGTGAATCATTCCTGATCGCATGCTGCGTAACGCACTGCTGAAAGATCCAGGCAAACTGGCATTACCCAACAGATATTCGAAATTGCGAAAGTCAAGTGAGCTTGGTTGGCGGCCTCCAAAAACCCAACTTTCGTGAAATTTTCCCATTAGGAAAGGAAGGCCATCCGTACCCACGGCGTAAGACCGCACACCTGGCAACTTGGACACAATGTCGTGTCGGATGGACCCTTCCTGAAAGTTTCCCCATCCTGCCAGCAGGATTTCGTGCGGCATGCACTGTTGCACATCGCCCTGCAACCAATGAAGCAAGTCGATATGACGCCGGATAGCAGTTGCACTTTCAATCAGCCTGAGATAGTGGCTGGAATTACCAGACACGGGCACCGTATGACTTTGCATTTTTTTATTCTCCCTGAATACGTTTTGTCGTTTGCGCTACCGATTGCATCGATGGAATGCGAAGCCTAAAGCTACTTTATATCAAGCGTTCACGCAGGATGTACAACAATTTACAAGTCATCAAGCATGCTGTGAAAAATTCAGGAAGCTTCTCCGTCATTGTCCGCGTTGCTTGTCATCCAAAATCTGCAGATGGATCCAAGCAACCCGTAAAAACATCCCTATTCAGAGCATGAACGACCTGCCAAGCCCTGAAATTATCTGATTTTTAAGCGAAAACCCGCGCACGTTCGACCGCTGTCAGCAGCAATAATCAAAATGTTTACGGCGCTTTGCCCTAATCCATAATTTTTATCGCAATTACTTTCCGGAGACAGCATGAAGCTTTCGAAACTTCTCATTTGCCTGAGCCTGGGCCTGGGATTCATGGCTTCGGCCACTGCACAGACCACCATGCGGATCAGCATCTCAACAGCTCAGAACTCACACCAAGGTGTGGCGATAGACACTTTTGCCAAGGAGGTTGAAAAGCGCACGGCAGGAAGATATAAGGTTCAGACCTTCTACAACGGTGCTTTGGGCGGCGAGCGGGAGTCGATTGAAGCGGTACAGCTGGGGACGCAGGCATTGGCATTCTCGTCGTCGGGCCCCATTCCCAACTTTGTTCCTGAAACCAAAATCCTGGATGTACCGTTTCTCTTCCGGGACAAGGCCCATGCACGTGCCGTGCTCGACGGACCAATTGGCCAGGACTTGCTGACCAAATTCGATGCCAAAGGCTTCAAGGCACTCGCCTGGGCCGAAAACGGCTTTCGCCACATGACCAACAGCAAGCGCGACGTCAAGACACCTGAAGATCTCAAAGGTTTGAAAATGCGCACCATGGAAAACCCGGTGCATATTGCTGCCTACAAGGGCTTTGGCATCATTCCCACACCTATGGCCTTTCCCGAAGTGTTCACTGCACTTCAGCAGGGCACCGTAGATGGACAGGAAAATCCTCTGTCGGTCATCATTTCAGCCAAGTTTGATCAGGTGCAAAAGCACTTGACCTTGACGGGCCACGTTTATTCGCCTTGCATCTTCGTGATGAACAAGGCGCAGTTCGACGAACTCAGCGCAGCCGACAAGCAAGCCTTTCTTGATGCCGCCAAAGAAGGAACCAAGGCCAATCGCGCCCGGGTGGACGAAGACGATGCCAAGGGCGTAGCCGACCTGCGCGCCAAGGGAGTGACCGTGATTGACACGATTGACAAGGCCAAGTTCGTGGCCGCACTGGCACCGGTGAACGCCGAGTTCGAAAAGCAATTCGGCAAGGTTGCGCTCGACAAAATTCGAAACTACAAATAAGCCAATATCTTTTTTGCTACGTTTTCGGTAGCTTGATATGCCCGTAGCTATTGCGCTAACGGGCGTTTTCTTTAAATATCGGTGTCATTTCATGAAACACGCCTTTTTAACCGTCGAACGCTGGACGACCGGATTTTCCATGCTGGTGGCATGCCTGATGCTGGTCATTGCCTCGTCGCTGGGAATGTTCCAGATCGTGACCCGTTTTGTATTGGAGCAACCCGCAGAATGGAGCGAAATCCTGATCAGGCTGAGTCTGATCTGGATGGTTTTCATGGGTATCCCGGCGGCTTTTCGCCAAGGGGCGATGGTCAGTGTCGATGTGCTTTATCGCTGGAGCCCACCCCGGATCAAGCGTGTGCTCGACTGGGCGGTCTGCCTTGCGGCGCTGGCCCTGATCGGTGTCATCATCTGGTGGGGCTGGGACTATTCGCTGCGCGGTCGCGTTCAGTCGATGGCCGGGCTTGAATCCATTTCAATGTTCTGGGGATATGTGGCCATGCCGGTTGGCGGGCTCTTTTGCGTGATGGGAATCATTGGCAACCTGATCGATCCACAACGCCAAGAACTGGAAACAGCCCAATGACCGCCGTCATGCTGACGACCATGGTGCTGTGCTTTGCATTGACCATTTCCGTTGCCGTTTCCATCGGACTTGCGTCGGTTCTGGGCATTCAGGCGACCAATGCCAACATGCTGATTTCGGTCAAGGAAATGTTTTCTGCAATCAACAAATTTCCGTTGGCTGCCATTCCCTTCTTCATCCTGGCAGGCAATCTGATGGAAACCGGCGGCATTTCGCGCCGGCTGGTGGAGTTTGCAAAAAGCATCGTGGGCGGCGTACAGGGCGGCCTGCCGATGACCTGCGTGCTCACCTGCATGATTTTTGCAGCGGTTTCAGGCTCGTCGGTGGCAACCACCTTTGCCGTTGGCGCCATTTTGATTCCGGCACTGGTGAAGCATGGCTATCCGACAACCTATGCCGCAGCCCTGCAGGCGACCAGTGCCGAGTTGGGTGTCATCATTCCACCGTCGATTCCGCTGATCCTGTATGGCGTGAGCGCCGAGGTCTCGATTGGCGAACTTTTCGTCGCTGGCATAGGGCCGGGCATCTTCATCAGCTTGTCGCTGATGATTTTTGTCTACGTGTATTGCCGCTTCAAAGGCTGGGGCAAGAACGACGGCGACGGGCGACTCGGTTTTTTCAAGGCAAGCTGGCAGGCTGGCTGGGCGTTGCTGATGCCGGTCATCATCCTGGGCGGTATTTACGGTGGCATTTTCACGCCAACCGAAGCAGCAGCCGTCGCGGTGTTTTATGCACTGGTGGTGGGCGTGGTGATTTACCGGGAAATCAGCCTGGCCAGTTTGATCGTGGTGCTGCGCAAGTCGGTGTTGTCCAGCGCCGTGATCATGTTCATCATTGCCAACGCCGGGCTGTTTGCCTTTCTGATCACACGTGCTGGTGTGCCTGACGCGATTGGCCACTGGCTCGAGGCTGTGCTGCAGTCACCCGCGCTGTTTCTGCTCGGGGTGAATGTTGCGCTGTTTTTCATTGGCATGTTCATTGAAACCAGCGCCGCAATCATTGTGCTGGCGCCGATTTTGGCACCTGTGGCCATGCACTTCGGCATCGACCCGGTGCATTTCGGCATGGTCATGGTGGTCAATCTGGCGCTGGGCATGATCACCCCGCCCTTTGGCGTGAACCTGTTTGCCGCCTGCACGGTGGCAAAGGTCTCCCTGGACCGCATCATCCGTCACCTGATTCCTTTCGTGCTGGTGATTCTGGCGTGCCTGCTGGTGATCACCTACGTGCCGCAGTTGTCGCTGGGTTTGCGTGACCTGTTGTACGCGAAATAGAAGCCTGGGAAAGCCCCGAAAAGCCTGAAGGAGCGCGCAAGAGAGCGGCTTTGCTCGGCTACACTTGGCAGCGTCAGGAGAGAGTTTTCCCAGAGAAAACCGCCGAAGGCGCATGCGCCACCCCCAATGGTGGACTGAACGCTCAGGCAAAAGGACTGGCAACCGCCCCTAGGCGCATCAACTGCCAAGGGGCGTTCCCAACTGGAGAGAGACCGCTTTGAAGGCGGTCCACCGAAGGAGCAACCCTGCATCGCCAGGCGAATCTCTCAGGTAAAGTGGACAGAAGGGGCAGCCCGTGGCGTTTGGCCACGGAATCATGTTTGCCCCTTTGGAGAACGCCATGTCCCACGACCCGTCTGCCGCCCCTGCCCCTTTGCTCAGCACACCGCTGCATGACCTGCATAGGGAACTTGGCGCCCGCATGGTGCCGTTTGCCGGTTATTCCATGCCGGTGCAATACCCGGCCGGCCTGATGGCCGAACACCTGCAAACCCGCAGCAGCGCCGGTCTGTTTGACGTGTCGCACATGGGGCAGTTGCGGCTCGTTGGCCCGGATGCCGCCGCCGCACTGGAAAGCCTGATGCCGGTCGATGTGATCGACCTGCCTGCGGGCAAACAGCGCTACGGCCTGCTGCTCAATGAAGAAGGCGGCATCATCGACGACCTGATGTTCTTCAACCGCGACTACGCGAATGGCGGCGATATCTTCGTCATCGTCAATGGCGCGTGCAAGACCGGCGACATCGCCCATATCCAGGAAAAAATTGGCAGCCGCTGCGAAGTCATCCCCATGCCCGAGATGGCCTTGCTGGCGTTGCAAGGCCCGCTGGCCGTGAACGCTCTGCAACGCCTGTCGCCGGGCGTTGAAAAGCTGGTGTTCATGACCGGCGGTGAGTTCACCGTGGCGGGCTGCGACTGCTTCATCACCCGCAGCGGCTACACCGGGGAAGACGGTTTCGAGATTTCAGTGCCCGCCGCGCAGGCCGACACCCTGGCTCGAACCCTGCTGGCCCAGCCAGAAGTCAAGCCTGTTGGCCTGGGCGCGCGCAATTCACTTCGTTTAGAGGCCGGCCTGTGCCTGTATGGCAGCGACATCGACACCACGACCACGCCGGTCGAAGCCAGCCTGAACTGGGCGATTCAAAAAGTTCGCCGTACCGGCGGCGCTCGTGCCGGAGGCTTTCCGGGCGCAGACAAAATCCTGGCGCAGCTGGCCGAACCGGCCAGTTTGAGCCGTAAACGAGTTGCCTTGATGGCCAGTACGCGCGTTCCGGTCCGCGAACCCGCCATGCTGGAAAACATGGACGGCCAGGCAATCGGCCAAGTCACCAGCGGCCTGCTCAGCCCCACGCTGAACCAGCCGATTGCGCTGGCCTATGTGCATCCTGACTATGCGGTGGTTGGCACCGAGTTGTTTGCCATGGTGCGCGGCAAACCCGTGCCCATGCACGTGTCGACCACGCCCTTTGTTCCCACACGCTACCACCGTGGCTGATTCATCTATCTCTTTCGTTCACTTCCCTTTTTCATACAAACTCCCGGAGAAACCGCATGACCGTCAAGTACACCGAAGACCACGAATGGCTCAAGATTGAAGACGACATGGCCACTGTCGGCATCACCGTGCATGCGCAAGACGCACTAGGCGATGTGGTGTTTGTCGAGCTGCCGGAAGTCGGCACGACATTTGCCCAAAAAGACACCGCTGGCGTGGTCGAGTCAGTCAAGGCGGCAGCGGATGTCTACATGCCGGTCAGCGGCGAAGTCGTTGAAGTGAACGAAGCACTGCGTGATGACCCGTCACTGGCCAATTCCGACCCGCTGGGCGCCGGCTGGTTCTTCAAGGTCAAGCTCTCCGACCCGTCGCAGCTCGACGCGCTGATGGATGAAACCAGCTACACCGCCTTTTCTGCCGCCTGAATTTTTCATCAAGACTGATACGGAATCCTGACATGCTGATGCCATCCGCCACGCCGCTGGGCGCGCTTGAAAACCCTGCCGAATTCATTGCCCGGCACATCGGCATTGATGAAACGGATGAAGTCCACATGCTCGGCGTTGTCGGCTCTGATTCGCTCCGGGCGCTGATTGACGGCATCGTGCCGCGCTCGATTGCCCGAAGCAGCGCCATGGCGATTCCGCCGCCGGTGTCTGAAGCGGCCGCGCTCAAGCAGCTCAAGGCCATGGCCGCCAAGAACAAGGTATTCAAGAGCTTCATCGGCCAGGGTTATTACGGCACCTACACGCCGGGCGTGATCCTGCGTAACGTGCTGGAAAACCCCGCCTGGTACACCGCCTACACGCCCTACCAGGCCGAGATTTCGCAGGGCCGCATGGAAGCGCTGATCAACTTCCAGACCATGGTCTGCGACCTGACCGGCATGCCGATGGCCAATGCGTCGATGCTCGACGAAGCCACTGCCGCCGCCGAAGCCATGACGCTGGCCAAGCGCAGCGTGAAGAGCAAAAGCAATGTGTTCATCGTGGCTGGCGACTGCCATCCGCAAACCATCGAAGTGATCCAGACACGCGCCCGACCGCTGGGCATCGAGGTCAAGGTCAGCACCCTTTCACGCACTGTGCCGCAGTTGATGGCAGAGGGCAATTACTTCGGCGTACTGGCCCAGTACCCGGCCACCAGCGGCGCCATTCATGACCTTCGGCCGCTGGCGGGACAAGCGCATGCCGATGGCGCAGCCTTGTGCGTCGCAGCCGATTTGCTGGCGCTGACGCTGCTCACACCACCGGGCGAATGGGATGCAGACATCGTGCTGGGCAGCACCCAGCGCTTTGGCATGCCAATGGGCAACGGTGGCCCGCATGCTGCTTATCTGGCGTGTCGGGATGAATTCAAACGCTCGTTGCCGGGCCGCCTGGTCGGTGTCAGCATCGATACCCATGGTCATCCGACCTACCGGCTGGCGCTGCAAACCCGCGAACAGCACATCCGCCGTGAAAAGGCCACGTCCAATATCTGCACGGCACAGGTGCTGCCAGCGGTCATAGCCAGCATGTACGCCGTCTACCACGGCCCTCAGGGCTTGAAGCGCATTGCCGAACGTGTGGCCACTTACACCGCCATTTTTGTGAATGGATTGCGCCAGATGGGTTTTGACATCACCAACAAAGGCGCCTTTGACTCGGTCACCGTCAAAACCGGTGATGCTACTAATTCAATAGCTAAGCGTGCAAGCCAGTCGTGCGCAAACCTTAGATTTCGCTTGAAAAATCACTTGGGTGTGTCGCTGGACGAAACCACCAGCCGCAGCGACATTGAACTGCTCTGGTCTTTCTTCGCCCAGCCCGGCCAGACTGTGCCGGTGGTGAGCAGTTTCGAGCAAGGCATCGAATCCCTGATTCCAGCTGCGCTGCGCCGCACCAGCGAATTTTTGACGCATCCGGTGTTCAACACCCACCACAGCGAAACCAGCATGCTGCGCTACATCCGCAAGCTCAGCGACAAGGACCTGGCGCTGGACCGCAGCATGATCCCGCTGGGCAGCTGCACCATGAAGCTGAACGCCACCAGCGAGATGATTCCCATCACCTGGCCGGAATTCGCCAACATCCATCCATTTGCGCCGCATGACCAGTTGCTGGGCTATGCCGAACTCGACCAGCAGTTGCGTGACTGGCTGTGCGAGGCCACGGGGTATGCCGGCATCAGCCTGCAGCCAAACGCCGGCTCGCAGGGTGAATACGCCGGCCTGCTGGTCATCAAGGCTTATCTTGAGGCGAATGGCCAGGGCCACCGCAATATCTGCCTGATTCCCTCGTCAGCCCACGGCACCAACCCGGCCAGCGCCCAGATGGCCGGCATGACCGTGGTGGTCACGGCCTGTGATGCACAGGGCAATGTCGACATGGCCGACCTGAAGGCCAAGTGCGAAAAGCACAGCGAGAAATTGGCTTGCGTGATGATCACCTACCCCAGCACCCACGGTGTGTTCGAGACGCATGTCAAGGAGCTTTGCCAGCTGGTGCATTCGCACGGCGGCCGGGTCTATGTCGATGGCGCCAACATGAATGCGCTCGTCGGCACCGCCGCACCGGGTGAGTTCGGCGGCGACGTCAGCCACCTCAATTTGCACAAGACCTTCTGCATTCCGCATGGCGGAGGCGGCCCCGGCGTCGGCCCGGTCTGCGTTGTGGCGGACCTGGTGCCCTACCTGCCCGGCCATGCAACGGCTGGCATGCCCGTGAACGGCGTGGGTGCGATTTCAGCTGCCCCGCTGGGCAATGCAGCGGTGCTGCCAATCAGCTGGATGTACTGCCGCATGATGGGGCCCGAAGGCTTGAAGCGCGCGACCGAAGTGGCAATTTTGAGCGCCAACTACATCAGCGCCCGCCTGCAAGACCATTATCCGACGCTGTATGCCAGCGAGAACAAACATGTTGCGCACGAATGCATCCTGGACCTGCGTCCGCTGAAGGAAACCAGCGGCGTGACCGCCGAAGATGTGTCCAAGCGGCTGATGGACTACGGCTTTCATGCGCCAACGCTCAGCTTCCCGGTGCCCGGCACGCTGATGGTTGAACCCACCGAAAGCGAGTCCCTGGCCGAACTGGACCGCTTCATCAATGCCATGGTTGCTATCCGCGAAGAAATCCGCCAAGTCGAAAACGGTCACTGGCCACAAGACAACAACCCGCTGAAACATGCACCGCACACCGCCGCCAGCCTGCTGGGCGCGGACTGGGACCGGCCCTATTCACGCGAAACCGGTGCCTTTCCGCTGGCCAGCCTGAAAGCGGTGAAATACTGGCCACCGGTGGGCCGTGTGGACAACGTCTACGGCGACCGCAATTTGTCCTGCAGCTGCATTCCGATTGCAGATTACGCTTGACGCGCACTGCACACTGCCTGAACGCCTTAACGCCTTAACGCCTCAACTCCTCCTTCTCTCTTTGAGAGAAGTTTGGGGTAAGGACCTGTAGTGACGGCAGCGCTAAACCCCATTTCAATCCCTCCATCATTCACAGGAAAACCATGAAATCAAACTTCTCCCTGCTCGCCCTCGCCGCTTTTGCGACCAGCGCCTTCGCCGTGGCGCCGCCTGAAACCCTGCCATCGGGTGTAAAGATCGTCCACACGGTAGACGGCACAGGCGCGCAGCCCAAGGCATCGGACACCGTCAAGGTGCATTACCGCGGCACGCTGGCCGACGGCAAGGAATTTGACAGCTCCATCAAACGCGGCCAGCCGGCCTCGTTCCCGTTGAACCGTGTGGTGCCATGCTGGACCGAAGGCATGCAAAAGATCAAGGTTGGCGGCAAGGCGACGTTAACCTGCCCACCGGCCACGGCCTATGGTGATCGCGGCGCCGGCGGCGCGGTGCCACCCAACGCCACACTGACGTTTGAAGTCGAGTTACTGGCGATTGAAAAGTAAGCTGCGTTTGGCTTACAAGGCTGCATTCAATGCGGCAAGGAGCGCGGCGTCAAATGCTTCTGTCCGCTCGAACTGCACCCAGTGGCCGGCTTCTTCGATGAGGGTGAAGGCTTTGAAACGGGGTGCTTGCCGCATAGCCGTCTCCACCGCCGCCAGTTGCCCCTTGAACAACGCGTCTTCACGGCCGTAGATGGCATGCAGCGGGCACTTTAGCAGCGGCAGCGTGCAGGCCAATACATCGGTGCGCGACAGGTTGCGACCCTGCATGCGGTCGCGCAAGACGTTGGCTACATGCAGGCGCAGCGCCAGATCGCTGATCGACGTCGGGTGGTGCAGCATCAACGCAGCCAGGTTGCCACGGTGAATGGCGTCACGCTGGCCGGCGTCCTTGAAATGGCGCCAGGCCCGCAAATGAAACGGCGTGTCGGGCGCAATGCCCAAGCCGGGCGCGCCGACCAGCACCAGACGCGCCACACGTGCCGAATACTGCGCCGCCAGAAAACCGGCGACCATGCCGCCAAATGAAAATCCGACCAGGTCGCAGGCTGCATCGCCCAACAGGCTTTGCAGCCCCTGCTCGACAAGACCGGGAAGCGCATCGGCGTCGGTTCCGTGCAGGGGCGCAGACGAATCGCCAAAACCCGGCAGATCGGGCACCAGCACCCAGCGGCCCGAATCGACGAGTGCGTCAATATTGCGCAGCCAGTGCATCCAGCTGCCACTGCCGCCGTGCAGCAACACCAGCGGTGCCAGGGCCGGATGGCGCGTCGCCTTGCCCCAGTGGTGCCAGACCATGGCGCCCGTCTCACAAGGGGTTTCGGAACAGGTGGCGGTTCTCAGGAGCGCTTGCGCTTGCAGCGGCAATTCAACGGAAGATTCAAAAGTCATCGCCTGTTTATACCCTTGCGCCGCAACGCGGCGGCGTCAATCGAACAGCCGGTCAAAACCACCATCAGGCTCAAAACGCTTGTTAAGGGCTTGGTAATACAGCCGCGTTGGTCCCGGCATGGCCAGATCGCGGACCGAGTGGCGAACATCGCCGGGATAACAAATCACCCGGTTCCCCTCCAGATCGAACGGCTCGGGCTGGATTAATGGGGGCAGGCGGCTGCGGGCTTGCGCCATCACGCTGTCCACGCTGGTGTGGCGCGCCAGATGGGCGAGACTCATGATCTGCGGCGGCGCCAGCGCGATCAGGCCGGCCCAGTACTGTTCCAGCGCCGTGCGCGGCGCAAGCCAGATGCTGTCGGTGGTTTCATGGTTGTCGTGAATCGCCACCTGCCCGGTGGGCACGGCAGACACAAAAAACCGGGTGTCAAAGCGCTTGTTCGTGACCGACGGCGCTGTCGGCGTGACCCAGCGCGCCCAGGGCACCAGGCTTCGGGTCTGCAGGCGCAGCGCCATTTGCGCCAGCACATCGTTGAACCCATGGCCTTCGCGCAGCAGTGCCGCTGCCCGGGAGCAGTCAACGCCCTCGCATGCAATGCCTTGCGCCATCAAGATGCCCGACTCCTCAAACGCTTCCCGCAGGGCCGCCACATACAACCCACCCGCCGTGCGTTCGCTGATGTCGGCTTCGTTCAGGCCGGCATGCAGTACCTGCAAAGGCTGGTCCAGATGCGCATCCATGTCCAGTTCGGCATCAAGCGCATCCACCTTGCCGCCCGGAAATACATAGGCGCCGCCCAGCACATCGGACAAGGTGTGGCGTTTCATCAGGAACACCTCCAGCCCCGCCGGCGCATCGCGCAGCATGACCACCGTGGCCGCCGGGCGCAAGGGCGTGGTGACAATTTCCAGATTCAATTCCATCGTCTGCTTTCAGGGGAAACGCCGCGCGGACCAGTCCGTACAGCCAGACAGCAGAGGCTATCAGAGTCTCTGCACTCGAGACGTTTCGAGCGTGACAGGAACGACGCGGCAACCACATTCCAAGGATTCCAATCAGGTATAAAAAATCATCAAATCCTGCTCTGGCGCAATCAGAATATGCATAAGCAGCTATTAATTCAGGAGCGATCAAGACGGGTAATGCACAAGCAGAAGTTGGCAGTCATACAGAATGCATTTCAGGCGCCTGTCTGCGAACTTTGGTTGCGTTCTATCAGGTCGAATAAACCTTGATCACACAGCACAAGTTTGCCGTGTCAATGCCTGAATGCCAGTGCTGTCCTCAGTTGGCAACCGCCGCCCCAACCAAGCCGCCAAGAGCCTTGCTCAGGTTCTCGACCACAGGGCACTGCGCCACGCCATGGCGCTGGGCAATGAATGCGGGATCGTTGTACCCGACCCAGACCTGAGCGGCGGCATCTTCCCACACCAATGCCTTGAGCGGCAGATCAATGCCAACCGTCTGCGCGCACTCCATAAACGGGGTGCCTCCCTGCGCGTTGCCGAAGATGAGCACTTCGGTGGGGCGCAGGGTTTTTTCTACCTTCTTAGCGCCAGCCGCGTGATCGATACGCGCGAAGACGGTCAGGCCGCGTTGCTTCACGACTTGTTCAAGCCTGTCCATGGTGACTTTGGCATCATGGGGACTTTTGACGGCCACCAGTCCATCGGCAGCATTGGCGGCGCCAAGGGTTGCAAACAAAACAAGGGCAACAAAGGTTCGCAAGAGATTCATGGCTGTGTTTTCCTGAGTGGTGTTGGCGCAGCTTTATTTGCCACGATAAGAATGAGACCCGCCGCGCACTGAGAAGTTCGCTGCGGGTGATTTGACTCCACACCTCAACATATCCTGCCGAACCGGAGAGTTCGCTTTCAATCTTTGAATTTTTCAAACTGGCTTGATGAAAAAATGCTACCTCATCGACCGTAAGTTTCAGCGATGACGCGTTGCAGTCACTGTTGCGTTGCCCCACATTTCGAGTCTTTGCGGCTCAGTCCCGAACCCAGCAGCTTTCGCTGGTGGGTTTTCAGTTTTTCACACCCGGCTTGGCCAGGTTGGGCAATAAAGGATGCAAAACAAAATACTTGCTGCTCAACGCCGCAGCAGGATGACGGCCAGCACAAACGCAGCCATCCACACCGTTTCGATCAACAGCAGCGCAAACGGCTTCCAGCCGGCACGCGCCAGTTGCATGAAGGATGTTTTCACGCCCAGCGCGGCAATCGCCACCACAAGGCAGGCGCGCGACACATCGTTCAGTCCGGTCTGCACGATGGCAGGCACGCCGCCCAGGGAATTGAGCACCACCAGCGCGACAAAAACCCACAGGAACCACGGCACCAGCGGCTGCTTCTTGGCCTCGTTGCCTTCGGCCATCAGTTCGCGCTGCTTCTTGAACACACTGGAGACGATAACCACCACGACGGCCAGCATCGACACGCGAAACAGCTTGACGATGGTGGCGTAATCGGCAGTTTCCGGATTCACCATGTAGCCTGCGCCCACCACCTGCGCCACATCATGAATCGTGCCGCCCAGGAAAAGGCCGGCCAGCTCGGGCGGCAGTCCCAGTGCCTTGACGATCAGCGGATAGGCCACCATGGCCACCGTGGACAGCACGGTCACGGTGACCACCACCATCAGTGTGGAACGGTCACTGTCCTTGTCACGCGGCAGCACCGCCGAAATCGCCAGCGCGGCCGAAGCGCCGCAAATGGCGACTGCGCCGCCTGACAGCACGCCTTGGGCGCGCGTCATGCCAAAGTGCTTGCCCAGAAACGTACCGCACAGCAGCGTCGATACCACCGCAATTACCACGATGGCCGCCGTTTCCCAGCCCAATCCGGCGATTTGCGAAGCGGTGATGCGCGCCCCCAGCAGGCCCACGCCGAGTCGCAACACGCCACGCGCGCAAAACTCGATACCCGGCCGGGTCTTGGTTTCCTGGCTGAGGTAATGAAACGCAATGCCGAAAAACAGCGCGTACAGGAATTGCGGGCCGCCGTGCAGTATTGACACTGTGGTGGCGGCCATGGCAATCACAGCCGACAGACCGACGCCTGGCAGCAGGTAGGGCACTTTGCGCAAACCGGAAGGCGGGCCAGCGGCCAGCGGGTCGTTGCTGGCGCTCATGCCACACGCTCTTTGGAGTTGGCGGGCGGGCACATCAACACGGCCAGCGCGCAGGAGGCGATGCGGCTGGAGATCGAGTCGGAACGGCTGGTCAGCACGATGGGCACGCGCATGCCAAGCACCAGCCCGGCACATTCGGCGCCCGCCAGGTAAACCAGCAGCTTGTAGGCCACGTTACCGGTTTCCAGGCCAGGCATCAGCAGCACGTCGGGTCGGCCGGACACGGCGGAAACAATGCCCTTGTTACGCGCCGAAACAGCCGAGATGGCGTTGTCAAGCGCCAGTGGGCCGTCTAGCACGCCGCCCGTGATCTGGCCGCGCTCGGCCATCTTGCACAGTGCGGCAGCATCCAGCGTGCCGGGAATGGCGAGGTTGACGGTTTCCACCGCCGACAGGATGGCCACATGCGGCAGCTTGATGCCAATGGCGCGTGCCAAATCAATCGCGTTTTGCGCAACGTCGCGCTTTTCTGCCAGCGTGGGCGCAATGTTGACGACGCAATCGGTCATCAGCAGCGGCCGCTCATAGCCGGGAACGTCCATGACGAACACATGGCTGGCGCGGCGCGCGGTGCGCAGTCCGGCATCACGTGAAACAGCGGCGGCCAGCAGATCGTCGCTGTGCAGGCTTCCCTTCATCAACACAGCGGCCTGGCTTTCACCGCACAATGCGGCAGCCTTGGCGGCGGTGATGCGGGGATTGTCGGGCGTGTCGTGTAACTCGATATTCGAAAGGTCCAGGCCTTCGGCTTCAGCCAAGGCCTGGATGCGGGCGGTAGGTCCGACCAGGATGGGGGTGATCAGACCGGCTTGGCACGCCTGGACAGCGGCGCTCAGAGAAGAAGCATCGCACGGGTAGGCCACAGCAACGCGGACCGGGCCGCGCGCCTTGGCCATCTGCACCAATGCGTGCAGATGCGGGTGGGTGGCGTCGCCCGATGACGACACGCTGTCAGCGCGGGGGGCAAGCTCGGAAAGAGTCATGGTTCAGAGTCTCCACACAAGATAAACAAAAACGCGCCGCATGGCCTGAATGGACCATGCGGCGCGCTGGAAGACTTACTTAGACGTAGTCCTTGTATTTCTCAAGCAGGCGCACTGGCTTGGCCAGGGCGTCGCGGCGGAACGGGTCGCCCAGTTCACGGGTGCACATGATCTCGATGACGCAGGTCTTGCCTTCGTTCATCTGCATGTCGATGGCCTTCTTGAGTGCCGGACCAACGTCTTCCAGCTTGTCCACGATGATGGCTTCGGCGCCCATGGCCTTGGCCATGCCGGCCCAGCTTTCGCTTTCAAGCTCGCCCGCCACAAAGCGGCGGTTGTAGAAGTCAACCTGGTTCTTCTTCTCGGCGCCCCATTGGCGGTTGTGGAAGACCACGGCAGTGACCGGGATGTCATGTCGCACGGCGGTCATGATCTCGACCATGCTCATGGCCCATGCGCCGTCGCCAGCGTAGGCAATGGCCGGACGTTCAGGCGCGGCCAGCTTGGCACCAATCATGGTGGGCAATGCGTAACCGCAGTTGCCAAAGCTCATCGGCGCAAAGAAACTGCGTGGCTCTTCAAAGCGCAGGTAGCTGTTGGCGACCGAGTTGATGTTGCCGATGTCGGTAGACACCATGGCGCGCGGTGGCATGGCCTTTTCGAGTTCGCGCAGAACCTGACGGGGGTGCAGGTAATCACCGCCGTTAAAGGTTTTTTCCTTGGCATTCTCTTCGATCATGTCCAGGCTGTAAGCATCTTTTTCGTGCGTCCATTCGTCCAGTTCCTTTTCCCAGGCGTCTTTTTCGGACTTGATGGTGGCGGCACGTTCGGCCTTGTTGGAATCGCAGGCCAGGGTCTTGCCCGTCAGGCGCTTGGTCAGCTCGGCGGCAGTGGCCTTGGCATCGCCACAGATACCGACGGTGATTTTCTTCACCAGACCGAGGTTGGTGTGATCGGCTTCGACCTGGATGATCTTGGCGTTCTTTGGCCAGTAGTCCATGCCGTGTTGCGGCAAAGTGCCGAACGGGCCCATGCGCGAACCCAGCGCGATCACCACGTCAGCCTGGGCGATCAGCTTCATGGCGGCTTTGGAGCCCTGGTAGCCCAATGGGCCGGCCCACAGCGGGTGGCTTGAAGGAAATGAGTCGTTACGCAGATAACCGTTCACAACGGGCGCGCCCAAGCGCTCGGCGAGGGCCTTGCACTCTTCCACCGCATTGCCCATCACCACGCCGCCGCCGGACAAGATAACCGGAAATTTGGCCGTGGCCAGCAGTTCGGCAGCTGCACTCAGCGACGCTTCGCCACCCGCGCCACGGTCGACGCGCATGGGCTTTGGGATCTCGCACTCGATTTCGCCGTAAAAGTAGTCACGCGGAATGTTCAGTTGCGTCGGGCCGTTGTCGGACATGGCGCGGTCAAAGCAGCGTGCCGTGTATTCAGCCATGCGCTTGGGGTGTGTGACATGTCCTTGGTACTTGGTGAACTCCTCGAACATGGGCAACTGGTTGGCTTCCTGAAAGCCGCCCAGGCCGATGCCGGTAGTGCCGGTCTCTGGCGTGATGATCACGACCGGGCTGTGGGCCCAGTAGGCGGCGGCAATGGCGGTCACGCAGTTGCTGATGCCAGGGCCGTTCTGGCCGATGGTCACGCCGTGGCGGCCCGACACGCGGGCATAGCCGTCAGCCATGTGGGCAGCGCCCTGCTCATGCACTACAGGAATCAGGCGGATGCCGGCAGGTGCGAAGATGTCCATTGCGTCCATGAAGGCCGAGCCCATGATGCCGAACATCTCGGTCACGCCATTGGCAACCAGGGTTTCGACAAAGGCTTCCGACGGGGTCATCTTCTGGATGCCGGTGACGGCAGAATTGGCAGGCTTGTTCTGGCTCATGAAAGTCTCCTACGGTTAGGTTTACATCTGATTAATCAAAAAATCGATACGTTTAATTCCATTTATCCGGAATTGAACTGAATGGTATGAAATTTTTTTATAAACGTCAACAAAATTCAAAAAATAGAATATTTCATCTCATTTTTTGTAATTCCACTATCATCGATGCATGGAAATCGTGAAAACCCTCAAGCCAGACCCCGTGGAAATCAACGGCGACACGCCAACGATGCGATTGTTTTCGTTGCTGGAAGCCATTGCGACCAAGGACCAGTTGTTTTCGCTGCAAACGTTGACAGATGAAACGCAAATTCCAAAACCAACGCTTCATCGCATGCTCCAGCAACTGGAAACTGCAGGACTGCTGGAACGCAGCGCCGACGGACGCCATTACGGCACCGGCACGCGCCTGCGCCGGCTGGCCGAAAACCTGTTGTTGAACGATATCCTGCATGGCGCGCGCCATGCAGTGCTGCGTCACCTGGTCGATGAGATCGGTGAAAGCTGCAACCTGACGGCACTGACCGGCAGCGAGGTGATTTATCTGGATCGCGTCGAGACAGCAGCGCCGCTGCGCTTTTATCTGCATCCGGGATCGCGCGTGCCAGCACACTGTTCGGCCAGCGGCAAGGTGTTCTTGTCTGAAATGACGCCTTCGCAGCGTCAGCGGCTGCTGGCCCATTCGCCGCTGGAGGCATACACCCCCAAAACGCTGACGAACATGGAGCAGCTCGAGCAGGAGTTCAAGCAGATCAAGCGCCAGGGTTTCGCGCTGGACAACGAGGAATTTCTGCCGGGCCTGCTGTGCGTGGCCGTGCTGGTGCCCAACGCCAGCGGCCGTTCGAACCTGTGCGTGGCGGCGCAGGCGCCCATCATGCGGCTGACGCTTGAGAAAGCACTGCAACTGCTGCCGGCACTCCAGCGCGCTGCCGAAGCGCTCAGCCGGATTGAAGCCAACGCCGCGCCAGCCCTGCCCGCCAGCGTGAGCGCGTGACCCCGTTTTCAAAAAGAATGACCATGACTGAACTGCCCCATATTCGTCCCGACCGCATGGTTTCCGTGCGCGATGTTTTCGGCATCGACACCGACCTGCAGGTCCCTGCTTTCAGCGAAACCGAAGACCATGTGCCGGACATCGATCCGGCCTACCGCTTCAACCAGGACGTGACACTTGCGCTGCTCGCCGGCTTCAGCCGCGACCGCCGCGTGATGGTTCAGGGCCTGCATGGCACCGGCAAGTCCACCCACATCGAGCAGGTGGCGGCGCGGCTGAACTGGCCTTGCGTGCGCGTCAACCTCGACGGCCACATCAGCCGCCTGGACTTGGTAGGCAAGGACGCCGTGGTGCTGCGAGACGGTCAGCAGGTGACCGAGTTTCAGGAAGGCATCGTGCCTTGGGCACTGCAGCGGCCGGTGGCCCTTATTTTTGACGAGTACGACGCAGGGCGCCCCGACGTGATGTTCGTGATCCAGCGGCTACTGGAACGCGACGGGAAATTCACCTTGATGGACCAGAACCGTGTGCTCAAACCGCATCCGTTCTTTCGCCTCTTTGCCACGGCCAACACCGTGGGCCTGGGCAACCTGAGCGGGCTGTACCACGGCGCGCAGCGCCTGAACCATGCCCAGATTGACCGCTGGAACATCTTTGCCTCGCTGAACTACCTGCCGCGCGACGAGGAAGTGGCCATCGTTCAGGCACGTGTGCCGCATTTCGCCGATGACAGGGGCAAAAAATTGATTGAGTCCATGGTCACCGTGGCCGACCTGACACGCAAGGGTTTCACGGCCGGCGACCTTTCCACGCTGATGTCGCCGCGCACTGTCATCACCTGGGCCGAAAACGCAGAAATCTTTCGCGACGCGGCTGTGGCGTTTCGCCTGTCTTTCCTGAACAAGTGCGACGAGGCCGAACGCTCCATCGTGGCCGAATACTTCCAGCGCTGCTTTGACCGGGAACTGGAAGAATCCTACGCGCTTGGCGCTGGTGCTGGCGCGGCCATACCGTGACACCCACGCCTGTCGATGTCCAGGCCGCTTCCAGGCAGCAGCAGCGGGTCGAGGAGTTGTGCGCGGCGTCCATTCGCGCCATCAGCGGTGAAGCTGACCTGCACTTTCGCGGGCGCCGCCTGCACCGGGGCGAGCAGGCGCTGCCGCTGTTTGCTCCGCACCTGAGCCCGTCGCTGGAAACCGATGACTTTGGCTCGTTCCGTGGCGCAGCCGATGGCATGGCACTGCGCCTGGCGCATTCAAACGCCGACTTGCACCAAAACTTGAGCCCGGTGGAGCCATTGGCGCGCATGCTGTTCGAGATACTGGAGCAATTTCGCTGTGAAGCGCTGGCGACACCGGACATGCCGGGCCTGGTCCGAAACCTGAGGCATCGCCATGAGCAGTGGTCGCTGGCCTTTCACCACAGCGGCCTGACCGAATCCACTAGCGGCGTTTTGCTCTACACCGTGGCGCAAATCTGCCGCGCCCGCGTAACCGCCGAGCCGGTGCTGCACGACACCGAGGACTTCATCGAGGCCACGCGCATGAGCCTGGCGCCCAAGCTGGGCCACAACCTGTCGCGGCTGCGGCGCACGCGTTTTGACCAGGAGGCCTACGCGCCACATGCCCTCGCCATTGCCCGCGCTGTCTCCGACATGGTGCACAGCACGCAGGAAGCCGGCGACGATCAGCGCGATACGTCGGAAGAAGACCGCAGCAAACTGCCGCGCAACGCCTTTCAACTCTGGACGGATTTTGACAACGAAGAAGCGGGCGAAGGCATTGCCACGCCAGCCTCTGGCAACAGCCGTGTGCTGGAAGAGTCCGAAGACGGCTACCGCGTGTTTACCATGGCCTATGACCGTGAGGTACGGGCGAGCGAACTGGTGCGCGCGGAGCTGCTGCGCGAATACCGTGAGCGGCTGGACCAGCGCATTGCCGGCCAGGGCATCCATGTGGCGCGCCTAGCGCGGCAACTCAAGGCCCTGCTGGCCGTGCCGACGCGGGACGGCTGGGACGGTGGCCAGGAAGAAGGCTATATCGACGGCCGCCAGCTGGCGCAGCTGGTGGCTTCGCCCACCGAGCGGCGACTGTTTCGCATCGAGCGTCACGAGGCGGTGTCCAATAGCCAAGTGAATTTCTTGATCGACTGCTCGGGCTCGATGCGCGAGCATATCGAGTCGGTAGCGATGATTGTCGACGTGCTGGTGCGCGCGCTGGAGCAGGCCGGCGTCGACAACGAGGTGCTGGGCTTTACCACCGGTGCGTGGAATGGCGGACGCGCCCGGCGTGACTGGCTGCGCGCCGGCCGGCCAGCCAACCCAGGGCGGCTGAACGAAGCCTGCCACATGGTGTTCAAGAACGCCGACACGCCCTGGCGCCGCGCCCGGCCCGACATTGCCGCCCTCCTCAAGGCCGACCTGTTCCGAGAAGGCGTCGACGGCGAAGCCGTGAACTGGGCCTGCCAGCGCATGCAGGGACGCAGCGAGGGGCGCAGGTTGCTGATCGTCATCTCCGACGGTTGTCCCATGGACGGCGCGACCCATCAGGCCAACGACCAGCATTACCTCGACCACCACTTGCGACAGGTGGTGGCGCATTTGGAGCAGAGCGGACAAGCAGAGATTTTTGGTGTGGGCGTGGGGCTGGATTTGAGCCCGTACTACAGCAAAAGCCAGGCGCTGGATTTATCGGCGTCGGTCACCAACGAAGTCTTTCGCGACATTTTCACGCTGATCGCCAGCCAGCGCCGGCGCTGAACACCATGCAACAAGCCACCACGCCGCGCCATGGCTGACTTGTTGACACCCCCGCTGGCACCCTTGCTGCTGGCCTTCAGCTTGTGCGTGGTGTTTGCCGCAGGAATGGTGCGCGGCTTTGCCGGCTTCGGATTTTCGGCTGTCACGGTGGCGGGCATGTCGCTGGTGGTCTCGCCCGCAATGGTGGTGCCAGCGCTGTTCATGCTTGAAATTTTGGCCAGTTTGAGCCAGTTGCGCAGCGTGGCGCGTGACATCGACATGCCGTGGTTCAAGTGGCTGGCGCTGGGCACCTTGCTGGCGACGCCGCTGGGTCTGGTGCTGCTTGCCTGGCTGCCGGAAACCCAATTGCGGCTGCTGATTGGCTTCTTGTTGTTGATGGCTGCCCTGTTGCTGCGCAGCGGTCGCCATGCAGCGCTGACACCGACCGCGCCGATGAAATTTGCGGCTGGATTGGCGTCGGGCTTCATCACTGGCGTGGCGGCGATAGGGGGCATTGCGCTGGCCGTGCTGCTCAGTGCCACTCGCATGGCGCCAGCAGCGCTGCGTGCCACATTGATTGCGCTGATCCTGTTCAGCGACGTGGTGGCGCTGGCCGGCGCCGCGCTAATCCCCTCCTCCGCCTCGGCGACGGGTCATTTGTTTGGCAGTGGAACACTGAAATGGGTACTTTGGCTGGCGCCTGCCATGCTGGCAGGCATCGCCGTCGGTCAACGCTCGTTCAGCGGCGTGTCACAGAAAAAATTCCGCAGCCATGTACTGAACCTTCTGATCGTGCTGGCCGCGTTGAGCTTGGGGCGCTCGCTCTACGCCCTGCTGGGGTGAACGCGTCAGTGGATTCATACACTGGCAAAGATCTTCAATCACATGCAACGCCTTGTCACGGTGCTGGATGATGGCGCAGGTGGGCGCCTTGTGGTCATCGCCATTCCTGTATCGCGAGCGACAGGCGAAATGCGCGCTGCACTTGCCGTTCATGCGTTTACCACTCAGGCCTGCTGGTGGGTTGCACTCAGGAGGACCTGGCCGATGCGGTCGATTTCCCGGATAAGCATGTCCAGGTCGGCCCGGGTGGTGCGGTGGTTGGTGATATTCACCCGAATGGCGTTGCGGCCGTGCACAATGGTCGTGGAAGGTGCGGCCAGCCCCTGAATTTGTAGCTGCACCACGATCTCGTCATTGAGGCGGTCCACCGCCGGCTCTTCCTTTCCCGAGGCAAGGTAGCGAAAGCAACAAATATTCATGGCCACGGGCGCCACCATGGTCATGCAGGAATGGGCATCAACCAGCGTCTTCAGGTACGCCGCCTGCGCACAGTTCTGTGCGATCAGTGAGCCCAGCTTGTCAGTGCCGTGTTCAGCCAGTTGCGTCCAGATTTTGAGTGCCCGAAAGCCGCGCGAAAGCTCTGGACCGTATTCGACAGGCCAGGAGTTGCCCGCTGCCAGACCGCGTTCAGCGCCTTTGAGGTATTCGGGGCGTTCGGAAAATGCACGGCGATGCAGCTCCTCCGAGCGCATCAAAATAAAGCCCGCGTCGTAATTGACATGCAGCCACTTGTGGAAATCAAAGGCCAGAGAATCGGCCCGTTTGATGCCCGTCAATCTGGGACGCAACTGTTCGCACAGCACGCCCAAGGCACCAAACGCACCGTCAATGTGCAGCCACAGCTTTTCGTCCTCTGCAATATCAGCCAGTGTTTCCAGGTCATCGATGGCACCCACATTCACGGCCCCCGCAGTACCCACAATGACGAAGGGCGTAAGGCCTGCAGCGCGATCTTGTGAAATCGCCGCTTGCAGCACAGAAGTGTCGATTTCGAAGTTTTCATTGACCGCAATTTTGCGCAATGCGTCCGAGCCCAGTCCCAGAATGTCAAAGGCGCGGGCAACGCAGGAATGGGTTTGCGCCGAGGTGTAGCCCACCAGTTGGCCCAATGCTGTTTTTTGCAGTCCGGTTTTGCGGCTGGTGAAGTCAAAGCAGCGATCACGCGCCGCTTTCAAGGCGACGATGGTGGCAATGGATGTGCCGCTGACAATCAAACCGCTCGATGTTTCGGGGAATTGAAACATCTCTCGGCACCAGTTCACCACCTGCTTTTCCACATACATCGCGCCATGGTCGCGGCCGCCAAGATTGGCATTGATGGCGGCAGCGGTGATGTCGGCCAGCAGGTTTCCCGGCGTGCCCGAACCATGGACCCAGCCGAAGAAGCGCGGATGGGTATTGCCGACACCGTAGGGCAACAATGCCGTCAAATGGGACTGGATGGCTTCAGGACCAATGCCTTTGCTGGGCAAAGGTGCTTGGTAATCGGCTTGAATATCCGGTGGCAGCGGCGTCCAGACCGGGCCTTCGCTGTAGCCCTCCATACGGCCAATAGAGGCGTCGAGCAAGCGGTGGGCCTGGGCACGAAAGGCGTTCCAGTCAGCGGGGTCCAGCGTTTGTTCCAACGGAACGCTTGCGTATTGCGAAGAATTCATGGCTTGTCTTTCGCCTGTTCGCCGACCGGTTGGGCAGCTGCGATCGTGGTGGCGATTTGTACAATCTGACCGATCAACTGGCAGTCCTCTGGGGTCAACGACAGCGGCGTGCGCAGGTCAAGCAATTGGCGGAGCACCGCTTGGGACTGCGGCATCGGCGCTTGCTCGGGCAGGTAGTGCCAGTGTCCAAAATGGCTGGTGAACGCGGTAGGAACGGTCAAGCCGAACCACTTGACGTAAAGGCCACGGGCTTCGCATTCGCGCAAGAAGTGCTGAATTTGCGAGGCCGACAAATCAAGGGAAAACTGGATGGAACTGGGCACAAAGTCTTCGCGTTCATCGCGCACCGGCAGTGAAACATGGGGCACACTCGCGAACGCATGGGCCAAGTCACCATACATGCGACGCCAGCGCGCACCGCGTTCGGGCAGCAGCGCCAGTTGGGGGCGAAGCAACGCGGCTGCCAGATTGGACATGCGCATGCTGAAGTTGGGTGTGACATAGCGCCAGCGTTCGAACACCTCGAGCTCTGGGCGCAGGATATGCTGGTCGTACATCATGTAGCAGCCCGACATCAGGATCGCCTGGGCGGCGATGTCGTCGTCGTCGGTAACCAGCAGACCGCCTTCGCCAGAGTTGATGTGTTTGTAGGTCTGGCTGCTAAAGCAACCAATGTGGCCAAAAGTCCCGGTGTGCTGACCGTCCCAGCGCGCACCCATGGTGTGGGCGCAGTCCTCCACCAGCGCGATGCCATGGCGGTCGCAGATCTCGCGCACCGCGCGCAGATCGGTGATATGACCCCGCATGTGCGAGAGCAGAAAAACCTTGGCACTACTGGTGGCCGCCTTGCGTTCCAGGTCCGACAGGTCGGTGGTGTAGTCGTCACGCGTCTCGACCAGCACCGCCAATGCAGCCGCGTGGGCGATGGCGCCTGGCACGGGGGCCAGTGTGAAGCTGCTGGTCAGCACCTTGTCACCTGGTTTGACGCCAAGTGACTTTAGAGCGAGAAACATGGCAGCGCCGCAAGAGTTCACGGCCACGCAGTATTTGCTGCCCACATAGGCCGCATATTCCTGCTCCAGCAACGAGGGATCGGGCGTGCCAGCCCCCTGTTCTCCATAACGGTGCAGCCTGCCGCTGCGCATGAGTGCCACAGCCTGTTCAATGGCCGTCTCAGGGATGGGCTCGGACTGGCTCAGGTCTTTGCCGAACCAGAGGCCGTCTGCGGCGCGGGGGGGGGGGTTGGTGCTGTTCATGTCAGTGCTGGTGGCCTTGCAGCGTGCCCAGTTCAAACTGTTCTTCGGGAAAATATTTCTTCAGTCGAATGTCCCCCGTGCGCGCGTGGCCCTCCATGCCTTCCAGCCGCGAGATGCGGGCGGCCACTTGGCCCACATCGCGGCTGGCGGCGCGGTTCAGGCGCTGGTAAGTCACGGTCTTAATGAACTTGCCTACGCTCAAACCGCCGGAATACCGCGCTGCGCCGCGCGTGGGCAGGATGTGGTTGGGGCCTGCGCACTTGTCGCCATAGGCCACGGTGGTTTCTTCGCCAAGGAACAGCGAGCCGTAGTTGGTCAGGCGGTCCAGCCACCAGTCCAGGTCGTCTGCCAGCACCTGCAGGTGTTCGGGCGCATAGCGGTCGCTGATCTCGCATATTTCTTCGCGGCTGGAGGCCCAGACCACCTCGCCGTAATCGCGCCATGCTGCCGTGGCTGCCGAACGAGCCGGCTCTGGCAGGGCGGCAATGACACGCGGCATGATCTCGATCACTTTGTGGCCCAGCTCACGCGACGTGGTGTACAGCCACACAGGCGAGTCCGGTCCGTGCTCGGCCTGGCCGGCCAGGTCGGCAGCCACGATTTCTGCATCGGCATTGTGATCGGCAATCACGGCCGATTCGGTGGGGCCTGCCACCACATCAATGCCAATACTGCCAAACAGAGTGCGCTTGGCTTCGGCCACAAAGCGGTTGCCCGGGCCCACAATGATGTCGGCAGGCTGGGCTGCGTACAGCCCATAGGCCATGGCTGCAATGCCTTGCACGCCGCCCAGCGCCAGCACGGTGTGTGCACCGCAGAGCTGCATGGTGTAGAGGATGGCGGGGTTCATGCCGGCTTCTTTGTGAGCCGGGGACGTAGCGATGATATTGGGCACGCCAGCCACCTTGGCCGTACAGACGCTCATGATGGCCGAGGCGGCATGGGCGTACCGTCCTCCGGGCACATAGCAGCCTGCGGTGTTAGCCGGGATGAGCTTTTGTCCGGCCACCAGGCCACTCATCAACTCCACTTCAAACTCGCTCAGCGATCCACGTTGGCGCCGGGCGAAATCACGTACACGGGTGTGCGCAAAAGTGATGTCGTCGCGCACACCTTGTGGAACGGCTTTGGCTGCCGCGGCGAAGTCGCTTTCGTCGAGCACGATCTTGCCGTTGTAACCATCCAGATCGCGTGCATAGCGCTCCACGGCTTCTCGCCCTTCGCGCTTGATTTCAGCCAGCATACGCTGAACGGTCTCGCCGGTGGCTGTATTAATTGTCTCGACAGGCGGGGTGGCTTTCTTCAGGTATTCGGTGCTCATGGAGTGCCTTGGTGGTGGTGTTGAGGAATGTTGCTGATGCTAGGCCTGCACCTTCTTTGGTGTTAGATCCATAATCACATTTGTTTGGTGCCAGAATTCAATTTCAATCGAATCGATCACAAGGAAAATTCATGCGCCCAGCGCAAGACATTGCGGATATATGGGCCGGCCTCTTGCCCCGCTTCGCAGGTAGCAGCGCCACACTGCAAGGGCGAATCAAGGAAATGATGGTCCACAGTATCCTGACGGGGCTGATCCCTGCCGCTGCAGCCATTCCTCCCAGCCGTTCGCTCGCAGTAGCGTTGGGTGTGTCGCGCAACACGGTCACGCTCGCTTTGCAGATGCTGGTAGACAAAGGCTTTCTGGTGGCGCGCGAGCGCAGTGGCCTCTTCGTCAATCCTGAAATTGTCATGGGGCAGGCGCGCCAAGCACACGTCCCTGGCGGCGTTGTTGACCCGCTGTCCTGGGCAAGCCGCTTGAAAAGCGATGTCGCCAGTCAGCGCAACATTGCCAAGCCGACCCACTGGCAGGACTTTGCTTATCCCTTTGTATATGGGCAGTTCGATGCCAGCCTCATGCCTTTGGCCGACTGGCGTGCGTGCTCTCAACAGTCCTTGCTGACGCCAGCGGTCAGGACATGGTCCCAAGACCATGTGGACCGAGATCACGAAGGTCTGGTGAGCCAGATCCAGCATCGCTTGCTGCCTGCGCGCGGTATCGTGGCCCAGCGTGACGAGATCCTGGTAACTGCCGGCGCGCAAATGGCTTGTTTTTTGCTCGCCCAAGTGCTCATCGGGCATAAGACGGTGGTGGGCATGGAGGACCCGGGTTACGCTGATGCGCGTAATAATTTTGAAGCACGCAGTTCGCGTGTAACGCCGCTGGCCGTAGACGAACAGGGGTTGGTGCCGTCTCGCAAATTGGGCCAGTGCGATTACGTCTATGTGACGCCCAGCCACCAATGTCCCACCAGTGTGACGATGCCGCTGGCGCGCCGCCAGGTTCTACTGGATTTGGCGCGAAAGAAAAATGTGGTGCTGTTTGAAGACGACCATGAGAGCGAGCTCAATTTTTCAGGGCGCCCACTGCCTGCACTCAAAAGCATGGATACCGAGGGGCGAGTGATCTACCTGGGCAGCCTGTCCAAAACATTGGCCCATGGCCTGCGACTGGGCTTCATCGTGGCGCCTGCGGAATTGATTCGCGAACTGCGGGCGGTGCGCCGGTTGATGATGCGACATGTGCCCTCTAACAATGCCCACATTGCCAGCTTGTTCATAGCGCAAGGGCACCACGATGCATTTATTCGCAAGTTGAATGTCACCTACCGGGACCGGCGCCTGGTGTTGCTCACGGCCATGCAGCGCTGGATGCCGGACTGTTTTATAAGCAAAGCCCAGGGAGGATCAGGCGCATGGGTTCAGGGACCGGCTGGTTTTGATTCGCTGGCGGTGACACGGCAGGCACAGGCACGCGGTGTGCTGATTGAATCAGGGCAGGTGTTTTTCGCGCAGCCCAACGTTGCAAGCCGTCGATTCTTTCGCATGGGTTACTCGGCGATTGGCAGTGCTGCTATTGAAGCGGGCGTACGTGAACTGTGCGAAGCGCGAAAGCAGGCAGGCGTTTAGCCCTTTATCAACAGAGAATCTCGCCCTTGGCATTGCCTTTTGAGAGCGTCGAATGCAACCAGAATCAACTGGCCCTGATGACCCTTGGCGCACAATTCGTTCTTTGATTTTTTCGACTTACAACAGCTTTAGGATTTTCTGACATGGCCCAACCGCTCCAAGGCGCAATGTGGAAACAGCTGCTGCAACACAGTGCGCGTGAAAACCTTACCTTGCAAGGTCAAATCCGGGAAATGCTGGTTTCTGCGATTCTGGACGCACAGCTCAAACCAGGCACGCCAGTACCCTCCAGCCGCGAGCTGGCCATCGAGTTGGGCGTGGGACGCATCACCGTCGTGCTCGCTTATCAACAACTCGTGGACGACGGCTATCTGGTCTCGCGCGAACGCAAAGGCCACTTCGTGTGCTCAGCCTTGCTGGGTGAACGTGTCCAGGCCCGCAACCCAGCCGACAGTGAACAGCGCGCCCCTTCCATCACCTGGGCGCAACGCCTGCACCAGCGACCCAGTGCGCAGCGCAGCATTGTCAAACCTGCGAACTGGCAGAAAAGCGCCTACCCGTTTCTCTATGGCCAGTTTGATGAATCCCTGTTTCCCACCGCTGCCTGGCGTGAGTGCTGCCTCAAGGCACTCAGCGTGCTTGACATACGTGATTGGGCACCCGATCAGATCACTCGCGACGACGAATCTTTGGTAGAGCAAATATGCACCCGTGTGTTGCCCCGACGTGGCGTCTGGGCCACTGCAGACCAGCTCATGATCACAGTGGGTGCGCAGCATGCGCTTTACATGGTGGCTGACCTGTTGATGCGCGAACGCACAAAGGTCGGCATTGAAGACCCTTGCTACCCCGATGCACGCAATATCTTCAGTCGACGCACCAAACAAATTGTGCCTTTGCCTGTGGACGACAATGGCCTGATCGGTGGCTGTCAAGGAAGTTGTCGCCTAAAGTGAAGTGAGTCAGGCCGCTTTTTGCGCGTGTTGAGGCTCCTTGATTTGTGTGGTTTCTGGGTTGAGGTGAACGACATCGACATGCGCCCACTGGCGGGCCTGCCCTGACCAGCGTTGAGGATTTTCCTGGCGGGCCCGTTTATAGACGAGCGCGCGCTGCTCAAGCAGAGCCCGGTCCAGGCCGGCATGGCGCTGCGCCGGTGTCACAAAGCTGATGGCGCCGTGGCGATGCTTGTGGTTGTACCAGTGCGCCAACTCCGTGACCCAGCGCCGCGCGGCCAGCAGGTTTTCAAACGGCTTGACGGGCAACTGGGGGCGGTACTTCAGCGTTCTGAAGGCCGATTCGACATAGGGATTGTCATTGCTCACGGACGGCCGGCTGCGCGTGTGGGCCACGCCCAGGCGCTGCATCGTGGCGAGCATGGTTTCGCCTTTCATGGGCGCGCCATTGTCCGAATGCACCGTCAGCTGGCCTGGAGCGATGTCCTGGCGCGTGCAGATGTCGCGCAACAACTGGCCGGCCAGCTCGGCACTCTCGCAGTCAAACACCTGCCAGCCAACGATCTTGCGGCTGAATAAGTCCTCGAACAGGTACAGGTAAAAGTGCTGGCCGCGCACCTGGGTTGGTAAATAGGTGATGTCCCAGCAAAACACCTGATCAGGCCCGGTCGCGGCCAGGGCGCGCGGGCGGCTGCGCTTTTGCGCTGCACGCTCCGATCGTCGGTGGGCCAGCTGGCCCTCTTGGCGCAGCAGGCGGTACATCGTGGACTCCGAGGCCACATAGACGCCTGTGTCCGCCAGGCGAGGCACGATTTGACTCGGCGGCAAGTCCTTGAATGCTTCGCTGCTGAGCGCGGCCATCACGGCTTGGCGCTCTTCTTCACGCAGCTTGTTCGGTGGGCACACGTAGCGCCGCTTGCCCGAAGGGCGCTGGTCCCCCTCGGCCGCCTGCGTGCGCTGCCAGCGCTGCACGCTGCGGCAGGACAGGCCGATCTGGCGGCAAGCCGGTTGCAAACGCGCCCCGTCGGCGCAGGCTTGGGTTATCAGACAAAGCAACTTTTGGCGCTGCTGGACGGACGTCATTTGTCCGCGCCCTCCAGCAGCGCCTGGAAGTTTTTTTGCAACACCAGCAGTGCCGCCACTTCGGCGAGCGCTTTTTCCTTGCGCCGCAATTCACGCTGGAGCTGTTCGTGCTGACGCTGCAACTCGCGAAAAGCGCCGCTCGCCTCGCGTGCGGCAGCCGGCACAGCCGGCGTGCAAAACTCCTGGTGCCACTGCGCCAGCTGATGCTCGAACACGCCATGCTCGCGGCACCAGCCGGCCCGGGCCATGTCGTCCAGTGCATAGCTCTGCTGCAGCGCCATCAAACGCTGTGCGGGCATCCAGGCAGACGCCGGGCCGTCCAGTGCAGCAGTTGCAGCGGGCACCGGGTAGGCTATCGTGGCGGTTTTCTTGCTTGCGCTTTGCAGCCACTTCCTGAGCGTGCCGGCGGACATGTTGAGCTCGCCGGCAACGCTGATAACGGAACGCGTGCCGCGATGCCTGGCTTTGAGCAGTGCCTGCTCTTTGAATTCGGGAGAGTGATGTGAATGCGGTGTTCTGGTCATGAAATGTCGCTGCCGGGCAGTTAGCCATTGAAAAATTGGACGCGACAACAATTCTGACACCCGGGGTGATTGTGGACGACAGGCTGCGCGATCTCGACTACCTTTACACCACACCCAGCCACCAGTGTCCGACCGGCGTGACCATGCCCCTGCACCGACGCGAGGAACTGCTGCGTCTGGCCGATGCATCAGACCTGGTCATTATTGAAGACGATTTTGAAAGCGAGAACAATTTCGCAGGCAATCCGATTCCAGCGCTCAAAAGCCTGGACCGCAACGACCGCGTGATCTACATCGGCAGCCTTTCGAAAAGCATGGCACCGGGCCTGCGCGTTGGCTACATCGTGGCAGCGCCCGAACTGATCACCGAACTCCGTGCGCTGCGGCGCCTCATGATCCGCCACCCGTCATCGTTCATACAGCGCAGCCTCTCGCTGTTCATCTCGCTGGGCTATAACGATGCACACCTCAAACGTCTGGCGCAAGCGCAAAAGGAGCGCGGAGCCCTGATGCTTGACGCCTTGGCGCGCCATATCCCTCAGTGCACGGTGACGCCGTTCAATGGCGGCGGCTCCTGCTGGGTGCAACTTCCCAATAATGTGTCAGCCACCGAGCTTGCTGAACGTGCTGCAGAATGCGGTGTTTTGATCGAACAGGGCGATATATTTTTTCAGGCCGAACATCCCGCAGGCAACTTTGTCAGACTGGGTTTTCAGTCGATCAATGCACGCGTAATCGATAAAGGCATCGCAACCCTGGCGGCTGTGATCGACGCCCTTCAAAAACGCTGTCCGCCAACATTGACAAGCTTGAAAGTCTGTTGAAGTGACTGGTTTTAATCAATATCCCATCAGCGAGGGCAGCCAGAGCGAAATTTGCGGCACATAGGCAATGATGAACGTCGCAATGGTGGTCACAAGCACGAAGGGCAACACCTTGACGATGATCTTTTCCACAGGCTCCCCGCCAATGCCAGAGGCGACGAACAAATTCTCCCCCAGTGGCGGCGTCATGAAGCCGATCGACAAGGTGCAGATCACGACGATGCCCACATGGGTCGGGTCGGCGCCGGTCATGTACATCACTGGCAGCAGCACCGGCACGAGAATCAGGATGGCCGCCAGCGTTTCCATGAACATGCCCACAAAGAGCAGGAACACGATCACCAGCGCCCAGATGATGTAGGGGTTGGATGTCATGTTGAGCATCGCCTCGGCAATATCGCTGGGGATGCGCTGCTCCACCAACAGCCGCCCGAACGCCGTGGCAGTGAACAGGATCAACAACACACGCCCGGTGATCCAGGTGGTGGTGCGCAGCGCCGTCTTGATCGCCTTCCAGCGCATCTCGCGATGCACGAAACAACCAACGAACAGCGTGTAGAAGATCGCAACGATGGCGGACTCGGTCGGCGTGAAAATGCCTGCGTAAATACCACCCAGAATAATCACGGGAGCCAAAATGGACCAGACGCCCCGTTTGAGCGCAGCGCGGAGTTCACCGCCCGACCAGTTATCCGACAGGCCGCGATAACCGCTCTTCTTCGAAATAAAGTAGTTCATCAGCAGCAGGCTGCCCGCCATCAAGAATCCGGGCATCACGCCAGCGACAAACAGCTTGGGGATGGACAAAGAAGCGAACGTGCCGAACTTTTCCACCGCTTCGGGCGGCGGGGCCATCCCCAGCGCAGCGATGCCAAAAATCACCATCGGGATTGAGGGCGGAATGATAATGCCCAGCCCTCCCGACGCGGCAGTTACCGCCGAGGCGTAAGCGCGGTCATAGTTGCGCTTGGTCATTGCAGGAATCATCAACATGCCTACCGCTGCGGTAGTCGCCGGGCCCGAGCCGGAAATGGCTCCGAAAAACAGGCATGCCAGCACCGTGGCAACACCCAGGCCACCGGTAATGGGACCGGCCATTGCTTCAGCGATGTCGACCAGGCGCCGTGAAATGCCAGCGGCTTCCATCAACGCGCCAGCCAGCACGAAAGCAGGCAAAGCCATTAGCGGAAAGCTGCCAACCGAATTGAACGCGATCTGCACCAATGCAATCGGGTCCTTGTCGAGCACCATATAGGCGGCCATGGCGGCACCACCCAGCGCCACCGTGATCGGTGCGCCCAGAAGCAGGAGCAGCATAAAGCCGCCAAACAAAATCTCAGGTAAGTACATTTCCATGGTGTTGTCTCCGGTGCGCGTTCAGCTTGTGGCCCGCGCGTCATTGTTCTTCTGCATTTTCTTGATCCCGGCCGTTTCCGGATCCAGCAACTCCTCGCCTTTGACGACGCGCAGGTAAATAGTCCACAGCACGCGGATCGACATGAGGGTGAAAGCAATCGGCAAAATCATGTAGATGTATTTCATCGGCACACCCAGCGTCTGCGACTTCCAGAACAGGTTCATGCGGTTGAACACGAAGTCATAGCTGAGCCAGACGAAATACATGTTGAAGGCGACCCAGAGAAGATCGCCCACAGTCAGCAGCGTCGTGGCCAGCCACTTGGGCATGAACTGAAAATGCACCGTGACCCGGTTGTGCGCCGACATCTTGGCCGCTACCACGGCGCCAAGATAGGCAAACCAGACGAACATATAGGTGGACAGCTCCTCTGACCAGGCGAGCGAGTGGTTGAACACTTGGCGCGAGACGATTTGCGCGAACAGCAGGACCACAAACAGTGCAAGCAACCACTCGCACAGCAGTGTCTCGATATCGTTTAACCAGGCCAGCGAGTTGCGCAGGAGCGTCATGGCATTTTCCTCAACAAACAGCGCGCAAAGAGCGCCAGGGCAGGCGCGTTCATGACGTGCACTGCAACACAAATTCATAAAAAAAAGCAGCCACACCGGGTGGCCGCTGCTCTCAAGCTATCAACGTCCCAAAGTTTTCAGAACTTTGTCGAGCTTGTCTTTGCCGCCAATGCTTTTATAGAACTGCGGCCACACTGTCGTCGTGGCCTTGGCAATCCACTCCTTTTCGCTATCGGCCGGGTCGGTGATCTGCATGCCCTTGGCTGTCAGCTCTTTCTTGATTTTGTCTTCGGTCTCAGCCAGCCACTTGTAGCTGTGTTCGGTGGCTTCGGCACCGGCATCCAGAATCGCTTTCTGCACATCGGCTGGCTGCTTCTTGAACAAGCCCTCGCCGACGATGATGGGTTCGAGCGAGAACACATAGCGGATGTTGGTGATGTACTTCTGCACTTCGTTGAATTTCATCGAACTCACCGTGATGTACGGGTTGTCCTGGCCATCGACCACGCCTTGCTGCAAAGCAGTGAACGTTTCTGACCATGCCATGGGCGTCGGATTGATACCCCATGCCTGGTAGGAGGCGATCATGATTTCATTCTTGGGCACACGGATCTTCAGGCCCTTGAGATCCGCCAGGGTCTTCACCGGCTTCTTCGAGTTGGTCAATACACGAAAACCAGTGAAGGTCCAGCCGACAATACGCACACCCGCATCGCGTACGGTGTTGGCAGTGAGTTCCTTGCCGACATCGCCAGTCACCAGCTTCTTGGCTTCTTCAGCGCTCTGGATCACATAAGGCAGTGTGAGCACACCCACGGTAGGAGAAAACGGCGTCACGTTGTTGATCGCCAAAACGGAAAAGTCCAGCGTGCCCATCGAAGCGCTGTTGATGGTGGTTTCTTCGCTGCCGAGCTGGCCATTGGGGAACAGGTCGATCTTGTGCTTGCCAGCGGTCTTGGCTTCAAAGGACGACTTGAACTTGTTGGCCATTTCCCATTGGGCGCTGCCCTGGGCATCGCCCACGGCGACCTTGAACGTGGTGGCCAACGCACTGCCACCCACTAAGACGAAAGAGGCTGCCAGTAACGATACCAGGGTGGTGGTTTTGAATTTCATGAAAATCTCCAAAGATGATTAAGGCAAAAAAACCGTCGACTTGATGCCGATCTTGATAACGCAAGAATCAGACCAAATTTTGGAGATTGCGCTCCGCTTCGGTCCAACTTAAAACTGTGCTGAACGATAAATGCGGACTAACTCAAGCGGCCAGTGCCGGACGGTCTTTGCGGTAGGCGTTCTTCACCAGAATCTTGCCATCCTTGAAGGTGAATACATCGACCATGCGGGCCTCAATGCGCGAGCCGTCGGCCTTGGTACCCTTGAAGGTGCATTCCGACACGCCCCGATCGCCCACAACGAAGTGTTCGCCATCAAGCCAGGCGGCGTCGGGGAAGTTGGTCCAGGCAGCCTTGAATCCGTCGCTGACTTCAGCACGGCCACTGAAAGTGCGACCCAGCAAATCCGGGCCCGCCACGGCATGAAACAAGCAGTCGTCGTGCATGAAGCTCATCAGGGCGTCAAGGTCGTGACGATTCCAGGCGTCTGCAAAGGCGGCGAGGGTTTGCGGTGTGATGGTCATTTGTGGCGCTGTCATCTTGTCTCCTGCGGTTTGTGTCAAGGTCTTCGCATGTCGCGACATCGGGATTCGACGTTTGTCGCCAGTGCAACCTGTTTGCGAGCGGACTGTATTGTTGAAGCCAAACCACTTCGGGCTGTAGAACCAGCCTCGCAGAATCGTTAGAGCCAAGCACATGGGTTAACCCTAAACAGTCTTTTTTTGGGTTATTCGCGAAGCCATTGCTGGTTCCATGGAATGGTTGCAACTGGTCCTAACCAGAGTTCGCCTCTCCTGCCTATCCTACGCTTCGGTGTGGTCAAAAGAACATGATTTTCAAGACCTGCACGCTGTCGTGCCACCAACTCTTGCCGACAGCCCTGCGCACTCGCTACAAACTCCGGAGACAATTCATGAACTCGACAACAAATGGCGGCCACCTGATGCGGCCCTATGAACCCACCTACGATCCGCTGGTGAACGCCACGCCCGGCCAAGGCACCGGATATGCGCCCAGCTACTGGGTCGCCTCGGCGGGCAGCCCGCCACCGGACGATGGTCCGATCCGCAGCGACGTCGATGCTGACGTGGTCGTGATCGGCTCGGGATCCACCGGCATGTCCACCGCGCTTTACCTGGCACGTGAACACGGCATTGTCGCGACCGTGCTCGAAGCGGCACAGACCTCGTGGGGCTGCTCCAGCCGCAGCGGCGGCCAGGGGCAGAATGCCAATGGCCGCCTGAGTCGTTCGCAGTGGATCGAGCGCTGGGGCCTGGAAGTGGCCAAGCGGCTTGACACCGAAGTGCGCACCGGCTTTGAAAACTTCAAGGTGCTGACTAAAGAAATCGAGTGCGAGGCCTTTGACGGCGGCCACCTCTACATGGCGCACCGCCCGAAAAAACTCGACTACCTGCGCGAGATGATGCGCGTGCGCAACGAGGTGTTTGGCTACAAGACGCGCATGCTGACGCCGCAGGAAGTGCGCGAACAACACTGCGACGAGCGCGAGCACTTGGGCGCCATGTTTGAAGAAGAAGGCGTGGGAATCCACCCCTTGAAATTCACCTTCGGCTTGATCCGCAAAGCGCGTGAGCTGGGTGTGAAAGTGCACCCAGCCAGCCCGGTACAAGGCTGGAAAACGGTCAACGGCGTGCATCACCTGCAAACGCCCGGCGGTGTCGTGCGTGCCAAGCGTGTGGTGGTGTGTACCGGCGGCTATACCGGGCAAAACCTCACACCCACGTTAAAAAACAAAATCCTGCCCATCCTCTCCAATTCGGTGGTGACGCGCCCCTTGACTGACGCCGAGATGGCGGCATGCCAGTTCCACTCCAAGACCTTCATGACGGACACCCGCACCTTGCGCTTTTATTACCGTCTGCTCGAAGGCAACCGTCTGCAGCTGGGCAGCCGCAGCTCGATCACAGGCGCCGATGCCGAAGACCCGGTGCATTTGAAGTTGCTCACCGACGCGATCGCGCGGAAATTCCCCCCGCTGGCCGGCATCCAGATTGACCACTCGTGGTGGGGCTGGGTCGACGTGAGCCACGACATGATGCCGCGAATTGCCCGCCCGGACCCGAAAGAGACCGTATGGCACGCGCTAGGCTATGGCGGCAACGGTGTCGCCGCATCCACCTGGGCGGGAAAGCGAATTGCCGAGCGCGTTGCAGGCAAGGACGCTGGCCGCGAGGTGTTCAACCTGCCGATCTACAACTCGCCACTTGAATACCCGAATGTCTTGAACATGGTGCGTTCGGAAGCTTTCGCGCCTTTTCGCCGCTTCGGCCAGTTTTTCCTCTACAAGTGGTACTGGCTGCGCGACGAAAAAATCTGAACGTGCATTTCACAAGGCAAAGACACCTGCATGTCCAAAACACTCAGGTGATCTGCTTCCAGCGCAACGAGGGCCAACACGACACCCCATGACGAGGCGCCATCGTCTAACGACGACTATTGAGGAGTTCTGGATTTTTCCAGTGTTGTCTCGGTTCGCGGCAAACAAACCTTTTGCTCTGGTTATGTAGCCGTAAACGCGTGACTTTTTCTATTTTTTGGCCAAGCTCAAAATACCCCATGCGCTGTAGTGCGGTCAATCAAACGGTCAGCATGGACCAATGCATTGCGGATTGCCGGGCTGTCATTGGCCATCAAGCGCCTGGAGTCAAACGTTTACTGTCTCGTGGTGGGGCAGGCGGAACCGCGACAAACCCCACTCCAGCACCGTCCGGCACAACGCACGACAATCAATTTCATGAAAGACCTCCACACCATTTCCCTGTCCATGCTCGATCTGGTCTCGGTCCGCGAAGGCGGCTCGGTGGCCGATGCGCTGGCGATTGCCTTGCGCACAGCGCAGCATGCCGAGCAGCTCGGCTTTGTCCGTTACTGGCTGGCTGAACACCACAACATGCCGGGCATTGCCAGCTCGGCCACTGCCGTGCTGGTAGGCCACATTGCCGGCGGCACGCACACGATTCGCGTTGGCTCGGGCGGCGTCATGTTGCCCAACCATGCACCGCTGGTGGTGGCTGAGGCTTTTGGCACGCTGGCCGAGCTGTACCCGGACCGCATCGACCTGGGCCTGGGCCGTGCGCCTGGCACGGACCAGGCCACCATGCGGGCGCTGCGGCGCGAACGCACCGAGACGGCAGATGATTTTCCGCAGGACGTGGCCGAGCTGCAGAGGCTGCTGGGACCAGTCCAACCCGGCCAGCGCCTGATCGCCATGCCCGGGGCCGGCACCAATGTGCCGATCTGGCTGTTGGGTTCGAGCCTGTTTTCAGCGCAACTGGCTGCCGAGCGTGGCCTGCCTTATGCGTTTGCCTCGCATTTCGCGCCACGCATGCTGCTGCAGGCAATTGCCCTGTACCGCCAGCACTTCCGCCCGTCGTCCACACTGGCCAAGCCTTACGTGGCAATTGGCGTGCCGCTGATCGCCGCCCCCACCGACGAGGAAGCAGATTACCTGGCCAGCAGCACCTATCAGCGCGTGCTCGGCATCCTGACGGGCGAGCGGCGCGGCCTGCTGCCGCCGACGGCCAATTTCCTGTCCCAGCGGCATCCGCAGGAGCGCGCAGCCATCAGCGATTTTCTGGCCGCCGCCGTGATTGGCGGCCCCGACACGGTGCATGAAGGACTGAGCGCACTGGCCGAGGCCACGAACGCCGACGAGTTCATGCTGGTTTGCGACATCTACGATCCGGCTTTGCGGCTGCGCTCGCTGGACATTGCCGCTGCCGCGCTGCAGGCCCAAACGGCCTGACTTTCAACCAAGGTTTTCAAGGCGTCGTGCAGTGTTGCTATTTAATAAATAGCTGCTCGCGCATACCCACTGTGCGCAAGCGGCCTGTTTGATGCTTGACTGACTGAAAAAGCTCTCTTCAGTGCGCACCGGCCGCTGCGTCGGCACTGCCCGCGCCTGCGTGTGTCGGCCGCGTCAGATAGATCAGCGGAATCAAGAGCAAAAAGATCAGCGCTGACGCATAAAACACGTCGTTGGCGGCCAGCATGTAAGCCTGCTGATCAACCAGCCGGTTGATGGCGCCCAGCGCCTGCTCGGCTGACAGCCCGGCGCTGGCCAGACCGGAAAGTGCAGTGTTGGCAGCCACGCTGCCCGGGTTGACATACTCGCTGAGTTGCGAATGGTGCATGGCGGCACGGTTTTGCCAGACCGTGGTGGCAATCGAGGTGCCGAACGAGCCGGCCAGGATACGCACGAAGTTGGACAGCCCCGAAGCGGCAGGAATCCTGTCATACGGCAGGCCCGACAGCGTGATGGTCACCAGTGGAATGAAAAAGCAGGCCATCGCCACACCCTGGATAACGGTCGGAATCAAGATGGTGCCCATGTCGGCCTGGGTGTTGAAGTTCGAGCGCATCCACAGCACCAGCGCAAACACGGCGAACGCCACGGTGGCAAAGTGGCGCGGGTCGGTCTTGCCGATGTTCTTGCCAACCAGCGGTGACAGCAGCAAGGCCAACACCCCGACAGGCGCCAAGACCATGCCGGCCTGCGTGGCGGTGTAGCCCATGTATTGCTGCAGCCACAGCGGCAGCAGCACCACATTGCCGAAAAACAGGCCATAACCGACGGAAAGCGCGAGCGCACCGGCCCAGAAGTTGCGCCTTTTGAACAGGCTGAGGTCCACAATCGGATGCTCTTCAGTCAGCTCCCAGATCACAAAGGCGATCAGCCCGACCAGCGCCACAATACCCAGCGCAATGACTTGGCCAGAATGAAACCAGTCCAGTTCCTTGCCCTTGTCGAGCATGATCTGCAGTGCGCCGACCCAGATCACCAGCAGCGCCAGACCAATCGAGTCGATAGGCAGCTTGCGGGTCTGGCTTTCCCGGTTTCGGAAAATGCTCCAGGTGATGAAGGCCGCGCCAAAACCCACGGGAATGTTGATGTAGAAAATCCACGGCCACGAAATGTTGTCGGTGATCCAGCCGCCCAGCAATGGCCCCATGACCGGCGCGACCAGCGTGGTCATGGACCACAGCGCCATCGCCGTCCCGGCCAGCGCTTTCGGATAACTGGACAGGAGCAGCGCCTGCGACAGCGGAATCATCGGACCGGCCACCAGCCCCTGCAACACGCGGAAAAAAATCAGCGTGGTCATGTTCGGCGCCAGTCCGCACAGCCAGGACATGATCACGAACAGGATGATGCTGGTGGTAAAAAGCCGAACCTGGCCAAAACGCTGCGACAACCAGCCGGTCAGCGGCACGGCAATCGCGTTGGCCACACCAAAACTGGTGATCACCCAGGTGCCCTGGGTCGGGCTGACGCCCAGGTCACCCGCAATGGCCGGCAGCGACACATTGGCAATCGACGTGTCGAGCACATTCATGAAGGTGGCGGCCGACAGCGCCAGCGTGCCCCACATGCGGGCCGAGCCACTCAGCGGCGGCGGCGGAAGGAAATCGGATGCGGAGGGGGTTGCAGTCGCCATGAAAGCCTTGACGGAACGTTATGAAAAACAGTCTGATCAATGTGGCAGCGCAGCCTGTCCGCCGGCAAGTGACGAAGAAACCAACGCTTTGCCGTCGGTGTTGACCGTCTTGCCCGTCTTGACGGACCGTCCGGAATTCGCGGCAATCACGCGCCTGACTTCCTCGTCGCCGGCATCGTCTTGCATGGCAAACGCCTGAGTGTGCGACTGGGCGGCATCGCGTGGCGCATCGGCCAGCGCCTTGCCTTCCTTGTTGCTGATATCGACTTCGGCCTCCATCGACAGGCCCACCCGCAGGGGATGTTGGGCAAGTTGGGCTGGTTCCAATGCGATGCGCACCGGCACGCGCTGGACCACCTTGATCCAGTTGCCCGTGGCGTTTTGCGCTGGCAGCAGCGAAAACGCCGCACCGGTGCCCACGCCCAGGCCGGCCACGGTGCCGCGGTAGTCCACCTTCTTGCCGTACAGGTCGGCCACCAGCGTCACCGGCTGCCCGATGCGGATATCGCGCAACTGCACTTCCTTGAAGTTGGCATCCACCCAGACCTCGTTCAGCGGAATCACCGCCATCAGCGGCATGCCGGCAGCCACCCGCTGGCCCAACTGCACCGTGCGCTTGGCGACATAGCCATCGACCGGCGCGCTCAGGGCGGTGCGCTGGGAAGCCAGAAATGCCTCGCGCACCTTGGCCGCCGCCACCAGCACCGCGGGATGCTGCTCGATGGCCGTGCCGTCGGTCAGCGCCTGGTTGCTGGCAAGCTGTTCGCGTGCGGCCACGACGCCGGCCTGCGCAGCCGCCAGCGCGCTTTTTGCATTGGCCAGTTGCGTTTGCGCATGACCGAGTTCTTCTTTGGACACCGCGCCATTGCCGGCGAGCGACTGGCGGCGCGCCAGGTCGTCGGCGGCGCGCGCGATGTCGCTGTTGGCCTTGCTCACCTCGGCATTGCGCAACGTGATCTGCGCGCTCAGCGGGCCGTTGTTGGCATACACCGTGCGCGCCTGGCGCACCGCCTGGGCCAGTGCGGCTTCGGCCTGGTCCAGTGCCACGCGGGCATCGGCCGGGTCGAGCTGCACCAGCGGCTGGCCGGCCTTGACAAAGTCAGTGTCGTCGGCCATCAGCCCCACGACAGTGCCGCCGATTTGCGGTGTGATCTGGATGATGTTGCCCTGGACATAGGCGTTGTCGGTCGATTCGTAATGGCTGGCCACCAGGTATTCATAAGCCGCCCAGCCCAGGCCGGCGACGACCACGATGCTGGCAAGCGCCGTCAGCGCCTTCTTGCGCTTGGGATTGCCCCCGGGCCGTTGGACGGGCGCGTCCGGGCTGGGGGAAGCGGAGTTGGCCGGGTTAGCGGAAGAAGCAGGAACTTGGGGTGCGTTCATGGTGTCGTTCAATGTGTGTTGGAAATGGCTTGCGCGGCTGCAGCGCTGTTCAGAAACGGTTGGCCAAAGTTGTTTTATTGGTCAGACAGGCTGTTTGCGCTTTAGGGACGGGCACTGACAGCTATGATTTTTGAATTCTCTTGCGCGGCGGGCACTGACTTGGACGCATAACCGCCACCCAGCGCGCGAATCAGCGCGACTTGCGTATCGAGCGCCCTGCCCGCCAGGTCAACACCCAGCCGGCGCTGGGCCAGCACACTGGTTTCGGCCGTCAGCACATTCAGGTAATTGCCGAGCCCGGCCTTGTAACGCTGCACGGCGATGTCGTAGGCACTTTCGGCCGCATCCTGCGCCGCGTGCTGTTCGGCCTGCTGACGGCTGATGGCTTGGGAAGACGCCACCTGGTCGGCAACATCGCGCACCGCGTCGACCACAGCGGCGTTGTAGCTTTCGACGGCAGCATCCAGATCAGCCGTTTTGCCGCGCAGGCTGGCGCGCAGCCGGCCAGCCTCGAAAATCGGCAGGCGTATGGCCGGACCGACGCCCCATTGCTGGCTGCCCGAGTTCAGCAGATTGCCCAGGCCAATACTGGAAAAACCGGCAAAAGCGACCAGGTTGATGTTTGGGTAAAACTGGGTTTTGGCATTTGCCACATCGCTCGACGACGCTTCGACGCGCCAGCGCGCAGCGGCAATGTCGGCGCGGCGGCCCAGCAGGTCAGCGGGAATCACCGCTGCAAGCACTACATTTTTAATAGCTGATTGTGCTGATGGAATAAGCGCAGAAGCAGTATTTGATTGACCCGTCAGTGCATTGAGCGCGTTGCGTGTCAGCGCCATCTGTTCCTGAATGACCTCCAGTTGCAGGCGCGCTTCGGGCAGGCCGCCTTCGCTCTGGCGCAACTCCAGCCGCGTGTCGAGGCCGGCATTGACGCGGTCAGTGACCAGTTGGAGGGTTTGTTCGCGCTGCGCCAGCGTGCGGCGCGCCACGGCGGACTGCTCGTTCAACCGCACCAGCTGAAAGTAGCTTCGGGCGACCTGGCTGGCCAGCAGCACGCGGGCCGCCTGGGCATCGGCCTCGGCCGCATTGGCGCTGCCCAGTGCGGCATCGAGCGCCGCCCGGTTCTTGCCGAAAAAGTCAAGCTCCCAGCTGGCAGCCAGCTGCGCTGTTCCGCTGTCACGGATCGAACCGGCCAGCGGCGGGGGCACTGCGCCGTTGGCGGTGTAGCGCTGGCGCGTCAGATCGAGTTGGCCATTGACTTGCGGCAGCATGGCGGCATTAGCCACTTCCGTGACGGCTTGCGCACGCGCCAGACGGGCTTGCGCCAGCTTCAAATTCGGGCTGGCTTCAAGCGATCGGGCGACCAGGGTGTTCAACGTTTCATCGCCAAAGTCGCGCCACCATTCAGTCGCCACCGTTGTCTGCGGCTGGGCTTGGGCAACCATCGTTCCCAGACCGAGCGACGCGGCATCCCGCAGGCTCGCCTGCGGCGCAATGCCCGACATGTCGGCGCACCCCACCATGCCAGTGGCAATCAAGCCGGCCGCCACCACGCTGGCCGCAGACACCAGCGCCATGCGCACCGAGGCGCGCCACACGGGCAAGGCAGCCCCGCCGGGGGTGCACGCCAGTTCGGTGCAAGCCTGTGCGCGTTCTTCGTCACAGAAAGTTGGGGATTTATTTATCATTTTTTTCTGTCGATGCGTGAAGCGTTTGCGCTGTGTCCAGCATGCGGCGCAAGTAACTTTTGAGGATTTCCCATTCTTCGGCCGAAAAACCGGCCAGCAATGCGTTTTGTACGCCGCAGAGAACCGCAGGAATCTCCTGAGCTGCCGCGCGTCCCGCATCGGTGAGTTCCAGGTTGACCACCCGCCGGTCGTCTGACGAACGGATGCGGCTACACAGTTGCTTGGCTTCCAAACGGTCCAGCAGTCGCGTCATCGAGCCGGCGTCAAGCTCGCACTGGCGCGCCAGTTCAGCAGCAGTCGAAGCGCAGCCCATGTAGAGCTTGAACATGGGCACCCATTGCGCATTGGTCAGGCCCGAGGGTTCGAGTTCGCGCTCGACGCCTTGCGCGACCAGGGAAATGATGCGTCGCATCATGTAGCCAATGCTGTCGTCAGGCGTGTAGCTTTCTGCACGGTAGAAATCAGCCGGAGGGCTGGCAGAGGCTTCTTGGCGAGGGGCGGAATTGTAGGTTGAATCCATAACCTGAATAATACTTGCTTGGGCAACTATTGTCAAGCCTGTGTTTGCAATGCCAAGCTTTAACGATAAAATAACCCTCATGGTTACTTCCACCGCGACGCCCCTTCCCTCCCGCACTTCAATCCTTCCAAATTCCCCGCCCGCCAAGGGATCGCCCCGGTCGCTGTCGGGGCTGCTTCCTTTTCTGCGGCCGTATTCAGGACGCATCGGCCTGGCAGTGCTTTTCCTGGTGATGGCCGCCGTGGCGACACTGGTGTTTCCGCTGGCCTTGCGCGGGCTGATCGACGGCGGCATGGGCGCGGCCGACAAAGGCGAGCAACTGATGGCGCTACGAACCCATTTTTTCGAGCTGTTTGGCGTGGCGGCTGCGTTGGGTCTTTTTTCGGCCGGGCGCTTCTACACCGTCAGCTGGCTGGGCGAGCGCGTCACGGCCGACATTCGCAACGCGGTGTATTCGCATGTGCTCCGGCAAAGCCCGGAGTTTTTTGAAACCACACAAACCGGCGAGGTGCTGTCGCGCCTGACGGGCGACACCACGCTGGTGCAGACGGTGGTGGGCTCGTCGCTGAGCATGGGTTTGCGCAACGCCGTCATGGGCGTGGGCGCGCTGGGCATGCTGGTGTTCACCAACCCCTATTTAATGGTGCAGGTGCTTGGTGCGCTGCTGCTGATCGTCGCGCCTTCCATGTGGTTCGGACGGCGCGTGCGCAAGCTCTCGCGCGCCAGCCAGGACCGCGTGGCCGACTCCAGCGCAATTGCCGCCGAAGTGCTCAATGCCATTCCGGTGGTGCAAAGCTACACCGCCGAAGACCGGGAGGCGGCACGCTTCGACCGGTCCACGGACGATGCCTTCGCCATTGCCGTTCGCCGCACAAAAGCGCGCTCGGTGCTGGTGGCATTCATCATCATCGCCACCTCGGCAGCTTTGCTCTGGGGTCTGTACCAAGGCACACAGGCAGTGATGCGCGGCGACATCTCCGCCGGCCATCTGGGCCAGACGGTGGTCTATGTGATCATCCTGGCCAGCGCGGCGGCGGTGCTCGGCGAGGTCTACGGCGACCTGCTCCGCGCAGCAGGCGCCACCGAACGGCTGATGGAACTGCTGGACAGCGAGTCCCCTGTCACTTCCCCTTCGAATCCGCTTGCTGCGCATGTCACACGGGCAGGGAGTGCTATTAAATTTGAAAACATCACGTTTCACTACCCCTCCCGGCCCACGCAGCCGGCGCTGGTGGATTTCAACTTGAGCGTGGCGCCGGGTGAAACCATCGCCATCGTCGGCCCCAGCGGTGCGGGCAAAAGCACGGTGTTCCAGCTGCTGCTGCGCTTTTACGACCCGGCTTCGGGCCGGATTGAACTCGACGGCGTCGCTACCCGCGACATGTCGCTGGAAGATCTGCGTGGCCGCATCGGCCTGGTGCCCCAGGATGCGGTGATTTTCTCGACCACTGCACTGGAAAATATCCGCTACGGCAAGCCGGACGCGACGGACGAGGACGTCAAGGCCGCAGCCCAGGCTGCGTTTGCGCACGAATTCATCAGCGCGCTGCCCGAAGGCTTCGACACCTTCCTGGGCGAACGCGGCGTGCGCCTGTCGGGCGGACAACGCCAGCGCATCGCGATTGCGCGGGCGATGCTGAAGAATTCGCCACTGCTGCTGCTCGACGAAGCCACCAGCGCGCTGGACGCCGAGAGCGAGCGCATGGTGCAGGCGGCGCTCGAGTCCGCCATGAAGGACCGCACCACGCTGGTCATTGCGCACCGGCTGGCGACGGTCAAGAAGGCCGACCGGATCGTCGTGATCGACCATGGCCGCATCGTGGAACAGGGAAGTCACGAACAGCTGATGGCTACCAACCAGGTGTATGCGCGTCTGGCTGCGCTTCAGTTCGTGGCATAACCCCCCACAGGGAAAACGTTTCGCACGAAGCCCCGCACTGCTGACTGACTGGCTGGCTGGCTGGCTGGCTGGCTGGCTGGCTGCTGACAAACTTGACATGCTATTGATTGAAACTTCTTCGAACGGCCCAGTGTTACGCAATGTTCCAATTAGCCATCCGAACGAATTTCGGGGCAATTTTCAAAAACTATGCATTTAATGCATAAATACGCATAAAGTAGGCCTTGGACAGTCGAGGTTGCGCGCTTTAAGCTGCGCTACCTTAATTTTTTTACAAGGATTTCTTATGTCACAAAATGCTGCTGAAGGTGAAAGTACGATCGTGGCGGGCTCGTCCCTTCCGTCCTACCTTCAGGCCGACAACCTTGGACCGTGGGGAAATTATCTCCAGCAGGTCGACCGGGTCATTCCACATTTGGGAAGCCTGGCGCGTTGGGCCGAAACCCTCAAGCGACCCAAGCGCATTTTGATAGTCGATGTGCCGATTCACATGGACAACGGCACGGTGGCGCATTTTGAAGGCTACCGCGTGCAGCACAATGTTTCGCGTGGGCCCGGCAAGGGCGGCGTTCGCTTTCACCAGGATGTCACCTTGTCCGAGGTCATGGCGCTGTCGGCATGGATGTCGGTAAAGAATGCTGCCGTCAATGTGCCCTACGGCGGCGCAAAGGGCGGCATTCGCGTCGACCCGAAAAAGCTCTCGCTCGGCGAACTCGAACGCATGACGCGCCGCTACACCAGCGAAATCGGCATCATCATCGGCCCCAACAAGGACATTCCAGCGCCCGATGTGAACACCAACGAACAGATCATGGCCTGGATGATGGACACCTATTCCATGAACACTGGTTCCACCGCAACCGGCGTTGTCACGGGCAAACCTGTTGACCTGGGTGGCTCATTGGGCCGGCGCGAAGCCACCGGACGCGGCGTGTTCACAGTAGGCACGGAAGCGGCACGGCACATCGGAATGGACATTGCCACGGCCCGGGTTGCCGTGCAGGGTTTTGGCAATGTGGGCGGTGTGGCTGGCAAGCTGTTTGCAGAAACGGGCGCACGCATCGTTGCCGTTCAGGACCATGGCGGCACGATTTTCAGTGATGCCGGACTGGATGTTCCCGCACTGTTGCAGCATGTGGCCAACACGGGTAGCGTGGCCGGCTTTGCCGATGCCGACGTCATCGCCGACGAAGAGTTCTGGGGCGTCGATTGCGACATCATGATTCCGGCAGCGCTGGAGCAACAGATTACCGCCGCCAATGCCGGCCGCATCAAGGCCCGCATGATCATTGAAGGCGCCAACGGACCGACGACCCCTGCAGCCGACGACATCCTGCAGGAACGCAATGTCCTGGTGCTGCCCGACGTGATTGCCAATGCCGGGGGCGTGACGGTCAGCTACTTTGAATGGGTGCAGGATTTTTCCAGCTTTTTCTGGGACGAGGACGAGATCAACGCACGTCTGGTGAAAATCATGAAGACCGCCTTTGCAGCCGTCTGGCAAGTCGCACAGGAAAAAAAGGTCAGCCTGCGCACAGCCACTTTCATCGTGGCCTGCCAGCGAATCCTGCATACGCGCGAACTGCGCGGCCTGTACCCCTGATGGTTGCCAGGTTGTCAAACGGCAGGCGTAAACGGCCTGCCGTGTGATGGCCTGCTACTGCAGGGTTTCCTTGAGGGCGGCGAGCATGGGCAGCGGGAGGACCTCAATCCCTTCCTCCAAAAGTTCCACTGCCTCGCGTGCGCTGGCCTGGCCGCGAATACTGCGCGCTTCGACTTCCCCATAGTGCATTCTGCGAGCTTCCTCGGCAAAGCGCGTGCCCATGTCTTCGGTCCCTGCCACCACTTGACGCAAAGCGTTCAAAAAGGCAGCCTGTGCGGCAAGGTCGGGTTCCGACAGCGTGCTTTTTGCTTGACTAGTATGCGCCGTTTGGTCTTGCGACACAGAATTACCCCTGGAATGGGAAGGCGCCTCAGGGTCAGTGCGGCTTGGGCCAGTTTCAGGGGCGCAATGCCCGCCAAAATTGAGCCGGGGAGCGCTGGGCATTTTTTGAATGCTGGTGTCGGCACACAGGGGACAGGCCATCAGACCGCGTTGTTGCTGGTCCTGGAATTCACATTCCGAACCGAACCAGCCTTCAAACGAATGCAGGCGCGAACAACGTAGATTCAGGACTTTCATGGTCGCAGTATGGCAAGACCGTTAAGGCTGTGCTGCCTGCCATTGCAATGTCCATGCACCCGACAACATGTTCGCCAACCACAGCATCCCGGTGAGCGTCTTGGCATCGGTCACCTTGCCGCTGGCGCACCATTTCATCAACTCGTCAGGTGTCGCGCTGAACACCTCTAGAAATTCGCCGCTGTCGAGTTGTTGCTCGCCAAGTGTCAATCCGCGTGCAAACCAGATGTCGATGAATTCAGTGGAATAAGCAATAGCCGGATGCAGCACGCCTGCTTTGACCCACTCACGCGCGGTATAGCCCGTTTCTTCCTGCAGTTCGCGTTTGGCGCAAGCCAACGATGATTCGCCGGCATCAAGTTTTCCCGCAGGAAACTCGACCATCACGGCATGCAGCGGATACCGGAACTGGCGCTCCAGCACCACGCGTCCGTCATCCAGCAACGCAATGATCATCACGGCACCTGGATGGACCACATATTCGCGCGTGGTATGCCGTCCATCGGGAAGACTGACCGTATCGCGGCAGATCTGAAGAAAATTCCCGGCAAGGATCTCGTCGGAACTGATTTTTATTTCAGCCAGTTGAGAAACGTCACCCGCAACGCTGTCCTGCGTATTAGGTTCAGTCGTCATGATCGGTGCTTAAACAAATAGCGGTAGGTAAAACCGGGAAAGGCAAACGTCAGAAAAAGGGTTCCTGTGATCGCATAAAACTCCCAGCCCTGAGGTGCAATTTGCCCATTTCGCTGCTCAAGGTACAGGCCCACGCCACCCACCACCAAATACCAAACCAATAATTCTGCCAGCCGGACGGCTAGATTTTTAGGCGAATTGAGTGCGTAGACTGCAAATAGCCTATTGCTGGCAAAAGGCATGTTAGCCATTAACAAGGCAAGCACTACTACCAGCCATACCGAAACAGTCTGGTCCAACCTCAGACTCCGAGCGAGTTGACGATGCTGTTGATCGACTGGGCACACAGGGCCATCAAACCGCCTGGGGCAATGCCCAGCACCAAAAGCAGCGCGCCATTGATGGCCAGCACAATCCGGGCATCAGCCGGCGCATTGATTGGCTGCGCATTGTGGGAGTGAGGGGCGTCAAAGTACATGACTTTAATCACCCGAAGGTAGTAGAAAGCACCAATCAACGACATCATCACGGCAAAGACAGCCAGTACCAGATAACTTGTCTTGCCTGACGAGATCAAGGCCTGCAGCACACCCAACTTGGCGTAGAAGCCTACCAGCGGGGGCAGTCCGGCCAAAGAAAACATACTCATTGCCATGACACCGGCGTACAAGGGGCTGCGCTGGTTTAACCCGGAAAGATCGGTGATTTCTTCGGATTCGTGCCCATTACGGGCCAGCAGCAAAATGATGCCGAAAGCGGCAAGTGTGGTCAGTACGTAGGTCAAGGCATAGAACATGGCGGCGCTGTAAGCCGATTCAGTGTTGAGTTGATTGCCATTGACCACCCCCGCCAAAAGACCCAGCAGCAAAAAGCCCATCTGGGAAATGGTCGAAAACGCCAGCATGCGCTTGAGGTTGGTCTGCGCCACAGCGGCCAGGTTGCCAATCAGCAGGGATCCTATCGCCATCAATGCCAGCATCTGCTGCCAGTCAATCGCCAGCGGCAGCAGGCCTTCGACAAGAAGGCGAATCGTCATCGCAAATGCAGCCAGCTGCGGTGCACCGCCGATGATCAGCGTGACGGCAGTCGGTGCGCCATGGTAAACGTCGGGTAACCACATATGAAATGGCACTGCTCCCAGCTTGAAAGCCAGTCCCGACACAATGAAAACCAGACCGAATACCAGTACCTGATGCTTGACCTGCCGACTGGCAATGGCGTTGAAAACCTCATTGATGTTCAGCGAGCCGGTAGCGCCATAAAGCATGGAAAGGCCGTAAAGCAGGAAACCGGAAGCCAGTGCACTGAGAACGAAATATTTCATGGCGGCTTCGGTTGCCTGCGCGTCGTCCCGGCGCAAGGCGACAAGTGCGTAGCTGGACAGCGCCATCAATTCCAGGCCCATGTAGAGCACCAGGAAGTTATGGCCTGAAATCATCACGAACATGCCCAGCAAGGCAAACAGGCTCAGCGTAAAGAATTCACCACCGCGCAGCATGTCGCGGTCAGCGGCATAAGGCCGGCCATAGACGATGGTGACCATCAAGGCAATGCTTGCAAAGCATTTCATCCAGCTGCCCATGGGGTCCACCACCACCATGTTGCCAAACCCATAAAAAACCTGTCCGCCGAGTGCCGTATTGGCTTCCATGATGGCTACTACTGCAAGGGTCAGCAGCGTCAACCCATAGGTGAGCGAGCGTCGTGGCGTCTTGACGCCCAGATCGACCAGCGCGATAACGCAGGACATCACCAATAAAACAAGTTCCGGATAAACCGCGATCCAACTGAGTTTGTCAATCATCTGAATTCTTTGAGTTTTCTTAGTTCAGTTTCGAAAGCGCGACATGCCTTAGCAAGTCAGCCACAGACGTGTTCATCACATCGGTAAACGGCTTGGGATAAATACCCATGTAGAGCACTGCGACAGCCAGCATCGCCAGCATCAGAAACTCTCGACTATTGATATCAAGCAAGTTCTTGACCTTTTCATTCGTCACAGGGCCGAGGTACACACGCTTGTACATCCACAGCGTGTAAGCCGCACCCGAGATCAGTGCCGAAGCCGCCGCCATGCCAATCCAGAAATTCGACTTGACTGCACCCAGAATCACCATCCATTCGCCCACGAAGCCTGCGGTTGCCGGCAATCCACAATTGGCCATGGCAAACAACAGTGCAAAGGCTGCGAACTTGGGCATGGTGTTGACGACGCCACCATAACTTGCAATCTCGCGCGAATGCACACGGTCGTACAGCACACCAATACACAGGAACATGGCGGCAGAAACAAACCCGTGTGCAATCATCTGGACAATGCCGCCCGAAACACTCAGGTCGTTGAACAGGAAAAAACCGAGCGTCACAAAACCCATGTGCGCTACCGATGAATAGGCTACAAGCTTTTTCATGTCACGCTGGACCAGCGCCACCAAGCCCACATAGATCACGGCTATCAGGGAAAAGGTAATCATCAACCATGCCCACTCGCGCGAAGCATCGGGCACGATTGGCATTGAAAAACGCAAAAATCCGTAAGCGCCTAACTTGAGCATGATCGCTGCCAGCACGGCAGAGCCGCCGGTTGGCGCTTCAACGTGGACATCAGGCAGCCAGGTATGCACCGGAAACATTGGAACCTTGACAGCAAACGCGGCAAAGAAAGAAAAGAAAAGAAGGGTCTGCGCTGTGGCTGAAAGGGGAAGTTGGTGCCACGCCAGAATGTCGAAACTACCGCCCGACTTGTTGTACAAGAAAATAAGCGCAACCAGCATCAGCAGTGAGCCAAGCAGCGTGTAAAGGAAAAACTTGAAGGCTGCGTATATCTTGTTCGGTCCGCCCCAAATTCCAATGATCAGGTACATTGGAATCAATGTAGCTTCAAAGAAGACGTAAAAAAGCATACCGTCCAGCGCTGCGAAAACACCAATCATCAGGCCGCTCAAGATCAAAAAGGACGCCATGTACTGGTTGACACGGGTCGTGATGGCTTCCCAGCTGGCGATGATGACCACCACATTGATAAATGCCGTCAAGAGCACAAACCACAGCGAAATGCCGTCCACTCCCAAGTGGTAATTCATGTTGAAACGTGGAATCCAGCTGCTTTTCTCAACGAATTGCATGGCCGACGTGCCCAATTCGAAACCTGTATACAGGGGCAACGTGACCAGAAAACTGATGGTGGCGCCGATCAGTGCGATCCAGCGAACGGTGCGCACATGACTTTCCTTACCCAGGGCCAGTAAACCGACACCAAAAAAAATCGGCACCCAGATGGCGAGGCTCAACAATCCCATTTTTCTCTTCCTTCTTCTTCTAGATTGTATTTATCGGTTGAGCCAGACGAAATACGTCATCAACACAAAAATGCCGAGAATCATGCCAAAGGCATAGTGATAGATGTAACCCGATTGCAGGCGCCTGACCATGCTGGACACCCAACCAACGAGCTTCCAGGAACCGTTGACCAGCGCGCCATCAATCACCATCTGGTCACCTACCTTCCAAAACACAGTACCAAGTCCACGCATGCCCCGTGCAATGACGTTTTCATTGAACCAGTCGAGGTAGTACTTGTTTTCGAGCAGTGTGTAGATAGGGCTCAGGTTGCGCTTGATGGCTGCAGGCAAGGCAGGATTGACCATGTACATGTAATAGGCCAGTACTACACCGCACAGGGCGAGCCAGAAAGGAGGCGCAGTCAAGCCATGCGTTGCCATCTGGAGGGGCCCATGAAACAGCGCAGCCATTTCTTCCATGGCGGGATGCCGTTCCAGATTGACAAAAATCGCATCTTTGAAAAATTCACCATACAGCATCGGCTCAATCGTTAGAAAACCGATGATGACCGACGGAATGGCCAGCAAAACCAATGGCAAAGTCACGACCCACGGAGATTCATGGGGTTCGTGGTTAGCATCGTGATGACTGTGGTCGTCATGTGAATCATGGTGCGCATCAGGATTCTGGTCGTAGCGTTCCTTGCCATGAAAGACAAGGAAATACAGCCGAAAAGAGTAGAAAGCAGTTACAAAAACACCTGCCAAGACAGCGAAATAAGCAAAGCCACTGCCCCATAGATGGCTTTCGGCCACAGCCTCAATAATGCTGTCCTTAGAGTAAAAACCGGCAAAGAATGGTGTGCCGATGAGGGCCAGCGAACCTAACAAAAAGGTGATCCAAGTGATGGGCATGTACTTGCGCACGCCACCCATCCAACGTATGTCCTGATTGTGGTGCATCCCAATGATCACAGAGCCAGCTCCCAGAAAGAGCAAGGCCTTGAAAAACGCATGGGTCATCAGGTGAAAGACGGCTACCGAGTAGGCTGATGCGCCCAACGCCACGGTCATATAGCCCAGTTGAGATAACGTGGAATAGGCAATGACCCGCTTGATGTCGTTCTGGATGATGCCCAGAAAGCCCATGAACAACGCGGTGATGGCACCAATGACCATGATAAAACTCAACGCCGTATCGCTAAGTTCAAACAGCGGCGACATCCGGGCCACCATGAAAATACCCGCCGTGACCATGGTCGCGGCATGAATCAGCGCCGAGATCGGTGTTGGACCTTCCATGGAGTCGGGCAGCCAGACGTGCAAGGGGAACTGGGCCGACTTGCCCATGGCACCGATGAACAGGCAAATACAGATTACGGTGATCAACATCCAGCCAGTGCCGGGAAATGTCAGCCTGGAAAGCTCGTCGGCTTTTGCAAAAGCCTCGCCATAGTTCAGCGTACCTGCGTAAGCAGCAATCAGCGCAATCCCCAGAATAAAGCCAAAGTCGCCGACCCGGTTTACCAGGAAAGCCTTCATATTGGCAAAGATCGCACTGGGCTTGTTGAACCAAAAACCGATCAGCAGATAGGAAACCAAGCCTACCGCTTCCCAGCCAAAGAACAGCTGGAGCATGTTATTGCTCATCACCAGCATCAGCATGGAGAACGTAAACAGAGAAATATAGGCAAAGAAACGGTTGTAGCCCGCATCTTCTTCCATATAGCCGATGGTGTAGATATGCACCATGAGCGAAACAAAAGTCACCACGCACATCATCATGGCGGTCAAACCATCTACCAGAAAACCAACCTCCATCTTCAGGTCGCCCACCATCATCCATGTGTAAAGCGTTTCGTTAAACCGCGCACCATCACCGACGACACTTTGCAGTGTCATGGCAGAAATGATGAAGGCTACAAAAACACCCAGAATGGTCAGGGTGTGCGCGAGACGGCGTCCTATCCAGTTGCCACCAAAAGTGGTTCCAAGAATCCCGGCCAGCAGCGCGCCGGTTAGAGGTGCCAGCGGAACGGCCAGCAACGTCGATGCAGAAAGGGTTTGGCTCATCTTGTTGTCAACCCTGAAGCGTATTGAGGTCGTCGACGTTGATACTGGATTTATTGCGGAACAGCAGCACCAGAATCGCGAGACCAATGGCAGATTCTGCCGCCGCGACAGTCAGTATGAAAAATACAAATACCTGGCCCGCCATGTCATTCAGATAATAAGAAAATGCAACAAAATTCATATTCACGGCCAATAACATTAGTTCAATGGCCATGAGCAGCACGATAAGATTTTTCCGGTTCAAAAAAATACCAATGACAGACAGGGCAAAAAGCATGGCGCCAAGTGAAAGAAAATGTCCAAGAGTAAGCATCATTATTTTTTTTCCTCAAGCGATGCGGCAGGCAAAATGTCAGGTGCGGCAACAACTGATTTCATCTTGACAAGCCTGACACGGTCTTGTGCCTTCACACGAACCTGCTCTGCCGGATTGGTTCGCTTAGAATCCTTGCGCTCACGCAAGGTCAAGGCAATAGCCGCAATAATGGCCACCAGCAAAATCACGGCTGCGATTTCAAGTGGATAGATATATTGCGAATAAAGCAACTTTCCCAATTCCTTGGTGTTGGACACCTGGGCCGCAAGGTCGCCTGGCACAGCGGCTGATGCACCTTGTGGCGGCTCACGAAAACCACCCATCAAGACGTATGACATTTCCAGTGCAATAACCGCGCCCACTGTTCCAGCCAGCGGAAAATGCTTCCAAAATCCCTTTCTTGCGCTGTCCAGGTTGATGTCCAGCATCATCACCACGAAAAGGAAAAGCACCATCACAGCACCCACGTAAACCAACACCAGAGTGATCGCCAAAAACTCGGCTTCAAGCAAAATCCAGATAGCAGATGCCTGAAAAAATGCCAGTACCAGAAAAAGTGCAGCGTGCACCGGATTGCGTGCAGTGATGACGCGAAACGCCGCAAAGAGCAGTATTGCGGCAAACACGTAAAAAAGACCTGTTTTAGCGTCCATGTTGAATGGGATTCTTTCTACTTACAAAAGCGAACAATGGAGCCGATTTTTCAGCGGTATTTGGCATCTGCCGCCCGGTTGGCAGCAATTTCGCTCTCATAACGGTCGCCTACGGCCAGCAGCATTTCTTTGGTGAAATACAAGTCCCCCCGCTTTTCACCGTGGTATTCCAGAATATGTGTTTCAACAATGGAATCGACCGGACAGCTTTCTTCGCAAAATCCACAAAAAATGCATTTGGTCAGATCAATGTCGTAACGCGATGTACGTCGGCTGCCGTCTTCGCGAACATCCGATTCAATAGTGATCGCAAGCGCCGGACACACCGCTTCGCAAAGCTTGCACGCAATGCAGCGCTCTTCTCCATTTTCGTATCTGCGTAATGCATGCAGTCCGCGAAAACGTGGACTCAATGGGGTTTTTTCTTCAGGGAACTGAATCGTGATTTTGCGGCTGAACATGTATTTTCCGGTCAGGGCCATGCCCTTGAGCAGTTCGGTCAACATGAAACTTGAGACAAAATCCTTGACGGATGCGACAGCAGACATGACTTTTTTGCCTATTTCCAGATGTTGTAAGAGGTCTGCATCCAGGCCCCAACGACCACCAACCAGACCAGGGTTACAGGTATAAAGATTTTCCAACCCAAGCGCATGATCTGGTCGTAGCGAAAGCGTGGAAATGTTGAACGAACCCATAGAAAAATCGTGACGACCACGAAACTCTTCAGACCCAACCAGATCCAGCCGGGAATCCAGTTGAACAATGCATGGTCAATTGGCGACAACCAGCCGCCGAGGAACAACAGCACACAAAGAACAGAAACCAGAATCATGTTGGCGTATTCAGCCAAAAAGAACATGGCAAACGACATGCCCGAATATTCCACCATGTGACCAGCCACGATCTCAGATTCGCCTTCCACCACGTCGAACGGGTGACGGTTGGTTTCTGCCAGACTGGAAATAAAATATACGACGAAGATAGGCAGCAAAGGCAGCCAGTTCCATGACAGGAAGGTAAGGCCCCTGCTGGCAGCCATGCCTGAGCCTTGGCTCATGACAATATCTGTCATGTTCAAGCTGCCGGAAACCATCAGCACCACCACAAGGCAAAAGCCCATTGCGATTTCATAGCTCACCATTTGTGCCGATGCGCGCATTGCACCCAAAAACGCATACTTGGAATTTGAAGCCCAGCCAGCAATGATGACGCCGTAAACTTCCAGAGAAGTGATGGCCATGATAAACAGTAAGCCAGCGTTCACATTGGCCAACGCCACATCAGGACCAAACGGAATCACCGCCCAGGCTGCAAGTGCTGGCATGATGGTCATGATCGGACCCAACACGAACAAGCCCTTGCTGGCTGCTGTGGGAATGATGATTTCTTTGGTCAGCAGCTTGAGTGCATCAGCAATCGGCTGCAGGAGGCCGAATGGTCCGATTCGATTTGGACCAAGGCGAACCTGTGTAAAACCAATGGCTTTTCTTTCCCATAAAGTGAGATAAGCCACGCATCCCATCAGCGGTGCCAGTACTGCCACAATTTTGATAAGCACCCAGAGAACAGGCCAGACAGTGGCAGGCCAAATTCCTCCCATCAAGCCTTGCCCCGTTGCATATATTCCATCAATCATGCGCCCGACCCTTCAAAACTTGCAGCCTTACGCGCATCGGCTGTCAGCTGCAACGAAGTAGCACGTCTGACCAACCCATCGAGTTGGTAAATGCTTGCCACCACTGGTGCAGGACCACTCACGGCAGAAACATCCACCTCGTGCTTGATTGAATTGCCCAATCGATCTGAAGCAATGTGACTGGCACCGGCATCACCAATGCTCTTTAGCACATCGCTTGACGATTCAAAATTAAAGCCTGACAAACCCAGCAAATTGGCCAGTACGCGCAGGACTTTCCATGCAGGACGCGTTTCCCCATTGGGCTTGACCACTGCATGAAAACTCTGGATACGACCTTCAGCGTTGATAAAAGTGCCTGGAGTTTCGGTAAAAGGAGAAATCGGCAACATCACATCGCTGAAACTCATGTTGGCCTTGAAAGGACTCAAGGTGACAACCATCTGTGAAGAATTAAGTGAAGCTTTGGATTGAACACCGGGAGCAGAATCGAATTCAGGTTCGCTGTTCAGCAGAATTACGGCCTTGAGTCTTCCATCGAGCATCTGGCCTGCATTCAACCCCCCTTTGCCTGGGAGTGCATTAACGAATTGTGCGCCAACGGTGTTGGCAGCTTCCGTCAGGAAACCCACGCTGGCGGCGCATTGCTCTCCTATCCAGTTGGCCAGTGCCAGCAGACTGGAAGCATTGGCATGATGCGCAGCGGCATTACCAAGCAGGATCGCTTTGCGCTCACCACTCATCAAAGACAGTGCTATTGCTTTTGCCGTCTCAGTGATTTCGCCGGAAACGGGAGCGATCACTCCCTTTTCAACAGCAATTGCCGCGGCAACATTGGCCAGCGATTGCGCCCAGTTTTCAGACGATGCCAGCAGCGCGTTGGAGACAGGCATTGCCCATGCATCCGTTATGGGCAGTTCTTTCAGAGAATTAACCGTACTGAGCACACAGCCATTTCGGATCGACTGCCTGATACGCAGTGCAAACAAGGGATGGTCCTTGCGCAGGTTGGAGCCAACCACCAGGACGCGCTGCAGTTGCGACAGCGAAGCAATGGAAGTGCCGAGCCATCGAATCAAAGATGATGAGGTGAAATCTGCATTGCGCAAGCGATAGTCAATATTTTCGCTGCCAATCCCGCGCATCAGGGAAGACGCCAAATGGAGTTCTTCCAGCGTGCTGTGAGGGCTTGCAAGTGTGCCAATGCTGTCGGCACCGTACTCTGTTTTGATCTGTTTCAGTCCATTGGCGACATATTCAAGTGCAGTTTGCCAGTCAACCGTTTTCCATTCACCGCCCTGCTTGAGCATGGGGCGAGTTAGCCTGTCATCGGTATTAAGGGCTTCATAGGAAAAACGGTCGCGGTCTGCAATCCAGCATTCGTTGACAGCTTCGTTTTCAAGCGGCAGCACGCGCATTACTTTGTCATGCTTGACCTGGACGATCAGGTTGGCACCTGTCGAGTCATGAGGACTGACCGACTTGCGGCGCGACAACTCCCAAGTACGGGCGCTGTAGCGAAACGGCTTGCTGGTCAGTGCGCCCACCGGGCAAAGATCAATCATGTTGCCGGACAATTCCGAGTCCACCGACATGCCCACAAAAGTTTCAATTTCAGCATGCTCGCCTCGGTGCGACATGCCCAACTCCATCACGCCGGCCAATTCCTGTCCAAAACGAACGCAACGGGTGCAGTGTATGCAACGGCTCATTTCCTGCATAGAAACCAAGGGTCCCACATCCTTGTGGAAAACCATGCGCTTTTCTTCCTGATACCGGGATTCACCAGCGCCGTAGCCTACAGCAAGATCCTGCAGTTGGCATTCTCCACCCTGATCACAAATCGGGCAGTCCAAAGGATGATTTATCAGCAAAAATTCCATCACGCCCTTCTGGGCTTTGATGGCTTTATCATTCTTGGTGTGCACGACCATGCCTTGCGTGACAGGTGTAGCGCATGCAGGCATGGGTTTAGGCGCCTTTTCCACGTCGACGAGGCACATGCGGCAGTTGGCGGCAATGCTCAGCTTCTTGTGATAACAGAAATGCGGAATATAGGTACCTGCTTTTTCAGCTGCATGCATCACCGTGCTGCCTTCAAGCACCTCTACCTTCTGGCCGTCCAGTTCTATTTCAACCATATTTTTTTCTTTCCGCAGTTCAGGCTTGTGCCGCAGTTCGACTGATCGACTGAACGGTGCTTGGATTCATGGCAGGAGGTGATTCAATTTTTGGAATCATCGCTTCAAATTCATGTCGATAGTGCTTGATCATGGCGCGCACCGGCATGGCTGCGGCATCGCCCAAGGCGCAAATCGTTCGCCCCTGAATGTTGTCGGCTACCGAATTGAGCAGGTCCAGATCGCTGGCACGACCAAGTCCGTTGTGGATGCGGTCCACCACACGCCACAGCCAGCCCGTTCCTTCGCGACATGGTGTACATTGACCGCACGATTCATGCATGTAAAAGTATGAAAGACGCTTCAAAGACTCGACCATGCAGCGGGAATCATCCATAACGATCACTGCCCCTGAGCCCAGCATGGATCCAGCTTTGGCAATCGAGTCATAGTCCATGGTGCATTCCATCATGATGGTCGCAGGCAACACCGGCGACGATGACCCACCTGGAATCACAGCCTTGAGTGTGCGACCCTTGCGAACACCGCCAGCCAACTCCAGCAGTTTGGCGAAGGGCGTTCCCATCGGGACTTCGTAGTTTCCAGGCAATTCAACATCGCCGGAAACTGAATAAATCTTGGTGCCGCCATTGTTTGGCTTGCCGCACTCAAGGTAGGCCGAGCCACCATTGCGGATGATCCATGGCACGGCAGCAAAGGTTTCGGTGTTGTTGATGGTGGTGGGCTTGCCATACAGCCCGAAGCTTGCCGGAAACGGCGGCTTGAAACGCGGTTGGCCCTTCTTGCCTTCCAGGGACTCCAGCAGAGCGGTTTCTTCACCGCAAATATAGGCACCAAAACCATGCGACGCATGAAGCTGGAAATTGAAGCCGCTTCCCAGAATACCGTCACCCAACAAGCCTGCAACACGCGCTTCATCCAGCGCTGCCTCGAAACGGCGATAAGTGGCAAAAATTTCGCCGTGGATGTAGTTGTAGCCGACGCTGATACCCATGGCATAAGCAGCAATCGCCATTCCTTCGATCACGCTGTGCGGGTTGTATTGCATGATGTCACGGTCTTTGCAGGTGCCTGGCTCGCCTTCATCAGAATTGCAGACCAGATACTTCTGACCCGGGAACTGGCGTGGCATGAAGCTCCACTTGAGACCGGTCGGAAAACCCGCACCACCCCGGCCTCGCAAGCCGCTGGCCTTGACTTCGGCAATGACTTGGTCGGGCGTTAATCCAGCGCCACCATCCTGGCCAAGAATTTTGCGCAACGCTTGATAGCCGCCACGGGCTTCGTAGTCATCAAGGCGCCAATTACTACCATCAAGATCGGCAAGGATTTGCGGGTGGATATGTCTGCCATGAAAGCAGGACTGCACCCCAGTGGCTGTAAATTGCGACAGCAAGGACTCGGCAATTGCGTTTTCGCCGGAATTTAATGGAAGCGTCATAGACTTAAGCCTTCGCTATTTTTAGACCATCAACCAGCTGGTCCAGTTTTTCGTTGCTCATGAAACTGCACATGTGGATGTCATTCACCAGCATCACCGGCGAATCGGCACAAGCACCCAGACATTCAGACTGCTGAAGCGTGAACAAGCCGTCTGCCGTTGTTTCACCCATCACGATACCGAGTTTTTGCTCAAGATGGTGCAGCGCCTTGGCACCGTCGCGCAACTGGCAAGGCAGATTCGTGCAGACATTGAACTTGTACTTGCCCACTGGGCGCTGGTTGTACATGTTGTAGAAGGTCGTGACTTCATGAACTGCAATTGGTGCCATGCCCAAATATTCAGCCACTATTTTTTCGCTTTCAGCGCTGACAAAGCCCTGTTCCTGCTGCACGATCTGCAGGCAGGCCATGACAGCCGACTGCTTCTGGTCAGATGGATACTTTGCAACTTCGCGGTCAAAAAGCGCTTGAGTTTTTTCAGAAATCATTGAAGAAGTCATACGGTTAGCGGTCAATTTCACCAAACACGATATCCATCGTGCCAATCACCGCCACGGCATCGGCAATCATGTGACCGCGGGCCATTTCATCCATGGCCGCAAGATGGGAAAAACCAGGTGGACGGATCTTCAGCCGGTATGGTTTGTTAGCGCCATCACTGACGATATAGATGCCAAACTCACCCTTGGGATGCTCGACGGCGGCATAGGCCTCACCTTCTGGCACGTGAAAACCTTCAGTGAACAACTTGAAATGGTGAATCAGCTCTTCCATGTTTGACTTCATGGATTCGCGGTTCGGAGGTGCCACCTTGTGGTTGCTGGTGATCACTGGTCCAGGATTGACACGCAGCCAGTCCACGCACTGCTTGATGATTCGATTGGACTGGCGCATTTCGGCAATACGCACCAGATAGCGGTCATAGCAGTCACCGGTTTTACCCACCGGAATATCGAAATCCATATGCTCATAGACTTCGTAGGGTTGCTGTTTGCGCAGATCCCAGGCGAAGCCCGAACCTCTGAGCATGGGACCGGTAAAACCCAGATTCAATGCCCGCTCGGGTGACACCACGCCGACGCCGACGGTGCGCTGTTTCCAGATGCGGTTATCGGTCAAGAGGGTTTCATATTCATCAACCAGCTTTGGAAACTTTTTCACAAAGTCGTCGATGAAGTCCAGCAGCGAGCCTTGACGATTTTCGTTCAAAGCATCAATCGCCTTGGCATTGCGAATCTTGTTGACCTTGTACTGCGACATGCTTTCAGGCAGGTCGCGGTACACCCCACCCGGACGGAAATACGCTGCATGCATGCGGGCGCCAGACACCGCCTCGTACATATCGAACAGCACTTCGCGCTCGCGAAAGCAATAAATCAACATATTCATTGCGCCGCAGTCGATGCCGTGCGCGCCCAGCCACATCAAGTGGTTGAGCAAACGGGTGACTTCGGAAAACATCACACGGATGTATTGCGCCCGAACCGGCACATCCACACCAATCAGTTTTTCGATGGCCAGGCAGTACGCATGCTCATTGCACATCATTGACACATAGTCAAGTCTGTCCATATAAGGCAAAGACTGAATATAAGTTTTGCTTTCGGCCAGTTTTTCGGTTGCTCGGTGCAGTAGTCCGATATGCGGGTCGGCGCGCTGGATCACTTCTCCGTCAAGTTCGAGCACAAGGCGCAAAACGCCATGCGCTGCCGGATGCTGCGGTCCAAAATTGAGCGTGTAGTTTTTAATTTCAGCCATGTCTAATCTCTTGCGAAAACCGCCTATTGAAGACCGCCGTAGTTTTCCTCGCGAATCACGCGGGGAATCATCTCGCGCGGCTCGATGGTGACAGGCTGATAAATTACACGTTTTTGCTCGGCGTCGTAACGCATTTCCACATGACCGGTGGTTGGAAAATCTTTGCGAAACGGATGTCCAATAAAACCATAGTCAGTCAGAATGCGACGCAGGTCGTTGTGACCCTCAAAAACAATGCCATAAAGGTCAAAAGCCTCACGCTCGAACCAATTGGCGGAATTCCATATGCCGTTGACCGAATCGATTACAGGAAAATCGTCGTCGGGACAAAATACTTTTAGCCGGACCCGTTGGTTAAGACTGACAGATAACAAATGCAACGAAACACAATAGCGCAGGCCATCATATTGGCCATTTTTGTATTCGGAATAGTCCAGTCCGCAAAGGTCCATTAATTGCTCAAATTTGCATGCTGGAGTATCACGAAGCAATGTTGCGGCCACCAGATAATCGGAAGCCGACACAGTTACTGTGATTTCCCCAAGTGCAATCTTGACTGTTTTAGCTTTGCCAGCCAATGCCGATGCAATCGTTTCAGCCAACTGTGAAATTGAAACAGGAGGAGAGGACAATGTCATCAAGCCCTCGCAATCGTGTTGGTCCGGCGAATCTTCTGTTGCAACTGGATAATGCCGTAAAGCAATGCCTCTGCGGTTGGTGGGCAACCGGGCACATACACATCCACCGGCACGATACGATCACAGCCACGAACGACGGAATAACTGTAATGGTAATAACCACCGCCATTGGCACACGACCCCATGGAAATCACCCAACGCGGCTCTGCCATTTGATCGTAAACCTTGCGTAGCGCCGGGCCCATCTTGTTGCACAAGGTTCCGGCAACGATCATGAGATCGGATTGACGCGGGCTGGGTCGAAACAACATACCAAAACGGTCAATGTCATAGCGCGCAGCACCCGCATGCATCATTTCCACGGCACAGCAAGCCAGACCAAAGGTCATGGGCCATAGTGAACCGGTCTTGGCCCAGTTGACCACCGAGTCGTAGCTCGTGGTCACAAAGCCTTCTTTGAAAACACCTTCAAGTGACATACCCGTATCCTTTTGAAAACACCTTTGTAAGGCTTTTCCTAAACCCCAGTACAGCGCACTCTTATTCCCAGTCCAGCGCACCTTTTTTCCACTCGTAGACGAATCCGACGACCAAGATGCCGAGAAAAACCATGACCGACCAAAATCCAAGCGGGCCAATTTCCTTGAGTGAAACCGCCCACGGAAACAGAAAAGCAATTTCAAGATCAAAAAGGATGAACAGGATGGCGACCAGGTAGTAACGCACGTCGAACTTCATGCGGGCGTCTTCGAAAGCCTCAAAACCGCATTCGTAAGGAGAGTTCTTTTCGCTGTCCGGCCGGACAGGCCCCAGCAAGCGACCCAAGACCATCGGCAAGATACCGACACCCACACCCACCAAGACAAACAAGAGAACAGGAAGGTATTGGTCGAGGTTCATCGTGGGTTTCAACTTTTGAAAAGCCACTCGCAAAGAAAGCCGCGCAGATTGCCTGCACGGCTTGTGCGAGTTTGCCGTTTGAGCCGAAAGCAGCCACCGGGGCATGCTGCCGATACTATTCAATTTGGTGCGGACGGCGAGACTCGAACTCGCACACCTTTCGGCACTACCCCCTCAAGATAGCGTGTCTACCAATTTCACCACGTCCGCGATACTTGCTTTTGCCTGGATGGCTTGAGGAAACTTTGCAGCTTTTTTGCTTTCCAGACAGTCTTAGAGTTTACCCTGAAATCGCAAGGTTTCACTTTGAAGCCTTGGCTTTGTTGTCTTATTTCGTGGGAATTTGACCCGCGCCTGAAGCAGGCACAACTGGTACTGAAGGAACTGCCGTATTGACAGATGCGGGTGCAGATGTGCCAGGAATTTGCGCTGCGCCTGATGCGGGAAGGGCTGGAGCCATGACAGCCATACCGTCCAGAACACTCGAACCGCTGCGAGGCTGTTGCACCCCTCCAAAATAAGCAAGCAAGAGGGTGCAGGCAAAGAACAACGCAGCCAGTACCCCGGTCGTGCGTGACAGAAAATTGGCACTTCCACTGGCGCCGAACAAGCTTCCAGAACCGCCGCTGCCAAAGGCTGCACCCATGTCGGCGCCCTTGCCATGCTGAACCAGAATGAGGCCCACCATCGCCAGCGCGGACAACATTTGGACGGCCAGTACTGCAGTCAGTAAAAAATTCATGATTACTCCTAATTTAGTAGCGAATTCTGCCCGTCAAACCGACGCAGAAGCAATAATTTTCAAAAAGTCAGGAGCCTTGAGCGAAGCACCGCCTATCAGCCCTCCGTCAATGTCCGGCTGGGCCAGCAAAGTAGCTGCATTGGCAGCGTTCATGCTGCCGCCATACAGTATCTTGATACGGGCCGACTGGTCGGTCGCCGCTTTCAACTGAGCCCTGAGCACCGCATGCACGGCCTGGGCTTCTTCTGGTGAGGCGGTCTTGCCTGTACCGATGGCCCAGACCGGCTCATAAGCAACCACCACCTCGCTGATGCAGTGCCCGTTGGCATGGATCACGGCCGCCAGTTGGCGCTTGACGACTTCTTCAGTTCGGCCAGCTTCACGCTCAGCCAACGTTTCACCTACACAAACGATGGGTGTGACGCCTGCTGCGAGCGCGGCCCTGGCTTTTTCAGCCACCAGCGCATCGGTTTCAGCATGGTATTGGCGTCGTTCTGAATGGCCGACAATGGCGTAGCGACATCCAAACTCCTTGAGCATGTCAGCACTGACCTCGCCGGTGTATGCGCCCGAACCCTGAGCAGACACGTCCTGCGCGCCCAGGTCCAAAGCCGACAGCGCCGTGTATTTCGACATCAGGGACTGGACTTGCATCAAATAAGGTCCGGGGACACACACGGCCACTTCGCAGACCTGGCCTTGTGCCAGCCCTGCAGCAAGGGCCGCTAGCAGTTCTTCATTGGCAGCCACACTGCCGTTCATTTTCCAGTTTCCTGCAATCAGCTTTTTCATAAGGTTCTTTGGGTGTTGCCTGCTGATTACCAGGTCAGGACGATCTTGCCTATGTGCCGGTTCGATTCCATCAGGGTGTGCGCACGGGAAGCGTCGGCTGCAGCAAAGGTGCTGTGAATAACGGGCTTGATCGCCTCGCTGGAGATCAAAGGCCAGACCTTTTCCTTCAGCGCCGCTGCAATGGCCGTCTTGAATTCCAGCGAACGTGGCCGCAGGGTCGATCCGGTGATCGTCAGCCGCCTGCGCAACACCATGCCGGCGTTGAACTCGGCCTTGACACCGCCCTGCACGGCAATGATGACGAGCCGGCCATCCTCGGCCAGGCATTCGACCTCACGCGCGACGTAAGAGCCGCCGACCATGTCGAGGATGACATCGACGCCCTGCCCTTTCGTCAGCGTCTTGACCTGCTCGACGAAATCATTGGTTTTGTAGTTGATCGCATGGTCGGCGCCGAGTGCCACGCAGGCCGCGCACTTTTCGTCAGTGCCTGCTGTCGCCAGCACTGTGGCGCCCATCGCTTTGGCAATCTGGATCGCAGTCACGCCGATGCCGCTGGAGCCGCCCTGCACAAGCAGGGTTTCGCCTTTTTGCAGACGTGCACGTTCAAAGACATTGCTCCACACGGTAAAAAACGTCTCAGGCAGCGAGGCTGCCTCGGTGTCGCTCAGCCCCTCAGGCACTGGCAGGCATTGCCCGACAGGCGCTACGCACAGTTCGGCATAACCTCCACCCGCGACCAAAGCACACACCCGGTCGCCGATTTTCAAATCGGCCGCCGACATCGCAGCAGCATCACCGTTGACGATCTCGCCGGCCACTTCCAGCCCGGGGATGTCGGACGCGCCGGGCGGCACTGGGTAATTGCCAGTGCGCTGCAGCACGTCAGGACGGTTGATGCCGCTGGCACGCACGCGGATTAGCACTTCGCCTGCAGCCCACACAGGGTCTGGACGCGTACCCATCTGAAGCACTTCAGGCGCGCCAAAAGAAGTGATTTCAATGACTCTCATGATGTTTCCCGGTCATTTGTGCTGCCAGCGCACACCAAGCATGCACTGACAGCTACAAAATCTATAGCGAATTACGAATCAACCCTGATGAACAGGACGGTCCAGCAGTGCCTTCATGGAAAGCTTGACGCGGCCTTTTTCATCAGTTTCCATGACCTTGACTTTGATGATCTGGCCTTCCTGGAGGTAGTCGGTGACCTTCTCGACACGCTCGTGGGCGATCTGGCTGATGTGCAGCAGACCGTCCTTGCCGGGCATCAAATTGACCAGCGCACCGAAGTCCAGGATCTTGGTGATCGCGCCTTCGTAGACCTTGCCGATTTCGACTTCAGCGGTGATTTCGGCGATGCGGCGCTTGGCTTCATCAGCCTTGGCGCTGTCGTTCGAGGCGATGGTGATGGTGCCGTCTTCCTCGATGTTGATCTGCGTGCCGGTTTCCTCGGTCAGCGCGCGAATGACAGCACCGCCCTTGCCGATCACGTCGCGGATTTTCTCGGGGTTGATCTTCATGACGTACAGGCGAGGCGCAAAGTCGGACACTTCGGCATTCGCCTGGCCCATGGCTTCCTGCATTTTGCCCAGAATGTGCATGCGGGCTTCCTTGGCCTGGGCCAGCGCGACCTGCATGATTTCCTTGGTGATGCCCTGGATCTTGATGTCCATCTGCAGCGCGGTGATACCGAACGTGGTGCCGGCCACCTTGAAGTCCATGTCGCCCAGATGATCTTCGTCACCCAGGATGTCGGTCAGCACGGCAAAACGGTTGTCTTCCTTGATCAGGCCCATGGCGATGCCCGCCACATGCGCTTTCATCGGCACACCGGCGTCCATCAGCGACAGGCAGCCACCGCAGACCGAAGCCATCGACGACGAGCCATTGGACTCGGTGATCTCGCTGACCACGCGCATGGTGTACGGGAATTCTTCCTTGCTAGGCAGCACGGCGATCAGCGCACGCTTGGCCAGACGTCCGTGGCCGATTTCGCGGCGCTTCGGGCTACCGACACGGCCGGTTTCGCCAGTGGCGAACGGAGGCATGTTGTAGTGCAGCATGAAACGGTCTTCGTAGTCGCCGCTCAGGGCGTCGATACGCTGCGCGTCGCGCTCGGTGCCCAGCGTGGTGACGACCAGCGCCTGGGTTTCGCCACGCGTGAACAGCGCCGAACCGTGGGTGCGCGGCAGCACGCTGTTGCGGATTTCAATCGGGCGAACGGTGCGCGTGTCGCGGCCGTCGATGCGTGGGTCACCGGCCAGGATCTGGCTACGGACGATCTTGGCTTCGATGTCGAACAGCATCCCTTCGACGGTCACGCCGTCAAATTCGACGCCTTCGGCCTTCAGGCCGGTCTTGGTCAAAGCGGTTACTTCACGCGTGGCCTGTGTGCGGGCCTGCTTGTTGCGGATCTGGTAGGCAGCGCGCAGCTTTTCCTCGGCCAGCGCACCGACCTTGGCGATTAGCACCTCGTCCTTGGCGGGCGCCTGCCAGTCCCAGACCGGCTTGCCGGCATCGCGCACCAGTTCATGGATGGCGTTGATGGCAATGTTGCCCTGCTCGTGGCCAAACACGATGGCGGCCAGCATGATTTCTTCGGACAACTGTTTGGCTTCGGACTCGACCATCAGCACGGCGACTTCGGTACCGGCCACGACCAGGTCCATGGTGGAATCCTTGAGCTGGGTCTTGCCGGGGTTCAGCACGAACTCGCCACCGATGCAGGCCACGCGGGCCGCGCCGATCGGGCCGTTGAACGGAATGCCGGAAATCGCCAGCGCGGCACTCGAAGCGATCAGCGCGGGAATGTCGCCTTCGACTTCAGGGTTGAGCGACAGCACGTGGATCACGACCTGCACTTCGTTGAAAAAGCCTTCGGGAAACAGCGGGCGGATAGGGCGGTCGATCAGGCGCGAGGTCAGCGTTTCGAATTCGCTCGGGCGGCCTTCGCGTTTGAAAAAGCTGCCGGGAATACGGCCTGCGGCATAGGTCTTTTCCAGGTAGTCAACGGTCAGCGGGAAAAAATCCTGGCCGGGCTTGGCATCCTTCTTGGCGACCACGGTGGCCAGAACGACAGTGCCGTCCATGTCCAGCAGCACGGCGCCGCCGGATTGGCGCGCCATTTCGCCAGTCTCCATCGTGACCTTGTGTTGGCCCCACTGAAAGGACTTGGTGACTTTATTGAAAATGCTCATGTGTTTTCTCCATTTTTTCAGGGCACGTCAGGCTGTACCGAAAGCCCGGAGCGGCGGCTGGTTGAACACGATGCCATTCCATAAAACGCCTGCAAGTGGAACTCTGCAGGGCTTGTCTTGTGGAATGACACAGCGCGTGCTCACTGGGCCTTGCTCCGAAGTCATCAGTCACACCATGGGCACGACTGAAGTTTGAACAGGTTTTTTTGCAGTTTTGAAGTGCAAAACGCCTGAGCTAGTGAACTAACTCAGGCGCTTTTCGATGGGTTTACCGATTATTTACGCAGGCCAAGCTTGGCAATCAGCGCAATGTAGCGGCCTGCATCCCTGGACTTCAGGTAGTCCAGCAGCTTGCGGCGGCGGCTCACCATGCGCAGCAGGCCGCGGCGACCGTGGTGATCTTTCGCATGGGTCTTGAAGTGGGGCATCAATTCGTTGATACGGCCAGTCAGCAGGCCGACCTGGACTTCAGGACTGCCGGTGTCGGTGGCGGAACGGGCATTGTCCTTGACAATCTCGGCCTTGATTGATTTTGCGATCATGGGTTTTCCTCTTGCAACGGTGTTGCGACTGGCGAGCGAAGCAGATTTCCCACAATTGGGAGATGACCGCTTTCGTCGTGATTTCTGGTGGTACGGGCTGCTTTTTCAAGCCGCCGCATACATCTCAGAGCCTCACATTATAGCGCAAGCCATCGCTGCAACCGCTGCACGCCCTGCTCCAGCCTGACCACATCGTGGCTGGCAAAACACCAGCGCATCCAACCCTGCGCTTGTGGTGTCGGGTTGACCATGAAGGCATTGCCTGGCGCCAGGCCGAGCCCGGCCTCGACCACCAGGCGCTTGGCGGTTTCCAGCGAATCACCGAATCGGTCTTGGTCGGACAGCCTGAAAAAAGCGTACATGCCGCCCTTGGGGGTGGCCACTTCCACACCGGGCAGTGCCTGCAGCAGCGGCACCAGCGTATCGCGGCAGGTTTTCAGGTGCGCCACCAGTTGGGGCGTGACGTCGTTGGTCCCCTGCAGCGCGACCAGCCCGGCACGCTGGATGAACACCGGCGCACAGGAGGTATTGAACTCCACCAGCTTGCCCATGTGCGGTGTCATTGACGCCGGCATCACCAGCCAGCCCAGGCGCCAGCCGGTCATCAAAAAACTCTTGGAAAAACTGTGCGCCACAACCAACCGGTCTTCGGGGTCGGCAATGTCCAGAAAGCTGGGCGCGCAGCCATTGGGCGTGTGATCAAAGTACAGCCGCTCATAGACCTCGTCGGCCAGAATCCAGGTACCGGTCAATCGGCAATGCGCCAGGATCGAAGCCTGCTCGGCCCGGCTCATCGTCCAGCCGGTGGGATTGTTCGGCGCATTGACGATCAGCAGTTTGGTGGCCGGCGTGATGGCAGCGAGCAGCTCAGCCATGTCAAGCCGCCATTCGCCTGCCACCGGCTTGAGGCTGACGCAGCGCAGCTTGGCGCCCATGATCATCGGCTGCGCCGTCAGGTTGGGCCAGACCGGCGTCACCGCAACCACCTCGTCACCTGCATCGACCAGCGCCTGCACGGCGAGCATCAGCGCATTGACACCGCCCGAGGTCACGGCAATGCGGTCGACCCGAATCGGTGCGGCGCCTGGGCAACGCAGGCCGGTGGAATACGCGGCAATGGCGTCGCGCAACTCCGGCAAGCCGAGGTTGTGCGCGTAAAACGTTTCGCCCAACTGAAGCGAAGCAATCGCGGCATCGCGGATAAACGCAGGTGTGGCCTCGTCGCTTTCGCCAAACCAGAACTTCAGCACGTCGCTGCGGCCCATGCCCGCATTGGCCACCTGACGGATCATGGATTCCTCGAGATTCAGGACTGTCTGTCGCATGTACGCCCTTTTTGAGATTGAAAAAAATGAAATCGGCAGGATAAAAGCTCAGGGGCGGACCATTTGGCAGGTGGTCGGCTGCTCGGCGCGCTGGGCTGAAATGGCCTTGATGATGCGAAAACCGTAGCCCGATCCCTCAACATCGAATTTAACGCCAGGCGCGCCCTGCTTGCCCATCATGGCCACCGCCAGTGGCTGCTGAAACTGGTGGTCGCTGGCACGCATGCGGCCCTTGAAACCAGAAAAATTTACTGTGGCATTTTCCATCTGCGCGGCGACGGCACCTGCTTCGCTGCTGCCGGCTTTTTCCAGGCTCTGGGCCAGCGTTTCCACCATCAGTTGCATGCGCATGTGGACATAGTCGTCCTGCGGCCGGGGAAAGCGCTGGCGAAACGACTGGTAGAAATTCTCCGAGGCCGCGCCCGGCGTGTTGGGGAACCAGTCGGCCACGGCAATCACCTTGCCGACACCGGCATCGCCGAGCGCAGCGGGCACGCCCAGCGCATTGCCATAGAAGGTGTAGAACTTGCCGTCGTAGCCGACTTCCCTGGCAGCCTTGATGAGCAGCGTCAGGTCATTGCCCCAGTTCCCCGTCAGCACCGCCTGCGCGCCGCTGGACTTGATCTTGGCCGCATAGGGAATGAAATCCTTGACGCGGCCGATTGGATGCAACTCGTCGCCGACGATCTGTACATCGGGCCGCTGCGCCTCAATTTGCTTGCGCCCTTCGCGCAGCACGGCCTGGCCAAAGCTGTAGTCCTGGCCGATCAGATAGACCTTTTTGACCGCCGCATCGTCCTTGAACACGTCCATCAGCGCAGCCATGCGCATGTCGGCATGGGCGTCGAAGCGGAAATGCCAATAGCTGCACTTCTCGTTTGTCAAAATGGGATCAACCGCCGAATAGTTCAGGAACAGCACGCGCTTGCCGGGCTCGCGTTCGTTGTGTTTGTTGATGGCATCGATCAGTGCCGCCGCCACAGCCGACGAATTGCCCTGTGCGATCACGGTCACGCCGTCGTCAATCGCCGAACGCAGGGCAGCCAGCGATTCCTCGTTCTGGCCCTTGTTGTCGTAGCGCTCAACCACCAGGTTGTGCGCACCGTCGGCCAGTTTGACGCCACCGCGCGCATTGACGCGTTCGGTGGCCCAGACCAGGTTGCGGAACACGGCCTCCCCGGTGTTGGCAAAGGAACCAGACAGGCTTTCGATCAGCGCGATGCGCACCGGCGGCGGGGAAACGGGCTGCGCCTGGGCCAGCAATGAAAGGCTAAGACCCAAGGCGGCGGCGGTGCGCTTGAAAATAATTTGCATAAGAGAAGAGAGAAATTCCTGTGTTGATGGCGTCAGAATGCAAGCCAGACAGACGTGGTCGAGCCCGCCGAATGATCAGGCGTTCAGCCCATCGGAACGGGTCGGGGCTGGAATTCCGAAAGATTCCAGCGCGGCTTCACGTCAAAGGTGTAGCTGCCCTGAAGCCCCTGCAAATCGACCAGTCCGGCCTGCAGACGCATGCCGGCGGCCATGGCGATCATCGCGCCGTTGTCGGTGCAGAACGCCAGCTCGGGGTAATGCACGCGGATACCGCGCTGCCGGCAAGCCGCATTGAGCTGGCTGCGCAGCAAGGCGTTGGCGCCAACGCCGCCTGCCACCACCAGCCGCTTAAGCGCGGTTTGCGACAGGGCAGCCAACGTTTTTTTGACCAGCACGTCGACGATGGCCGCCTGCGTGGACGCGGCCAGGTCGGCCTTTCGGCTTTCCAGGTCGTCGCCCAACTTTTTGGCCTGCGTCAGCACGGCGGTCTTCAGGCCGGCGAATGAAAAATCCAGGTTGCCGCTGTGCAGCAAGGGCCGGGGCAGCTTGAAGGCCGCACCGTCGCCTTCAAGGGCGAGTTTTGCCAGGTGCGGCCCGCCCGGATAAGGCATGCCCATCAGCTTGGCCGACTTGTCGAAAGCCTCACCGGCTGCATCGTCAATCGTTTCGCCAAGCAGCTCGTAGCTGCCGACGCTATCGACCCGCATCAACTGGGTATGCCCTCCCGACACCAGCAGCGCCACGAACGGGAATTCGGGCGGATCGGCACTCAGAAAAGGCGACAGCAAATGGCCTTCAAGATGGTGCACGCCCATCGCCGGCTTGCCCAGCGCAGCGGCGAGTGAACACGCCACGCCGGCACCGACCAACAGGGCGCCGGCCAGGCCCGGGCCGCGCGTGTAGGCCACCACATCGACATCGGCCAGCGTGCGCTGTGCGCTTTGCATGACTTCCTGCGTCAGCGGCAGCACGCGCCGGATGTGGTCGCGGCTGGCCAGCTCGGGCACCACGCCGCCAAAGGGCTGGTGCATGGCAATCTGGCTGAACAAGGCGTGCGACAGCAGGCGCGGCACGCCTGTGCCGCTGGCATCGACCAGCGCCACGCCGGTTTCATCACAACTCGACTCAATTCCAAGAACCAGCATTTTTTCAAACATGGCGGCTAGTTTAGGCGACGCGCTTAAGCCCCTAGGCCAGCATTGCCCACCCTACTTCATCACCAGCCCGCCATCGACAAACAGCACCTGGCCCGTCATGAAGCGGCTCCAGTCCGAGGCCAAGAAGAGCACCGGCCCGGCCACGTCGTCGGGCGTGGCCACCCGGCGCAGCGGCGTTTGGCCGACGATCATCGCCTTGACCTCTTCAGGCGTCCCCTGGCTGGCCGACGTGGGATAGACCAGTCCGGGCGCGACGCAGTTGACGCGTATGCCCAGCGGCCCCAGCTCGACGGCCAGGTTGCGGCTGAAGCCCACCAGCGCGGACTTGGCCGTGGTGTAGTCATGGTAAGGAATGGACGGCCGCTCGACCAGATCGCTCACCATGTTGACGATGCTGCCCCGGGCGCGCTGCCTGAAATGCGGCAGCACGGCCTGGCAAACGTTGTAGGCGGCGTGAACCGCGCCGTCCACCTGCGCCTCGTAGTCGCTCCAGGCCAGTTCCCAAAACATCTTGCGCTGGTCGGGGTCGAAGCTGAAGGCCCTGAACGCGTTGTTGACCACCACGTCGAGGCGGCCGACTTCGTCCAGTACCTGCGCCACCATGGCCTGAACCGCCGCTTCGGAACAGACATCGGCCTGAATCGCCAGGCCATCGCCGCCCACGTCCTGGCAGCGCGCCACCACCGCATTGGCGGCCGCTTCGTTACGCAGGTAGTTGACGACCACCAGCGCGCCTTCGCGGGCGAAGGCCAGCGCAATGGCCGCACCTATGCCCCGGCTGGCGCCGGTGACCAGCACCACCTGACCCTTGAATTTCAGGGCATTTGCGCCGTGGGCTGCGGTGCTCATGGCGCGGGCAGCAGGTCCTGGCTAACCACCTCCGAAACCTTGATGGGGCGCTGCACCAGCCCCAGCGCAAGGTAGGTGTCAGCGGCTTTTTGCAGCACCGCGAGGTCAAAAGCACCCAGCCCGTTTTTGCGCGTCATGGCCGACACACTGGCCAGGTTGCGCAGGCCGATGATTTCGCGATTGATGGCAGCGTCCTTGCCGTCAATCGCATATTTAACCGCCAGCGCAGCCGCCTCGTCGGGTTGCCTGATCATCCAGGCGGCGCTGTCGCGGTAAGCTGCCAGAAACTGGCGCAGCAGCGGCTTTTTTTGCTGATAGGTATCCTCGCGCACGACAAACAGGTCGCTAGAGACGTTCAGGGTGTCCTTCACCTCCATGACATTGACATCGGCAAGACCTTTTTGCCGGCCAACCAGCAAGCCCGTGTCGGTGGCGGCGGTGGCATCCACCTGGCCCTGCATCAGTGGCGCGAAATTGAGCAAGCCTGTCACCACAATAGTCACATCCGACTCGCTCAGACCGGCCTGATGCAGCAGCACCAGAAGGTTCTGCCGCGTGCCGCTGGACAGGCTGTACACGCCAATCTTTTTGCCTTTCAGGTCTGCCGGCTTGTTGATATTGCTGCCCTTGAGCGAGACCACGTTGAAGACGTTTTGCGGATAGATGTCGTAAATGGCACGCAGCTTTTCCCCTTTTTCCAGCGCCGAGAAAAAGGAACCCGGGTCGGTGAAGGCGATATCGGCTTGTCCGGTCAGCAGGTTGCGCAGCGCGTCGCCGCCACCCGCGCCCGGTACGTAACGCAACTCAATGCCTTTGGCCTTGAAAAAACCCTTGTCTTCATCGACAAGCAGGTTGGTCACTTCGGTGATCGGCTTGCTCCAGCCGGCAACAACGAATTTCTCCAGGCTGGCGGGCGGCGCAGCTGATGCGGCCAAGGCGGTGCCGGCCAGGCTGGGGTTAAGCAGTGCGACAGCGGTGGCAGCTGCAGCCAGCCGGGTAAATGAGCGACGGGCAAGCGAAGAATGCAAGATTTTTTTCATAATGGAGTTTGTTTGGGAAGCAGGGTGATACGTGACGCCAGCAGGCGTTTTTCAAGCAGGATAGACAACTGGTACAGCAGCAGGCCGAGCAAGGTGATGAGCACCAGCACGGCAAACATCAGCGGCGTGTCCATCATGCCCTGCGCGGCAATGATGAGCGCGCCCAGGCCGGAACTGCCGCCAATGAACTCGCCGACGACAGCGCCGACCAGCGCCAGCACCACGGCCACGCGAAAGCCGCCCAGGATGCCGGGCAGCGCCGAGGGCAGCTTGAGCCGCAGCAGCGTCTGCCAGCGCGTGGCGCCCAGCATGCGAAACAGCTCCAGCCGCTGCCGGTCGACCTGACCCAATCCGGTCATGGTGTTTTCCATCAGCGGGAAAAAGCACACAAGCGCCGTGATCACCACCGTCGAGGTCATGCCAAAGCCGAACCAGACAATGAACAGCGGCGCCAGCGCCAGCTTGGGAACGACCTGGCTGGTGATGACATAAGGCATCAACAGGCGCCGCAGGCTGGGCGATTCACCCAGCGCCACGCCGCCGACCAACCCCAGCACGCCGCCGGCCACCAGTCCCAGCACCAGCTCCAGCACCGTCTGCACGAGGTGCGGCCCCAGGTAGCCCGACAGCAAGCCTTTGTACAGCGCGTCAAACACCAGAGACGGCGGAGGCAGCACCAGCGCCGACAGCTTGAGCTCGCGCGCCGCCATCTCCCAGACCAGCAGCCCGGCAGCAAACAGCAGCCAGGCAAAAAAGTGGGTTCGGCGAGCGCTCATTGCGCGCCTCCACTGCCATCCATGCCCGCCCTGAGCTGCGCGCACAGCGCGTTGAAGGCCGGGCTGTAGCGCACGTCGCGTCCGCGCGGCCGGGGCAGCGCCACCGGCAGGTCCTGGCAGATGCGCCCGCCCGCCATCACGGCCACCCGGTCGGCCAGGTAGACCGCTTCGCTGATGTCATGCGTGACGAAAAACACCGTGGTCTGGCGCAGGCGGCACAGCGCCAGCAGATCGTCCTGCAGGTCTTCGCGGGTGATGGCGTCGAGCGAAGCAAACGGCTCGTCCAGCAGCAGCAAGGCGGGCTCGACGACCAGCGCACGGGCAATCGCCACCCGGCTTTGCTGGCCGCCCGACAGATGGCGCGGGTAGTGATTTTCCAGGGCCGACAGGCCCATCAGCGACAACAGTTCGCGCGCCTTGGCCACTTCCTGCAGCGCAGGCGGATGGCGCAGCGACAGCGGCAGCAGCACGTTGTCAAGCACGGTGCGCCACTCCAGCAATGTCGGCGACTGAAAGACAAAGCCCAGTTCGGGGCCCGGCCGGGTGTGCGGCACGCCTTGCAGGCGTATCACCCCGGCGCTGGGCTGCAGCAAGCCGGCAGCCAGTTTGAGCAGCGTGGTCTTGCCGCAGCCGCTGCGGCCCACCAGGCAATGGAACTCGCCCTGCGCGATGCGCCAGTCCACCCGGTCAACCACGGCCGGCCAGCCCGGATAGGTGTAGCTGACCTGCGCCATGTCCAGGAAACTCATGGCTGGCGCCCGTTTTTACAGCCCAGGGCGCTAATCGACATAAGGGGCAAAGCCTTCAGCGGCGAGTTCGGCCGATTGTTCAATCTCGACCATCTGGACCAGGTCCAGCAAATTGAAGCGTCCGTCATGGTGCCATCCTGCCTCGGGCGAGGTCATGCTGCCCAGCGCGCAGATACGGGTCACACCGGCCTGCCCCAGTAACTCGGCCAGCGCAAACAACTCCGTGGGCGCGGCCGCCAGGCCCACGGTCTGCAAATAAACGCGGCTTCGGGCAATTTCAGGAAAGACCTGCGCCAGGTCGTCCACCGCCACCACCAGCACGGTGCGGTTCAGCGCGCTGGGCGCCAACCCTTGCAATTGATCGGCATAGGCCACGCGCCAAGGCGTGTCCGCATCGCCCATCAGGCTGGCACCGGGCTGCGTCATCAGCCGCAGCTCCTGCGCCTGGTTCCAGCGCGCCACCTCGCTGGCCTCGTCCAGCGCCAGCGTGCGTCGCGGAAACCGCGGCTCCAGGCTGGCAATGGCTTGCGCCAGGTAGTGCGCGAAGGCCTGCGGCGCCACCTTGCCGCCGCGCTCGACGTAGAACAACTGTGGTGAATAGCAGCCTTGCTGGTCGTAGCGCACCACGTCGCAAGCTGCCTGCTGCGCCGTGGCCGGGGCCTTGCGCGCATCCAGCGCAGCACGGGCCACCATGCCAAAACTGAGCTTGTGGCCATACCCCAGAAAGCGCGTGGTGACGGGCACCTGCGCGCGCAATGCCTGCAGCGCGCCATTGCCGCCATAGGCGAGCACCACGTCGGCCTGCGCAAACAACGCCTGCTCCAGCGGCGCGTCACCGCCCTTCCACCACCCTACTGCCAGGCAGTCGGCCAGCGCCGGGTCCAGTTCCACCAGCAGGTGGGCGAACCAGCCGGCAAACAGCGGCTCGGCGCTGGGCAATTTGCCAATGCTGCCCGACTTGACCAGCAGGCTTGAAATCAGACTCCACAGCGGCAAACCCGGTACATTGCCGGCCCAGACGTGCACCAGCAGTTCCGGCCCCACGGCCTTGGCAAAGCCGCCCTTGGGGCGCGGCTGGAATTCATCGAGCAGCTTGGGGTTGGCAAAATCCTCGGCCACGAAGCGTTGCAGTTGCGGCTGGCGAAAAGTTTTCAGGTAACTGGTCAGCCCCAGCCGCACCGTCTCGGGGTCGTAGCCGGTGACCAGCGGGAGCAGCCGGTCGGCCTGCTGGCGATACGGGTCGCTGCGGTCCAGCAGCCGCGCAATGGCGCTGTCGACCAGCGCAATGATTTGCGACACCGTGCGCGTCTTCAGGTAGGCCCGGCTGCCCTGCTTGACGCGCTCGGCCAGGGCCGCCCATTGCACCTGGCTCAATACCGGCACGGCCACTTCGAGCCGTTCGCTGCCGCTGCCGAAATGCAGCGTCTGCCACGCCAGTTCATCAGCCTTGAAGCCCGGCAGGTAGCCGGCCACGGCATGCCACACCGTCATGCGCGGGCGGCCTGCAAAAATTCTTCCACCGCCAGCGAGCAGCCCTTGGCCTGTGTGCCTTCGGCGCGGCCAACTAGCAAAAATCCGTCCGTGACCGCCACGCCGACGTCTTCCGTGAGGATGGTCGTCACCGAGTTGAAATTGGCCAGGTCGCAGTGCGCCAGCACGCCCTGCTCGCCATGCGCCACTTCCGCGCCGCTCAACGGGTTCACCAGGCGCGAGCGGATCCAGTGCGGGCCCGACTTGACCGCCGGCAGCTGCGCACTGCCGTTGTCGTAGAACTGCGTGCTCAGCTCGGTCATGCCGTACATGTTGATGCAGTCCTCGGGCGGCACGCCCAGCAGCGCCGTCAGCTGCGCATAGAACTGCGCCATGGGAATCTCACGCGACTGGCCCTTGAAGCCGCCGGTGTCCAGCACCCGGCTGCCTGCCGGCAGGGCAAATTTTCGTCCCTGCTGCGCCAGTGCATCCATCAGGTGCACCAGGCTGTAGGACGCGCCCAGCAGCGCATAGGGCTGCGCCATGGCCTCGGCCTGCGCCAGCGCCGCGCACACGCCCGCCGTGTCCAGCCCGGCGGCGTCGATGAAGTAGCGACTGTCGTCCGCGCCAAAGGTCTGCAGCGCCAGCGCCAGGTAGTGCGCCAGCGATGAGTTCGGCATCACCTCTTCGGTGGGAAATAAGATGCCCATGGCCATGCTGCTCTGGCCGCGCATGAAGCGCCGGGCGAAGTTGGCGCGCATTGAGGCGTCGTACACCGCCAGGGTCGGATGGTGGTGCTTGCCCTTGACGTCGCCCTGCGTGGTGCCGCTGGTCATGAACACACGGTCAGTGCTGGAGGGTGGCTGGCAGGTCAGGCACAGGGCCTTGAAGGCACTGATGGGAACGGCCGGAATGTCTTGCCAGGTCTTGACCGTTCGCGGCGTCTTGCCGCGTTGCCGGCAAAAGCGCTGGAACGGTGTGTTGTGGGCAAACTGGTAGGCAAACAACGCCAAAGCCTGGGCGTTGAAGGCGTCGTCAGTGACGCCATCCTGCGCTATGAAAGCCAGCACGCCGTCAACGATCGGGTCGGCAAGCGCTTGCGGGCGGGCGGGTGTTGCGTTGTCAAGGGCATCCATGGTCGTCATTCCTTCAAGAGTCTGCGGTGGCAGGGTGCTCCGAAAGTCGTGATGGCGGGAGTGAACCCTGTCCTGACAGCTCTTCTTACGTCGGCATGACCCGAAATCAAGTTCGCGGGTTTGGTGAAACCATCTCAGCCGCCCTGCCATCACTGACCGGACTGCACCCCGAAGCGGAAATGATTCTAAGCGCAAGGACCTGCGCTGTGGTGGCACCTGCGGTGGCCTGCGCAGGGCAGCGTGCCGCAATGCCCCGACCGTGCACGAAAACCGGATGCCTTCCCGGCAAAACCCACCATCGGCATAAATTTTGCTTGTAGACACCATGACATTGCCCCATTCCCTGCGCCTGGTGGTCATTGCACCGGACCTGATGGTTGCCGATACCGGTGACGAGGCTGCCGTGGCGCTGGCCGAGCGCTCGCGCCAATTGCGCATCGGCCTGCTCGAAGGCGGATTCAATCTGGTTGCCACGCTGCCAGCCGACACCTTTTTGCGCGAACGGCTGGCGCAGTTGCAGCCCGACATGATCATCGTCGACGCCGAAAGCGATGCCCGCGACTCGCTCGAACACGTCGTCATGGCCACGCGCGACGAGCGCCGGCCCATCGTGCTGTTCACCAATGACGACGACACCCGCCACGTGAAGGACGCGGTAGCCGCTGGGGTTTGCGCCTATATTGTTGCCGGCCTGGCGACGTCGCGCATCCGCCCGATCCTGGACGTGGCCATGGCGCGCTTTGAGCACGAACAAGGGCTGCGCCGCGAACTGGCCGATGTGCGCACCGAACTGAAAGACCGCAAGATCATTGACCGGGCCAAGGGCCTGCTGATGCAGCGCCAGGGCCTGTCTGAACAGGCCGCGTACGAAAAGCTGCGCAAGGCGGCCATGGACAAGGGCCTGCGGCTGGGCGACGTGGCGCAGCGCATGCTGGATGTGGCTGACCTGCTGGGCTAGTCAGCCCAGGCCGAAATGGTGCAGTGCACAACCGCAGTGCGTCTCCAGGAAAACGGGGCCTTGAATCGCAAAAAATCAAAATGCTATTTATTTAATAGCTGCTTGCGCAAGCAGGACAAGCGCCACAGCCCTATTTATCTTAAATTTTAAGCGTTGATCAAGCCTTCTGTTCAGTTGGCACAGCTTTTGCAATAACTACGACACCGGACCTTCGGCTTCAATGGCGAAGCAGAAAGTCCCAGAACAAAGGCGTTCGTCCCCTGCCCTCACACCCCTTGTGTGCCGGCTCCGGTCGAACGCCTTTTTTGTTTTATTTTTTCATTTCCAGGAGTTGCTGACATGACAGACCTGCTCAAACCTTCCCTCTCACGCCGCAGCGTGCTGCAGGCCGCCGCCGTGGGTGCCGTGGGCATCAGCCCGGCATTGCGCGCCGCCGTCTATGCGCAGGGCTCGGACGCGCCAGAGAAAAAGGAAGTCAGGATCGGCTTCATTCCACTGACCGATTGCGCCTCGGTGGTGATGGCGTCGGTGCTCGGCATTGACAAGAAATACGGCGTGACCATCATCCCGAGCAAGGAAGCCAGCTGGGCCGGCGTGCGCGACAAGCTGGTCAACGGCGAGCTCGACTTTGCCCATGTCCTGTATGGCCTGATCTACGGCGTGCATTTAGGCACCGCCGGGCCCAAAAAGGACATGGCCGTCCTGATGACGATCAACAACAACGGCCAGGCGATCACGCTGAGCAAGAAGCTCGCCGACAAGGGCGCCGTCGATGGCCCCGGCCTGGCAAAACTCATGGCCAGCGAAAAGCGCGAATACACCTTCGCCCAGACCTTCCCGACCGGCACCCACGCCATGTGGCTTTACTACTGGCTTGCGGCCAACGGCATCAACCCGATGTCGGACGCCAAGGTGATCACCGTGCCGCCGCCGCAGATGGTCGCCAACATGCGCATCGGCAACATGGATGGTTTTTGCGTCGGCGAACCCTGGGGACAGCGCGCGATCATGGACGGCATTGGCGTCACCGCCGTGACGACGCAGGACATCTGGAAAGACCATCCGGAAAAGGTGTTGGGCACCACCGCCGAATTCACCCAGAAATACCCGAACACCGCCCGCGCCGTGACCGCCGCCATCCTGGAGGCGGGCCAATGGATTGACGCCAGCCTGGCGAACAAAAGCAGGATGGCCGAAACCATCTCCGGCAAGGCCTATGTCAACACCAGCGTCGACGCCATCAACCAGCGCATCCTGGGCCGCTACCAGAACGGCATGGGCAAAACGTGGGACGACCCGAACCACATGAAGTTCTTCAACGACGGCGCGGTGAACTTTCCCTACCTGTCCGACGGCATGTGGTTTTTGACGCAGCACAAGCGCTGGGGCTTGATGAAAGAGCACCCGGACTACCTGGCCGTGGCCAAGCAGATCAACCGGATCGACATCTACAAGCAGGCTGCCAGCGCCGCCAAGGTGAGCGTTCCGAAGGACGTGATGCGCACCAGCAAATTGATCGACGGCACGGTCTGGGACGGCAAGGACCCGAAAAAGTACGCCGACAGCTTCAAGGTTCACGCCTGAAACCGCCCTTTGATTTTTCGTTGAATTACTTTTGAAGAGGTGACGCCATGGTCAGTGCCGTATTTCACAGCCCGCTTGAAAGCGCCCCGCCGACTACCGCCAGCGTGGAGCGAAGCGCTACGCATTCGATAGCTGCCAATGTAGATGAGGCGAGCGCAAAGACCGTAAAAGACCATAAAAAGACGGGTGCGGCCTTGTCCGCGACACCCCGGCGGGATTTTTCTGCGTTGTGGTTGCACGTCCTGCCGCCACTGCTCGGACTTGGCCTGCTGGCGCTTGTCTGGGAATTGGTATCCATGGCCACCAAGGCCAGCATTCCCTCGCCCAAGGACACCTTCCTGCAAGCCGTCGTACTGTTCAGCGACCCGTTCTACCGCAACGGCCCGAACGACCAGGGCGTCGGCTGGAACGTGCTGGCCTCGCTCAAGCGCGTGGCGCTCGGCTTTGGCCTGGCCGCCATCGTCGGCATTCCGGCCGGTTTCCTGATTGGCCGCTTCACGTTTTTGAGCCGCATGTTCAACCCGCTCATCAGCCTGATGCGGCCGGTGTCGCCGCTGGCCTGGCTGCCGATCGGCCTGCTGGTGTTCAAGGGCGCCGACCCGGCCGCCATCTGGACGATTTTCATCTGCTCGATCTGGCCCATGGTCATCAACACCGCCGTTGGCGTGCAGCGCGTGCCGCAGGACTACATGAATGTCGCCCGTGTGCTGAACCTGTCGGAATGGAAGATCGTCACCAAAATTTTGTTCCCCTCGGTGCTGCCCTACATGCTGACCGGCGTGCGGCTGGCTGTCGGCACGGCGTGGCTGGTGATCGTCGCGGCCGAGATGCTGACTGGTGGCGTCGGCATCGGCTTCTGGGTCTGGGACGAGTGGAACAACCTCAACGTCATGAACATCATCATCGCGATTTTCGTCATCGGCATCGTCGGGCTGGCGCTGGAGTTTGCGCTGATCAAGCTGGCCACGGCGTTCACGTTTGAAGAAGTCAAGAACTGAGCTGCCGACCCAACCCAAGGAACATGACCATGAACACCCCCGTCAATCCCCAGTACATCGACATCCAGGGCGTCGAGCAGGTTTTCAAGACCAAGAAAGGCCCGTTCTGCGCGCTGCAGAACGTCAACCTCAAGGTCGCCAAGGGCGAATTCGTCGCGCTGATCGGTCATTCGGGCTGCGGCAAATCGACGCTGCTCAACCTGATCGCCGGCCTGACGATGCCCACGCAGGGCGTGCTGCTGTGCGCCAACCGCGAGATCGCCGGCCCCGGCCCGGAGCGCGCGGTGGTGTTTCAGAACCACTCGCTGCTGCCGTGGCTGACCTGCTTCGAGAACGTCTACCTGGCCGTCGAGCGCGTGTTTTCCGCCACGCAAAGCAAGGCCCAGCTGAAGGCGCGCACCGATGCGGTGCTGACGATGGTCGGCTTGACGGCCGCAGCGCAAAAGCGCCCCGGCGAAATCTCGGGTGGCATGAAGCAGCGCGTCGGCATTGCCCGTGCGCTGTCGATGGAGCCCAAGGTGCTGCTGCTTGACGAGCCCTTCGGCGCGCTCGATGCGCTGACCCGCGCCAAGCTGCAGGACGAGCTGCTGCAGATCGTCGCCAACACGCAGAGCACGGTCGTCATGGTGACGCACGATGTCGATGAGGCGGTGCTGCTGAGCGACAAAATCGTGATGATGACCAACGGCCCGTCGGCGACGATTGGCGAAGTGCTCAGCGTTGACCTGCCGCGCCCACGCAACCGCGTCGAACTGGCCGAAAGCACGCAGTACCTGCACTACCGCAAGGCGGTGATCGACTTTTTGTACACGCGCCAGGCGCATGTCGAAAAACTGACGGCCTGAGTGGCCGCTCGTTTCGCGTCAAACACCCGCAACGCGGGTGCCGGAAAACTCGATGCAACAGCCCACGGGCGGGCACCGGTTTTTTTCCTGTTTGGCAATTCGCACTTTTTCACGGGCATTCTCCAGTGAACTTCTTCAAGCAATTCCTCAAGTCCGGACACTCCCCCACCCTGTTCGCTGCCTTCCTGTATTTCGCGTTCTCGTGCTGCATCTGGGTGCTCAACGGCGCCATGGCGCCCTTCATCTCGGAAACCTTCAACCTGAGCCCGGCGCAAAAGGGGCTGATGCTGTCGGTGCCGATCATCGCCGGCGCCTTGATGCGCTTCCCGCTCGGCCTGCTGTCGCAGTACATCGGCCGCAAGAAGGCCACGCTGGTCGAGATGGGGCTGATTGCCGTGGCCATGCTCTTCGGCTTCTTTTTTGTCAAGAGCTTCAACGACCTGCTGGCCATGGGCGTGCTGCTGGGTATTGCCGGCGCCAGTTTTGGCGTGGCGTTGTCGCTGGGTTCCGGCTCGTTTCCGGCGCGGCACAAGGGGCTGGCGATGGGCCTGGTCGGTGCGGGTAATGTCGGCACCGCCGTTTCGGTGCTGATCGCGCCGCCGCTGGCGCAGGCCTTTGGCTGGGTCACGGTGTACGGCTTTGCCGCTGTCGCCATCAGCATTCCCATGGTGGTGATGATCGTGTTCGCCAAGGAACCCGACGACCTCGACAAGCATGCCAGCTTCAAGCAGCACATCGCCTGCCTGTATGAAAAAGACGGCTGGGCCTTCAGCCTGATCTACGCCGTGACGTTTGGCGGCTTCATCGGCCTGGCGACATTTTTGCCGACCTACTACTACGACCAGTTCTCGGTCAGCAAGGTGCAGGCTGGCCAGCTGACGATGCTGGCGGCCTTCATGGGCGCGGCGCTGCGCGTGTTTGGCGGCTGGATTTCGGACCGCTGGGGCGGCATCAACACCCTGACCATCGTGCTGGTCACAGTGGCCGTCACGCTGATGCTGTGCGGTCTGGCCGGTGGTTCGCTGGTGCTCACGACGCTGCTGGTGATGCTCTGTTTTGCCGCGCTGGGGGCTGGCAATGGCGCTTTGTTCCAGCTGGTGCCGCTGCGCTGGCCGATGGCCACGGCCGTGGCCGGTTCGATGATCGGCGAAATTGGCGCGCTGGGCGGCGGCCTGGTGCCGAGCGCGATGGGCTTGTCGAAGCAGTATGGCGGCACCTACGCCTGGGGATTTTTACTGTTCGCGGTTCTGGCGCTGGCGATGCTGGTGATGCTGCGGGTGATGCAGATGCGCTGGACGCGGACCTGGGCGGAGAAGGGTGGGCGGGCGCGTTCGGCTTGAGTTGCGCTATGGCTTCCTGCTGTGCTTGTGGCTTGTTTGGTGGTTATTTGGCTCTGCTGGGCCGGGCAGCCCCCGGCCAGCCCAACCATGCAGAGCCAGATAAGCTATTAATTTAATAGCAAACAACCAAAGCTGGATATGCTCCAACACCGATTTCATCCAAAAAAAACCAGTCACTTCGGCAAAAACAGCAACCAATAAACCAGCAGGAAATTGAACAGCAGCGACACCCCGAGCGCCAATTTCCAGACGGCCGTCGGATCACGCTGCATCAAAGGAGACGCCTGCGGCGCCGTCAAAGGCCGCGAAGCCCCGCGCTCCAGCGCCAGCAGCAATTCCTCTGCGGTTTCAAAGCGCTGGCGCTTGTCGCGCGCCACGGCCTTCAGCACGATGTGGTCCAGCCAGATCGGCACCTCAGGCCTGGTGCGGCTGGGCGCCACCGGGTCGCGGTAGTAGCGGCCCGACTGGTAAGGCAGCACCTCGCCATAAGGCAGCCGGGCCGTCAGCAGCTGGTACAGCGTCACGCCCAGCGCGAACAAATCGCTTTGCGCGTCAGGCAGCTCCTCCGGGCCGACGGCCGCCAGCGCGCTGTAGCCCCATTGCTCCGGGTTGATGAAGCTCGGCGTACCGGCATGCAGCTGGCGCATCGCCTCGGGTTCGCGCCCGCTCAGCGCCACGCCCAGATCAAGCAGCCGCAGCACGCCGTCCTTGCCCTGGTGCAGGTTGGCCGGCTTGATGTCGCGGTGAATCACGCACTGGCGGTGCAGCCGGGCCAGCGCCTGAGCAGTCTGGGTGGCGGCAGCCAGCGCTTGCTGAACCGTGAACTTCTGTCCACGGTCCAGCTGCTGCTGCAACGTGTCGCCGCTGTGCCAGTCGTACAGCAGGTAAAAGGCGCTGCGCTCGCGGCCGCTAGGCAGGCGCTCGTGCAGATGCACCAGGTGGTCCGCCGCGCGGCCGGTCTGCATGCGGGTGGCCAGCCAGGCTTCATGCGCCAGCATGGTGCGCTCCTGCGCGTCGTGCGCCCGGGCGGGGTGCAGCGTCTTCAGCGCATACAGCGACTGGCTGGCGCTGTCGCGCACCTGGTAGAGCAGGTTGATGCCGCTGTCGGCGACCAGCGCCGTCACGCACAAGCCATCAATCACCTCGCCCACCTTCATCAGGCGCGGTGGAATCGGCAGGCCCTCCACCCTGCGGTTGACATCGGGCAGACTGGCGTCCAGCAGGCCAAGGACCCGCACCACGACAGCGGTGACGTTGTCCTGGCTGCCGGCGGCCAGCGCGGCATTGACGAGGTTCTGGCTGGCCAGCGGCGCGCTGTCGGTCGCCTGAAGGCCGGCCAAGGCCTGCAACCGGCGGTCGGTCAGCACGCCGTACACCCCGTCGGTCACCAGTACGAAGATGTCGCCCACCAGCAGTTCGCCCTGCAGGTAGTCCACCACGACATGGTCTTCAGCGCCGACCGAGCGCAGCAGCTGGTGCCTGAAATCCGGATGATTGACCACGTGGTCATGGGTCAGCTGGCGCATCTCGCCGCCGCGCAGCAGATAAGCCCGCGAATCGCCGACATGCGCCACGGTGTAGGACTGGCCGCAAAGCACCAGCGCGGTCAGCGTGGTCAGCCCCATGACAGGCTGGCGTCGCCGGTTGATGCCAGCCAGCCAGGTGTTCTGGGCGGCGATGATCCGGTCCAGCGCGACGGTGGTGTCCCAGGTTTCGGGCGTGGCGTAGTAGTCGCGCACCAGGCTGGTGACGGTGGTCTGGGCGGCTTCGCGGCCCATGCCGCCGGCGCTCACGCCATCGGCAATCGCCACGATGGACCCCATGCCTTCCTGCCCCGGATCGGGCAGCATGGCCGCGCAGAAGTCTTCGTTGCCGGGCTTGCGCCCCGCCTGCGTTGCAAAACCGATGTCTATGTTGAATGCCATGCACCAAGCCTGATAAGTGTTACGCCCAACATGGGTGCATTGCAATCCGCCCAGCAAAATCAGCTTTGCAGCTGGGCCAGGTTCTGCAGGCTGCGGTAGAGGAAAGAGTTGGTGCGCAATCCCTGACTGGCACGCGCGGCGAGCAAGGTGCCTGACAATTTTTGCTACTGAATTTATAGCTACTCGCGCTCACCAGCCATCCGGAAAAGGCATATTTTATGTTGAAAAACCGCTTGCCGGTTAATACGGATGCCTCTGCGTCAACGACCCAGCAGGGGGAAACGGGGCCGGCCTGTTGCGCGCGAGGACTGAAGGCATTTCAGGTCGTTTTACCGGCCGCCGCCACCGCCACCTCCGCTACTGCCACCGCCAGACGAGCCGCCTCCTGAGGATCCGCTGCCGGATGAACCCGATGAGCCAGAGGAGCCAGAATTCGACCCAGACGAGCCGGAACTCGATCCTGACGAACCGTCGGAGCTGCCTTTGCCGCTGCTGCCACGGTCCGAGTTGCCTTTGCTGCGGCTGCCCGAACTCACTCCCTTGCCGCTTTGTGCACCGCCCGAGCCCCCTCCTGCGCCTTTGACTTCAACCCGGTCCACCGTGATGCGCTCGTCAGCACCGACCCGGCCACTGACCTGGATCCGTTGATCGACCGCGAGCGGCGTGCCGCTGCTGCCGGAAATCTGCACGTTGGGCGCCAGCGTCATCTTGCTGCTGCCAAGGCTGAGTTCAGTTCCGCTCAAGGCATGCACGTAGCCTTCCAGCACCACCCTCTCCACACCGCCCACGCCCTGGCGCGTCGGATCCATCTCGATAGCCTGGGCAAGCAAACTGCTGCCGTCCCAGGTGCCGCGCACCAGCACCTCCGAGCCCGTCACGGCGCCGGGGGGCAGGCTAAGGCTGGCCAGACGGACGCGGCTGCCGTGGAGCGTGAAACCGAAAGTGTCGACCTGCCCGATCTGCCCGGTAATTTGCGCCTGCGACCGCGCGGCAATCGGCTCGATGCGTGAAGCCGCCACCTCGCCCGACGCCAGGCGATAGCCGCTCACCTGCACCCAGTCGCCGGGCCGCAAGTTCGACAACTCGCCCGGAGCGCTGGCGAACACCGACTGGCCCAGCAGTTCCAGTTGGCCCGTGCGGGCATCGACATGACTCACCGGACCGACCACGGCATGGATGACGGCAATGTGGCGTGCCGAGAACTGCGCCCCTGCGCCTGAAGCCCGGACGGCAACCACCTGGCCCACCGCCAGTTCGCGTGCCGTCGCCCCTCGGCCATCGGCCATGACCGGCGTGCTGCTGTCGTAGTTGACTTCCAGGCCGTTGACGCAAATGCTGGCAAAACCGGTGATCACCCCAACAATGCCGGTGCCGCCCACGCCGCCGTTGTTGATGCCTGTGCCGCCAATGCCGGGGCGACCTGCAACCACGCCATCACGCGCCGCGCCGGTGTCGCCCATCGCGCCTTCAAGGATGCCTGTGCCACCGATACCACCGCCGCTGACGCCTGTGCCCCCCATGCCCGGTCGGCCCGCGACCACTTCATCCCGCGGCGCGCCGGTGCCGCCAATACCCGGCGTCAGCGCGGCTGGATTGACCAGAGAGGCCTGGGTTTCGCACATGTTTTGCGCCTGCACGGACGCGCACAACAAAAGTCCTGCGGCCAGGGCAGCCACCGCAGGACTTAAGACACGACGCGGCATGAAAGTTGAGCTGGTGTTCACGGCGTGCTTCTTTCTGTTTGTCAAGCGTCGGGCGGCGGCTCTTTGCCGGGCATCGCCGGCTCTGCATAAAAGTAGATGCCAAACGTCATGCGCTGGCGCGGCGCCGTGTCGCTGGCGTCGGCCGCTTCCAGCGCCATGGCGCTCTTGTTGATGGCCAGCAAGGCCTGCATACCCACTTGCTCCGACTGCGCGGCCAGTGCTGCGATGGAGTTGGCGCTGAGTTCGTCGCAGTGGACCGTGCGCTCAAGAAACGGTTTGCCCACACCCATGAGGTTATGCGCCGCTGCGGCCACGTGGTCGTGCAGGTTGTGGCCAAAGTAAAAAGCTTTTTCATCAAAGCCTTCGACCGGAACAAAGGCGGCCACATTCAGGCAAACCCGCTGCTCCTCGTCGAAACGCACCACCCCCAAGCGCAGCCACTCGTCGAGCACGACGCGCGGCCGGATGTCGCTGTTCACGCCGGCCACCAGCGCCTCGAACGACAGGGCACCGCCGTCGCTGACAAACCGCGCCAGTGGCTTGGGGCGGTTGTATTCATCAATGTAGTGGGCCGAACCCAGCCAGACGGCCACCAGCTGTGCGCCGAGCGAGACCACAGACGGAACAATTTCAGCGTCCGAAGCCATTTCCTGACGCAGCCGATTGACCTCTTTGCGATGAACGCCCGAGATCAGGCTGACGCGGCTGTCGGTCGGCGGCTTTGCGTCAAGGCGGAAATCCTTGTCGGCGATGTCAACAAAAAGTGCCTTGAGCAGCTCGGCCAGGTAAGGATAGGTGATGCCCTGCGCGAGCAATAGCTTGACCATGGGGCGCAGCACGCGGCGCAGCGCCAGAACAAGTGCTGGTGAAGGCGTGGCAGGGGTTTGCGAGGTCAGCATGTTGGGGAAGTTGCCCTTGTTAAAAACAACTCTACCACGTGGCGTGGGAAATAGTTACACAAATATTTTAACCCGAGCACTTCTTCCTTTAAAGTCAATGCGTGTGTGGGAAATATTCACACATAAAGCGGAACAAGAAAAAGACAGCCGGTTCAAGCCAAGTTTTGCGACCTGCGTTTACTCAAATCAAAATAACTGATTTGTCTGGTTCCATGTTTTTTTTCAGCTTTTGGTCAGGAGAATTTTCATGTTCAACCTCAAGAAATTGACAGTGGCTGTCGCAACCATGGTCACTCTCGGCCTGGCCGTAGCGCCCGCCCTGGCGCACGGTGGCGGCGGCTCTGGCGGCGGCTCTGGCGGCGGCTCTGGTGGCGGCTCCGGTGGCGGCTCCGGTAGCGGCTCTGGCGGCGGCGGATCAGGCGGGGGCCACTCAGGCGGCGGCTCAAGCAGCGGTTCGAGCAGCGGCAGCTCAGCGGGCAGTTCCAATTCCGGCAGCGGAAAGTCAGCCAGCAGTGGCGAAGACAGCCGGGGCCGGAATGGGGCCGATGATGGCGCAACTGGCAGTCGCGGCCGCGCCCGCAGTGCCGATGACGCGCCAGGCCACATGCGTGGTGCCGATGACGCGCCAGGGAAGCGTCTCTAAGAGCGCTTTGCGAACGACAGGAGGCGGCAGCTTTGCTACTGCGGTCTCCTTCTCAACCGTGACGATCCGGTTCTTCAGCCGCGCTGGCCGGAAATGTAGTGTTCCAGCTGCTCGATGACGAATTTCTGCTCGGAAATAATGTTCTTGACCAGGTCGCCGATGGAAATCAGGCCGATCAGCCTGTCGTCCTGCACGACCGGCAGGTGGCGCAGCCGGTTGTCGGTCATCAGTGCCATGCATTCCTCGCTGGTCTGGCTGGGCTTGACGAACATGACCGACGTGGTCATGACGTCGCGCACCTGCGTCAGTGCCGAGGTGCGGCCCTTCAGGGCAATCTTGCGGGCGTAGTCGCGCTCGGTGACGATGCCGACAATCTGCTCGCCTTCCAGCACAAGCAAAGCGCCAATGCCCTTGTCGGCCATGCGCTGCAGGGCATCGAAGACCGAGTCGTCCGGTCCGATCGAATGGACGATGGCATCGCCCTTGGCTTTGAGAATGTCGGCAACAGCAGTCATGGCGATCTCCCTCTTGAAACAATGGACAGGCACATGCGAGTTTCAGGCCAGACGGGCAGGCAATGCAAGCGGCCTGACACCTGCAAGGGCTGATTGTGGTGTTAAAACCTTGCAAGCCACTTGCAAGCGCGATGAACGCACAAGATCGGCAGGGGAAACCCCGGCATGCGCCCGGCTGGCCTCCACCGCCAGGGTGCAACGCACAATTTCAAGGCACCCATGCACCACCCAAGGTCTTGGCCACGCCCGATAGCGGCTATCTATTTGATAGCTGTATGCGCTTATTCAGCATGCGTAAACAGACTTTTTGTTCCTCGACCGTGCCATGGACAAGGCATGGCACAACCCTTGCATGAATAACGACGCGGTCAATGGTGGCTGCATGCAGGCCCGGTGCAATGGCGGATTGGGTCTTCAGGACGATGGCGTCCCCACGGATATGCTGGCTCAGGCCCTGCAACCCGTGCGGGCGCCTTTTTTGTTTTTGCGAACTGCCCACGGGGGTCATGATGAAAAAATCCAGACTGGTGATGATTGGTAACGGCATGGCCGGCGTGCGTGCGCTTGAAGAGCTGCTGAAGATTGCGCCCGAGCTTTACGACATCACCGTGTTCGGTGCCGAGCCGCATCCCAACTACAACCGCATCCTGCTTTCGCCCGTGCTGGCCGGCGAACAGACGTTAGACGAGATCGTGCTGAACGACTGGTCCTGGTACACAGACAACCACATCACGCTGCATGCCGGCTGGACCGTCACTGAAGTGGACCGTGTGCGCCGCGTGGTGCATGCCAGCAATGCAGCAGGCGAAACCGTCAGCGCCGAGTACGACCGGCTGATCATGGCCACCGGCTCGAACCCGTTCATTCTGCCGATTCCGGGCAAGGACCTGAAAGGCGTGCTGGCCTACCGCGATATTGCCGACACGCAGGCCATGATCGATGCCGCCGTGCTCTACAAGCATGCAGTCGTCATCGGCGGCGGCCTGCTGGGCCTGGAAGCGGCCAACGGCCTGATGAAGCGCGGCATGCAAGTCACCGTGGTCCACGTGGGCGACTGGCTGATGGAGCGCCAGCTCGACGACGTGGCGGGCAAGCTGCTGCAAAAGTCGCTGGCTGAACGCGGCATGAAATTTTTGATCGGTGCCCAGACGCAGGAGCTTGTCGGCGGCGAAGACGGCCGCGTCAAGACTGTCAAGTTCAAGCCTGTCCCGGGCGCCGACCCGGGAGACGGCACCGAGATCCCGGCCGACCTGGTCTGCATGGCTGTCGGTATCCGCCCCAACACCGGGCTGGCTGAAAAAATGCGCCTGCATGTCAATCGCGGCATTGTCGTGAGCGACACCATGCAGACCACCACCGACGCGCGCATCTACGCCGTCGGCGAATGCGCTGCGCACCGGGGCATCGCCTACGGCCTGGTGGCGCCGTTGTTCGAGCAGGGCAAAGTGCTGGCCAACCACCTGGCGATGTTCGGCATTGGCCGCTACACCGGCTCGCTGACCTCGACCAAGCTGAAAGTCACCGGCATCGACCTGTTCAGCGCCGGTGACTTCATGGGCGGCGACGGCGCCGAGGAAATCATCATGAGCGACCCGTTCGGCGGCGTGTACAAAAAGCTGGTCATCAAGGACGACAAGCTGATTGGCGCCTGCCTCTACGGCGACACGGTTGACGGCAGCTACTACTTCAAGCTATTGCGCGACGGCCGCAGCGTGGCCGAAATCCGCGACAAGCTGATGTTTGGCGAGTCCAACATTGGCGACGTGGGCCATGAAGGCCACAACAAGGCCGCCTCCATGCTTGATACCGCCGAGGTTTGCGGCTGCAACGGCGTGAACAAGGGCACGATCTGCAAGGCGATCAAGGACAAGGGCCTGTTCACGCTCGACGAGGTACGCAAGCACACCAAGGCCAGCGCCAGTTGCGGCTCATGCACCGGGCTGGTCGAGCAGATACTAATGTTCACCGCCGGCGGCGACTACTCGGCCACGCCCAAGCTGAAAGCCATGTGCGGCTGCACCGACCACGGCCACCAGGCGGTGCGCGACGCCATCCGGTCTAGCAAGCTGCTGACGATTGCCGACGTGTACCAGTTCCTGGAATGGCGCACGCCCAACGGCTGCGCCAGCTGCCGCCCGGCCATCAACTACTACCTGATCAGCAGCTGGCCCAAGGAAGCCAAGGACGACCCGCAAAGCCGCTTCATCAACGAACGCAGCCACGCCAACATCCAGAAAGACGGCACCTACAGCGTGATTCCGCGCATGTGGGGCGGCCACACCACGCCCGACGAGCTGCGGCGCATCGCCGACGCGGCCGACAAATACAGCATTCCCACCGTCAAGGTCACGGGCGGCCAGCGCATCGACCTGCTGGGCGTCAAGAAGGAAGACCTGGCCAACGTCTGGAAGGACATCGGCATGCCCAGCGGCTTTGCCTACGCCAAGTCGCTGCGCACGGTGAAGACCTGCGTGGGCAGCGAATGGTGCCGCTTCGGCACGCAGGACTCGACCCAGATGGGCAAGGACCTGGAACGCGCGCTGTGGGCCATGTATTCGCCGCACAAGGTCAAGCTGGCGGTCAGCGGCTGTCCGCGCAACTGCGCCGAGGCCGGCATCAAGGACATCGGCATCGTCGGCGTGGACTCGGGCTGGGAGCTGTACGTGGGCGGCAACGGCGGCATCAAGACCGAAGTCGCCCAGTTCCTGGTCAAGCTCAAGACCAGCGACCAAGTGATGGAGTACAGCGGCGCGTTTTTGCAGCTCTACCGCGAGGAAGGCTGGTACCTGGAGCGCACGGTGCATTACATCCACCGGGTCGGGCTGGAGCATGTCAAGAAGCAGGTGCTGGAAGACAGCGAGCGCAGAAAAGCGCTGTGGGAGCGCCTGCAGTTCTCCCTCGACGGCGAGCCCGACCCGTGGTTCGAGCACAAGGACGCGGCCGTGGACACGCGCCAGTTCAGCGCCATTTCAGCTGTCACAGCCTGATGGACAACGCCCGCATCCTGGGAATCAATGAGGAGTTAGCGCAATGAGTGAATGGAAAAAAATCTGCCTGGTCGATGACATCCCCGTGCTCGGCTCGCGCCGGGTCAGGCGCCCGCAAGGCATGGACGTGGCCGTTTTCCGCAACAGCGAAGACCAGGTGTTCGCCCTGCTCGACCGCTGCCCGCACAAGGGCGGCCCGCTGAGCCAGGGCATCGTTTTTGGCACCCGCGTGGCCTGCCCGCTGCACAACTGGAGCATCGGCCTGTGCGACGGCCAGGCCGCGCTGCCCGACGAAGGCTGCACCACCCGCTTTGCCTGCAGGGTCGATGGCGGCGAGGTGTACCTCGATGCCGGCGAACTGGCATCGCTGGCGCTCGATTTAATGCCGCCCAGGGCCGGCCCGGGTGCTGCATCCGCCGGCGCGATTGGCGACGCGACCTTTGATGTGCAGACTCCGCACAGCGCCTGAACACGCCTTTTTTTTGACCCAAGCCAGCAGGAGCCGCCATGACTGAAACGCGATCAACCTGTCCCTATTGCGGCGTTGGCTGCGGCGTGATCATCGAATCGCAGGGAAACGAGATCACCGGCGTGCGCGGCGACCCGGACCATCCGGCCAATTTCGGGCGGCTGTGCACCAAGGGCTCGACGCTGCACCTGACCGCATCCAGCGCGGTCACGCTGCAGACGCGGCTGCTCCATCCCATGCGGCGCGAGCACCGTGGCGAAGCGCCCAGGCGCACGTCCTGGGACAACGCGCTCGATTTCACCGCCAAAAGTTTCGCGCAGATCATCCTCGATCACGGCCCCGACGCGGTGGGCTTCTACATTTCGGGCCAGTTGCTGACCGAAGACTATTACGCCTTCAACAAGCTGGCCAAGGGCCTGATCGGCACCAACAACATTGACTCGAACTCGCGCCTGTGCATGAGCAGCGCCGTCGCTGGCTACAAGCAGACGCTGGGCGCAGACGCGCCGCCAGCCTGCTATGAGGACATCAATCACGCGCAGTGCCTGTTCATCACCGGCAGCAACACCGCCTTCGCGCACCCGATTTTGTTCCGCCGCATTGAAGACGCCAAAGCTGCCAATCCGGCGCTAAAAATTATTTATTGCGACCCGCGCCGCACCGACACCGCCGAGATCGCCGACCTCTACCTGCCGCTGCAGCCCGGCACCGATGTGATGCTGTTCAACGGCATGCTGCACATCATGCTGTGGGAAGGCTGGATCGACCCGGCCTACATTGCCGCCCATACCTCCGGCTTCGAGGCACTGAAAGCCACGGTGCGCGACTGCACGCCCGACCTGGTGGCGCAGGTTTGCGGCCTTAAAAAAGAAGACTTGTTCGCTGCCGCCAAACTGTTTGCCACCTCAAGCGCCACGCTCAGCCTGTATTGCCAGGGCCTGAACCAGTCGAGCAGCGGCACGGCCAAGAACGCCGCGCTCATCAATTTGCATTTGGCGACTGCGCAAATCGGCAAGCCCGGTGCAGGGCCGTTTTCGCTCACCGGCCAGCCCAATGCCATGGGCGGGCGCGAGGTGGGCGGCATGGCCAACCTGATGAGCGGCCACCGCGACCTGTCGAATGCCCAACACCGCGCTGAAGTCGCCGCGCTGTGGGGTGTGTATTCCGTGCCGGAAAAACCGGGCAAGACCGCCGTCGAGATGTTCCAGGCGGCAGCTGACGGCGAGATCAAGGCGCTGTGGATTGCCTGCACCAACCCGGCGCAGTCCATGCCCGACCAAGCCACTGTAAGGCGCGCGCTGGAGCGGGCCGAACTGGTGATCGTGCAGGAAGCGTTTTCCACCACCGCCACCTGCGCGTACGCCGACCTGCTGCTGCCGGCCACCACCTGGGGCGAAAAGACCGGCACCGTGACCAACAGCGAACGCCGCATCAGCCGGGTCCGGCCCGCCGTGGCAGCGCCCGGCGAAACGCGGCATGACTGGTCGATTGCAGTGGCCTTTGCCCACAGGCTTGAGCAGCTTTTGCCTGGACGAAGCGCCGCGCCTCTCTTTCCTTATTCAGTTGGGGATGCATCGATGGGTGCCGAAGCCCTGTGGAACGAGCACCGCGAATCGACGCGCGGCCGCGACCTGGACATCACCGGCATGAGCTATGCGCTGCTGGAGCAGGCGCCGCTGCAATGGCCGATGCATGAAGGCGAAACGGCGGGAAAAACCCGGCTGTATGAAGACGGCATCTTCCCCACGCCCGACGGCCGGGCGAATTTTGTCAACACCGTGTACCGGCCCGTGGCCGAGCCGCGCGAATCACGCTACCCGTTTTCGATGACCACCGGCCGCCTGCGCGACCAGTGGCACGGAATGAGCCGCACCGGCACGCTGGGCCGGTTGTTCGGCCATGTGGCCGAGCCGTCGATCCAGATGAACGGGCAGGACATGGCGCGCCGCTTGCTCAAAGACGGCGACCTGGTGCATGTCACCTCCAAGTGCGGCTCCATCGTGGTGCCAGTGCAGGCTTCACCGGAAGTCGCGCTCAGCCAGGCCTTCATGGCGATGCACTGGGGCAGCGAATACCTGAGCGGCCTGTCAAGCGTTGGCCAGCCGCTGGCAGGCGTCAACGCCCTGACCACCTCGGCCTATTGCCCAAGCTCCAAGCAGCCAGAACTCAAGCACGCCGCCGTCAAGATATTGAAGGCCGAACTGCCTTGGTCGCTGCTGGCGATGGCGTGGTTCGACAAAGGCGATGCGCTGGCCGCCCACGAACAGCTCAAACCCCTGCTGGCCGCCTTTGCCTTTGCCAGCTGCGTGCCGTTTTCCAACAACAAGCCACTGGCCGGACCCCAGCCTGAACGCAGCGGCATCATGTTCCGTGCAGCCGCCCATGAGGCGCCGAACGACGAAACCCTGGCGCTGCTGGAACGAATCTTTGGACTTGATGGCTCCTACATCCTGCGCTATGCCGACCGCAGGAAAGGCCAACGTCGCACCGTGCGGCTGGCACGCACCCACGAAGCGGCCGAATTGACTGGCTTCGTGCTGGCCGGCGACACCAGTGCCGAGGCATGGATCAGTACCTTGTTGCGGGACGAGCTGCCGGCGCAGGCCTATGGCCGGCTGCTGTTGCTGCCGGGGGCCAAGCCGCCGGTGGCCATCCAGTCGCGCGGCAAGGTCGTGTGCAGCTGCCTGAACGTCACCGACGTGGCCATCGACCACCAGCTGGCGCTGCTGGCGCAGGATGCGGCCGTTGCCGACACCGACGACGCGCGCCTGGCTTCGCTGCAGCAGGCACTGAAATGCGGCACCAGCTGCGGCTCCTGCGTTCCCGAGCTCAAGCGCAGACTGCGCTCGGCCAGAGCCGACATGGCAGCGCCGACGCGCGCCGTGATTCCGATTCGGCAGGTGGCTTAAGCTCATAACCGCAAGTCATCTGCATTCACGCACAATCGCCGCATGAGCATCAGCCACTACATCAAGGAAATCGGGCGCGGCAAGGACGGCGCCCGCCCGCTGTCGCGCGAACAGGCCGCCGACCTGCTCGGCCAGGTGCTCGACGGCGTCGTCACCGACTTGGAAATCGGCGGCTTTTGCCTGGCCATGCGCATCAAGGGCGAAACGCCCGAGGAAATGGCCGGCTTTCTCGACGCCGTGCACCAGCGCCTGAACTTGTTGGCGGCCAGCGACGGCCCGGTCGTGGTGCTGCCCAGCTACAACGGCGCGCGCAAGCTGCCGGTGCTCACGCCGCTGCTGGCGCTGCTGCTGGCGCGCGAAGGCGTGGCGGTGCTGATGCATGGCACGCCCACCGAATCCAAACGCGTTTTTTCATCGGAAGTGCTTGCTGCGCTGGGTGTGCCTGCGCTGACAGATATCAAACCCATAGCACCTGGCGACGTGGCGTTTGCCCCCACCGAACTGCTCAGCCCGGCGCTCAAGCGCCTGCTTGACGTGCGCCGCGCCGTCGGCCTGCGCAACCCGGCGCACAGCCTGGTCAAGCTGATGAACCCGGTCGCCGGCAAGGCGCTGGTGGTCAGCAGCTACACGCATCCCGAATACGCGCTGTCCATGGCGGCCACCTTCGCGCTGGTCAAGGCCGATGCGCTGCTGCTGCGCGGCACCGAGGGTGAGGGCGTGGCCGACCCGCGCCGCTCGCCGCAGATGCAGGGTTTCATCCAGGGCGAGCGCGTGCTGAACGAAGAAGGACTCAAGGGCACCCTGCCGTCGGTGCCCGACCTGCCCAAAGCCATCGACGCCGACAGCACGGCGGCCTATATCCGCTCGGTGCTGGCCGGTGACAGCCCGCTGCCGCCGTCGATTGCGCAGCAGGTGGCGCATATCTTGCAACTGCTCAGGCAACTATGAACAACCCCAAAGTCACCCTTGTCGGCGCCGGTCCAGGCGATCCTGAACTGCTAACCCTCAAGGCCGTCAAGGCCATCCAGCAGGCCAGCGTGCTGTTCGTCGATGACCTGGTCAGCGAAGAAATCGTCGCGTTCGCTGCCCCCGGTGCCCGCATCGTGTATGTCGGCAAGCGCGGCGGCTGCAAATCGACGCCGCAAGCCTTCATCGAAAAACTCATGGTCATTGCCGCCCGGGAAGGCGAAAACGTCGTCCGCCTCAAGGGCGGCGATCCCTTCATCTTTGGCCGCGGCGGCGAAGAGCTGGAACATCTGCAGGCCGCCGGCATCCGGGTCGAGGTGGTCAACGGCATCACCGCCGGACTGGCGGCGGTCACATCGCTCGGCGTGCCGCTGACGCACCGCCAGCATGCGCATGGCGTGGTGTTCGTTACCGGCCACGCCAAGCCCGGCGACAGCGGCACTGACTGGCGCGCGCTGGCGGCCACCGCCCACAGTGCCCGGCTGACGCTGGTGATCTACATGGGCGTCAGCGGTGCCGAGCACATCCAGCACGAACTGCTCAGCGGCCTGCCCGCCGACACGCCGGTGGCCGTGATCCAGAACGCGTCGCTGCCGACGCAGCGCCACATCGCCACCACGCTCGCCCGGCTGTCCCGCGACCTCAAGCAGTCGGGCCTGGCCAGCCCGTCGGTCATCGTCGTTGGCGACGTCGTCAGCGCGCTGGCGCAGGCCGCCGAGCATCCGGAAGTGCGCCGCAGCGCCTGAAACACCACGCTCAGCTCATCCGCCTTGGCGCGGCTACACTCCGGTGTTTGATGAAACGCAGCCACAGGATATGCTAGACCGCTATGATATTCATAGCTAATTTCGCCCGCCCTGCCTGCGCAAAAGGCTGATTTGACTTATAAATTCGATGTGGTCGTGATCGGCGCCGGTGCGGCCGGCCTGTTTTGCGCGGGCCAGGCGGGCCAGCAGGGCCTGAAGGTTTTGCTGGTTGACCACAGCGACAAGGTCGCCGAGAAAATCCGCATTTCGGGCGGCGGCCGCTGCAACTTCACCAACCGAGACGCCACGCCTGCCCAGTTCCTGAGCGACAACCCGCACTTTTGCCGCTCTGCCCTGTCGCGCTACACGCCGCAGGACTTCATTGAACTGCTGCAGCGGCATCAGGTTCCGTTTCACGAAAAGCACAAGGGCCAGCTGTTTTGCGACCGCTCGGCCGAGGACATCATTGACCTGCTGCTGGCCGAATGCGCTGCCGGACAGGTCACGCACTGGCAGTCTTGCGGCATCAAAAGTGTGGTTTACGCAGAACAGGCCGGCACCACCAGCTATCAAATCCAGAGCGATCGGGGACTGATCGAAGCGGATCAGGTGGTGATTGCCACCGGCGGCCTGTCGATCCCGAAAATCGGTGCGACCGATTTCGGTTACCGCATCGCCCAACAGTTCGGCCTGCGCCTGATTGAACCCCGGGCCGCGCTGGTGCCGCTGACCTTCGACGGCGAGGCCTGGGCGCCCTATGCCCAATTGGCCGGCCTGGCGCTGCCAGTGCTGATCGAAACCGGCCCACCGGACGCCAGCCCCAAACAGCGCAAGAAAGCGGTCGTGTTTGCCGAAGACCTGCTGTTCACCCACCGGGGCCTGAGCGGGCCGGCGGTGCTGCAAATTTCCAGCTTCTGGCGCGAAGGCCAGCCAGTGCGCATCAACCTGGCGCCTAGCGTGGACGTGGCCAAGCTGCTGCTGCGCGCCAAGACCAGCTCGAAAAAGCTGATCGCCAACGAACTCTCCAGCCTGGTGCCCGGCCGCCTGGCCGACGCCTGGGTCAGCGAAGATGCAGCCTTGCAGCGCCCGATCGTCGATGCCTCCGACAAGGCGCTGCTAACCCTGGCGCAGCGCCTGGCCGACTGGCAACTCACGCCGAACGGCTCCGAAGGCTACAAAAAAGCCGAAGTGACGATCGGCGGCGTCGATACCCGCGATTTGTCGTCGCAAACCATGGAGTCGAAGCAGCCGGGGTTGTACTTCATCGGCGAAGTGGTGGACGTGACCGGCTGGCTGGGTGGCTACAACTTCCAGTGGGCCTGGGCCAGCGGCTTTGCCTGCGCGCAGGCGCTGGCGGCGCGGCAGGCCGAGCGGGCGCTATGATCATCGATTCTGGCCGAGTTATAGACTGCTATAATCACAGGCTTTGCTAGCAAACCCGCACCTGGCCTGATCCTGATCAGATCAATGTAAAGTGCATCTTTTGAATCGATTCATCAATGACAACCATCCGCGTAAAAGACAACGAACCCTTTGACGTCGCGCTGCGCCGCTTCAAGCGCACCATCGAAAAACTCGGCCTGCTGACCGACTTGCGCGCACGCGAGTTCTATGAAAAGCCAACCGCCGAGCGCAAGCGCAAGAAGGCAGCCGCCGTCAAGCGCAACTACAAGCGCATTCGCGCCATGCAGTTGCCCAAGAAGCTGTACTGATCCATCATCGGTACTTGCCTCACGGCAGCACAAGCCCGCAAGAGGACGCTCTGCGGGCTTTTTTGTTTTTCAAACCCTCTTAACTTTTTAGCCGCACCCTTCAGGAGCCTGCCATGACACTCAAAGAACAAATCACCGATGACATGAAAACCGCCATGCGCGCCAAGGACAGCGAACGCCTGGGCACAATCCGGCTGCTGCTGTCGGCGATCAAGCAAAAGGAAGTGGATGAGCGCGTGGTGGTCGATGACGTCATGGCCGTCGCCATCGTGGACAAGCTGATCAAGCAGCGCAAGGACTCGATCGAGGCGTTTGAAAAAGCCCAGCGCCAGGATCTGGCCGACAAGGAAAAGGCCGAGCTGCTGGTGCTGCAGGCCTACCTGCCGGCCCGCCTGAGCGCCGAAGAAGTCACAGCCGAAGTCAAGAGCATCGTCGCAACCCTGGCCGGCGAACTGGGCCGCACCGTAGGTCCCGGCGACATGGGCAAGGTGATGGCCGCCGTGAAAACCCAACTGGCCGGCAAGGCCGACATGGGCCAAGTGTCAGCAGCGGTGAAAGCCGCGCTGGCCGGCTGACCAGACAAGACCAGCCGCATTAAAGCCACATCCCCTGACCCATCTCCACCAACAGGGGCCGCAGGACCGGCTTTGCCGGACTGCAGGCGCAGCGCCCCCTCGGGGGGCAGCGAACCACACGAAGTGGGGAGCGTGGGGGCTTATCAGCTCCCCGCCACCTTCATCCGGTTGACCAGGATCGAGCCAACGCTCTTGGCACCGTAGTTGTAGACGTCGGCGCCCACGGCCTGAATGCCCATCAGCATGTCTTTCAGGTTGCCGGCAATCGTGATTTCTTCCACCGGGAAGGCGATTTCACCGTTCTCGACCCAGAATCCCGAAGCGCCACGTGAATAGTCGCCGGTCACGTAGTTGACGCCCTGCCCCATCAGCTCGGTGACGAACAGGCCGGTGCCTAACTTGCGCAGCATGGCGTCGAGGTCGTCACCCGCCTTGGTCTTGCGGCTTGTCAGCGTCAGGTTGTGCGAGCCGCCGGCGTTGCCAGTGGTGCGCATGCCCAGCTTGCGGGCCGAGTAGGTACTGAGGAAATACCCTTCGACCCGTCCGCCGTCCACCACCTGCCGTGCGCTGGTCATGACGCCTTCGTCATCAAACGGCGCGCTGCCCTTGCCCTTGAGCTGGTGCGGGTCTTCGTGGATGTCGATGTGCTTGGGAAAAGCCATCTTGCCCAGGCTGTTCGCCAGGAAAGTGCTCTTGCGGTACAGCGCGCCCCCGCTAACGGCCTGCACAAAGCCGCCCAGCAGGCCGGCCGACAGCGGCGACTCGAACAGCACCGGGCATTCAATGGTCGGGATCTTGCGGCCTTTCAGGCGTGCCAGCGCGCGTTCGGCGGCATAGCGGCCTACCGCTTCAGGACTGGCCAGCTGGCCCGCATCGCGCATCGAGCTGTACCAGGCGTCGCGCTGCATGTGCTTGCCCTTGCCGGCAATCGGCGCCACGGAAATGCTGTGGCGCGAACTCGCATAGCCGCCGCGAAAGCCCTTGGTATGGGCGCTGAAGAAGTGGCTTTGCTGCGCGGACACGCCCGCGCCTTCGCTGTTGGTGATCAGGCGCGAAGTGGCGAAAGCGGCGGCTTCGCACTGCAAGGACAGATGGGCGGCTTCCTCGGACGTGATGACCCACGGGTGGAACAGGTCGAGCGCCGGATGTTCGCGGGCGATGTCCTGCTCGTCGGGCAGGCCCGAGGTCTCGTCTTCCGCCGTGAAGCGGGCAATGTCGTAGGCGGCGCTCACGGTTTGCTGTATCGCGGCCTTTGAAAAATCGCTGGTCGAGGCATTGCCGCGCTTCTTGCCGACATACACGGTGATGCCCAGCGACTTGTCACGGTTGCGCTCGACCGATTCAAGCTCGCCCTTGCGCACGCTGACCGAAAGGCCGCAGCCTTCCGAGGCTTCGGCGGCTGCATCGGTGGCGCCGAGTTTTTTGGCATGGCCCAGCGCGGTATCGACCAGGTCTTCAAAAAAGTCCCGGTGGTAGCTGAAACCTGCCTCGGGTTGGCGGGTTTTGGTGCGGGAAACGCTGCGAGGTGAACGGGAGGGAGTTTTTTGGGTCATGTATCTATGATACTAAGCGCTATGAACAACAAGACTCCCAAGGCCATCAAAGGCTACTGGTCCAACGGCCGATTCGTGAAACCCGAAGAAATTGCACTCGAAGAAGTGGGCCCGCCCAGCAAGACCCAACTGAAAGCAGAGGCGGATGAAAAGCAGGCGCTCGGTGAGGCATTGCTGACCCTGCGCACCGACCTGATGGTGCGGCTGGACCTGCCCGACAAGCTGCTCGACGCGTTGAAGGAAGCCAAGCGCATCACCAACTTCGAGGGCCGGCGCCGCCAGATGCAGTTCATCGGCAAGCTGATGCGCACGCTCGACATGACGCCGATCCGCGCGGCGATTGACGAGCAGGCCAATGGCTCGGCCGACCTGACGCTGGCGCTGCACCTGGCCGAGCAGTGGCGCGACAAGCTGATGGAATCGGACGATGCGCTCAGCCAGTGGCTGACCGACTACCCGTCAACCGACTCGCAGCAGTTGCGCGCGCTGATCCGCCAGGCCAGAAAAGACATGGCCAAGCCCGAAACGCCGGGTGAGGCGCCGCGCCACGCCAAGTCCTACCGCGAGATTTTCCAGCTGGTCAAGCTGGCCATGGCGCAGGAAGCCAAGCCATGAGTGCGCATTTCGATGCGGTCAAGATCGGCATCGTGTCGGTCAGCGACCGGGCCTCCAGCGGCGTCTATGTGGACAAGGGCCTGCCCGCGCTGAAAGACTGGCTGACGCGCGCGCTGCGCAACCCGGTCACCTTTGAAGAGCGCCTGATTCCCGACGAACAGGCTGGCATCAGCAGCGCGCTGATCGACCTGGTTGATGCCGGCTGCTGCCTGGTGCTGACCACCGGCGGCACCGGCCCGGCACTGCGCGACGTGACGCCCGAGGCGACGCTGGCCGTGGCGCACCGGGTCATGCCCGGCTTTGGCGAGCAGATGCGCCAGATCAGCCTGAAATTCGTGCCGACGGCCATTTTGTCGCGCCAGGTGGCGGTGGTTCGCGGCCAGAGCCTGATCCTGAACCTGCCCGGCCAACCCAAGGCGATTGCCGAAACGCTCGAAGGCCTGAAGAACGAAACGGGCGAATCCGTCGTGCCGGGTATTTTTGCCGCCATTCCTTATTGCATCGACCTGATCGGCGGGCCTTACCTGGAAACCGACCCGGCAGTCTGCAAGGCTTTTAGGCCCAAAAACGCCATTCGCGCGGTATAAAAGCAAACATCTCTGCATTCGCAACCCGTGCATGCAGCGGAAAAAGCCGGGCCACAGCGCCTTGGCATTTTTGTTTGATTTTTTTACCCGAGTGACTTCATGAACGCTACTTTTCGCACCAGCCTTTCCATCGTGACCCTGGCTGTGGCTTCCCTGACACTGCCTTCGCTGGCCCATGCCAAGCGCATGGGCGGCGGCATGAAATCGGCACCGCGCGCGGCAGCCCCGGCGCCTGCCAGAGCCCCTGCAGCGGCAACGCCGGCAGCAGCTGCACCAGCCCCTACAGCAGCCGCAGCACCCGCCGCGGCCCCTGTAGCAGCAGGCTCCGGCATGATGGGCACCATGGGCTCCATGGCCTTGGGTGCGGTGGTGGGGTCGATGGCCGGCAGCGCCATCGCCGGGACGATGAACCCGGAAGAAAAACAAAAAGCCGCAGCAGAAAAAGCGGCCGCAGCGGCGTCGGCCCCTGCCGCCGCCAAATAAATCTTTTCAGGGCCGGCGCCGCCGCCGGCTATTTACCGATCAGCTGGTTCAGCTTGTCGGCTTCAAAGTTTTCTTCCAGCGCGGCATCCTTGGGAACGCAATTGCGGTGCGGCTCAGCAGCGGGCAAATTCGACAACTTTTCAATCGCCTGCCAAAGCAGCGAAATCTGGTACTCCTGGCCCGAGGCATTGTCGATCAGCCCTCGCAAGGCTTGGCTGAGCGGGTCGTCGCTCTGCGTCACGCCGTAGGCTGAAAAGCCCATCTGGCTGGCCGCCTCCTCGCGCTTGACATCAGCACCCGCCTGAATGATGCGGGCCGGGTTGCCCACGGCTGTGGCGCCGTCCGGCACGGGCTTGACCACCACGGCGTTCGAGCCGATGCGCGCGCCATCACCGACGGTGAAGCCGCCGAGCACCTGCGCGCCAGCGCCAACGACCACGTTTTTGCCTAGCGTCGGATGGCGCTTGGCGCCCTTGTACAGAGAGGTGCCGCCCAGCGTGACACCGTGGTAAATCGTGCAGCCCGATCCGATTTCAGCGGTTTCGCCAATCACCACGCCCATGCCGTGGTCGATGAACACGCAGCCGGCAATTTGCGCACCGGGATGGATCTCGATGCCGGTGAACCAGCGCGCTAGGTGCGAAATGAAGCGCCCCAGCCATTTGAAGCCATGCGTCCAGCACCAGTGCGCGCGCCGGTGCAGCACCAGCGCGTGCAGACCGGGGTAGCAGGTCAGCACCTCCCAGCGGGTTCGGGCGGCGGGGTCGCGTTCAAGGATGCACTGGATGTCGGAGCGGAGTCTGGAAAACATTGCAAGGAGTTTAGGGGTTGGCGGGCGTGTCCGCTGACGCCGGCGCCTTGTCCTGTGCCGGCCGGGCTTGAATGGCGGTCTGCCGCATCATCATTTTGGCCACGCCGCGCAGGATGTGGATTTCCTCAGGACTCAACTGGGCGCGGTTGAACAGCTGGTTCAGGCGCGGCATCAGTTTCTTGGGCGAAGCCGGGTCGAGAAAGCCGATGTGGACCAGCGCTTCTTCCCAGTGCCTGAGCATGCCGCCCACGGCAGCGGCATCGGCCAGCCGGACTTCTTCAGGCGCCGCCTGAATGCCAAAGCCGCCCAGGGCCTCACGCCAGTCGTAGGCCACCAGCTGCACCGCCGCACCGAGGTTGAGCGAGCCGAATTTTGGATCGGTCGGAATGCTCAGCGCCACATGGCAGCGGTAGACGTCGTCGTTCTGCATGCCGAAACGCTCGGAGCCAAACAAAAAAGCAACCGAATCAGGCTTTTGCGCAATACGGTCGAGAACAGACAGCTCATCTTTCGATAGCACATCTGTCGCACCCAGCAGTTCGGCAAAGTGCGCGCGCGGCGCCCGGGTGGGCGGGCCGAAGTCGCGCGGCGTCATGGCCGTGGCGCACAGGTGCGCCATGCCGTCGAGCGCCTCATCGAGCGTTTCGACGATGCGCGCGTTGTTCAGCACATCGAGCGCGCCGCTGGCCCGCTGGATGGTTTCCTCGCGCCGCAGCACATTCGCCCAACGCGGCGCAACCAGCACCAGGTCGTCAAAACCCATGGTTTTCATGGCGCGGGCGGTAGCGCCCACATTGCCGGCGTGGCTGGTGTTGATCAGGATGAAGCGGGTTTTCATGGAGATAAAAAGTGGCCGGAGGGCCGCTGCAAAAAACCCGGCGACCGTCGTGATTCCGGGCCAGGCGGGCGAAGCCGGTAAAATCCGCTATTGTCGCCTGCCACCGGTTCCCGGTTTTGCAGTTCTTGCCCGCTCTTTCTTACAATTTATGTCCAGCAATCTACACCCCATGCTCAACGTGGCCGTCAAGGCTGCGCGCGCCGCCGGCGCCCTCATCAACCGCGCCGCCCTTGACGTCGAAGCGGTCCGTGTGTCGCTCAAGCAGACCAACGATTTCGTCACCGAAGTCGACAAGTCCGCCGAGGCCGCGATCATCGAAATCCTGCTGACCGCCTACCCCGACCACGGCATCCTGGCCGAGGAATCGGGCAGCGAACATGGGGCGAAAGACTCCGAATTCGTCTGGATCATCGATCCGCTGGACGGCACCACCAATTTCATCCACGGCTTTCCGTTCTACTGCGTCAGCATTGCGCTGTCGGTACGCGGAAAGATTGAGCAGGCGGTGGTGTACGACCCGAACCGCAACGATATTTACAGCGCCAGCAAGGGCCGCGGCTCTTACGTCAACGACCGCCGCATTCGTGTCGGCAAGCGCACGCGCCTGCAGGAATGCCTGATCTCGACCGGCTTTCCCTACCGCCCCGGCGACAAGCTCAAGCCTTACCTGAACATGCTGGGTGAAGTCATGAGCCAATGCGCCGGTGTGCGCCGCCCGGGCGCTGCCGCGCTGGACCTGGCGCATGTCGCGGCCGGCTACACCGACGGCTTTTTCGAGACCGGCCTGCAGCCCTGGGATGTGGCTGCGGGCTCGCTGCTGATCACCGAAGCGGGAGGACTGATCGGCAACTTCACCGGCGAGTCGGACTTCATGGACCACAGCGAATGTGTCGCCGGTAACCCGCGCATCTACGGCCAGCTGGTCGGCACGCTGGGCAAGTACAGCAAGTTTGCCGGTGCGGGCGACAAGGCAAGCGTTCGCCAGGCCCTGAGTGGCGCCGAGGACGAGACAGCGGCCAGCGGCAACGAAGAAGCCGCGCCCGTCGCCAAGCCGACGCTCAAGTCCAGGCGCGTCAAGGCCGACAGCGCCGCCGCGCCCGTTGGCAGCGCAGCCCAAGTGCCCGACGCGCCTTTCTGAGTCCCTGCGCCGGCCCTGCACGCCCCGACAGCGTGCAGGGCCGGCGCACTGAGCGGGCAGGTTTGGGTACAGTGGTGGCCACACCATGAACCGCCATCCGAGTGACCCATCCCCCTTGACCGTGCTGGCAGGCCGGCTGCGCAGCAGGGCACAAGAGCTGCTGCGCGTGTCGTTGAGCCACTACGTTACCAACGGCCTGAGCGTCTCTTTCGGTCTGGTGCTGATCATGCTGGCGCTGTTCGAAACAGCCGGACTCGGGGCCGCCGCCAGCGCCGCCGTCGGCGTGCTCATCACCAGCCTGCCGGATGTTCCCTCGCCGCGACGGCGCAAGATCATGCAGGTGCTGCCTGCGCCGGTGCTCGGCACGCCGCTGTTCATGCTGGTGCAACTGACGCGCCAGGACGATTTGTTGCTGGGCTGTGTGCTGGTGGGCGGCACTTTCTTGGCCGTGATGCTGATGGCCTGGGGCAAGCGCGGCGGGCCGATCTGCTTTTCGCTGCTGTTCTCGATGCTGTTTTCCATGGCCGCGCCGCCGATGACTTCGCTCAACCAGGTGCTGGCGCATACCGGCTGGTTTGTCGCCGGCTCGGTGCTTTATCTGCTGTGGGCGGTGCTGACCACGCACCTGCTCAACCGCCGCTACCGGTTGCAGTTGCTGGCCGAATGCCTGCACAGCTTTGCCGCCATCTTGCGCATCCAGGCGCAGCGTTTTGACGACGAGCCCAACCACCAGGCGCTGCTTGAAGCCATGCTGGCGCAGCAGGCCAATTTTGCCGACCAGCTGCAGGACACGCGCAACGTGGTGCTGGAGTCGCCCACCACCCGTCCGCGCCAACAGGTGGCTGCCATGCTGCTAAGCCTGCTCGAAGCGCGCGACCACCAGTTGGCCTGCGACCTGGACCTGGACGTGCTGCTGGACCGGCGCGCCATCGCACCCCACCTGCCCAGACTGCAGCAGGCGCTGAACGCCACGGCCGATGAATTGCAGTCGCTGGGTATGGCGCTGCTGCTGGGCCGGCGCCAGATGTCGATCCGGCCGATTCCCGACCTGCGGCCAAAGCTGGCCGGCACATTGCCGCCCCGCCCGACCGACAACCCGAAGCTGGCACTCGAACCGGTCCGCACCGACCCGCCCGACACCGCCGCCCTGCTGCGCAACATGGCCGACCGCATTGGCCACATCAATGACGAGGCGGTAAAGATCGCGGCGCTGGCACGCGGCGACGTGGCGCCCGAGCTGAGCCTGGTGCGCAACCAGTGGCAGCTGTTCGTGAGCACCACCAAATGGAGCGTCAAGCCGCTGCTGGGGCAATTGGGCTGGCGCGCGCCGACCTTGCGCTATGCGCTGCGCGCCACGCTGGCCGTGGCGACAGGCTATGTCGTGGCGTTGCAGCTGCCATGGGCCACGCACGACTACTGGATCCTGATCACCATCGTCGTGGTGATGCGCGGCAACCTGGCGCAAACGGTACAGCGGCGCAATGCGCGCGTCGCCGGCACTGTGCTCGCATGTCTGCTGGTGATGGGCCTGCTGACTGTCCATTCGGGCGCCAAGGTGCTATTCCTGATCGTCGCGCTCAGCGCCGGCCTGGCGCATGCCTTTGCCTTGCGGCGCTACCTCTACACGACGATTGCCGGCACGGTGACCGGCCTGCTGCAAGCGCACCTGATGCTGGTCGGCCTGCAGCCCACCTTTGCCATCGGCGAGCGGCTGGCCGACACGCTGCTCGGTGCACTGCTGGCCTGGCTGTTCAGCTATGTGCTGCCGTCATGGGAACGCAGCCAGATTCCCGGCCTGGTCAAGCGCAGCATTGAGGCGCAAAGCCAGCATGCCACGCTGGCGCTGGCGCTGCTGGACACCCCCCAGACAGCGGATGTGAACTGGCGACTGGCGCGCCGCGAAGCCTACGACAGCCTGTCGGCGCTGACACTGGCCACCCAGCGCAGCCTGGCCGAACCGCGCCAGGTGCGCTTACCGCTGGAGCCGCTTGAAGTGCTGCAGGCGCGCAGCTACCAGTTGCTGGCGCAGCTGACGGCGGTCAAGTCGCTGCTGCTGCTCAGGCGCGGCCAGCTGGACCTGGCCCAGGCCACGCCGGCGCTCGAGCAGGCCGCCCGCTGCATCGAAGCCGAACTGTCGGGCCAGGCGCCAGCCACCTCAAGCATGAACCCGCCCGGTTTCAGCCTTTCGGGCCAGCCCCACCTAGCGCGGCCGGATGTGTTGCTGGCGGCCGACCTGACGCCCTGGCTGCTGCGCCGCCTGCAGCTGGCCTGCGCCATTGCCATTGAACTGCGCCTGGCGGCCAACCGGGTACACGTCTGAAAGCTTGTAAAGCCGACTTCAGGCGCACCGGTTAAAAAGGATTTCATGCGGCTTGACGGCTGCAGCGACAGTCGGTGGTTTGTTGTGCCGCCGAAAATATGCCTTGTCCAATCTACCGGCCTGTTCCGGAAGAGCAATGAAAACCAGTCCTTGCGCCAGAACCCCGAACCCACCCACAGACAAGGCCCCGTAAAGTTTGATCTTTGCAAGGTTTTTCTGGTCAAATTTTCATGGAAAAACAAGACGCAAGAAACCAAACACTGGAGCGACTGCACGAGCGGCGCAAGCAAGTCGTGCCAATGACGGGACTGAGCTACCCGACAGTGCGCTCGGCCATTGAGCAACGCGCCAAGGCCCAGGGGGGGTGAGATTCACTGGGGCGATGAAACAGCCTTGGTCAATACCGACGTGCGGGGCAGAAGCTTCTCGCCAGCGGGCAAAACCCCGGTGGCCATGGCGGTAGGCGGCACGCGCCACAAACTCTCAATGATCACTACAGTTACAAGTCAGGGGAAAACGCGATGGATGATCATTGATGAGGCGTTTGATGCCGGAAAACTCATCGAATTTTTGCCGGCCTTGACCCAGGATGCAGGCAAGAAGGTGTTTTTGATTCTGGACAACCTGCGGGTGCATCACAACCGCATGGTGAAGGCCTGGGTAGCTGAGCGGCATGATCAGATTGAACTGTTTTACCTGGCCCGCTACAGCCCGCAGCTCAACCCGGAAGAACGGCTCAACGCAGACTTGAAACAGGAAATGGGCAAACGTGTGCCCGTCAGAACCAAGGCGTAAATTACGCGAAGCTGCCAACGATCACATGGCGATGCTGGAGCAAAACCCTGAACGTGTTGTGGCCTAATTCTAGGATCGTCTGGTTCACTATGCAGCTTAAAACTTCAGAGTTTTTGCGGAACAAGTCCTGAACGCACAACGCGGACAGAAATAGTCCCTGGATGCTTTTGAAGAAGTTATTTTTCTTGGGCTTTGCTACAACCGCATCGACGGCTTCCATGCGTTTGCAGACATGGCCGTGGCGACGCCAGGACTTAAGCTGCACTCAAAAATTTTGAGCATGTCACTGACAGCTTGGTAAATCGGCATCGAGACCATTCAAGCCGCCGCGCGAAAACCATGACGGCGCCGAGGGGCGAGTTCGTCGTTGTAGACGCACACGCAATGTTGGGATTTCAATTTTGCCATGCCGATGTAGATGGACAAATACACGAAATCACTTGAGCCAATCGGAAAGCAAGGCCGCAGTACCCACGATTCCAACGATTGCCGAATCCGGCCTGCCGAGCATTTGAGTCTCGGTCCGGCGTTCGCTGATGCTCACCAAACACTGCGCGAACGCGGAGCAGCCAAACATTGATTCCCTCATTAAGAAAAACGTGAGGCATTTTTGCGGTGTGAATTATCCTCGGTTGGATGATTACCACCCCTCCTCCCGCCGCCGCCGCTGGTGCTGCCACCAACCCCGCCAACCCCGCCAACGACATTACCGAACTCGATGCGGTCAGTCTCTCGCGCGCCATCCAGACGCGACAGCTGTCGTGCGTGGAAACGCTAAATGCGTTTTTAGACCAGGTGGCCTGGCTTAATCCGCGGGTCAATGCGCTGGTTGCTTTGCAGCCGGCAGAAGGACTGCGCCAGCAGGCACAGCAACTCGATGCAGAGCTCGCGCGGGGCAATTGGCGGGGACCGATGCATGGCTTTCCGCAGGCGCCCAAGGACATCATGCCGGCAAAAGGCATGGTCACCACCAAGGGTTCACCCATATTCAAGGGACAAGTGAGCAGCACCGACGCGGCAGTGTTCGAACGCGTGCGCCAGGGCGGTGCAGTGTTCATTGGCCGCAGCAACTCCCCCGAGTTCGGCTTGGGCGGCCATACCTTCAACAGCGTCTACGGCACCACCGGAAACGCCTTCAACCCTGACAAGACGGCGGGCGGCAGCAGCGGGGGGGCCGCCGTAGCAGTGGCGCTGCGCATGCTGCCGGTGGCCGACGGCTCAGACATGATGGGATCGCTGCGTACGCCGGCCGCGTTCAACAACGTTTACGGTATGCGCACCACGCCGGGCTGCGTGCCGCACGGGCCGACCGATGAGGTGTTCTTCCAGCAGTTCAGTGTGTCTGGACCGATGGCGCGCAACATTCCGGATCTGGCGCTGTTGCTGTCCGTGCAGGCTGGCTTCGATGCACGCTTGCCGCTCACGCGCCGCGATCAAGCCATCGACTTCACCGCGCCGTTGCAGCGCAGTTTCAAAGGCAGCCGTATCGGCTGGCTAGGCGACCTGGGCGGCCACCTCGCTATGGAGCCCGAGTTGTTGGCCCTGTGCGAACAAACATGTAAAACCTTTGAAACGATCGGCTGCCAGGTCGAGCCGGTGCTGCCAGCCTTCGACCTGGAGCGCCTGTGGCGCGCCTGGCTCACGCTGCGCAGCTTCAATGTGGCGGGCAGCAATGCGGCCCTGTACAACGACGTGGCCCAGCGCGCCCTGCTCAAGCCCGAAGCAGTGTGGGAGATCGAGCGCGGCCTGGCGCTCAGCGGGCCAGATGTGTTCAACGCGGCATGCGACCGCTCGGCTTGGTACCAGGTTCTGCGCGTCCTGTTCGAGACCTACGACTACCTGATACTGCCAGCGACCCAAGTGCTGCCGTTCGACGCCGCGCTGCACTGGCCCGCCCAGGTTAATGGCCGCAACATGGACACTTATCACCGCTGGATGGAGGTAGTGGTGCCCGCCACCATGGCAGGCCTGCCCGCTCTAAGCGTGCCGGCTGGCTTTAGCGTCAATGGCCTTCCCGCAGGCCTGCAAATCCTGGGGCCGACACAGGCCGACTGGTCGGTACTGCAAATTGGCCACGCCTATGACCAGGCCAGCGGGCACGCGCACGCGCGCAGCACGCTACTGGGTTGAAGCCTGTACATGATTCATCGTCTTTTTGTTTTTTGGTTCAATCCATGCGCGCCGTAGCCGTTCAAGCCGGGATCAAGGCCTTATGACCTGGAAAGACGCCACAAAGTGGTACAACGACTTTTGCTGAGCGCTTGCTGGCATTGGATTGATCTGCGAACAGTAGCAACCGTTAAATAGCAAAGCCAATTTTTTTTCTTTGCACAATTCGTACCAAGATTTTCACGATCTTGGCGTCAGTCGAATCGATTTAAAAGGCGGCGAAAACTTTTCTGTTGAATCGACAAACAAGTCGCCTTTCGCGTCTAAAGGTCACGCCAAATGACACGATTTTACTGGACCCTGTGCCAATCGCGGTGGCAGAGGCCCAAGGTTGGGTCGCTCAAAAACGATAGCCCTGGGTCAAATCAATTTCAGCGCCAACACGGGTCTTGATGAAGTACATGTGAGTTACAGCACTGGTGGCTAGGTTGGGTTGGGTTGTGCCTGTGGGTATGCACGTCTGGACATCTTCGTGATCGATACCAATGGCGTTGCCCTTTGGAGGTAGTTGAATCAATTTTCTGAAATTTGCTTGAGGCAACAGAACTTCTGCCTGAGGGTAAACACGTTTTCACAAGACACGATACGGTGAGATGCTTGGACTTATGCGGTCGCAGTTCCTACCCTTTGAAAATACAGGAGATATTTATGTCATTGAAGTCGCTCAAGCACGCGTTCGCTGTCCTGGGTTTGTTGCTCAACCCGCTGCTCCCAGGCGCCCAGGCGCAGCCGGCGCTTGGTGCCTGGCCGACCAAGCCGGTGAAGATCGTGGTGACCTTTACGCCAGGGGGCGCCCCTGACACCCTGGCCCGCATACTGGCCGACAAATGGAGCCAGTCGCTGGGCCAGACATTCACCGTGGACAACAAGCCTGGTGCTGGGGGCAACATCGGTGCCGACTTCGTGGCCAAAAGCCCCGGTGACGGCACAACGCTGCTGGTCGGCACGGTAGGCACCCACGCCATCAACCCGGCGCTGTACGCCAACATGCCGTACAACAACATCAAGGACTTCACACCCATCAGCTTTCTGGCGTCCACGCCTAATGTGCTGGTTGTCAACAACGCGGTGCCGGCCAAAAACGTACAGGAGCTGATCGCCCTGGCCGGCAAGACGCCGTTGACCTTCGGCTCTTCTGGCAGCGGCACATCGATTCACCTGTCTGGAGAGCTGTTCAACACCCTTGCGGGTGTGAAGATGCAACACATTCCCTACAAGGGCCGCGCGCAGGCCGTACCTGATCTGCTGGGCGGGCGTATCACCATGATTTTCGACAACATGCCTTCGGCTTTGCCGTTGATCAAGTCGGGCGAAGTGCGTGCCATTGCCGTCACCAGCGCGACCCGCTCGGCGGCCGCACCGACGATTCCAACGATTGCCGAGTCCGGCCTGCCGGGCTTTGAAGCCACGTCCTGGTTTGCCCTGCTGGCCCCCGCCGGACTGTCCCGGGAGGTGCAGGCCCGCATCAGCACTGAAACTGCCCGGGTGCTGGCGTTGCCCGATGTGCGCGAAAAGCTGGCGCTGTTGGGGCTGGACGCGGCACCGGGAACACCGGAAGCACTGGCTACATTCATCCAGAGCGAGACCATCAAATGGGCCAAAGTGGTGAAGGAGTCAGGCGCTAAACTGGATTGACGTGCAAGATTTTGGCGCTGTTCTGACTTTTCAAAAGCTTTCTGACCGGTCTTACTGATGATCCATATCGACGGCTTTTCCAGACCTGCTCGCCCGCTGCAAAACCAGAGATCGAATCAACGTACTCACCGAAGATGTCAAGGTCACTGCCCCATGTTTCCCGGATTGACTTGAAACAAAAGAGCGTTCCACCACCCAGCGCTGAGGTATCACTACAAAACATTCAGCGCGCGCGGCGCCACTGGCAGGCACAAAAGCGCCAAACTTCTCGGCCAGGTATTGCAAAAAAGCGCCGGACTCGCATACCCGCACCGGCTTTGCACCATTGATGGCCCATCAATGCAGGAATCTTTGAGTTTGGGTTCGCAGGCGATAAAGCTACTGCTGAACTTATCATCATCATGGATACAAATCAGCCAAACGTCGTGCTCGGTGCCGCTGTGGCCCAGCGCCAGCAGTTCACGCATGAACGTCACCTTGACACTACTGGGCGTTGCCAGTGCGTAACGCTGTAGGAGCGACTCCCGACTGGCAAGTCCTTGTAGTGCGTGGCATCAGCGATAGGCCGGTTAATGCTGGCGAACTTGCCGCCGCTTTCTTTGTCCCAAAGCCAGACTTTGGGTGGGACGTATTCGGTGGTGCACTTATAACGTGACCTTATTCATATCAAAAGCGCTCGACCCAGGGACGCACCTCGATCTCCCAGGACCAGGTGTTTCGCGGTTGCGTGAGTAGGTGCACATAGCTGGCAGCAATGGCGTCAGGGTCAAGTTGCGTGTCCTGGCCGTCATTGGGCGCGCCGGCAGGTCGGATGGAGCCGTCAACGACCACATGGGCGACATGAATGCCTTGTGGCGACAGCTCGCGCGCCATGCTTTGCGCCAAGCCGCGTAACGCAAACTTGCCCATCGCAAACGCGGCCGATTGCGCGTATCCCTTGACCCCAGCCGACGCGCCCGTGAAGAGCACCACGCCGTTTCGGTGAGGCAGCATGCGGCGCACAGCTTGCTGGGCAACGCGAAAAGCAGCGATCGCGGTCACGTCAACCGCCCGCGCGACAGCATCGGCATCCACCTCAACGAAAGCGCCGCGAACGCGTTGACTGGCGTTGTAAACAACAACATCCGGCGAGCCACCCAACGCCAGCGCAGCAGCGTCAAACAGAGCTTCAACTGAGGCTGCATTGCTTGCGTCAGCAACGAGCGGGACGGCGCCGGTTTCGGCCGCAATCGCCTCGAGTGGCTCACGCCTGCGCGCCGCTATCGCCACACGCATTCCACAGTTACCGGTAAAGGCGCGCGCCAAACTCGCGCCAAGCCCGGGGCCGGCACCAACAATCAACGCCCGCCGATACTGTGTATCACTCATGCGGCCGCCGGCGTGGCGAGTCGAGCGTTTTGTGGGAACATCACCTTGCGGGAGTCTTCGTCCATCTCGGTTTTGTAGGCGTGCTTGGTTTTCAGGGCTTCGGCACGCTGGGCAGCAGGGCGCGCATTGATCTCGTCGAGAAGTCGCTTGACGTTCGGTAGCGTCGCCCAGGCTTCAGCCCCCAGAATGAAGGGCACGGCGCGCGCCCAGCCCCACACGGCCATGTCTACGATGGTGTAGGTATCACCCAGCATGAAGCGGTGTTTTTCGAGTTGCGCGTCAATCAACGCCCAGTGGCGCTGCGCCTCGAAATCGTAACGGTTCACTGCGTAAGCCTTAGGTTCAGGCGCGAAATGTTTGAAGTGCACTGCTTGGCCTGAATAGGGGCCAACACCAGTGGCAACCAACATCAGCCACGACAGCATCTGGGCGCGCTGCGCAGGCGTGTTCTCCGGCAGGAATGCACCCGTTTTCTCAGCGAGGTAGATCAAAATAGCATTGCTGTCAAAGACAACAGCGTCTCCGTCAACCAGCGCCGGAGTTTTACCATTCGGGTTGATAGCGGTGAACTCAGGCAAGTGCTGATCTCCCTTGCGCGTATCCACTGGAACGACTTCGTAAGGCAGACCTGCCTCCTCAAGAAACAAAGCAACTTTGGCGGGGTTGGGGGACGGGTGGTAGTAAAACTTGATCATGGGGTTCCTTATCAGAGTTGTGCGATCGACTGCTGGAGCTTTTGCTAGGCTCTGGCAGTGTAAGTTTGTTATACGTTTAACCTTGGACACACTGCTTAAACCCTGATGGCCAAATCGAAAGCATCGTTTGCCGTCGGGTATTCCCGTGAGGAAATCAGTAAGCGAATGTCTGGAATCGGTACAGTTTGCAACTGGCGGCTCTTGGGCGAATGTGTGAATTTATCTGCCCAAGCCGAGGGACGGAAATCGCAGCAATACTGCCGCTCATCGTGAGAGCACAGACCGACGATAAAAGCCCAGACTCTAGATCTGATCGGCTCCAGCTTACCGCGATAAAGCTGTCGCTCGTATAAATGCGACTGTTAAAAACGTAGTCGTTATCCATCGATCCAGGCCGTGTTCAGAAAGTCAATGATGCCATTTCCTGGTGCCGGCGATATGCACAAAGCCCAGGAACGTGACGTCGAGCTTGTCATAGCGGGTAGCCACACGGCGAAAAACCTTCATGCGCTGGAAAAGGTTTTCCACCAGGTGGCACGCCTTATAGCGGTGCGTGTCCAGCACGCGTGGGTTCTTTTTGCGGTTGACCCGGCAGGCGATGATGATGTCCATTTCCTGCTTTTGTGCAGCCTGGACAATTTTGTCTGAGTCCTATGCCTTGTCTGCCAAAAGCGCCTTGGCCTGCAGCCCACCCAGCAGTTCGGGTACGGGTTTGGAGTCGTGACGCTGGCCTGCGGTCAGCACAAAGCGCAGCGGGTTGCCCAGCGCGTTGCATATGGCGTGGATTTTGGTGTTGCGCCCGCCGCGCGTGATGCCGATGGACTGTGGGCCGTTGGTTTTCCTTGCCCCTGCCGAGGATAGGTGCGCCCGGCAGCAGGTTGAATCCACCGTCATATCCTCCATGTCGGGCTGCTGCACGCCCTGGAAAAGGTGCTCGAAGTGCCCTTTTTTACACCAATACGCATAGCGTTGGTACAACTGCGTTCCATTCGCCCAGCCGCTCGGGCAGGTCGCGCCAGGGCGAGCCCGTGCGGGCCATCCACAGCAGGGCATCGAAAAACGCCCTCTAAGCCCCGCCGGGGCGGCCTTTGCAAGGCGGCATTGACGGCTCGATACGCTGCCATTGCGCATCGGTGAAGATGTGGCGTTCTTGAGTCATTTGGCTGCCCAAAACGGGGGATTACATCACTGCTCTAGCGCTCCAAAAAGCGTGCGGCGGTCATCTGAAGCTTTTTCTTCAGGTCGCACAACTTCAGCGCATCAAACTTTCCGATCACGGCCTAGCAAGCACGTAGTTCGTTACAACATATTGACCGATTGACCGATTGACCGATTGACCGATTGACCGATTGACCGATTACTTTGCCCTTGCCCTTGCCTTTGCATTTGCCTCTGCTGTCGCTTCCGCGAAGCGCATTGTTACTCCCTGCATTCGCAAACGATTCTTGCCGAAGTCGTAAAGGCCAAACCCGGAGTGCGACTGGAAATCGATTTGTTGCTGCTGCGGGTCGAGCAGGAAAATCACGTCATCCCGAAAACCCGCAGGCGTCTTAAAGACTGCCTTGACCATGCTCTCGTCCTTCTGATAGATGGTCGCCTCCGGAAAACTTGCCAGTGTCGCTTCAAGCAGTGCCAGTCCCTGCGCCCCGGTGCCGGTAAAACGCAGTGGCGACAGACCATTACTGGCACGCGAATTGACGCAATTCGTTGGAAGCACGCAGTTTATCCTCGGATCGATCTCGGTATTTTCCTGGGTCAGCGCTGGGAGCGTTGAGGCACAGCCAGCTGCGACCAACAGCGCAATGATGCTCAAAGTAATCTTGGGTTCGCGTTGCCGATACATCCATAGCTCCGTTCAATAGTAAATATCGTTATGGGGGATCAGCGCTTGCATTAAAACGAATCTAAAGAGTTCGCCCACGTTACAGCCGGCGCGCTGATAAGAGCTTACGGGTCAACGGCAGTTTGCGCTGCAACTGCAGCATCAAGATCGCTTCGTTGCCAGTCAGTCTGGAGACGGACAAAGTCCAGATTTGCAGGGCTTCGACTTCGCAAGCTGGATTGGGTCCACAGCTGACGTGTAATGCATCATTACAACGGCAGCGTCTGCGGCACGCGAAATTCGAGGGTGCGCAATGTTTGACAGCAATAGCCCTGGCAAAGCCGACTGGCGTGGTCTATGTTTAAGGGGCAAGGTCATTACGACAACGAATCAACACCCACCACGCTCGCATCTTCGGCCCCATGCCCTTGAGCAATAAGTTGGTCCATCCGCTGGGCAATGCCTGGCAGCACGGACATAGGGAGATCACCCGCAGTCTCCAACATCAGCCGCACATCCTTGCGAGCCATTGCCAATTCAAAGCTCACCGAAAAGTTGCCTTGGGCCATTTTCTTGCCGCGCCCAGCCACCATGGCGTTAAGGTCCAGCAGCTCCAGCAACTCGATCGCATCGTCCCCCTTGACGCCGCTGGCTTTGGCGATGGTGAGGATGTCAGCCAAGGTGGACGACATCCCAATGATCATGGCATTGCCAAACAGCTTGTTGACTGCTGCCAGGTCTTGACGCTCCCCAAGATATTCCAGGCGTGCAGTCATCCGCGCCAGATCACCTTTGACCTGCTCAAACAGGGCTTGAGGCCCTGCCACCATCATGGACCCCTGAGCAGCGAGGGCCGCTGCTGGCCCCATGAATACCGGACAATGCAGGTAGTTCACGCCCTCTGAATTCAGCCGCGCAGCGCGAGTCGCCGTACTGGCGGGCAGCGTGGTGGTGTGGTCCAGCACCAAGGCGCTGGGTGACAAGGCAGTTCGTGCGGCCGCCAGCACCTCTTCAACCACCGCATCGTCTTTCAGTATCAGATGAACCCGGGACGCGCCCCGGACGGCATCGGCAGGGGTTGCCGCGACCGCTATGCCGAACGCCTTAAGCGCTTCAGCCTTTTCGGATGACCGGTTCCAGACAGTGACGGTCTCGCCTCGCTTGGCCGCAGCTTCTGCGAACGCGCTGCCCAACAAACCGGTGCCAAGAAATGTGATGTTCGCCATGGAGTTTATCTTTCGTATTGGATAGGTACTGGGGTGCAAAAAGGTGACTGCTCACGCTATCTTATCGAGTGAAGCACATTCGCAGTTGAGTTGCTAACCGCAATATTTTGCGTCTTTACAACCAATGAACCATTAATCCGAAAAAGCCACGGGTAGTTTGTAAAAGATACAGTTGAGGCGATGAGCTTTGACAATACCGTCCGGACCATCCATCGCGGCAGGTTTGAACGCAACGTCCACGAAATCAAAATATGGTCCGGGTCAATATGCTCTACCCGTGGTCTTTCGCAAGGAGACTGGGCGGCAAAAGGATTCAAACAGGCGCGAATTGGTTCTTAGCCCGCTCATGCGGTCTGGCGCATGGAGAACGTGTCCGTCACCACCGTCGGCGCTATCTGCGAAGACCGGTCTCATCGGGCTCAGGGGCGTGATTTTTGCAATATGGGTCCGCTTTGCGACTCAACAGGCCTGCACCGCCCCATGCTGCGCAGATTGAGCGCCAGGCAGACGAGCTTGAACTCAGCTTTCGCCATTGCCAGTGAACTGCGCCTGGCGGCCAAACGGGTACATGTCTGAAAGCTTGCAAAGCCGACTTCAGGCGCACCGGTTGAAAGGGATTTCATGCGGCTTGCCGGCGGCAGCGACAATCGGGGGTTTGTTATGCCGCCGAAAATATGCCTTGTTCGATCAACCGGCCTGTTCCGGAAGAACAATGAAAACCCGCCCTTGCGCCAGAACCCTGAACCCAACTAACGGCTTACCGACAAAGCCAGCGAACTGAATGCAAAGAGAAAAATCCCCGGCCGTCCAACCCCCGGACAAGGCCGCGCTGCACACGCCGATGATGCAGCAGTACCACGCCATCAAGGCCGAGTACCCCGACACGCTGGTGTTCTACCGCATGGGCGACTTCTACGAGGTGTTCTATGGCGACGCCGAAAAGGCCGCGCGCCTGCTCGACATCACGCTGACGCGGCGCGGCCAGTCGGCCGGTGAGCCGGTGATGATGGCCGGCGTGCCGTTTCATTCGCTGGAGAATTACCTCGCCAAGCTGATCAAGCTCGGCGAATCGGTAGCAATCTGCGAGCAGACCGGTGACGTGGCTACAGCCAAAGGCCCGGTCGAGCGCAAGGTGGTGCGCGTGGTCACGCCGGGCACGCTGCTGGACGCGGAACTGCTCGACGACAAGACCGAATTGATTTTGCTAGCGGTGCACCAAGGCGCGCGCAACACCTGCGGGCTGGCCTGGCTCAGTGTGACGCAAGGCGAAATCCATCTGGCGCATTGCGTCAATGGCGAGCTGGAAACCTGGCTGGCGCGCATCGCCCCGAGTGAACTGCTCTACAACGCCGATATCACGCCGGCGTTCGAGCAGCGCCTGAAAAGCTGGCGTTGCGCCGCCAGCGCGCGGCCGGCCTGGCAGTTTGACGCGGCCCTGGGCGCGCGCCGCCTGCTGGAGCAGCTCAAGGTGGCTTCGCTGGCGGCGTGGCAGGCCGAAGCCCTGGGCGAAGCGCATGCTGCCGCCTCGGCGCTGCTGGGCTATGCCGAACACACCCAGGGGCGCGCGCTGTCGCATGTGCAGGGCCTCCAGGTGGTGCGTTCGGGCGAGTTGATCGAACTGCCGCTGACGACCCGGCGCAACCTTGAACTCACGCAGACCCTGCGCGGCGAAAGTGCGCCGACCTTGTTCTCGCTGCTTGACACCTGCGCCACCGGCATGGGCAGCCGGGCGCTGAAAAGCTGGCTGCTCAGCCCGCGCCGCGACCGCGCCCAGGCCGCCGGCCGCCTGGAAGCCATCACGCAGCTGCGCGCCAGCAGCCAGCAAGGTTTGCGCGCGCAACTCAAGGGCAGCAGCGACGTCGAGCGCATCACGGCGCGCATCGCGTTGCGCCAAGTGCGCCCGCGCGAACTCGTCGCGCTGCAGTTGACGCTACAAAAAGCAGAGCTGCTTGTGCCCGTGGGTATTGAGCAAACGGCACTTTTAACCACTATTTTCGAGGATTTGCAGCCGCCACCCGGCTGCGCCGAACTGCTGCGCCATTGCATCCTGGACGAGCCGGCGGCATTGGTCCGCGACGGCGGCGTCATCAACCGGGGCTGCGACGCCGAACTGGACGAGCTGCGCGCCATCCAGACCAACTGCGACGGCTTTTTGCTGGAACTGGAAAGCCGCGAAAAAGCCCGCACCGGCATTGCCAACCTGCGCGTGCAGTACAACAAGGTGCACGGCTTTTACATCGAGGTCACGCAGGGCCAGCTGGACAAGGTGCCCGCCGACTACCGGCGCCGCCAGACGCTGAAGAATGCCGAACGCTACATCACGCCCGAACTCAAGGCCTTCGAGGACAAGGCGCTGTCGGCCTCGACACGCGCGCTGGAGCGCGAAAAGTGGCTGTACGAGCAACTGCTCGACCAGCTGCAGGCCTTCATCCCCGCGCTGAGCCGGCTGGCACGCGCCATTGCCGCGCTGGATGCGCTGTGCGCGCTGGCCGAGCGCTCGCTGACGCTGGGCTGGTGCGCTCCCGATTTCGTCAAGGAACCGTGCATCGACATTGCGCAGGGGCGGCACCCGGTGGTGGAAGCCCGGCTGCTTGAGACGGGCGGCGGTGCCTTCATTGCCAACGACTGCAGCCTGACCGGAAAAAGCCGGATGCAGATCATCACCGGCCCCAACATGGGCGGCAAATCGACCTATATGCGCCAGGTCGCGCTGATCGTCTTGCTGGCCAGCATCGGCTCCTATGTACCTGCCAGCCGCTGCCGGCTCGGGCCGATCGATGCGATTCACACACGCATCGGCGCGGCTGACGACGTGGCCAACGCGCAATCGACCTTCATGCTCGAAATGCTCGAAGCCGCGCAGATTTTGCATGCCGCCACACCCCATTCGCTGGTGCTGATGGACGAGATCGGGCGAGGCACCTCGACCTTCGACGGCCTGGCGCTGGCCGGCGGCATTGCCGCGCACCTGCACAACAAGTCGCAGGCGTTCTCGCTGTTTGCCACGCATTATTTCGAGCTGACCGGATTTCCGGCTCAGCACCATGGCGCAGTCAATGTACATGTCAGCGCGGTCGAGTCGGGCAGCGACATCGTGTTTTTGCACCATATCGAACCCGGTCCGGCCAGCAAGAGCTACGGCATTGCCGTGGCCAAGCTGGCCGGCGTGCCCGCCGCTGTCCTTAACCATGCGCGGCATGCGCTGGCTGCGCTGGAAACCCAGCAAAGCCAGGCCAGCGCGCAGGTTGACCTGTTTGCCGCACCGCCAGAACTGCCGGCGACCGAACCTTCGGCCATTGAAACAACACTGGCCTCCATAAATCCTGATATCTTGAGCCCCCGGGAAGCGCTTGATGCGCTGTACCGGCTTAAAAAGCTTGCGAACGCCGCCTAGATCCGCAGCCCTCCAGGCATCCCATGTACTCTTCAACCCCTCTTCACGCCATGACTTACTGCGTCGCCATCAAACTCAATGCCGGACTGGTTTTCCTGTCCGACTCCCGGACCAACGCGGGCCTGGACCACATCAGCACCTTTCGCAAGATGATCGTCTATGAAAAGCCAGGCGACCGCTTCATGGTGCTGCTGACCGCCGGCAACCTGTCGATCTCGCAGTCGGTGCGCGAGATATTGCAGACCGAGGAAATACCCGATCCCGCTGGCGGCGAGCCGATCACCATCTGGAACGCCAAGAGCATGTTCGACGCCGCCCGCGTGCTGGGGTCGGCCATACGCCGCGTCTACGAGCACGACGCCCAGGCGCTGCGCAACGACGCTGTCGGCTTCAACGTGTCGCTGGTCTTCGGCGGCCAGATCAAGGGCGAAGGCATGCGCTTGTTCCAGGTGTATTCGCCCGGCAACTTTATCGAGGCCACCGAAGAAACGCCCTACTTCCAGGTCGGTGAATCTAAATATGGCAAACCGGTACTGGACCGGGTCATCCGGCCTGAAACGCCGCTGGACGAGGCCGCCAAGTGCGCGCTGGTGTCGATGGACTCAACCATGAAGTCCAACCTGTCGGTCGGTCTGCCGCTGGACCTGGTGGTGTACGAAGTCGACAGCTTGAAAAGCGACAAGATCGTCTGCATCGACCAGGACAACCCTTACTACCAGATGATGCACAACAGCTGGGGACAAAAGCTGCGCGAGGTGTTCGACAGCATCGAAGACCCGGTGTGGGACGATGCGCACACTGAAACGCCGATCAAGATGCCGGCTGGCCGCCATGCCGTGCTGAAAAAAATCAGCACGCCGCATGAAAAACTGATCTAGGCCTTTTTATTGCTCCCGCATTGCTTTTTCACTGACATTAACCTCCGGGCAAAATTGCAGCCTGCGCGCTCCAGTTCCCCTTTATCCCCGTGTCCAAAAGTACCCTACCCCTCATCATTTTTTCCCATGGCAACAGCTTTCCGGCCAGCACCTACGGCGTGTTGTTCCAGAGTTTGAAGGCGCGGGGTTTTCAAATCCAGGCAATTGAAAAATTCGGCCATGACCCGCGTTACCCGGTCACCAGCAACTGGCCCAACCTGGTGCAGCAACTGGCCGACTTTGCCAGCCAGGAAGTCGAAAAGTCGGGCCAGCCCGCCTTTCTGGTCGGCCATTCGCTGGGCGGCTTTTTGAGCCTGATGTGCGCTGCCCGCCACCCCCAGCTGGGCGGCCAGAAGGTCGGCGGCGTGCTGATGCTCGACTCGCCGGTGCTGGGTGGCTGGCGCGCCAAGGCGCTCAGCGTGGCCAAGCGCGCGAAGCTGGTGGGGTCGATCTCGCCGGGCGCCATCAGCCGCAAGCGCCGCCACCAGTGGCTGGGCCGGGACGAGGTGCTGGCGCACTTTCGCAGCAAGAAAGCCTTTGCCTGCTGGGACGAGCAGGTGCTGCGCGACTACATCGACCACGGCACCCACGACGAAGGTGGCACTGCGCAAGGCCAGCGCCTGCTGAGTTTTGACCGCGACGTGGAAACGGCGATTTACAACACCCTTCCCGACAACCTGGAGCAGCTGCTGAGATCGCATCCGCTGCAATGCTCATCGACCTTCATCGGCGGGCGCCAGTCGGCCGAGATGAAGCAGGTCGGCATGGCGATGACGCAAAAAGTCACCCAGGGCCGCATCATGATGCTCGACGGCAGCCACTTGTTTCCGATGGAAAAGCCGCTGGCCACAGCGGCCGCCATCGAAGCGGCGCTGCTGAACTTCATGGGGTGAAGGCGGCTTTCGAGGCATTTCTGTATGCTGCAGGCCAAGCGCTCGTGGCCTGCTATGCAATAGATAGCTGTAAAGCTTTATGCAGCTTGCGCAAAATCGGTTTTTTATTATTTTTTTAGCTGCGAACGCTTACCGTTTGATCGCTGTTTCTATTGTTTGGTTTTGGGCTTTGGGCTTTGGGCTTTGGCTTTAGCAGGCTTCTTCTGTGGTTTGAGGGGTGAGCGCCTTCCCGGCGGGGGTGACTTTCTTTTCTGGCAAAAAAGAAAGTCACCAAAGAAAGTTGCCTGGAAACGGGAGCGGGTTAGAGCTGAACGCTCTGACGGGCCATCGCTTCGCTGGGCCCTTGGCACCTTGATTTGATGGCGGTTAGCAATTTCGGCGGCTGGCTGGTTCTACCGCTCGTTCGCCAACAGCTTCACGCTCTGCTTGATCTTTTTCTTTGTGCTTTAAGCACTTATGGCAGTTTCTTTTTCTAAATTTTTTCTTTGTTAGGGCGGGGCGTGGGCTGACAAGGGACAGTAAAAAAAGGGCAATGGTGGTTCCACAGCCACTGACCCCCAGAAAGAAAACTGGAGTTGCCGACAGCAAACAGCGAAGCGCAAGCCAAGCAGATCAAGCAGATCAAGCAGATCAAGCAGAGCGTGAAGCTGTTGGCGAACGAGCGGTAGAACCAGCCAGCCCAAGTCAGAGCCACCAGCCGCCGATCAAAGAACCCAGGGCCTAGCGAAGCGATGGCCTGTCAGAGCGTTCAGCTCTAACCCGCTCCCGCTTCCAGGCAACTTTCTTTGGTGACTTTCTTTTTTGCCAGAAAAGAAAGTTACCCCCGCCGGGAAGGCGCTCACCCCTCAAACCACAGAAGAAGCCTCCAAAGCCAAAAAACAAAAAACAAAAAAACCAAAACTAAAGAACAGAGACCGCAAGTTGACCTGCAGTCAGGTAAGCAATCACTATTTCTTGCTCAGTCCGCCCAGACCACCAGGCCGCTCCAGGCTGTGGCCAGCACCACGATGCCGAAGGCGATGCGATACCAGGCAAAGTACACAAAGTCGTGGTTGGCGATGTAGCGCAACAGCCAGCGAATACACATCCAGGCGCTTAGAAAAGAAAACAGCAAGCCGACGCCGAACATAGGCACGTCCGCCATTGACAGCAGTGCTCGGTCCTTGTACAGGCTGTAGACGCCTGCGCCAATCAGCGTCGGAATCGCCAGATAGAACGAAAAATCAATCGCTGCCTTGCGCGACAGGCCAAGCAGCATGCCGCCAATGATGGTCGAGCCGCTGCGGCTGGTGCCCGGGATCATGGCCAGGCATTGCACCAGACCGACCTTGAGCGCGTCCATCGTCGTCATCGACTCGACATTGTGGATACGGACAGCCGCCGGGTTGCGCTTTTGCCGCCTCTCGGCCCACAAAATGATGAAGCCGCCGACGATAAACGCGCTGGCCACCACCACTGGCGTGAACAGGTGCGCCTTGATGGCCTTACCAAAAAGCAACCCCAGCACCACAGCCGGTATAAAAGCCACCAGAACATTCAACGCAAACTGCTGCGCCTGCTTTTCATTCGGCAGCGCGATAACAGTACTGCGGATTTTTTGCCAGTACACCAAAATCACGGCAAAAATGGCGCCCGTCTGGATGGCAATGTCGAACACCTTGGCTTTTGAGTCGTCGAAACCCAGCAATGCGCCCGCCAAAATCAGGTGCCCGGTCGATGAAATGGGAAGAAATTCGGTCAGTCCTTCGACAATGCCCATGATGGCGGCTTTGACCAGCAAAACAGTATCCACGCTTACTCCTTGAATGAAGGCGCGATTATCGTCGCTGGTTTTTAGCCCTGTGGTTATTCCGGCGCCAACAGGTCAGGGGCCTTACAAAAGCCGGCTCAGGCGCTGGGCTGCCGCCTGCAGCGCCGGCAGCCGTTGCAGCGCCTGCTCGGCAGAAAGCCGGGAAACCGGCGCATGCACAGCCAAAGCCGCGCGCATGATGCCGTTTTCATCCCACACCGGCACGGCCAGCGCGAGCAATCCGTCGATGAACTCCTGGCGGTCCAGCGAATAACCGGCACGGGCAATACTTTCGCACTCCTGAAGCAACTGCGCTCTGGACGTGATCGTGGCGTCGGTCATGGCCGTCAAACTCAGCTCTGAAATCAGTAACTCTCGCTGCCTGGCGGGCATCAGTGCCATGAACATTTTCCCGCTGGCTGTGCAGTGCAGGGGCACATGCTCGCCCACTTCCAAGGTCAGTCGCCACGGCCAAGGCGCTTCGACACGGTCCAGGTACAGCACCGAGGCGCCGTCCAGGGTGGTGAAGTTACAGGTTTCCCCCACTTCCTTGACCAGCTCCGTCAACACCTGATGCCGCAGGCCCCGGACTGTGCCGTGGGTCAACGTGTCAAAAGACAGCTTGCGCAGGGCTGGCCCGACGACGAAGTCGCGCTCGTTGATGTCACGCGCAATGAATCCTGTCTCCAGCAACTGTGCACACAAACGATGGGCGGTGCCTTTAGGCAAGGCCAGGTCGGCAGCCAGATCCGCCAGTGAAAGCGCTCGGCCTTCCCTGGCCAGGCGCGCCAGCAATCGCAAGCTGCGCTCGGCTGAAGAGCCGGTTGAAGAAGTTGAAGTCGAAGTATTTTTTTTGGTCATAGGGTAACTTCTAATATCGGAACTAAACGTTCCAATAAATAATTATTCATGTTTAATAAATGGAATGAAAAGGTCCGGTAATTTTTCACCCTTTATTGAAGGGCAGGAAATGAATCTCAAAGCAGCAATGCCATGGCAAACCGAACAGGCAAAGCAAGAAGTATGACCAAAGAATTTGATTACATCGTTGTCGGCGCTGGTTCCGCAGGTTGCGTCCTCGCCAACCGGCTGTCTGAAGACCCGGCAACCCGGGTGCTGTTGCTGGAGGCCGGCGGCAAGGACTGGAATCCCTGGATCCACGTTCCGGTGGGCTACTTCAAGACCATGCATGACCCCAACCTGGACTGGTGCTACAAGACCGAGCCCGAGGCTGGCACCGCCAATCGCCAACTGCAATGGCCAAGGGGCAAGGTGCTGGGAGGTTCAAGTTCGCTGAACGGCTTGCTCTATGTGCGCGGTCAGCATGAAGATTACGACCACTGGGTTGAACTGGGCAATCCGGGCTGGAGCTACGCCGACGTGCTGCCCTACTTCAAGAAATCCGAGGACCAGGAGCGCGGGGCAAGTCAATACCACGGCGTCGGTGGTCCGCTGAAAGTCTCTGACCTCAGGCTGCGTCGCCCCATTGCAGACCATTTCATTGCCGGCGCCATGGACATTGGCATTCCTTTCAATGAAGACTACAACGGCGCAGTGCAAGAGGGTGTGGGCTACTTCCAGCAGACCGCTTACAAGGGCTTTCGCTGGAGTACCGCCCGCGGCTTTTTGCGCCCTGCCCGCAAGCGCGCCAACCTCACCGTCAAGACCAAAGCACAGACCACGCGCGTGCTGTTCGAAGACAAGCGCGCCGTCGGGGTGGAATATATCCAGGACGGGCAACGCCTCCAAGCCCATGCCGGGGCCGAGGTGATCCTGGCCGCTGGTGCCATCGGTTCACCGCAGTTGCTGCAGTGCTCGGGCGTCGGTCCGGCAGATCTGCTGGCCAGGGTAGGCGTGCCGGTGGTGCATGCCTTGCCAGGGGTTGGCCAGAACCTGCAGGACCACCTGCAAGTGCGTCTGGTCTTCAAGACCAGGGAGCGCACGCTCAACGATGAGGTCAACACCTACCTCGGTCAGTTGAAGGTCGGCATGCAGTATGCGTTCAGCCGCACCGGGCCGCTGACGCTGGCGGCCAGTCAGGTCACCATCTTCACCCGTTCGGGCCCGGACGTGACGCGTCCCGACATCCAGTTCCACATGCAGCCCCTGAGTGCCGACAAGCCGGGCGAAGGGGCGCACAAGTTCTCGGCCTTCACGTCGTCGGTCTGCCAGTTGCGCCCCTACAGCCGTGGCCACATAGAAATCACCTCCCCCGATGCGCTGGTCTACCCCGCCATTTACGCCAACTATCTGTCCGACGAGCGCGATCATGCGGTGGTGATTGGTGGTGTCAAGGTGGCTCGGCGTATTGCGCAGTCTTCCTCGATGGCGCCGCACATCATTTCTGAATTTGTGCCGGGGGCGCAGTTCCAGACAGATGCGGAGTTGCTTGACGCTGCCCGCCGTTACAGCCAGAGCATTTACCACCCGAGCGGCACTTGCAAGATGGGAATTGACGCCATGGCAGTGGTCGATCCCCGATTGCGGGTGCATGGCCTGACCGGTTTGCGCGTGGTCGACTGTTCCATCATGCCGGAAATCGTCTCCGGCAATACCAATGCCCCCGTCATCATGATTGCCGAAAAAGCGGCCGACATGATTCGGGAGGATGCCAGGAAAACAGCGTCTTATGCACGCTAGACGCAGCGCAACCGACAGCTTTCATTTATACAAAGGAGACAAGACATGAGCACGCACAATGAAAAGGCGATCCGCAAGGTCGTCATATCGGCGCTGGTTGGCGCCAGCCTCGAATGGTATGACTTCTTTTTGTACGGCGTCGTTGCCGGCATCGTCTTCAACCAGCTGTATTTCCCGTCGGACGACATCACGGTGTCCACCATGCTGGCGTATGGCACGTTTGCTGTCGGCTTCATCACCCGTCCGTTGGGGGGTGTGATATTTGGACATTTCGGCGACAAGCTGGGCCGCAAAAGCATGCTGGTCATCACCTTGATGATCATGGGCATTGCCACTTTCCTGATCGGCCTGATTCCCACGTACGACCAGATCGGTATCGCCGCACCCTTGCTGCTGCTGCTGATGCGCGTGATGCAAGGCATCGGGCTGGGTGGTGAATGGGGCGGCGCTGTACTCATGGCCTACGAATATGCGCCCAAGGAAAAGCGCGGCTTTTACGCATCCTTGCCGCAAATCGGCCTGGCTATCGGCCTGTGCATGGCCTCTGGCGTGGTCGGACTGTTGTCCTGGGCGCTGACGGATGCGCAGTTCATGGCCTGGGGATGGCGCATTGCCTTTCTGCTGTCAGGCGTGATGGTTGCCGTCGGCATGTACATCCGGCTGTCGGTGCAGGAAACCCCGGAATTTACCGCCGTAAAAGAAAACAATGCCGAAGCAGCTATTCCGTTTTTCGACATGATGCGGCGCTATCCGGCCAATGTGCTCAAAGGTATGGGCGCACGCTATATCGACGGTGTGTTCTTCAACATCTTTGGCGTGTTTTCGATCAATTACCTGACCAACACAGTCAAGATTACCCGCACCGATGCCCTGCTGGGCGTAATGATTTCGGCTTTGGTCATGATTGTCAGCATTCCCTTCTTTGGCAGGATGTCCGACCGCCTGGGCCGGACCAAGGTCTTCATGTGGGGCTCCATCATTACGGCGCTGTCGGCCTTTCCTGCTTTTTGGTTGATGACGAATTCAGGCGGCAATGTCACGCTTATCTGGATCTCGATCGTCATTCCTCTGGGCATCCTTTACGCAGCGATTTATGGTCCTGAAGCGGCGCTGTTTTGTGACCTGTTCGATGCCAAGGTGCGCTACACCGGCATTTCTTTCGTTTACCAGTTCTCGGGGATTTTTGCCTCAGGCATCACGCCCATCATTGCCACAGCGCTGCTCAAGACGGGTGGCGGACAACCCTGGCACATTGCCCTGTACGTGCTGTTTGCAGGCGCTGTGTCGGCGGCCTGTGCATGGTCCATAGGACGCGACAAGCTCAAGCTCGCGGCGCTTGGCACGCCAGCAAGACAGCCGCAGCGCGCTTGAGGTTGACGCAGGCAACAAGCCTGCAGTCCATGAAAGCCGAACGACCGGGACAAGCATTGCTTGTCCCGGTCGTTTCTTATTGCATTGACCAACCCAAGCACCGCCATTCGTCAAGAATCCTGTTCAAAAGCAGATTTCGACTTGTTGCGAGCGCGAACAAGGAAGGGTTGCCTCGCAGAGTGGAAAATAATGAAGCGGCCCGCACCATGACCACCAGCACACCACACGCCACTTTGCCACCCGGCGTCCACCTGCTAACGCCCACCGACATCCTGAGTTTCTGGCTGGGTGATGGCTTGGCGCTGGGCTGGCCGTCCAAAGGCATGAACCGGCGCTGGTTCCTGGGTGGTGCCACGCTTGACGATGAAATCCGGGTCCGCTTCGGCCAGGCGGTGCAATCCGCCCTGCAAGGTGGACTGGCGACATGGGAGTCATCGCTTCACAGCCGGCTGGCACTGGTGATTCTGCTCGACCAGTTCACCCGCAACCTGTTTCGCGGCACGGCCCGTGCTTTTGACGGCGACGTGCAGGCCCGGCAGCTCACGCTGAACACCCTGGCGCAGCAAGAAGACCAAGAACTGCCGTGGGTCGGCCGGGTGTTTTTGTACATGCCGCTGATGCACGCCGAAGACCTAGTGCTGCAGGAAAAATGCGTGGCCTCCTTTTCGCAACTGGTGGCCGACGCGCCGACCCCCCTGAAGCCCAAGCTTCAAGGAAGCCTCGACTCTGCCATCAAGCACCAGGGCATCATTGCGCGGTTCGGCCGATTTCCGTACCGCAATGCGGTCATGGGCCGCAAAAGCAGTGCAGAGGAAAAAGAGTTCCTGCGCAATGGTCCGCGCTTCGGGCAATAAGCGGTTCTGGCTGCCTGGCTTTTTTCACATGCTGGAAATGCCCCTCAGTGAGTCAGCGCAGCGTCCTACTGTCGTGCTTGCCGCGCCGCTGTGTACTTGAGCGCACAACAACCCCTGAGGAAACTGATGAAAAACGCACATTCTCCCGTCGGCATGCGCAGCAAAAACGCCCTGTTGGCGCTGGCTTTCGTGACCGGCTCGGTCGCCCTGCTGGCCGGATGCGCCGGTGTCAAGGCGCCGCCCAAGGAATACAGCCAGGACCGGCTGGACGACCAGATCCTGGTGCCATCAGGCCATGTAGTGGCGCTTGAAACTACAGCGGTTGGCATCCTCAACTATGAATGCAAGGCCAACCCCGCCATGGGCGGCGCCATCGGCTGGGTGCTCGCCAGCCCGCAGGCTGAGCTGATGGACCGCACCGGCAAGACCGTCGCCAGATACACCGGCCCGCCGGCCACCTGGATCCACACCGACGGTTCCAGCGTTGTCGGCACGCAAGTCGCCCTTGCACCGCGCACGGGCGCCACCAACCTCGCCTACCAGTTGTCCAAGGGAACGCCTGGCGTGGCGCCAGGTGCCATGCAAAACATCACCTATATCCAGCGCATCAAGACCAAGGGCGGGCAGGATTTAAGCAAGGCTTGCACCCAGACTGATGTCGGCGACAAGTTGACGCTGCCTTATCAGGCTGACTATATTTTCTGGAAAGCGGCTTGATACCACCAATTGAACGGTGTTTGATCACCACGCGCCCTTCATAACGGCACCACAAACGTAAAAAGCCCGCAAGCTTCAGCCTTGCGGGCTTTTTTATGTTCACCGACGTTGCGTGAGCGGATCAGCGGCGGCCGTCGCGCCGGTCGCCGCGATAACTGTCGCGGTCGCCACCCTGGTAATACACCTCGCCATAACCCGGGCCGTAGCCGTTGCCCTGAATATAGTTTCCGCCGTCATGGCGCCAGTTGTGGCCATGGCGACGTTCGCGCTCGTAATAAATAGGCTGAGGCGACAGGTACACCGGCGCTGGCCTTACAAAAACCGGACGCGGATCGTAATAGCGAGGCGCGGGCTGCACATATACCGGCTGAGGTTGTACATAAACCTGCTGAGGCTGAACGTACACCGGCTGTGGCTGGACATAGACGGGTTGTGGGTAGATCGACCCCACATTGCCAAAACTGACCACCGAGCCTGGAATGCCTACGCCAATTGACCAGCTTATGTTGTCACGCGCTTGGGCAGCGCCTGCAAAACCCAAGGCGACCACCGCCAACGAAGCAGTGGCGCCTGCCAGGATGGCAGACTTGATTCTGCGGATGCTTGTGTTCATGAACGACTCCTAAGGAAGGGCGCTAAATGCCCGTATGTTTAATTAAACGCGCCAGATCCAATGTCGCCTACTGCATGCACAGTTAAGAACGTTTCCAAACGTAAGCTCAACTTTCTACCCCCTAAAATCAGGAGATGACTTCACCCGCCTTCTCCAAAGCCGTCGCGCCTGCCCCTGCTGCCCTTGACAAGGAAGCCAACAAGCCCAGCAACTTCCTTCGCCAGATCATTGAAAAAGACCTGGCCGAAGGCACCTATGCCACCCGCCGATGGGGAGGCAGCCCCGGCGATGCCGCGCACCATGCCAGCGGTCCGCTGGACCCCGCCAAGGTGCGCCTGCGATTTCCGCCCGAGCCCAATGGCTACCTGCATGTCGGCCACGCCAAAAGCATCTGCCTGAACTTTGGCCTGGCGCGCGACTACGGCGGCGTGTGCCACCTGCGCTTTGACGACACCAACCCGGAAAAAGAAGACACCGAATACGTAGATTCCATTAAGGACGCGGTGCACTGGCTGGGCTTTGACTGGTGCAACCATGGCGAAACCAACCTGTACCAGGCCAGCGACTACTTCGACTTCATGTACCGCGCCGCCGAATACCTGATTGGCGCTGGCCACGCCTATGTCGATGAGCAGAGCGCCGAAGCCATGCGCCTGAGCCGTGGCGACTTCGTCAAACCCGGCACCGACAGCCCGTTTCGGAGCCGCACCCCGGCTGAAAACCTGGCCCGATTTCGCGAAATGCGCGATGGCCATCTGCCCGACGGCGCCGCCGTGCTGCGCGCCAGGATCGACATGGCCAGCCCCAACATCAACCTGCGCGACCCGGCCATCTACCGCATTCGCCGCGCCCACCACCACAACACCGGCGACAAATGGTGCATCTACCCGATGTACACCTTTGCCCACCCGATTGAAGACGCGCTGGAGCAGATCACCCACAGCATCTGCACGCTCGAATTCGAAGACCAGCGCCCGTTCTATGACTGGCTGCTCGACCGCCTGGCCGAAGGGGGCTTGATTTCCACGCCGCACCCGCGCCAGTACGAATTTGCCCGCCTGAACCTGACCTATGTGCTGACCAGCAAGCGCAAGCTGGCGCAACTGGTGAATGAAAAGCGCGTCAACGGCTGGGACGACCCGCGCATGCCGACCATCGTCGGCCTGCGCCGGCGCGGCTACACGCCCGAAGCGCTGCAACTGTTCGCCGAGCGCATCGGCGTGACCAAGAGCGACAGCTGGATCGACTACAGCACGTTAGAGGGCTGCCTGCGCGAAACGCTCGACGGCAGCGCCCCGCGCGCCATGGCCGTGCTGGACCCGGTGAAACTCGTGCTGACCAACTGGGACGACGTGATGGGCCTAGGTGCGCTCGACGATTGCAGCGCGCCGATTCACCCGCACCACCCGGAACTGGGCAAGCGCGAATTCAAGATCGGCAATGAAGTATGGATCGAGCGCAGCGACTACGAAGAAACCCCGCCCAAGGGCTTTTTCCGCCTGTTCCCCGCACACACCAATGCCAGCGGCCAGGCCATTGCCGCCAGCAAGGTGCGCCTGAAATACGGCCACGTCATTGAATGCGTCGGCGCGGTGAAAGACGCCGAAGGCCTTATTACGGAAGTCCACGCCAAGCTGCTGCCCGACACCAAGAGCGGCACGCCGGGCTCGGATTCGGTCAAGGTCAAAGGCGTGATCACCTGGGTTGGCGTGAACGATGCAGTGCCGGCCGAAGTGCGCCTGTACGACCGCCTGTTCAGGGAAGCGCAGCCTGAAGGCGGCGGCGTGGACTTTTTGACCAACCTGAACGCCGACAGCCTGAAGGTCATGAACGCCTACGTCGAGCCTTCGCTGGCCAGCGGCGGCTCGATTGAAGCCAAGGCCGATGACAAGTTCCAGTTTGAGCGCCACGGGTATTTTGTGGCGGACCGGGTGGACCATGTGGCGGGGAAGCCGGTATTTAACTTGGCTGTGGGGTTGAAGGACTCATGGGGCAAGTAATGCCCCGCCCACAAACCATCCAAATATTCCTCCCTGCAGGCGATCCGCGTGGCATGCGCGTGGCCGAAATCACGACCCGCATTATTCGCGTGATTGAAGTTCCACGCAGCCAGCTAGCAGAGTTCATCAAGACGCCCGAGGCGCAGCAGGTCGGCGTGTACTTCTTGATGGGCGAGCTATCTGAGGCGGGCTTGCCGCGCGTGTACATAGGCCAGTCCGGCAGCGTCGGTAGTCGGCTGGTGCAGCACAACCAGGGCAAAGACTTCTGGAACCGAGCAATGGTGGTGATCTCGCTGACCAACAGCATGACGCAGACGCATGCGCTCTTTCTGGAGTGGTTCGCGATTGCAGAGGCCACTAAAGCTGGGCGGTACTGCTTGGAGAACGGCAACACCGGCTCGCAACCCTACACCCCCGCGCCGCTGCAAGCCGATTGCCATGAAATTCACGAGACTGCCGCCACCCTGCTCGCCACGCTGGGACAGCCCATTTTTGAACCGCTGATCAATGTGCTAACGCCGAAGGGCGAGGCAGAACTGTTCTATTGCAAAGGCTCGGGAGCTGATGGCATGGGCGAGTACACCGCCGAGGGTTTTGTCGTACTCAAAGGCTCACGCGGTCGGCTGGAAAACGTGGCATCCATCCAGGGCAAAGCCAATGAGCGCTTTCGCGAGAAACTTTTAGCGGAAGGCATCCTTGCCGCCAACGGCAGCGACGTGGTGCTCACTCGCGATTATTTGTTCTCCAGCCCCAGCATGGCCGCGGTGGCTTTGCAAGGCCGCTCTGCCAACGGCTGGCTGGAATGGAAAAACGCCAAGGGCAGAACGCTGGATGATGTGAAGCGGCAAGCGATAGCCACTCCAAACCAATAGTCACTACGTTTTTGATAGCTGCCAACGCTTTTTTTACATGCAGCAGAAGCCTATTTCATCTAAATAAACCAAAAGAATCCCAATCAGGGTACGATGCACCCCAATATGGGTATTTTAACAACACAGCCTGATTCATCATCCATCGCAGACGCCCTCTTCCCCAAGGTGCGCCAGCGGGTTCTGGCCGTGCTGTTTGGCGCACCGGATCGCAGCTTCTACGCCAACGAGGTAATTGCACTGGCGCAATCTGGAACAGGAGCGGTACAGCGCGAACTGGCGGGTTTGAGCGAGGCGGGCTTGCTGACGGTCACCAAGCAGGGCAACCAGAAACATTACCAGGCCAATGCAGCGGCGCCTGTGTTTGCCGAGTTGCGTGGGTTGGTGCTCAAGACAACCGGTTTGGCCGATGTGCTGCGCGCTGCACTGGTGCCGCTGGCCGCGCAAATTGAGCAGGCCTTTGTGTTTGGCTCCATCGCCAAGCAGACCGATACCGCGCACAGTGATGTCGATTTGCTGGTGGTCAGTGACTCGCTGGGTTATGGCGATGTGTTCTCGGCATTGGAAGCTGCCACCCAAACACTGGGTCGCACCATCAACCCGGCCCTTTATACGCGGGCTGATTTTGCGGCGCGGCTGCAGGACGACAATGCCTTTTTAGTCCGCGTGATGCAACAACCCAAGATCTGGCTTTTGGGCCAGGAAACCACTTTGCCGCATGGCCACCAACACACCACTGCATAACCTCAGCGGCCCCGGCAAAGCGCTCAAAGCCGAAGCACCAGACGCGGCTGAACTGGCAGGCTTGGTTCGCACCGGAAAGGCCCGTCTGACGGATGCCCGCAACATTGCGCTGGCATTGGAAAGCCGTTTTGACCTGGCCTACAACGCAGCCCATGCGCTGTGCCTGGCTGCGCTGCGCGCCAAAGGCTTTCGCGCAAGCAACCGCTACATCGTGTTCCAGCTGCTGCCCCACACGCTCGGACTGGGCCCCGAAGTCTGGCGGGTGCTGGACCTGTGCCACAACAAACGCAATCTGGGGGAATATGAAGGCTTGCTGGAGATTGATCTGCGCCTGGTGCTGGACCTGATAGAGGCCACACAAAAAGTGGCTGATGCGCTCAACGCGCCGACTTGAACCTGAAAACAACACGCGACATGGCAAAGTTTCTGAACACCAGCGCGACCTGACGAATATCTGATTCGCTGCGTCAAGCTGCGAGTGGCCCTTGGCGGGCATGATGTGCCGGCGGATGTGCTCAAACGACGATTTGGCCGCAGTCTGCAAAATTTCTTACAGCTCTACCTTCCATCGGCCGATGAATGGGCTTTGTTTAACAATTCATCTGCCCATCAAGCGCTGCCAGTCGCCACGCAATTTGCCAACCAACTCACCATCACGGAGGCCGTCACATGGCACAAACTGCAAAAACTGCAAAAACTCAGTCAAGCCGTCTGATGCTCACACCCAAAGAACTGCAAAAGGCTTTGGCCCAGTCAGCACAGCAAGCGCACAAGCTGGCCGCCGCTTTTGGCATGACCGTGCCGGGCATCAAGCCCAAAAGCCCCGTCAAAGCGAACAAATCAGAGAATTCGGAGTCAGCCTCCAATCAAGTCGCGATCAAGCGCCTGGATTTTTGAGCTGACGCGAGGACCCGGGCGGGCGGCATTGACCATGACGCAGCGGCGCACATGCTCCGCAGCGGCCACCCCAAGCGCTTACTGGCGGCTTTTCTCAACCGGGTTCGCCGTCAGCCAGTTGGCCGGATAGGCCCGCATGAACTCTTTGGCCTTCTCCGGGCGGGCGCCCAGCCAGGCGTCGAAAGCGCCCTCGTTCAGTATCGCCAGCATGCGTTTTTCATTGCCGGGCTGCTGGTAGCGGCTCATCAGCGCGTGGCTGTTGGCGTTCACCGTGAGCAAGGTGTAGCTGACGATGACTTCGCCGTCAGCCCCGGTCCAGCTTTCCCACAGGCCCGCCACGCCCAAGGGCTTGCCATCGACTCGGGAAATGCGGGTGGGCACGGCCTTGCCGCTGCGCCAGTCGTCTTCCATGAACGCCATCATTGGCACGATACAGCGCTGCCCGGCCAGCCAGGCGTCGCGGAAGTTGTTGGACGTGGTCACGGTTTCCGAGCGGGCGTTGACCAGCTTGGTTGAACGCAGCTTGGCGTCAGAAGCCGACTTGACCCAACGCGGCACCAGGCCAAATTGCCCGGCGACCAGCGCACGGGCCAGCGGCTCGCGGGGCGGCATGTCGGCTTCTGCGCCCTCTTCGGCCTTTTCAACCTTTTCAACCTTTTCGGCCACTTCAGTCTCATCGGTTGGCCGGGATTGGGCCACGCGGATGAAAACACCCGGTTGGCGTGGCCAGACTTCACGCCCCACGGGGACGACAGGGGCGTCCACACGGAACGCATCGGGGTAAAGCAAGGCGCTGTGAACGCTCTGGTAATGGGTACTCATGCGGCGATGCTATCGCACTGCAACCCTTCGCCGCTGCGGGCGTGACTGGAAAATCCTGGGTCGGCATGCGCTGGGCAAGGAAATTTCGGGAGCGGGCGTGCTGACAGGTCCGCCTGATGTGACTCGCCAAGAATCGCATCCGTCAGTGTGACACTCATTGCTATGCAATTGATAGCTGCTTACGTCCATCCCCTGTGCGCCAGAGCACTTTTTCATTCGAAATACAGGGCGTGTCGATGCCGCAACGCTTGCGCATGGCTCAAAGCAAGCCGCGCGCAGTTGAAGTGTTTTGCCGACAGGTTATGCTCAAAAGCTGAAGCTCAATAGGCCTTAGTGACTTTTTCAGACTGTCCTCCACCTTCTCAAGGAAATTACCATGTCCCAGTTCGCCATGATTACCGGTGACGTCACCTATACCCCGGGTGACGGTACGCCCATCGAAATCCCGCGCGTCCGCGTGGAAGTGGAACTGGCGCCCGACAGCGCCACGATGAGTTGGGAAGCCGCCGAGGGCATCGCCGGCCTGACCGCCATTCCACGCACGCAGTTCGACGACTACATTCGCGACGGCAAGATCACCATGACGCCGGAGCAAGCCAGCTAAACAGCCCCAGTGGTGCTGGCAACAAGCTTCAGCGCCGGACTGCCTGGCCCGATCTGCTTCTGGCTTCACAGGGCTTCAATGAATCCGAGTGAAGCCTGCTTTCGGCGTACAAGCGCCGTGAGTCCAGGCGGACACATCAGCCACAGCATTCCCAACCTCTGCAACCCGCCTTGCGCAGGGTTGCAGTCAGCAGCCAATGGCTGCCATGAAGCAGCAGCCAGCAGCCAGTCACAGTCCATTTCAAAACCCACCCTCGACGTCAGCCACACAACGCAGACGGCCCACTGGGCGCGTCCGTTGTCGGCCTTGCGCCAGAGCTGCTGATGCACGCAATCAGGTCAATCAGCACACACCCGGTAACGGTGCAGTTGCGGGACAGCAGCGCAGCAGCGCAGCAGCGAGCCTGTACAGACGCAGAGCCTGCACAACGGGCTCATCATCAAAGCCATATCAATCTTGAGCATCATCTTTATCATTTACACCCATGCCCACTGACCACATTGACCTCACTTCACCACTGCTGAACCGCCGCGCCGCTGTGCTGGGGGCCGTTGGCCTGTTGGCGCTGCCTGCATCGCAACTGGCGGCCGCTGCCGTGCCACCGGCACCTGATGTCTGGCCGAACGCGTTGCAGGTTCCGGGCGGCGTGGCGCGGCTGTCGCTGGGACCGGCGGCGGTGCGTCCGGTGGCGCATGCGGGCGAGGTGCCGCTGCTGGTGCTGGGCGATGTCATTGAATGGACGGCGCTGGTCGGCATACCCTTGTCGGCGGCGCCCGGCCGGGCAAGCATCACGGTAACGACTGCGGAGGACAACAGCCCGCGCCAGGTTGGCTACACCGTGGCGCCCAAGCGCTACACCGAGCAGCGCCTGAAGGTCGCGCCGGGCACGGTGGACCTGTCGCCCGAGAACCAGGCCCGGTACGAACGCGAGCGCGCGCACCAGGCCACGGTGATGGAGACCTTCAGCGAACCCCTTCCGCAAGCCGCCGCATTGCAGATGCGCGTGCCGGTGCCGGGACGGCGTTCCAGCTCGTTCGGCCTGCGGCGCGTGTTCAACGGCCAGGCGCGCAATCCGCACAGCGGCATGGACATTGCGGCCAGCACGGGCACGGCCATCGTGGCGCCGCTGCCGGGCCGGGTGATTGACACGGGCGACTATTTCTTCAACGGCAACACCGTTTGGCTGGACCACGGCGGCGGGCTGCTGAGCATGTACTGCCACCTGAGCGCCATCGGCGTCACGACAGGCGATGTGCTGAAAACCGGCGAAACCCTGGGCAAAGTGGGTGCCACCGGCCGCGTGACCGGGCCGCACCTGCACTGGGGCGTGATGCTGAACCGCACCATGGTCGATCCGTCGCTGTTTTTGCCGGCCTGAGCCGGCGCTGCGCCCGCTGCAAAACGGTCAACACTCTTTTTTTCATAGCTGCCAGAGCACGTCCATCGTGCGCTAAAGCCACTTTTTATACTTAAACCCAAGCGTCAACGCTTTTGACCATGCCCGACTTCAGCCCCGCCGCCGACCGCAACAAGCAACCCATCCTGACCATGCTCCGCCAGGTATTGCCCGACGCCGGCAACGCGCTCGAAATCGCCTCGGGCACCGGCCAGCATGCCGCATGGTTTGCAGCCGGCCTGCCGCGCTGGACCTGGCAGCCCACCGATCTGCAGCACACCGCGCTGGACAGCATTGCCGGATGGGTGGCGCAGCACGGCGTGGCGAATGTCCTGCCGCCCTTGCGGCTGGATGTGACGGCGCCGCGCTGGCTGCCAGACGATGCGCGGTTTGACTCCATCGTCTGCGCCAACATGCTGCACATCGCGCCGTGGGCCACCTGCGCCGCCCTGATGCAGGGCAGCGCACGGCACCTGGCAACAAACGGCTTGCTGATCACCTACGGCCCCTACCTGGAGGACGGCGTTGTCACCTCAGAAGGCAACCGGACGTTCAACCAAAGCCTGCGCGCGCAGGATGCCGACTGGGGATTGCGCCGCCGCGAAGACGTGGAAGTCGAAGCGGCGCGGGCCGGCCTGCAGTTGGCGGCACGGCATGCGATGCCGTCCAACAACCTGCTGCTGGTGTGGTCCCGGGCGCTGTAATCCTGTCGGCCGTGTCAAAAGCGGTTTTTCCTACGCAAGAATTAGCAGGTCGGCAGATGGCGGTCGTTTGGCCCGGGTCTACCTTGCAAGGCATGGAGACTTTTGTCATGCCGCTGCCACCCCTGGACCCGCCGGACGACATCGCCTTTTTCATCGTGGAAGGCACGCACCGGATTGCCATCATCTCGCTCAACGACTACGGCTTTTTGTTGTCCGCCCAAATGGCGCAAAGCTACCTGGGGCAGGCAGAACAAGTACTTGACCGCAAACGCGGGTTTGACAGGGAATTTTTCAACGAGGTCAACACGCTCAAGACCATGGCCGCGTCGATGGGCTGCGAATACGCGCAGTTCGAAACCTTTTGCGCCGACTGCGACCGGTTTGGCCGCATGGCAACCCGGAACTGGCGTGAATGGCTGTCCAAAAACGCTGTCCGCGCCATTTCTCACGGCTACCGCGCAAGGGTCAGCCAGCATCTGGCCTACAAGATCCGCCTGTTTCACTCTCGGCTAAGCGCCGTGCTGACCGAGGGGTAGAGGGCCGACAGGGATACGGAAATTGCAAAAGTGCCGGTTTTAAATGGCTGTCATTGCGGGCTTGATGAGCCTGCCCCGGGCTTGATCCGGGGCAATCCATGGACCCAAATTCATGGATGCCGGGTCCCCGGATCAGGTCCGGGGCAGGCTCAGCCCGGCATGACATGGGTACATAGGGAATATCTGTTTCCCTTAGCGGCCGCGCACCATGGCCATGACCTGGCCCGCATCCAGCGTGGCGGCCTTCTGCTGGATCTGCGGCAGGTAGTCGGTTTGCATTTGCTTGGCCGGCGCCAGCAGCCCTTGGTAGGTTTCGCGCAGCAATGCCGTGTTCATGACCCGGCCGCCGGCGTAGTAGCGCTTGGCCAGTTGCCCCAGCGCATAGGTTGTGGCAAAGGAAAACGCCATGCCGGTGCCGGCGCTGCCGACCTTGCCGATGGTTTTACCGGCCAGCTTGCCGAGCAGGCCGCCCAGCAGCTTGCGGCCGAACTGCTCCAGGTATTGCGAGGTCAGCCCCACGCCGGCGGCGGCGATGAATTCCTTCACATGCCCCTGGTCCAGCGTGACGCCGTGGGCCTTGCCGATGCCATAGACCATCTTGACCTGCAACGGAATGATGGCCATTGACGCCCACGACTGCGGCAGCAATTCGAGTGCGCCATTGACCAGCGCATGGTTCAGGATGGAGCGGTCCAGTTCTGCCTCATTGGCGGTGGACGGCAGAGCGGCCATTGCTGGCGAAGGCACCAGAAGCGCGGTGTCGGGCAGGTCCACTTCAGCTAATGCCGCTGCCTGCGCCTCAAAAGCCCGGGTCTGGGCTGGGTCAAGTGCCAGCTGCTGGCGCAAGTCGGTCAGGAAGCTGCGCTCTGCATCGGTCTGCTGGCCATCGGCATCGCACACGCAGACCGCCATTTCGTAGGCCAGCTGGCGGTGGCTGGGGTCGCTCAATTTTTGCACGGCGGCGTCAAGCTTGATGCGCTTGAGCAGCACGTCCTGGTACAGCCGCGTCAGGTTGGGCGCATTGGCTTCGGTGGACAGCGACTCGGCGATGCGGCGGATTTCCTCGCGTTCGGCGTCGGCTTTGTTGCCATCGGCAAAAGCGGCAAACAGGGCGATGGAAAGCAGCGCTTCTTGCTGTTCAGGGGTCATGAGGGGTTATCTTTCGAGCTAGGGTGGGCAACAATGCAGGGCCCGCGTGCCGTTGAGGGCATTGCACGCACAGGGCGGCGGGCCATATCGCAATAATAAAACCGAGCATGCCGGGCTCGTCATGTCTGGCAAATTTCTCATCCAGTCTGGTGTGGATTTAAGCCGCCAGCCAGACAGGTTTCATCGTGCCAGCAGCCTTGCCCCCACCGACAGAAAAGAACGTCCCATGAGCTTGCTCCACCTCATCAAGAACGGCGCGCAGCTCATCGTGCGCGAGTCCCAGCAAGTGCAGTTTGTCGCCGCCGGCCAGTACGCCGACCTGTTCAATCCAGGCAAGCAAGCACAGCCTGAGCACGGAAAACGTGTCGCTGCCGCCCGAGGTCGAGCAGGCCATCGACAAGCGCTCCAGCTTGGGCGTGATCGGCAACCTGAACGACTAGGGTCAGCTACACCTACGGCGCGCACCGCTTCCAGTTTGTGGGCAACGGCTACACCGGCGCCATGGCCGGCGAACAGCCCTACAGCTGGGTGAAGATCGGCTTTGCCGTATTAGCGGTGCTGCTGCTGATTTTGCTGTTCGTGTCCCTCAACCAGTGAGCGTCGGGGTTATGCCTGCCAACTGTGAATGGCCCTGTGGACAAGTCACTGGACAAGTCCCGAAAGTGGCGCCAGTCGTGGCCTGGCGCCGCATGCCTAAAAAACAGGCAGTCGTGATGCCACCCATGACCTGCCGACGGCCAACAAGCTGCTGATAATGGCGTTGATGAACACCTCCTCCTTCCCCTCGCCCAAGGTTTTGGCCTTTGATGTTTTCGGCACCGTGGTGGACTGGCACGGCGGCATTGCCCGGGAGATGCAGGCGCTGCGCCCGTCAGTGGACGGCAACGCTTTTGCGCTCGCCTGGCGCGCCGGCTACCAGCCGGCCATGCGCCGGGTGATGTCGGGCGAACTCGGCTGGACGCTGATCGACGACCTGCACCGGCTGATTCTTGACGGGCTGCTGGCGCCGTTCGGCCTTGACGACCTGAGCGAAGCCGAATTGCAGCACCTGAACCAGGCCTGGCACCGGCTGGACCCGTGGCCCGACGTGGTGCAGGGACTGACGCGCCTGAAGTCACAGCACATGATTTGCACGCTGTCCAACGGCAACATCGGCCTGCTGGCCGACATGGCCAAGCACGGCGGACTGCCGTGGGACTGCATCTTGTCAGCCGAGGTGTTCCGTGCCTACAAGCCCGACCCGGCGACTTATCTGGGCGTGGCCCGGGTGTTCGGCGTGGCGCCGTCCGAGGTGATGCTGGTGGCCGCCCACCAGGACGACCTGGCCGCCGCACGCGCCTGTGGCCTGCAGACCGCCTACATCGAGCGTCCGGCGGAGTTTGGCGCGGACCAGCCGAAGGACGTGTCGCCTTGCCCGGCCAATACCCGGCATGCCCGCGACTTTATGGCACTGGCTGACCAGCTGGGCTGCTGATGGGCTTGCCAGGGCTGATCGTCTTCAACAAGCCGTATGGCGTGCTCAGCCAGTTCACGCCGGAGGGGCGCTGGCGCGGGCTGAAGGATTTCATCGACCTGCCGGGTGTCTATGTGGCCGGCCGGCTCGATGCCGACAGCGAAGGCCTGCTGCTGCTGACACGCGACGGAAGGCTGCAGGCGCGCATTGCCGACCCGCGCTTCAAGATGGAGAAAACCTACTGGGTCCAAGTGGAAGGCGAGCCCGGCGAAGCCGCGCTGCAAAGCCTGCGCCAGGGCGTTCAGCTGAACGACGGCTTGAGCCTGCCGGCACGCGCCAGCCTGATGCCGGAGCCACCCGGGCTCTGGCCTCGCGATCCGCCGGTTCGCGTCCGGCAGTCGATTCCCACCGGATGGATTGAACTGGCGATTCGTGAAGGGCGCAACCGACAGGTGCGGCGCATGACGGCGGCGGTGGGGTTCCCGACACTGCGCCTGATTCGCGCCGCTGTCGGACCTTATTCGCTCGACGGCTTGGGGCAAGGCCACTGGCGAAAAGCCGATGCCGGCCTGGCCATGGTGGCTTAACGATCAGTTGTTGGCGTCGTCCACCACCAGGTAGCGCCTGACCAGGTCAAAAAAGCGGTCATAAAACGCGTCGGATGAAATGGTCCTGCTGCCGATCTTGACCATGGCGTCGTTGCTGGAACTGAAGGGAAGTGACACCGAACCGAGTGCGCCCACGCCCAGACTCGCTGAATTGTTGCTTTTCTTCAGGGAGTACACATCCTGCAGCGCGGTGACAAAACCCAGGCTGACCTTGCCGTCGGGCGTATCCGGTGCGCAGACGACACGGATTTCCATTTGCAGGTGCGATTCGGGTTCGGGCTGAAAATTCTTGCGCCCTGCGACCATGTCTTCCGAAGACAAGCTGATCACGTAACCCTGGCTGAGCAAGGCCCGCCTGGCTGCCTCGCAAGTTTGCGCTGGCGTGGCATCGAACAGCCGGGAATAGGTCACGGTCGAGCTGAATTCCTCCTGCGACACAAATGATTTCACCGGGCTGGCGCAACCGCCCAGCAGCCCCGAAATGCCCAGAAAGCCTGCAACCATCACCAGCCCGAGGGTGGGGCTGCGGCGCATGTTGAAGAATCTCAAACCAGTCACTCCTTGCGTGTCAAAAACGCATTTTCCTCTAATCAGCGCACGGGATTATGGCGAGGCTGTCACATTTCCCCGCTGGCACACCAGGACGCCATGCCTTGCCAGGCGCTTGAAATGCCGGTGTGCGGCCCCAAGCTTTGAAAAATGACCGATCCACTTCACATTGTTTGCCCCCATTGCCACACCACCAACCGGGTTCACGCCGACCAGATGGGCAGTGCGCCGACCTGCGGAAGCTGCAAGCAGGCACTCTTTACCGCGCATTCGGCCGCTTTGGACGAGGCGGCGTTTGACAAGCACATCAGCCGCAACCAGATTCCCGTGCTGGTCGATTTCTGGGCGCCGTGGTGCGGCCCGTGCCGCCAGATGGCGCCAGCCTATGAACAGGCGGCAGCGCAACTCGAGCCGCAGGTGCGGCTGGTCAAGGTCGACACCGAAGCCGTTCCCGGCTTGGGAACGCGCTTCAACATTCGCAGTATTCCGACGCTGGCGTTGTTCAGGGACGGCCAGGAGATTGCCCGGCAACCGGGTGCCATGGGCGCCGCCGACATCGTGCGCTGGGTGCAATCCAACCTGCGTTGATTCCATGGCTTTACAAGTTCCCGGAAAGTTGATCCAGACCGGCCTGTCCAGTCTGAATGCTATTGTTTATATAGCTATTGATACATATGCAACCTGCGGCCAAGCCATTTTTAGTATAAAAAACCAGTCAGCCCAACCCGCTTGTTCCAGGCTTTCTGGCTGATCCAGACCCGCTCAGGCGGCGCGCAGTGTCGCCGCCCCTCGGGCTGGCTTAACCGCGACCATTGCGGTCGTTGTGCATCATGCGTTCCACCTCGTCACGCAGGGCATCGAGTTCGTTGCGCAGCTGGCGGCGTTCCTGCTGCGTCACCACGCCATCGGATTTGAAAAAAGACTCGTGGCGCGCAATCTCGCGCTCCCGTCGGTGCAGCCTGTGGGCTTCACGCTGGGTGATGCGACCGGAGCGCACGCCTTCGTCAATGCGCCGGCTTGCCTGGTATTCCTGATGGTCGATGCCGGGGGTTTGGGCGGCATTGTTGGGTGGGCGCACCATGTTGTTGTTGGCCATCATGCGTTCCACGTCGGCACTCAGCGCGCTCAGGTCATTGCGCAACCGCTGGCGTTCTTGCGGTGTCGCCGTTCCGTTGGACTTGTACTGGGCTTCGCGCAATTGGATGTCGCGGTCGCGGCGGATCAGAATTTGCGCTTCGGAAGGCGTGATGTAGCCCGAGACCAGACCCTGCTGGATGCGCTCGCCGATGGCCTGCTGCGCCTGGTCGATGCGTGGGGTGCTGGTCTGGGCCATGGCCGGGCTCATGCCCAGTGCGCCCAACGCGGCAATGGCCAGCAAGGAAACGATCAGGAATTTCGATTTCATGGGGTTCTCCGATAGTGATGATTTTTCAGGCAGTCAGGGGGCGGGTGGCTGTGGGGAAAAACTTTTTCCCTCTGCCCTCAACCGCGCCACCCAGACTGCCACTGAATCGCTGCTTTTCCAGGGCTCCGTGTGATCCAGTGAAGCCATTATTGGCTTGCATTTGTGAACATCCTGCAAAGAAAACAGCTGTTTACCCGCTGTTTACCTCGCCACTACAAACGTGTCTTGATGCGTTATTCGTTCCCACAGCTTGTAGCCATGCTGTCACACGCAGCCATTGAACCACGGGAACTCGTCCCAAGTTCAAGGAGTCGCACGTGTCTGGCTGCCGCACAGGCGCTGCCCTTGCCCCATTTATTTATTGGAAACCCTATGTTCAGAACCCTCAAGGACTTGTTTGACACTTTCACCGGACCGGCCGAGGAAAGCCCCGAAGTGCGCGACCATGCGCTCAAGCTGGCCACGGCCGTGCTGCTGGTGGAGGTGATGCGCGCCGACCCGACCCGCCATGCCGAAGAACGGCAGGCCGTGCTGGCCAGTCTGCGTGAAAAGTTTGCGCTGCAGGGCGAAGAACTGGCGCCGCTTGTCGAGATGGCCGAGCAGGCCTCGCGCAATGCCTCGGATTACCACCAGTTCACCACGCGCATCAACGACAACCTGAGCCATCCGGAAAAAATCCGCATCGTTGAGCACATGTGGCAGGTCGCCTATGCAGATGACCACCTGCATGCGAACGAAAATCATGTGATCAGCAAAATGGCCGGACTGCTGCATGTCACCCACGGCGAATACATCGGCGCCAAGCTGCGGGCCAAGGAAGCCGCCAGTCTGGCCTGAAAACGGCCGGGGACAGGGTTCAGGCAGCGCTTTGCCCTGCAGACTCCAGGCGTAAATCTCGGGATTGGGAAAAGAAAGGTGGCGGCGACTGCCGGGGAAGACCCCACTGCAGCATGGCTGCGGCCAGCACAATCGACTCGGTGTCGGCCAGAAAACGGTCGGCCTCGACCAGGGAAATGCACAGTTCCATTACTCGGCACTGAAGCGCGGGATCGTCCACTTCGCCCAGCACCTGGCGCAGCGGGTCGGACCGGACCTGTGACAGGTCGGCCCAGCACATGCCGCTTGAAGCCGCCATCAGGTCTTCGCAAAATGTATGCACCACGGCGTGCAGTTCGGTGCGGCTCAGGCCGAGTTGCGCATGCACTTCGAGCCGTTCGAGCAGGGCCAGCTCCGAAGGGCACTGGTGACCATCGGCGAGCATGGCCAAGGCCAGAATCCGGCTGGCCGCTTGTGGACTGTTGCGGGGATAGCTGCGCATGAGATGTGCCTTGAGTGGTCGTTGAAGAAGTTGAAGGTTCAAACGTCGGCGGCGAATGGACGCTGGCGCGGCTGTGGGCGCTGGCGCACCTGGCTGCGCTGCACGCTGCGAACGATGCGCCGCGCCGCCCTGCTGAGCGCACCTTCGAGCGCTGCGCGCCAGTCGGCGGCCATCGCGGTGCTGACGATGCGACCATTGCCTTGCGCGCTTAACTCGACCTGGCAGCGCTTGTCGATGCCGCCGCGCGGACCATTTACATCCGACATCCGGATGTTCACCTGCGGCACCAGCCAGCTCAGGCGGCGCAACACAAAACGCACGCGCTGCTCGGCCAGGGCTTGAAACTGACGGCCTTCGTTGTCGCGGGATTCAAAAATGACTTGCATCGCAGTACTCCAGGGATGGGTTGAAGATCAAAGCAAGAATAGGGGTTGGCTTGGTTCTTGAAAAGCAGATAATTCTTGAGTAAAACTTCTGAAAAACCTGACCATGAGCATTCTTTTCAGCTACCGCCATCTCTATTATTTCTGGGTCGTGGCCAAGGAAGGCGGCATGGTGCGCGCTGCCGAACGCCTGGGCATGGCGGTGCAGACCGTGAGCACGCAAGTGCGTGAATTGGAACGGTCGCTGGGTTTTGCGCTGCTCAAGCCGGCAGGACGCGGCCTGGCGCTGACCGAAGCCGGCCTGGCCGCCATGCGCCAGGCCGAACAGATTTTTCAGCTGGGCGAGCAGTTACCGGCGGCTCTGCGCGAAGCCACCGGTTCGCCGTCCGTACGGCTGGCGCTCGGCGTGTCCGATACGCTGCCCAAGCTGGCTGTCAGGCTGTTGATGCAGCCGGTCATGCAGGCGCCGGGCCTGCGGCTGATCTGCCATGAAGACAAGTTCGACGACCTGCTCGGCGACCTGGCGCTGCACCGGCTCGATGTGGTGCTGGCCGACCGGCCGGCACCGTCCAACCCCAACCTAAAGGTGTACAGCCATTCGCTGGGCTCGTCCACGCTGGCCTGGTATGCGCCGCCGGCGTGGGAAGCGGCGGCAATACAGGATTTCCCACGTTCGCTGGCCAAAGTGCCGGTGCTGCTGCCAAGCGGCCACGCCGATGTTCGAACCGCACTCGACCAGTGGTTTGAACGCCTGGGCATCCGGCCCCACATCGTTGGCGAGTTCGAGGACAGCGCACTGCTCAAGACCTTTGGTGCCAGCGGCATGGGCGTTTTTCCGGCGGCCGCGCTGGTGCATGAGGAATTGACCAGCCACTATGGCGTGGCGCGCGTCGGTGCCTGCGATGGCGTGGCGGAGCATTTTTTTGCCATTGCCGCGCACAAGAAAGTGCTGCATCCACTGGTCAGGATGCTGCTGGCCAAGCCGGGGGCGTGAACGCGCAGACCCTTTAAAAAAGGGCATCTTGATATCGCACTGATGCTTTTTTTTCAGTAGCTAAAAATGCTCACACGCTGTGTGAATTTCACAAAAAAGCTGCGCAGATTGACGTTTTTTGACCCGGCCTGCGGATGCGGAAATTTTTTGCGCATCAGTTACCGTGAGTTGCGTCTTCGGGCCAGACCGGGAACAAGGGCGTAGCCAGCGGCGCGGCGTGCACGTCCGCTCATCACCCCTGCGGAGCACAGGCCCCACCATGACAAAAAGTATTCAAGAATTTTCTTGGGTCAAGTGGAGGATGACCATGAGCCTGTCCGACATAATGAATTCGCTGAAGTTGCAATGCCCAGCGTCTCAAAACACGCGCACCTGAACCCATGAACCCCTCCTGGTACGACCGCTACATCCTCCCCCCGGCGCTGGACTTTGCCTGCGGCCTGCCGATTGTCAGCCGCCAGCGCCAGTTGATCGTGCCGCTGGCGCGCGGCCGGGTGCTGGAAGTCGGCATTGGCACCGGACTGAACATGCCGTGGTACGACAAAACCCGCGTCACCCGTATCACCGGGCTGGACCCCGCTTTGCAACTGCATTCACGGGCGCGTGAACGCATTGCCGAGGCCGGGCTGGAGGTGGAACTGGTGGGCCTGTCAGCCGAGAAAATTCCACGACCTGATGCCAGCTTTGACACGGTGCTGGTCACCTACACGCTGTGCACCATTGCCGACCCGCTGGCGGCGCTGCGGGAAATGCGCCGCGTGCTGGCGCCCGGCGGACAGTTGCTGTTTTGCGAGCATGGGCGCGCACCCGATGCGTCGGTGCAGCGCTGGCAGGAGCGGCTGCAGCCGCTGTGGGGAAAAGTGGCGGGCGGCTGCCACCTGGGGCGCGACATTCCGGCATTGCTGCAAGAGGCTGGCTTCACTGTAGCGAGTTTGCACACCCGCTACCTGCCCGGTCCCAGGCCCTTCACCTTTCACTACTGGGGTGAAACGCTATCGGGTTGAGTTCGGGTGTCAAAAGCATGGTGGGCCTTTGACACCCAGTGAAGATCAGGCGCAGGCCGCACCAGTGAGGTTTGCGTTTTAAGTCAAACCTCAGTCAAATCAAGCGCTGCCCTTGTTCAATACGCTGTTTTGCATGGCTGTGCGGGCAACGCTGTCCAAGGCGCCTTCAACCATGCCTTGCTGACTGACAATCTTGACCAGATTCAGCGAAAGCAGTTTGCGCAGCACGCGGGAGGTCATCGAATGCTTGCGCCCGCCCTGGCTGGTGAACATGAACAAGGTGCCCAGCGGGCTGACCCATGTCAGTTCTGCGCGCAGCCACTGCATGTCCACGAGCAGGTCAACCCAGTCGCCCAGCTCCAGCGCGATCTTTGCATTCACATCAATCGGGGAGCCAAACCCGCTGACTTCAGACTCTTGCAGGCTGACTGTGGGCAACGATGGGATGGGATCGTCCTGGTCATCCATGAAGCCGGAATCCTGCACCTCGGACGGTGCCAGCCACAGCGGCATCAAACCGGAATTTTCGACAAACATCTTGCCCAGCGATTGACTGGCTTTTTCCTGCTGCGCAGGCATGTCAGGCACCGGTTTGAGTGCGGCACGGTGGACCAGGATGAGTTCATCAAAAAATGGCTGGGACTGGTCGACTGGAAAATCGATGGACAACAGCCCCTGCTTCAGCGAGTCGAGCAACTTCGGGATCAATGTGAGAAGCCGTTTGCGGTGCCGGGTCACCTGCTCGACATTCAGGCTCCAGAGAACATCGTCCAAAGTCAGGCTGAATGTCAGGGGAACACTGCCCGGAGTTTTGCCCTGCACGGACAGCCGCTCCTGGGCCAGGACCTGCGACCAGGGACCGGTCAGAAAGGCGGTGATGATGCGGTTGTCGTTGATGAAGTCAGGGCGCGCCCTGATTTCAGCAGCAATCTTGACCGCCATCAGGTTTCGTTGTTCGGCCTGAAGAAGAGTCTGGACGGCAAGGCGTTGCACCTTTCGATTTGCAGGGTTATTGCGTCCCTGCCTGCGTTCGAAGTCCTTCAGCAATCTGGCGAAATTTTCGGAATCACAGACCTGCTCGTCTGCAAGCAGGACAGCGAGTTCGCGCAAGTGTTGCAAAAATTCCGGGAAACCCGCCGCGTTTTCACTTGCATATCCCAGGCTTGCGCGGGTGATGGCTTCCAGCAGCTTTCTTGCGGGATGGCTTTTATCACTGAAAAACCGGGGGTCGGTCACCGCCAGACGCAAAAACGCGGGTTCCGCATTTGCAATCATCCGCCGCACCGGCGTCAGCAGCCGCTCGTCGTTGGCCATCTGCTCGATCATCAGTCCAACCACTTCAATGGCCAATGACTGGCCCAGCGTCTTGGCATCGGTCTTTAACTGCGCCCGCAGGTCTGCCACCGGCGTCGGGGGCAACGGCCGGGTCAATTTCGTCTTGGCGGAAACCAGGCCCATCTCTTCCAGTTCGGTCAGTGCATCAAGCGCGGCAGGCACCGTGTGCGCAAAATCCTGTTGCGTCAGTTCTTCAACGCCAAACTCGGAAAAAGAAGTCGGTTCGTGGTCCGAAACGTCATAGTCCCCGACCAGCAGATGGTGCAGGTGATCCAGCGTGAGCATGGGCTTGCGCGCGACAGGTGCGGCGGTATTTTCATCGGCAGATTCCTGTTTGGGAATGTCGAGTTGCTCGGGAAATAAGGTGTCAGGTGCGGCTGCAACAAGCTTTCTGGGCGGCCAGCCGCCTGAAGTCCCGGCCTGGGATGCACCCATGACTTCATAAACCGCAGAAGCAACGCCCTGAGCGGCGAGGAAATCATTCAGCCACACATACAGCGACTGAAGTTCCTCGCCCATGATCCTGGAGCCATCCAGCAGCCAGTAGGCTCGTGTTTGAGCCGACATGGGAAGGGACTGGAGCAATTCAATCAAGACCAGCGCCATGATTTCCGGGCGCAGGGGATTGCTGTCATTCTTGACTGCCCGCAACCCCTGTGCAGTGCTCATCCGAGCGGAAAAACTGGCCAATCCGGCTTCGCAGCCTAGTTTTACCAGTTGGAGCATGCGCGCGTTTTCCACAGCTTGCTGGACCTGGTGTTCGCCCATCAATTCGAGATCATCAAAGCTGACAGACGACAGCAGACGACCGGAGGAGACCGCCTTTTTGCCTGAACTTTTGGTGAGGCCATCTGCAGCAATGGCTTTTTCCAGTCGCTCTGGAAAACCTTGTTCGATACTGATCCGGTACTTCCTGAGCACTGAGATCGCGTCCTGAAGCTGATGCCGCTCCCAGGAATCGGCAACACTTATGGAACGTTCATGCATTGCATCCGCAAGTTTGGCAGTCCACCGGTCAATCAAAAAAGGACTCTGCTTCAAGACTTCGTCAATGCAAGACGTGAAGGCCACACTGGGAGCGGGTATTGGGTTTGTCATGACGTGGCTATCTCAATTCAGACAAAAGTTTGCAAAACAGAACAGTGAATCCAGGCAACAGCCTTTTTTTATTGGGCATGGATCAAACCCAGGAACCCGCGCTCAAGGCCTGCCAGCCGTTGTGCCCGAGCTTTTCAAGCGTTCGGATATTTTCTTCAAAAATGGCTTCGGCACGGGGAAATGACGCCACTGCACGCTCTATGCTTTCCTCGCGCAGCAGATGAATCATCGCAAACGGCGCGCGGTTAGTGTAATTGCCAATGTCGTCCGCCTCGGTGCCGTCAAACTGGAACTTTGGATGAAAGCTGGCCAGTTGCACCACCCCTTCGAGTTCATGCTCGTCGAGCACGCCTTCGGCAATTTCCATGAAATCGTTGAAATCCAGAAAATCTTCAAAGAGCGTCGGATGGATCAGCAACGTCGTATCAAGCTCCCCGGCCGGTGTATTGACCAGACGGTCCAGTTCACTGTCGAGTTCTTCCAGCAGGTCATCGGCATGGCGCGCCTGGCTGACGACCAGGCGAACCTGGTTTTTCACATACACCGCCTTGGCAAACGGGCAAAGGTTCAGGCCAATCACGGCTTTTTCAAGCCAGTGACGGGTCGCAGAGACAACTTGTTCGTCAGTCATAGACAGCATTTTCAACCATAGTGCATTCATCCAGGCGGGGGTCGCGGAGCCGGCTTTGCCGGGACACAGGCGGCGTAGCCCCCTCAGGGGCACAGGAGCTACACGCAGTGTGCAACTGTAAGCGCATTACTTCAAATCTTTGAAGCGCATGCGCTTGGGCTTGGCGCCCTCCTCGCCCAGGCGTTTTTTCTTGTCGGCTTCGTATTCCTGGTAGTTGCCGTCAAAGAAGGTCCACTGGCTGTCGCCCTCGGCCGCCAGAATGTGGGTCGCGATGCGGTCCAGGAACCAGCGGTCATGGCTGATGACCATGATCGAGCCGGCAAATTCGAGCAGTGCGTCTTCCAGCGCACGCAGGGTTTCCACGTCCAGGTCGTTCGACGGCTCGTCGAGCATCAACACGTTGCCGCCGGCAATCAAGGTCTTGGCCAGGTGCAGGCGTCCGCGCTCGCCGCCCGACAGCGTGCCGACACGCTTTTGCTGGTCGCCGCCGTTGAAGTTGAAGCGACCGGCGTAAGCGCGGCTGGGCATCTGGAACTTGCCGACATTCAGGATGTCCAGGCCGCCCGAAATGTCTTCCCAGACCGTTTTCTCATTCGCCAGGTCGTCCCGGTTCTGGTCCACAAAGGCCATGCGGACAGTCGAGCCGATCACGACCTCGCCGCTGTCCGGCTTTTCCTTGCCGGCAATCAGCTTGAACAGCGTCGATTTACCCGCGCCGTTCGGGCCGATGATGCCGACGATGGCACCAGCAGGAATGGTGAAGCTAAGGTTGTCGATCAGCACCCGGTCGCCAAACGATTTGGTCACGTTGTGGAACTCGATCACCTGGCTGCCCAGACGCTCGGCCACGGGGATGAAAATCTCGTTGGTCTCGACGCGTTTCTGGTACTCGAAATCGGACAGTTCCTCAAAGCGTGCCAGGCGCGACTTGCTCTTGGCCTGACGCGCCTTGGGGTTCTGGCGCGACCATTCGAGTTCCTTTTTCAGCGCCTTGGCCCGGGCTTCTTCGCCTTTTTGCTCCAGCGCCAGGCGATCACCCTTCTGGCTCAGCCAGGAGCTGTAGTTGCCCTTCCACGGGATGCCGTGGCCGCGGTCCAGTTCCAGAATCCATTCAGCGGCGTTGTCGAGGAAATAACGGTCATGGGTGATGGCCACCACGGTACCCGGATAGCGCTGCAAGAACTGCTCCAGCCAGTCCACCGATTCGGCGTCAAGGTGGTTGGTGGGTTCGTCAAGCAGAAGCATGTCGGGCTTGGACAGCAACATGCTGCACAGCGCGACGCGGCGCTTTTCACCGCCCGAGAGCAGGCCGATCTTGGCATCCCAGGGCGGCAGGCGCAGCGCGTCGGCGGCAATTTCAAGCTGGTGCTCGGAATCGGTGCCGGCGGTGGCAATGATGGCCTCCAGCCGAGCCTGTTCGGTGGCCAGCGCATCGAAGTCGGCATCGGGCTCGCCATAGGCGACATACACCGCCTCCAGCTGCGCCTTGGCGGCAAACACCGCACCCATGCTGGCTTCGACGCTTTCGCGCACCGTGTGCTCCGGGTCAAGCTTGGGCTCCTGCGGCAGGTAGCCAATGTTCAGGCCCGGCATCGGCGTGGCTTCGCCTTCGATTTCCCGGTCCAGCCCGGCCATGATCTTGAGCAGGGTCGACTTGCCGGAGCCGTTGACGCCTAGCACGCCGATCTTGGCGCCCGGGAAAAAGCTCAGGGACACGTCTTTGAGAATCTGTCGTTTGGGCGGCACGATTTTGCCGACCTTGTTCATGGTGAATACGTACTGGGCCATCAGATCACTTTGTTAAATAAAAACGGAGAAGGATAAATTGCAGGCCCGCCAGTTGGCAAATGAATGCCGGAATGCGCGGGCCAGGCGACATGCCTGAACACTCTACTAGAGGCGAAATTCAGGCGTTGATCACCTGATTATCGTTCCGTGCAACAATAGCGGAGTCGCAGGGCTCCAGTTGCCTTCGACATTCGGGCACATCCAGGGACAGGTTTAGCAACCCAACTGCGATGTTTTTCAGCCCGGCTCCATGATCCCATCTGCCTATGACTGGCGGGTTGCCTTCAAACCAAGGCGCCCAACAGGCCGATCAAGAAGCGCCCCAGCGGTGCACCATTCCATGAAATTTGAAGAATTGAACCTGGCCCCGGCCATTTTGAAGGCCGTGCTTGAGCAGGGCTACGACACCCCCACGCCCATCCAGGCACAGGCCATTCCGGCTGTGCTTGCTGGCAGCGACCTGCTGGGTGGCGCCCAGACCGGCACCGGCAAGACCGCAGCCTTCACCCTGCCGCTGCTGCAGCGCCTGTCAAGCGAGCCCCGCCTGACCAACCGGCGCGGCGTCAACGCGGTTCGCGCCCTCATCATGACGCCGACACGCGAACTTGCTGCGCAGGTCGAGGAAAGCGTTCGCACCTACGGCAAATACCTCGACCTCACCTCGATGGTGATGTTCGGCGGTGTCGGCATGGGCGCGCAGATCGAAAAGCTCCGCCGGGGCGTTGACATTCTGGTCGCCACGCCCGGCCGCCTGCTGGACCATGCGAGCCAGGGCACGCTGGACCTGAGCCAGGTGCAAATTTTGGTGCTCGATGAAGCCGACCGCATGCTGGACATGGGCTTCATCCACGACATCAAGAAAGTATTGGCGCTGGTGCCCAAGCAGAAGCAGACGCTGCTGTTCAGCGCCACCTTCAGCGACGAAATCCGCGAACTGACCAACAGCCTGCTGCGAAACCCCGTGTCCATCCAGGTCACGCCGCGCAACACCACCGTGCAGCGCATCACGCAGACCATCCACCCGGTCGGCCGCAGCAAGAAAAAAGCCTTGTTGACGCACATCATCAACGAGCACAACTGGAGCCAGGTGCTGGTGTTCACCCGCACCAAGTTCGGCGCCAACAATGTGGCCGAGCACCTGACCAAGGCTGGCATTCCCGCCATGGCGCTGCATGGCAACAAGAGCCAGACGGCCCGTACGCAGGCGTTGCAAGGATTCAAGGATGGCAACATCCGCGCACTGGTGGCGACCGACATTGCCGCTCGCGGCATTGACATTGACGAATTGCCGCATGTCGTGAACTACGAAATCCCGAACGTCAGCGAAGACTATGTTCACCGCATCGGCCGCACCGGCCGCGCCGGCAACAGCGGCGAAGCCGTCAGCCTGGTTTGCCTGGACGAAGAAGGTTTCATGCAGGACATCGAGCGCTTCACCAAGCAGAACATTGAAAAAGTCATTGTTCCCGGCTTTGAAGCCGAGCCGGGTGAACGCGCCGAGCCGCTGGCCATGGGCCGCCAGACCATCTGGGGTGGCCTCGGCAAGCCCCCAAGCCGCGACGTGATGCAGGCAGCCGCCAAGGCTGCCCGGTCCGAAATGATGACGCGCATCCGCGACACCAAGGGCGCTCAGCCTGCGCGTGGCGGCAATGCCGGTCCCGCCGGACGCGGTCCCCGCGCCCCTGCCGGCAACAGCGCTGGCGCTGGCCGTGGCGGCAATGGCGGCGGCTTTGGTGGCAACGGTGGCGGCAATGCCGACCGCCGTGGACCGGCCCAGCCGCGTCAGAATGCCGGCTACCCACAAGGCGGCCAGCCGTCTTTCAGCCAGCCAAGAAGTGCGCATGCCCCGGCTCCGCGCCAGCGTGAGCACGAGCAGCGCAACGATTTTGACAACCAGCAGCCGGCCAGCCATGCCTCTTCGGGCTTCCCCTCGTCAGGCCAGCCCAGCGGCAACCGCAACAACTTCCGTGGAGGTCCGCGCTCCGGTGGCGGCGGTGCAGGTGGCCCAGGCGGCCGCAGCAACGGTCCTCGCCGCTCAGGCGGTCCTGGCTCGTTCAGCGGCCGTTAAGCAGGCTTTGGCGGCAGGCTGATTTAAAAAATCAAGTCGCAGTCCGGCGCATATCGCCCGACAACCCTCTGGGGTTGCCGGGCGATTTTCGTTTTTGAAGCAATATTTATGATAAAAATACCTCTCCCGCAATACCAGAAAGCGCTTTTAGCTATCAAAAAAATAGCAATATGAATACGCTGCCAATGCAGGTCATGACCTGAACCACTCCCTGCCGACAGGCATTGACGGCCGTCCATGGTCAGGCGAATAGCATATTAGCGCCGCCAGCTTATGGTCAATTGCTCACGGCTTGTCCCGCCGGGCTGAACTGCCGCGCCGGAACATGCCAAGCATTTGACTGCGCCACCTCCTTTACTTCTCAATGCGGTCGCCAATCAAAAGCCTGTCGCGCAAACGGTCAACCCAGAGGCGGACTTTGGAAAATCAGAAAAACCCTCACCCAGCCTGCCGGGTTGTGCCCGACAAATTGCAACGACGACTGATGAGGCTTCGAAGCCTTTATGCGCATACGCGGAATGCTACAAAATAAATAGCGCAAAGCTCATATAACATAAGCGCATGGACACCAAATCATCAAAAATCAACTTTGGCCTGGCGGGCCGCATCTGTATCGTCACCGGAGGCGCGCAAGGCATTGGCGAAGCATGCATCCGGCGATTTGCCCGCGAGGGCGCTGCAGTCGTCATTGCCGACATCGACGATGCGCGCGGTGCGGCGCTGGCGGACGAACTGGGCGGCCTGTTCGTGCATTGCGATGTGGGCGACAAACTGCAGGTCGAAGCAGTGGTGGCGCAAACGCTTGCAGCGCATGGCCGCATCGACGTGCTGGTGAACAATGCAGGGATTTTCAGGGCTGCCGATTTCCTTGACATGACCGAGGACGATTTCGATGCCGTGCTGCGCGTCAACCTCAAGGGCGCTTTTTTGATGGGCCAGTCGGTGGCGCGCGAGATGGCCAAGGCCGGCCGGGGCAGCATCGTCAACATGAGTTCGGTCAATGGCGTGCTGGCCATCCCGACGATTGCCGGCTACAACGTCAGCAAGGGCGGCATCAACCAATTGACGCGGGTGATGGCGCTGTCGCTGGCTGACAAGGGCATACGCGTGAACGCCGTGGCGCCAGGCACCATTGCCACCGAACTGGCGGCCAAGGCGGTGCTGACCAGCGAAGAGGCCACAGCCCGCATCATGAGCCGCACGCCGATGCGGCGCCTGGGCGAGCCGTCGGAAATTGCCGACACCGTGGCTTACCTGGCCAGCGACGCCGCCAGCTACGTTACCGGCGAGATCGTCGTGGCCGATGGCGGCCGCATGACGCTGAATTACACGATGGCGCCATAAAACGCAAACCGGCCACTCGGCCAGGCATCTGTACGGCGGGCTGCACAGAGTTGCGCCGGCACTTTTCGCGGCTCAGTCCTCAGCGCGAAAGACAATGAAGGTGTTCATCAGGAAGTTGGCCACAAAAGCAGTGGCGACGCCGCCGATTTTGGCCAGTGTCGGTGCAATGGGCAGTGTGCTGCCCAGCCACCAGGTGGCGCCGGCATTGATGCAAAGGCCAACGCAAGCCAGCATGAAGAACAAGGTGGCACGGCGCAGCGATCGCCACTGCCGCCGATAGACCCACAGCGAAGACAGGGAATAATTGACAACCGCCGCCACCACAAAACTGGCAATGGCGGGTAGCAGCAAGCTATTCAGGCGCTGTGACAACAAATGGAAAAGGCCGATGTCCACCACCGCCGCCAGCCCGCCGACCATCAGGTAGCCCAATGCCTGACTCGCCAGACGCGGTGCAGCACCTGTCGTGGTGGCGGCTGGTGCAACGGGCGGGACGGGCGTGGCGTCAGTCGCATTCGTGGGCGCCGTGGTGCGGCTTCGCATCATGCGGCCGCCCGCACGGGCGCACCCTTCAACAAGGGGTGAAACACCGGGTCGGCGTAGGTCTGGAAGGTGGCAAATTCCGGATGCGGCTTGCGTGAGCGGATCAGCGCGTGAACGCCGGCCCGTTGCGCGACTGCACCATCCCGGTCAAAGCGGTCTCCGATCATCAGCGTGCGCTGCGGTGCAATATGGGTCTGGCGCAGGATGGACAGCAGCCCGGCCGGGTCGGGCTTGAGCCGCGCGATGGACGGGTCCGTCGCACACACAACCAGATCAGCCTGCAGCCCCAGCGCCTTGAGTTTGTCCACGGCCGGGTAATCAGAAAAAACAGCAATGCGTTTGCCTGCGGCTTGCAGCCCGGCAAAGACTGCCTCCACCTGCGCATAGCGGCAGGCGGGCAGCGCAGGCAGCGGGCGCTGCTCCAGCCAGTCAGCGGTGAGCAGGCGCACGTCGTCTTCAGTCTTGTGATGCTGCGCTGCGGTTCTGGCGTATTGCAAGCGCATGAAATCAGCTTCGGGCTTGTCGCCAAGTGCTTCGCGCACGCGCCTGAAGGTGCGCAGGGTTTTCAGCGTGTCCAGGCTGCGCAAGCGCCAAGCGTCTGACAGCAGCAAGCCCAGCATGGCGAACCGCAACCGGCGCTGGTCGTACAGCGTGCCGTCCACATCAAAGACCACCAAATCGATATGGTGCCAATCGGGCAAGGCCTTCAATGAACAGCCCTCCGCAGCAACTGCAGTCCAGACAAGATGGAATGAATCGCACCACCGCATCGTGCAGAGGCCAGTGTATTTTTTTCAGGTTTCACGGTTGGCCTGGTTTGCTTTTTTGGAATTCAGGATCAAGCAGCGTCAGCCGATAAGGCTGGTGGCCGTCAATCCCGGGCTTGTCTTTATTATCCGCAGGCAGCCATTCAAACTCCCAGACACGGCGGTCGTCAAAATATTGCCTGAGTCGATTGTCTTTTTCAGTGCCCAGTCGATGCGCCCAGACAATATCGGCTTTGTCAATATCCGGTTCGTTGTTGACCATTTCATAACCCAACGGGTTGTTCGGACCGCTTTTCACCAGCACCAGGTCGCGCCCCGGACTGTCCAGCAGCATTTGGCGCAGTGCGGGCCTGAGCTTGTCGGAAGTGGTGCAACACACCGTTTGGGTCGCGTTGACCCCCATCGACGGCGACCCGAAAATAAACGACGTGGCGGGCAAGGCCAGCATCAAGAGCGCAGCCACCGGCATCGCGCGCGCCAGAAACAGGCCGGCGGGATTTCGGACCGGGTCACGGGCACGCAGCCACTCGAAACCCCGCATCATGAAGATGAGCAGCAGCGGGAACAGCGGCGCCGTGTATTGCGGAAAGTTCCAGGTCTCCAGAAAATAGCCCCCCATGAAGAACGCCGTCGTGCCCAACAGAAAAGGATCACGCCTGCACGACCAGAGCCCGGCAAAAAACGCAGCCGAGAAAATTGCACCGATGTAGAAATTCCAGGTGTGGAAAAGCTTGGCCACTCCGCTGCGCAACCACAGCAAGGGCGACTTGCGCAGCCCGTAGTTGGCGCCTTCCATTGCAAAATAGTCCTGGAAATAAGCCGGACCCTGATGCAGCGACTTGAGGGGGGGCGAAATCAGAAAGGCGGGCACGCTTGCATACGTCTCGCGGTTCAGCTGGTAGGCCGCCTTGAGCGGCTGGCCGGTCGTGGCCTGGTTGTAGGCCAGCAGCAAGCCGCCCCCGGCCCCCACCATCAGCACTGCGGGCAGCGCCACCCTAACCAGAGCCAGCCGTACATGCTGCCAGCGACTGCGAATTAAGTGAAGCAGCAGGGCCAGCGCCACGGGAAAGCACAGTAAAAAGCCTTCGTAAGGCCGAGACGTCATCAAAATGACCATGCCCAGCCCCATCAGCAAGCCGTGGCGCCAGCGCGGTGCCTGCAAGATGCGCGGCAGTGCACCGATCACCAGCATCGCACCCAATGCAATGAAAGCGCCGCCGTAATAAGAATTTACCCAAAAGCTGAAAACTCCCAGGCGAAGGGTCACCAGGATGCCGCCGAGCAGCGCCATGGGCAGCACAACCCAACCCTGCAGCATCCAGGTCGCGGCCATGCACATCAGCACCATGCTCATCCACACGCCAACCCACGCATTCTGGGCCAGCAGCAAACCGGCGGCCAGCGGTGCCCCCCTGCCCGGAAAATACATTGATGCGTAAGCGGGCACCTGGTTGACGTAAAAGGTTTCGAAATGCTCCCAGAACGGATGCGTCGGATTGGCCAGCCGCCCTGCGGCAAAGGTCTGGGCTTGCAGCAAAATGCTTGTTTCGTCTGCGACCGATGCCTCGGCAATGCCCATCCAGGGCAGCATGAGTGCACGCAGGGCAATGGCCAGCAAGCCAACGGCCAGTACCTGCCTGATCGGCCGGTGCGCCAGTCCACCAAACAAGCGTTCCACGGTGTCGAACCTGCGGCTTCCCCAGCGTGGAGCAAAGGCCGCCAGGGCGAGCAAAGCCAATGCGAGCATGAATTCAGCCAGCGTGAACACCCCGAGGGTGGCACTGGAGAGCGCAAGCAGCTTGTCGTACACGTGAACCAATGAAAAATCAGAATTCATACAATGTGACAAGCAAGTAAAAAGCGGTCTTCCTCATGTTCAAAAGCGGTATGTCAGTGCGCAATCGCCGCCCCTAGCGATTCGATGCAAGCTGGTCCAGCATCAGGAAATGCGGCTCGCTTAGCCCGTGCAACACCGACAGATCAACAAAGCTCAACACGATCAGCGCCAATACCGTCGCCGCGCTGATCACCATGAGGCGCTTTTCGCGGAACAGTTTTTCAGGCTTTTGCGCCACCGAGCCGCTGCGCATCGACAAACCCAGGTAATGCGCGAACAAGACAATGATGAAAGGAAAGGCCAGAACATATTCAATGCGGTACTTGATCAAAAACACGCCCATCAGGAAGGTTGCAAACAAGGCATACACAAAGCACGAAATGGTCAGGCGCTCTTCGGTGTAATGCTGGAACGAACGGCGGTAGCGGTGCAGCAGGGCCACACCGCCCGGCTCGGCGGTGATCTCGCGGTATTCTGACAAGCGCTTGGCGCCCATCAGGAAAGCACCGCCCATCCAGTAAGCCAGCAGCAGCGAGACCGGCGCAATGGTGAAGTGGTCGATCATGGCCCAGCCCAGCATCATGCGAATGGGGTTGTTCAGCGACTCGGACAGCACATCCAGATAAGCCTTGTCCTTGGAGCGAACGGGCTGGACGTTATAGACCACACCTGAAACCCAGAACAGCACACTGACCAGAAAAAACAGGGTGCCGACCTGATACGCCAGCAACAGGCCCAGCAGACTGAACGCGGCATACATGCCATACACCCGGGTCGGCGTCATCACCATGTTGACCGCCGGACGGCTGGACTTGTCAGGGTGAAAGGCATCGAATTCGCGGTCCAGCCATTCGTTGATGATGTAGTTGGACGAGGCAATCAGTACGGCGCTGGCAAACCCCAGGAGGATGGACCACCAGACGTTTTGCAGCGGCGGGTCGCGCAGCACATAAGCCAGCACCAATCCAGGCAGGATGAAGACATGCTTGGTCATATGGTCCAGTCGCGCCATTTGCAGGTAGTCGCGCCAGCTGGCCGGGGTGTTGAGTGCATTTTGCGAATGCAGGGTTTGGGAGGTCATGGCGTAGATCCTTGAATTGACAGATTGGGCGTTGAGGTCGAATGCCGAAACGCAGAAATTCCGGTATCGGAAAGCCAGGCTTGACGGGCGACGGCCAGCATGGAAAGGGCCAGAAAAGGCAGCAGCCAGATCACCCGTGCCTGAAAACGGTCAAGGGACGAAGCCAGTGCGGCGCAGACGACGGCATTTGCAACGACACCCGCAATCACCACGACGGCAAAGTCCCTCATGCGGCGCTGCGTCAGGTCAAATGCCGTGGGCAGTCGGTCCAACGGGTCTGACTGGTCATACAGTCGGGCGCGCCCGCGCAGCCACACGGCCAGCACCAGCGAAGCCAGCACCATGGCGTAGGTTGCCGCAGACAACCCGTCGTTAAACGGCCAGAGCTGGCCGGCACGGCTGCGCTGCATAGCCAAAAAAATACTGTCGGGCACGCGCCCCTCGTACATGGCCAGGACAGCCGGGGGGTAGACGCCGATATCGACCCTGAACAGGCCCAACTGGCGCAACACATCGAGTGCCACGCCGCGGGTCACGCCCAGCGGGTCAAAGCGCACCACGTCAAGCACGAAACGCAACTGTTCGTCAGACAAGCGCCGCTTGATGCCTACGTCTGCCAGTGCGAAGGCGCCTTTGGCCGGATCACTGGAAAACAAAAAGTCTTCCCACGCTGTGGGATAGTTCTGCACAAAGTCGCACGCCGCATAACCTGCGCCAGGGCAACGCTGCTTGAGAAAGGCCGTGCCCGGTCCCAGGTCGATGAGGCGCGCCATCGGGTGCGGCAGGCGCAGCGGCGGCGCACCCACGGCAGCGGTCACCGCCTTGCTGAAAGCCCACTCTGCAGCCCCGGCGGCGGCAATGCAAATGGCCAGCACCAGCAGCGCGGCGCCCGAGAGGCTGCGCCAGTAGGCGCTGAACAGCCTCCCTGCCAGGGCCAGCACCAGCATGAGCACAGCCAACGCCACATGACTGCTGTGCGCGCACAAACCGAACAGCAAAATTGCCGCCAGCGCGCAGCACTGCCCGCGCGTCAGCTGCCGCCAGTAGACCGACATCGTCCCGATAATCAAGATCACCAGCGGCGCAAACACATCAGGCATTAAAAATCCGGTGTAAATGCCCAGCGGCGTGAGCAAGCTCAACGCCGCCACTGTGCCCAAGACCTGGCCAGTGCTCAGCGCCCAAAGTCGCACCATCAGAAGTTGCAGCACATAGGCCACGCACAAGGCCTGAACCATGACTGCCAGCCACATGCCCCCGGTCAGGTAACCGGCATAAAGCAAGATGCCGTAGTACACCGAACGCCCGGCCAGTACCACCTTGTCAGCCACGGAAGTCAGGGGTTTGAGCTTTCGGGCCGTCTGCACGGGCTCTGAGGGCATGACCGGCTCGGCCACGGACGAGGACGCTGCTGCCGAGGCAACAGCAGATGCATCAGGTGCGGGCAGCCACGGCTTGAGCGTGTTTGGGCCAGCCAGCCTGGACGCGCCCATTTCAGCGCCGCGCAGGTAGGTTGGCGTATCCGGGTAAAAAAACGGTTGGCCATTGAACAGTGCAATCAGGCACAGCATGAGTGCGATCGACACCCACAGCCCCAGGCGCCGTGCCCATTCCCTAAAGTTGTCAGCCTTCACGCCGCCCTCTTCAAGCAATGGAAACTGCCAGATTTAAAAAGTTGGATGCACCGCTTCAATTTATGCCTTCGGTCTTGAATGTGTGAATGCTGTTGCCTGGACAACAGGAATTCACCCTGAAGGCCACCATCTCAACCAGGTCGAATGCCAGGAAATTCATGGAGGTTCAGGGCGCAAGGGAATTCGACAGAGTTTCTTTGGGGCGCTTCATTCACCCAATAGGCCGTATGGCCCAAGAACCTGTTTTGAAGATTTAAAGGGTTACCCACCTTGCGGCAAAATGCAAAATCGATTCGAGATCGATGCGAAATCGATGAGTGAGCTAGTAGACAGTCAACCTGATTCGTTAATTAAAGTCTAAATTTTTCTGCTGGGTTACTTTTGCCAGTTTTGTGGGCGATATTCTCCGAAACCACT
>NZ_JADOVG010000010.1 GCF_015752205.1 Polaromonas sp. CG_9.7
CTATCGCGTGGCTGCTCTGGTACAACAAAGTCCGGCTTCATTCAACGCTGGCATATGTCAGCCCGATGCAATTCGAAAGCGAATGGCTTGCCAGGTAAGCCAACTCATGAGCTCGGTTATGGGATACGGAATCCAGGGGCAAGGTCAGTTCGCGTACATTTTCTGTGACGACCCCTCTTTGGTTCATGTCAGGAATAGATGGATGAAAACCTGGGTACCGTTTTATGTGATTCCGGAGTAGTTCAAAGCATCCTCAGCCGCGCATTGAGAAAAGACTGACGATAAGAGGGCGTAAAATTTACGAAATCAGCGACTGCTCAAGCGACAGCGTCAGGGGGATGGGGTCGCTCAAGTGACCGGCGTGCCCAATTCTGGCAATTTCCACTCTCTTCACGGTAAGGGTACGGAAAACGAACAGCAGGTCTTCACGGCGGTGTCGTGCAGGTACGCATCTTTACCACGCCCAGTAATCGTCTTGATTCCACGGCATCCGCGAAGTGCGGTGTTGCTCCTATCCTCACAGGTGCTGCAAGCGAAGCTTACAGCGGTGGTCTGATAATTTCCTAACCCTTTAGAGGATTCTATACATGAAAGCCGTCGGTTATCGCCAACCCCTGCCCATTGATCATCCCGACGCGCTTGAAGACCTGGAGCTGCCTGCGCCGCTACCGGGGGCACGCGACCTTTTAGTACGCGTCCGGGCAATCTCGGTTAATCCAGTCGACACCAAGGTACGCAATAGCGGCGTGCCCGTGCCCGGCCAAGCCCGGGTACTGGGCTGGGACGCGGTCGGCACGGTCGAGGCGATAGGCGCAGATGTCACCGGCTTCAGGCCCGGCGAGCGCGTCTGGTATGCCGGCTCCATTACCCGCCCAGGCGCTAACAGCGAGCTGCACGCAGTGGACGAGCGCATTGTCTCGCACGCACCGGCTTCTCTCAGCGATGCGCAAGCCGCTGCCCTACCGCTGACCTCAATCACTGCATATGAGTTGCTGTTCGACCGGCTCGGGGTACCTGCTGGCGGCGGCGCGGGTCAGACGCTGCTAGTAGTCGGCGGTGCCGGCGGCGTAGGCTCCATCTTGATCCAGCTAGCGCGCCAGCTCACGCAGCTGCGTGTGGTGGCCACAGCCTCGCGGCCTCAGACACGCCAGTGGTGCATGGATCTAGGCGCGCACGGCGTGATCGACCACAGCCAGCCACTGGCCGCCGAGCTGCAAGCCGGCGGCTTCGGCCAAGTGGACTGGGTAGCCGCGCTTACGCAGACGCAGCACCACTACGCGCAGATCATTGAGAGCCTCAAGCCACAAGGCGCGCTGGCGGTGATCGACGACGCGCCTTCTCTCGACGCCGTACCGCTCAAGCAAAAGTCGCTGTCCCTCCACTGGGAGCTGATGTTCACGCGCTCGATGTTCGAAACGCCCGACATGGCCGCACAAGGCCGGCTGCTGGCCGAGGTGGCCGGGCTGGTCGATGCCGGCCGGCTGCGCACCACGCTCAATGCCAACTTCGGCCGCATCGACGCGGCCAACCTATGCCGGGCGCATGCGCTCATCGAAAGCGGCAAGGCGCAGGGAAAAGTGGTACTCGAAGGCTTCTAAAGCAGCGCGGCGCAGTTGAGATCTGTTCGTGCGGCTCCAGGTAGTGTCAGTGATCGGTTGTCAAGTGGGCGGTAGAACGAGCAGTCGTATCTGCAACGGCCATTTATGGCGGGAAATCTTGAAAAGGACAATTTCAGCCATCAAACCTATCAAACTCGATTTTCGTACAGCTTTTGTGTAGTTATGAATGGGATTAATGGTCAACCCAATTAATCAGTGTCTGGCCAACCACGCTTAACGTGCATACCATCGCCGCGGTGCTTTAGCCGTTCTCCACCAAGCGACCACAGCCTCTTGCTTGAAACCGTTGAATCTGCCAAATTGTCAGATGCAATGGTGCCTTTGCTGAAAATCAGGTGTAGTAGTAGTATCAATTTAATGGAATTGCTTGCTTATAGGCGAACCGAAATGGTCAAAAGTTATTAACCATCAACGATGTCGGAAAGTTTTCAATGAAACCCTATGTTGTCTGCCACATGATGTCCTCTATCGATGGACACGCGCTCACGGATGGCTGGGCCCGCCCCTTCAAGAAGGACGCCGGGGATCTGTACGAGAAGCTTGCTAAGCAGTTTAAGTTCGATGCCTGGATCTGCGGCAGGGTCACCATGCAGGAAATCGCGCACGGCGATGACTATCCAAGGGGATTGGCCAAAGCGCCGGTTCCACGCATTCATTATTTTGCCAAGCGTGATGCGGACTGCTACGCCGTCTCAATTGATCCCCATGGAAAAGTGGCTTGGACATGCAACGAAGCGCTCAATTCGCACGTCGTTTCAGTGGTGTCAGAAGCGGTGTCGGACGACTACCTGGCCTATCTGAAATCCATTGACGTGTCTTACATTTTTGGTGGCAAGACAGAGATTGATTTGGGCCAAGTTATTGCAATCCTTGTGGATGAACTCGGTACAAAGCGTCTCATCGTTGAAGGCGGCCCCACTGTAAGCGGATCATTTGTAAATGCCGGACTTGTCGATGAGGTAAGTGTTCTCATTTTACCGGTGATCGACGGGCGTGGAGACCATCCTGCATCGTTTGAGATTCCCAAAGATGCTTGGACCAAGCCGACCTACCTTACCTTGACTTCGGCAGATATCCAGCAGGGCGGCGGGGTGTGGCTGCGGTACACGAACCCCCGCTGAGGGTGCCGAATGTGAAAGTGCTGCATACGAAGATCCAGATTGTTGGCGCCAACACGGTTTTGTCCGCACCCCATAGCCCCAGCTGTCAGACTAGTTGACGCCTCCGATTTCTCGCGGGTTAACCGCAATCAGAGGGACATCTCATGCCCAGAACACTTCATTCCCTTCACTCCCCCGAATTCAAGGAGCAGGCACTGCTCAAAGCCCGAGGTCGCGGAGCGCGTTCACTTGCCAGCGTTGCTGGCGATCTGAACATGTCCCATGGCACTTTGAAGAACTGGCTTAAGGCTGCTGGTCCGGCAGGTCCTGCAGGTCCGCAGGCACAGGCAACGCACCCGTTACTGGAGGGCCCGGTGGCCTCCTGGTCGTCTGCACAGCGCATGGGCGCCTTGCACGAAAGCTACTCGCTCAGCGGTGAAGCCCTGGCAGGATGGTGCCGCGAGCACGGCTTGTTCGAGCATCAGTTGCGCCAGTGGCACGACGACTTCTGCGCTGCAGGCGTGTCCGCTGTACGCGAAGCACCGGGCGCGTTTCGGGAACTGCAGCGCCAGCACGATCTTCTCCAGCGCAAGGAAAAGGCACTGGCCGAGGTGGCTGCGCTGCTGGTGTTGCAAAAAAACTTCCAGGCGTTGCTGGAGGGCGCGGACAAATGACGTCCGTCCTGCAGCGCCAAAAGTTGCTCGGTTTGATTCAAAAAGCGTGTGCTGACGGGGCACGCCTGCGCGTGGCATGTCACCAGATTGGCCTGTCGTGCCGCACGGTTCAGCGCTGGCAGTGCACGGATGCACTCGACGGAGATAGGCGTCCCTCGGGCCGACGGCGCTACGTGTGCCCGCCTAACAAGCTGGGCGAGGCAGAACGCCAGGTTGTGATGGCCACCCTCAACAGCGAGGCATTCAAGGATCTGGCACCCAGCCAGATCGTGCCGCGCCTGGCTGACAGCGGCATCTATCTGGCGTCCGAGTCGACCATGTACCGATTGCTGCTGCAGTACGGCCAGCGCACCCACCGGCGCCTGGAGCGTGCCGCGCAGCAGCGCAGCAAGCCACGCGCCCTGGCAGCGACCGGACCCGATCAGGTCTTTTGCTGGGACATCACATACCTGCCCACTCAGGTGCGTGCCCAGCACCTAGACTACCTGGATACGGATTACGGTGTTTACACCGTGCCCCCATTCGTCATCAAGGTTGGAGTGCCCAGCGAGCCGCTGCGTCAGCTCTATTCGCAATACCGGTCAGACTGCGCGGCCTACATAACCGCCTGCAATCCTTTGGGCCGCAGCCTGAGTGATGCAGAAAATACGGCTCGCCAAGCCGCACTTCTAAACGAATTAACAGCTCGCAGTCTGAAGTTTATTAACGGCGTCGGGCTCGATAGCAAGAGCAAGTGGCCTGGTGAGGCGAGCTTCCTGGTCATGAATCTTTCACTTGAAGCAACCCGGGTACTGGCGAGCAAGTATGAACAAAATGCCGTAGTGTGGTGCGACAAGGATGCCGTGGCACAACTGATTTTGTTGCGATGATTTGTCGATCGATGGCATGTCTCGTTTGGCGAAAATGCATAGGTGACCTGGTCCACAGCGCCACCTAATACCCCTTCCAACTCAGCCAGCAGCAGGACCGCTTGGCGGCCAACACAACCGATCCTAGCGCGTCCAGCGCCCCTTCGCACCTCATGTGCCGGATGAGTTACAAAGATGGTCAAGGGAGCACCAAAAAATGAGTCTGCCAGTACCCCATGCCTATCGGCTTGAAGAGATCGGGCCCATGTACAGCATCATCCTGGGTCTCCCGCTTCGGGGCGGATTTCAGACGAATACCGCCAGCAGGCCGTGCATTTGTGTGCAGCCATTTTCGCCTCGTTCACGTTCAGCAGGGCAGAAGGTTATTTACGGGGACAGCGCGAAGACAGCCTGGTGTTCCAGGTCGCCACCCGGGAACCAGAAAAGTTCAAGGGTTTGGCCGCGCAACTGGCCACCGTCTTTGATCAGGACGGCATAGGCATTGTTTATCCATCGGCGCAGGATTCGCATGCGGCCGTCTACAGCCGCGTGTTGCCCCATCGAACAGGATCGCCCAGCTAAATTCCCCGCAGGTGGTGGATGTGATCGGGCTCAGGCACCGAGAGAATTTTCCTGCGCATAAAGCGCCGTCAATACCTGGCGCATGTCGCGCGGCAGGTCGGACCAGGCCTTGGCCGCGATCTCGTGCGGAATGCCAAAGCGCGCCTCGGCTACCGATGGAGACGACATTGCGCAGGGCGTCCTCGTAGCTCATGGCCTCCAGGGCGCAAACCAGCGCCTGAGGCACCGAGTCGGCGCTGGCCTCGGTGAAGCGGTAGCCCGGCCGGATCCCGTCGACCGTGCGGTCCAGGTCGTAGCCGAAACATGCCATCAGTTCCTGCCGGATGTCGGCGGCCGACGTGCGCTGGCGGGCCAGCCAGATGGCCACGCTCGTTTCCGCAGCGCCCTTGATGCCCTCGTGGTGGTTGTGCGTGATGACCGTTACTCGCTTGGAAAGCTCCAGGGCGTGGTCGAGCGATGTCGCCAGCAGGACTGCCGCGTTGACCCGCATGGACGCGCCGTTGTCCCAGGAGTTGTAGGGCTGCGGGTCGTCATCGGCCAGCCACAGGTTGAAGTGCTGCCCCCAGCCACCGTTGCTCCAGTAGCGCCGGCCCCAGTCCTGCAGCGCCTAGGCAGGAGGTCGTCCGTGAACTTGGCGCCCTGGTGGAACAACGGCTGGAAGTCCTTGGACTTGAAGTTCCTGAATTCTCACCACGAGCCCACGATGTCGCATGCGATGGCTCCGAGCATGAAGTGCTTTCCAAAAAATACCAGTTACCTGGTGGTGACTACAGGGTTTTACGGCTTTGCCTGGAGACGTTGCCCGCGCCCCGCTGCAGGGTAAGCTGGCTCGTATATCTATGGTCTGATACAAATTGCCGGACTGGCGTGACGCTGACATAGTCGTCATTGCCAATGGCCACGAAGTAGTTCCCGGGGCACAGGCTGCTAAAACTCACCCGGCCTCCCTGGCTCGGTCGGGTTTTGACGACACGGGAGGCGCCGAGCGCGCCGCTTCGCAATTCGACGGACACATGCTCGCCAAACGTTTGCAGCTCAATGTCGTAATCGATATTGCAAGCTGAAGCCGGCCAAGGCTGACTGCTCGGGGCTGGCGTTTGCCGGGCGCTTGGGGGGTATGCAGGGATCGGTAAAACGGCTGGCGTTGCCGGCGATGGCGATGGATCAGGCGCAGGCGCAGGCGCTGCAATCAGATGACGATAAAGCTCCACGGGCATGGCGAAGTTCAGGTTTTGCGATTCGGTGAGAAAAATTGTCGTGATGCCAATGACTCGCCCGAACTCGTCAAACAGCCCGCCGCCGCTCGATCCCGGTGAAATGGGCGCCGTCGTCTGAATGATCGGCAAAGGCATGCCTGGTATTGACCGAAGCGCAGACACCATTCCTTCGGCGAACGTCAACTCCAAGCCACGCGGAGATCCCAGCGAATACACACGCTGCCCAGGGGCCACGTCACCCAGAGGCCCCATCGGCGCCGGCGCCGCTGGCAAGCCCGCCACTTTGACGATGCAATAGTCCATTTTTTCTTCATCGCCTGCCACCACCACGGCGGCGTATTGTGTTTTACGGTAATAAACCGCGACGGGTCCTCGCTGGGTGACATGGCAGTTGGTCAGCACAATCCCTGGCGCCACCACGACACCGCTACCAGAGCCTTCCGGGGTCTTGAGCATGACGATTGAATTAGACGCCTGCTTGTAGATCTGCTCGGAGCTCAGTGGAGGCCCCTTGGGACTGATGTTGAGCAAGCCCACCAGGGCGCTTGCCGCAGAAAACGCTATTCCCTGCGGTGCGTTCTCGGGGGAGGCTGCATTTTCCAGACCTGGGCGGCTGATGTTCTTGTCAGCGAAGACAGAAACCGGAAAGAAACCAAGACCCAGGGCCGAGTTGGCCATGGACACCAGATCGGTATCGTTGCCCAACGCAAAGCGCTAGGCGATGCCATCGCGTTCAGTGAACAGCAATCCCAGTTTGTTTTCGGCAGCCTTGTAGAGCACTCCCCGAGCGCCGCCAGCTAGTTCCACGGCAACACCCTCCCCTTCGACCTGCGGCTGCGATTTCATGCCCGCGATGAGACCCACGATACAGGCCTGCACGCGGCAATCCTTGTCCGAGCCCAGCCAGACGGCGTACTCGGCGGCGTCTGCCTTGAGGGGGAAGCCGGCGTTGTTCAGCGCATGCACTCGCACGATCTTCTCCGGCGCGTCACCGATCCGGGGGATTTTCGAAGGCAAGAGCGCAGAAAAAGGAAACGAAGAAAGCGCGCCGAGCTGGCCGCGCAGCGCCGGATCGACCAGCTCTGTGTAATGGCTGGCCAATGCACTTCCTGCCGCTGAGCGCATGACGGGCGAGGCATCTTCTTGGTAAAGGGCGACAAGCTGGCGGCGGGCGCGGCTGGGCGACGTGGCATACCGAAGACTCAGGCCAAAGGCAGCAGCGGCCTGGACCGGTTCACCCCCCTGGACATACACGCCGGCCAGGTTGCCCCAGGCAGTCGCCCTGCGCGGCCCGGCGACCAGCGACTGAAGCAACGCACGCGTGGCAAGCTCGGTTTTTCCATCCTTGAAAAGCGCGTAGCCCAGGTTTTCAGCGACCTCGGCATCAGAGGCGTCAATTTGATAAGCCGCCAGGAACTGATCGGCGGCGAGCCGAAAATCGGACGCCTTGATGGCCGCCAATCCTTTGGCATTGTGCGCACGCGCGGCGGTGCGTTGTTGCGCGGCAATGACCGTTCGGCGGGGTTGAAGTCGAACGAGCTGGGACATCGAAAGCATGGTTGAAGCCGTGTCCGAGTTGGCGGCCGATTGCATCACTGCGTTGAATGCAGTCCTCCACTCTGGCGATGGTTCTGCAATAGCAGCCCAAGGCGATGTCAACACAGGTGAGGCATTGGGAGCCTGCAGGGGAACGGAGGGCGTGGGCGAAAGCAGAGGTTTTTGGTTGTCTGATGAGATGAACCACAGCGACGCCAGCACGACGGCACCGATCAGCATCATCGGCCCCGCACCGATCCATGGCTTCGAAGCTTTCATCCCGGGTGCATAGACCATTCGATGGTCCGGCGTCAGTGTCATTTGTTCTGAACTGGCCGTAGTGAATCGCTCGGGTTCGGGAGTTTTCATGGTTTGTTTTTTTTTATTATTTGTCAGTCTATGACATCAGAATTTCTCTGAACTTGCAGTTGGAAGGCCGAGGCAAAAATATTGAATTCTTCCAATCTTCTATTTCCTCGGACGGCGCGACATCGCTAATTTCCGATCTGTCCATGATCAACAATTCCGTTTTACGCGCTTGGGCGTCTGATACCACGCGCAGCTTGCGCACGTTCCATCATGTCGGCCTGAAGGGTTTCCTCAGGGGGCAGCCTCAGGCCTATCCTCAGGCAGGCAGACATCAGGCGCAAGGCGGCATCGGAATCGAGCTCTGCAAACCAGAGCGGTATCGGCCCGAGGTGGCTCTCGTAATCCCCGATCGCAGCGCTGACGCGTTGCCTGAGTCGTCGGGCCTGCAAACTTGCGGGTTGTGTCGGCTTGGATTTCATGGTTGTTCCTACGGATACCGAAGCGCATTCTTCGCTGGCCAGTGCCGCCGGTCTTGTTGCATCGGCGCCGCCGCAGGGACTGCATCTGCCAGCTGCTGGGACAGGGTGTCGTAATGCCTGCCAAAGTCATCCAGCAGCTTGACCAGTTCGTCTGTTGGCAGCCGGTTGTGCGACAGCCGGCAGTCCTGCAGTTGCCAGAGCCCGTCCATCAGCCCCAGCCCATGGCGGCTCTCGCAGGGCTTGCCCTGGACCAGTTCGAGCGTGGCGCAGCGCAGGCCGTTCTTTCGGACGGAGAAGAACCGGCTGGGCTCAGTGCTTTTGTTGCAGAACCGGCGGATTTTGTACAGGCAACTTGACATAGCCTGCCCCTCATCCCACAGGTCGATGTCATTGACCAGGGGGATGATGTCGTAGCACTTCCCAGTGCAAAGTCCCGCAGGCAAAGTCCCAGCACGGGGGCGCTTGGGCGCTGGCATGGTTTGTCCTGGCCTGCTCAACGACCGCCTGCTGGCGCCGGTGCCACTCGTCGGCCCGGCGTAGCACGGCGCGCCACGTCATGCGGGTCGTGACCGAGCTGTGACCCCAGGTCAGCCATTCATAGACACGCCGAAGCTGCGCCCTGGAGACGCCGCCGCAGCGTGTTGCCAGGCGCAGCAGGGTCATCTCGTCGGCTTCATGCGGCACGCCGGGCATGCGGTCAAAAAAGAGATAACTCGACTGGATGAAGTAGTCGAGGAATTTGGGATCCGGGGCGAGCTGAAAACCGTGCTCGACCAGGCTCTGGGCGTAGTGGACCAAGCTGTCAAAAGCCAGGCGCCGGTTGCGCAGGATGGGGATGAAGCTGTCCCGGCTACTGCGGCACAGCAATCGCCAGGCGGCCGGGGTGAACCGGCCCTTGATGGCATGGGCCGTCACCTCGCTGGCATCGAGCTTGACCTGGCAGCGCCTGGCGTAGCGCAGCAGCCAATCCAGGCGTTTACCCGCCGCTGGCGATGGGGGAAAAAGTTCCCTCATACGCCGGTCTTCTTGTAGAGTCCGACGACAGTACTCGCAGCAGGGTCCGCCGCAGCGCCTTCGCCCTCTGCTCGAAACCGAAACGCCAAGCCCAGTGCCTGGGCGGCCTGGTTGGCGCTGGCGATCTCGTTGCGCAATTCAGCCGCGTAGTAGCTGCTGCCGGGATGCTCGCCCTCGATGATCTCCACGCCCAGCGCATCAAGTACCTTGGCGTCCAGATCGGAAAAAAACCCAAGGCAGCACTTTGCCCACTCCAGCCGCTGTCAAACCACTCGGCTTCGCCCCAGTCAACATCTTCGTCCAGCCAGTCCTGGATGATCTCCTTGAAGTTGGCCAGGCCCGCATCGCCTTCGTGCTCCACCCAGTCGCGCCAGCCCGTATCCGGGTCATCCTGCAGCGCAGCAGCTAAAAATGCAAGGCGGCGACGCTCGACAAAACCGAGTGCGTCGTCATCGGCGTCGAGTTCGTCTTCAATGTCAGACAAATGATCGGCCGCCAGGATCGAGAAATGGCTGGCGAGCGGGGAGCAACCCTCAACCTCGGAAACGAGGTCATCCGTGGAGTGAATAAACGCCGGTGAAACGCAGTGGAACACCTCGGCCCGCAGCTTGAGCGCCGGCACACTGGGGTCTGAAACGGTACCGTACTCGGCGACCTCGTAAAAGAACAAAGGCCCGGGCAGGGGGACCACGCGGGACGATGATTTGCGCGAGGATTTCATGCTGCGGCCCTCGTTTGTTCTCCTGGCTGGCTGCAGCGCGGCGATGGCCAGCAAAAGCTGCCCTCGTCATGAAGCACGCCAGCGCACCGCAAAGGCGCTCGGACCTGAACCAGCGCATCGGCTGGGGGATAGAACAAAAAACGTTCCGAGGTCGCAAGGAACCGCTGAACGATGGTGGGCGGGTCAGCCCTGAAAATAGTGACCGGGGTCGTCTCGAATGCAGCCATGTGGCGCTCCTGGTTTAGCCGCTTCGACAAAGATGTCTGGGGCGGCAATCAGTCAAAGCCCCCAAGCGGTGGACCCCGCGAAGGGCCGGCCGGCCAGGCCATGATCAATATCCAAAACGATTCGCGTGGGCAAAAAAAAAGCCCACCATTGGTGAGCTGCCGGCTTGGTTGCGCCCGAAGGCACCACATCGCGCTTGGCGGCCACCTTGCCCCGGAAAGCAGGTTGGCGTGGGCGTTGGCCCAACTCTTAATGTCAAGCTTATTATGCAGGCCAATGGACTAGCAGGTCAATTATTTATGGAGCTCAACGCCTAAAACTACAGTCCGGTTGCCATGCGTATCCGCGCCATCAGTGAACTGAACAATCAGGCCAGCCTCGGCCTGTAGGCAGCTGACATGCCCAGCGCAGGCTTGAAGCCGGCAAAGTCAACCGGCATGGCGTCGACGTTTACTCGGGCCGGGAGCGTTTGAGAGTGCGGCCCTCGCGACCAGGCCCTTGATACGGCCGACGTGTCCCTGCCAATAGCCCAAGTCCTCCTCGGACTCTTATTGGCTCTTGAACTGGTTGCGCGTCGGTGCCGGCAGTTACCGGTTGCCCATCCCTTGAGAGGCTTCGCTGGATGCTGCTGTCATCCATTTACCTAATCATCTATTTATCCAGTCATGCAGTTGCTGCACGTCCGGCGCCCTTCCGTGCTCTTGGCTGTACTCCTCGATTGCCTGCGCCTCGATGGCCTCCACCTCGATCGCCTCTGCTTCAATCACCTCCGCCTCGGACTTTTTCGGCGACGATCGCGCGCGCCCGATCACGAGCCCGTTCGACTCTTCCATAAACTTCTTGCCCAGCTCCGGGTCGTAGCCCTTGAATGTGCCCTTCATACGAATCCTTTTCTGCCAGTTCTGATTGTGCGCCGCCAAAAATGACGGTTGCATCGGAGTCCAGGCCGTCGATGTCGTGGTTGATTTTGCCTGACAACTCCTCGGTTGTCATGTTCGTGAAGTTCAGGGCATCAATGTTGTTGCTGGATGCTGAGACCCACGGCTACGGACTCGATGGCTGTCAGGATCTGGTTGGCGTACTTGTCGGACCTGACCAACTGCTTGAGCCACACCAAGGCTGTTGCTGGAGCCGGCGCGCTTGTCGACCAGCGCTACCGAGTCCTGGTCCCAGAGCCATGCCGATGGCCGTTTGCAGGGCGTACGCCTGTGTTAAGGAAACCTGCGCGGTTAGGTACTCGGTGATCAGGTTCGAGTTGACTAAGCTAGCAAAGCCGGCCATTGCGCCCGTTTTGCCGACGGGTCGCCCATCATGTCAGGACGCCGTCCTTGACCTTTTAAGTGATGGCAGTGCGGTCCTTTACAAACCTAGCACTAAGGCGTTTCACGCTATTTCTTCGAATCAACGACGAGACAAATAGTGCGCAAAGCAGATATGGCTTTTCCGTACTATTTCCGTACAGACATAAATAAAGGACTTAGCCGCAAAGCTAAGTCCTTTATTTTATTATTTATTGTGGTGGGCGGTGCAAGTTTCGAACTTGCGACCCCTGCAGTGTGAATGCAGTGCTCTACCCCTGAGCTAACCGCCCTATTGATTAGCTCTAGATTATATGCTGCTTTTCAGAAATTATTGAGTACGCTCAGATCGCCAGACAGTTTTTCCACGACTAGCCTTGTCGAGCATTACCAAGAATTTTTGATGTGCATCCATTTCCGTGGCATTGGCCGAAACCACAGGAAGATCAAAAATGCATAGGTCGATGATAGGTTCGTCTTGGTCCGCCTCTACAGGGCCAGCAATGTCCATCATCAGGCTGTTCTGGCCGCGTGTCAGGTTGATGTACACATCTGCCAGCAATTCAGCATCCAATAATGCTCCGTGCAGGGTTCGTCCCGAATTGTCGACTTCAAGCCGATCGCACAAGGCATTGAGAGAATTTCGTTTGCCCGGAAACATTTCCTTGGCCATTATCAAGCTGTCGGTGACCTTGTCCACCCAACGCATTACAGGTTCCCTGCCAATCAGTTCAAGTTCCTTGTTCAGGAAACTCACATCAAACGGTGCGTTGTGAATGATGACCTCGGCACCTTGCAGGTAGTCGAGCAGTTCGTCCACTACGGCTGAAAACCTTGGCTTGTCTTTTAGGAATTCATTGCTGATGCCGTGAACCTTCAGTGCATCTTCATGGCTATCACGACCTGGATTGAGATAGAAGTGCTTATTTCTTCCGGTCAACTTGCGCGCGACAAGTTCTACGCATCCGATTTCGATGATGCGGTCGCCGTTTTCGGCAGAAAGACCTGTTGTCTCGGTGTCCAGAAAAATTTGGCGCATGTTCAGAATTTCCGACCAAGGCACATTTAATGATTTTCCTTGGCGTGGTTGATGGAGTATTTTGGAATTTCTACGGTGACATCTGCCTGTGCCAGAAAGGCTTGGCAACTGAGGCGCGAATTGGGCTCCAGACCCCAGGCACGGTCGAGCAAATCCTCCTCGCTTTCGTCCATCTCGTTGAGTGACCTGAACCCCTCACGAACGACGACATGGCACGTTGTACAAGCGCAGCTCAGGTCACAGGCATGCTCGATATTTATTTTGTTGTCGAGCAACGCTTCGCAGATGGAGGTACCTGCAGGGGCCGATATTTCGGCACCTTGTGGGCAGTATTCAGGATGGGGAAGAATCTTGATGATGGGCATGGTGTCGAACTGTAGGTAATATAAATGCGGAGAGATGTTCAGACCGACTCGATGTTTTTTCCGGCCAGTGCTTTTTGAATTCCACGGTTCATGCGCTGGGCTGCAAAGGCCTCCGTGCCTTTGGCAAGCGCCTGCGTTGCAGCTTCGATGGAAACAGTATTGCCCTTGGTACGCGCATCAACCAGCTCAGCCATCAAGCCGTCAGTCGACACACGTTCGCTTGAACTGAGAAGGTCGGCATCAGCTTCCAGCGCACTTCGAATTGCCAGAATCATGCGATCCGCGTCCACCTGCGCCTCCACCAATGCACGCGATTGCATGTCTTGATGGGCAGTTGCAAAACTATCCTGCAGCATGCGGGCGATTTCGTCATCCGAAAGACCATAAGAAGGCTTGACGTCAATTTGGGTTTCGACCCCGCTGATCTGTTCTTTGGCATTGACGCTGAGGAGGCCATCGGCATCTACAGTGAACGTCACACGAATGCGCGCAGCGCCAGCGACCATCGGCGGAATTCCGCGCAACTCGAAACGCGCCAAGCTGCGGCAGTCAGCCACCAGGTCACGCTCGCCCTGCACCACATGCAGCGCCAGTGCAGTTTGGCCATCCTGATAAGTGGTGAAGTCCTGAGCCATGGCCGTGGGAATGGTCTGGTTGCGCGGGACGATACGCTCTACCAGCCCACCCATGGTTTCCACACCCAGCGACAGCGGAATCACATCAAGCAGCAACAGGTCGTCACCGGTATTGTTTCCTGCCAGTTGATTGGCAGAAATGGCCGCCCCCAGCGCCACCACTTCGTCAGGATTGAGATTGACCAGCGGTTCACGTCCGAAAAAAGTTGCAACAGCCTTGCGTACCTGCGGCATGCGCGTTGAACCACCCACCATGACCACACCATCAATCTCTTCATGTTTGAGCCCAGCGTCACGCAGAGCCTTGCGCGCAGCAGTCAGCGTACGCTGGGTAAGATTCGCCGAAGCGGCGTCAAAATCTGCTGCCGTCACCTCAAAAGCAATGTAGGCGTTGGACAAGTTAACAGAAAATGGCACCGATGACGCCTCAGACAGAGCCTCTTTGCAAGCGCGTGCAGTTTTTTGTAAATTAGCTTTGTCCGATGCGCTGAGCTTGTCCGGTGTTACCCCGCACTTGGTCAGTATCCAGTCAACCAGTGCGCGATCATAATCATCGCCGCCGAGGGCAGAATCTCCACCTGTGGAGACCACTTCAAACACACCTTGCGACAAGCGCAGGATCGAAATATCAAATGTTCCGCCTCCAAGGTCATAGACAGCAAAAACACCTTCGCTGGCATTGTCCAGTCCATAGGCAATGGCTGCTGCAGTGGGTTCGTTAATTAACCGCAGCACATTCAGCCTGGCCAGTTGCGCGGCATCCTTGGTTGCCTGGCGCTGGGCATCGTCAAAATAAGCAGGCACGGTAATCACGGCGCCATAGATATCGTCATCAAAGGTATCTTCGGCACGCTGTCGTAGTGACGCCAGAATTTCAGCACTGATTTCGACCGGACTTTTTTCACCGGCTACAGTTTGCAGTGTGACCATACCCGGTTTGTCGATGAAGCGATAAGGCATTTGCTGACGGTTGCCAATGTCGTCGATACCCCGCCCCATCAGCCGTTTGACCGAAGAAATCGTGTTGTACGGATCATCGACCTGGGCCGCAAGGGCATCAAAGCCGATTTTTGTTCCGCCTGCGAGATAACGCACGACACTTGGCAGCAACACCCGTCCTTCGTCATCAGGCAGGCATTCAGACAACCCGTTGCGTACGCTGGCCACCAGCGAATGGGTGGTGCCGAGGTCAATGCCAATGGCGATGCGCCGCTGGTGCGGATCTGGCGTCTGGCCGGGTTCGGATAATTGCAAAAGTGCCATGTCGCGGTTCTTTACTGAGTTTCTTGGGTGTTTTGTTGTTCCAGCAGATCAATGCGGGCATCGACCTCACGGGCAAAGCGTTCAATGAACATGAGGCTTCTGACCTGTTGTGCGGCTTCAGGGAAATTTTTTTTCTGATCCAGTGTTTGCTCAATTTTTAATAGCTGTTCATGCCCGTCCACCTTGGCCAGAAGAGAAATTTCATTCAAACTATTAATACTTTGGGCATCTTCCAATGCTTCACGCCATTCCATTTGCTGCATCAGGAAGTCGGATGGCATGGCCGTATTGTTTTCGGCATTGATCGGCGCATCATGCAATTCGCACAAATAACTCGCGCGCTTAAGTGGATCTTTTAACCGCTGATAGGCCTCATTAATCCGGACAGACCATTGCATGGCCAAACGCTGAGCGGCTTGCCCCTGCGCGGCAAACTTGTCTGGATGGGCTTCGCGCTGTAATTCTTTCCAGCGCGCGTCGAGTTGCGGCTTGTCCTGGGCGAACTGCACAGGAACGCCAAAAAGCTCAAAATCGTTGGATTGAAGATTCATGAAATGAAAAAGCCGCCGGCACGGTTAGTGAAGGCGGCATTTGAAAAAATCGATACGCAATATTGCGCCGTACAAAATATCGCCTGCCTGCCGCTCAAACGCGAAAGCTCTCCCCGCAACCACAGCGGTCACGTTCATTGGGATTGATGAACTTGAAGCCTTCATTCAAGCCTTCGCGTACAAAATCAAGCTGGGTGCCGTCAATGTAGGCCATGCTTTTGGGATCGACCAGCACCTTCACGCCGTTGTCTTCAAACACGACATCTTCAGGCGCGATTTCATCGGCGTATTCCAGCTTGTAAGCCAGTCCTGAGCAGCCGGTGGTCTTGACGCCCAGGCGGACACCCACACCCCGGCCACGCTTGCTCATATAGCGGGTCACGTGGCGGGCGGCAGCGTCGGTAAGGGTAACGGACATATCAATCGCTCGAAGTAAACAGATGGTTGGTCAATGTGCAGTTGCAGCGGCAGTCAGATGCTTTTTCTTGTAATCGTTCACTGCTGCCTTAATGGCATCTTCTGCCAAGATAGAGCAATGAATTTTTACTGGGGGCAACGCCAGTTCCTCGGCAATAGCACTGTTTTTGATGCTAGCCGCCTGGTCCAGCGTCTTGCCCTTTACCCATTCAGTCACAAGTGAACTGGAGGCAATGGCCGAGCCGCAGCCGTAAGTCTTGAAGCGAGCATCCTCAATCACGCCAGTAAGCGGATTTACCTTGATCTGCAGCTTCATCACGTCGCCGCAAGCCGGCGCACCGACCATACCGGTGCCCACGGTTTCGTCGCCCTTTTCAAAAGAACCGACATTCCGGGGATTTTCATAGTGGTCGACCACTTTTTGACTGTAAGCCATTAAATTAACTCCTTGAATTCTGGTTATAGGGCAGATGACTGGTTCAAAGTCACCTGAATGCCTGTTTGATTAATGCTCTGCCCACTGGATGGTAGACAGATCAACACCATCCTTGAACATTTCCCAAAGAGGTGACAAGTCGCGCAGTTTGGCCACGTTTTCCTTGATGGTGGCCACGGCGTAGTCAATTTCTTCTTCGGTGGTCCAGCGGCCAATCGTCATGCGAAGGCTGCTGTGCGCCAGTTCGTCGCTGCGGCCCAAGGCACGCAGCACATAGCTGGGTTCCAGGCTTGCCGAAGTACAGGCTGAACCACTCGACACCGCCAAACCTTTGATGCCCATGATCAACGACTCGCCTTCGACGAAATTGAAGCTCATGTTCAGGTTGTGCGGCACGCGCTTTTCAGCATGGCCATTGAGAAAGACTTCTTCCACGTCCTTCAGACCATTGAGCATGCGCTCATGCAACATTCGGATGCGCTTGTTCTCTTCATGCATCTCGGCCTTGGCGATGCGATAAGCCTCGCCCATGCCAGCGATTTGATGGGTCGGCAAAGTACCCGAACGCATGCCGCGCTCGTGGCCACCACCGTGCATTTGCGCTTCAAGGCGAACGCGCGGCTTGCGGCGTACATACAGTGCGCCAATACCTTTGGGACCATAAGTCTTGTGCGAGGTCAGGCTCATCAAATCGATCGGCAAAGTTGCCAAGTCGATGTCAACTCGACCAGTGGCCTGCGCTGCATCAGAGTGGAAAATAATGCCTTTCTCGCGGCATATCTCACCAATGGCAACCATGTCCTGAATCACGCCAATTTCGTTGTTGACGAACATGACGCTCACAATGATGGTGTCCGGGCGAATCGCTGCCTTTAGAACCTCAAGGTCCAGCATACCATCGGCCTGAACATCCAGATAGGTGACATCGAAGCCCTGACGCTCCAATTCGCGGCAGGTATCGAGCACCGCTTTGTGCTCGGTCTTGACCGTGATGAGGTGCTTGCCCTTGGTCTTGTAGAAATGGGCTGCGCCTTTCAAAGCCAGGTTGTTTGACTCGGTGGCGCCACTGGTCCAGACGATCTCGCGCGGGTCGGCACCGATCAATGCAGCCACCTGTTCGCGGGATTTCTCCACCACGGCCTCCGCTTCCCAGCCCCATGCATGGCTGCGGGATGCAGGATTGCCGAAATGCTCGCGCAACCACGGGATCATTGCGTCCACTACCCGCGGATCGCAAGGGTTGGTGGAACTGTAGTCCATGTAAATCGGGAAGTGTGGGGTTTCCATTGGGAAGGCTCTCTTGTTTTTAGTGGCGGACGACTTGATAAATAATTGCGTTGCGGCGATGGGTTTCGAAAACCCGTCAAGATTTGGAAAAAGCGTTGCCGAGTGCAAAAACCGAATTGGGTGCATTCACACGCATCGGCTTGACGATGGGGGATGCAAAAACAGCTTTTTTAACCTGCGGCGTACTTTCAACCATCACGCCTTTGGCCAGTTGATCATCGACCAGCTTTTGCAAACTGACCGAGTCAAGAAACTCGACCATTCGGGTATTTAAAGAAGACCAGAGGTCATGTGTCATGCACCGCGTGCCGTCATCCTGGCAATTTTCCTTGCCACCGCACTGAGTGGCATCGATGGGCTCGTCTACCGAGACAATGATGTCGGCAACGGTAATTTCAGACGCCTTGCGACCCAGCGTGTAACCGCCACCGGGCCCACGGGTCGACTCGACCAGTTCATGGCGACGCAGCTTGCCAAACAACTGCTCTAGATAGGAAAGGGAAATTTGCTGGCGCTGGCTGATCGCTGCCAGCGTGACCGGGCCGTTGTTCTGGCGTAACCCCAGATCAATCATCGCGGTGACCGCAAAGCGGCCTTTGGTTGTAAGACGCATAACAAGCTCCTTCAAGTGTGCTTGACTGTCGTTTGACCCCGAAAGCTTGTGACTATCAGGGAACTTTTTCTCGGTTTTCTGATTAGCATCAATGTTGCTAGCAGGAGTTTTCTAATATTGCAAGGTTCTTGACTAATTTCGTCAAGTATAGCACGCGAGGTCATTTTTAGCATGTCAGCGTTCTGTGAAGCAGGGCAATAACCCCAATCAAAACAACATCCCGAAGGCTGGCGGCAACCAAAGTCACAGTCAGGCCGCCGATGAAATTGGCACCACATTGTCGCTACCGGGCGCGCCAAAAGCCTGCTCCTTCAGTACATGCAACTGGTCGCGCACCCGGGCTGCCTTTTCAAACTCCAGGTTTTTCGCATGCTCGACCATCTGCTTTTCGAGGCGCTTGATTTCACGCGAGACATCTTTTTCGCTCATGTCCTCGACCAGCGCTTTTTGCAATTCCAGCTTTTGCGCATCCTTGCCGGATTTTTCGCTGTACACCCCATCAATCAGGTCCTTGATGCGCTTGACGATGCTGCGCGGCGTGATGCCATGCAGGGTGTTGAAGTCCAGCTGCTTGTTTCGCCGACGTTCCGTTTCGCCCATCGCTTTTTTCATCGAATCGGTGATCCGGTCGGCATACAAGATGGCGCGGCCATTGATGTTGCGGGCAGCGCGGCCAATCGTCTGGATCAGGCTGCGCTCGGACCGCAGGAAACCCTCCTTGTCGGCATCCAGAATCGCCACCAATGACACCTCCGGAATGTCCAGCCCTTCGCGCAACAGGTTGATGCCGACCAGCACATCGAAAGCGCCCAGTCGCAAATCACGCAAAATCTCGACCCGCTCGACGGTTTCCACGTCACTGTGCAGGTAGCGCACCTTCACGCCGTTTTCGCTCAGGTAATCGGTCAGCTGCTCGGCCATGCGCTTGGTCAGCGTGGTGATCAAGACCCGTTCGTTGATATTGACGCGAATGCGGATTTCCTGCAGCACATCATCAACCTGATGCGTGGCAGGCCGCACCTCGACCTGCGGATCGACCAGCCCGGTCGGCCGCACGACTTGTTCGACCACTTGTCCCGCATGCTCATTCTCGTAAGCCGCCGGCGTGGCGGAGACGAAAATCGCCTGGCGCATCTTGGTTTCAAACTCCTCGAATTTCAGTGGCCTGTTGTCCAGCGCGCTGGGCAGCCGAAAGCCGTATTCAACCAGCGTCGTCTTGCGTGCCCGGTCGCCGTTGTACATGGCGTTGAGCTGGCCGATCATGACATGGCTCTCGTCCAGGAACATCACCGAGTCCTTCGGCAAATAATCGCACAGCGTGGACGGCGCCGAACCGGGTGGCGCGCCGCTCAGGTGGCGGGTGTAGTTCTCGATGCCCTTGCAGTGGCCGATCTCACCCAGCATTTCGAGGTCAAACCGGGTGCGTTGCTCAATGCGCTGGGCTTCAATCAGCTTGCCGTCGGCGATGAACTGCCCTACCCGCTCGGACAATTCAAGTTTGATGGTTTCCACTGCCGTCATCACCTTGTCGCGTGGTGTGACGTAATGGCTTTTCGGATACACCACGAAACGCGGGATTTTCTGCCGGATACGTCCTGTCAGCGGGTCAAACAGCGAAAGCGTCTCGATCTCGTCGTCAAAGAGTTCGATGCGTATGGCCAGTTCCGAATGCTCGGCTGGAAATACATCAATCACGTCGCCACGCACCCGGAAAGTGCCGCGTGCAAAGTCGGCATCATTGCGGCTGTACTGCATGCGGATGAGTCGCGCAATCACATCGCGCTGGCCCATCTTGTCGCCAATCCGGGCAATGAACCGCATCTGGGTGTAGTCCTCCGGGGCGCCAATGCCGTAGATCGCACTCACGGTCGCCACGATGATCGTGTCGCGCCGCTCCAGCACGCTTTTTGTCGCCGACAGCCGCATCTGCTCGATGTGCTCGTTGATGGCCGAGTCCTTTTCAATGAACAGGTCGCGTTGCGGCACATAGGCTTCAGGCTGGTAGTAGTCGTAGTAGCTGACAAAATACTCGACCGCATTTTTCGGAAAAAACTCCCGGAATTCGCTGTACAGCTGCGCAGCAAGCGTTTTGTTCGGCGCAAACACGATGGCGGGCCGGCCCAGCCGGGCAATCACATTGGCCATGGTGAAGGTTTTGCCCGAGCCGGTCACGCCGAGCAGGGTTTGAAAGACTTCACCGTCCCTGACCCCTTCGACCAGCTTGTCGATAGCTTGCGGCTGGTCGCCCGCTGGCAGGTAGGGCTGAAACAGCTCAAAAGGCGAATCCGGATAACGGACAAACTGGCCGACGCCGGCGGAATCCGTCGCATCGGCCGTCACTTCCATGATTTCTGGCATAAAAACCCTATTCAAGCCCCGTTAAAATCCAGGGCAACTAAACACACTATGACATTCGGGCGAAGGCGTAAATTGCAATCCCCGCCGTCCGTTGATCAGACCTTTTGCCGGGACATAACCCGGCGCCATCCGCCTTGCCCAAGGCAAATTTTTCACTTCTAAGGATATTCCATGTCTTTGTTTACCGCCGTCGAAATGGCCCCGCGTGACCCGATCCTGGGCCTGAACGAACAATTTGGCGCCGACACCAATGCCGCCAAGGTCAATCTCGGCGTAGGCGTCTACTACGATGACAACGGCAAGCTGCCTTTGCTCGAATGCGTGCAGATTGCTGAAAAACACATGATGGAAACGCCCAAGGCACGCGGCTATCTGCCCATCGACGGGATTGCCGCCTACGACTCGGCCGTCAAGGGGCTGGTGTTTGGCGCCGACAGCGAACCCGTCACCTCGGGCCGGGTTGCCACGGTGCAGTGCATCGGCGGCACCGGCGGGCTGAAAGTTGGGGCCGACTTTTTGAAGCGCCTGAACCCCAATGCCAAGGTGCTGATCAGCGACCCGAGCTGGGAAAACCACCGTGCCCTGTTCACCAACGCGGGCTTTACCGTCGAAAGCTACCCTTACTACGACGCGGCAACCCGCGGCATCAATTTCGACGGCATGCTGGCCGAGCTGAATGCCGCGCCAGCCGGCACTGTCGTCGTGCTGCACGCCTGCTGCCATAACCCAACCGGCTATGACATCACCGCTGCCCAGTGGGACCAAGTCGTTGCCGCCGTCAAGGCCAACAAGCTGGTGGCGTTTCTGGACATGGCCTATCAGGGTTTTGGCTACGGTCTTGAAGAAGACGGCGCTGCCATTGGCAAGTTTGTCGCTGCCGGCCTGGACTTTTTTGTTTCCACCTCTTTTTCCAAGAGCTTCAGCCTGTACGGCGAACGCGTTGGCGGTCTGAGCGTGGTGTGTGAGAGCAAGGAAGAAGCCGGACGCGTGTTGAGCCAGCTCAAGATCGTCATCCGCACCAACTACAGCACCCCGCCGATCCATGGCGGCACGGTGGTCGCCACGGTGCTGAACACGCCCGAGCTGCGTACGTTGTGGGAAAAAGAACTAGGCGAGATGCGCGTGCGCATCAAGGCCATGCGCCAAAAGCTGGTCGATGGCCTGAAGGCCGCTGGCGTGAAAGAGGACATGGGCTTCATCACGAAGCAGATCGGCATGTTCAGCTACTCAGGTCTTTCCAAAGACCAGATGGTTCGCCTGCGCAATGAATTCGGCGTCTATGGCACTGACACCGGCCGCATGTGCGTGGCAGCGCTGAACAGCAAGAACATCGATTATGTTTGCGCATCGATTGCCAAGGTGATCTAAAGCCATCGCGGGCGGGCCGAAAAGACGCCGCTTCAAACCCATGCCAGTCAGCACTGCGCTGACTGGCATTTTTTTCATCAAATCAGCCTTTCGCGCTTGCCTCATATTCAGTTACAGCTATATTTTCAATAGCAATTAAAGCAAATGGCAGCGCTTGACCGAATCATCGCTGACGGGACTGCCTGACAACCAGTGTCAACGCCATCACAGCAATCAGCGCAAAGCAGACAAAAGACCAGTTGGCAATCGAGCCGCCCAGAAAGGTCCAGTCAATCGCGGTGCAGTCGCCGCCGCCCTTGAAAATCATGGGAATCGCTCGCTTGAGCGGAAAAGTTTCGATCATTCCGTAGAAGTCACGGCCGCACGAGACGATTTCCGGCGGATACCACTGTAAAAAACTCTGCCGTGCCGCCACAAAGGCGCCAAAGCCCGACAGCAACAAAAGCAAGCTGGCACCGGTGATCAGGAAATTTCGCCGGGCGCTCAAGGCGCTGACGCCTGCAACGATGGCGACCAGCACCAGGGCATAGCGCTGCACGATGCACATGGGGCAAGGCTCGAGCCCCACCACATGCTGCAAATAAAGACCAAAAGCCAGCAGCGCAACACACACTGCGGCTGTCAATGCCAGCAAGCGGCGCGGCATGGTGTCGAAATACGTCAAAAACATTCAATTCCCTCTTGGTTGATCAATTTAAGGATTGTCCGATGGTTCGTTGAAACCGCCCCGGATTAGTTCCTGCAAAAATCGACTTGGTCGCGCTTTAGAAGGCCTGCAAGGGTAAGAGCGCAACCCGCGTGACCGGAAACGACTACCAATAAGAATCAGCATTTTTGCTACTGAAAAAATAGCATCAAGCGCTTAACCAGCCTGCGCATGAGACCCTTTTCAGCAACAAAACACTATTTTTTTGTCAGAACTGACGCGCGTTAGCCGTGCTTGTCGTCAAATTCCCTCGCCTGCCTCAACGAAGACACGTGCCTTGCGGGGCGTGACCACCAGCTTTTCGCCTTCCTTCAGACCCATGTCCCTGAACTGGTGCGACGGCATTTGCACTTCGATCAGGGATTCCGCCGACGGTTTGTCAGAATCGACCGGAACCAGTTCCAGCCGGGCAATCGGGCCGATGACAATTGCGCGGTCCAGCATCGCGACAATGCCGTCGGCGCCAGGCGCATAACGCGCCACCTCAAAATCGTGCGGACGCACATAGGCAAAGGCCTTGGCGTTTTGCGCGCCGCTGTGCTCGGGCGAGTCCAGCTTCATGCCATCCAGATGCACCTCGCCTTCATGGGCGCGGCCATGGAACAGGTTCACGTCGCCGAGGAAGCCATACACAAACGGGCTCGCAGGATGGTCCCAGACCTGTTGCGGCGAGCCAATCTGCTCAACCTTGCCCTGGTTCATCAACACCACGCGGTCGGCGACTTCCAGCGCTTCTTCCTGATCGTGCGTGACGAAAATGCTGGTGACATGCAGGTCGTCATGCAGGCGCCGCAGCCAGCGGCGCAATTCCTTGCGCACTTTGGCGTCGAGCGCACCGAAGGGCTCGTCGAGCAATAGCACCTTGGGCTCGACCGCCAGCGCGCGCGCCAGGGCAATGCGCTGACGCTGCCCGCCGGACAGCTGCGACGGAAAGCGGTCGGCCAGCCAGTCGAGTTGCACCAAACCGAGCAGTGAATGGACTTTCTCCTTGATCTGCGCTTCGCTCGGCCGCTGGCCACGCGGCTTGACACGCAGGCCGAAGGCGACGTTCTCGAACACCGTCATGTGCCGGAACAACGCGTAATGCTGGAACACAAAGCCAACGCCGCGCTCGCGCACATGCACGTCGGTGGTGTCCTCGCCGCTGAAGAAAATGCTGCCCTGGTCGGGCGTTTCCAGCCCCGCGATGATGCGCAGCAGCGTGGTCTTGCCGCAGCCCGAGGGGCCGAGCAAGGCGACGAGTTCACCGGCTTCAATGTCCAGACTCACGTCTCCCAAGGCCTGGAAGTTGCCAAACTGCTTGCTGACGTTGCGTATTTCGATACCCATGATTTATTTTTCCTGCGTGTTTTCAGCGAACGGCAGCCAGCGCCTGCGGCCGCTCGGGCGGTAACTCGGCCGCAGACTTGAGTTCAGAGTCGTGTCGCCATTCGGCGACCGACTTGATGGCCAGCGTGACCAGCGCCAGGATAGCCAGAAGCGATGCCACGGCAAACGCAGCCACCGACTGGTATTCGTTGTAGAGGATTTCCACGTGCAGCGGCAAGGTGTTGGTCTGGCCGCGAATGTGGCCCGACACCACCGACACTGCGCCAAATTCACCCATGGCGCGCGCATTGCACAGAATGACGCCGTAGATCAGGCCCCACTTGATGTTGGGCAGCGTGACGCGCCAAAACGTTTGCCAGCCGGTGGCGCCCAATACGATGGCGGCCTGCTCTTCGTCGTTGCCCTGCGCCTGCATCAGCGGAATCAGCTCCCGCGCGATGAAGGGAAAGGTGACAAACACGGTCGCCAGCACGATGCCCGGCACGGCAAAGATGATCTTGATGTCATGCGCCTGCAGCCAGGGCCCAAACCAGCCTTGCGCGCCGAACAGCAGCACGTACATCAGCCCAGCCACGACCGGCGACACCGAGAACGGCAGATCGACCAGCGTCGTCAAAAACGACTTGCCGCGAAACTCGTACTTGGCAATCGCCCAGGCGGCGGCTACGCCAAACACCAGGTTCAACGGCACGGAAATCGCCGCAGCGATCAGGGTGAGCTGGATGGCCGACCAGGCGTCGGGCTCTTTAAGCGCTTCCAGATAGGCGCCAAAACCCTTGCGCAGCGCCTCGGTGAACACGGCCGCCAGCGGCAAAATCAGAAACAGCAGCACGAACAGCAGCGCCACCGTGATGAGCAGGTAGCGGACCCACGGCGCTTCGGTCGTGCCAGCCCTGGCGCGGCGAATAAGTTGCGAAGACGTGTGCAGCGACGGGCCGCCCCTAGCAAGCACCGCCCCCTCGGGGGGCAGCGCAGTACGCGAAGCGACAAGCATGGGGGCTTTTTTATCGCTCATGACGAGGCTCCGGTGTTTTTTCGCTGCCAGGTCTGCAGCGCATTGATGACCAGCAGCAGGACGAACGAGATGACCAGCATCACCACCGCCACGGCTGTGGCACCGGCATAGTCGTATTGCTCCAGCTTGCCGATGATGATCAGCGGCGTGATCTCGGAAATCATCGGCATGTTGCCGGCAATGAAGATCACCGAGCCGTATTCGCCAATCGCCCGCGCAAACGCCATGGCAAAGCCAGTCATCAGGGCCGGGGCGATATGCGGGAAGATCACCTTGGTGAAAATCTGCAAGCGGTTGGCACCTAGCGCGGTCGCGGCTTCTTCAAGCTCTTTTTCGGCGTCTTCGAGCACCGGCTGCACCGTGCGCACCACAAACGGCATGCCGACGAAAATCAGCGCAATCACCACGCCTGCAGGCGTGAAAGCCAGCTTGATGCCCATGGGTTCAAGGTACTGGCCAAGCCAGCCATTGCCGGCCAGCAGCGCTGTCAGGGAAATGCCGGCGACTGCCGTGGGCAGCGCAAACGGCAAATCCACCAGCGCATCGACGATTTTCTTGCCCGGAAACTTGTAGCGCACCAGCACCCAGGCCAGCAGCAGGCCAAACACCAGGTTCACCAGCGCGGCAATCAGCGACGCGCCAAAGGTCAGCCGGTAAGACGCCATGACGCGCGGCGACGTGACGGCGAAGATGAATTGCTCCCAAGTCAGCGTGAAGGTCTTGAAGAACAGCGCGGTGATCGGAATCAGCACGATCAGGCTGAGGTATAGGATCGTGTAACCCAGCGTCAGCCTGAAGCCCGGCAACACCCGCTGCGGGGTTCTTTTGGGGCCGGAACGAAGAGGGGGCGCCACCCCAGCGGATGACGCCCCGGAAGTCAAGGCACGCATGCTTACCGGACGGTGTAGAGCTTGTCGAACTGGCCACCGTCATTAAAGTGGACTTTTTGCGCTTCGCTCAGTGAGCCGAACATTTCCTGCACCGTGAAAAGCTGGATTGGCTTGAAGGTGTCGCTATACTTTTTGAGGATGGCTTGCGAATACGGACGCATGGCGTGCTTGGCTGCAATTTCCTGGCCTTCGTCCGAATACAGGTAGTCAAGGTAAGCCTTGGCCAGAACCGCCGTGCCTTTCTTGGCCACGGTGCGTTCCACCACTGCCACCGGGTTTTCAGCCAGGATGCTGATGGACGGGTATACCGCGTCCGCCTTGCCTGCGCCAAACTCCTTGTTCACCGACACCACCTCCGATTCGAACGTTACCAGCACGTCGCCAATGTTGCGCTGCAAGAAGGCCGTGGTCGCATCGCGTCCGCCCTTGCCCAGCACGGGCACGTTCTTGTACAGCTTGCCAACAAACTCGGCAGCCTGCGCGTCGGTGGCGCCCTTTTTCTTGGCGTAGCCCCAGGCCGCCAGGTAGGTGTAGCGGCCGTTGCCTCCAGTTTTTGGGTTAACCACAATCACTTGAATGCCCGGCTTGGTCAGGTCGTCCCAGTCCTTGATGCCCTTGGGGTTGCCGTTGCGCACCAGAAACAGCATGGTCGAGGTGGTGGGCGAGGCATTGCCGGGGAAGCGCTTGGCCCAGTCCTTGGCCACCACGCCGGCATTCGCCAGAAACTCGACATCGGTCGAGGTGTTCATGGTCACGACATCGGCGTCCAGTCCGTCGGCCACCGATCGCGCCACGGCGCTGGATCCGGCATGCGACTGGTCGATCTTCACGTCCTTGCCGGTGGTTTTCTTGTAATGGGCGATGAACGCTGCGTTGTAGTCCTTGTAGAACTCACGTGCCACGTCGTACGAGCCATTCAGCAGGGTCTGGCTTGAAGCGATACCGCTGGCGGCCAGGGCCAGGGTTGCCAGGGCAATCTTGAGTTTAAAAGTCATGCGGGGTCCAGAAAAGCAAAGGGAAAAATCGGAAATGATAGCTGATGCAATGCTTACTTGTTGGGCTGGGGCGTCATGCGCAGATAAGGACGCACGGCGGTGAAGCCCTTGGGAAAGCGCTGCGCCAGCTCGGCCGGGTCCTGAATACTGGGAACGATGACCACGTCGTCGCCGTCTTTCCAGTTCGCCGGCGTTGCCACCTTGTGGCTGTCGGTCAGTTGCAGCGAGTCGATCACGCGCAGGATTTCATCAAAATTGCGGCCGGTGCTGGCCGGATAGGTGAAGGAGGTGCGAATGATTTTTTTCGGGTCGATGATGAACACGCTGCGCACCGTGGCGGTGGTCGAGGCGTTCGGGTGAATCATGTCATACAGGTTGGCCACGGTCTTGTCGGCATCGGCCAGGATCGGGAAGTTCACCGTCGTGTTCTGGGTTGCATTGATGTCGCTGACCCACTTGCCATGCGAGTCAAGCGGGTCGATGCTGATGGCAATCGGCTTGACATGGCGCTTGGCAAATTCGCTGGAGAGTGCAGCGGTTTTGCCGAGTTCGGTGGTGCACACCGGTGTGAAGTCGGCCGGGTGTGAAAACAGCACCACCCACGCATCGCCCGCCCAGGCATGAAATGCAATAGGGCCTTCGGTCGAGTCCTGGGTGAAGTCAGGTGCCGTGTCGCCGAGTCTCAAAGTGGTCATGGTGTGCTCCCGGGATTATTCAAAAAAATCATTGTGGACACAAAAACTTAAAACTCAAAAGAATACATTCTTCTTAATTTATTAATTAAATCGAATAAGACAAGCCTATTGAAAAATTGAAAAATGGCTTCTCAATGTCGATTACTCATTTTTTAATAGCATTCTGCGCATGTATCTATTGCGCAAAATGTCAATTCAATATGAGGAATTCTCCTTCAACCAGCGTCTTGCAGGACCGTTCCGATGACTTGATCGCCCTGCATGTGCTGACCCAGAAAATCAAGAAAACTGCGTACAGCGGGTATCTGGCCACGCCGTGAAGGAAACACGGCATGCACCATGCCGGGCTTGGGCACCCATCCGGGCAATACCGGCACCAGCAATTGCGCCTGCAATTCGGCCTGGCTGATGCTGTCCGGCAAAAAACTGACGCCTGTGCCGGCAAGCACCGCGAGCTTGAGTGTTTGCAGGTCGTCGGCCACATAGCGTGGCTGGTGATGAAAGGTAAATTCCTGCCCTTCCGGCCCCATCAGCACCCAGGCGCTTTTGCCGTCTGCCGAAGACATGGCAAGCGTGTCCAGCCCGGCCAGGTCTGCTGGCGTAGCCGGCATACCCTGGCGGCGCAACTGCACCGGGCTGGCCAGCAGGTGCCCGGAAGTCGCACCAAGCTGCTTGACGACCAGGCTGCCGCTGTCGTCCAGCGTTGGCCTGACGCGCAATGCGACGTCAACGCCCTCCTCCACCAGATCAACCACCCGGTTGGTCACTCGCAGGTCCAGTTTGACGCGCGGAAACATCGCCAGGTAACGGGGAATCAAATAGCCCAGCGTGCTTTGGGCCAGTGTCACCGGACAGGTCACGCGCAGCAGGCCGCGCGGCTCGACCTGCAACTGCGCCACGGCATCGGCGGCGGCGATGGCTTCGTCGCGCATGGCGCTGCAGTGCCGCAAGTAGATGTCGCCCACTTCGGTCAGCGAGAGCTTGCGCGTGGTGCGCTGCAACAGGCGAACGCCCAGGCGCGCCTCCAGTTCGGCGACCCGGCGCGACAGCCGGGACTTGGGCACGCCAAGCGCCCGCCCGGCAGCGGCAAAACCGCCCCGCTCGGCCACTTCGGCAAAGTACAACATGTCGTTCAGGTCTTCCATGCGGGTTCCTCCGTACCGACCATTGTCCTGCATGCAGAACAATCTATCGCGATTTTGCCGTCTTATCAAGGCATTGGCCTAGCTGGACAATCTATCCATGGTCAACACCAGACTGTCACCTTCACAAACTCTTCAAAACCGGGGATTTTTTATCATGACCAAGCTTCTTCACATCGACTCCAGCATCCTTGGAACCAACTCCGTTTCGCGCCTGTTGACGGCGCAAATCGTGGCCTCTTGGCGTGCCGCCAACCCGGCCACCGAGATCAGCTACCTTGACCTGGCGGTCGATACGCCGGGCCACTTCTCAGCCGATGCCATGGGTTTTCGCCTGCCGCCCAGTTCAGCCACGTTGAGCGATGTGCAAAAGAATGAAAACGCATTATCTGAAGCCCTGGTGGCGCAGTTTCTGGAAACTGACGTGCTGGTGATTGGCGCGCCGCTCTACAACTTCTCCATTCCCACCCAGCTCAAGGCCTGGATTGACCGCATTGCGCAGGTTGGCCGTACCTTCAAGTACACCGAAAAAGGCCCGGTCGGCCTGGCAGGCGGCAAGACGGTGATTGTGGCGTCCACCCGCGGCGGCATCTACTCCACCAGCGATGCCGGCATTGCAATGGAGCACCAGGAAAGCTATCTGAAGACAGTGTTCGGCTTTCTCGGTGTGACCGATGTACGCATCGTGCGCGCCGAGGGCCTGGCCATGGGAGAAGCCGCCAAGTCGGCTGCACTGGCCTCCGCCGGGCTTGACATCCTGGCCCAAACCCGCCTTGCCGACAACCAGCCCCAGGCAGTCCTGGTGGCTTGAAACGGTTACAGGCCTGGCCGGCCTTTCGGCCTGGATGCAAAAAACCCGCAGGCGCGGGTTTTTTGCATTGGTGAAGGCAAGGCTTCAGGCGTGTCGCTTAACCCAGGCCACGTACGCATCCACCCAGCTCTGCATGAATTTCTGGCTGGCTTCGGCGATGTTGCCGTCGGCGTCATACAACCCTTCCTTGTTGTGGATGAAGGCTTCAGGCTGGCCAAGCGTGGGCATGTTCAGATAAGCCAGGATATTGCGCAGGTGCTGCTGCGCCATGGCCGTGCCGATCGGGCCGACCGACGCGCCCATGATGGCGGCTGGCTTGCCGTTCCAGCTGCTTTTGCCATACGGACGCGAGGCATGGTCAATCGCGTTTTTCAGCACGCCGGGGATGGAACGGTTGTATTCTGGCGTGAAAAACAGCACGCCCTGCGCGGCCGCAATCTCGCCCTTGAGGCGCGTCACCTGCGCGCAGGGATGGCTGTCGTCGTCCTGGTTGTAGAGCGGCAAGTCGTCAATGCGGACCTGGATGAAACTGAAATCTGCCGGAAACAGCTTTTCCAGTGCCCCGGCGAGTTTCCTGTTGAACGAGTCTTTGCGAAGACTGCCGACCACGACGGCGATTTGGTATTGAGCCATGAAATACCTCCAGAAAACCCACCGGCAATCCGGCAAGACGGTTTATAAAAAAAGGCGGCACGAGCAGCCTATTATGCAAAGTTCTGCCAAATTTTTTGGCCGGCCGACCTGCATCCCGGCCACGCAATGCACGGACATTGATCCAAATCCTGTTGCCCGTGACGGTTTACTGCACTGCTGACCCAACTCGGGCCGGCCAAGGCATTAACATTATGGGTATTGACAAGTGCATTCCTCCAGGGACGTAAATCGTCAGGAAATGCCGAAGCGCAGGAAAGCGCCGTCACTCCCTAGCTACAAGGATTCCGATGAAAAGAGTTGATGATTTCCGCCTGAAATTCGGCCAAAAGGAACTGGTGCCGATCATGATTGGCGGAATGGGGGTTGATATATCCACTGCCGAGTTGGCACTGGAAGCGGCGCGCCTGGGCGGCATTGGCCATATCTCCGACGCGCTGGTGCATGACGTGTCCGACCGGCGTTTTGACACCTCGTTTGTCAAAGGCAAGACCAAGTTCTACAAGAGCAACATCACCAATTCAGACAAGAGCAGCGTCCAGTTCGACCTGGGCGAACTGGCAGAGGCCACCCGGCTGCATGTCGGCAAGACCATGGAAGCCAAGCGCGGCGACGGCATGGTGTTCGTCAACGTGATGGAAAAGCTGACCATGAATTCGCCGCGCGACACGCTGCAGGTTCGGCTCAATTCGGCGTTGGACGCAGGCATTGACGGCATTACCCTGAGCGCCGGACTGCATTTAGGCTCGTTCGGCCTGATGGCCGAGCACCCGCGCTTTCGCGAAGCCAAGATGGGCATCATCGTGTCGTCGGTGCGTGCCTTGCAGTTGTTCCTGCGCAAGACCGCCCGCCTGGGCCGGCTGCCGGATTATGTGATCGTTGAAGGTCCGCTGGCCGGCGGCCACCTGGGCTTTGGCATGGACTGGGAAAAATATGACCTGGCCACCATTGTGAGTGAGATTTCGGCTTTCCTGAAAATCGAGCAGCTTGACATTCCCCTGATTGCCGCCGGCGGCATTTTCACCGGAAGTGACGCGGTCGGGTTCCTTGAAAACGGCGCGGCGGGTGTGCAGGTGGCCACGCGCTTCACCGTGTCCAACGAATGCGGCCTGCCGCCCGAAGACAAGCAGGAATACTTTCGCGCCAGCGAAGCGGACATCACGGTCAACACCATTTCGCCGACCGGCTACCCGATGCGCATGCTGAAAAGCTCGCCAGCCATTGGCTCGGGTATCCGGCCGAATTGCGAGTCCTACGGCTACCTGCTCGACGGCAACGGCAACTGCGCTTACATCACGGCCTACAACGAGCAGATTGCCCTGCATCCGGACGGCAAGAACATCGTGGTCATGGACAAGACCTGCCTGTGCACCCACATGCGCAACTACAACGTCTGGACCTGTGGCAGCAGCACCTACCGCCTGAAGGACACAACACACCTTCAGTCCGACGGCACCTACCTGGGCCTGAGCGCTGAACACATCTTCCGGGACTACCAGTTCAGCGTGGACCACCAGGTGATGCTGCCCGCCTAAGCGCCCAAATGCCGCCGCCCACTTCAGCCATGCCGCACGCCACGGAAGAAATGCATGAATGAACAGGCGGCCCGGGACGTGGTTCTGGTTCGCGCCATTGAAACGGCTGACCACGCGCGCGAAATTTTGAGTGAGGACGACCGCCGCCATGCAAGCCGCAGCGCCACGGAACTGGCGCAGTGGCAGGCGTCCCACGCGGGCTTGCCCGTGACGGCAGACACCTTTTTGCAGCAGCGCGCCGGACAGATTCTCCAGCGCCTGTCCGAGCGGCATGCGGCGTTCGGCGCCATGCTTCGTCGGTCCGGGGCTCTGAAGCTGTTCTGGACCGGGCTACCGGTCGTGGCCCTGCTGGCCGGAATTTTCATGGACCGGATCACTGACGCGCACCGGGTTGACCTGCTGTCGCCGCCATTGCTGCTGATCATCGGCTGGAACCTGGCGGTCTACGCAAGCCTGCTGGTCTGGCGCTGGCTGCCATTTGGCAAGCTGAAGAATTCCGAATCGACTTTGGTGCGCCTGCTCAGCATGGGCCGCACGCGTCTGCCGCGCAAGCTGCCGCCCGTGCTGGCAAATGCCTTGCTGGCCTTCTTGGCCGAGTGGGGCCAGCTCAGCCGGCGGCTGACGCTGGACCGGCTGGCCCGCACCCTGCACCTGGGTTCGGCCCTGTTTGCCATCGGTGCGGTGCTGTCGCTGTATGCGCGCGGTTATGTCGCGCAGTATTCGGCAGGCTGGGAAAGCACTTTTCTGGATGCGGGCCAGGTTCATGCCTTGCTGTCGGCGCTGTTCATGCCCGCCATGGCGATTTTTCCGCTGCAGGGATTTTCGCTGGCCGACATTGAAGCCCTTCACTTTGGACAGACGCCTTCGTCTTCATTGGGTGGCGCGCGCTGGGTGCATCTGTATGCCGCCACGCTCTTCTTGCTGGTTGTGCTGCCGCGTGTGCTGCTGGCCGGCGCTGCCCAATGGCGCGTCAATAAAGAAACCCGGAATTTTCCGCTGAACCTGGAGCAGCCCTATTTTCGCAAGCTGCTGAAAGCACTTGGCGGTGCGCCCGGCATGCTGCGGGTGCTGCCCTACAGTTTTGCGGTGGATGAAGCGCGAGACAAGGGTTTGAGCCAGCTGGCGGTCCGACTGCTGGGCGAGCATGCGCGGCTCATGCTTCGTCCATCAGTGGCCTATGGCGACGAACCGCACGATGCGCTGCGCGAGTTCAAGCTGAACAACAGCGAAGCCACCGTCACGGCGGTCCTGTTCAGCCTGGCAGCCACGCCTGAAAAGGAAAACCATGGCGCCCTGCTCGACCACTTGGTGCGGGCATCGGCGCGCGGCATTGCGGTGCTGATTGATGAATCAGGCTACCTGGAACGGGTCGGCACGCAAGCCGGTGGCAAGGAAAGAATGGCTGAACGCATTGACCTGTGGCGCCAGTTCTGCCGCTTTCACCAGGCACCCGCCACCTTTGTCAACCTGCTCCATCCCGATGCCCATACGCTGGACGACGGCGCTGGCCTTGCCTTGTCGGCAACCACATGACCGACGCCCCGGTCCAGATCCAGCTGGCGCTGGTGTCGCACACCAACAATGGCAAGACCACGCTGGCCCGGACGCTGCTGGGCGCCGATGTCGGCGAAGTGCGCGACGCCGCCCATGTCACCCTGACATCCGAAGCGCATCCGCTGCTGACGACAGGCATTGGCGATGCCCTGCTGTTGTGGGACACGCCCGGCTTTGGCGATTCGGTGCGGCTGCTCAAGCGGCTCGGTATGGCCGACAACCCGATTGGCTGGTTTTTGCGGGAAGTGCTGGACCGCTACAGTGACCGGCCGTTCTGGCTCAGCCAGCAGGCATTGCGCACCGCCCGCGATGCGGCCGATGTGGTGCTGTACCTGGTCAATTCGGCCGAGCATCCGGGCGACGCCGGCTATCTGGCGGCTGAGATGAATATTTTGCAGTGGCTGGGCAAGCCGGTGATGGTGCTGCTCAACCAGACAGGACCGCCGCGTCCGGCGCCCGAAGAGCAGGCAGAACTGATGCGCTGGAGCCGTCACCTGGAAGCCTTTCCCATCGTGCGCAAGGTGCTGGCGCTCGACGCCTTTGCCCGCTGCTGGGTGCATGAACGGGTGTTTTATGAAGCCGTCGGCCAGTGGGTCGAACCTGACAAGGCCGCCGGTTATGCCCGCCTGCTGGCAGCCTGGGACGCGAGCCATGAAGCACGCTTTCAGGCGTCAATGCAGCTGGCGGCGCAACAACTGGCGACGGCAGCGCAGGACCGCCAGGCGGTCGATCCCGAGAGCCGGTCGTTGCTTAATTCAGCATTACAGGCAACCGGCTTGCGTAAGAGCTTCAAGCTCAAACGCGAAGACCAGGCCATGGGCATTCTGGTCGAGCGGCTCAACGACAGCATTGCCGAAACCACACGCAAGCTGCTGACCCTGCACCGGATCGACCCCGGCGAGGCGACGCGCATCAACCAGCGGGTGCGCGAGAATTTTGCCGTTCGTGCGCCTATTGACAAGGCGCAGGCGGGCATGCTCGGCGCAGTGCTGTCGGGCGCGGCAACCGGCTTGTCGGCGGACCTCATGGCGGGTGGCCTCACCCTGGGTGCCGGTGCCCTGCTGGGCAGCGTGGTCGGTGCCTTGGGATTTGCCGGTGCGGCCTGGGGTTTCAATTCAAGCACCGACCGCGAACAGACCACGGTGCAATTTACTGATGAATTCATGCGCACGCTGCTGGTGACCAGCGTGTTGCGCTACCTGACCGTGGCGCACTTTGGGCGCGGGCGTGGCCATTTTGCACAAAGCGAAGCCCCGGCTTTCTGGCAAACTGAAGTTGAACGGGCCGTCGCCACCGAAGAAGCTGCCGTGGGCCGCTTGTGGCAGACACTGCGGCAACCGGCCTCATCTGCAGACACATCGGTCAGTTCTGCGCAGGCGCTGCTGATGCGCATCAACTCGTCCGTGCTGCGTCAGCTGTATCCGGACGCTGCATTCCCGCATCGCGCTTAGCGCGTACGGATTTCAGTTCAAACAAACTTTAGACATGAAAAATGGCTTTTGCGCTTATCTGTCTTGCTTTATCAGCTATTTATTCGATAGCAAAATCGCCATAGACGGATTCGACACGGGGAAAGCCGCTCTGCTTTCGCGCTAAACCACAGCCCCGAACAGCGCGCCCACCCCAGCGGTGATCGCCATGGCCAGCGCGCCCCAGAAAGTCACGCGCCAGGCGCCGCCCAGGATTCCGGCACCGCCCGCACGCGCCGCTGTGCCCCCGAGCAAGGCCAAAAATCCAAGTGAAGTGACGGGCACCCAGGCGCTCAAGGCATTGACAGGCGCCAAAGCCGTGACCGCCAAAGGCAGCGCCGCCCCTACGGCAAAGCTCGCCGCCGATGCGATGGCGGCCTGGATTGGGTTGGCAAGCAAGGCGGTGGAAATACCCAGTTCATCGCGCACATGCGCGCCCAATGCGTCATGTTTCATCAGTTGACCGGCCACCTGGTCCGCCAGTTCAGGCGTAAGGCCGCGCTTGACGTAAATGCCCGCCAGTTCGGCATGTTCGGCCTCGGGATGCAGCTCGATTTCCCGGCGTTCGCGTTCCAGTTCGGCCTTTTCGGTGTCGGCCTGCGAATGCACCGAGACATACTCCCCCGCCGCCATCGACATGGCCCCGGCCATCAGCCCCGCCATGCCAGCCACCAAAACAGCCTGCGGGGTGGCTCCGGCGGCCGCCACGCCCAGCACCAGGCTGGCGGTGGAAACAATGCCGTCATTGGCGCCCAGCACTGCGGCGCGCAGCCAGCCGATGCGGTCGGTCCGGTGGCGCTCCTGGTGGCGATTCAATGGTTTCATGGAATCAACACTCCGGTAATAGGTAAAGTCATTTCTGATTTGGTGCCCAATTATTGAGCGCTTTACCAGGGTGAAGCATTTGAGTCATTCAAGCAGTCTCTTTTTGAGCTCGCCTGGCATTCGCAAAAAGTTTTAGAAAGTTTTTGCATTTTGCAACCCGTTTTTTTCATCCTTTTTCCCGCGACATCCACGCCGGTCATGGAAGTTGACACCACTACCGGGAAGCGGCATTCTCAGCGGAGTTCAGTTGAGAATTGAAAATGAAATCAAAGCATCTCGGGGGACTGAACGGTCACCACAACGGTCTGTATCTGGCCCTCGCGTTCCCGGGTACGCAGCCACCAAACCGCCCCTTTTTTGATGGCACAGTCGCTTTCATGCAAGCCCAGCAACCTGGCAATTGTTTGGCCCAGCGTGGGCTGGTGCCCTATCACCAGAATGAGCGACTTGCTGTGAGGCCATTGCACCAGTTCCAGCAAGGCATCGGGCATGGCGCCGGGCACCAGCTCGGACCGGATTTTGAACTTTCGTCCCAGCGCCAGGGCCGTTTGCTCGCAGCGCCGCGCCGGACTCGACACGATGCGGGCGCTGCCGGGCAGTTGCCGGTCCAGCCATTCGGCCATCTTGGCCGCCTGCTTGTCGCCGCGCGCAGTCAGTTTACGTTCCAGGTCACTGCGCGCATCGGATGTGCCCTCGGGCAGCGCGTGTGCTTCTGCATGACGCCACAGGATCAGGTCCATGCTTGACTACCTTTCGCGGGGTTTCAAGGCCGAGTAGCGCGCCATCAGCGCGGCTTGCGCGCCATGGCGCTTTTCAGGGTCTGCCGGGTTCACCAGCACATACGTGCCATCGGCCTGCAAATCCCACGCATCGCATCCGTCGTGAAGGTAAGCGACCAGGCATTCGTCGATGATGCGCTGGCGAATCACCGGGTCGTTCACCGGCCACGCCAGTTCCACGCGGCGCAGCATGTTGCGGTTCATCCAGTCGGCGCTTGACAGCAACAAGGTTTCTTCGTCGCCAGAGCGGAAGTAAAACACCCGGGTGTGCTCCAGAAAGCGGCCAATCACCGAGCGAACCCGGATGTTGTCGGTCACGCCCTTTACCTGCGCTGGCAGCATGCAGGCACCGCGAACGATCAGGTCGATCTTCACCCCGCACTGCCCGGCCTTGACCAGCGCGCGCATCAGGTCCTCGTCGGTCAGCGCATTGGTCTTGACGACGATGCGCGCGTCCTTGCCAGCCTGCGCTGCCTGGGCAAGCGCAGCGATTTTCTCCAGCAGCTTGCGCTGCAACTGGAATGGCGCCAGCAGCAGATGGTGCAGTTTGGGCAGGCGGCTGTGGCTCGCCAGGTGCACGAACACATGGTCGATGTCGGCCGTCAGCAACGGGTCGGCCGTGAGGTAGCTGATGTCGGTGTACAGGCGCGCTGTGCCGGGGTTGTAGTTGCCGGTGGACAGGTGGGCATAACGCACCAGACGCCGCCCTTCGCGCCGGGTGACGAGCAGCATCTTGGCATGTGTCTTCAGGCCCATCACGCCATACACCACTTGCGCACCGATGGATTCGAGCATCTCGGCCCAGTTGATGTTGGCCTCTTCGTCGAAGCGCGCCTTCAGCTCGACCACCACCATGACTTCCTTGCCGCGCCGCACCGCTTCGCGCAACAGCAGCATCAGCTCTGAATCAGGACCGGTTCGGTAAATGGTTTGCCGGATCGCCAGCACCGACGGGTCGTTGACCGCCTCGCGCAAGAAGGCCAGCACGCCGTCAAAGCTTTCAAAAGGCTGGTGGATCGACACGTCGCCCAGGCGAAGCCGATCGAAAAACGACTGGCCTGGTACCAGTTGCTTCGGATAACAGGCCTTGTAGCGTGGAAACAGCAGTTGGGGGTCATTGACCAGATCGACCAGTTGCGTCAGCCGCACCAGGTTGACCGGGCCATGCACGCGGTACAACGCCTGCGTTGGCAGGCTGAATTGTCCAAGCAAAAAGCTCGACAGATACTCCGAGCAACCGGCTGACACTTCGAGCCGGACCGCCTGGCCGTAGTGACGCTGCTCCAGCCCCAGGCGCAGCGCAGTGCGCAGGTTCTTGACATCGTCCTCATCAACTTCCAGGTCGGAATGGCGGGTCACACGGAATTGCGAGAACTCGCCGACTTTGCGGCCGGGAAACAGATCGGCCAGATGCGCGCGAATCACGCTGGACAGCGACAGGAACAGCTTGTTGCCCTTTTCAGCCCCCCGGCTCGGCATGTGGATGAGGCGCGGCAGCACACGCGGCACCTTGACAATGGCGATTTCATTTTCGCGGCCAAAGGCGTCGCTTCCGCCCAGCCGGACGATGAAGTTCAGCGACTTGTTGGCCACCTGCGGAAACGGGTGCGACGGATCAAGCCCGACCGGCACCAGCAACGGCCGCACTGCGCGTTCAAAATAAGTTCTCACCCAGCGCCGCTGCACTGCATTGCGCTCGCCATGCGAGACGATGCGGATGCGGTGCCGGGCAAACGCTGGCAGCAGCTCGTCGTTATAAAGCGCATATTGGCGTGCCACCATGTCGTGCGCCATGGCAGAAAGCGTCTTGTACGACGCGACCGAACAAGTGCCTTTCAACTCGTTGTTGCGAGCCGCTGTCAGGTGCGCCACCGCGCGAACTTCAAAAAATTCGTCCAGATTGGACGAGACGATGCACAAAAACCGCAAGCGCTCGAGCAAGGGCACGTCGGGGCGCCGCGCCCAGTCCAGCACCCGCTCGTTGAAGGCGAGGATGCTGTGGTCGCGGTCAAGAAACTTGACGGGCACGGCGACAGAGACCGGAGATAAGGTCGAGGCTGAAGGTAACAAGACAGGTCTTTGTGGTCAAAAAAATAGCCCCTAGTGTTGTCTGCTTTGATGACAGCCTTGTGACAGCTGGCAGCCTTTATGGAGCGACTGTCATCGCCGCCTGACAAATTGAAAAGTCTGATTTCACATCATTTCTTAAGAAAAAAAAGCCGTTTGCGCAATACCCACGGGCGCAAGCAGCTATCATTTTCACAATCCCTTTTGCAGTGCGGCCTGCGTGATCGATGACAGCGTGGCGCGCGTGGTGATGACTTCGGGGTCGAGCATGACCTCGATCAGCGTGCCTTCGGGCCGGGCCAGCGCAGCCAGCAGTTCGGCCTCGAATTCGCCGGTGCGGGTGATGCGCACGCCGGCATAGCCGTAGGCGCGGGCCAGGGCAGCAAAGTCCGGGTTGTTCAGACGCGAGCCGCTTTCGTGCTGCGGATAGGTTTTTTCCTGGTGCATGCGGATGGTGCCGAACATGCCGTTGTTCAGCAGCACGATGATGCTTTTGGCGCCATGCTGCACGGCCGTGGCCAGTTCCTGGCCGTTCATCAGGAAGTCGCCGTCGCCGGCAATCGTGAACGCCACGCGTCCGGTCGTGATGGCTGCGGCAATGCCGGCCGGAACGCCATAGCCCATCGCGCCAACGGTGGGCGCGAGTTGCGTCTTGTGGCCCTTGACCAGCCCGTGGTGCTTGAAGAAGCGGTGAATCCAGCTGGCGAAATTGCCTGCGCCGTTGGTCAGCACCGCGTCTGCCGGCAAATGCTGCTGCAGCAGGCCGACGATGGCCGGCATGTCGATGTCGCCGGGCAAAGCTTGCGGCACCAGGTTGGCCAGATAGTCTTCGTTGGCCGAAGCAGTCCAAGCTTCCCATGGCACGTTAACCGGCGCGGTCAGCACTTCGAGCGAACGCGCGGCGGCATTCATCGTGGCATTGATCGCTAGGTCGGCCTGGAACACGCGGTTCAGTTCCTCGGCACTGGCGTGGATGTGCACCAGCTTTTGCTTGGGGCACGGCGCTTCGATCAGCGTGTAGTTGCCGGTCGTCATTTCACCCAGGCGCGGGCCGATGGCGATGATCAGGTCGCTGGCCTTGACGCGCGCGGCCAGTTTCGGGCTCAGGCCAATGCCGACATCGCCGGCATACAGCGGGTGGTGGTTGTCAAAGGTGTCCTGAAAACGAAAGGCGTTGCCGACCGGCAGCTTCCAGTTCTCGGCAAAGCGCTGCAAGGCCTGCGCCGACTGCGGCGTCCAGCCGCCGCCGCCTGCAATGATGAGCGGCTGCTTCGACGCCAGCAGCATCTCGCGCAAAGTGCGCAAAGCGCCGGGGTCGCTCCAGGCTTGCGTCGCCTCCACACGCGGCAAGGGCTGGGCAGCGGTCATGCGCGTCAGCATGTCTTCGGGCAGCACCAGCACCACCGGGCCGGGACGGCCGTTCATGGCCGTGGCAAAGGCGCGCGCGACGTATTCCGGAATGCGGTCGGCGTCGTCGATGCGCTCGACGCGCTTGGCGAAGCCCTTCGTGCTTGGGCCGAAAAAGCTGGAATAGTCCACTTCCTGGAAAGCTTCGCGGTCGCGGCAATCGCTGGCCACGTCGCCGACCAGCAGCACCATGGGCGTCGAATCCTGGAACGCCGTGTGCACGCCAATCGAAGCGTTGGTGGCGCCCGGCCCGCGCGTGACCATGCACACGCCGGGACGGCCGGTGAGCTTGCCATGCGCTTCGGCCATGAAAGAAGCGCCGCCTTCCTGGCGACAGGTGATGAAACGGATCCGGTCCTGGCGCGCATGCAAGCCGTCGAGCACGGCAAGGTAGCTTTCTCCGGGAACGCCGAATGCATGGGTGACGCCCTGGGCCAGAAGGCAGTCGACAAGAAGGTGGCCGGCAAGTTGTTGGGTCATGCGCTTTATTGTGCCTTGGCGAATGCGGCACCAAACCGCCGCGGCCGTCTCGAAACGCGGCGGCGCCCGGCTTATTCCGGCGTGGCCGGGTCGGCGTCTGCGCCACCGCTTTCCAGCGCCTGGCGGTCCAGTTCCTCGTCACTCAGCGGTGGCGCGTCTTCCAGCGCGGCGAGCTCTTCGAGCAGCGCTTCGTCAGGCGGCTCGTGGCCAAGCAGCACTTCCTCGATGCGCTGGGTATAGGTTTCGGCGTGAAGCGCATCAAGCCCGCTGGTGGCGGGCGGAAATTTGTCGCCGAGGTCGGCCATGACAGTGTCTGATTTTTCTTCTACCCAGCGGACAAAGTCGTTAGCGGGAGGGGTCTGTGAAGCTGTCATTAAATTCTCCTGAAGTTAGGCCATGGTAGCAGTCGCGTGGTCAGAAAATGCCAATGTACGCCAGCAACTCCGCCCGCGCAACCGTAAGCGTTTCGCCTCAAGCCAGCGGTGGCGGCAAAGGCTGATCGAGTGCCTTGTCCTGCGCTTCACGCAGCACCAGTCCGGCCGGCTTGACCAGTGAAATATCGGCCTCGCGCAGCCGCCTGAGCACGTCGAACAGCAAGGCGCTGCGAACACCGTAAGCCATGCGCGGCGAGTCGACGAAGGCGGTCGCGTTGAACACCATGCCGGCGCTGTCGATGGCATCGAGTTGCACGCTGGGCTCGGGCGTCTTCAGCACGTCGGCATGCGCTGCAAACAGCTCCAGGATCAGGCTGCGAACCTGGTCAGCGTCGGCGTCCAGCGGCACCGGCAGCAGGATCTTGACCAGCCCGAGCGGATTGGCGTGGGTGACGTTGCGCACGGTCTTGGTGATGAACTCCGAATTCGGCACTATCACTGTCGAGCGGTCACCCATCTGGATTTCAGTGGCCCGCACATTGATGCGGCGGATGTCGCCCTCAATACCGCCCAGCGACACCCAGTCGCCGACCTTGACCGGCTTTTCGGCCAGCATGATGATGCCCGAGACAAAGTTCTGCACCACCGCCTGCAAGCCAAAGCCGATGCCCACCGACAAGGCGCTGGCCACCCACGCAATGCGTTCCAGTCCGATGCCGACGGCCGCCATTCCCATCGACAGCGCCAGCAGGTTGCCGGCATAGGCAAACAGCGTGGACGTCCAGACCTGCATGCCGGCATCGAGCGACGTGGTTGGCAGGAATTCTTCCTTCAGCCAGCGCCTGAGGATACGCACCACGACCAGGCACAAGATGATGACCAGCGCGGCCTGCAGCACCGCCACCGGCAAGATTTGAAATTCGCCAATCGAAATCCCCTGGTGCAGCTTGTCGGCGCGTTCAAACAGCTCGGACGGTCCTTCGCCAAACGGCGCCAGCAGCAGCAGCACGGCCAGCGCCACCACCAGCAGCCGGCCCACACCGGACAGCAGCACGGCGGCTTGCGCCCGCATCTTGAGAAAGCGTGATGCCGGCATGTCGGCGGCTGCAGCGGCGTCTGCCGTTGAGCTGGCATTGCTGGCGTCGCTGGCCGGGCTGGTCTTCGGTCCCAGCAGCGCCATGAAACCATCATCGACAAGCACCGCCAGCAAATAGGCAGAGCCCAGCACCACCGCCATCCAGGCCATCTGGTGCACCACAAAGCTGCCCAGTGCCACGTAGCCAAGCAGCAGCGCCATCAGGCTGCCCGCCACGCCCACACAAGCCAGCCCGAACACCGTTGTCAGCCACAGCGGACTTGGCGGCCAGCTCGCAGCCGTGTTCGGGTCGCGCAGGGCGCGGCGGCGCGCCAGGTCAGTCAACAGCAAGCCCAGACCCATCGCCAGGCCCATTGCCAGCGCGACAATGCAGTCGGCCGCCACTGTGGTCACCAGGCTGGCATTGATCTGCGCGGTCAGTTGCATGAGCGCCCAGGTCAACACCATCAGCAGCGCCAGGACCGCCGGCAGCCACCGCAATCTGAGGGCCACCACATCGGGCAATGGCAGCAGCCGCCATGACGACCGGACCGGCAGCAGCAGCGCGTGGCCCAGGCCGACGACGTAGCCGCCAAAACAGATCACACCGGCCAGCCGGCCCATCAGCGGCGCCAGCGACTCGGGCAGCGGCGCGACCCAGACCAGCCCCAGGTAAACCGCCTCGGCCATCAGACCGGCCGTAATGGCAGGCAACAGCACCCCTGTCCAGGCATACAGCGACCGGCGCAGACGGCCGGGTGGCACGCGCGTGGTGGTCAGCCTCAGCAACGCACGCCCCACCCAGACATACAAGCCCAGCAGCACCAGCAGCGCCACGCCCACACTGACCCAAACCGCCGTGCCACTGGCGCGCGCGGCAAAGGCCAGCGCGTCGGCTTGGCGGCGTGCACGCAGCAGGTCGCCAGGAATTTCCATTCGCAGTTCGGCCCAGAACAGGCTGCTCAGGATCGACGAGGTGCGCTCGCCCAGCCGGGCCTGGAATTCGGAGCGCCGCAGCGCCGAGATTTCACCGGCCGTCTGCTCGCTTTCCACCGACAGCAGCTTGGCCCGCTTGAACTGGGCGTCAAGTTCGGCGCGCACCTTGTTCAGCTGGGTACGCAGCACCGCCACGTCGGGCGCCTCGGGCTGCCCCGGCGTGAGCGGGCCGAGTTCAGCCAGTCGCGCCTGGACGCTCGCCAGCTGCGGCTCCAGCAATGCGGCCGCCGCGTCAGCCTGGGTGCCAGCGGCCAGCACGCCAGCGCGCAACGGCAGCAGGTCGGCAGCTTCTTTCGGCGGACTGTCGAGGACTTTGCGCGCCTGGTCAATCTGCGCGCGCGCAGCGTCCAGCGATGGGTCGATGTTGTCCGGCTGCGCCTGCGCGCTCAACGCCGCCAGCACCAGCATGCCAACGGCCAGCAGACGCAGCCAGCGGAGTCCGGTCCAGGCACCGGCCCGGTGAGAAGGAAAGTCGGAATGGGGCGACAAAACTAGGCGCATCACAAGGCTGCAACGCGGGCACGTGGCAGGCAGGAGTCAAGAAGACCGCCATCATAGAGGGGCTGGCGGCACTGGTCCGACCGGCGCTGCTTCAGGCTGCGACCAGCACGGTGCGACGCACCCGCCGCACATTGAAGGCGCTGGCAATCAGCACACCCTGGGTGAGCGCCAGCCCCAGCAGCACGCCACGGTACTGGCCATGGTCCATCATGACGCCAAAGATCAGCGGCGCTACCGCCTGGCCGATGTCCAGCCCCGCATAGACCACGCCATAGACGCGGCCGGTCGCGTTTTCAGGTGTCGAACGCTTGACCAGCAAATCACGCGACGGCCCCGCCATGCCCGAGGCAAAACCCATCATGCCGAACAGCACCGGCACCACACCCGGAGGCAAGCTGCCCAGGGCCAGCACCAGCGCCACGGCCGCTGCCATGCCATAGCCAATGCCGACGATGCGCTCGCACCACGTCGGATCGGCTGCCAGAAACCCGCCCAGCACCATGCCGCCAGCAGCGCACACCATGTACACCGTCAGGCACACAGCCACCAATGTCAGCGGCATGCCGTGCAGCTGGCGCGCCGCCTCGGGCGCAAAGGCCTGCACCACGCTGAGCACGACCGCATTCCAGAAGAAAAAGGAAAAGCACATCCAGACGGCAGGAATCTTCAAAAAATCCAGATTGCCACCGGCCGCTGTGGCATTGGCGGTCGGCTCGGCCGGCTGGAGCGCCAGCTTGTCACGCTGAAGCAGCAGGACCAGCAGCACGCCAAACACCAGCACTCCGGCAGTCGTCAGCGCGATGCGCCAGGAAAAGGCAAACGTCAGGGACACCACCAGCGCCGGCGCCAGCGCCCAGCCCAGGCTGCCGGTGATGCCGTGCACGCTGTAGGCATGGCCCAGCCGGGACGCGCTGACCTTGCGGTTCAGCAATGTGTAGTCAGCCGGGTGGAACACGCCGTTGCCAATGCCGCCGACCACCGCAAAGCAAGCCAGCATGCCGTAGCTGGTGCTGATGGCGTAACCCAGCGCCGCTAGACCCAGCAGCGCCAGGCCGCCGAACAAAATGGGACGCGGGCCGAAGCGGTCCACGACAAAGCCAGACAGCGCCTGCACCGCGCACGACACGACGAAGAAAATCGTCATCAAAAACCCGAGCTGCGCATAACTGACGTCAAACGCATCCTTTAACCAGGGAAACAGCGGCGCCAGCAGCAACTGGCTGAAGTGACTGGTCATGTGGCCCAGCCCGACCAGTCCAATCACGCCGGCGTCGGTGCGCAAGGAAGAAGCGCCAGCGGGCGGCTGAAGGGTGCTTGAAGTGCTCATGGCTGCATCGTAATACTGGCTCCAGAATTCTGAAATGCGACAAATCGTCATGTTTCATCGAATACCGGACAAACCTGCCCCGCCGTTGTTTCCATTCACATGCGTAGCAACACCGGCCTTCTGCCCTTTCCCGTCGGCGACAGCGGCCTGTTCACGCCCCGCTGGGCGGCAGATGTGGGCGCCAGCGAACGCTCGGTGACGCGGCTGTTTCGCGAGCAGCCAGGACTTGGCTAACAGCAATGGCGCCAGCAGGCCATCCTGGCGCATGCGCTGCCGATGCTGGCGCGTGGCGAGTCGGTAGGCAATGCCGCCACTGCCAGCGGCTACGCCAGCGAAAGCGCTTTTTCAGCGATGTTCAAGGCCACCATGGGCCAGCCACCTAGCCAGTTCCATGACACGCGGGTGCGGCGTAAAAACTTGGCCTGGTTTGCGCTTTAAGTCCCATACCAATCCCGAGAGACAAAAAACCAAAGCCAGCGATCTGAGTGAGAGCGGCATTGGCTTTCGGTGGAGGTTTGGAAATGTTGTCTCAGCAAATCATTGCCCGGCCCCAGCCGTACGATTTCGACCGGTTGGCCCGCAAGGAACCCGTTGGACGCCGCAGACTGCGCCCGATTGCGTTTGGACATGGTTTGGATTTCGGCCCGTGCCGTCAGTCCCTGCGTCGATTCGGTGGAACAAGCCAAATTCAAAAAGGCCCTGAGCGAGGCCGAGCTCGACCCGGCCGAGCAGATGCGGCAACAATGGCGCGAGAGACACCCGGCCAACCGCTGCTACGACGGGTAGGAGCAGATTGTGGATGCCTGCTGCGACGCCTGGAATGCCTTCACGCAAATCCCTGGCGCCATCCGTTCCCTATGCTCCCGAAGCTGCGCAATACGGCCTTCGGCTTCGGTTATCTCATGACACGAGGGGTCAGCATGCCAGGCACTCCTCCAAAACTCATGGTGTTCATGCCCTCCTGGCTGAGTTGATCCTGCAGGCCCGTGGCCAGGCCATCGAGCCTCATCTCGCGCAGCTGCGCCACTGTCGTGTTCATCATCATCGGGTTTGTCTGGCCTCTTTTCTAATCTGCGCGGAGCTGCACTAGAGATCATTTTGGGCAGGTCGCGGCAATCTCAACAATAAACTGAGGCGCAGGACTACAAGCGTAAGTAACCTGCAAGGTTACAAATGGAACTGTCCTTCACATTCGTTTTCCCTGCTTCACAAATTGCCTCATTTTTTTCAAAGCTGCACCAGCCAGCTTTCGCGCAAAGCTGACATGTTGGTTCTGCGTGGCAGTAAGTACGCCAAGCTCCATGCCGACGCATGGCCCGGTCTGGTGTCGGTCTGATGCAAGCGCGCATCGGCAGTCACACCGTCCATCGCACTGGAATGGCGCTTAATGCTCGCAAAAGCACACAGAAGAGGCACATGGCAGGGCAACTCACTACATCGAACTTATAAGGAGCCTGTCCTGTGTCAGTTAGTCCATTTGCAATCCACGAATTGCAGCTTTTAAACAACTCCACAATGGAACCAGAGTTTTTGACAAAAAGCGCTTTCCCGTCAGCCGAACTTTCTCGGGTTGAGCACCCTGGCCTACCTTCGATGTGGCCGGGCTTCCTCACCGGCCAGGCCGAGCAACCAGTGCGGGTGCTGCTGGTCGATGACGATGCGAACATGCGCCGCGTGATTGCGCACGAATTGCTGGCCGACCTGCGCATCGACCTGGTGGAACAGGGCGCCAGTGCACGCGAAGGGCGCCGGCTGATCAGCCAGCGTGAATTTGACGTCATGCTGGTTGACCTGAACCTGGGCGACGGCACGGGCTTTGAGCTGATCGAACACATGAAGTCGGTGCGCCCCACAGCCGAGGCCATTGTCATTTCGGCTATGGAAGATGCGCAGCACGCGATGCATGCGTTCAAACTCGGCGCCACGGGCTACCTGGTGAAGAACTCCTGGTTCGGCAACTTTGCCCAAGCCGTGCTGCAGGTAGTTAATGGGGGAGCCTCCATCACGCCCGGGCTGGCGCGCATGCTTTTGGGCAAATTCGAACCTCAAAATACGAGAGGCGCTGGCACGCCGGACAGTGAAAAAGTCAGGGAAAAACTCTCCGAGCGTGAAAAAGGCGTCCTGCAGTTGGTGGCGTTAGGCCATACGAGCACGGTCATTGGCACGCGCCTGAATATCAGCGGACAGACCGTCAACACGCATATAAAAAACATCTACCGCAAGTTCAACGTGCGCAATCGCGCGCAGGCGGTGAGCTTTGCAGCAGCCCACGGCGTTTTTTAACGCAGTCGTTCAACGCCAGCGTGCGGGATTGCTGCATCAGCAATTTGCAGTTTGGTGAGCTGGATTATTTGTATGAAAGGTTAAGGTTGCCTACCCGGTCTGCACCATGACGAAGAAAATCGCCCTGCCGTCTTCCAGGCATTGGGCAAGGCCACAAGTTGATGGGAAAAAGTTGTCAAAAGCGGCCTGCTCGCGCAGACGTTTCTGGGCCCGACATGGATGTGCATGACCAGAGGCTTGATGCCCGCCACACGCTGCGCGGCATAGCGGGCGCGCTGCTTGTGCGGGTAAATGTCCACCTCGCAGGCCAGCGTTAGCGTTCCGTTCACCGCTTCGTAATGGATTTTTTGCATGCTATTGCGGCTCTCATGCCAATTCCTCGGCGATTTATCTTTCAAAGTGCAGATCCGGTTTCCTCTGGTGTCACTTTCAGCACAAACTTGACGGTAAAGAGTTCGGTAAGCCAGCCACCGAGCGGCTTTGATGACATGGGTGCCGTTTCTTGCGGGTAAGCCGCTGCTGGGCTCTATCTGTCAATAGCGCTATCTTCGCGTGCCGGGCAGGTGTGCGACGCAGGAAACGGCGGCTGATGCGGGCAGGCAATTGTTCTGCTTTTATTCAGCAAACAATGACAAGCGCATGGGGCAATCAGGCGAGTCGTCAGCTCACCTGAAGGGCTGTTTGCACCGTTGAGCGGCAAGCCCTTCAGGAGCGCTTTTTAGGGAGATGGACAGGTTAAGGATCGCCGTTAGCACCGTGTGATTGCACTTCACTGTTTCCCCTAGCGACGCCAAGCCGCACAAACTTCGCATGGCTGCAGCCCTGCTTCGCCTTAACGCAGACAAAAAAACGTCGTGCCAGCGGCTATGTCCCGGTTCCACAGGCTGACGCTCAAAAAGCGCACCGTCGGAAGGTACTGCCTGGCCTTGGATTGGTTTATTTTTGATGCTCAAGTCGGCTGAACGAACTTGTTTATCCACCCAGCAACACCGACACCCATAAATTTGAGAAATTTGAAAAAATCTGATCATTTGCTCAGCAATACTAAGTAACATTAATACAAATTTAGCTTTTTTAAGAAACAACAAGTCATGCGTAGCTTGCTCCATTCATACGCCTTCATCCAAGTGCGCAGCCTCCGACACAAACCGGTTCAATGCGATTTTCGAGGGGCTTGGCCGCGTGCTTGGGTGAACGCCTGCCAGCTATGGGTCAGGGTCGCAGCATCAGCCGTCGTTAACGGAAATACTGTTTTCTCCCTGACCGGGAATTTTGACGGGAATGGCACGGCGTTCGGCCTGTTGCGTGCCGGCGCAACTTGGCGCTGGTGTCTCAAGACCGTTCCTGCGCAAGGCCGCCTTGCACGTGACCAGGGAATTGCCGATGAATGGCACGATGGTCAATGGAGCTGGAAAGACCAACGCCACCAGCCAAAAGCGCAAGGCTTCGAAAATTCACGAGGACCCGGGCCATGCTCCAAACCAGTAGCCCCTTGATCCTGTGGCTGGCCGCTTGCGTCCTGCTGCCGGGCCAGCTGGAGGGCTGGGCCGCCCCCTCGCACCAGAATGCTCAGGGCGTTGCCAGGGCGCTGCCGGTACAGGCGCCGCTTCTCCCGGCAGCGGTGCAAATGACAGCGCTTGGGATTTCGGAATTAGGCCGACGCAGCGTAGTGACCATAGGCTTTGACAAACTGCCGCTAGAGCTTCAATGTGCTCAAAAAGCGACTTCGGAGTCGAAAAGCCCTGAGCCCTGCAAAGAAGCCAATACGACCACAGCACAATAGTACGGGAGGGAATTTTTTTGATCACTGCCACTCCCGTTAACCTCTTGCTTGTCGACAATGAGCCCGACAGCCTGGAGTTGCTTCAGGCGTTTCTGGCTGCACCCGGGGTCGACTTCACACTGGCCAGTTCAGGGTTGCAGGCATTGGACAACATTGAAACTCTTGATTTTGCCGTCATCGTGCTTGACCTGCATATGCATGGAATCAGCGGGTTCGAGCTGGCCCAGCGCATTCGCAACTGCGAGCGCTCCAAATCCACACCCATCATTTTCGTGACCGGCGCGGATCCCCGTGCGTTTCCGATCGAGCAAGCCTATGCGCTTGGAGCCGTGGACTACCTGATCAAACCGGTCAATCCCATCATCTTGCGCGCCAAGGTGGCGGTGTTTATCGAACTGTATCGCCTCATGGTGCATAAGCACCTTGAGATCGAGCGCGAGCACCTGCTCAAAGATGTGCAGGCGGCCAACCAACGGCTGGCCGACGTCTTCAGGCAAGCCCCTGCATTCATGGCCGTCCTGCGCGGACCCGAGCATGTGTTTGAGATGATCAACAATTGCTTCCTCGCGTTGGTGGGCAACCGCACGCTGATCGGCCTGCCAGTCCGGCAGGCGCTGCCCGATCTGGCTGGCCAAGGTTTTTACGAGCGGATGGACCGGGTGTTTGCAACCGGCGAGCCGTTTGTCGGAGTCGATCTGGCGATAGTGCTGCAACCCCACGTTAATGGACCGACCGAAACACGATCGGTCGATTTTGTCTATACGGCGCTGCGCGATACCAATGGCGCCATAAGCGCTGTGCTCGTGCATGGTGTGGACCAGACGCAGCGCAAGCAAGCCGAGGCGGCGTTGCGCGCGAGCGAAGCGCGTTACCGCATGCTGTTCGAATCCATGGGCCAGGGTTTCAGCATGGTTCAGATGTTGGACGGCGCGGAAGGCGCGCCTACCGACTTTCGGATCCTGGAGGTCAACGCCATGGCGTACCAGCATACCGGTCTGTCTGGGGCGGTAGGCAAAACTCTGCGTGAGCTCGCACCCGATGGCGAAAGCCGCTGGCTCGAGCGCATTGCCCAGGTGGCGTTCACGGGGCAGTCGGTGCATTTTGAGGACTTCAGCAAGGTCTTGAATCGCTGGCTTGAGGTATTCGTGCATCCTGTCGACGAACCCGACAACAATAAAGTAGCGCTGCTGTTCAGCGACATCACAGCGCGAAAGCAGTCAGAAGAAGCACTGCAGCAACTCGCCTCTAGCCTACTCGTGGCAGACCGGCGCAAGACCGAGTTCCTGGCCACGCTGGCGCACGAGTTGAGAAACCCGCTGGCGCCCATCACGGCCGGCCTGACCATTGTGCGCTTGCAGACCGATCCGGCGCAGGCCCGCCAGACGCTGGACATGGTGGAGCGCCAAGTCAGCCAGATGGTCATTTTGGTCGATGACCTGCTTGACATTGCACGGATCGGTGGCGGCAAGCTCGAGCTCAAAAAGGAGCTGGTGGAACTCAAGGCAATTGTGTCCGTGGCTATTGAGACCAGCCAGCCGCATATTCAGGATAAGGACCATGCGCTGCGAGTCCAGATGCCAGAAGAAACGCTGGTGCTTGAGGCAGACCCGACGCGCATTGCACAGGTCATCGCCAATTTGTTGAACAATGCCGCTAAGTACACCCCTGGCGGAGGCCGAATCGAACTGTCGGTGCACCGTGACAATGGCCAAGACGGTGAGAACGCAGACGCTGTCATTTCAGTCTCGGACAATGGCATAGGGCTTGCGCAAAAAAGTCTGGACACGATCTTCGAGATGTTCAGTCAGGGCGATTTGAGAGCGGACCGCACGCATGGCGGCTTGGGCATTGGATTGTCACTGGTGCGCCAGCTGGTTCAGATGCATGGCGGAGCTGTGACAGCAGCCAGTGCAGGGCTGGGCCAGGGAAGCACTTTCACCGTCAGGCTGCCCCTGGCGAGTCGCACAGCACTTCCGGCGCTGGACCACAAACGGTTGGGCAGCAAGCCGCCTGCCAGCATCAAACAGCTGCGCATCCTGGTGGTCGATGACCATGTTGATGCGGCAAATGCCTTGGCCACCGTTCTAGCGTTCAAGGGCCATGTGACCGAAATGGCCCACAGCGGCTTGAGCGCCCTGGGCATGGCTGTTGAGTTCAGGCCCGACGTTGCTTTTCTTGACATCGGCATGCCAGGAATGGATGGCTTTGAGACGGCGCGAGCAATGCGCAAGATCGCAGGGCTCGAGTCCATGCGGTTGATCGCGCTAACTGGCTGGGGCTCCCAGTTGGATCGGGCGCGATCGGCAAAAGCAGGCTTTGACCATCACCTCACCAAGCCGGCAGCGCTTGACGCGGTTGATACATTGCTGGCCATGATTGCTGATACCTTGCATTAAGGAGCGGCAGTTGCGCCGACCCATAATCATCGCTGCACCGTCTCATGGTTCAAGCTTAAAACTGGTTGGCCCGATTTCCACGGATAGGATGCGCTTGCCTATCGCATATAGCGCCGAAAAGGCGTTGGAGTTGACCCGTTTCCACGGACAACTTATGGTTCACGATGCTGTTCGGCCTTCCTTCAAGGAGTTTCCCCCAATGCGCACTTCCAACTTTTCTACAGCTTCTACCGCTCCCATCGCTTGCCTGCCCTTCTCCATTTCGCGCCATTGGCGGCGCGCTGCCCTGGCCGCGGCCCTGGTCCTGAGCGGCTGCGGCCTGTCCAGCGCCGAGGAAGTCGGCGCCGTCGACACCGTTTTCAAGTTCATCGGCCCCGACCACAAGATCGTCGTCGATGCCTACGACGACCCCAAGGTCAGCGGCGTGACCTGCTACTTGTCGCGCGCCAAGACGGGTGGCATCAAAGGCGCCTTCGGCCTGGCCGAGGACAAGTCCGATGCGTCGATTGCCTGCCGCCAGACCGGCGTCATCAGCTTTCCTACCGGCAAGCCGTTCGACAAGCAGGAGGAAATGTTCAGCGAACGTATTTCACTGGTCTTCAAGCGGCTGCGCGTGGTGCGCATGGTGGACGCCAAGCGCAACACGCTGGTTTACCTGACCTATTCCGACAGGTTGATCGAAGGCTCGCCGCAAAACAGCGTGACCGCTGTTTCGGTGCCGGTCACGACACCGATTCCGGTGAAATAGCCGGACGAGCCCATGGCTTACACAGCGGCCTGATACAGGACAGTGAAACCGGCGCGTTTTTGCGCTAAGGTGGCTGATGGCCCGCCATGGGTCGCATCTGCACTAAGAAGGCCTTCATGGAATTCAAGGATTACTACACCGTCATGGGCCTGGCCCGTGATGCCGCGCCTGACGAGATCAAACGCGCCTACCGCAAGCTGTCACGCAAATACCATCCCGATGTCAGCAAGGAAAAAGACGCCGACGCACGCTTCAAGCAGCTGGGCGAAGCCTACGAGGTGCTGAAAGACCCGGAAAAACGTACCGCCTACGACCAGCTGGGCCAACACTGGAAAGAAGGCCAGGACTTTCGTCCACCGCCCGGCTGGAACGCCGGCGCCGAACATGCCGGCCGCAGTGCGCCGCGGGATTTTCCGGAGGGCAACGGCGACTACAGCGACTTTTTCGAGTCGCTGTTCCGCCAGGGGTTTGCCACCGACGGCAACCCCGGAAGTTCACGCGCGGGCGCCGGCGGCCAGCGCGCCCGCTACAGCGCCGCTGGCGAAGACCGCCATGCCAAGATCCTCATTGACCTGGAAGACGCCTACAGCGGCGCCACCCGAACCATCAGCCTGCGCGTGCCCGAGATGGACGATCAGGGCCATGTCGTTCCGCGTGAGCACCAGATCAGCTTCAGCGTGCCCAAGGGCATTCGCGCCGGGCAGCATATCCGCCTGAGCGGCCAGGGCGCGCCCGGCGTTGGCGGCGGCAGTGCGGGCGACCTGTACCTTGACGTGGAATTCAACCCACACCCGCTGTTCCGCGTGGAACTGCGCGATGTTTACCTGGACCTGCCCGTGGCGCCATGGGAAGCCGCACTGGGTGCCGATGTGCAAGCGCCCACGCCCACCGGGCGCGTCGAGGTCACGGTGCCGCCCGGCTCGGCGGCCGGACGCAAACTGCGCGTCAAGGGACGCGGCCTGCCGGGCAGCACGCCGGGCGATTTTTACTTCGTACTGCAAATTTCCGTGCCGGCCGCAGACAGCGACAGCAGCAAGGCCTTTTACGAAAGCATGGCCAGGCAGTTCAACACCTTCAAACCCAGAGCCAAACTGCAAGGCCAGCCATGACCACCGACTTCCAACTTGTACACGTCACCGGACTGATCCTCGAAGACCAGACCGAATTGAGCCTGAATGAGCTGTGCCGCGCCTGCGCCGCGCAGACCGAGCGCATTGTCGAACTGGTGGACGAAGGTTTGCTGACGCCGGCCCACAACGCGCCCGGCGAATGGCGCTTCACCGGCGTGCACGTGCAGCGCGCCCGCGTGGCGCTGCGGCTTGAAAGCGACCTGGGCGTGAACCTGGCCGGTGCGGCGCTGGCGCTGGAACTGCTGGAAGAACTGGACACGCTGCGCGCCCGCGTGCTGCGGCTCGAAGCCAGCGGCCGCTGACCGGCAGCGCGGGATTCACCAGATAAATGCCTGTCGCTCTCAGCCCGGACACCCGGAATCAATCGAACCAGCCCGATATGGCATGACACTTTTTATGTAAAAAAGTCCATTCGCGCTTATTGGAAAAGCAGTTTTAGCTATTAAATTTATAGCAGAAAGAGACAAACGCTTACAGCGCGTGGACCAATTCACGCTTATCGTGTCGAATCACTGCCGATGATGCTTTTTTTCTTCGTCGTTGTTTGTTACTTATCCGGAATTTATGAATACACACTTTTTCAATTTCGGATCGCCATGCATCGCCACCTCTGCCCGGCTGGCGCCTGTGCTCGCACTGGCGGCATTGCTATCGGCCTGTGGGGGTGGCAGCGACGGCAATACAACATTGCCGCCACCCGCCGCGCAACCTGCGTCGCCCAATCCCTCCATCGTGTCCACGGTGGCCACGCCGACCAACTATCCGCCAAACAGCGAGGAGTTGTCGGCCTATCAGTTGCTTAATGCCGAGCGGGAGCGCTGCGGTTTCGGGCTGCTGGCGTCCAACATATCGCTCGACAGGGCAGCGCGCGCGCATGCCGACTACCTGATCATCAACAGCCTGAATTCGCACCTGGAAGACGCCAACCGGTTTCCGGAAGGCTTCACCGGCACCGACCCGGCCGCCCGCGTGCGGGCGCAGGGCTACACCGACCTGGGTGGCGTGACCGACGAATTCGCTTTTTTCACTTCCAGCAACGCATCGTTGCCCAAGCGCGGCATCGGCGTGCTGGGAATTCGCGCGCTGTTGAATGCGCCCTACCACCTCAACGGGCTGATGAGCGGCTACCGCGATGTCGGCGTGGCGGTGCGTTCCAGGGACGACACCGGCAAGGGCCAACCCGGTGTTTTTGTGCAGATCAACGCTGCCTACACCGCCAGCGCCGGCCAGCAAAGACTGGGCAGCAATGACGTGCAAACCTATCCCTGCGAAGGCACGGGCAGCGTGAACCCGCAGCTGAGCAATGAAACCCCCAATCCGGTACCAGGCCGCGACCTGCGCACGAAACCGCTGGGCTCTACCGTGTACATCGCGGTGCGGGAAGGAAATCGACTGGCCATTACCAGCGCAGCCATGTTCCGGGCGGCCACTGGCGAGGCCGTGGCATTGAGGGCTCCAATCACTTCAGCCAACGACCCGTACGGGCCATGCTTGACTGGCTGCTTCGGGCCACACCAGGCCTATGTCGTACCGGACGCGCCCTTGCTATCGGAAACGGGTTATACCGTGATGCTCAGTGGCACCAACAATGGCACGTCTTTCAGTCGAAATTTCACCTTTTCAACCGGCAGTGGCGGCTGAAGCCCCTGGCCTGCATTGCCATGGCAGGCATTGCCATAAAAACGACTTTTCAGGGAATACAGGCTTGGGCTGGAGGCTGTCCAAATTTGACTGCGCCTGAATTTCGGGTCTGGTCCCTATTCAAACGGACGAAATACCGGGTGCACAGCGGCCTCCAGGCAACAGACTGAAAAGCCCGGGTTTTCAATCTGCTGCTGGTTGACACACGGGCGAGCACAGCCACCGCTTTTAAGATTTCACTTGGCAGCATGACGCACTGTCAGGCACACCCGTGTTTGCTGATTTTCTAGCTCCAAAACCGCACTTGAATGTAATTCTTCATTGGCCAAGCCATTGACAGTTATTCAGTAGAACCGTCCTCACCCTGGCGGCAAGACCTACTCCGGCTAGCCCAAACCCTCAGCAGCTTCGTTGCAGGCGCTTACCGCCAGAAATGGTGGATTCTTACCTGCCCACACAAACCGGCACATTAGTCTTGAAGGCAATTTTCAACGTTCCCTGCTTTAGTTTTTATAAGTTTTTCTACCCGGACAACTTGATGATTCACCTTCTTGCCTCTGGCCTGGATGGAAAGCGGCTGCACCCGGCAGCCCGCATTCATCCGATTCATAACGATTTAATGTTCCATTGCAACGCCACGCTTGATCGTGCATGCCGGTCATGCTGGGCATAGTCATACCCGTTCACAACGAAGAGGCGTGGCTGACCAGTTGCTTGCAGGCTGTCGCTGCTGCGGCGGCGTCGCCCAAACTTCACAGCGAAATCGTGCATACCCTGGTCGTGCTCGACAGTTGCACCGATGGCAGCGCAAATATTGCCGCCGCCCATGGTGTTCAAACACTCCACGTGCAGGCGCGCAACGTTGGCATTGCCCGCGCAACTGGCGCACAACGCTGCCTGGACATGGGCGCGCGCTGGCTGGCATTCACCGACGCGGACACACTGGTTTCGCCCGATTGGCTGGCGGATCAACTTGAGCAGTGCAGCGATGCAGTTTGCGGCACGGTAGCCGTCAACGACTGGAGCGGGCATTCGCCGCAACTGGCGATGCATTTCAAGACCACTTACAACGATGCGCATGGTCACCGGCATATCCACGGGGCCAATCTGGGCGTCAGCGCCCAGGCTTACCGCGATGCAGGCGGCTTTCCGCCACTGGCCTGCAGCGAAGACGTGGCACTGGTGCATGCGCTGCAAGCCTGCGGCGCCCTGATTGCCTGGTCGGCCGCGCCACGCGTCGTGACCAGCGCCCGCAAAGATTTTCGCGCAGTTGGCGGATTTGGCGCCACTTTGCTCAACGTTTTTCCTGAATCCGGCTTGGGCGGCGAGGCGGCTGCATGCCTCTAAGCGACAGCCCTGAGCACGCTCTTTCCATCAGTGCGGCTGTGCCAGTTCCGTCGCATGAACTCGAGGTTGCCCAAAGTCTGCAAGAACTTGTGGCTACCGGCCTGGCCGACTTGCCTGCTCCAGGCAGCGGTCGCACGCTGGAGCGTTGGCAGGCGCTGGCACGGGTGGGTTCGCAGGACTTGTCGCTGGCCAAGTTGTTCGAGGGCCATACCGATGCGCTGGCCATCATGCGCGAACTGGGGGCACCACCAGTTCCGCCCGGTTCAAGCTGGGGCATGTGGGCCGCCGAGCCGCCCGATGCCAAGGTGGTTTTCCTGCCGATTGGCAACGACGCTGAAAAGTCAGACGCTGATGACGGCGCGCACGGCATCTGGCTTGAGGGCCGCAAGGCCTGGTGCTCCGGCGCCAGATCGGTCTCGCATGGCCTGCTCACCGTGTGGCGCAGCGACGGCAGCGGGCCGTTTCTGGCCAGCGTAGCCATGCGCCAGCCCGGCGTGGAGGTGTCCAAAGAAGTCTGGCCAGCCATTGGCATGGCGGCCAGCGCAAGCGTCGACGTGGTTTTTTCCTCCGCCCGCGCGCAACTGATTGGCCAGGCTGGCGCTTACCTGGAGCGCCCCGGTTTCTGGCACGGCGGCGCAGGCATTGCAGCCTGCTGGCTGGGCGGCGCGCATTCACTGGCGCATGCGCTGTGGCAAGCCACGTCGCAAGTCGGCCAAAGTGACAAACACCTGCTGCGCCATATCGCCCTGGGCAAAGTTGACCTGGCGCTCCAGCACACCGCTGCATTGCTGCGCGAGGCAGCGGCCTGGATTGACGCGCATCCTGCGGCCGACGCCAGCGCGCTGGCGTTGCGGGTGCGACTGAGTGCTGAAGCCAGCGCCGAACTAGTGCTGACGCAAACCGGCCGGGCGCTGGGCGCCTCCCCTTTTTGCAAGGATGCCCGCTTTGCACGCATGGCCTGCGACTTGCCGGTGTATCTGCGCCAAAGTCATGCTGAACGCGATTTTGCGGCCCTGGGCGAACGCGCTGCCGCGGCAGAACTACAGTCATGGGCGCTGTAGTGTTCGACCGCCAGATCGCAGGCGAAGGCACGCCTGAAATCCAATGGCAGGCGTGGTCCGGCCTGGGCCAGCTGCCCTTGGTGACACTGGACGACCTGGTGCCCCCGGCTTGCCGCGCCATGGTGCTTGCGCCGCATCCGGACGATGAAGTGATTGGCTTTGGCGGCCTGCTGTCGATGCTGGCTGCGCGCGGCAGCCCCGTTCTGGTGATTGCGCTGACCGACGGCGAAGCCAGCCATCCGGGCTCACGGCAGTGGCCGCCTGCGAAGCTGGCCGAGGCCCGCATCAGCGAAAGCCTGGCGGGTCTGCGCCAGCTGGGGCTGCCACCATGCAGCCAAAACCGCCTGGCATTGCCGGATGGCAAGCTGGCCGTTTCGGAGGATTTTCTGGCGCAGCGACTCGCCGAATTGCTCCAGCCCCGCGATGTGGTGTTTTCCACGTGGCAACTGGACGGCCATCCCGACCATGAAGCCGCTGGCCAGGTTGCCGCGCGGGTTTGCAGCCAAAGGGGCTGCCGCCATTGGCAGGCCCCGGTGTGGATGTGGCATTGGGCACGGCCTGGCGATACGCGTGTGCCGTGGCCACACCTGCGCCGGTTGGCATTGCCTGCCAACAGCTTGCGCAACAAAGCCTTGGCTCTAGCCGCCCACCGAACCCAATTGGTGCCGCAAGACACCGGCGCGCCTGCTGTGCTGCCCGGCTTTGCCTTGGCGCGAATGCAGCGTGGCTTTGAATACTTCATGCCAGTCGAGGCCACGTTGTGAACCCGGACAGAAAAGAATTCACCCAGCTGTTTGAGCGCGCAGACGATCCGTGGGGCTTCAAGACCCGCTGGTATGAGGCTCGCAAGCGCGACCTGACAGTGGCGAGCTTGCCGCGTCAGCGCTACCGGCGCGCTTACGAACCCGGTTGCGCCAACGGCGAACTGGCCGCTGCGCTGGCACCGCGCTGTGCTGAATTGCTGGTATCCGATGGCGTGCCGGCCGCGCTCGAACGCGCACGCCAGCGGCTGGAAGGCTCGGCGAATATCCGTTTTTTGCAGGGCTGGGTGCCTGACAACTGGCCAACGGGCAGTTTTGACCTGATCGTGTTCAGCGAGATCGGCTTTTACCTCGACCATGGACAACTGGCCAAACTGATTGACCAGATGAAAGCGGCACTGGAGCCTGACGGCACCTTGCTGGCCTGTCACTGGCGTCATCCCGTTGAAGGCTACGCGCTGAACGGTGACGACGTGCACCGCGCCTTGGCAGCGCAACTGGGCTGGCTCCGTCTGGCGCGGCACGAGGAAGCCGACTTTTTGTTGGAAGTGTGGTCGCCCGACCCGCGCTCGGTGGCGCAACTGGAAGGGTTTGTGGACAGTTAGGCACACCAAATCACCGGCTGCAGGCATTGCCCTTTTTGTAGAAGGCATGCATTTGAATGACGAGTCGTGGCTGGCGCAAAGCCAAGGCTGCAACATAATCCGGCCAGCGCTGCGCCGGACATGGCGCTTTCGCCTCAAACCACACCTTCATTTCACAGGAGCCTTCATGCTCATTCTTCATGGTTACTGGCTGTCACTGGCCGCCTACCGCGTGCGCGCAGCCCTCAAGCTCAAGGGCGTGGCCTTTGAAGAACGCATGCACGACCTGTCAGCGAGCCACCACAACCTGCCAGCGTTTCGCGCCCTGAATCCGGCCGGCGCAGTGCCTGCGCTCGAAGGGGGCACGCCCGAGCCGCTGACGCAAAGCCTGGCGATCCTGGAGTGGCTGGAAGAAACCTACCCCGCCACACCGCTGCTGCCGCCCGATGCAGCCGGGCGGGCGCGTGTCCGGTCAATGTTTTTATTGGCTGCAGCCGACACCCATCCTCTGGCAGTACCACGCGTGCAAAAGCGCCTGGCCGCGCAGTTTGGCGCTGACGCCGCAGCAGGCCGCGAATGGGCTGCGCACTGGTATCGCGAAGGTTTGAGCGCTTACGAAGGGCTGCTGCACGACGGCGCCACACGCTGCCACAACGAAACGCTCAGCCTGGCCGACCTGGCGCTGGCCAGCCACCTGATCGGTGCGGAACGCTTTGGAGTCGATGTGTCGGCGTTTCCCCGCGTGGCGGCTGTAGGAACATCGCTGTTTAAGTTGCCCGAGTTTGAATCGTCGCATCCACAGTATCAGGAAGGTGCCGTCGCGCCCTGAAAGTCAAGGCTCGAAAAGAGCCTGGCAGCTGCTAAATCTTATTAAAAACTGCCTCTGACGCCTGCAGGAAAAGCGCGAGCTGCTATTTATTAAATAGCAGCTCGCGCTTGTTCATAGTTCTGCCGCCGCCGCGAACTTGAAGACACCCGGCTCGTGGATCGGGTCCACATCCACAGGAATCGTGCTTTTGGGTGGAAAGCGGCCTTCAAGCAGCAGTTTGGACAGCGGGTTTTCAATCCGCTGCTGAATCGCACGCTTGAGCGGCCGGGCGCCAAACACCGGGTCAAACCCCACCTTGGCCAGTTCGGCAATCGCCGCTTCCGACACCTCCAGCGTCAGGTCCATCTTTTCAAGCCGCGCCATCAGCACCTTGAGCTGGATGCGGGCAATCGATTCGATGTTGCTGGCGTCGAGCGCGTGGAACACCACCGTCTCGTCAATCCGGTTCAGGAACTCGGGCCGAAAATAGTTTTTCAACTCGTCCGTCACCGCGTCCTTGATCTCTTCATACGGCTGGCCGACCATCGACTGGATGATGGGCGAACCGATGTTGCTGGTCATGACGATCACCGTGTTCTTGAAGTCCACCGTGCGCCCTTGGCCATCGGTCAGCCGGCCATCGTCCAGCACCTGCAGCAAAACGTTGAACACGTCCGGATGCGCTTTTTCCACCTCGTCGAGCAGCAGCACACTGTAGGGCTTGCGGCGCACCGCCTCGGTCAGGTGGCCTCCTTCCTCGTAACCGACATAGCCCGGCGGCGCGCCGATCAGGCGGGCGACCGAATGCTTTTCCATGAACTCGCTCATGTCGACCCGGATCAGGTGGTCTTCGCTGTCGAACAAAAAGCCGGCCAGCGCCTTGCACAATTCGGTCTTGCCGACGCCCGTGGGGCCGAGGAATAGAAAACTGCCGGTGGGGCGGTTCGGGTCCGACAGGCCCGAGCGCGAGCGGCGAATGGCGTTGGCGACGGCACCGATGGCTTCTTCCTGACCGACGACGCGCTCATGCAGCTTGTCTTCCATCTGCAGCAGCTTGTCTTTTTCGCCCTGCATCATCTTGGCGACCGGAATCCCGGTGGCGCGGCTGACGACCTCGGCAATTTCCTCGGCGCCCACCTGGGTGCGCAAGAGCCGGGGCTTGTTGTCGACACTCTTGTTTTCTTCGGTATCCTGCGCCTGTTTCAGGCGTTTTTTCAATTCGGGCAGCTTGCCGTATTGCAGTTCGGCCACCTTGTTGAAGTCGCCCTTGCGGGTGAATTCATCAATCTGGGTGTTGATGCTGTCGATTTCCTCCATCACGTCCTTGGAGCCGAGTGCCTGGGCTTTCTCGGCCTGCCAGATTTCGTCCATGTCGGAAATTTCTTTTTGCAGCTTTTCAATTTCCTCCTCGATCAGGCCAAAGCGCTTTTGCGAGGCTTCATCCTTTTCGCGGCGAACCGCTTCGCGCTCGATCTGCAGCTGGATCAGCCGGCGGTCCAGCCGGTCCATGACTTCGGGCTTGGAATCAATCTCGATCTTGACCTTGGCGGCAGCCTCGTCAATCAGGTCAATCGCCTTGTCGGGCAAGAACCGGTCGGTGATGTAGCGGTGGCTCAGCTCGGCCGCCGCAACGATGGCCGGATCGGTGATCTGCACCCCGTGGTGGGTTTCGTACTTTTCCTGCAGGCCGCGCAGGATGGCAATGGTGGCTTCCACGGTCGGCTCGCCCACCAGGATTTTCTGGAAACGGCGTTCCAGCGCAGCGTCTTTTTCAATGTACTTGCGGTATTCATCGAGCGTGGTGGCGCCGACGCAGTGCAACTCGCCGCGCGCCAGCGCGGGTTTGAGCATATTGCCCGCGTCCATCGCGCCCTCGCCCTTGCCGGCGCCGACCATGGTATGCAACTCATCAATGAAAACAATGGTCTGACCTTCGTCCTTGGCCAGCTCGCTGAGCACGGTTTTCAGTCGCTCCTCAAACTCGCCGCGAAACTTGGCACCCGCCAGCAACGCAGCCATGTCGAGCGACAGCACGCGCTTGCCCTTGAGCGAATCGGGCACCTCGCCCGCCACGATGCGCTGTGCCAGGCCTTCGACAATGGCGGTCTTGCCGACGCCGGGCTCACCGATCAGCACCGGGTTGTTCTTGGTGCGGCGCTGCAGCACCTGAATGGCGCGGCGAATCTCGTCATCGCGGCCAATCACCGGGTCGAGCTTGCCCATCCGGGCGCGCTCGGTCAGGTCCATGCAGTATTTCTTCAGGGCTTCGCGCTGGCCTTCGGCGTCCGCGCTGTTGACGTTCTGCCCGCCGCGCACCGCGTCAATCGCCGCTTCAAGCGCCTTGCGGGTCAGGCCGTTTTCGCGGGCGATCTTTCCTGCGTCGGCCTTGCTGTCGGTCAGGGCCAGCAAAAAGAGCTCTCCGGCAATGAACTGGTCGTTGCGCTTGATGGACTCCTTTTCGGTCGCCTGCAGGAGCCGGGCCAGTTCCTGGCCAACCTGGACCTGATCCTGACCCTGCACCTGCGGCAGCTTCTTGACGGCAGCGTCGGCAGCCTGCATCAGGCCTTTGACATTGACGCCGGCCCGCTCCAGCAAAGCGCGCGGCCCGTCGTCCTGGCGCAGCATGGCAGCCAGCAGGTGGGCGGGCTCGATGTAGTTGTTGTCGTTGGTCAAGGCCAGGGTCTGGGCTTCGCTGAGCGCTTCCTGGAACTTGGTGGTGAGTTTGTCTTGTCGCATGAAATCTCCGATAGAACTTTAAAAGGTCTGACCCGGCGAATCTTGGGGCTTTTGCGCAGCTTTGCAAGCCGCCGTGGTGCCGTCAGGCTATCGGCATGACGGGAAGTTTGACAAAGGTCAAGCTTGGGCGCTGCAGGCTCAGGCGTTGGTCGCGCCGATGCCCCACTTGGCCAGTGCCGCATCGTCGCTGACACGGGCATCGACCCAACGCGCGCCTTCGGGCGTCTGCTCTTTTTTCCAGAACGGCGCCTGGGTTTTCAGGTAATCCATCAAAAACTCGCAGGCCTTGAAACTCTCGCCCCGGTGCGCCGACGTGACGGCAACCATCACCACCTGATCAAGCGGCTGCAACAGGCCGATCCGGTGAATGATGCGGGCGGAAAAAATATCGAAACGGCTGACGGCTTCGTCAATCATCGCCTCAATGGCTTTTTCGGTCATGCCGGGGTAGTGCTCCAACTCCATGGAACTGACATTCAGGCCGTCGTTGCGGTCGCGCACCGTGCCGGTAAAAGTGCAGACGGCGCCAACGCGCGTGTCATTTTTACGCAGCGCGTCGACCTCGTCGGTCAGATTGAAGTCGTCGGTTTGGACTGTGACGCGGGCTGCCATGCTGCTCAGCCTCCAGTGACCGGTGGGAAAAAAGCAATTTCGCAGCCGTCGGTCAGCAGCGCAGCTTCGCCCGCCATGACCTGGTTCAGGGCCATGCGAACCGCTGTGCCGCGCGCCAGGCTCGCGGCATGCGCCGGGCTGGCGGCCAGCAGTTCGTCGCGCAGGCCGGCCAGCGTCAGGGCGGACGTCTGGCGTGTCTCGCTGCCCTGCCCGATGGCTTCGCGGATCGATGCAAAGTACCTGATGGTAACGTTCATGGGTCAACAGTCCTTCAAGACAGCAATGCTGAAAACGGGATGAAGCGCACCGTGTCGCCGTGCGCAATGGTCTGGCCGGCGGGGTTGTCCACCAGCCCGTCGCCCCAGACCGCCGAGGTCAAGACGCCAGAACTCTGGTTGTCGAACAGGTCCAGCCCGCCTGCCGGATTCAGCCTGACACGCAGGAATTCACGCCGTTTATCGGCTTTTGGCCAATCGAAATGGGCGTGTATCGCGATGGATTCAGGCGTAATTTCAGTCGCTCCCTGCAGCTTCAGGATAAAGGGCCGCACCAGCAACAAAAAGGTCACAAAGCTCGACACCGGGTTGCCCGGCAATCCGATGAAATGGGCGGCGTCAATCTTTCCGTAGGCAAACGGCTTGCCGGGCTTAATGGCGATCTGCCACAGGTTGAGGGTTCCCAGCGCCTGCACGGCAGGCTTGATGTGGTCTTCCTCGCCAACCGACACGCCGCCACTCGTCAGGATCAGGTCATGCTTCAAGCTGGCGCCTTGCAACGCGCCAATGGTCGCGTCGAGCCGGTCGGGCACGATGCCCAGGTCGGTCACGGTGCAGCCCAGCCGCAGCAGCAAGGCTTTCAGGAAAAAGCGGTTGGAGTTGTAGATTGCGCCGGGCTTCATGTCGGCAGGTGCCACATCGCCGGGCATGACCAGTTCGTCACCGGTGGAAAACAGCGCCACCCGCACACGCGGTGCGACCTGCAACCGGTCAAAGCCAATGCTGGCCGCCAGTCCGAGCGACGCCGGTGAAAGGCGTGTTCCATGCCCCAGCACAACAGCACCGGCAGCCACATCTTCGCCACGGCGCCGAATCCACTGGCCGGGCCGGGGCTGCGCGGCGATGCGGATGACGCCCTCCACAGCATGGCAGTCTTCCTGCATCACCACCGCATCGGCACCCGGCGGCACCGGCGCGCCGGTAAAGATTCGCGCAACGCTTGCCAGCGCCAGCGCATGCCCGTTGCTGCCAGCCGGTATACGCTGGCTGACGGGCAGCGGCGTTTCAGCACCCAGCCAGTCAGCGCAGCGCACTGCGTAGCCGTCCATCGAGCTGTTGTCGTGTGCCGGCACATCCAGGGCGGACACCAGGTCTTGCGCCAGAACGCGGCCATCAGCCTCGAAGGTCGAGACGCTTTCGGCGGGCGCCAGCGGCGCGGCGAAGCCCACCAGTTCATCCAGCGCCAAATCGAGCGGCTTCATGGGCGGACGCTCGGGCCGTGCAGGCGCCTGCGGGGATGAGGGAACTGAAGGCATGGCGGGTATCCGGAACGGTGAAAACGATGGAAACAGATGAAAGAGCTGCTCAGGCTGGCCGGTCTTCAAACGAATAGTCAAAGCGGTTTTGATTGTTGACCAGAAAATCAGCCACGGCTTCGGCATCGTTCAAATCCAGCACCGGACGCAAGGTTGCCGTGGGTAACTGGCCGGGGGAATCGGTGGCAATGGCCACCACGTAATCGTCATCGGCGTAGCGCGTCGGCTTGCCGGACGAAGCCCGCCACACCTCGATCTTGGTCAAATCGCTGTGCTTGAAGCCTTCGACCAGCACCCAGTCCACGCCTTCGTACAACTCGGCAATCAGCTGGTGCACGGTGAGTTCGGCGGGCTGCTCGAACTCGCGGATCAGCGCCAACCGGTTTTGCGAAGCCACGACCACCTCAAAGGCACCTGCCTGCCGGTGGCGAAAGGTGTCCTTGCCGGGGTGGTCGATGTCAAACTTGTGGTGCGCATGCTTGACGACAGACACCCGCAGGCCGCGCAGCTTGAGCACGGGAATCAGCTTTTCAACCAGGGTGGTCTTGCCAGAACCCGAGTAGCCGGCAAATCCGACAACTTTCATCAGGCAAGCTCCCTACAATTTAGATTGCTATTAAAAAAATAGCTGCTTGCGCCCGCTGAATATGCGCAAACTGCCGATTTAATGCACATTTTCAGCAATGTACTGCTTGATCGCCGTTGCGTCGGCCGGCAGCAGCTTGACCCGCTTGGGCAGCGCTTCAATCCCTTCGAAGCCCGCAGGCCGCACCGGCGGCTGGCCCAGCGCCTCTTCAATCGTGGCGGCAAACTTGATTGGCAAGGCGGTTTCCAGCACGATCATCGGAATGCCGGGCTGCAGATGCTCACGCGCCACCTTCACGCCGTCGGCGGTGTGGGTGTCGATCATGGTGTCAAAGCGCTTCCATGTGTCCCGAATCGTTGCCAGCCGGTCAGCATGCGTGCTTTTGCCACTGACAAAACCGTAACGTCCGGCCGCCATGGCAAACGCCGGGTCGGCGCCCAGCTCGAAACTGCCCTGGCTGGCAATCTGGTCATGAAACAGGGAACGCACCCGGCCACCGTCACGGCCAAGCAGGTCGAACACAAAGCGCTCGAAGTTCGACGCCTTGGAAATGTCCATCGACGGGCTGGAGGTTTCATGCGTGTCGGCACTGGTCCGAACGCGGTAGATGCCGGTGCGAAAAAACTCGTCGAGCACATCGTTCTCATTGGTGGCGACCACCAGTTTGTCAATTGGCAGGCCCATGCTGCGCGCCACATGGCCGGCGCAGACATTGCCGAAATTGCCGGACGGCACGGCGAAGCTGACTTTTTCAGCGTTCGATTTGGTGGCTTGGAAGTAACCGGCGAAGTAATACACCACCTGCGCCATCAGCCGTGCCCAGTTGATCGAGTTGACCGTACCAATCTTGTACTGTCGCTTGAACGCCAGGTCGTTTGACACGGCTTTAACGATGTCCTGGCAATCGTCGAACACGCCGTCGATGGCAATGTTGTGGATATTCTCGTCCTGCAGACTGAACATTTGCGCTTGCTGGAACGGGCTCATGCGGCCGTTGGGCGACGTCATGAAGACGCGAACGCCCTTCTTGCCGCGCATGGCGTATTCGGCCGCGCTGCCGGTGTCGCCGCTGGTGGCGCCCAGAATGTTCAGTTCTTCGCCGCGCCGGGCCAGTTCATATTCGAACAGGTTGCCCAGCAGTTGCATGGCCATGTCCTTGAAGGCCAGCGTCGGGCCGTTGGACAGCGCTTCGAGGTACAGGCCGGCACCCAGGGGACGAAGCGGCACGATTTCCTTGCTGCCAAAGACTTTTTCTGTGTAGGTCTTGATGCAAATCGCCTTCAGGTCAGCGGCGGGAATGTCGTCGATGTACAGCGACAGCACCTCGAACGCCAGTTCGGCGTAGCTCAGGCCGCGCCACTTGGCAAGCGTGGCGCCATCGACCTGAGGATAGTATTCGGGCAAATAGAGCCCGCCGTCGGGCGCCAGGCCTTCGAGCAGGATTTCGCAAAAGCGCTTGCGTTCGAGGGGGTTGCTAGATGAGGCGCGCGTGGAGATGTAATGCATCAGGCCAGTTCCTCCTTGCGGATGCGGACAATGGACGCCAGCACGGTGGGCAGCGCCTGCATTTGCACCATGGCTTTGTTCATTTTGGCTTCAACGCAGTCGTGCGTCAGGATGATCAGGTCGGTCTGGGTCGAACCTTCGCCACCCACTTCGTCGGCTTCGCGCTGCAATACCGCGTCGATGCTGATGCCGAATGAGGCCAGGATGCCGGTGACATTGGCCAGCACGCCGGCTTCGTCGGCCACGTTCAGGCGCAGGTAGTAGCTGGTGACGATTTCGGACATCGGCACGATAGCCAGATCACTCATTTCGTCGGGCTGGAACGCCAGGTGCGGCACGCGGTGCTCAGGGTCGGCGGTGTGCAGCCGCGCAATGTCAACCAGGTCAGCAATCACCGCGCTGGCGGTCGGCTCGCTGCCAGCGCCCTTGCCGTAGTACAGCGTAGTGCCGACGGCATCGCCATTCACCACAACGGCGTTCATCGCGCCTTCAACATTGGCCAGCAGGCGTTTGGCCGGAATCAGGCTCGGGTGAACACGCAACTCGATGCCACCCGATACGCGCTTGGTGATGCCCAGCAGCTTGATGCGGTAGCCGAGCTGCTCGGCGTAGCGGATGTCCTGCGGCGCCAGGCTCGTGATGCCCTCGACATAGGCTTTGTCAAACTGCACCGGAATGCCAAAGGCAATGGCGCTCATCAACGTCGCCTTGTGCGCGGCGTCCACGCCTTCGATGTCAAAGGTCGGGTCGGCTTCGGCATAACCCAGGCGCTGCGCTTCCTTGAGCACCACACCGAAGTCCAGGCCCTTGTCGCGCATTTCTGACAGGATGAAGTTGGTCGTGCCGTTGATGATGCCGGCAATCCACTGGATCGAGTTGGCCGTCAGGCCTTCGCGCAGCGCCTTGATGATCGGGATACCGCCGGCGACTGCCGCCTCGAAAGCCACCATCACACCCTTGCGGTGTGCTGCGGCAAAAATCTCGGTGCCATGCACGGCCAGCAGCGCCTTATTGGCAGTCACGACGTGCTTGCCCGACTCAATGGCTTCAAGCACCAGCGCCTTGGCAATGCCGTAGCCACCAATGAGTTCGATCACGATGTCGATGTCAGGGCTGGCCACCACCTTGCGTGCATCGTTCACCACCAGCACGCCGTCGCCGACCAATGCTTGGGCACGCGCCACGTCCAGGTCGGCGACCATGGTGATCTGGATGCCTCGTCCGGCACGGCGGCGAATTTCTTCCTGGTTGCGCTGAAGCACATTGAAAGTTCCGCTGCCCACGGTTCCAATACCCAGAAGGCCTACCCGGATGGGGCTCAGATTCGTCGTCGTTTTTAGGTTCACCTGGTGTCCTGCATGTCTTGGTTGGGCAAACTGGCCGTTGAAAGGGCGCAGCGGGAAATAGGAAAAAGGGGGAAAAGGAAACTCAGATCAGCTTGTTGCGGTATTTTTCAAGAAACTGGGCAATGCGTTTGATTGCTTCGCGCAGATCTTCCTCGTGCGGCAGAAAAACAATTCGGAAGTGGTCGGGCGCGGCCCAGTTGAAACCGGTGCCCTGCACCAGCATGACCTTGGTTTCCTTGAGCAGCTCAAGGAAAAACTGCCGATCGTCGGTAATCGGATAGACCTCTGGATCAAGCTTGGGAAACATGTACAACGCGGCGCTGGGCTTGACGCAACTCACGCCCGGAATGGCGGTGATCAGCTCGTACGCCAGGTCGCGCTGGCGCCGCAGCCGGCCGCCCGGGCAGGTCAGGTCATTGATGCTCTGGTAGCCGCCCAGCGCCGTCTGGATCGCCCACTGGCCCGGCACGTTGGAGCACAGTTTCATGTTGGCCAGCATGTTCAGGCCCTCGATGTAATCGAGTGCCCTTTTCTTGGCGCCGGACACGACCAGCCAGCCTGCGCGGTAGCCGCAGGAGCGGTAACTCTTGGACAAGGAATTGAAGGTCAGCGTCAACACGTCGGATGACAGGCTGGCCAGCGCGGTGTGCCGGACGTCGTCGTACAGCACTTTGTCATACACCTCGTCGGCCAGAATCACCAGGTCGTGTTCGCGAGCGATCTCGACAATACTTTTAAGCAATGCGTCCGAATACAGCGCGCCGGTGGGGTTGTTGGGGTTGATGACGACAATGCCCTTGGTCCGGGGCGTGATCTTGGCACGGATGTCTTCGAGGCTGGGCATCCAGCCATTGCTTTCGTCGCACATGTAATGCACCGGCGTACCACCGGCCAGGCTCACGGAAGCGGTCCACAGCGGATAGTCGGGCGAAGGCAGCAGCAACTCGTCGCCGTTGTCGAGCAAGGCGTTGGTGGCCATCGAGATCAATTCGCTGGCACCGTTGCCAAGGTAAATGTCCTCCAGCGTCACGCCCTTGATGCCCTGCTTTTGCGTCTCATGCATCACCGCCTTGCGCGCTGCAAAAATGCCCTTGCTGTCAGAGTAGCCCGCTGACGCGGGCAGGTTGCGGATCATGTCCTGCTGAACTTCTTCTGGCGCATCGAAACCGAACACTGCGAGATTGCCGATGTTGAGCTTGATCAGCTTTTGGCCCTCTTCTTCCATCTGCTTGGCCGCGTCCATGATCGGTCCACGGATGTCGTAAAGCACGTTGGCCAGTTTTGCAGACTTGGTGATCGGTTTCATGTCGCTTCTGATGAAAGGTTGGGCAAGGCCGCTTCGCCCATGCGATGCGCCGAAAGAGAAAACCGGTGCAGCCACCTGAGTTTTGGACGGAATCTATAATTTGACCACATAAAACGCTGATTTTTACCTTCCACTCAGCCGCTTGGCGGCAGTGGCCGACCCAGCCGTTCAGGCAAATGCCACAACCTTCAATACCGTATGAAACTTCAACCAGATCGTCTTGATGTCCAGTCCATTCTTGCCTATGGCGCCGGATGGGTCGGCCTGGGCAACAACGGCGTTGCTGAAAAAATCGATTACAGCATCGTGATCGGCTCACGTGGAGAAAAACTGCCGTGGAAATGCCAAAGCTTTGAGCAACTGACTGCAGAGCACTTTGCGATGCTCGCAGACATGAAGCCGGAACTGGTGATTTTTGGCAGCGGTTCAAGACTGCGGTTTCCACCCCCGGCCTTTTTGCGTGGCCTGATGGAGCACCGGATCGGCCTGGAAACCATGGACACGCTGGCAGCCTGCCGCACCTACAACATCCTGGCAGGTGAAGGGCGTCATGTGGTTGCAGCCCTTTTGATAGATCCCGATACAGTCTGAGGGACAGACGAAGCCCCAATCAGAGTAAAATATAGGGTTGCACTTGGCACCGCACCCAGTGAAGGATATCTGTCTTCACTGGCAAAAGCCGCGGCTAATTACAACTACTTTCGTCAGGGTACCCTTAGTATGGCAGTCGTCGTCAATAAACTTCTTCCCGAATTTGAAGCACTCGCCACCGGCGGCCTCAAAGTTTCAAACCAAACGCACCTGGGCAAAGTGGTCGTGCTGTTTTTCTACCCGAAAGATAACACGCCGGGCTGCACCACCGAAGCGATGCAGTTTCGTGACCATCACAAGGATTTCCTCAAGGCCGGCGCCACTGTTTTTGGCGTCTCGCGCGACAACATGAAATCCCATGATGAGTTCAAGTCCAAGCTGGAACTTCCGTTTGAACTGATCGCCGACACTGAAGAAAAAATGTGCCATATGTTTGGCGTGGTCAAAAACAAGATCATGTACGGCAAAAAGGTCAAGGGTATCGAGCGCAGCACTTTTCTGGTGGGCGCGGACGGACTGTTGAAAGAAGAGTGGCGCGGCCTGAAAGTTCCTGGCCATGTCGAAGAAGTGCTCAAGGCTGTCAAAGGCCTCAAGAAAGAGGCCTGAAACATGTTTAGCGCGTGTTGCGATGGCGGTCATTTGAGTTGTGCATAATGACTTCATGCAATTGACCCCAGCAACCGCATTCAAAAAAAGCCGCCCCGGCCCCGAGGCGGCTTTTTTTATTTCTGAAACTTCATGTAAAGAGTTTTAAGCACCATGCCCATGCCACCCGCTCCTACCAAACGTGCTGCCTTGCTTTCACCAGATGTGCTCAATGCGCCGGCGCGCGCGTTGGCTAAAGTACCGAGAAAATCTTCCAAGCCAGTTGAGTTAACGAGTCAGCCTGCAGCCATGCGGTTGATGGACAGCCTTGATGTCACAGAACGCGAACAACCCATTGTGTATGCAGAAAAAAAGACTGCTCCTGCAATGGATGTGCGGGTGATCAGCTCTAAAAAAGAGAGCGTGCCACGTGTCCTGGCCGCTTTCAGGCCTAAAAAGACCCAACCGTCGGCCCAGCCGAAGCTCTTCGTACTTGATACGAATGTCCTGATGCACGACCCAATGTGTCTGTTCCGTTTCGAAGAACACGATATTTTCCTGCCGATGATCGTGCTGGAAGAACTTGACGGGCACAAAAAAGGCATGACAGAAGTGGCCCGCAATGCGCGTCAAACCAGCCGTACGCTCGATGGTTTGGCCGGAGCGAAAGGAGCTGACATCGGCAAGGGTCTGAAGCTGAACACCACCGGCCATTCTGAAGCCAATGGCTGCCTGTTTTTCCAGACCAAAGTGCTTGACTACACTTTACCGATGAGCCTGCCTCAGGGCAAGGCAGACAATCAGATCCTGGGCGTGGTTGAGGCTCTGCGCAAGGAGTATGCACCGCGCGAAGTTGTGCTTGTCTCCAAGGACATCAACATGCGCGTCAAGGCGCGTGCCTTGGGTCTCAATACCGACGACTATCAGAACGACAAGGTTCTTGAAGACGGCGACTTGCTGTATGCAGGTTCGCTGGCGCTGCCGCCCGACTTCTGGACGCGACAGAGCAAAACCATCGAAAGCTGGCAGCAAGGCATTCACACGTTCTACCGCATCGGCGGTCCGATCGTGCCGAGTCTGATGATCAACCAGTTCGTGTTTTTCGAATCTCCTGGCGAACCACCGCTGTATGCCAGGGTCACTGAAATCCAGGGAAAAACAGCGGTACTGAAAACCCTGAAGGATTTCACTCACCTGAAAAATTCGGTCTGGGGCGTCACCATGCGCAACCGCGAACAAAATTTTGCCATGAACCTGCTAATGGACCCAGAAGTGGACTTTGTCACTTTGGCAGGTACAGCAGGCACCGGCAAGACGCTGATGGCTTTGGCCAGCGGGTTGACGCAAGTGCTTGATGACAGGCGTTATACCGAAATCATCATGACCCGCGCGACAGTATCGGTTGGCGAAGACATCGGCTTCCTTCCCGGTACCGAAGAAGAAAAAATGGGGCCCTGGATGGGCGCGCTGGACGACAACCTGGAAGTTCTTGGCAAGACCGACGGTGGCGCAGGTGAATGGGGCCGCGCTGCTACAAACGAGCTGATCCGCTCGCGCATCAAGGTCAAGAGCATGAACTTCATGCGCGGCCGGACCTTTATGAACAAATACGTCATCATTGACGAAGCGCAGAATCTGACGCCCAAGCAGATGAAAACACTCATAACCCGCGCCGGGCCTGGCACCAAGATCGTCTGCATGGGCAATCTGGCGCAAATCGACACGCCTTATCTGACGGAAGGATCTTCTGGCATGACATTTGCCGTTGACCGTTTCAAGGGCTGGCCCCATGGCGGGCACATTACGCTTGCACGTGGAGAGCGGTCGCGTCTAGCCGATTTCGCCAGTGAAGTACTTTGATCATGTTTATCCAAAATTCCTGTGCGCCGCCGCGGGTTTTCAGGAGGCTTGTATCTCTGACAGGATTGAGCCATGAAGAAGTCAAACAAGTTTTTTCCTGCGTTGAGCGAACCCTCAGTACGCATGGTGCATGAACACCTGGGCGAGTTCCCTTCGCGGCGGTGAGCCATTGATTCCATCGCCCCGAAGATCGGCTGCGTGCCGCAGACACTGAACGAATGGTTCAAGCGCGACGAAGTCGATACTGGGGCCAGGGCCGGCACCACAAAGCCGAACGCGAAAGCGTGAAGGCTACCGGATGCGCTGGAGCAGGCGCTGTACACAAGACAGCCCGAGCGTGATGGCACACTGAATCACCACTCGGAAAGGGAGTCGCCATACACGGACATCGGCTACAGCCAGAGACCGGCCGAGGCCGGGATTACCCTCTCGGTGGGCAGCAAGGGCGACAGCTACGACAACGCCCTGGCCGAGACGATCAACAGCCCGTACTAGTCCGAGCTGATTCATCGCCGTGCACCTGGGGAAATCGCAGAATCGGTGGGGCTGGCAACCCTGGAATGGGTGGCCTGTTTCAACCATCACCGATCGCTTGGGCCTGTCGGGTATGCCCGCCTGCAGAAACTTAGGCGAAATACTGTCGGCAACTCGCCAGTCAGGCTTCCATAGCTGAAGCCTGATTTAAATCAACAGGCTTCTACAAAACCCGGGGCGGTTCAACATTGGGCTTGCTTGGTTTTAGGCTTTTAAAGAACTGACGTCTGCGCGATGGCAAAGCGAAGGGTAACTTGTCGACCCTGACGGTACAAACCGACATGCTCTGCCAGCGCTAACGCCTGAACATCGGCCCACACCAGTTTTCGGTAACCATCGTCATAACGATCCAGATGACCGTCTTCAATTAAATCGGCTTGCAAAATGACCGTGACTTCTGACCCACTGGCCTGGGCATGGATCGTCACGGTGGCAGGATCGTCAATGGTGTCGGTCAATTCAAACAAAGCAGCGCTCAGCACCATGCGCAAGGAATCGCGCATGACTTTATATGGCAGGTCTTCAACCTCATTGACAAGCCGGAAACCACAAAAATGCAGCATGGTGGCCATCAGACCGACGCATTCAAGCACGCCCGATTCGACATCGGTCACGACGCCCGGCTCAGGTGCCAGCCAGGTGCCCATGTCCATGCACTCATCTAGCGCCGCCTTGGCAAAAGCATTGATCTTTTCGGCCTCTTCACGAACCGACTGCAAATCGGGCTGGGCTGCCGAGAGCTTGTGGTGCATGACCCCGTAAATCAGACCAATGGGCTGCAGCGGCCGAACCATATGGTGGCGCAAGCAAGGCGCCAGACGCCTGAGGACCGCATAGCGGGCGGACTCGACCTGCTGGGCTGTCACTTCAGCGGGCAAGCCTGAAGCAATTGAGGCCTGAGGCGGTTTCTGAATGGTCATTGGTGCTGCTCTCCAGGAAAAATGAGTTGGCTTTCTTGTGTGGGGCTTTTTAAGCCAACCCAAGGCATCGCGTTAAAAGCAGGGGCTGCAAGAGGCAAGTTTTCTGAAAAATCAGCTGAACTGTTTGTACCAAAAAAAATACGCTTAAGTACCTTCAAAAATCTGAATTTGTAACGAGCGGCTGCTGATCCGGTGTTTTGCTCACATCGGTTCAAGTCGCAAACCATCCACCAGCGTACGACCATCTCTAGCGGCATGAATCAAAGCGGGTCGTTTGGAACCAGCTGGGCGATGCTCTGGCAGATGTGCGCCACCGTAGCGGGTTTAGAAAGGTGAGCATTGAAGCCGCTTTGCAAAGCTCTTACCGTGTCCACCTGTCGGCCATAGCCGCTGAGCGCAATTGCCTTGAGATTTCGCCAGTCAGGGCGCTTGCGAATCTTGCGGATCAGCTCGTAACCATCCATGTAGGGCATGCCAAGGTCTGAAATCAGCAGGTCGTAGCTGTTTTTCTCCAGCATTTCCAGCGCCTGCTGGCCGCTGCAGGCCATGTCCACATCAGCACCCTCCAGACGAAGCAGTGCCGAGAAAGGCTCCAGCAAGTCAATCATGTCATCGACCGCCAGAATCCTGAGCCCTTTGAGGTTTGCACTGGATTGGCTGGCTTTTTTGTCCTGCATCCTGGTTTGCGCCAGTGGCAGCCAGATGGTGAAGCAGGTGCCCTTGCCCAGGCCTTCCGAATCGGCCAGCACCCTGCCACCCTGCGCCACGGTCAGGTCGCGCACCAGCGTCAGGCCCACGCCCAAACCGGTGTTGGTGTTGTAGATTATTTGTTCAGGCGCCTGGACAAACATGCCAAAGATATGGGGCAGGAATGCCGGATCAATACCCTGCCCAGTGTCGGTCACGCTCATGGTGGCAAATGTGCTGTCGCGGCCGAGTCGCACGGTGACAGTTCCGCCCGCAGGCGTGAACTTGATGGCGTTGTTGATGAGGTTCCACAGAATCTGCTCTGTGCGGACGCGGTCGCACAGGGCCACCAGTTCTTTTTCGGTGTATTCGTAAGACAGCGTCAGGCCTTTCTTGCTCGCATCATCGCGCGCAGCACCGGCAATCGAGGTCGCCATTTCAGCCAGGTCGACCGGTGCCAGCCGCAGCGTCAGTTTACCGGTACGGGCACGCGACAGGTCCAGCAAGTCATCAATGATCTTCGTCTGGCTGACCACGGCGCTGCGAATGGTTTCGCCGGCCCGGGCCACTTCGGGAAGCGCGCGCACCTCGGGGTGACTCAGCAGCAATTCGGTGTTGACCTGAATCAGGTTCAGCGGGTGCTTGAGTTCATGCGACATCACAGCCAGAAACTGGTCCTTGAGTTCGTTAGCGTGTTTTTCCATGGCCAGCAACTCGTCGCGGCTCACCTGCTGCGACCGGCTTTCGGTCATGTCCTTGGCAATCTTGGCATAACCGCCGGCCTTGCCTTCGAGCCGGGTGACCACGCCGCTGCAAAAAAAAGTGCTGCCGTCCTTGCGCAGGTGCCAGCGCTCGTCCACGCTGCGGCCGTCTTCGTGTGCGCCGCGCAACTCGCCTTCCGGTGCCCCGGCGGCACGGTCTTCGGGGGTGAAAATGATGGAAAACGGCTGGCCCACAATCTCTTGCGGCGTATAGCCAAAATTGCGCTGGGCACCCACGTTCCAGCTGGTGATGATGCCTTCCTCATCGATGGTCAAGATTGCGTAATCTTTGGTGGTTTCAGCCGCAATGCGAAGCCGTTCCTCGCCAGCGCGAAGCCTTTCCTCGGCCTTGCGCAATTCGGTGACGTCCACAAACGTCAGGACGACGCCGTCGATGTGGTCATCCATCGTGCGGTAGGGACCAATGCGGGCCAGATAATGCCTGCCGTCGCTGCTGCTGACCGGCCGCTTGATCGGGTTCAAGGTTTTGAGCATGCCAGCGGCATCTTTACCCAGCGACTCATAGTCAAGCTTGTGGGTGATATCCATCAAGGGGCGATTGATGTCGGACTCAATCAGGTTGAAGATGCGGGTTGCCTGCGGAGTGAAGCGTTTGATCTTCAAGCTGCGATCAACGAATACCGTGGCGATGTCCGACGATGTGATCAGGTTTTGCAGGTCGTCGTTCATCATGCTGGTTTCATCGACCTTGACTTTTAATTCAAAGTTGACGGTGGTCAGTTCCTCATTGATCGACTGAAGTTCCTCCTTGCTGGTTTCCAGTTCCTCGGTGGCCGAGCGAAGTTCTTCATTGACGGCTTGCTGATCCTCATTGGAAGACTTGAGTTCTTCGGTCGAGACTTCAGTCTGCTCGATGATTTGCTGCAGATTTTCCTTGAGCTGCCTGATCTCGGCTTCCAGTTGTTCGACCACCACTTGGTGCGCCTGCCCGGTACTGCTGGACTCCAGGAGCGGCTTTTCCGGCACCTCTTCGAACATCACCAGCGCCAACGCTGATTCAGTGCTGACTTCTCCGAAGAAGTGCACGCTCATTTGCACAAGAATCGTGCTGCTTCCGCGCCTAAGCGGGACAGCATGTGTCTTGACCTGCTTGCCGGTGTGCATGGCCTGGTAAAGTGCCGTGCGCAATTCGGTGCGCAACTCGGCCTGTGTGTTGTCCAGAAGATTGACCGACGGCGCGCCGCTACCCGGCAACAGGAATTTGCCAACATTCTCCGACAGATGCAGGATGTTGTGCTGGCTGTCAATCAGCACACTGGGCAGGACGACCTGCTCGATCAGCGAGCGATGCAGCTCTGCAGACGAAGCCGGCTTGGGCGCGCGCCGGTCGGGCCCACGGCGATTGAAAACCGGGCTGTCACTGGGCGGCTCCTTGGCGAGCAGCAAATGGCGGGTGGAAGTGCCACTCGGATTGACCTTGAAAAACCGGTTTTTTTTGTCCACCACGGTGTAGAGCTTGTGCGCGGCCTCCACAGCTTCCGAACTGCCCAGGAACAAAAACCCTTCAGGCTTGAGCGCAAAGCGAAAGGTTGACAGCACACCGGCCTGGGCCGCCTTGTCCAGATAAATCAGCAGGTTGCGGCAGCAAATCAGGTCGATGCGCGAAAAAGGCGGATCGCGCAGGACATTGTGGTTGGCAAAAAGCACTTTTTCACGCATTTGCTTGAGCACCCTGAACTGCTCTTTTTCGAAAGTAAAAAAACTTTTAAGCCGGGCGGGCGACACATCGGTTGCGATCGATGCCGGATACAAACCATTGCGGCCAAAGTTGACGGCCCTTTCATCAATGTCCGTGGCAAAAATCTGCAGTTCGGACGTGCAGTGGTGCAACTCCATCTGCTCCTTGAGCAAGATGGCGACTGAATAAACTTCCTCTCCGGTGGCGCATCCCGCCACCCAGACGCGAACCGACTCGTCTGGCGAGCGGTTGGCCAGTAGCGCTGGAAGCACATCGTTTTCAAGTGCCTCAAAGGCTGCCGGATCGCGAAAGAAATTTGTGACGCTGATCAGCATGTCCTGAAGCAGCAGCTTGAGCTCTTGAGGGTGCACACGCAAAAAGTCGCGATAGGCCGGCAGGTCATGAACGCCATTGACCTGCAACCGGCGTGCAATGCGGCGCAAGACAGTGGCGCGCTTGTATTGGCGAAAATCATTTTTTGAATAAATGCGCAGCGCAGACATGATGTCGCGCAGCGCCTCTTCGGCAAGCCGGGCGGACTCGTCGCTGTCCGCAATGTCAGCCCGGAGCGACAAGCCATCCTTACGGGGCAGACTGATGCGGGAGGCATTGGCCCAGAGTTCCTGCAGCCGCCTTGGCATATCTGACGCCGTCGCGACGAAATCAACCATGCCGGTGGCAATGGCGGCTTTGGGCATGTCGTCATATTCGGCATCCTCGGGTTGCTGCACCAAGGTGACGCCGCCCTCTTCCTTGACCCGCGCCAGGCCGGAGGCGCCGTCGTGGCCGGTTCCCGACATCACGACGGCAACGGCCCTTTCCTGGTGAACCTCGGCCAAAGTGCGAAAAAACAGGTCGATGGCCAGGTGGGCACCCCGAATACGCGAATGGCTTGCCAACTGCAGGTGCCCGTCGTTCATTTCCAGGTCGTGCGTGGGCGGTATCACATACACATGGTTGGCTTCAATGGCGGTCAGTTCCGTCACCTGCATGACCGGCATGCGGGCAATACGCTGCAGTATCTCGGCCACATTGCTTTCATGGTCTGGCGACAGATGAAGAATGACGACAAAGGCCATGCCGTTGGCAGCGGGCATGCGCTCGAAGAACCGCAGCAGGGCCTGCAGTCCACCCGCCGATGCACCAATGCCGACTACAGGAAATTTGAGCGGACTTTTAATCAAGTCGTCGCTGTTTTCAGGGTTCAGGGAAGCGTCGCGCGGATCTGCCATGCTGATGAACCAGTCGGGGTAAATGGAATCTGATATTACCTTTGCATGCTGACACAAAAGCCTTCCAGGCTGACGCCGCATCGCATATGACATTATTCATCCGGAGCAGCTTAAATAATCAGATTCCGGAACCTGTTTTCAGGGAAATTGACAAAAAACCTGAATTTACATTGTTTAACGCTTGCGTCCGATATAAGGCGGGTATTGCTCGAAGGGCTTGGCTTCCAGCAGCTCCTCACAGCCGCTGCGGAGAATCATCACATTGCATCGCGCACTCCAAATAGGCAAAAAGCGCTGCCTGACTGAACTGGAAGCGCTTTTTTGCAGAAAATACCGATTTTGTTTTTGCTACTATTTTTATAGCTGACTATGCATATGGGATATGCGCAAAGCCGATAAAAAGCTTCAAACTTATGGAAGAAATCACGCCTCCTGCTGTTCCTTGGCGTAATTGGCGATGCCGTCGGTGATTTCCTTTTTGGCGGCTTCCGGACCTTCCCAGCCTGATATCTTGACCCATTTGCCTTCTTCCAGGTCTTTGTAATGCTCAAAGAAATGGGCGATGGTTTTCAGGCGCAGCGGATTCATGTCCTCGGGCTTTTGCCAGTGGCTGTACAGCGAGCATTTCTTGTCAACGGGCACAGCCAGAATCTTGCCGTCTTCACCGGCTTCGTCGGTCATCTTCAGGATGCCGATGACGCGGCAGGTCACCACCACGCCGGAAATCAAGGGCACCGGTGTGATCACCAGCACATCGACCGGGTCGCCGTCACCGCTCAGGGTCTGGGGAACATAGCCATAGTTGCACGGGTAGTGCATCGCGGTGCTCATGAAGCGGTCCACGAAGATGGCGCCGGACTCCTTGTCGACCTCGTACTTCACCGGATCGGAGTTCATCGGGATTTCGATGATCACGTTGAAGGCGTCGGGAGCATTTTTGCCGGGAGTAACTTTATCTAGGGACATGGTCGCTTTGAAGTTGATGAAAACACGTTGATGAAAAAACGGCCTGCCGGGCCGCTGCGTTCAGGTTGCCCGACAGTCGCTGGTTGCGGGTCGGGATTTGCAGGCCGACAGAAGATTAATTGCCCGCATTTTACTGATGCCGACCTTACGGGTTGCCAACGGCAGGTGTTTTCGCGTTTAATTTCCCTGAGTTGGCCAATCGTCCTGTCGCCCACCGAGCGAGCCACGAGGAAGCAACGCAGCGGGGGTCCGCTTGCGTGGCACCCATCAAAGCAAAAAAACGTCGGAGGTATTTATGACAGGTCACTCAGCCGCGCTCATTCTTGCGCTGGTTTGCGGGCTCATTGCCGTGGGATACGGTTTTTGGGCACGCCACTGGATTCTTTCCCAGGACGCGGGCAACGCCCGAATGCAGGAAATATCGGCCGCCATCCAGACCGGCGCTGCCGCTTATCTGGCCCGGCAGTACACCACCATTGCCATCGTTGGCGTCATTCTGGCGGTGCTGATCGGGGTGTTTCTGGACAGCAAGACCGCCATTGGCTTCGTGGTCGGGGCGCTGTTGTCAGGGGCCTGCGGCTTCATCGGCATGAATGTGTCGGTGCGCGCCAATGTGCGGACCGCGCAGGCGGCCACGCGCGGCATTGGCCCGGCGCTTGACGTGGCCTTTCGCGGCGGCGCCATCACCGGCATGCTGGTGGTGGGCCTGGGGCTGCTGGGTGTGACCGGATTTTTCTGGTTCCTGGTTGGCAATGGCAACTATTTGCCCACCAGCAAACTGGCCGACCTGCTTAATCCGCTGATCGGCTTTGCCTTTGGCTCGTCGCTGATTTCGATCTTTGCCCGACTCGGCGGCGGCATCTTCACCAAGGGCGCCGATGTGGGCGCTGACCTGGTCGGCAAGGTCGAGGTCGGGATTCCCGAAGACGACCCGCGAAACCCGGCCGTGATTGCCGACAACGTGGGCGACAACGTGGGCGACTGCGCCGGCATGGCGGCCGATTTGTTCGAGACTTATGCAGTGACGCTGATTGCCACCATGGTGCTGGGCGCGCTGCTGGTGGCCGCCGCGCCGGTCAACGCCGTGCTGTACCCGCTGGCGCTGGGCGCCGTTTCGATCATCGCGTCGATCATTGGCTGCTTTTTTGTCAAGGCCTCGCCCGGCATGACCAATGTCATGCCGGCGCTGTACAAGGGCCTGGCCGTGGCGGGTTTGCTTTCGCTGGCCGCGTTTTACTTCGTCACGATCTGGCTCATGCCTGACGACGCCATTTACGTCACGGGCAGCCAGATGAAGCTGTTCGGCGCCTGTGCCGTCGGCCTGGTGCTGACCGCCTGCCTGGTCTGGGTGACCGAGTACTACACCGGCACGCAGTACGCACCGGTCAAGCACATTGCGCAGGCGTCAACCACCGGCCACGGTACCAACATCATTGCCGGCCTGGGCGTGTCGATGCGTTCGACCGCCTGGCCAGTGATTTTTGTCTGCATTGCCATTTTGGTGTCCTACAACCTGGCCGGGCTGTACGGCATTGCCATTGCGGCAACGTCCATGCTCAGCATGGCTGGCATCGTGGTGGCGCTTGACGCCTACGGCCCGATCACCGACAACGCCGGCGGCATTGCCGAAATGGCCGACATGCCGCCCGAAGTGCGCGCCGTGACCGACCCGCTGGACGCCGTGGGCAACACCACCAAAGCCGTCACCAAGGGCTACGCGATTGGCTCGGCAGGGCTGGCCGCGCTGGTGCTGTTTGCCGACTACACCCACAAGCTGGAGAGCTATGGCCGCGCCATCAGCTTTGACTTGAGTGACCCGATGGTCATCGTCGGGCTGTTCATCGGCGGCCTGATTCCCTACCTGTTCGGCGCCATGGCGATGGAAGCCGTGGGCCGTGCTGCGGGTGCCGTGGTGGTGGAAGTGCGCCGCCAGTTCAAGGAAATTCCCGGCATCATGGAAGGCACGGCCAAGCCTGAATACGGCCGCGCCGTTGACATGCTGACGACGGCGGCGATCAAGGAAATGATCATTCCTTCACTGCTGCCTGTCATCGTGCCGATCGTGGTCGGCCTGCTGCTCGGCCCCAAGGCGCTGGGCGGCCTGCTGATGGGCACGATCGTCACCGGCCTGTTCGTGGCGATTTCGATGTGCACCGGCGGCGGCGCCTGGGACAACGCCAAGAAATACATTGAAGACGGCCACCACGGCGGCAAGGGAAGCGAAGCGCACAAGGCGGCCGTCACCGGAGACACCGTGGGCGACCCGTACAAGGACACCGCCGGCCCGGCCATCAACCCGCTGATCAAGATCATCAACATCGTGGCGCTGCTGATCGTGCCGCTGATGATGAAGTTCCATGGCGGCGAGGTGCAAGCCGCGCCAGTTGCTCCACTGCAGGCGCCAACGGCGTTCAGCGGCCCGGCCGCACCGGTGATGACGCCGATGGCGCCAGGCATGCCGGCACCGGCCGCTTCTCGATAGGGTGCGAATCGGCCTTGCCACCACTTGCTTGGGCGGGTGGTGGCTTGGTTCTTTCTTGTCGCTTACCGCTATCCACGGCTTTGGCAGCGATTGCGTTGATCACGACAACACACAGAAACACTGCGTTGAAGCACCCTGCGCGTCCGTTCGCAGGCTAAACAATCCAGTCCGGAAATCGCTGCTTGATGCTGTCCACAAAAGCCAGTGTTCCGGCCAGGTGCTGGCGCAAGGCCTGTTGTGCCCCTGGCGCGTCCTTGCGCGCGAGAGCTTCGACGACGACCCGATGGTCCCGCACGATCGACTGGGGCTTGCCTTCTTCGGGCATGTTCAGGCGGCGCAGCCGGTCCACATGACCGCTTTGTCTGCGCACCAGCGTCCACAGTGGCCCCACACTGGCCGCTGCGTACAGTTCCTGATGGAATGCAAGATCGGCCAGGGCCAGTTTTGGAATGTCCAGCGGGTTGAGCGCAGCCTCCTGCACGGCCAAGCTCGCGTTCAACCGCCGCACCAAATCGCCGTGTTCCGCTTGCGGCAATACACACAGGACAGTCAAAATTTCCAGTTCAATCGCCCGACGCAGGAAATGCGACTGCAGCGCCGCCGACAAATCGATGCGGCTGACCACCGTGGCGTGTTGCGGAAAAATATCGACCAGTTGCTCTTCGCCCAGACGCAACAGGGCATCGCGAATTGGCGTCTGGCTGATGCCGAAGTGATCCGCCAATTCGGCGCGCTGCAACACCGTTCCGGGCTCCAGCTGCACCGAAACGATCAGTTCCCGCAAAACTTCAAACACTTGCGGCGCCGACTGGCGGGTACGGTCCAGTTTGAGCGGCGCAATATTCGCGAGAGCAGTCATGCGGTCTTTACGGTTGGTAAGGGTGGCGGTCAGGGTAAATCATAGCATTGACACACTAATATATTAGTGCTTTAATTTTCCCACTATTTTGAACCACAAGCCCTTCTGATGAAACACAAGACCTATGAAGAATTGCGCAGCGCGCGCTGGTTTGCGCCGGACGATGTGCGGTCTTTCGGCCACCGCTCGCGGGTGATGCAGCTGGGCTACGGCCCCGAGGACTGGGAAGGCAAGCCGGTCATCGCCATCCTGAACACCTGGAGCGACATCGGTACCTGCCACGGCCACTTCAAGCAGCGCGTCGAAGACGTGAAACGCGGCGTACTGCAGGCCGGCGGCTTTCCGCTGGAGCTGCCTGCGCTGTCGCTGTCCGAATCGCTGGTCAAGCCGACCACCATGCTGTACCGCAACCTGCTGGCGATGGACGTCGAGGAACTGCTGCGCAGCCACCCGATTGACGGCGCGGTGCTGATGGGCGGCTGCGACAAGACCACGCCCGGCCTGGTGCTAGGGGCGCTCAGCGCCGGCATGCCCTTCATCTTCATGCCGGCCGGCCCGATGCTGCGCGGCAACGTCAAGGGCAAGGTGCTGGGTTCGGGTTCGGACACGTGGAAATACTGGGACGAACGCCGCGCGGGCAAGATCAACAAGGCGCAGTGGCTGGAAGTCGAAGGCGGCATTGCGCGCAGCCATGGCCACTGCATGACGATGGGAACGGCCAGCACCATGACCGGCATTGCCGAGGCGATGGGCCTGACGCTCCCCGGCGCGTCGTCGATTCCGGCCGTGGATTCGAACCACATCCGCATGGCCACCGAATGCGGCCGCCGCATTGTCAGCATGGTCTGGGAAGACCTGACACCGGCCAAACTGCTGTCGCGCGCCTCGTTCGAGAACGCCATCACCGTCGCCATGGCGATGGGCTGCTCGACCAACGCCATCATTCACCTCGTCGCCATGTCACGCCGTGCCGGCGAGCATTGCGCCGTCGGACTGGACGACTTTGACGCCGCCAGCCGCAAGGTGCCGGTGATCGCCAACATCCGGCCGAGCGGCGACACCTACCTGATGGAAGATTTTTACTACGCCGGCGGCATGCTCGGCATGATGAGCGTGCTGAAAGACCACCTCAAGCTCGATGCGCTGACCGTCACCGGCAAGCCGCTGGGCGACAACCTGGTCGGCGCCGAGGTTTACAACCACGACGTGATCCGGCCGCTGGACAACCCGATCTATGCCGAAGGCGCGCTGGCCGTGCTGCGCGGCAACCTGGCGCCGGATGGTTGCGTCATCAAGCCCAGCGCCTGCGCGCCGCGCTATTTTCAGCACACCGGCCCGGCGCTGGTGTTCGACGACTACCCGTCGATGAAAGCCGCCGTCGACGACGAAAACCTCGACGTGACGGCCGACCACATCATGATTTTGCGCAACGCCGGACCGCAGGGTGGCCCCGGCATGCCCGAGTGGGGCATGCTGCCGATCCCGCTCAAGCTGGTCAAGCAGGGCGTCAAGGACATGCTGCGCATCTCGGACGCGCGCATGAGCGGCACCAGCTACGGCGCCTGCATCCTTCACGTCGCGCCCGAGGCCTATATCGGCGGCCCGCTGGCACTGGTCAAGACCGGCGACCTGATCAGCGTCGATGTGCCGGCCCGGCGCATTCACCTTGAAGTCAGCGACGACGAACTGGCCCGGCGCCGCGCCGCCTGGACGCCGCCGCCCAAGCGCTTCGAGCGCGGCTACGGCTGGATGAGCGCCCGGCACATCCAGCAGGCCGACACCGGCTGCGATTTTGATTTTCTTGAAACCTCGTTCGGCGCGCCCATCGGCGAGCCCGACATTTACTGAAAGCGAAAGACCCTCCAATGGCACTCAATCCCGCGACGCGTGACAAGCTCAAGACCGTCAGCACCGCCACGCTGTGCACTGCCCTGTTCAAGCGCGGCCTGCGCAACCAGTTCATCCAGGAGGTGCGTCCCATCAACCCCAGCCTGCCGACCATGGTGGGCGAAGCCTTCACGCTGCGCTATATTCCAGCGCGCGAAGACCTGAACCCGATCAGCGTGTTCCAGGACCCCAAGCACCCGCAGCGCGTCGCCGTCGAGCAGTGCCCCGAAGGCGCGGTCCTGGTGATCGACAGCCGCAAGGACGCCCGCGCCGCCTCGGCCGGCTCGATTTTGATCACGCGGCTGATGGTGCGCGGCGCCGCCGGCATCGTCACCGACGGCGGCTTTCGCGATTCGCCCGAGCTCGCCGTGCTGCCCTTCCCCACCTACCACCAGCGCCCGTCGGCCCCGACCAACCTGACATTGCACCAGGCGCTGGACATCAACGTGCCGATTGGCTGCGGCGACGTGGCGGTGTTTCCGGGCGACGTGATCGTCGGCGACCAGGAAGGCGTGTTCGTGATTCCGGCGCACCTGGCCGACGAGGTTGCCGACGAGGCGGTGGAAATGACGGCCTTCGAGGATTTCGTGACCGAAGAAGTGCTCAAGGGCCGCGCCATCATCGGCCTGTACCCGCCCACGCAGCAGCAATCCAAGGACGATTTTGCAGTCTGGCGTCAAGCCAAGGGGCGCTGAATCGCCGTCCATTGGCGCGCTGCGCCCTGCCACACGCCAACCTACTTCATCAGGAGATAAATTTATGTCAAAAAGACGTCTTGCGCTTATCACCATTGCATTTTCAGCTATTGTTTTCATAGCATCAACGGGCGCAGCCCTGGCCCAGTCCGACTACCCCAACAAACCGGTGAAGATCATCGTTCCCTTCCCCGCCGGTGGCACCAGCGACGTGATGGGCCGGCTGGTTGCCGAGGAACTGGGCAAGATCCTCAAGCAACCCTTCATCGTCGAGAACATCGGCGGTGCCGGCGGCGTGATCGGCACCGAGCGCGGTGCCAAGGCCACGCCCGACGGGTACACCCTGATCCAGACTGGCGTCGGTCAAAACGCCGTGGCCCACGGCCTGGAGCCTTTCCCGAAATACGACTCCAACACCGATTTCATGCACATCTCGCAGGTGCATTCCGGCCCGAATGTGCTGGTGGTGCATCCCAGCACCCCATTCAAGACGGTGAAGGAACTGGTCGACTACGCCAAGGCCAACCCCGGCAAGCTGGACTACGGCTACACGCCAGCCGCCTCCGGCCATATGGCGATGGAGCAGTTCAAGCAGACCGCCGGCATCTTCATGCTGGGCATTCCCTACCGTGGTGGCGGCCCGATGATGACCGACATCCTGGGTGGCACGATCAAGATGATGTTCATCAACCAGGACGTGGCGCTGCAGCACGTCAAGGCCGGCAAATTGCGCCCGCTGGCGGTATCGAGCGCCCAGCGCAATGCGCTGTACCCCGATGTGCCAACTGTGGCCGAGTCCGGCTACAAGGGGTTTGAAGCGCTGTCATGGTCGGGCATTTCCGCACCCAGGGGCACACCCCAGCCGATCGTCGACAAGCTCGAAGCGGCACTGGTGCAGGCCATGGAGTCGCCTGCCGTCAAGCAGCGCCTGGAATCGCAGGGTTTTGTCGTGCCGGTGCAAGGCGCCAAACACTACGCCGGGTTCGTCAAGAGCGAAGAAGCGCGCTGGACACGGGTCATCAAGACTGCAGGCATCAAGACGCCCTGAACCGGTCAAGGGCTACGGCGCGGTCCGTTCCATAACTGTTGCTGGCAGCAGTCGGGCTTGCGTCGCTTCAAGCGGCGGGGCGGGGCTGTCGTGCTGAAGCTTTCGGCGAAGAGGTAGCCTTGTACGCCACATTCACGCAAAATCATGTCCATGCAACTCAACTACATTGCCAACACCCGCGTCCCGTCCCTCTCCGGAAAGACCATTGCGGTCATTGATCCTTCCGATGGTCAGGTTTTCGACAACATCCAGCGCAGCACGGCGCATGACATCGACGTGGCGGTGCGCAGCGCCAGAGACTGCCTGGAACTGGTCTGGTGCCGGCTCAGCGGCACCGAGCGCGGACGGCTTTTGATGCGCCTGTCGGTCAAGGTGGCCGAACATGCCGATGAACTGGCCCTCATCGAGCAGCGCGACTGCGGCAAACCGACCCGGCAGGCCAAGGCCGACGCCCTGGCGCTGGCCCGCTACTTCGAGTTTTATGCCGGCGCCTGCGACAAGCTGCATGGCGACACGATCCCCTACCTGGAGGGCTACAGCGTGATGACCTGGCGCGAGCCGCACGGTGTGACCGGCCACATCATTCCGTGGAACTACCCGATGCAGATTTTTGGCCGCAGCGTTGGCGGCGCGCTGGCGGCGGGCAATGTCTGCGTCGTCAAACCCAGCGAAGACGCCTGCCTGTCGTTGCTGCGCGTGGCCGAACTGGCCGCCGAGGTGGGCTTTCCGGCCGGCGCCCTGAATATCGTCACAGGCTATGGGCATGAAGTGGGCGACGCGCTGGCCCGCCACGCCGGCATCGACCACATCAGCTTCACCGGCAGCCCCAACATAGGAACGCTGATTCAGCAGGTGGCGGCCGAGCGGCACTGCCCGGTCACGCTGGAACTGGGCGGCAAAAGCCCGCAGATCGTGTTCGCCGACGCCGACCTGGACGCGGCCATCCCCGCCATCATCAACGGCATCGTGCAAAACGCCGGGCAGACCTGCTCGGCGGGCTCGCGCCTGCTGATTGCACAGGCCATCTACGATCCCTTGCTGGCGCGACTGGGGCAGGCGTTTGAAGCTCTGCGCGTCGGCCCGGCCGCCATGGACCTGGACGTCGGCCCATTGATTCGCCAGAGCCAGCAGCAGCGCGTGTGGGACTTTTTGAGCGATGCCCATGTCGCCGGCATTCCGATGGTGGCGCAGGGCCAGATCGTCGATGAAGCGCCGGACAGCGGCTTTTACCAGGCGCCTACGCTGCTGTGCGACGTGCCGGCCGACCACCGCCTGATGCAGGAAGAAGTCTTTGGGCCCGTGCTGTGCGCGCTGCAGTTTAAGGATGAGGACGAGGCCGTCGAACTGGCCAACGCCACCCGCTTCGGGCTGGCCGCCGGCATCTGGACCGCCGACGGCGCGCGCCAGTTCCGCATGTCCAGACGCATCAGGAGCGGCCAGGTGTTCATCAACAACTACGGTGCTGGCGGCGGTGTCGAGCTGCCCTTCGGCGGCGTGAAGTCGTCAGGCTATGGCCGGGAAAAGGGCTTCGAGGCGCTGTATGGGTTCACCACGCTGAAGACGGTAGCCGTGCGGCATGGCTAGACAGCCGCGCGACTTGCGCCGCAGCCTGTTGTCGGGTTCAGGCTTGCCCAGCCCCACCGTCCTGCGATGAATTGCAGACTGTGCGGGCCCGACTTGCGCACCACTGATGGCATCGAATGGCGCATAAGCCATGGAGTGGCCGAGACTTGACAACAGGCTTCACAAAAGACAAATAACGATTAAAAAAGGCTTCCAGCCCACAGCTGGCAAGCGCTGACAGCTATCAAATAAATAGTAACCAACCCGGAGACAACACCCATGCGCGTCAAGAACAAATCCATCATCGTCACCGGTTCCGGTGGCGGCATCGGCGAAGGCATCGCCCGGCGGCTGGCGGCCCAAGGCGCCCAGGTCATCGTCAACGACATCCATGCCGAACTGGGCGAAAAGGTGGTCGCCGCCATCGTCAAGGCTGGCGGCACCGCGTCATTCTTTGCCGCCGATGTCACCAAATCGGATGAAGTCAAGGCACTGGTCAACGCTGCCGTCCAGCGTTACGGCCGGCTTGACGTGATGGTCAACAATGCCGGCTGGACGCACCGCAACCAGCCGGCGCTGGATGTGAGCGAGGACGATTTTGACAAGTGCTACGCCATCAACGTCAAGAGCATCTATTTGGCGACCATCCATGCGACGCCGGTGTTCAGAAGCCAGGGCGGCGGCAGCTTCATCAACATTGCCTCCACCGCCGGCGTGCGGCCCCGCCCCGGCCTGACCTGGTACAACGGCTCCAAGGGCGCAGTCATCACCACCTCAAAGTCGCTGGCGGCCGAACTGGGGCCGGACAACATCCGGGTCAATTGCGTGAACCCGGTGTTCAACCCCGACACCGGCCTGTCAGCCGACTTTGCCGGCGGCCCGCTCGATGAAACGCGCAAGGCACGCTTTCGGGCGAGCATTCCGCTGGGGCGGTTTTCGACCGCGCTGGACGTGGCCAATGCGGTGCTCTATTTGGCCAGCGACGAGGCCGACTTCATCAGTGGCGTGTGCCTGGAGGTGGATGGCGCCCGTTGTGTCTGAGGAAAAAAGACGCGAGCCCTTGACCTGGGCCGCACCGATCACGCATATCTTCCGTGGGTAAAGCAGGCGGCGCGGGGGCGGGACAGACCGATGGGGTAAATTCTCCCCTAAGGCCCATCACCATGACAGACACACCACGCAAGATCATTCCCCTGGCAGACCTGCGTTATGCCAGCCGCATTCCCGCCGTCCCGGCCCACCTGACAGCGCCAAGCGGCCTGCTCAGCGATACACTGGGCCGGCCGCTGCGCGATTTGCGCATCAGCGTGACGGACCGCTGCAACTTTCGCTGCAACTACTGCATGCCGAGCGAGACTTTCGACAAGGACTATGCGTTTTTGCCACAAAGCTCGCTGCTGAGCTTTGAGGAAATCACCCGTCTGGCGACGATTTTCGTCGCCCACGGCGTCGAAAAAATCAGGCTTACTGGCGGTGAACCCTTGCTGCGCAAGAACCTGGAAGTGCTGGTCGGCATGCTGGCAAAGCTGCAAACCCCTGGGGGCAAGCCGCTGGACATCACGCTGACGACCAATGGATCACTGCTGGCCCGAAAAGCCCAGTCGCTGAAGGACGCCGGTCTGCAGCGCGTCACCGTCAGTCTCGATGCGCTGGACGACGCGATTTTTCGCGGCATGAACGACGTTGACTTTCCGGTCGCCGACGTGCTCCGGGGTATCGAGGTGGCGCACCAGGTCGGCCTGGCGCCGGTCAAGGTCAACATGGTCGTCAAGCGCGGTACCAACGACCACCAGATTCTGCCGCTGGCTCGGCATTTCCGGCATTCCGGCGCGGTGCTGCGGTTTATCGAATTCATGGACGTGGGCGCGACCAACGGCTGGCGCATGGACGAGGTGTTGCCCTCCCGCCAAGTGATTGATCGCTTGCACGCCGAATTCCCCTTGACGGCCATCGACCCCAACTACAGCGGCGAAACCGCCGAACGCTGGCGCTATCTTGACGGCGCGGGGGAAATTGGCGTGATCAGCAGTGTGACCCAGGCGTTTTGCGGCGAATGCAACCGCGCGCGGCTGTCCACAGAAGGCAAGCTGTTTTTATGCCTGTTCGCCAGCCAGGGCCACGACCTGCGCGCCTTGCTGCGCGGAAATCTGGCCGACGAGCAGATCGCCGCTGCCATTGGGCCGATCTGGCAGGCGCGTTCGGACCGCTATTCGGAATTGCGCGCCGGGTTGCCGCCCGATGCCAGTCCGGCAGGCGATGCCAAGCGCATTGAAATGAGTTACATCGGCGGGTGAGTGTGGCCCCCACGCTCCCCACTGCGTGTGGTTCGCTGCCCCCCGAGGGGGCCGCTGCGCCTGCGGCCTGGCGAAGCCAGTTCCGCGGCCCCTGCTGGGGAAGAGGTGACGCCACTGCGCTTGTCGCTTCGCATAATGCACATTTTTAGGAACACTGGATGACCATGAACATGAAGACACCTTTGCATGCCGAAGCCATCACGGGCGTGATCCTGGCGGGCGGACGCGGCTCGCGCATGGGGGGCGCGGACAAGGGGCTGCAAAACTTCAACGGCGTGCCGCTGGCATTGCACACCTTGATGCGGCTGTCGCCGCAGGTGGGCGAAATCATGATCAATGCCAACCGCAACCTGTCTGCCTACGAATCCTTTGGCGTTCCGATCTGGCCTGACACCACTTCGCTGGGCGACTATGCGGGGCCGCTGGCCGGTTTCATTACAGGCCTGGAACGGTGCGAAACACCTTATCTGCTCACCGTGCCGTGCGACACGCCGCTGTTTCCCACCGATCTGGTCGCGCGCATGGCCGACGCGATGGCGCGGGAAGGCGCTGACTTTGCCGTGGCCGCCGCGCGTGAAGAAGTTGGCCAGTTGCGGCCGCAGCCGGTGTTTTGCCTGATGGGCGTGGACATGCTTGAAAGCCTGGCGCGTTTCACCCAGGCCGGCGGCCGCAAGATCGACGCCTGGACGGCGCAGCACCACACCGTCATCGTGCCGTTTGACCAGCCCGGCGATGCGCCGCATGCCTTTTTCAACGCCAACACGCTGGCCGAACTGCATCAGCTCGAAGCCAGGCAGCCGTGAACGCCATCGACGCCATTGCCGCCCAGTTGCAGGGCTATGACCCGCAGGCCATGACGGCCGACGGCGTGCGCGATTTTCTGGCCCGGCTGGTGACGCCGGTTCAGGACACGGTCGAGACGCCCTTGTTTGAAGCGCTTGGCCGGGTTCTCGCAGCCGATGTGGTTTCGCCCTTCGACGTGCCGCCGCATGACAACTCGGCCATGGACGGTTTTGCATTTTCAGGTGCTGAACTGGCGTCAAATGCTGCGCTGGAGTTGCACGTTGCTGGCACGGCGCTGGCCGGCAAGGCCTGGCAGGGCAGCGTCCATCCCGGCCAGTGCGTGAAGATCATGACCGGGGCCATCATGCCGGCCGGTCTGGACACGGTGGTTCCGCAGGAATTCGTCCAGTTGCGCCGAACCGGTGAGCAGGAAACCGTCACGATTCCGGCGGGCCTGCTGTGTCTGGGGGACAACCGCCGCCTGCGCGGGGAAGACCTGGCGCAGGGCCAGCCAGCGCTGCAAAAAGGCGAGCTTCTCACGCCCGCCCGGCTTGGGCTGGCAGCCTCTTTGGGTCTTAAAACACTGTTAACCTGGCGGCCCCTGCGCGTGGCCTACTTTTCCACCGGCGACGAAATCCTGTCGCTGGGCGAAGCGCCGCGCGAAGGCGCCGTGTACGACAGCAACCGCTACACCGTCTTCGGCCTGCTCAGCCGACTGGGTTGCCAGGTTATCGACCTGGGCGTGGTGCGCGACGAACCCGCACTGCTCGAAGCTGCGTTCACCAACGCCGCCCGGCAGGCGGACGCCATCATCACTTCCGGCGGCGTCAGCGTCGGCGAGGCGGACTACACCAAGGCGATGATGAAAAAGCTCGGTGACGTGGCGTTTTGGCGCATCGCCATGCGGCCGGGCCGGCCCATGGCGGTGGGACGTATCTCAAACATCAAATTGGCACCTGGCGCAAGTGGAACGGGCACTAACAGCTATCAAAATGAAAGCAAAGGCGCGGTGTTGTTTGGCCTGCCCGGCAACCCGGTGGCGGTGATGGTGACCTTCCTGGCGTTTGTGCGCCCTGCCCTGCTGCAAATGATGGGCGCAACACCCGAGCCGCTGCTGCTGCTCAAGGCCCACAGCCGCGAAGCCCTTCGCAAGAAACCGGGCCGCACCGAGTACCAGCGCGGCTGGGTTTCAACCGCGCCGGATGGTTCGCTGCAGGTCAAGACCACCGGCAGTCAGGGCTCGGGCGTGCTGCGCTCGATGGCCGAGGCCAACGGGCTCATCGTGCTGCACCACCACCAGGGCAACATCGCCGTAGGCGATGAGGTCGATGTGATGATGTTCGACGGCGCCATATAGCGCCATGACAGGTCAGGAGGTCAGGCGGGCGCCTGGCGGCCTTTCCAGAACTGCCAACGAGACGACGTTTTCAGCCGTGGTCTGCGCATCAGCAGGTAAACAGCCGGAATCACGAACATTGACAGCAGCGGCGCGGTGATCATGCCGCCCACCATGGGCGCGGCGATGCGCTGCATTACCTCCGAGCCAGTGCCCGCACCCCACATGATCGGAACCAGGCCGCCCAGGATCACCGCCACCGTCATGGCCTTGGGCCGGACTCGCAGCACGGCACCGTCCCGAATGGCATCCAGCAGATCGTCGGCAGTGGCCTTGCCGCCCTCGATGCGGTCGTTCCACGCACTTTTCAAGTACAAAAGCATGATCACGCCGAATTCCGCAGACACCCCTGCCAGCGCAATGAACCCGACAGCGCCCGCCACCGAGAAGTTGTAGTTGAGCAAATACAGCAGCCAGATCCCCCCCACCATGGCGAAAGGCAGTGTCGCCATGATCAGCAACGCTTCTCCGAAGGAGCCAAAGCACAGGTAGAGCAGCACAAAGATAATGAGCAGCGTGAACGGCACCACCACCTTGAGCTTGGCCGTGGCACGCTCCAGAAACTCGAACTGGCCTGACCAGGAAATCGAATAGCCTGGCGGCAAATTAACCTGTTTGGCCACAGCCTGCTGCATGTCCTTCACGGCAGAGCGCAAGTCCCGGTCACGAATATCCACGTAAACGTAGCCTGTCAGCCGGGCGTTTTCGCTGCGAAGCATGGGGGGGCCGTCTGTGACTTTTACATCCGACACGTCGGACAGCACCAGACGCTGGCCACGCTTGGTGATGATGGGCAGATTTCGAAGTTTCTCCAAAGAATCCCGCATCTCTCGGGGGTAGCGCATATTGATCGGGAAACGCTGCAGTCCCTCGACGGTTTCCCCGATATTTTCACCCCCGATAGCAGACGAGATGACCGACTGCACGTCTGAGATATTCAGCCCGTAGCGCGCGGCGTCGTCGCGCCGGATGTCGATGTCCACGTAACGCCCGCCCGTCAGGCGTTCGGCAAGCGCGCTGCTCACACCCGGGACATCTTTGAGCGCCAGCTCGATCTCGCCGGTAATCCGGTCAATCGTGGCAAGGTCGGCACCCGCCACTTTCACCCCCACCGGGCTCTTGATGCCGGTGGCCAGCATGTCAATGCGGTTGCGGATCGGCGGCACCCAGATGTTGGACAGGCCCGGCACCTTGACGATGCGGTCCAGTTCCTCGACCAGCTTGTCGGCGGTCATGCCGGCGCGCCACTGGTCCTTGGGCTTGAACTGGATGGTGGTTTCAAACATTTCCATCGGTGCCGGGTCCGTGGCGGTTTCAGCGCGGCCCGCCTTGCCATAGACGCTGGCCACCTCGGGAACGGTTTTGATCAGGCGATCGGTCTGCTGCAGCAGTTCGGCCGCCTTGCCCGCCGAGAGACCCGGCAAGGCCGTGGGCATGTAAAGCAGATCGCCTTCGTCAAGTCGGGGCATGAATTCGCTGCCGATGTGCTGCAAGGGCCAAAGGCTGAGCACCAAAGCCACGCCAGCTACCACCAGCGTCATCTTGGGCGCACGCAGGACCACTTCCAGCAAGGGGCGATAGACAGCGATGAGCAAGCGATTCAGCGGATTGCTCTTTTCATCGGGAATACGGCCCCGGATCAGGTAGCCCATCAGCACCGGAATCAAGGTGATCGACAAGCCGGCGGCGGCGGCCATGGCATAGGTCTTGGTGAAGGCCAGCGGCGAGAACAAGCGCCCCTCCTGGCCCTCCAGTGTGAACACCGGAATGAACGACAGCGTGATGATCAACAGCGAGAAAAACAGCGCCGGGCCCACCTCGGCAGCCGCCTCGCCAATGACGTGCCAGCGGGCAGGCCCTTCGAGTTTTTCGTCCGGGTGCTTGTGGTTCCAGTTTTCCAGGTGTTTGTGCGCGTTCTCGATCATCACCACTGCCGCATCGACCATGGCGCCAATGGCAATCGCAATGCCGCCCAGCGACATGATGTTGGCGTTGACGCCCTGGTAGCGCATCACGATGAATGCCGTCAGGATGCCCAGTGGCAGCGAGATGATCGCAACCAGGGCCGAGCGCATGTGAAACAGGAAAATAAAACACACCACCGCGACCACCAAAAACTCTTCCAGCAGCTTGTACGTCAGGTTCTCCACCGCACGCTCGATCAGGCCCGAACGGTCGTACACCGGCACGATTTCCACGCCCTGGGGCAGGCTGGCCTGCAGGGTCTTGAGTTTTTTCTTGACCGCTGCAATGGTCTCCAGCGCATTTTTTCCGGAACGCATCACGATGACGCCGCCGGTGGCTTCGCCTTCACCGTCAAGCTCGCCGATGCCGCGCCGCATTTCAGGCCCTATCTGGATACGTGCCACGTCGCCCAGGCGTACAGATACACCGGCGTCGGTCGTCATGAGCGGTATTTTCCGGAAGTCGTCCAGGCCTTGCAGATAGCCTGATGCCCGGACCATGTATTCAGCTTCACCCATTTCGAGCACCGAACCGCCGGCTTCCTGATTGGCGTTTTGTACGGCTTCTACCACCTTGGTGTGCGGGATGCCGTAAGCGGCCAGCTTGTCAGGGTCGAGCACGATCTGGTACTGGCGCACCATGCCGCCCACCGAGGCGACCTCGGCCACATTGGGGATGGTTTTCAATTCATACTTCAAAAACCAGTCCTGCAAGGCCCTGAGCTGGCCGGCATCCTGCGTCCCGCTGCGGTCGACCAGCGCATACTGGTAAATCCAGCCGACACCCGTTGCATCCGGCCCAAGCGTGGCCTTGGCGCCTGCGGGCAAGCGCGACTGCACCTGGTTCAGGTACTCCAGCACCCGCGAGCGCGCCCAGTAAAGGTCGGTGCCATCCTCGAACAGCACATAAACGTAGGAATCGCCGAAGAACGAGTAGCCCCGCACCGTCTTGGCGCCGGGCACCGAGAGCATCGTCGTCGTCATCGGGTAGGTGATCTGGTTCTCGACAATGCGCGGCGCCTGGCCCGGGTAGGTGGTCCGGATGATCACCTGGACATCGGACAGGTCCGGCAAGGCATCAAGGGGGGTTTTAAGCACCGAATACACGCCCCAGGCGCCCAGCATCACGGTCGCCAGCAGCACCAGAAAGCGGTTGACGATTGACCAGCGAATGAGTTGGGCAATCACTTGGCGCCTCCGGCGGCTTGAGGCATAGGTGCCAGCGGGGATACGCGGGTGAGTTGCGGCAATCCCTCGGCATCCATGTAAAACTCAAAACTCACCCGGTCGCCAGCTTGCAGATTGGGCGGCAGCTTCTCAGCGGGCGGACGCTTGAAATCCATGGTCATCGCGCCCCACTTCAGCGCCGGGATGGGGCCATGGGACAGGGTGAGTGCATCAGGACCCATGGCATCGAGCTTCGCTTCACTTTCATACCGCAGCGCTGCGCTGGCAACCGCTGGCTTGGGCGCCTCATTGAGACGTGCCTCGACCCCTTTAAGGCTGGCCTCGGAATCGATCAGGAATTGCGAAGACACCACCACGCGTTGACCGGCCAACAGGCCGCGCTTGATCTCGGTCTGTCCGCCGCTTTCGATCCCGGCCTGCACATTGACCGGGCGAAACCTGCCATTGTCCTCGGCCAGTATCACCACCATGCGCTTGCCGGTCTGGATCACTGCTTCGGTCGGAATCAGCAGGGCTTTTTCGTTACGCGTGTCCGTGAACTGCATCTCAACGAACATGCCGGGAACCAGGCGATCGCCAGGATTGGCCAGTTCAAGCCGGGCTTTCAGTGTCCGGGTGGCCGCGTTCACCTCCGGCAAGATAGCCTGCACCTTGCCCTCAAACGTCATTCCCGGCACGGCCGGACTGCTGGCCTGCACCTTGGCCCCCACGCGTACCAACGCGGCCTGGCCCTCGGGCACCTCGGCATTGGCCCAGACCGTGGACAAGCCGTTGATGCGGAACAAGGTGGCCCCTGGCATCACGGTCATGCCCTCGCGGGCCATCAATTCCACCAGCACCCCGGCGATGGGGGCCACGACGGTGATGCGCGCCTGGATTTTTTCAGAGGTTTCCACCCCCCGAATCTGCGCGTCGCTCATGCCGGCCTGGCGCATGCGCTGGCGGGCACCGTCGACCAGCACGGCCAGATCGGTGCCTTGCATGCGACGCACCGAAAGAAATTCCTCCTGAGCGGCCACCCAGTCCGGCACATAGAGTTCGGCCAGTGGCTGGCCCTTGGCGACCCGATCCAGCGTGGCACGCACATACAGGCGTTCCACATAACCGGTTGCACGTGCCTGGACGATGGCCTGGTCGCGCTCGTTGAAGGCTATGCTGCCGACAGCAGACATTTTTGGCGACAGTGTGCCTTCGGTTACCTGTGCGGTGCGCACCCCCAGGTTTTGCTGGACGCGGGCACTCACGGTCACCTTTCCCTGGTCACCATCGCCGCCGGCATAGACGGGCACCAGCATCATGTCCATGAAGGGAGATTTGGCCGGGTTGTCGAACTTGTTGCCAGGCACCATCGGGTCCTGGTAATACAGGACCTTCTTGCCAGCGACAGGGTCCATATCGCCCGCCTTGATGCCAGAGCTGATATGCCGGCGGGTGGCATCTTCGCCTTCGGCGATGCTTTGCGGAACCGTACCGGTCGCGGCATTGGGGCCTTGAGGGATGGAAACGGCAGCTGGGGCCATGCCCATGCCGCGCTGCATGCCGACCATGTACACGCCGTAGCCGGCGACACTGAGAAGGCTGGCCATGACCAAGCCAATGATGAGGGGTTTGAGTTTCATGTTCTTTTTTTTGGTTGTAGGTTCATGGGTGTGCGTTGAAAGCCATGTCTTTCGCCGCAGGAATCAGATAGTTGATCTGGGCCCACAGGCGCGCAGTGTCCATCTCCAGGCGGAGTCTTTCCATTTGCATATCGACTTCCCCACGCCGCGCCTCCAGCACGGCAGTGAGCGACCCCGCCGCACCGCGATAGGCCGCGATGGCAGCGCGCGTTCGTTCTGAGGTCAGCGGCAACAGCGAGGCGTCATAGCGGCCCAGGCGTTCACGGTTGCTGCGCCACTCCTGCAACATTGCCAGCGTCTGCGCGACTTGCATGCGCGTGCCTTCTTCGCGTTCGGCGCGCACCTGCTCCAGCAAAGCCAGCCTGGCCCCAAGCTCCCGGTCTTGGCGGTTTTTTTGATTCCATTGCAGCGGAATCGACATATTTATCGAAACCATGTTGGAGAAAGCCGGTCCACGCTGGGAATACATCAGCTCGACGCTGACATCGGATTTTTTGTTTGCCAGCGCCAACTCGACATCGGCTTGTGCCGTGGCCTCCTTGCGCATCAAAACATCAATTTCTGGCTGGTTTGCAAGCTGAGATTCGAGATTTCCCGAATGCAGGCTGACCCTATCAAGGGCAGGCGGCGCACCCAGTGGCTTTGCGGCTTCGGCACCTACCCAGCGGGCCAGTTGGGTGGTTGCGGTTTCAATTTGCCGATCGGCCAACGCCAGTCGGTCGTCAAGTTGCGCCACCGCAGAGCGCGCCGCAAAGAGGTCAGCCTGCGATCCGCGACCACCCCGGTAGAGGGCATCTGCCGCTTCGATCTGCAGCTTGGCTTCGTCCCGCTGGGTGCGCAGTAACCCGCGCATTCGTTCCTGGTAAAAACGGTCGAGCCAGGCAATGGCTGTCTCGCGCTGCAAGCTGGCAAGCGCCACCCGGCGCCCCGCTTCGGCCGTTTCGGCTTCTCGCTCAAGACGGGCAGACCGCGCCTGTCGCTTGTCACTGCGGGTAATTTCCTGCATGACGCCCACAGAGCGCATCGTCATGAAGTCGCGCGTCAGGCTGAATTGGTCCGGGCCATCGGCCGGCAGGTTGGTCACGCCGAGTTTGAGGACCGGATCGGGCAACTGGCCGGCCGACACCGCCATTTCCCGCGCCGCTTTCGCGCTGGCATCCTGGGCCAGCAATTGCTGGGACCGGGCGGCAGCCAGCTGCTGTGCTTGCGGCAAAGACAAGGGTTCGGCCGCCCAAAGCGGCATTGTGGCGTTAGCCAGCAGCGCAGCCGCTGCGACCCGTCGAATGAGACCCATGGAACAAAGAGAAAACATAAAACCTCCAGACAACAAAACAAGCTGCCGGCACGCATGGCGTGCTCAGGCAGTGGCTAGGAGCTGGAGGATTTAAATACGAAAGCAGCAGTTGCGCACGGTCAAAGGCGGCACGGTGGTGCGCCTGAGAAGCGGTGCTTGCAGCGCCGCACCCATGGGTGTGGGGACAACGCGGGGCAGCGGGAAGTCGGTTCCCAGATCAGCCAGAGTTGCGATTCCAGGCACCTGGTATTTGTCGGTACTCTGCTGGCTGGCCTGGCAATGCGCATGGCACAGGCTGGGTTGCTCGTCATCCATGGTGAACGCCATGGATTCGGCGCAAGGCATGTCAACCTGCGTCGTGATGGTGATCTCCGCCGCCTTGATGCCCATCGCCAGACCGCCAGGGCAAGAATAGGCGGCCACGGCGAAATGCATGAACAACAGACTCGCCAACGCAAACACTACCGTGGCAAAACGGTTGCGACGGTTTGAGGTCATAGGGCCTGATGGGCAGGCGTGGCGAACAAGGGGATGCATGGCATTGGAGATGGCGGTGAGGCAGTGTAATTCCATTTCCGAAGCAAACAGGCAGGCCCTTGCTTGACCTTGCAGCAGCGAAGTTTGTTTTACAACTTTGCGAATGATTGCACTGATTTGAAAAAAATAACTGCATCAAGTCAATTTTTCAAACCCTTGTCGTTTGAAATTTCGACTCTGAAAAAATTGATTCTTGTTGGTGAAAATCAGCCGGCCTCTACATAAGAGCCAGTTGATCGACATGGGCATGGTGCGCGGCAAACTACACCAAGGCGATTATGAAGTAGCCTGGCAACGCGGCGTTCCGGCGCATCGCTACCTGTCCTTTCAAATCAATGGCAGCTGGCGCCATTTGAAACCGGTATTGCTTCAGGCCGCCGGGCGGGAATTGCGCGCCGACAGAATATGAAAGCCGCCGGCCAACACCAGCATTAGCACCAGCACCACTCCCCAGATGACCCAGACCAGCGGCGACAGCCAGCCCAGCATTGGCACGATCCAGCTGGTGGCCGTGACCACGGAATCCATCAGTTCGCTGATACTGGCCTTCAGCGGCTCAATGACGCCGGGCGGCATCCACGCGGCCAGCCAGTCGGGCAAGGGCCACTGCGCCATGGCCTGAGCGCCGCGAATTGCCGGATCAGCGGACGAGGCGGCCAGCCAGTTGAGAGCAGCCGCCAGCATGGAAGCGGCACCGGTCCACAACAACGCAAAAAAACCGGTCACGCCCCAGATCAGCAGTTTCATTATTTTCACCCTCTTGTTTTAACGCCAAGCCAGCGCAAGATTGCGCCGTGGATGTATTTGAGCAAAAGCAGTGCTTCACCACTGTACGCAGGCCCAAAAGTCCAGAAGAAAATCGGGGTCAACCGTTTGAGTGCCTCGGGTGATATTGGCAAACACTTGAGCGCTTCAGTCCGTGTGGCTGGCTTCCCGCCAATGCGGGAACGAATGACGGGAAATCATTACTTTTGACATCTTTATTTGCCAGCCAGCGGCTATTGCCCGGCAGGCGCCTCCCGCACCTCGGCAGTTTTCGCGCCGGGCACCGAAGAACGGGCAAACAGCGCATACATCGTTGGCACCACAAACACGGTCAGCAGCGTGCCCAGCGACATGCCCCCCACGATGACCCAGCCAATCTGGGTACGGCTTTCAGCCCCGGCGCCTGAAGCCAGCGCCAGCGGCAATGCGCCCAGCACCATGGCGCCGGTGGTCATCAAGATGGGGCGCAACCGCTGCGAAGATGCTTTCACCAGCGCATCGATCATCTCCATGCCCTGCATGCGCAGCAGGTTTGTGAACTCGACAATCAAGATGCCGTGCTTCGTGATGAGGCCAACCAGCGTGATCAACCCGATCGGCGAATAGACATTGAGCGAGCCGCCGCTCCACTTGAGCGCCAGCAATGCGCCAATCATCGACAGTGGCACCGACAGCATGATCACCAGCGGATCGACTAAGCTCTCGAACTGTGCGGCCAGCAACAGGAAAATGAATACTAGCGCCAGCACGAACACAATCACCAGGGCCCCTTGCGAATTCCTGAATTCCCTTGACGTGCCGTTCAGGTCGGTGCTGTATCCGGACTTCAAAACTTTGGCGGCCGTCTGGTCCATGAATACAAGCGCTTCACCCGGCGAAGAATCAGCCGCCAAACTGGCAGTGATGGACACTGAACGGCGTTGGTCAAAATGGTTCAGCTCGCGCGGCGACACGCTTTCGGTTACCTTGACCAGGCTGGAAAGCGGGATCATGGCGTCATTGCGGCCGCGCACGTAAATACGGTCAATGTCTTCGGGTGTGGTGCGGCCGCTGGCGGCTGTTTGCACCACCACGTCGTATTGCTCGGCACCGCGCTTGTAGCGGGTCATGTTGCGACCGCCAAGCAGCGTTTCAATAGCCTTGGCCACGACTTCAACACTCACCCCCAGGTCGGCTGCCTTGTCGCGCTCCACATCGATGCGCAGTTCAGGCTTGTTCAGCCGCAGGTCCACGTCGGGCGAGACGATGCCGGGGTTTTTGGCAAGCCGGCGGAAAACGGGTCCATGCCCTCCTCGATATGGCGAAAGATGTTTTCCAGCATCACAATGGCGTCATTGACCACCAGGCCGATGGCCAGCGCCAGCGCGACCAGCAGGACGGCCTCGAAGATGGTCTGGTACACGTTCTTGACCGAGCGATCGATGAACACCGAGTTGTCGTTGGCAATGTCGATCAGCACATCGGGCGGCAGGACTGCCTTGAGCTGGGGAATGGCGGCCTTCACGCCTTTGGACGAATCAAGCGGATTGGCCGTGGCCTGGCGGATCACGCCCACGCCGACGGCCGGGCGGCCATTCAGCCGGACGACGGTGCGTTCGTCAGCCGCGCCTTCCTCGACCCGCGCCACATCGCGAACCCTGACTGAAAACCCGTTCACGGTCTTGATCACGATCGCGCCAAACTGCACCGGCTTGAGCAGGCTGGTTTGCGATGTCACGCTGAATTCACGCTGTTGCGACTCAATGCGGCCTGCGGGCAGTTCCAGGTTGCTGCGGCGAATCGCGTACTCGACATCCTGCGTCGTCAGTCGGTAGGAGGCCAGCTTGTCGGTGTCCAGCCAGATGCGCATGGCGTACTTGCGTTCGCCGAAAATACGCACGTCGGCCACGCCAGTGACGGTTTGCAGGCGCGGCTTGACGATGCGGTTGACCAGGTCGTTGATTTGCAGCGGCGTCAGGGATTCGCTGGAAAACGCCAGCTGGATGACCGGAAACGCGTCGGCTTCGACCTTGGCGATTACTGGCTCTTCAATCGCCTGCGGGAGCTTGTTGCGCACCCCGGAGGTGCGGTCGCGCACCTCGGCGGCAGCCGAATCGGCGTCTTTCTCCAACCGGAAGCGCTCACTGATCTGCCCTTGGTCAGCGCGGCGGAACGAGGTGATGACATCCACGCCGTCGATGCCGGCAATCGAGTCTTCCAGCGGCTTGGTCACTTGCGACTCGATGACTTCGGCCGAGGCGCCGGCATAGCGAACACTCACGGTGACGACCGGCTCGTCGATCTTGGGATATTTACGCACCGTCAGCCGGTTGAAGCTGACCGCACCGACCAGCACAATGAGCAGCGACAGCACGGTGGCGAACACCGGGCGGCGGATGGATATTTCAGCGAGTTACATGCGGCAGTCCGGCGTTGGTCACGAAAACTCGGGCAAAAGCCAGGACTCAGCCCGGATTGCGGATGGCAGTGGTGGCTGGTTTATGCACGGCAGGAGATATGCCTGAAGTCGGCATGATGCTGCCTGCAACGGCAATCACGGTATAAATTGCTTTTGATGCCATGGTGGGAGGGAGTAGAAAGTTAACCTGACAGAAAAGAAATCGCAAATGTATGTAGCAGGAAGGATGGAAAAACGCAGGGTACACGCTGGAATTAACCGAGCTTGAAACCGCCGCTCACCAACGCTCTGGCCCAAAGGCGAATTTTTTGCAAAGCCAGACGCGTCAGGGCTCTGGCGCCGGGCTGCATCAAATGCGTCCTAGTGCGCGTTCCACGCCCTTGTTGGCCAGCGCATCAGCGCGTTCGTTGCCCGGATCGCCGTTGTGACCCCTGACCCAACGCCAATCAATGGTGTGCCCACTGGACACCATCAGCGCATCCAGCCGCTGCCACAAATCGACATTCTTGACGGGTGCCTTTGCCGCCGTGCGCCAGCCCCGGGCTTTCCAGCCATGAATCCACTCGGTGATGCCCTTGAGTACATACTGGCTGTCAAGGTAAAGGGTCACATTGCAAGGTCTTTTCAGGGCCGCAAGGGCCTCGATGACAGCGGTCATCTCCATGCGGTTGTTGGTCGTTTCCATCTCGCCACCGAAAATTTCTTTCTCGGTACCGCTTCCTGACAGCAAGGCACCCCAGCCACCAGGCCCGGGGTTGCCCTTGCAGGCACCGTCGGTGTAAATCACGATGTGTTGACTGGGAACGTGTGGCTCTGCTGCTAAATCGGTCATGGACTACTTGTGGTGCCAGGAATGCCTGGTGGGTTTAAAAATTGGGAAAATCTCAGTCGCTTATTTTGACCCAGCCGGCGGGCTTCCTGCTGGCCACGATGGCAGGAGCAGACACTGGTGATTTGCGTGTTTTCCAGTCAGGCTCCAACAAGCGCATGCCGCGCACACGCTTGACGGCCACCAGAAAATAGACCGCCCCAAAGATCGGCCACCAGCGTTTTCCGGCGCGGTCCATCCAGTTAAACCGGTCCAGCCAATGCTGACTTTTCAGCGCAGGGCGATAGCAACCAAACTGAGCCGATTCCACCTCGAAGTCGAGCAGCCTGAGCCAATCGCGAAGCCGCCAATAGCCAATGTATTCGCCAGCATCCGGCAAAAAAAGTCCCTCGTATCCAAAACGCTGGTAAAAGTGACCACGTTGCTGGCGCAACCCCCAGAGACTGGCCGGATTGAAGCCGCTTATGACCACCCGCCCATCAGGTACGAGAACGCGCGCCACCTCGCGCAAGGTGGAATGCGGGTCAATGCCAAGCTCCAGTGTGTGCGGCAGAACCACCAAATCCAGGCTGCTTTCGGGAAACGGCAGCGCTGCCGAATCGGCATACAAGGCAGCGCGTGGGGAACTAATCGACTCAGGCCCTGTCCGATTATTCGGTCTGCTTTTTGAAGGAAGGGGTAAGGTCTGTTTTTCGAAGGCATCTAGGGCCACCCATTTGTGCGGCATGCGGTTGGCTTGCAACGCATCAAGCTCAGGAAACCCCAGTTGCAGAGCATGGTAGCCAAAAATATCACTCACAGCCAGATCAAAGAGGGAACGTTCCCAAGCGAGCAAATAGGCCCCCGGCGGGGTATCAAGCCACTCTGTCAATCCTGTAATTTCTGAATTCATCGAAACCGCTGCATGTTTTTGATTCCTGTTTCCGCATTTGTCGACAATTTTTTCAGCGAGTTACGTCTATCTGTTTAAAGCAGCTCCAGCGCATATGCTGGCATCGATGACAAGCTTGGTGCATTGCCGGCGAAACACGTGTCTGCTGCGCACACAAGTACATGGTAGCCAACTTGCGTTTTGAGCTTGCCTTTGAGCCTGATAATGCGGAATTGGATACTTGTGAAAAGCATTGCCGCCAGTTGCGCAAACAGAGCAAGCCTGCCCTGTACCATCAGACTGGAAGTCCTGATCAATACTTTTTTACGAACGCGCGAAACCGACACCATGACCGCCGTTCACCACCTTGATGCGTCAACCCATGACGACAGCACTGTATTTTCTGCCCTGCGGCAATGGAAAAACCAATTCAAATGACATCTGTCCCTCGAACCGCCCAGCTTTCCTTTTTTGCTTCATCCTGTTTTTCCTTCCAGCGCTTTCGGCTGGTTTCACTTGCGTTCCTGATGGCATTGGTTGTTCTGGCAGGTTGCGCCACGCAGCCGCCAGGCCTGCCGGACGACCCGGTGCTGTCTACCGGGCCCGGAACCATCCCGGGCCAGAGGATTCCAACCGGCCCATTGCGCGCCATCACACCCGGCCAGGTAAATTCCTTCCCTATTGCCTCCACCGAGCCGCCCAAGGAACTATGGGACCGGATTCGCAAAGGATTTGCAATGCCCGACTTGCAAAACGAACTGGTGACAGACCGCGAGCAGTGGTACGCCAGCCGCCCTGATTACATCCAGCGCATGACCGAGCGCTCCAGCAAATACCTGTTTCACATCGTCGAAGAACTGGAGCGCCGGCAAATGCCGACCGAGTTGGCCCTGCTTCCCTTCATTGAAAGCGCCTTTAATCCGCAGGCGGTATCCAGCGCCAAGGCAGCTGGCATGTGGCAATTCATGCCCGCTACCGGAAAATATTTCGACCTCAAACAAAATAATTTCAGAGATGACCGTCGCGACGTGCTGGCATCGACGCGCGCAGCGCTCGACTATCTGCAAAAACTCCATGGCATGTTTGGCGACTGGCACTTGGCATTGGCCGCTTACAACTGGGGCGAAGGAAGCGTCGGCCGGGCCATTGCAAAAAATCAGAAAGCAGGGCTGGGAACAACTTACGACGAGCTCAACATGCCGGCAGAAACACGCCTTTATGTACCCAAGCTTCAAGCGGTAAAAAATATTGTTGCCAATCCACAGGCGTTCAATACAGAACTGCCGCTGATTGAGAACCACCCGTATTTTCAGCAGGTGCAGATCACGCGAGATATTGACGTCGCCCTGGCGGCACGGCTGGCCGATGTTGAAATCGATGTTTTCAAAGCGCTCAACCCTTCTGCCCGCCGCCCTGTCATCCTGGCATCGGGAACGCCGCAAATCTTGCTGCCTTGGGACAACGCATTGGTATTTCAGCGCAACTTCGACGCCTACACCCAAGGCCAATATGCCAGCTGGACCGCTTGGACAGCGCCCAGCACCATGAACGTTACGGAAGCGGCACGGCACACCGGAATGAACGAATCCGATCTGCGCAGCATGAACAATATTCCGCCTCGCATGCTTATCAAGGCAGGCTCGACGCTGCTCGTGCCGCGCCCTGCCCGGATGGACAACGACGTCAGCAGCCAGGTGGCGGACAATGCCCAAGTTTCGCTGGCGCCTGAAATCACCACGCGCCGTACGACGGTCAGGGCTCGCAAAGGCGAGTCTGTTACGAGCATTGCCAGTCGGTATAACGTGGCTGAATCCAGCGTTGCCAGCTGGAACAATGTCAATATTCAGACAGCCTTCAAGCGGGGCCAGCAAATAGTTCTGCATCTGCCCATCACCGCACGCGGACTGGCCAAAAATGCGGTTGGCAAGCCTAGCGGATCAAGGTCAAAAACTGCGGTTCAGGCCGTCAGGCGCGACACTGGCAAGGCAGTGGTCAAGTCAAAAAGAAAGTAAATCACCGATGATTGAGGGGCAGCCAGTCTGGCCATGTCAAATCCGCAACGAGCCGGTTCCAAACAGGCCAATCAGACCAATGACAATCAGGTAGACGGCGACGATATAGTTCAGAAGACGTGGGATCAGCAGGATCAAAATACCTGCTATCAGCGCCACGATCGGACCAATGTTCATGTGAAGATTCATGGATACTCTCTTGATATTTATGGATTGAAGGTTCCGTATCGGCCTGAAGCGGGAATGTACGAACAACTCAATCGCTACGCTAGACAATCAAGTTGATGCAAGTTGCAGGACGACATGTATTGATTGCAAGCGTGCTGGCAAACCGTTTGTACACGATCCATTATTCTCACAGGGTTTGGATTCAAGCCTTGAAACGCTCTTTGGCCCGCTGTGCAAATGAGTTGGTGTACGTCTTCGACAAGTCAACTTTGCTGGCTCTAATGCTCGCGTCAAAACCGGCAATCGCCTTTAATGCAGTGCGCGGTGCTTCGTCGGCAAGGATGCCATCCAGGGAAATGGATTCTCGTACCTTGTTGAAAGAGGCGATGTACAGCCCACGGTCACCCAGCAAGTAGTTTTCGGGAACGGTTTTGATGATATCTCCCGGTCCAGCCGTCTGAAGCCACTTCAGGCCATGCACCATGCCATTGGCCAGTGCCTGGCATGTATTGGGATTTTTCCGGATGAAGTCATGTTGCGCAAACAGGCAGGCCGCTGGCATGGGGCCGCCAAACAATTCAGCTGTACCCTTGAGGGTGCGGGCGTCGCTGATGATCCGGACCTCCCCTTTTTGCTCCAGAATGGTCATGAGCGGGTCAGTGTGGCTAATGGCATCCACTTGACCAGAGCGCAGCGCAGCCAATGCGCCTTCCAACTCGCCAACTTCCAAAAAGCTGACATCACTGGCGCTCAAACCGCCTTGGGCTAACACCATGGAAGCCATCAGGGTACTTGCGCTTTTCAATGCGATAACGCCTATTTTCCTGCCCTTCAATTCCGCAATTGATTTGTAACGCGAAAGACTTCGTGTCGAAATCCCAAAGGCAATCTGAGATGCCCTGCCGAGCAGCACAATCGACTGAACCATCTGCTGAGCTGCCTGCAGGTGAATAATGTGCTCGAAACCTGCCAAACAGATATCAGCCGATTTTCCTGTCAGCGCATGCACTGCTTGGGCTCCGCTTTCATAGTTGTTAATTTCAACGACAAGGCCTTCAACCCGAAAGTAACCAAGATGCTCGGAAATGGTCAGGGGCAGGCTGGACAAAGCGGCCTTGTTGTCCACCGAGATTGTGATTTTTCTAATTTCAGGCTGACCTTGTGCATGTAGTGCAGGCCAACAAAGTGTTGCCGCCGCCAGCACGCTGGTGCCAGTAAATAGCCGACGGGAGATGCGAGGGAAACGTTCCATTCCAAATTTCTTTCTGCTCTGTAACCATGCGTTTCAGCATATCGAGCCCGAAAGAATTCCGCATCAGGATCATCCCGTGTATGAATGTAACAAAAAACTATTTATGTTGTAAAAAGTGAATCAGAAAGTTCAAACGAGTCAGCGAAAACCAGAAAAAAGAATGCCTATGTTAATGAAAAAGGACAGCGCCCAAATGATGGAGCGCGCATTGGCCTTGTTGCCGACATAAAGCGCGATGTAGACGACACGCAGTGCAACATACAGTACGGCAAGACTGTTGAGCAGAACCTGGCTGGCCTGCAGCTGTTGGGCAATGATGACTGCGGCAAAAAAGAAAGGGTTAGCCTCAAAGGTGTTGGCCTGTGCTGCATTGGCCCGTGCCCGCCAGTCCGTCTGACTTGCCAGCCAGGACCGGGGATTGTTGTTGTCGTAGCCGCCTTTTTCAGGAGCGGTTCGCATCAATCCATATTTGGCAATGCCGGCGCAGATGATAGGCAGCAAGGACGCCACCAGAATGCACCAGTAAGCGATCGTGAAATATTCGAGCGTCATGAAAAACCTTATTTTTTCTTCCTGACAACGGTTCAGGCTGTCCGCAAGCTCATCGCCGATCGGTCAATGCGTGGGCAATTGTTCCCAAGTCTACATATTCCAGTTCGCTGCCCACCGGTACGCCGCGCGCCAAACGTGTGACTTGCATGCCGCGGCTTTTAAGCGCCTGGCCAATTACATGCGCTGTGGCTTCCCCTTCGGCAGTGAAATTGGTCGCCAAAATAACTTCCTGAACTTCACGGTCAGCAGTCGGCAAAAGTTCTCCGTTGTCATTTCGGGGCGCCACACGATCAAATAATTTTTGCAGGCCGATGTCGTTCGGGCCTATGCCGTCCAGCGGGCTAAGCTTGCCCATCAGCACAAAATACAGGCCCCGATAGGCAAGCGTTCGCTCAAGCGCCGCTTGATCGGCCGGTGTTTCCACAACGCAAAGCTTGGAGCGGTCGCGCTGCGTATCAGCGCAGGTCACACAAACCTCCTGCTCGGTCAGGGTGTTGCACAACGCGCAGTGCCCAATGCTTTGAACTGCGTGGTCCAGTGCGCGCGCAATCTGCAAAGCGCCAGACTTGTCGTGCTGCAGCAGGTGAAAGGCCATGCGTGCTGCCGACTTGGCACCTACGCCTGGAAGTTTGCGCAATGCCTGGGACAGGCCGTCAAGGGCGTTTATGTTCATTTACTGCATTCGTCAATACGGGTATAAATCAGCAGGGGATAGAGAGACAAAAAGACATGCGCCTGCGTCGGACTGCCCTCCAATAAATTAAAAAGGAAACTTCATGCCGCCTGGCAGCGCTGGCATGCCCGCCGTGAGCTTGCCCATTTTTTCCTGGCTGACTTCCTCGGCCTTGCGAACGGCAGCATTGAAGGCGGCGGCCACCAGGTCTTCAAGCATGTCCTTGTCTTCTGCCAGCAGGCTGGGATCGATCTCGATACGCTTGACGTCATGCTTGCACGTCATGGTGACTTTCACCAGTCCGGCGCCGGCGTCGGCCGTGACTTCGACAAACGCCAGGTCGTCCTGGGCTTTTTTCAGGTTGTCCTGCATGGCCTGTGCCTGCTTCATGAGGCCTGCGAGTTGTCCTTTGTTGAACATGTTTTTTCCTTTGGATAGGGTTGCTGAAACTGTCGTTGATCATATCGGCTGAAGGTGTCAAAGCGCAGACCGGCTCAGGACAAAACGCTCTTGATACTGCCAGGAACAATCCGGGCGCCCCATTCGCGGATCATGTCCTGCACAAAGGGGTCGTTTTGAATCAACAGCTCTGCAGTACGCTGACGCCCGGCCAACGCTGCACTGTTCCGGCGCGCCGGCGTGTCGTTCACTTCGCCCAATTCGACGGCCAACTGGAGCGCAGGATCGGCCAATATCGTCTGAAGCGCAACCTTCAGCTTTTCACGCGCCGCCGCCTGGTTCAATGACTCGCGTTCGACGCGCAGCGTCCAGAGGCTTTCCCGGCGGCTGCACAACTGCGACTGCAACGCCAGTTCACGCGTCAGGGCTGCAATAGATTCCGCTGACACCAACTGATTGACGATCTGTTCCCATACATCGTCAAGGGAAGCGCCTTCTGTTGCAATATTTTCCGGTGGCTGCTTGGGTGTTGGCGCAGCCTCAGCGAACGGTTTACTATTCATAGCGCTCGGCGCACTGTCTATATGCGCAGACGCTATATTTTGCTCATAAGCCGACGTCAGCGCCAGTGCTGGTGCCTCTCGGGTGGGCAAGGCCTGATACGGGTCTGCCAGTTGCACTACGGGCTCCGCCTCGACTTGTACCGCATGAAAGTCGCTGACAGCAGGCGCCGCGACTTGATCAGGCAGCGACTTTTTTACCGGCTCGACGGCACTCCCCGGTGCAATCCTGATGGCGGCAGACTGCGCCCCGGCAGTCGCCTGAACAACAGAGCCTGACGGTTTAAAAGCCAACAGGCGAAGCAGCACCATCGTCAGCCCCGCATATTCATCAGGCGCCAGACCCAGTTCACCGCGTCCATGCAGGCACAGGCTGTAGAGCAGCTGGGTTTCGTCGGCAGGCATGGCATGGGCCAGCCGGGCGGTTTCAACAATCTCAGGATCGGTGTCGTCATCGCCAGCACCGATGCCGGGAACAGACTGCAGCACCGCCATGCGCTGCAGCACAGTGGCCATTTCTTCAAGCGTCGAGGCCGCGCTCAGGCCATTCAGGCGCAGTACTTCGGAAGTTTCAACCACCGTGCGTCCATCGTTACGCGCCAGCGCATCGAGCAGGCGAAACACATAGCTACGGTCGACGCTGCCCAGCATGACACGCACGCTGGCCTCGTCAAGCCGACCCGAGCCAAATGCAATCGCCTGGTCGGTCAGCGACAGTGCATCGCGCATCGAGCCGCGCGCGGCGCGCGACAACAGGCGCAGAGCTTGCGGCTCGGCAGGAACATTTTCAATGGCCAGCACATGCACCAGATGCTCGAGTACCGTCTCAGGCGCCATTGGCCGCAAATTAAACTGCAGGCAGCGCGACAGCACCGTAGCAGGTACTTTTTGTGGATCGGTCGTGGCCAGTACGAACTTGAGGTAGTCGGGCGGCTCTTCCAGCGTCTTGAGCATGGCATTGAAGGCCGTGTTTGTCAGCATGTGGACCTCGTCGATCATGAAGACCTTGAAACGGCCGACCACCGGTTTGTACACTGCCTGTTCAAGCAGTTGTGCAATTTCATCGACACCGCGATTGGACGCGGCGTCGAGTTCGGTGTAGTCGACGAAGCGTCCACTGTCGATGTCAAGGCAGGCATTGCACACACCACAGGGTTCGGCAGTAATGCCGCCTTGCCCGTCAACACCGGTGCAATTCAGCGACTTGGCCAGGATGCGCGACACCGTGGTCTTGCCGACGCCCCGTGTGCCTGTAAACATATAGGCATGGTGTAAACGCCCGGTGCCCAGCGCATTGCCAAGAGCCTGCACGACGTGCGACTGACCCACCATTTCAGAAAAATTCTTGGGCCGGTATTTGCGGGCGAGCACTAGATAGGACATGAACTCATTCTAAATTGGCTAGGCAGTGCCTGAACCGCAGCTTGCTTGCGGGGGATTAGGTGGGCGACCCCTGTTTTCTGGAAGACTGAAAGCTCAGGGTTCAAGCGCGGCATGCAGCTCCACCAGCGCCTGGGTCAGCTTATGGCTGGGGTCCATGTAGATCATCGGCAGCGATTGTTCGTGCGACTCGCGAATTCTGATGGAAGCCGGCAGGTAAGGATGCAACACAGGCAATCCCTCCTCTATCAGTTCATTGACAATTCGTTGCGGCAAATTGGCGCGAGGCTGGAACTGGTTGACCACAATGCCTTCCACCACCAGCCCGGCGTTGTGATCCGCCTGGATTTCCTGGACATTTTCAAGCAAGGTATACAAGGCCTTGCGTGAGAAGTCGTCGCAGTCAAAGGGAATCAGGCAGGTGCGAGCCGCGATGAGCGCCGAACGGGTGTAAAAATTGAGCGCTGGCGGTGTGTCAATGTAAATCCGGTCGTAGTTGCCGGACAGTTGCTGCAGTGCCTCACGCAGCTTGAAGATTTTGTGCCGGGACTCCAGCTTAGCTTGCAATTCGTCAAGCTTTGGGCTGGAGGGCATCAAGTCCAGCCTTTCATGCGGAGTGGCAACTATGAATTCGGCCGGCGAAACGGTACGCAAACTGAAGCTCAGGGTATTTTCAAAAAATCCGCCCACGTCCGGTAGATCACCAGTGGCCGTTTTACCCATCAGATAAGCACTGGAGTTGCCCTGCGGGTCCAGATCGACAACAAGCGTGCGTAAACCCTGGCTCGCGCTGATGGCGGCCAGATTGCAGGTGATGGTGGACTTGCCAACACCCCCTTTTTGATTGAAAACGACGCGTGGCATGAAGGCTTCCTTGTGCGGCAATAGTGAATGATCGATTGTGCCTGCGATGCCTTGGGCTTGAAGGAGTGGTGCTTGCACAGGCAGCAATTCAAGTCGAAGGTCTGCCAAATGCAAAAAGGCATTCTGCAGCTTTTCCCGGGACTAATGCATGAGGAATAGACGAAGCTGCAGGTACGTTTTTTCTGAAAATTCTCCGCGTGTGCCAAAGGGCCAAGCCCTCGCCCCTATAATCAAAGACGACGGGCCTTCCCGCATGGTAAAGCGGCCAACCGGGTCAGATGGGGAACCAAGCAGCCCTAACTGCGGAGCCAGTGCCGGGGTCAAGGTCCGTCACCTAATTTCTTCGGCGCATTGCTTTTAAAAGCAAGCCATACACACTGTATCGACAGTTCGCGCAACGGCCGCAATAGCCTTACTCACTGACCTCTTCGATCGCAAGCGTTGTCTGCAGCGCATGGCTGGCAATCTGCTCGGACATCAACGCCAATGACGCTAGCGCATAAGTTCCACTGATGATTCCCTTGTAGGCTATTTCGGCAGCCACTGCCTCTTGGTCAAGACCTTCTGTCGCAGCGACGATACAGTCCTCCACAGAACCGAGGCCCACATCTGAGTACAGCATTTCCCCTTCGTAGCTAACACTGTATTCATACAGGTCTTGTTCCATCGGATCGATATGAAAACGAACGATCATGTAATACCTTTGTCTTTTTTATGTCAATCACGATAGCTGACAACGCATGTGGATATTAATCGAGGATAAAAAATACAGATTAACGTAGCTTTTACAACCCACTAGTTCAACAATCCGTTTCATATGCTGCAGCCTCTAAAGTGGACCCCAGATTCAAGACAGCCGTTTGAACAGGACGCTCGCGCAATCCATGCGCAAGACGAAGACCTATGACATAGGCAGGGGGATGGCTTAGCATGCCCAGATCAGCGGCAATACAGGCATTTCCGTGGGTTTTTATGACCCACACAGTTCTTGGCAAAGACGCAGCAACGAGACCATCGATGTTTAGGTCGCCAGTTCCTGCCCAAAGCAATGGACTTGTCAAGCTACAGCCAGGAGCAGTTCGATGGGATTGCCGAGCTAATGAATGGGCGTCCCTGAAAAACGCTCGACTGGTGCGCGCCGCATGGGGCTAACAGCGCCTGGCTGGCCAGTTTTGAGAACTGCGAACCGATTTTCCAATAAACTGTCGCCGTGTTGCACTTGGACTTGAGAGCGCCGTCTAATGAAAAGTAGCAACGCGCTATGAAAAGCTGGATAACCGCTTTGTCATCATCGTCTAATTGGCTGGCGCCATGGAATGGCTCCATAGCTTAAATAACTGGCACTTGAACTTGATTCCAACAATCGTTTTACGTCCGCTCTTACATCGTATAAGCAAGAAAAAACCATGCTATATTTTCAATAGCATGGTTTCATTATAAATACTGGGGTGGCTGATGGGGCTCGAACCCACGACAACAGGAATCACAATCCTGGACTCTACCAACTGAGCTACAGCCACCGGAGAAACAGATTATAGCGGCAAAGACAGCTTGAATTACCTGCTTGCAGCAGCTTCCGGATTTTGTAGTCCAAGTGCGGGCTTGGTAACCAATATTTCTGCTTTGAATCGATCTTTCAGACCGTTGTAGTAAGCCAGCGTTTCAGCAGAAGCCCATTGCTGGCCATACTGATTGCGTTCCTGCAAGGCTGCAGTTTCAGCCGGTCGGTCACGCGGCACGACCTTGTTGATTTTGACGATTGCATAGCCCTGAACTCCCGAGTCAACGCCTACAAAAGAGGGTAAAACGCTCGTATCCGCACGCATCGCCGCATCAACAAGCGGTGCAGGCAACTGCTGGCTCTGCTCACGCGACACAAATATCGGCGAGGCCAGTGTGGCGGCAGCGGGTGACGCCTTCCAGGCCGCAAGCTTGGCAATCCCATCTTTGCGCGCTTCTTCTGCCCCATGCTGTGCAAGCCAGCGCTGACGCACACTGCCTTTTACTTCTGCCAAGGGCAAGGTTCGTGCCGGGGTGTACTGGACGATGCGTCCTGACACCAACTGGTTGGAGCCCACCTCAACAGCTTCAGTATTGCGTTTTTTCTCGATTGCATCAGGTGAGAAAAGCGCATTGAGAAACTTCGCATTGCCCAACGGACCGCTTACGCCTGAAGCGGGTTGGCGCAATACAGTTGCCGCAGTTTTGATCTCGAGTTTTAAACGATCAGCTACCGGTTTCAAGCTGTCTGACTGCTCATACACGGCGTTTGAGAAAGCTTCAGCGGTTTCGGAAAACTTCTTTTGTGCCTGCTGCTTTTTCAGGTCGGCTTCAAGCATCGGCTTCATTTCTTCGAAACTGCGTTGCTTGGGGACTTTGATATCGGTCAGCTTGATGATGTGGTACCCAAAATCAGATGCAACCACATCGCTGATGTCACCCTTTTGCATCGAAAAAGCAGCGTCTTCAAATGGCTTGACCATGGCGCCCTTGCCAAAGAAGTCGAGATCGCCACCGCCAGCCGCAGAGCCTGGATCCTGCGAGTTTTTTCGAGCCACTTCGGCAAAGGTATCAGGGGCTTTTCGAATAGCTGCGAGCAAAGCCTCAGCTTTTGCTTTTGCTTCTTCGCGCTGAGCTGCTGACGCGGTAACGGGAGCGGTAATCAAGATGTGGCTGGCACGGCGTTCTTCTGTACTACTCAACTGCTTGGCGTTCTGCTCGTAATATGTCTTGAGGTCAGCGTCATTGACGGCTATTCCCTTGGTCACCGTGTCCAAGTCAAGCACAACATACTCAATACTGGCTTGTTCGGGCGCTTGAAAAAGTTTTTCATTGGCTTTGTAGAACTGCTCGATATCCGCGTCTGAAGGGCTGAGCTTTGAAGCGTAATCAGCTGCGTTGAATCGGGCAAGCTGGATCTCTCGCTTTTCGAAAAAGGCGTTCAATGCAAGGTCAGCCGCCACGCTGGAAGTCAGGCCGCTGCCCGATACACCGGCCAGTACCTGTCGCCGGGACAAGTCGGACCTGACGTTGGCTTCAAACATCTCAGGGCTTAAACCCTGGGCGCCGAGCAACTGACGATAACGCTCCATGTCAAGCGAGCCGTCGGCACGACGCAAGGCAGCGATCTCTGGACTGCTTTGCAATTCCCGTGCAAGATGCTGGTTGCTGGTGGAAAGTTTGAGCTTTTCAGCTGCTACGGCAACAACACGGTCACGAACCATTCGTTCTAGCGTGGCATAGCGTGCTTCAGGTGTATCCAGCAGCTTGGCATCAAGTGTCGGCATTGAAGCACGCAAACGGTCAACTTCGCTGAGATGCGCCCGATCCCATTCAGGCTGGGTAATCTCGGTTCCATCTACCTTGGCCACCACACGTCCTTTTTCAGCAGAATGGTTGCTGTTCATGCCAACCAATATGAACGAAGGCACGATCAATAAAAACAGCAATGCCATTGTCCATTTGGTGTGCTTGCGAATGAAATCAAACATCTTCGAATTTCCTGTGTGATGGCCCAAACGGGCTCAACAAAAAAAAAGGCGAACTCTGGTTCGCCTTTTTTTAGTGGGTGGTGGGTGCTGACGGACTCGAACCGCCGACCTACGCCGTGTAAAGGCGCTGCTCTACCAACTGAGCTAAGCACCCCACTTTGAAAATATTACATCAGTTCAACGCATCTTTGAGCGCTTTGCCTGGACGGAATTTTGGAACCTTGGCTGCCTTGATTTTAATCGCATCGCCAGTCCGGGGATTGCGACCCGTCCGGGCTGCGCGTTTGCCGACGGCAAAAGTACCAAAACCCACCAGAGACACCGAGCCTCCTTTTTTAAGGGTTGCCTTTACCGCACTAATAGTTGACTCCAAAGCACGGGTGGCCGCAGCCTTGGAAATGTCGGCATTCTGCGCAATGTGCTCAATCAATTCAGTCTTGTTCACAAAAAGCACCTCATTATTTGATCGGTTGGTCTGGTTGGCTTGATACCTGTTTTCGCAACCCGCGGTAATGCGGTGTTGGGGACAACAGGACAATTTGGTTTATTAGTCCATTAAAACCATGGACATCCAAGCTGTCAACTTGAGGCAAGTATTTAAGCTCTGGAGCGGAATTCTAGCTTTGTTTTGATAACTTCTGATTGTCTTGCGAAGCAAGCGCTTTAATTTCCACGCTTGACAAAATCCGATTTAGCCTTTGGCTAAAACTTGCGCGATGGCTTTGCCGACATCCGTCGTACTGGCCTGTCCCCCCAGATCGGGTGTACGTGGTGCCCCGCTCTGGGTACCAAGAACCTGTTCAATGGCGGAAAGAATGCCGTCATGCGCGTCCTTGTGTCCCAGGAATTCCAGCATCATGGCGCCGCACCAGATCTGACCGATCGGATTGGCGATACCGCGCCCGGCAATGTCTGGCGCCGAGCCATGGACCGGCTCGAACAACGACGGAAATTTGCGCTCCGGATTGAGGTTGGCACTGGGCGCAATGCCAATGGTGCCTGTGCAAGCAGGGCCCAGATCGCTCAGGATGTCTCCAAACAGATTGCTGGCCACGACCACGTCGAAAAAGTCTGGTCGTTGTACAAAATGCGCCGTCAGGATGTCGATGTGAAACTTGTCGAGCTGAATTGCCGGATAGTTTTTGGCCATTTCAGCGACACGTTCATCCCAATAAGGCATCGAAATTGAAATACCGTTGGATTTGGTTGCGCTCGTCAGGTGTTTTTTGGGTCGGGTTTGAGCCAACTCAAAGGCAAACTTCAGTACCCGATCAACGCCGATGCGTGTAAATACCGACTCTTGCAGCACAAACTCCCGTTCGGTTCCGGGAAATGCCCTGCCGCCGATGCTGGAATATTCGCCTTCGGTGTTTTCGCGGACGATGTAGAAATCAATCTCTCCGGGCTGACGCGGGCTGCCATCGCGCCGCACGACCGGCGCAATGATGCCGGGCATCAGACGTGCAGGCCGCAGGTTGATGTACTGGTCAAATTCGCGCCGAAACATCAGCAGCGAACCCCAGAGCGACACATGGTCGGCAATCTTGTCGGGCCAGCCCACCGCGCCAAAATAAACGGCATCGTGTCCGCCAATCTGGTCTTTCCAGTCGTCGGGCAGCATTTTTCCGTGCTTTTCAAAATAGTCCCAGCTGGAAAAATCGAAGTGGTCGAACTGCAGGTCAATGCCGTACTTGACCGCTGCGGCTTCCAACACGCGAATGCCTTCAGGCATCACTTCCTTGCCGATGCCGTCCCCTGCGATGACGGCGATTCTTTTTTTACCCATGGTGATTTCCTTTGATTCAGTTTTCGAAAAACTCAAGCGCCTGCGCCAGCACTTGTTCAGGCGCCTCTTCCGCGATGTAGTGCCCGCTCGCAATGCTTGCTCCGGATACATCACTGGCACGTTCCCGCCACAGATGCATGACGTCAAAATACCGGCCAACCGCGCCATGCTCGGCCCAGAGAACGCGAAGCGGCTGCCTCAATTTCAGGCCTGCAGCCACGTCGGCACGGTCATGCACGAGGTCAATCGTCGCCGCAGCGCGGTAGTCTTCGCAAATGCTCAGGCCTGTGCCCGGAATCTTCGCGCAGCGCTCGTATTCAGCCCATGCGCCAGGCGCAAAAGCTGCGAGTCCCGCATGCCGCTGGCCCATCACGCTGCGGAGATAGCGAACAGGATCCGAATCGATCAGCGCCTCGGGCAATGGCGACGGCTGGATCAGGAAAAACCAGTGCCAGTAAGCGCGGGCAAAAGCGTCTGAAGTGTTGTCATACATTCCCAAGGTGGGCGCAACATCGAGTAACATCAACCGTAGAACCGCCTCAGGATGGTCTGCCGCCAGTCGGTGCGCCACCCGGGCGCCCCGGTCATGGGCCAGCACCTGGAATTGCATAAATCCGTGGTGATGCATCACAGCCATGGCATCAAGCGCCATAGCGCGCTTGGAATACGCCTTGTGTTCCGCATCGGCAGGCGCGCGAACCGAATCGCCGTAGCCGCGCAAATCCATCAACACCACGGTGAATTTCTTTGCCAGCGCATCGGCCACGGCATGCCACATCACATGCGTTTGCGGATGCCCGTGCATCAGCAGTAGCGGAGCACCGGACCCACCCCGCAACGTGTGCAGGATTCCGGCTGGCCCAACTATGTCACTGGCAACGAAATCTTCAAACATCGATCGACCTCAAGTTTTAACCGTCTGCATATGCAACAACCAGAATGAATTTTGTCGCAATCAAAGAGATGATTCAAGCAATAATTTGGCAATCAATTATTTCTACCAAGGCAACAATGGAGCGCAGCGATCTTGAACTGGTGGTGGCGGTACGAAACCAAGGCAGCATGGCAGCAGCCGCGCGCAGTCTGGATCTGGCGGCGCCTGTCGTCACCAAACGACTCGCGGCACTTGAAGCACGGTTGGGGCAGCGATTGTTCCAGCGGACCACCCGGCGTATCAGCACCACAGCGGAGGGCGAAACCGTTTATGAACGGGCGTTGGTATTGCTGCAGGGCTTCGACGCGCTTGAGGCCGAGCTTCAAGAGCGCAAGGCCGAGCCTTGCGGTCTGATACGGCTGGCCGCGACTTTTGGCTTTGGACGCCTGTGGCTGGGACCGGCGCTGGCGCTGTTTCAGGAACGCTATCCACGAATTGACATTCAGCTGCAGCTCACCGAGCAATTGCCGGACCTTGGCAGCGAAGGCTTTGACGGCGCCATCTGGCTGTGGCAAGTGCGCGGCAGGCAGGCTGCCCAATGGGTGTCACGCCGGCTGGGGCCCAACCGGCGCGTGCTGGCAGCGTCGCCCGACTACCTGCGGCTGCACGGTGAACCGTTGACGTTGAGCGCCCTGCGCGACCATGACTGCCTGATCGTGCGCGAAAACGCTCCCGCACAGAGTCAGAGCTTCGATACCTGGACGCTGCACAAAAGCGACAGCAAGACACCCGAGCAAGTCAGGGTGCGGGGTCCGCTGTCGAGCAACTCCGGTGAACTCGTGCGTGACTGGTGCCTGGATAGCCGCGGCATCATGCTCCGCAGCCTGTGGGATATTGAGCCCTGGCTGGCTTCTGGCCAGTTGGTCCAGGTGCTCCGGGACTATGCCATGCCGGATGCCGACATTCACTGGCTGGCGCCTTACCGCACGGATTCGCCGCGCCGCATTCGGCTGCTGATCGATTTTCTGGTCGCGCAGTTCCAAGACGAGCCCTGGAAAACTACACGGCCTGCGGCTTCGCGGGCCGCACCACCAGGCTGACGCCCAGCGCTGTGAGTGCCGTACCGGCGACAGTCGCCAGCGTGATGGCTTCTCCAAACAGCAGCCAGGCCATCACGGCCGTGGTGGGCGGCACCAGGTAAAGGAGGCTGGTGACTGCCGTGGCCGCGCCGCGCTGTATCAGCAGGTACAGCAGCGAACTGCCGCCCAGCGTCAACGCCAGCACTGACCAGGCCATGGCGCCGATAAAATCAGTGTTCCAGACAATCGCCTCGGTTTCCAGGAAGGAAAAAGGCAGCGTCACCAGCAAGGCAGCGGCCAGCTGTATAGCATTGGCCGTGCGCACGTCGGTTGGCTGGACAAAGTGTTTCTGGTACAGGGTGCCCACGGTGATGCAACCCAAGGCAAAGACGGTGCAACCCAGGGTGAGCGCGGTCACTTCGCTGCCGCTGCCGAATTTGCGCGCCACCACCAGCAGCAGGCCGCCCAGTCCCAGGGCCAGCCCGGCCCACTGGCGGGGCGTGACCTGCGTTTTTGTCGCGGTGGAAGAACCAGATGCGCCGGCCCATGAAAGCCACAGGGCAGTCAGCACTGGCTGCAGCCCAACGATCAATGCTGTCAAGCCAGAGCCCATACCGCTTTTCACCGCGACCCAGACGCCGCCAAGGTAACCGGCATGCATCAGCACCCCGGTCAGGGCCAGGTGCAGCCACTGCTGGCGCACGCGCGGCCAGCGGGCGCGGCTGAAACCGATCCAGATCAAAAAGCAGGCAATGGAAAACACATAGCGCAGCACCAGAAAGGTCAGCGGCGGCGCGTAGGGCAGGCCGAACTTGGCCACGATAAAGCCGGTGCTCCAGATCAGCACAAACACGGCGGGCATGGCCCGGATCAGAGGGCTGGAGGGCTGCGAAAGGCTCACGACCGGCTTGCGTCAGGAAACATTCATTTGGCCCGAGCGCGGATTTCGGGAATCGCTTTTTGCAGGTAATAGACCATTGACCAGACCGTCAAAATGGCCGAAATCCAGATCAGCCAGGTTCCCCAGACCGGGGTGTTGATGATGCCAAACAGGCGGCCGTCATACAGCAGGAAAGGAATGGCGATCATTTGTACCGTCGTTTTGACCTTACCGAGCATGTGAACCGCCACACTGCGCGAGGCGCCAATTTGCGCCATCCATTCGCGCAATGCCGAAATGGCAATCTCGCGGCCAATGATGATGAGGGCTACGAACACATCGGCCCGTTGCAGATGCACCAGTACCAGCAGCGAGGCGCAAACCAGGAACTTGTCGGCCACCGGGTCAAGAAAAGCGCCAAAGGACGATGTCTGGTTCAGCTTGCGTGCCAGATAACCGTCAAGCCAGTCGGTCGCGGCAAACACGACGAACATCACCGTGGCGATCAGGTTGCGTTCAACCGCAGGAATGTCCAGGTAGAAGACTCCCACGATCAGCGGAATCGCGATGATGCGAGTCCAGGTCATTAGGGTGGGTATCGTCAGGAACATGGCACCGATTTTGGCATGAGCGGCAAGCAATCTGCGTAAGCCATGCAGCCGTCCTGTGCGCTGCAAGCTGCGCTGCGATGCGCCGTCAATGCAGCGCCCGGTAAATTTCCTCGGCCAGTTCGGTTGAAATGCCATCGACCATGGCGATGTCCTCGACGCTGGCCGACGCAATGCCGCGCACGCCGCCAAAGCGCTGCAGCAGGCTGGCACGCTTTTTCGGGCCAATGCCGGCAATGTCTTCGAGCCGGCTACCGCCCACACGCACCTTGGCCCGCTTGGCGCGCATGCCGGTGATGGCGAAGCGGTGCGCCTCATCGCGAATCTGGGCAATCAGCATCAACGCAGCCGAATCGCGGCCCAGGTAGACCTTGTCCCGGCCGTCCGCAAACACCAGTTCTTCCAGCCCCACCTTGCGGCCCTCGCCTTTTTCAACGCCGGCAATCAGCCCCAGGTCCAGCCCGAGTTCGACAAACACCTCGCGCGCCATCGACACCTGGCCCTTGCCGCCATCGACCAGCACCAGGTCGGGCAATGTGGCCTCGCCATTGCGCGCGGCCTCGGCCAGCTTGCTGTAGCGCCGCGTCAGCACCTGGCGCATGGCGGCATAGTCGTCGCCCGGGGTGATGCCTTCGATGTTGTAGCGGCGGTATTCGCTGTTCTGCATCTTGTGTTCCTTGAACACCACGCACGACGCCTGGGTCGCCTCGCCCGCGGTGTGCGAAATGTCGAAGCACTCGATGCGCAGCGTGTCCAGGTTGTCCATCGGCAGTTCCAGCGCTTCGGCCAGTGCCCGCGTGCGCGCCTGTTGCGAGCCCTGCTCGGCCAGCAGGCGCGCCAGTTGCAGACCGGCATTTTTCTGCGCCATTTCCAGCCAGACGCGGCGCTGCTCGCGCGGCTGGTGGACGGCAGTGACGCGGCTGCCGGTTTGCTCTGCCAGCGCAGACATCAGATCCTTGTCGACCGGCTCGCTGACCACCAGCGTGGGCGGCACCGGCACGTCGATGTAATGCTGGGCAATAAAGGCTTCAAGCACCAGCGCCTCCAGCGACTTTTCCTTCAGCGCAACGGCTGGCGACTCGAGCTCGGCGTCCAGCGCGGCCACGTCGGCGGCATGCTCCACATGCGTTGGAAAGTACGGCCGGTCGCCCAGGTGCCGGCCGCCCCGCACCATGGCCAGGTTGACGCAGGCCTTGCCGCCCTGCACTTTCACCGCCAGGATATCCACGTCCACATCGCCGTTCTTGCCGCCAATTTCCATCGACTGCTGGTGCAGGATTTTCGACAGCGCCGACATCTGGTTGCGCAACTCGGCCGCCTGCTCAAACTCCAGCCGCTCTGAATGCGCGAGCATTTTCTTTTCCAGCTCACCCAGAATTTCCTGTGTCTGGCCTTGCAGGAAGCGCTCGGCGTTCGCCGTGTCCAGCGCATATTGCTCGGGCGACACATGGCCCACGCACGGCGCGGAGCAGCGCTTGATCTGGTACAGCAAGCAGGGCCGCGTGCGGTTGTTGAAGACCGTGTCTTCGCAGGTGCGCAGCCTGAACACCTTTTGCAGCAAAAGAATAGTGTCCTTCACTGCCCAGGCGCTGGGGTACGGGCCGAAATAACGGTGCTTTTTCTCGACCGCGCCCCGGTAATAGGCAATGCGTGGAAAGGCGATGGCCGCCAGCGCGTCGCCCTCGGGCCGGGACTGGGCGGCGGTCAGCTTGAGATAAGGGTAGCTCTTGTCGTCCCGGAACAGGATGTTGTACTTCGGATGGAGCGTCTTGATCAGGTTGTTTTCCAGCAGCAGCGCCTCGGCCTCGGAGCGCACCACCGTGGTTTCCAAACGCACGATCTTGGTGATCATGTGGCCGATCCGGGTGCCGCCATGGTTTTTCTGGAAATAGCTGGTGACGCGCTTTTTCAGGTTGCGCGCCTTGCCGACATAGAGCACGCCGCCCTGTTCGTCGTAGTAGCGGTAAACACCGGGCAAGGGCGGCAATGCCGCCACTTCGCTGAGCAGTTGGGGATCGAATTCGTGGGTTGGTGTCATGGTGTCAAGGTTGCGCAATGGCCGTATTGTGGACAATCCTTTCATGAATCACCGCCTGCAATGGGACATTTTTTGCAAAGTCATCGACAACTACGGGGACATTGGCGTGTGCTGGCGCCTGGCCGCCGACCTGGCGACGCGCGGTCATCGCGTGCGCCTGTGGGTGGATGACGCTTGCGCGCTGCAGTGGATGGCGCCTGGGGGTTGCGACAATGTCCGGGTCATCGCCTGGACACCGCCGCTCGCCCTGCAGGCAGCCGACTTTGCCTTGCAACCGTGCGATGTACTGGTCGAAGCCTTCGGCTGTGATGCAGCGCCTGAATTCATAGCTGCTTGTGCAGACCAGCAAAGCGCAAACGGCCTGAAACCCGTATGGATCAACCTCGAATACCTGTCTGCCGAGGCGTATGTCGAGCGTTGCCATGCCCTGCCCTCACGGGTCCAGCGGGGCCCGGCGGCGGGCTGGGAAAAATGGTTTTTCTACCCCGGCTTCACGGCAGCCACCGGCGGCTTGTTGCGCGAACCCGGGCTGGCCGACCGGCAGTCTCGCTTTGACGCTCCAGCCTGGCTGGCCGCGCAGGGCATCACATTCAGCAGGGAAAAGCGGGTGTCACTGTTTTGCTACGAACCCGGCGCGCTGCCAGGCCTGCTGAAACAACTGGCGCAGCATGGACTTGACGGCGAGGCGGTGCGCCTGTTTGTGGCAGCGGGCCGGGCCAGCCATGCCGTTAAAGCCGTTTTTAATGATGAAAAATGCCTTTTGCGCAATACCAGCGGGCGAAGTCAGCTATCAATATCATATTTACCGCTGTTGACCCAGAATGGGTTTGACCAGCTGCTCTGGGCCTGCGATCTGAATTTCGTGCGCGGCGAGGACTCGCTGGTGCGTGCGCTATGGGCCGGCAAACCATTGGTCTGGCAAATCTACCCGCAGGATGATGCGGCGCACCTGGACAAGCTGGCCGCCTTTCTCGACATGCTCGAAGCCCCGGCTTCGCTGCGCCACTTTCACCAGGCGTGGAACCGCGCGGGCACAGGCCATGAAGCACCTTTGGTACTGCAGCGCGACCTGCAAGACTGGCAAACCTGCTTGGGCAATGCCCGAGAGCGCTTGATGCGCCAGAACGACCTGTGCACCAGCCTGCTTAGCTTTGTGGCAAAAAACCGCTAAAATCGTGGGCTTTGCGATCCAGCCTGTTGAGGCAAGACGCATGAATGGCCTGGAAACCGGCCCTGTCACTGGCGCCATCACTGGCCCCGTGACCGGTCCTGGTCTGGCCCTATAACCCGCCGCAGAACCTGCACCACAACTGCAAAGGGTCAGCGGTTCACCACACTGAAATTGCTATGAAAATCGCTCAAGAAATCCGCGTCGGTAACGTCATCATGCACGGCAAGGACCCGATGGTCGTGCTGAAAACCGAATACAGCCGGGGCGGGCGCAACTCTGCCACCGTGCGCATGAAGCTCAAAAGCCTGATTGCCACGTTCAACACCGAGCAGGTCTTCAAGGCCGACGACAAGCTTGACCAGGTTTTCCTGGACAAGAAGGAATGCACCTACTCCTACTTTGCCGACCCGATGTACGTCTGCATGGACGCCGACTTCAACCAGTATGAAGTCGAAGCCGAAAACATGGGCGACTCGCTGAACTACCTCCAGGACGGCATGGAACTTGAAGTCGTCTTCTATGACGGCAAGGCCATTTCGGTCGAGGTGCCGACCAGTGTGCAGCGCGAGATCACCTGGACCGAGCCCGCCGTCAAGGGCGACACGTCCGGCAAGGTGCTCAAGCCAGCCAAGCTGGCCACCGGTTTTGAAATCGGCGTGCCAATCTTCGTGGCGCAGGGCGACGTGGTCGAAATCGACACGCGTACTGGCGAATACCGCAAGCGTGTCTGATCCGGCACTGCCCTGCCCCGTCAAAAGGCTCCCGTTGGGAGCCTTTTTTATTTTCCCGCAGCAAGCCGGACACAAACCGTCTTTATGATGATTCCGTTACCGGTTGCTTGCCTTGCGCGAGAGCGAGTGGTCAAACACCGGTTTCATGCCTCACCCAAACATAAGCCCAAGCCCCAGCCCATGAAACAAACACAAGACTTATCCGAAGACCGGCTGGCCCATGCCTGGTCTGAGCTGCATGCCCTGTCCAGTGACAGCACGCCACTGCGGCCCGATGCCAACCGGCTGGCTTTTGCCGATCCGGAATTCCTGCTGCGGCGCGAAACCCGCGCCATCCGCATCCAGCTTGAAATGCTCAAGCCCGAAATTGACCAACAGGCCCAAGGCATTGAAAACACCATCGTGGTGTTTGGCAGCGCCCGCTTTCCGGCGCCCGAGCAGGCCCAGGCAGCGCTCGTCCTGGCCGAGCAAGGCGATGACGAAGCCGCACTGACGCTGGCCCAGCGTCATATGCGCAATGCCAGGTATTACGACCAGGCGCGCCTCTTCGCCCGCATCGTGGCGGGCTACAGCAACCCGCGTCCGTCGGCCGAGCAGTTGTTCATCTGCACCGGCGGCGGCCCGGGCATCATGGAAGCGGCCAACCGCGGCGCGCAGGAAATGGGCGCGCTGACCGTCGGCCTGAACATTGTGCTGCCGCACGAGCAAGGCTCGAACCCCTATGTATCACCGTCGCTGAACTTCAAGTTCCATTACTTTGCCTTGCGCAAAATGCATTTCATGATGCGTGCCAAGGCCTTGGTGGCCTTCCCGGGCGGCTTCGGAACGCTCGACGAGTTGTTCGAGGTCATCACGCTGGTGCAAACCAAGAAGGCCAAACCCGTGCCGATCATTCTTTTTGGTACTGAATACTGGAAACGGCTGTTCAACTTCGACGTGATGATCGAGGAAGGCACGATTTCACCGCAAGACCTGGACCTGATCCAGTATGTCGATGAGCCCCAAGCCGCCTGGGACGCGATCAAGAGCTTTTACGAACTTTGAGTTTTCTGCCCCGCTGAAAGATGCGGCGACATGCCGGTCATTGATCAGCGCGGCGTGTCGCCATGCGGCGCAGCGGCAATGCCGTCCCGGAGCCGCCAGGCCAGGCGAGAGCCCATGCCCACCAGGGCGCCGGTTGCCCAGAACACGCCGGCAATGCCGACCAAGGCACCGGCCGATCCGAACAGCATCGGCATCACCACGCTGGAAGCATTGATGGCCATCAGCCGCAGGCCCAAGGCCTCGCCGTGGCGTGCCTCGGGCGTGATCTGGTGCAGCATGCTCATGATCATCGGCTGCACCATGCCCAGCGAAAACCCCAGCAGCACTGAACAAATGCCCATGCCGAGCGCCGAGCGCGTCAGGGGATAGGCCGCAAACAGCAAGGCCGTTGCCAGCATCGAAGCGGCCAGCACCTTCCATTCCTTCAGGTGTGCGGCCAGCCACGGCATCAGCAGGCGAATGGCGGCGGCGGCCAGCGCAAAAGCGCCCAGGATCGTACCGATCACCGAGGCGCTGATGCCTCGCTCGAACCCCAGCACCGGCACGACAAAAGTGTGCACATCCCAGCACGACGACAACAACCAGTTCACGCCCATCAGGCGGCGAAACATAGGCTCGCGCAGCAAGTCCCAGGCCTTGGGCCGTGTGCCATCGTTGGCCGCCAGCAGCGCTGGCAGTTCGCGGGTTTGGCGCACCAAAAACCAGGTGACGAGGGGCAGCAGCGCCATCAGGAAAAATGCTGCCCGGTAGCCCGTCAGGCTGCCCGGTGACGAGCCAGCATGGTCAATCAGCAGGCCGGCGGAAAACGGGCCGACAAAATTGGAAATGGCCGGGCCGATCGCCAGCCAGCTGAACACCTTGCGCAACTGCAAGACGCCGCCGGCAGCCCGCCCGACATGGCGCTGCAAAGCAATGGTGGCCACGCCGGTGGCGCCGCCCGTCAGCAGCGCGGCCAGGCAAAGCACCGGAAACACCGGAAAAGCAACGGCAGTGCCCGCCCCGGCCACAGCGGCCAGTACGCCGTAGCTGACCGGACGCCGCAGGCCATGCCGGTCGGCAAAACGGCCCGCCGGCAGCGCCAGGAACACCTGCGTCAGGGCAAACAGCGCCAGCAGCACCCCCACGGCCGCCGGGCTGTAGCCTTCGCGCAGCGCCAGCAGGGGCGCTGACAAGCGGGTGCCGGCCATGCAGGCGTGCAGGCAGATCTGCGCCAGAATCAGCCGGGCCAACTCGGGCGTCATGCGGCGGCTGTGCTCATTCCGGCTCCAGGTCTTTGTCCAGGGGAATCATCCGGACCGCTTCCGAGTCAGGCAGCGCTTCGACGTTGCGCAAGGCCTTGCCCATGACCCGGCTGCGCTGCTCGGCGCTGCTGAGTGTGTTGAGCACGGTTTCGGTTTGCGACTTGGCCTTGGCCAGCACGTCGCCGAACTTGCCGAACTCGGTCTTGACCGCGCCCAGCACCTGCCAGACTTCGCTGGAGCGCTTTTCCAGCGCCAGCGTGCGAAAGCCCATCTGCAGGGAGTTGAGCATGGCCAGCAGCGTGGTCGGGCCGGCCAGCGTGATGCGGTGCTCGCGCTGCAGGCATTCAATCAGGCCCGGGCGGCGCAGCACCTCGGCATACAGGCCCTCGGTTGGCAAAAACAGGATGGCAAAGTCGGTGGTGTACGGCGGCTCGATGTATTTTTCGGAGATCGACTTGGCTTCCAGCCGGATGCGCATTTCCAGCGCCTTGCCGGCCACCTCAGCGCCCGGACCGTCGGCGCGCTGCTGCGCATCGAGCAGGCGTTCGTAGTCTTCGTTCGGAAACTTGGCATCGATGGGCAGCCACAGTGGCTCGCCTGAATCGGACCGGCCCGGCAGCTTGATGGCGAAATCGACCGGGTTCTTGCCGCCGCGCCGGGTCACAACCTGGGCGGCATACTGCTCCACGGTGAACACCTGCTCCAGCAGTGCGGCCAGCTGGGCTTCGCCAAAAATGCCGCGCGTTTTCACATTCGTCAGCAAATGCTTGAGGTCGCCCACGCCCTGCGCCAGCGTCTGCATTTCGCCCAGGCCCTTGTGCACCTGCTCGAGCCGGTCAGCCACCTGCTTGAAGCTCTGGCCCAGCCGGGCTTCCAGCGTGTTCTGCAGTTTTTCATCGACGGTGCGGCGCATTTCGTCGAGCTTGGCGGAATTGGTCTGCTGCAGCTGCGCCAGCTGGTGCGCCAGCGTTTCACGCACCTCGCCCATGCGCCGGGCATTCGATTCGCTGACCGACTGCAGCTGGGTCGTCAGCGTGTCGGAAACGCTTTGCTGCAGCACGCTGAGCTGGCGGGAAAAGGCATCGATTTGGGAGTTTTGTGTGCGCGTGGCTTCGGCGCTTTGCTGCACCAGCGTTTGCTGGAAAGTGGCCAGCGTCGAAGCCAGTTCCTGGCGGCTGCTGCGCGCACTGTCGCTGATCTCGCGCCGCAGTTCGCGCTCCAGCCGGTCGCTGATCTCGGCAAACCCGTTGAGCAGTTCGGCATGCCCTTCCCCAGGTGCGGCAACCGCTACGGGCGCGGGATTGCGCACCAGCAGCCAGACCAGCAGCAGCAAATTGACCAGCAGCAACGCCGCTGCCAGCCAGAATTCAAGTGGATAAGTCACTCTTTATTTAATAGCTAACACCGCAGCATTCAAGGGCGTAAGAGGCTTATTTCCTGTAAAAAAAGCGATCAGGTTGTCAGCCGCCAGGCTGGCCATGGCCAGCCGCGTTGGCATCGTGGCGCTGGCGATGTGCGGCGTCAGCACCACGTTGGGCACGCTCAAGAGGTCCGGATGCACCGACGGTTCGCCCTCGAACACATCGAGGCCCGCCGCCGCAATCGTACGGTTGCGCAGCGCCGCCGCCAACGCCGCGTCATCGACAATGCCGCCGCGCGCAATGTTGACGAGGGTGGCGGTCGGCTTCATCAGCGCCAGTTCGCTAGCGCCGATGGCGTGGTGCGATGCCGGCGAATACGGCAGCACCAGCACCAGGTGGTCGGCGGTCTTGAGGAGTTCTTCCTTGTCGACATAGCGGGCCTGGCATTCGGCTTCCAGGGCGGCGTCGAGCCTTGAGCGGTTGTGGTAAATGACCTTCATGCCAAAGCCGAGCGCGCCGCGCTTGGCGATGCCCTGCCCGATGCGGCCCATGCCCAGAATGCCCAGTGTGGCGCCGTGGATATCGGCGCCGGCGAACATGTCGTAGCGCCATTTCGTCCATTTTCCGGCGCGCAGGAAATGCTCGCTTTCGGTGATGCGCCGGGCCGTGGCCATCAGCAAGGCAAAGCCGAAGTCGGCGGTGGTTTCGGTCAGCACGTCGGGCGCATTCGTGGCCAGCACGCCGGCAGCGGTCATCGCGTCCAGGTCAAAATTGTTGTAACCGACCGCCATGTTGGCGCACATTTTCAGTTCTGGGCAAGCGGCCAGCACATCGCTGTCGATGCGGTCGCCGCCCGTGGTGAAGGCACCGGCCTTGCCTTGCAGGTGCGCAATCAGTTCGGCCTTGGACCAGGTGTGGTCGTCCTGGTTGGACTCGACATCGAAATGCTGCTCAAGCCGGGCAATGACTTCAGGAAAAACGGCGCGGGCGATCAGGATCTTGGGTTTGCTCATGGGGAAGGGTTGCTTTCTTTACTTGAACCAGAGGAAGGTCATGAGGATGAACAGGGGAATCAGGACACCGCCTGACCACAGCATGTAGCCAAAGAAGCTCGGCATTTTCACATTACGGTCTTCGGCAATGGCCTTGACCATCAAATTGGGCGCGTTGCCAATGTAGGTGTTGGCCCCCATGAACACCGCGCCGGCCGAAATGGCGGCCAGCGTCGGGGCAAAAGTGGTCATCAGCGCCTGCGGGTCGCCGCTGGCGGTGTTGAAAAACACCAGGTAGGTCGGCGCGTTGTCCAAAAAGGAACTGAGCGCGCCGGTGGCCCAAAAGTACATCGCCGGGTCGGGCGAGCCGTCTGGCCGGGTCACGCTGGCCACCACCGCGCCGAAGGGGCCATTGGCGCCCGCCTTAAGCATGGCGATCACCGGGATGATGGTCAGGAAGATGCCGGCGAACAGCTTGGCGACTTCCACCATCGGTCCCCAGGCAAACTGGTTGTCTGCATGCACTTTTTTGGAGGTGATGCCCAGCGAAATAAAGGTGATGGCGACCAGGCCCGCGTCCCGCACCAGCCCGGGCAGACCGACTCGGGTGCCGGCAATATCGAACGCCACGGGCGACTTCCAAATGCCGCTGAGCAGCACCAAGCCGGCAATGGCGCCCAGCAGCCAGAAGTTGGCGCCGCCGTCAAATCCGACGCGCCCGGTGTCGGGGGTCGGGTCGAGAGGCAGCGTTTTTGTCGGGTGACGGTAAAACCACGAATCCAGCGCAAAGAAGATGACCAGCAGCGAACCGACAAGAAACAGCGTTGCGGGAAAAATATGCCGGACGGTCCAGAAAAAATCCACGCCTTTGAGGAATCCCAGGAACAGCGGCGGGTCGCCCAGCGGCGTCAGCGAGCCGCCCGCGTTGGAGACGATGAAGATAAAGAACACCACCACATGCGCCTTGTGCGAGCGGTTGTCGTTGGCCCGGATCAATGGCCGGATCAGCAGCATCGACGCGCCGGTGGTGCCCATGAAGCTGGCCAGAACCGCGCCAATGCCCAGTAGGGCGGTGTTCAACCCCGGGCTGCCGTGCAGGTTGCCCCGGATGTGGATGCCGCCGGCGACGGTAAACAGAGCCGTCAGCAACAAAATGAAGGGAATGTATTCCTCCAGCAGCGCATGCAAGAAGCTGAACGCCGCCAGCCCCGGGCCGTACAGGGCGGCAAAGGGCAACAAGAAAGCCAGCGACCAGCCGGCCGACACCTTGCCGAAATGGTGGTGCCAGAAGCATGGCGCCAGCAGCGGCAGCAGCGCAATCGACAGCAGCAGGCCGGCAAACGGCACGGCATACAGCACCGGCAGCACACTGCCATCAAGCGCTGCAGCGAACGACAGGCCGGGCAACAGGCAAAGCAGCGCGAAGGCGGCCATGCAGCGAAAAAATGTCATGCAAAAGTCCGATGAAAAACGCAAAGATCCGTGGCAGCCAATCGCAGGCCGCAACGGTCAGGACAGCGAAGTCACATCAAACACCTGGCGCAGGTAGGCCAGGTATTTTTCGTCGTCACACATGTTCTTGGACGGTGTGTCGGACAGCTTGGCCACTGGCTGGCCATTGCAGCGCACCATCTTGATGACGATCTGCAGCGGCTCGTAGCCCAGGTCGTTGGTCAGGTTGGTGCCGATGCCGAAAGCCAGCTGGCAGCGGCCCCTGAATTGCCGGTACAGCTCGATGGTCCGGGGTACCGTGAGGCCGTCGCTGAAAATCAGGGTTTTGGTCTTGGGATCGACCCGGTTTTCCACATAGTGGCCAATCATGCGTTCGCCCCACTGGAACGGGTCGCCGCTGTCATGGCGGGCGCCATCGAACAGCTTGCAAAAGTACAGGTCAAAGTCGCGCAAAAAGGCGCTCATGCCGTACACGTCAGACAGCGCAATGCCCAGGTCACCCCGGTACTCCTTGGCCCACACTTCAAAGCCGAACACCTGGCTGTCGCGCAGGCGTGGCCCCAGCGCCTGGCAGGCCTGCAGGTATTCGTGCGCCATGGTTCCCAGCGGAATCAAGCCGAGCTTCATGGCATACAGCACGTTGCTGGTGCCGGCCAGTTGCCCTTCGGCGCCGCTGCCCAGGCCGGTCACCAGGGTGCGCAGCACTTCTTCATGCCAGGCCTTGCTGAAACGCCGGCGGGTGCCGTAGTCGGCAATCTTGAGTTCAGTCAGGTTGCTGGCCTGCAACTGTCCGATCTTGGTTTCCAGCCGCTTGCGGCCTTCGTCAAGATCAGGCTGCTTTTGGGTGTTGCGGAAATACACCTCGTTGATGATGGCCAGCACCGGAATCTCGAACAGGATGGTGTGCAGCCACGGGCCCTTGATCAACACTTCTATCTCGCCCGAAGGCAGGGCTTTGACGCTGACATACTTTTCGTTGAGCTGGAAGATGCCCAGAAAATCGACAAAGTCGCTCTTGATGAAGCGCATGGCCTTCAAGTAGCCCAACTCGGCATCCTGGAACTGCAGGCTGCACAGTCCGCGAATTTCCTCGCGTATCTCGTGCACGTAGAACGACAGGTCGCCAATGCCGGGCGCGCCGGCGTTACGGCACTTGAACTTGTATTCCACCTCGGCAGCGGGGAACTGGTGCAGCACCACCTGCATCATGGTGAACTTGTACAGGTCGGTGTCGAGCAGGCTGGTGATGATCATGGTGAACCCTGGAGCCCTGTGGAGCTAAATGCGATGCACCAGGCCCGTCGCCGGACCTGGCGCTTCTTGACGATGGTTGCCAGGGGCAATCAGGTGCCGAGGAAGTCCACTTCGAACAGCAAGGTGGCATTTGGCGGAATTGCGCCGCCTGCGCCGCGAGCGCCATAGCCGAGTTCTGAAGGAATGACCAGACGGCGGGTTCCACCGACCGACATGCCCTGCACGCCCTCGTCCCAGCCGCGAATCACCTCGCCAGCGCCCAGCGAAAACTGGAAGGGCTGGCCACGGTCCTTGCTGGAATCGAATTTCTTGCCCTGCACGCCGTCGTTGTACAGCCAGCCGGTGTAATGCACCTTGACGCGCTGGCCGGCCTTGGCGATGGCGCCGGTGCCCAGCACGGTGTCTTCATACTGCAGTCCCGAGTCGGTGGTGGTCGTCGTCATGGCAATGTCCTTTGTAGCGATAAATTGAAAAATGAATGAGCACCCGAAATGGCGCCTGTTTCACGAGTCTCTGACTTTACCCGCAACCAGCCACAGCAAGCGGTCGGCGCGCGAGGCCAGCAAACGATTTTGCTCGACCACCAGCAACGCCAGGCCTTCGGACCTGAGGGCCAGCAGGGCATCGCGGATCGACGCCACCAGCACCGGCGCAATGCCTTCGCACGGTTCGTCGAGCAGCAGGACTTTCGGGCCGGTCATCAGGGTGCGGGCAATGGCCAGCATCTGCTGCTGGCCACCGCTCATCTGCGCTGCGGGCCGGTTCAGCAGGGTTTTAAGGACCGGAAACAAATCGAGCACCCGGGCTTCATGCGCCTTGGCATCGCGTCCGGCGGCGACATGCAGGTTTTCGCGCACCGTCAGTTCGGAGAACAGCCGTCGGTCCTCGGCCACATAACCCAGGCCTGCCTGCGCGCGACGGTGGGTTTCCCAGCGTTCGACATTCGCCAGGCCAGACGGCATCTGGTAACGGATCGTGCCTTCGCTGCGCACCTCCAGTCCCATCACTGCTTTTAACAATGTTGACTTGCCAGCGCCGTTCAGCCCCTGCAGCACGACCATCTCGCCCGCGGCCACGCGAAGCGACACCTCGAACAGCGCTTGCGCCGATCCATGGAAAGCGCTGAGCGTGTCGATCTCAAGCATGGGCTGCTCCAATGGAATTTGCGCGATCCGCGCCATAACCGGCATCTTCCAGGCCATCGCCCAGATAGAGCCGGCGCACCTCGGCATCGCGGGAAATCTCTTCAAACGAACCCTGCGCGGCCAGTCGGCCTTCGATCAGCACCAGCACCCGGTCGGCGACACCGGCCACCGCGTCCATGTTGTGCTCGGTATACAGCACGGCCATGCCTTGAGCGGCCAGATTTTTCACCAGCTGCATCAGGCTGGCGCGTTCGGCCTCTGCCAGGCCCGCAGCCGGTTCGTCGAGCAGCAGCAGCCGGGGCGAGGCGGCAAGGGCAATGGCCAGTTCAAGCCGCTTTTTGGCACCGTAGGCCAGGCTCGCCACATCCTCGCCAGCGGCATCGCGCAGACCGGTCTGGTCCAGCAGCGCCTTGGCCGCCTCGACCGACTGCCGGTCGAGAAGCTTGAAGGTTGAAATGGCTTTTTCCCCAATGCTGGCCTGTATCGCCAGCTGCACATTTTGTAGCACGGTCAACGCCTCAAAAACCTGCGCCACCTGAAAGGTGCGCGCCACGCCATGCCGCAGCCGCGCGGCCGGCGACAGTTTTTCCAGCGCCTGGCCATTCCACAGGATGCGGCCACCCGTGAGCGGGTACTGGCCGGCAATGCACGCAAAGCAGGTTGATTTTCCAGCGCCATTGGGGCCGATCAGCGCGACACATTCACCCGCCGCCACGTCGAAGCTCACACCATCGACCGCATGGATGCCGCCAAAATGCTTCACCAGCCCTTGCACCTGCAGCATCAGCGTGTCCCCTCGATGGCGCGCCAGCCGTTTGCGCGGTGCAGCAAGCCAAGCAGCCCGGACGGCGAAGCCACCATGATCAGCATGATGAACACGCCCAGCAGGCCGCGCCAGTACGTGACTTCACGGCCCAGTTCGGCGCCCAGATAGGTCAGCACCACGCTGCCTACCACTGCCCCCCAGAGCTGGTGCACGCCGCCGAGCAACACCACCAGCAACGCATCGACCGAGGTAGAAACCGCCGCCAGCGACGGAAACACCGCCCCCTTGTGCGCCGCAAACAAACCGCCCGCCAGGCCTGCCAGCACCGCACTTTCGACAAACACCCGGTACTTGAGCCAGCCCACCGACAGTCCGGACGCGGCGGCGCGCAGTGGCGCATCGCGCATCGCCTGCAGCGCCGCGCCCATCACCGAGCGACCCAGGAAACGCAGCGCAAACACAGCCATCAGCGCCAGCGCCACCAGCAGCGCATAAAACACCGGCCGGCCGTCATCGCCTACCAGCTGCAGGCCAATCAATCCGTTGTCGCCGCCCGTCAGGCTGACCCATTGCGTCGCGCCGGCCCAGACCACCTGCGCCAGGGCGAGCGACAGCATCGCCAGATAAACGCCGCTGCTGCGAACCACCGCCGCACCAAACACCGCCGCCACGGCCAGTGCAGCGCCGCAGCCCACGGCCAGCGCAACCGGAAGCGATGCGCCCCACAGGCTGTGCGACAGCGCCGCGCCATAGGCGCCGAGCGCAAAAAATGCCGCATGGCCAAAGCTGACCAGCCCGCCCAGCGCCATCATGGCCTGCAGGCTGATGCCGAAAATCATCAGGATCAAGCCGTCGGCAGCCAGTGTCTGCCAGTAAGGCCCTCCGGACCAGGCCAGCGCAGCGAGCAACACAAAAGCCAGCACCACACCCGATGTCCAGCCACGTCCCAGCCGAAGGCCGCGAAACTTTTGCGCCGCCTCGCGACTGCCGCCATGTTCCAGCGACATGGCCGGCTTGCCCATGAGCCCCTGCGGCCTGAACACCAGCACCACTGCCATCGTCAAAAACACCACCACCAGCGTCGCCTGCGGAAACCAGGCGGTGCCAAAGGCATGTACCAGGCCAATCAGCAGCGCGGCGACAAAGGCACCGCCAATGCTGCCCAGCCCGCCGGTGACAACGACCACGAAGGTCTCGACAATGACGTTCATGTCCATCTGCAGGTGCGCCGGCTCGCGCGGCAGCTGCAGCGCGCCGCCCAACCCGGCCAATGCGCAGCCCAGCACCACCGCGCCCAGCATCAGCGGCTTGGGGTTGACGCCCAGCGCCGCCAGCATGGTGCGGTCCTGCGTGGCGGCGCGCAGGCGCTGGCCAAACAGCGAACGGCGCAGCAACATATGCAGACCCCACCAGACCAGCGGCCCCAGCGCAATCATCGCCAACTGGTAGACCGGGAAAAATTCGTCGCCAATCTGCACCGAGCCCTTGAGCCCGGGAAAGCGCGGCGCAAACACCTCGTCCGGCCCGAACCCCCACTGCATCGCGTCATGCATGGCCAGGCTCAGCCCAAAGGTCGCGACCAGCTGGTACAGCTCGGGCGCGCCCGACATTCGCCGCAACAAGAAGAATTCGGCAATGGCGCCCGCCAGTCCTGCGCAAGCAGCTCCCAAAAGAATAGCAAGCAGGTAGAGCGGCAGACTTTCGCCCCACGCCGGAAACCAGTTGGTCACCCAATGCGCGGTGAACAGCGCCCCCAGCATGAAAAAGCTGCCATGCGCAAAATTGACAATCCGCGTGACGCCAAAAATCAGCGTCAGCCCCGCCGCCATGAGGAACAGCGTGGTTGCGTAAGACAGCCCGCCAAGCAGCTGGACGACGGAAAACGTCATCGGTCAGCCGGCCTGGCACCCCGCTCCGAGGCCGAGCGCAGCAAGCCACACAAAATGGGGGAACAGGGTGAAACCCCCTCGCCATCAGCAGGGGCCGCGGAACCGGCTTTGCCGGGCCGCAGGCGCAGCGCCCCCCCGGGGGGCAGCGAGCCACACGCAGTAGGGAGCGTGGGGGCCATCACTCCAGCCAAGTTGTGAATTCAGCAGCGCTCACGCGCGGCGTGCGAAAGGTGTTGACCAGCGCCGATTCGTCGGCATAGCCCAGGGACATGCCGCACACCAGCATTTCAGCGTCGCCTGCGCCGATGTGCGGCAGGATGATCTTGGCAAAGCCGTTCCAGGCCGCCTGCGGGCAGGTGTGCAGGCCATGGCCGCGCGCGGCGACCATGAAGTTTTGCATGAACATGCCGTAGTCCAGCAGCGAGCCCCGGCCCATCACCCGGTCCAGGGTGAACATCAGCCCGACCGGCGCATCGAAAAAACGGTAGTTGCGCTGGTGCTGCGCATGCATCTTGTCCTTGTCCCCCTTGGTGATGCCGAGCAGGCCGTACAGCCCCCAGCCATTCTCGCGCCGGCGGTCGATGTAGGGCGATACCCATTTTTCAGGGTAATAGTCGTATTCCTCCCTGTACTCGGCCGCGAGCGACGGGTTTTCTCGCAGCGCGTCATGCGCGCGGCAGACTTTTTCAGCCAGGCTGTCCTTGCTTGCGCCCTGGAGCACATAGGCTTTCCAAGGCTGGGTGTTGGTGCCCGACGGCGCGCGGCTGGCCAGTTCGAGCAAATGCACGATGAGTGCGCGCGGCACGGGCGCCGGCAAAAATTCGCGCATCGACTGGCGGCTTTCGATGGCGTGGTCCACCGCATTGACCGGCGGCTGGAAGGCGCTGCTTGGCGCATCGTCGGATGCGAAATCGCCTGCAACGACAGGGTGGACGGAAGAATCGTTTGGGTTCATTTCAACAGCTCCAGGACAGACAATAATTCAGGCGGCAATTGGCTTGCTGGCCGGCGCGTGGTCCGGTCAACATACACATGGATGAAATGGCCCCGGGCCGCACATGGCAGGCGCTCATCGGCCGGAAACAGCGCCACCTCGTAGCGCACGCTGGAGCCGCCGGCATGCGCCACGCGGATGCCGGCCACCACCGGCTCGGGAAACGCCAGCGGTGAAAAGTAATTGCATTGCGTCTCGACCACCAGGCCAATCACGCTGCCGGCATGGATGTCCAGGGCGCCGCGCTCAATCAGCAGGCCATTGACGGCGGTGTCGAACCAGCTGTAATAAACGACGTTGTTGACATGACCGTACAGGTCGTTGTCGGACCAGCGTGTCCCGATGGCCCGAAAGGCCCGGTAGTCGCTGCGGTATTCAGGCTGGGGTCGGGGGGTGGGGCTCATGGGAACGCTATTTTGCCAGCGCATCAGCCGGCCGATTGCCACCGGCGCCAATATTCAAGCGCTACGCGGTAAGTGTTGACCTGCACCTGCACGGTTTCGTCAATGTTGTTGCCGTAGCCGCCAGCCATGGAAAACGCCAGCGGAATGCGCCGTTGCCAAGCCCAGTCAAACACCCGCCGGTCGCGCGCCTCCAGGCCGTCGAAGCTCAGGCTCAGCCGCCCCAGACGGTCGCCTTCGTACGGATCGGCGCCCGCCAAAAACAGGACAAGGCCAGGCTCAAAGCGCCGGTCCAGCTCGTCCAGCGCGTGTTCCAGCGCCTGAAGGTAAGGCGCGTCCAGACAACCATCCGGGAGTTCGACATCCAGGTCGCTCGCCTCCTTGCGAAACGGAAAATTCTTTTCTCCGTGCAGCGACAGCGTGAACACACTGGCGTCACTGGTAAAAATGCTGGCTGTGCCATTGCCTTGGTGAACGTCCAGGTCAATCACGGCCACTTGCAGCGGCTGGCGCGCCTGGCGGTGCCGCCGCGCCCACTCCGCCTGCATCAGCCGAGCGGCCACCGCCGCGTCGTTGAACACGCAAAATCCGCCGCCCTTGCCTGCATAGGCATGGTGGGTTCCGCCTGCAAGATTGGCAGCAAGGCCCTCGGGCCGGACGCCCGGCACCAAGCCCAACGCGATCCGTGCCGCCATCACAGTGGCGCCGACCGAACGCCTGGCGCGCTCGGCCATCGCCGGGCTCCAGGGAAAGCCTATCTCTCGCTGCGCCAACACCGGCAGCGTGCCGTGGGCGATGGCCTCTATATAGGCGGGCGCGTGCACCAATGCCAGTTCGCCATCGCTGGCGGCTGGGGCTTGGCCCAGCCGCACCCCGGGCAACTCACCCGCCAGACGCTCGCGCAGCAGCTGGTATTTGGGCATGGGAAAGCGGTGTCCGGCGGGCAGCGGCAAGACAAAGTGGTCGGCGTAGAAAGCTTGCACGAGGCGTGATCCTGAAATATCTGATTCAAATCAGAGTAACCCATCTAAATTGTTGCATTGCAGCAAAATAAATTTGCAAAAGCGCTGGTTTCTCCTATAATTAATTCCATGTTGCAGTGCAGCAATTCAGCGCAAAGCAACTATCAACCTTAACAACACATTTGGAGATTACCTATGCTGACCGCTGAACAACTCATGGCTTCCCACAAAGCAAACATCGAAACCCTTTTTGGTTTGACCCAAAAAGCCTTTGAAGGCGTCGAAAAACTGGTTGAACTGAACGTTCAAGCCACCAAGGCTGCCTTGGCCGAAACCGCCAACAACGCACAAGCCGTCATGGGCGTCAAGGACGCACAGGAACTGCTCGCGCTGCAAGCCAGCATGGTCCAGCCCCTGGCTGAAAAGACCGCTGCCTACAGCCGCCACCTGTACGAAATCGCCCAGTCTGCTGGCGCCGAACTCGGCAAGACCTTTGAAGGCCAAACCGCCGAAGCCCAGAAAAAATTTGCCGACCTGGTCGAAAACGCCACCCAAAATGCACCTGCCGGTTCTGAAACCGCAGTGTCCATGATGAAAAATGCCATGACCGCTGCCAACTCGGCTTTCGAGTCGGTGCAAAAAGCCGTCAAACAAGCCGGTGACATGGCAGAAACCAACTTCAACACGGTGTCCGAGTCTGCCTTGAGCGCCACCAAGAACGCCTCTAAAAAGCGTTAATTTTAATTTTCTGTGTTCAAGGTGCCCGGCGCACTTTGAAGCACACGGAGCCTGCTTAGTGAGACAGGTCCGAACCGACCGGTCCCAACCAGTTGTCTCCTCGGTTCCTTGCAGAAACGTCTGGTTTCGCGGTTCCGTTCAAGCCCAGTCTCGCGACTGGGCTTTTTTTTGATCAAATCAGCTCAATTCGCAGGCGCAGCAAGGATAAGCAGCTATTAAAAGATGGGTAAACCTGTATGCAACCTCAGGGCCTGGTGGCAATACCCTCAGCCAGCCGGGTCCTTAGTGCCGGAAGCGCTGCCAGCATGGCCGCCCTGCCCGACTCGATCGCCAGCTTGCGGGCCGAAAAATCGGCACTCCTAAGCCCTGCCTGCGAAGGCCGCACCACCACATCGGCGTCCTTCAACTCGTAGTGGTTGATGCTTTTGCCCATGATGGCAAAGGTCTGCAGCAGGATCTGCAAAGTGCCTTCAGCCGGGTTGCTTTCGGGCGGATTTGAAATATCGACCGCAATCACGATGTCGGCGCCCATCTGCCGGGCAAAACGCACCGGCACAGGCGACACCAGGCCACCATCGACATATTCGTGCCCGCTGATCCTGACCGGCACGAACACCGCCGGCACCGCGCTTGACGCCCGCACCGCCGTGCCGGTGTCGCCGCTGCGAAACAGCACCGCCTGGCCGCTGTTGAGGTCGGTGGCCACGATGCCCAGCGGAATCGCCATGTTCTCGATCAGGCGCCCGCCGACCAGCTGGTTGACATAGCGGCCCAGCGCATCGCCCCGAAACATGCCCTTGCCGATGATGGGCAGCATCCAGTCGGTGATGGCGACTTCTTCCATGCTCAAAGCAGTTTGCTGCAACTGCGCGCTGGTCTTGCCAGTGGCATAAATTGCCGCAACCAGGCTGCCGGCCGAAGTTCCGACCACCATTTGCGGCCGCAGCCCGGCTTCTTCGAGCACCGCGATCACGCCGACATGGGCAAAGCCGCGCGCCGCGCCGCCGCCCAGCGCCAGGCCGATCTTCAGCGGCTTTTTGACGCCGGGCAAAGTGACTGCGTCTGGTGGCTTGACAGGCACCACTGGCGCGGTGGTACAGCCAGCGACCAGCAGGGCGGGAAGCAGCAGTTTGCCCAGCCACGCCGCAGAAAACCTGTATTTCAGTGGTCCACTCGAAACAAAGCCCGGATTTGATCTGCCAGCCGAAAAGATATTGCGACTTATTCGCATTTGCATTAAACTCATTAACTTTAAAGCCTTCAGGAATTTTTCAACATGATCAAAAGTGCGCCAATTTTTACCTGTCTTGCCCTTGCGGCCGCTGCCCTGATGGGCGCTGCAGGCAGCGCAAGCGCCCAGGAACAGGTGGTCAACCTGTATTCTGCCCGCCACTACCAGACCGACGAGGCGCTTTACAGCAATTTCACAAAGGCAACCGGCATCAAGGTGAATCGGGTCGATGCCGACGATGCCGGCATCCTGGCGCGCCTGAAGGCTGAAGGCACGGCGTCACCAGCCGACGTGATCCTGCTGGTCGATGCCGCCCGCCTGTGGAAAGGCGATGAAGAGGGGTTGTTCAAGCCAATCAAGTCTCCCACGCTTGAAGCGAATATTCCGGTCAATCTGCGCGCCAAGGCAAGCACTGAAGGCACGACCTGGTTCGGTTTTTCCACACGCGCCCGTATCGTGGTGTATGACAAGCTGAAGGTCAAGAAAGCCGATGTCGACACCTACGAAGAACTGGCCGACCCGAAGAACAAAGGCCTGCTGTGCACCCGTTCCGGTGCGCATCCGTACAACCTGTCATTGTTTTCAGCCGTCACCGAGCATCTGGGCGAAGCCAAAACCGAGCAGTGGCTCAAGGGTCTGGTCGCCAACATGGCACGCGACCCCAAGGGCGGCGACACCGACCAGATCAAGGCTGTGGCCAGCGGTGAATGCGGCGTGGCACTGACCAACTCGTATTACCTGGCGCGCATCATGCGCTCCAGCGCACCCGAGGACAAACTGGTGGCCGAGCGTATTGGCGTGGTGTTTCCCAACCAGGAAACCTGGGGCACACATGTGAATATTGCCGGGGCAGCCGTGGCGAAAAATGCCAAGCATGAGGCGAATGCCATCAAGTTCATGGAATACCTGGCCACCCCTGAGGCGCAAAACTACTTTGCCAACGGCAACAACGAGTGGCCCGCCGTACCCAGTGTGAAGGTGAGCAACCCGGCGCTGCAAGCCATGACCGGCGGCAGTTTCAAGTCAGAAACCATTCCCGTCAGCGCCATCGGCTACAACCAGGTAAAGGTGCAGCAGATGCTGGACCGCGTGGGTTACAAATAATCGAACCAATGGTTCATGCCTGAGCAAAAGCCCGGCCGTTGAAAGACCGCCGGGCTTTTTCATGCGCGATAATTGGCGGCTGGATTGACGTTAACGTCAACGTAAGCTTCAAACCGCTTGACCGACTTTCGTATCCCCTTTTTTCAACCTTTCAATTTCAAGGAACATCCCATGGACATCGCAGGCAAGGTATTTATCGTCACTGGTGGCGCATCCGGACTGGGCGAAGGCACGGCACGCATGCTGGTCGCCAACGGCGGCAAGGTCGTGATTGCCGACATGCAGGCTGAAAAAGGCGAAGCCATTGCCAAAGAGCTGGGCGAAGGCGTTGCTGCATTCGTCAAGTGCGACGTGAGCCAGGAAGCCGACGGCCAGGCCGTGGTGGCCAAGGCCGTGTCCATGGGAAAGCTGATGGGCCTGGTCAACTGCGCCGGCATTGCACCGGCAGAAAAGACCGTCGGCAAGAACGGCGCGCACAGCCTGGCCGTGTTCAGCAAGACCATCACGGTCAACCTGATCGGCAGCTTCAACATGATTCGCCTGGCGTCCGAAGCCATGTCCAAGAACGAACCCGATGCCACCGGCGAGCGCGGCGTGCTGATTTCCACCGCGTCAGTGGCGGCGTATGACGGCCAGATGGGCCAGGCCGCCTACAGCGCTTCCAAAGGCGGCGTGGTCGGCATGACGCTGCCCATTGCCCGTGACCTGGCGCGTAACGGCATTCGCAACATGACGATTGCCCCCGGCATTTTCGGTACGCCGATGATGTTCGGCATGCCGCAGGAAGTACAGGATTCGCTGGCTGCCTCTGTGCCCTTCCCTTCACGCCTTGGAACACCGCAGGACTACGCCAAGTTGGCCAAGCACATCATTGAAAATGACATGCTCAACGGCGAAGTGATCCGCCTTGATGGCGCGATCCGTCTGGCACCGCGCTAAAAAGCCATTGGCATGCGCGGCCAGCTCCAGTTTCGCATGCTCTGTTTTTGATAGCTGAAAGTGCACGCTGTGCTTGCGAAAAGTGCAAAAGAAAACACTAAAACCATAGCACGGATACTGCAAACCACACAAACGCAACGCGTTGCCGTAGCATGAAGACTCACCCAACCCGGAGGAGATCGCATGAAACGTCTGTTGAGTACCGTTGCTTTTGCCAGCCTGCTGGCTGCCTGCGCCAGTTCACCCCCTATCGGTCCGCCGTCCGCCACTGCACCGTCCAGCCCCCCAGCCCCAGGCGCGACCGTACAGCAGCCTGAAAGCGCGACCGGCTTCACGCCCAAGCCCGGCTGGGCCACCAGCAAATTCGCTGTTGCAGCGGCTAATCCGCTGGCCACCGAGGCAGGCTACCAGGTGCTCAAGGCGGGCGGCTCGGCGATTGATGCGGCCATTGCCGTGCAAATGGTGCTGACGCTGGTCGAGCCCCAGTCCAGCGGCATTGGTGGCGGCGCTTTTCTGTTGCATTCCAGCGGCACCAAGGTTGAAGCCTTTGATGGCCGCGAGACCGCGCCCGCATCGGCCAATGAAAACCTGTTCATGGGCGCTGACGGCAAGCCTATGCCGTTTTACGACGGCGTGGTCGGCGGACGTTCGGTGGGCACGCCGGGCACAGTGCGCATGCTGGAGATGGCCCACAAGCAATACGGCAAGCTGCCGTGGGCTAAATTATTCGAGCCGGCCATCGCACTGGCCGACAACGGCTTCAAGGTCAGCGCCCGGCTGGGCACCTTGCTCAAGGACGAAAAATACCTGAAGAACGACCGCACCGCGGCCGCCTACTTTTACAAGCCTGACGGCTCGCCGGTCGACATTGGCACCACGCTGCGCAACCCGGCGCTGGCTGACGTGCTTCGGCAAATTGCCAGCAAGGGTTCCAGCGCACTGTTGACCGGTGCGGTGGCGCAATCGATCGTGGCCAAGGTGCAAGGCCACACCAGCAACCCCGGCAAGCTGTCTATGGGCGACCTGGCCGGCTACCAAGCTAAAAAGCGCGAGCCGATTTGCTCCGATTACAGCGCACGCGGCAAGGCTTACGTGCTGTGCGGCATGCCGCCGCCCAGTTCAGGCGCCATTGCCGTCGGGCAAATCCTGGGCATGCTGGACAACACGCCAGCGTCCACGCTCGGCCTCGTCACCGGCATGGGCGGCGTGCCCGGTACCACCGGTCCCACGCCTTCAGCCGACTGGCTGCACCTGTACACCGAAGCCTCGCGCCTGGCCTTTGCCGACCGCGCTCAATACCTGGGCGACCCGGATTTCGTACAACCGCCCGGCGGCAGCTGGATGAGCCTGCTCGACCCTGCCTACCTCAAGTCGCGTGCCAGCCTGATCCAGCCCAGCGGCCCGAGCATGAAAGTGGCCAAACCGGGCGTGCCCGGCATGGTCAAGACCGCTTACGCGCCCATGCCGGACCAGATTGAGCACGGCACCTCGCACATCAGCATCGTGGACAGTTTTGGCAATGCGCTTGCCATGACTACCACGATCGAGGACCAGTTTGGCTCGCGCCTGATGACCGACGGCGGCACCGGCAAGGCGGGCGGCTTTTTGCTGAACAACGAACTGACCGACTTCAGCTTTGCGCCCACCGACGCCGAAGGCAAGCCGGTTGCCAACCGCGTACAGGCCAACAAACGTCCACGCTCGTCCATGGCACCCACGCTGGTGTTCGACAAGGCGACTGGCCAGCTGGTCATGAGCGGCGGCAGCCCCGGCGGCGCGCTGATCATCCACTTCACCGCCAAGACGCTGTATGGCGTGCTGAACTGGGGCATGCTGCCCCAGCAGGCTATCGACCTGCCCAACTTTGGGTCGCTGAACGGGCCGACGCTGCTGGAAGAAAAGCGCTTTGCGCCCACCACTGTCGAAGCGCTGCGCACACGCGGCGCCGAAGTGCGTGAACTGGCCATGACCAGCGGCCTGCAAGCCATCACGCGCAGCGTGATCCACGGCAAGCCGATGTGGCTGGGCGGCGCCGATCCTAGGCGCGAAGGCCTGGTGATGGGAGATTGAGCGGAGCGAGGGGAATATCAGATAAATAGTGTCCCAGCGCTTGATGGACGGGCGCTGATAGCTACCAAAAAAAGAGCACGCTGGCAGTCTATGCAAGCGTGCTCATTTTCATTGGTCTCTAAAACCATCCTTTCCTCGGTCGCTTCGGTAGAGTTCCCTGGAGGGCCTGCGTCACTTGCCCAAAATGCTCTCCCAAAGGGAGGATCGTCAGGTTGTCAACCAGGACGGCGCTCACCCAATTTGTCATGTTCGACACGGCCCCCTGCTCCTGGCGCGGAGGGTCATTCGTCAGACCCTTGGCATCTGGCCTTCCAGACCTGGAAAACGACGGCTGCAGTTCGGTATCCTTGCCGGCGAATTTTCAGCACCACCAGCGTCATCGCACTTATTGGAGACGACGGGAGAATTGACCTCGCTCGATGTCAATGCACTTGAAGCGCTGTACGGGAAAGCTATTCCAGCCCCTATCCGTCCCGTCGGATTTGCCTTCTCTCCAGCGCCTGCGTGCACTACGGGTCGAGACCAGAAGTCTGCCCTTCAATAAAACACCGCCAGCCAAACCGTTTCCTCATTGGCCGTGGTCCACTCGACCCGGTGCTTTTCATGTGCGGCGATGTTGACGTAGCTGCCGGGCGTCAGGTGGAGGGTCTTGTTGCCTTGCTCGAAACGCAGCGTGGCTTCGCCCTTGACCAGCAGCACCCATTCAGCCTCGCTCTGGTCGTACCAGAAGCCGGGCGGTGAATGCTGGCCATTGGACACGATGCGCTCAATCCTGACGTGGCTTGATTGCAGCAGGCAATCGCTGATTTCGTCCGGCAGGCTGGCCGGGAGGGCGTGAAGTAATTGGCCGGTTTGCATGTTGCACATCCTTGGGTTGCAGGCGGCCTCAGGCGGCCTGGCTGAACTTCAGCGCGCCTCGCAGCAGGTTGCACGCCGCCTCTTCAAACGCCTCGGCCTGACTGGCCTTCATGCGCAGCACGAGGGTGACGACTTCGGCATACGCGGCATCCAGCACCGTGACCTGCTGCTGTTCGCACAGCCGGCGCAAACTGGATTCATCGGCAAACTGCAGCACGCAGCGCCGCTCGCACTCGGGCTCGACCGGCTGCAGTTCAGCATTCTTGACCGCCTCTGAAATAGCCTGTCCGTAGGCGCGCGACAGGCCACCGGCACCCAGCTTGATGCCGCCCCAGTAGCGCACGACCACGGCCAGCACGTTCATCAAGTCCTTGTGAATCAGCACGTTGTACATGGGCCTGGCTGCTGTGCCTGAAGGCTCGCCGTCATCGTCCAGCCCCGAATCACCGTCGCAGACCAGCGCCCAGCACACATGGCAGGCACCGGGATGCTGCTGGCGTTGCCCGGCCAGCAGCCGTTGCGCTTCAGCACGGCTGCCAGCAGCGAACAGCATGCCGATGAAGCGGCTTTTCTTGATGACAATTTCAGCACTGGCGGGCGCGGCTACCTTGTACATGGCAGAAAGTTCAGGCGTTCTCTAAGACCTGTCCGGTTTGGGTCCGCTGCGCCATGCCAAGCCGCAAGTCGTTGCCGGTGGGGCTTTGGTAGAGGCGCAGGCCGAACTCGGGGAGGATGGCCAGCAGGTGGTCAAAGATGTCGCCCTGCGTGCCTTCATACACGGTCCAGTCGGTGCTGGCTGTAAAACAATACACCTCGATCGGCACACCCTCAGGCGTGGGCTCCATGGTCCGCACCATCAACATCATGGCCTGGTGAACAGCTGGGTTGCCGCGCAGGTAAACCTCAGCGTAGGCTCTAAAAGTGCCAATATTGGTCAGGCGGTACTGGTTGGCCGGAAACTCTCCTTTTTCACCAAGCTGAACCCTGGCCTGGCTGTTGCGCTGGGTCAGCGATGCGCGTTTGCCTTGCAGATAAGGACGCAACAACGCAATGTTGCTCAGGTAAACCAGGTCGATTTCCTCCAGAAAGCGCACGGAACTTGCATCCAGCCGCAAGGTGCGCTTGATGCGCCGGCCACCCGACTCGCTCATGCCGCGCCAGTTGCGATAACTTTCCGACATCAGCCGCCAGGTGGGAATGGTGGTGATGGTCTTGTCCCAGTTCTGCACCTTGACCGTGTGCAGCGCAATGTCGATGACATCGCCGTCTGCCCCGACCTGCGGCATTTCGATCCAGTCGCCCAGTCGCAGCATGTCGTTTGACGAGAGCAGCACGCCGGCGGTGAAAGACAAGATGGTGTCCTTGAACACCAGCATCAGGACGGCTGACATGGCACCCAACCCGGACAGAACGATAAAAGGCGAGCGGTTGAACAGCGTGGCCGCCGCAATAATGGCGGCGGCCACCATCAAAATCAATTTTCCCAGTTGCACATAACTCTTGATGGATCGCACTTTCATGGCGACCGTCTGGCCGTCACCTGACACGCCCTGGTGTTGCGCCAGCAGCAGCGCATCGAGCATGGCGAGCAGCGAGCGCACCACTTGAATGACCATGAAGGCCATGGCCACATTGCCCATCACCGTGGCCAACTTCAAACTCAGGTGCGGCACTTCCTCGATGCCCATCAGAATCACCACCAGCGGCAAGACCTGCGCCATGCGGCGTATCGCGGCATCGGCCAGAACCACATCGGTCAGGGGCGAATCAGCCCGGCTGCGGATGCGCCGCAGCACCGGCATGAACACCAGCACCACAACAAAGCGCACCACCACGGCCAGTGCCAGCAGGACTGCCAGCCCCGCAAAGGCCTGCAGCCAGGGTTCCAGTTTGATGAAATACGTAAGATTCAATGCGGGCTCGTCGTTGTGTTGGTGAGCCGGTCAGACCGGCAAGAATGCGCTTGATTCAAAAGTAACGGTGCGGGGCTGCTGCAGCGTTAAAAATCAATGAAAAGTGACTTTTGCGCATGTAAGTGAATCGCAAGTAGCTATTAAATTCATAGCAAAGTCCTGTTATCGATTCATACAGTCAAAACCGTTTTTCGGATTCGAACCACAGGAGTTTACCGGCCGGGCTTATTGGCCGGTCGCCCAAAACCATTGGGCAGGCTATACAAGCGGCTAGTTCGTACGCAGGGACTGAGGCGGCGTTTTCGGCCCTTCGGTGCCAATACGTTCATATTCTGAAATCACCTGCGCGCCCAGCAGCAGCAGCGTCGCGGCAATTTCAAGGCTCAGCAAGACCACGATGGCAGTGGTCAGTGAGCCGTACACCAGACCGACCTGTGACAGCGTGGCGAAGTACCAGACCAGCACATGGCGGGTGACTTCCCACAGCAGCGCGGCCGTCACACCGCCCAGCAGCGCCTTGCGCAGCGACAGATGGCCCACCGGCATCACCATGTAGACCGAGGTCAGCACAAAGATCTCGCCGGTCAGGCCCAAGAGGTAAAGCAAAATGCCTGAAAAGCCGCTCAGCGACCAGCTCGCGCCCAGAAATTCAATACTCTTGTCGCCCAGCGCCTGAAAACTTCCAGCCACCATCGTCATCAGCAAGAAACCCAGACCAAGGCAAAAAATATAGCAATACGGCAGCACGGCCGACACCAGGAAATGCCGTCGCCGGATCGCCACCCGGTGCAAGAAAATCACCGACATGGCGTTTTCCAGCACGGTAAAGGCGAGCGAACTGAAAAACAGCATCGTGCACAGCAGCACCCAGCCCATGACGTCACGGTGCTCCAGGAAATTGGTCAGTTCATTGACGATGAAACTCGATTCGCCCGGTGCCAGCCAGCCGATGTAACGGCTCAGCGACGCCAGCAAGGCCGACTGGTCAATTACATGCGAAAGCGCAATCGCAATCAGGATCAGCAGCGGAACAATGGAGAGCAAGGCGTAGTAGGCCACCGCACCGGCCAGCAGCAGACCCTGGTTGGCGCGAAAGCCCTTGAGGATCTGCCAGGCAAAGGCGCCTGGGTGGCGCATCACGTAGGCGGCCTGCGGTTCAAGCTTCATGAAGCGGTCCTGCGATGGAGCACAGGTAAAAAAAGAATCCATTATGTGGGGCACGCAGCAAGCCGGACGACGCCTTCGGCCCAATCGGTTGTAGGCAGCGAGCTGTGCTTAAATTGGCTTTCAACTTCTTTCCCCCATGGCCATCCCCCAATCATTCATTCAGGAACTGCTGTCACGCACCGACGTGGTCGACATCGTCGGCCGTTACGTGCAGCTCAAAAAAGGCGGCGCCAACTTCATGGGCCTGTGCCCGTTCCACGGCGAAAAATCGCCCTCCTTCAGCGTCAGCCCGTCCAAGCAGTTCTACCACTGCTTTGGCTGCGGCAAGAACGGCAACGCCATCAGTTTCCTGATGGACCATGCCGGCATGACCTTTATCGAAGCGGTGAAAGACCTGGCCCAGCAATACGGCCTGCAGGTACCCGAAGACGACGTTTCACCCCAGGACCGCGCACGGGCAGCGCAGGTGCGCGAGCAGCAGGCGACGCTGACCAGCGTGCTCGAAAAGGCCGGACTCGCCTACATCAGGAGCCTGCGCACGTCCGACCGTGCCATCCAGTATTTCAAGCGGCGCGGCGTGTCGGGCGAAATTGCCAAAACCTTCGGACTCGGCTATGCCCCGGAAGGCTGGCGCAGCCTGGCCAGCGTGTTCCCTGACTACAACGACCCGTTGCTGGTTGAAAGCGGACTGGTCATCACCGGCGAGCCCGGTGAAGAAAACACCGCTGGCGAAGCCAAGCGCTACGATCGTTTCCGGGACCGGATCATGTTTCCGATCCGCAATGTCAAGGGTGAATGCATCGGCTTTGGCGGCCGGGTGCTGGGCGACGACAAGCCCAAATACCTCAATTCGCCCGAAACGCCAGTGTTCAGCAAGGGCCGCGAACTGTACGGCCTGTTCGAGGCACGCACCGCCCTGCGCCAGCACGGCTACGCGCTGGTCACCGAAGGCTATATGGATGTGGTGGCGCTGGCGCAGCTGGGCTTTCCCAATGCGGTGGCCACGCTGGGCACCGCCTGCACCTCGGAGCATGTGCAAAAGCTGTTCCGCTTCACCGATTCTGTGGTGTTCAGCTTTGATGGCGACAGCGCCGGCCGGCGCGCAGCACACAAGGCGCTTGGCGCTGCCCTGCCCTTTGCCAGCGACGTGCGAACCGTCAAGTTCCTGTTTTTGCCAGCCGAACACGACCCGGACAGCTTTATCCGCGAACACGGCCAGGAAGGCTTTGCCGCCTATGTGGGCAAGGCGGTGCCGCTGAGCCGTTTTCTGCTGGAAGCCGCGGGCGAAGGCTGCGACCTGGACACTGCCGAGGGGCGCGCGCACATGGCCAGCAATGCCCGGCCGCTTTGGACCGCGCTGCCTGAAGGCGCGCTCAAGCCGCAGTTGCTGGCAGAAATTGCCGACCAGGTGATGATTGACAGCCGCGAACTGTTGCATCTTTGGCAACCGGCACAGGGCGGACGCAAGGCCCCATACAAAAAATCCGGCGGGTCGTCTTCGTCCGGCGCGGGCTTCGTTGCCAAGGCAGTGCCCGACCTGGACCACGGAATGCCCGAGTTCGGAGATTACCTGCCGGTGGATCGGCATGACGACGCCGATTACGGCGCGTCGGAGCCTTACTTTTCACAGCCGTCTTCTTATGCGGCGTCACCGGCAGCCCCTTCGGACAAGCCGGGAAAATTCGGCCGCAAGCCTTTCTCCACCCGCAGCGCGCCGCGACGGGTGACAGGCCGTATCCTGCCGACCAGCCGCGAGGATCGGGTGCTTAGACGGTTGCTGACCGAGCCGCAAAGCTGGGACCGGCTCAGCACCGAAGAGCACCAGTTGCTGTTGGGGCTGCCAGCGCCGCACGGCGCGCTGTTTGCCTGGCTGGAAAGCCAGTTGCATGAGCACGGCCCGCAATCCTGGGCCGTGCTGCGCGAAGGCCTGCGCGGCCATGCCCATGAACACCATGCCGTGGCGCAGTTTGCCGAAGTGCTCGAAGGCGTGGACTACGACTGGGGCGAAACCCGGCGGATATTGGCGCAACTTCAGCAAATCAGGCTCGACACTGAAATTGCCGATTTAGCCGCGCGCGCGCCGAATGACCCAGCCGTTCTTGAACGATTGCGTGAGCTTCTGGCCCAATCACGCAACCGAAGCGTCCCCTCCAAACCCGCATGAACATTGAATTAATTCGAAATTGATGGTATAATCCGATTTTTTCCGGTAAGCGCGACAGCAACACCTCCGGCACCGGCCCCCTTTCAGTCAAGGGAAACTCCACAGGAGACGGCCAACGCATCGCAAGGACTGCATTCCAAATGTTCGCCCAAACAGCTTGCCTAAAACTATTAGCGTTCTTGTGCAAAAGCACAAGCTGTCCTGATTTATTACTGCATCCGATTTGAATCCTGATTTTTTGCCTCGTGCGTCCTGACCGTGGTCAGTGCAACAGTGCGTGAATGGCCTGCGGATTTAAAGGTTGAAAAAGCCAAAAAAAACGCCATATCCATTACAGCCTGTTTTTAGTCAGCCCTGCTGGCCAAAAAATCCTTGAATTCTGCAAAAACCGATACGCCCTTGAAGAAAGTTCCTGCCGTGCAGCCAAAATCCACCCAAGCCCAACTTCTCGCCGCTGCAGACGCCCTGCTCAAAGGCGCTGCACCTGCCAAAAAGAAAGCCGGTCGTCCACCCAAGGCGGCTGCCACCGAAGGCGTGCCACCGACAGCCGCAGCCGTACCGAAGCGTGGCCGGAAAATAAATGAATCCGGGCTGGATGGTGACGAAGACATGTCGGACATCGAAGCCGAATTTGCCGAAGAGCCGGCAGCGGTCGAAGTAACGGCCACAGTCGAGAAGGTCAAGCCTCTGCGCATGAAGATCAGCAAGGCCAAAGAGCGCGCCTTGATGAAGGAATTCGGCCTGGACGAAACCGTGCTGTCCGAAGAAGACATCCTCAAACGCCGCGTGCGCCTGAAAACCCTGATCAAGCTCGGCAAGACCCGCGGCTACCTGACACACGGTGAAATCTCCGACCACCTTCCCGACAAGTTGGTCGATGCCGAAACGCTGGAAGTCGTCATCAACATGCTCAACGACATGGGCGTGGCGGTGTACGAGCAGGCGCCGGACGCCGAAACGCTGTTGCTGAACAATACCGGCGCCACCGTGGCGACCGAAGAAGAGGCTGAGGAAGAAGCCGAAGCCGCCCTGTCCACCGTGGACAGCGAATTTGGCCGCACCACCGACCCGGTCCGCATGTACATGCGTGAAATGGGCACAGTCGAGCTGCTGACGCGAGAAGGCGAGATCGAGATTGCCAAGCGCATCGAGGGCGGCCTGATGCGCATGATGGAAGCCATCTCGGAAAGCCCGGCAACGATTGCCGAAATCATGCGGCTGGCCGAAGAGATCCGCGAAGGCAAGGTTGTCATTTCGACGGTCGTCGACGGCTTTACTGTGGCCAACGAGGCCGACGACTATGTGGCCGAGGAAGACTTCGACGAATTCGACGAAGACGACGACGACGACGGCAAGGGTGGCTCCAAGGCGCTGACCAAAAAGCTCGAAGAGCTGAAAAAGGAAGCGCTCAGCCGCTTTGAGAAAGTTGGCGCGTATGCCGAAAAAGTCCAGAAAACCTACGAAAAAGAAGGCTACGGCACGCCGGTTTACCTGAAAACGCAAAAAGCCCTCAGCGACGAGTTGATGACAGTGCGGTTTACCGCCAAGACGATTGAAAAGCTGTGCGATCTGCTGCGCGGCCAGGTGCTCGATGTGCGCAAGAAGGAACGTGAGCTGCGCAAGATCATTGTTGAAAAGTGCGGCATGCCGCAGGAAACCTTTATCAAGGATTTTCCGCCCAACCTGTTGAACCTGAAATGGGTTGAAAAACAGGTGGCTTCGGCCAAGCCCTGGTCCACCGTGATGGCGCGCAACATTCCGCCGATTCAGGAACTGCAGACCAAGCTTGGCGAATTGCAGGCGCGCGTCGTGGTGCCATTGCTGCACTTGAAGGACATCAACAAGCGCATGAACGAGGGCGAATCGAACTCGCGCGATGCCAAGAAGGAAATGATCGAGGCCAATTTGCGGCTGGTGATTTCGATTGCCAAAAAATACACCAACCGTGGCCTGCAATTCCTCGACCTGATCCAGGAAGGCAACATTGGCCTGATGAAGGCGGTGGACAAGTTCGAATACCGCCGGGGCTACAAGTTCTCGACCTATGCAACCTGGTGGATTCGCCAGGCCATCACCCGCTCGATTGCCGACCAGGCGCGCACCATCCGCATTCCGGTGCACATGATCGAGACCATCAACAAGATGAACCGCCTGAGCCGCCAGCACTTGCAGGAGTTCGGCTTTGAGCCCGACGCCAGCATCCTGGCCGAGAAGATGGAGATTCCGGAAGAAAAAATCCGCAAGATCATGAAGATCGCCAAAGAGCCGATCTCGATGGAAACGCCCATTGGCGATGACGATGACAGCCACCTGGGCGACTTCATCGAGGACGGCGCCAACACCGCGCCGCTTGAAGCGGCGATGCAGGCCGGCTTGCGCGATGTGGTGAAAGACATCCTCGACAGCCTGACGCCGCGCGAAGCCAAAGTGTTGCGCATGCGCTTCGGCATCGAAATGTCCACCGACCATACGCTGGAAGAGGTCGGCAAGCAGTTCGACGTGACACGCGAGCGCATTCGCCAGATCGAAGCGAAGGCACTGCGCAAGCTCAAGCACCCAAGCCGCAGCGACAAGCTGCGCAGCTTTATCGACACGCTGTAAACCGATAGCACGGCGTTACGCGCTGTCAAATCTACAAAGAAATAGCTGGTTAGCGCCCGTCCAGCGGGCGTTTCCAGCTATTTTTTTTAGAGCAACGCCACCAGCTGGGCTTGAATGTTCGGACTCAATCCGGCACAAACCGGGTGTTGAACCGGGCTTCGTCTTCGGGCAGGTCAACAGTGACCAGCTGACCCATTTTCTGGTCGCTCAGCCGGTAGGCGGCAAACAGGCTGTACTTGCCTTGAAAGTTATAGCTTTCCAGGTCGATGAGCATGTAGGGATAAGGCACGAACACCTCGTACTGGAACAACGCCCGGTGCCGGTTTCTCGGCGACGGGAAAAGCTTGTAGTGTTCGGTGGTGATGCTTTTGGCTGTGGCCATGGTTGGGTCAATGCTGGAGTTGATGGATTTGCAAACGGGGGCGGTAAGCTCTACCCTTATTTTCACGCATTGGATTTCATGACTGAATTGCACCCCACCCCGGACAAGGACCAGATCGCGCTGCTGGCGCCTTTCGAGCGCCTTGAATTGGGCCAGATTCATCTGGTGGCAACGGCGCAGCAGGCTACGCGTGCGCTGAAAGAACTTGACGGCGTCACGGCGCTGGGATTTGACACCGAGTCGAAACCGACGTTTGCCAAGAACGAAGCCTCTACCGGGCCGCACATCGTCCAGCTTTCCACACTGGACCGGGCCTATATCTTTCAGCTGGAAGACGCTGAATGCCGGCGAGCCGTCGCCTTGCTGCTGGAGGCGCAAGAGGTCGTCAAGGCCGGCTTCGGGCTGGGCGACGACCGCCGCCGCATCATCCACAAGCTCGGCGTCGACCCACAGGGCGTGCTTGACCTGAACACCGTTTTCAGGGAACGCGGCTATCGCAAGGACATGGGCGTGCGCGGCGCGGTGGCCGTGATGTTCAACCAGCGTTTCATCAAGTCTCGCAAGGCCACCACCTCGAACTGGGCCAATGTCCATTTGCAGGAATCCCAGCTGATCTATGCGGCCAACGATGCTTATGCGGCGCTGCGCGTTTACCAGGCGCTGGGGCTGGGCTGATCTTTACAAAACGAGTCTGAATATTTGCGCGGGCGATATATGGACAGGTCAAGATGAGGTTTCACCAACCACTGGAGTGACTCCATGACATCTAAAACTATCATTTGCGCCATTGCTGCCGCATCCTTCAGCTTTGCTTCGCTGTCTTTAGCAGACAACGACGACCGGCGCGGCCCGGGGAAGAAAGGGCATGATTCGAGTCACCGGAATATTGACCGGCATGATCAGCGCCATGGCAACGCCAACTATTACGGCAACCACGGCGGCCACAAGCGTCATGATGCGCGCGGCGAGCGGAACTACGGTGCCCGGGGTCCACACTACCATCGTGGCGGCTATATCCCACGGGAATACCGCAACCGCCAGTATGTCGTGACCAACTGGCGTGACCATCACCTGAATGCGCCACCGCGTGGCCAGCAATGGGTGCAGGTCGGCTCCGACTATGTATTGATTGCGATCGCCACCGGCATCATTGCGCAACTGGTGCTGAGCCGATAAACCGGTTCAGTGAAGATGGCGCGGTTTGCGCCCACCGTTACCATGGCCGGAGCCGCCCTGCGAGCCGCCTGAGCCGCGGGGCGGCCGTCCCAACTGCATGGAATTGACCAGGTCGTCAAAACGGCGGCCGAACAGCTTGTCGACGGCCTCGACGACCTCGCCTAGTTCGGAGCCGTCGAAATGCCGCTCCATCAGGCCGATCAGGTCTTGCACCAGCAGGTCTCGCTGGACCTGCATGATGGCCGCCGGTGTCGGGCCGACAAAGAAGATGACGAAGTCATCGCGCGCCTCTTCTTCCTCACTGCCCTCTTCTTCCTCGTCGAAGTCGGCATCGTAGAAAGTGACTTCAATCGGCGCGCCAACTTCAGCCAGTTCGTTCAGCCCCATGCACATTTCGTCGAGGGACTGGCGGAAATCGTCGCCGCCAGGAACTGTCCAGCACATTTGCAATAAATGCTTGGCAGCGTCAAACCGGATACCTGGCTCTTCCTCGTAAACGCTGGCAGCGCCTGCAGCCAGCGACTTGGAACCGGAATATTTCCACAAAGGCTTGAGTGCTTCCTGAATTTGCTCGAAGGTAACATCGGCGCGCAGGGGCACTTCGCCGTGGACGTGAATTTCAAAAGGGGTGTTGTAACGCGACATGGAATTATCTTATCCAGTTTCAATGGGTCTATGGGACCGAAATACCGCCCCATGCATTTTGTACGCCTGCAAAGCGTGAGCCTGTTGACAGATACGGCTCAAAACATGGAGCGCTCCCGTGGTGAGCGATTTCGATTCGGGGCTTGGGCCGCTCCTGAAACGTTTGAATGGTATTGTGCCATCCACACGCCCGTGTAAAAGCGGTATGGTGAGAGACTGAACGTGGTGGCTTGTTCGCCCACTGCCCCTAAACGACACAGTCCTACAGAGCGCAAGCTGAAAACGTTTTCCAATCAAACGCTGTTTGCATTACACGCCAAGGCCCCCCGTGAAAATTAACGACCTGCTTTTCAAACTGCCGTCTGCGGCATCGTCCGTGCCAACGCCCCGCTTCATCAATCTGCGCGAAAGCGAATCCAGCGAGCTTCAAACCGGCAGCATCGCCAGTGAATTGACGCAAGGCTTGACCGCGCAATCGGCTGCGCTGTCGCCGAAATTTTTTTACAACACCCTGGGCTCCAAACTGTTTGAAGCCATCACGGTCCTGGACGAGTACTACCCGACGCGCACAGAAGCCGGCATTTTCCAGGCCGCTTCGACACAGATCGCAAGCGCACTGGCACAAACCGGCCTGAATGATCCGTGCCTGATCGACTTGGGTGCGGGCAACTGCGCCAAGGCGCTGGCATTGATGCCGGTGATCACGCCGCGTCAGTATGTGCCAGTCGATATTTCGGCAGATTTTTTGCGGGATGCGGCTGGCCAGGTGCAAAACAGTTTTCCGGCGCTCGACATTGTTGGCGTTGGCATGGATTTTTCAGCCGGTTTGCGCCTGCCCGATGAAGTGCAACTGCATGACCGTGTGTATTTTTACCCCGGCTCCAGCCTGGGAAACTTTCAGCCGGCACAGGCACTGGCATTCTTACGCAACATTGCCGACAAGGCGCAAGGCAAGGCGCGCGGCCTGCTGCTCGGCATCGACCTGGTCAAGGACACCGCCACACTGGAAGCGGCATACGACGATGCGCTTGGGGTGACAGCGGCTTTCAATAAAAACCTGCTGCGCAACGTGAACGAACTGCTGGCTGCAGACTTCGATGTGCGCCAGTGGAAGCATGTTGCGGTGTTCAACGCTGAACATTCGCGCATTGAAATGCACCTGGAGGCCCTGAGCGACCTGAGGGTCACCTGGCCTGGCCATTCGCGTCATTTCGTTGCGGGCGAGCGGATTCACACCGAAAGCTCGTACAAATACACGGTCGAATCGATGACTGACTTGCTGAAGCAGGCCGGATTTAGCCAGGTACGCCACTGGACCGATCCACAGCAGTGGTTTGCGGTGTTCTGGGCTGCGGCATAGCAACGCGCTACGGCTTTACGCCGTCTTCCTGCTTTTTGTCGCCAAGCCAATCACTCATGCCTGTAGCGCCGCACTGAATCCCGTTTTCCAGCAAGCTGATCAGTGCACCAGCCTCTTGCCCTGAACGGCAGCGGGTGCCTGGATTGCCCCTTCCACATCTCCTGGCAACTGACCCGCAGCCATAGTGACGCCATTCACGGCATCAAATACGCCTGCTACACCGCCGCCTGCTTGAGAACCTAATCCACGCGAGCCTGCGGCCCTCATGCGCTGCGTGAAAATCAACCTGCGAGGTTGACCTACCAGCCCCAAACCAGCCCACGAGAGATCCAGCCCTTGGTTCCTCCATCGCGCTGCACCTTCACCCACTGGCTTTGGCTTTCCAATGTGCGCAAAACCTCACCGTATTCAGCCTTGCCGAGAATGCGGCTGTTGGTGCTCGGCGCGCTGCGAACATTCACCACACGCCCCTTCACAATCACATGCGCTTTTTTACTCACCATTGGCCGGTAAACCCAGCCTTTGTCATTCTCAAAGTCGCGCACCTGCAACCAGTTGCCCTGGCGGCGGGTCACTTCGAGTGGATAGCCCTTGCTGAGTGCCCACAAAACAGGGTGCTTGGTGCTGCTGCCCGAACGCATGTTGACCACTGCGCGGTCCACGCTCACCATCTCCTTGGCTTGTACTCCTGCGGCAAACACCACCAGCGACAGGGCGGCCAGAACGCCGGACAGGCTTTTCAATCGGGACATGAGACTCCAGTTGTATGACTTGAAACAAAAAAACGACGTTTCATTGTTTCACCTTATGCCGATACAGCCAAACCGGCCCTATCGCGCAGTCGCACACGGGGAATTACCCAGCGCGATGACGCGTCAATCTCCCGGGTGTGTTATCCGCACCCGCGCCCAGGAAACCCCACACCGTCCATGCACTTGAGCGCTATTTTTTACTCGAACAATATAAAGTTCTTGTTCAATAAAAACGGGCACTTGCAGCTCTTGAATAAAAAGCTGCAAGTGCCCGCTGTAGGGACCGTTCCAGTTTTATTTTCAGACGCGATCAGCGACCCATGCTTGCACGGATTTGAGCGCCGCCTCCAGCCCTGACGGATCGGTGCCGCCAGCCATCGCCATGTCGGCCTTGCCGCCGCCCTTGCCGCCGACCTGGCTGGCAACAAAATTGACCAGTTCGCCAGCCTTGACCTTGGACGTAGCGTTGCTGGTCACACCCGCCGCGATCTGCACCTTGCTGCCATCGACCGCCGCCAGCACGATGACGGCCGTTTTCAGCTTGTCTTTGAGCTTGTCCATGGTGTCGCGCAGTGTCTTGGCGTCCGCCCCTTCGAGCTGGGCAGCCAGCACCTTCAGGCCATTCACATCGACTGCTTGCAGCATCAATTCGTCGCCTTGCGACGAAGCGAGTTTGCCCTTGAGCGCAGTGACTTCCTTTTCAAGCGACCTGACCTGCTCAAGCACCTGGCCAATACGGTTCTGCAATTCGGATGGGCTGGCCTTGAGACTGCCGGCAGCCGACTGCACCGTGGACTCGAGCGACTGCAGGTAAGCCAGCGCGTTTTGACCGGTGACAGCCTCGACACGGCGCACGCCCGAGGCGACACCGCTCTCGGCGACGATCTTGAACAGGCCGATGTCGCCGGTGCGCCCCACATGGGTGCCGCCGCACAGTTCCTTGCTCGAACCGATGCTGAGCACGCGCACGGTTTCGCCGTATTTCTCGCCAAACAGCATCATGGCGCCGGATTGCTGCGCAGACTCCATGTCCATTTCGCTGGCATCGGTGGCGCTGTTGGCCAGGATTTCGGCATTGACCAGAACTTCGACCTCGCGAACCTGCGCATCGGTCATGGGCGCGTTGTGCGCAAAGTCAAAGCGGGTGCGCTCGGCATTCACCAGACTGCCCTTTTGCTGCACATGCGTTCCCAGCACTTCGCGCAGCGCCTTGTGCATCAGGTGCGTGGCGCTGTGGTTGCGCACGGTGGCAGCGCGTACCGCCTTGTTGACCTGTGCGTTCACAGAGTCGCCCACATTGAGCGTGCCTTCTTCCAGCGTGCCGTGGTGACCAAACACGTCGGCCTTGATTCTGAGCGTGTCGCTGACGGCAAAATGGGCTGAACCGCTGATGAGTTCACCTTCGTCACCCGTCTGGCCGCCGCTTTCAGCGTAAAACGGTGTCGAGTCCAGCACCACCACACCGCCTTGACCACCTTTTAAGGCTTGTGCGCTTATCCCGTCTATATAAATTGCTATGATTTTTGAACTTTCTTCCAGTTGTCCGTAACCAGTAAAAAGGTTGATGTTGCCGGTGTAATCAAGCGCGCGGTCCATCTTGAACTTGCCGGCGGCTCTGGCCTGGGCTTTTTGCTGGTTCATGGCGACAGCAAAACCGGCTTCGTCCACGCTCAGGCCGCGCTCCCGGCACACATCGGCGGACAGGTCAAGCGGAAAGCCGTAGGTGTCGTGCAGCTTGAAAGCCACTTCGCCCGGCAACACCTGAACGCCATCGGCCAGCGCGGCATCCAGAATCTGCATGCCGGTTTCCAGCGTCTCGAAGAAGCGCTCTTCCTCGGCCTTGAGCACGGCGGTGATGCGCACCTCTTGTTCGCGAAGCTTGGGATAAGCATCGCCCATGAGTCGCACCAGGTCGGTCACCAGCTTGTGGAAAAACGGTGTTTTCTTGCCCAGCAGGTAACCGTGGCGAATCGCGCGGCGGATGATGCGGCGCTGCACGTAGCCGCGTCCTTCGTTTGACGGGTTCACGCCGTCGCTGACGAGGAAAGACGTGGCGCGGATGTGGTCGGCAATCACGCGCAAACTCTTGTGGCCCAGGTCTTTTTCGCCGGTTTCGCGCGAAGCGGCCTTCACCAGCGCATCAAAAATATCGATTTCGTAATTGCTGTGGACGTGCTGCAGGATGGCCGCCAGCCGCTCCAGCCCCATACCGGTGTCAACGCAAGGTGCGGGCAGCGGCGTTACCGAGCCGTCTTCGGCCATGTTGAACTGCATGAACACGTTGTTCCAGATTTCGATGAAGCGGTCGCCGTCTTCACCGGGGCTGCCAGGCGGGCCGCCGGGAATGTGGTCGCCGTGGTCATAGAAGATTTCGCTGCAGGGGCCGCAGGGGCCGGTGTCGGCCATCATCCAGAAGTTGTCGGACTTGTAGCGCCCGCCCTTGTTGTCGCCGATGCGAATCACGCGCTCGGGCGGCAAGCCGATTTCCTTCGTCCAGATGTCGTAGGCCTCGTCATCCTCTTCATAGACGGTGGCCAGCAGGCGGTCGGCGGGCAGCTTGTACACCTCTGTGAGCAACTCCCACGCCCATTTCAACGATTCGCGCTTGAAGTAGTCGCCAAAGCTCCAATTACCGAGCATTTCAAAGAAGGTGTGGTGGCGCGCGGTGTAGCCGACGTTTTCCAGGTCGTTGTGCTTGCCGCCGGCGCGCAGGCAAGCCTGCACCGAGGTGGCGCGCACATACGGCCGCTTGTCGGTGCCAAGGAACACGTCCTTGAACTGGACCATGCCCGAGTTGACAAACATCAGCGTCGGGTCATTGCCCGGCACCAGCGAGCTGGAGGGCACCACGGTGTGGCCCTTGGAGGCGAAGAAGTCGAGAAAGGTCTTGCGGATGTCGGCAACGGTGAAGTCGGGTGTGCTCATGGGTGGGTTCAACTCTCAGGAAATGGCATAAAACAGAATCGGGCTGCTGCAAATGCAGGCAAGCGGCTGATTTTAGGCGGCTTTGAGGGTCACGAGGAAACGCAGCAAGGCATCGTCGTCGGACCAGGCGACATTGAAACGCAGCCACGGGCTGGGCTCCAGATCGACTGAAAACAGGTGGCCCGGTCCCAGCAGGATGTCCTGCTCGGCCGCTTTATAAGCCAGCTCGCCGGCGTTCTGGATGGCCGGGTGGCGCGCCCACAGGAACATGCCGGCCTTGGGTTCGCAGAACAGCTCGAAGCCAATCGCCAGCAGCAGGCTGGCCAGGCGCCGCTGGCCCAGCGCCAGCCGGTCGCGCAGGGTCTTGATGTGCTTGCGCCAGCGGCCGTCCACCAGCGCGCCATACGCCAGGCGCTCGGTGAATTCGGAGGAGGTCAGGCCCGAGATCATCTTCAGCCGCGCCAGGTCTTCCAGCAGTTCGGGGGCGGCGGCGAGGTAGCCGGTGCGGATATTGGGGGAGATGGTCTTGGAAAAGCTGCTGATGTAGATCACCCGCTTCAACTGGTCCAGGCTGGCGAGCGAAGGGCGCGACTCGGGGTCGAGGTCGGCATAGATGTCGTTTTCCACCACCACAAAATCGTACTTTTCAGCCAGCTGCAGCACCCTGTGCAGGTGCGACAGCACGGCGGTGGAGCCGGTCGGGCTTTGCATGCGCGGCTGGGTAAAAAACACCTTGGGCCGGTGCTGGATGATCCGCGCTTCCAGCGTGTCCAGGTCGTAGCCCGCCGGGGTGCGTGGCGCACCCACCAGCCGGGCGCCCAGAAAGCGCAGCGAGAATAGCAAGTTGGCATAGCCCGGCTCATCGACCAGCACGGCGTCGCCGGGTCGCACCAGCTGGCGCGCGGCCAAGTCCAGGCCCTGGCTGGAACCCTGGGTCAGCAGCACCTGCTCGACATTGACCACGACTTCGCGGCTGGCCAGCAGGTCACGCACCACCTGACGCAGCGGAGAATAGCCCTTGGGCTCGCCGTAGCCACCCAGATCGACGCCCTCGGCCGCCAGGTTGCGCAAGCTGCGGCGCATGCCTTCGGTGAACAGCCAGTCGCCAGGCAGCCAGCCACAGCCGGGTTTGCAGCGCAGTGCACGGTTTTCAAAAATGCGCCGCAGATACCACATCGAGTCAAAGCTGTAAGGGCCTGAAGCGTCCACGAACAGTGCGGCCGGAATGACGCGGTTGCGAACAAAAAAACCTGAATTGGCCTGCGACTGGAAATAACCGAGGGCCACCAGCCGGTCATAGGCATCAACCACGGTATAGACGCTCACGCCATGGGCATGGGCAAACTGGCGGATGGATGGCAGCTTGGCGCCGGGGCGCAATGCACCATCATCGACCATCTGCCGGAATCCCCCGACGATCTGGGTGACCAGCGCAACGGATGACTGGGGATCAAGTACGAACATGGAAAAGCAGGCCCCAACAAGGGGCAAAGGGTTTGTATGTACAGGTGGTGCTGGCAGCACAGTACACCGCGCAGCAGAGGTTATCTGTATATGGTAACGCCGGGCTGCCGTGCCTAAAGTACAGGCATAAGCTCAACAACCGATGACGAGCCCGGACGTCAACTACCCACAAGGATGTTTCCCATGCACCGTGAACCTCATTTGACCAATGCCACCCTGTTTGCCCGACGCGAAGCCGCCATTCCGCGTGGCGTGGGCCACAGCCACCAGATTTTCATTGCGCGCGGCGAAAATGCGGAAATATGGGATGTCGAAGGCCGGCGCTTCGTCGACTTTGCCGGCGGCATTGCCGTTCTCAACACAGGCCACCGTCACCCAGCCGTGATCCAGGCGGTAAAAGACCAGCTCGACAAATACACCCACACCTGTTTCCAGGTGCTGGCCTATGAGCCTTATATAGAGCTGGCCGAACGCATCAACGCCAAAGCGCCAGGCGATTTCCTCAAAAAAACCCTGTTTTTGACCACCGGCTCGGAAGCGGTTGAAAACGCCATCAAGATCGCCCGCGCTTTTACCGGCCGTTCGGGCGTGATCTGTTTCAGCGGCGGCTACCATGGCCGCACGCTACTGACGCTCGCCATGACCGGCAAGGTGGTTCCGTATAAAGCCGGCTTCGGTCCTTTTCCGGCAGAAGTTTTTCATGCCACCTTCCCGAACGCGCTGCACGGCGTGACGGTCGAGGACTCCATCGCATCGGTGGAAGCGATTTTCAAGAACGACATCGAGGCCAGACGCGTGGCCGCCATCATCATCGAGCCGGTGCAGGGCGAAGGCGGTTTTACCGTGGCGCCGCCCGAAATGCTGCAGCGCCTGCGTGCCTTGTGCGACCAGCACGGCATCTTGATGATCTGCGACGAGGTGCAAACCGGCGCCGGACGCACCGGCACCTGGTTTGCCGTGGAGCAAAGCGGCGTGGCGCCTGACCTGATCACCATGGCCAAGTCGATGGCGGGCGGCTTCCCCATTTCAGCCGTGGTGGGCCGCGCCGACGTCATGGATGCGGCCGCGCCCGGCGGCCTGGGCGGCACCTACGCTGGAAGCCCGATTGCCTGCGCCGCTGCGCTGGCCGTGCTGGACGTATTCGACAAGGAAGATCTGCTGCAGCGCAGCCGCGATGTCGGCGAACGTTTGACAGCAGCGCTCAAGGCAATGGCCGCCCGCCACGCCTGCATTGGCGACGTGCGCGGCATGGGCGCCATGGTGGCTGTAGAGCTGTTCAAGAACGGCGATGTGAAGCAGCCCGACGCCGACCTGGCCAGGCGCATCACCGCCGAGGCCACTGCGCGCGGCCTGATATTGCTGACCTGTGGCACTTACGGCAATGTCATCCGCATCCTGGTGCCGCTGACCGCCAGTGACGCGTTGCTTGACGAAGGGCTGGCCATCATGGCGGACTGCTTTGACGCTGCGGCCTGATCGGTCCATGATGCGCAGGCATGCTATTGAACAAACATCGTCAGTCATTCTGGCATGCATGTTGCGCGTACGGTTGCAGCACGGCGACCGCCCTTAGCCCTCCAGAATCAGGCCTTACACGAATGACAAGCAACCCCACACTGGTAAGTTTCAGCGGTGTCCAGAAAACCTACGACGGCATCCACCTGGTGGTTCGAGACCTGAACCTGGACATCCGGCAAGGCGAATTTTTGTCATTGCTCGGTCCCTCGGGTTCGGGCAAAACCACCACCCTGATGATGCTGGCAGGATTCGAGTCGCCCACGGCGGGCGATATTTTGCTCAATGGCCGGCAAATTACCCGCACGCCACCGCACAAGCGCAATTTCGGCATGGTGTTCCAGAACTACGCCTTGTTTCCGCACATGACGCTGGCCGAGAACATCGCCTATCCGCTGACGGTGCGCAAGCTGCCCAAGGCCGAGCGCGAGGCCAAGGTGCTGCAAGCGCTGGACATGGTGCAGCTCGGCCGCATGGGCAGCCGCTACCCCGGCCAGCTTTCGGGCGGCCAGCAGCAGCGCGTGGCGCTCGCTCGGGCGCTGGTGTTCGACCCGCAGCTGGTGCTCATGGACGAGCCGCTGGGCGCGCTTGACAAGCAGCTGCGCGAGCACATGCAGATCGAACTCAAGGCGCTGCACCGACGGCTGGGCGTGACGTTTGTGTATGTCACCCACGACCAGACCGAGGCCCTGACCATGTCCGACCGGGTCGCCGTGTTCAACGACGGAGCCATCCAGCAGATCGACGTGGTAGGCAATCTGTATGAAACGCCCAGCAACCGCTTCGTGGCCGGATTTGTCGGCGACAGCACGGTACTGCAGGCCGAAGTGACCCGGCTGGACGGCGCGCATTGCGAGGTTCGCCTGCCCTGCGGCATTGTGCTGCGCGGCCTGAATGTCAATGCATCCCGCGTTGGAGACACCGTGCAATGCGGCACGCGTCCCGAGCGCCTGAAGCTTGCCGAAGGTGCTGGCAGCAACACCTTTCAGAGCAAGGTGCTCGACGTGATTTATTTCGGCGACCACCTGCGCCTGCGCTGCGAACTGCCCGGCCAGCCAGACGCAACCATCAAGATGCCGCTGGGCCACCACCAGCTGCCCGAGCCTGGCCAGACCATCCATGTGCATGCGCCGGTTGAACACCTGCGCATGTACCGCTGAGCTTTAGTCCCGCCTGACATACCCCGTTTTCTTTCGCCCTAGCCAACCTCCCACCAAAGGAATTCCCGATGAAACTCAAGCCCCTGATCATTGCAATTGCAGCCGGTATCTGCCTGCCGGCACTGGCCCAAAGCCAGCTGACCGTGGTCAATTTCGGTGGCGCCAACGGCGCGGCCCAGAAGAAAGCTTATTTCGAGGCCTTCGAGAAATCGGGCGCCGGCAAGATCCAGCAGGTCGAATACAACGGCGAGCAGGCCAAGATCAAGGCCATGGTCGAAGCCAAGAAAATCACCTGGGATGTGGTGGAGGTCGAAAGCCCCGACGTGAACCGCGGCTGCGACGAAGGCCTGTTTGAAAAAATCGACTGGTCCAAGGTCGGCAACAAGGCCGACTTCCAGCCCGCCGCCGTTCATGAATGCGGCGTTGGCACCTTCATTTGGTCCACCGTCATGGCCTACGACGCTGACAAGCTAAAGACCGCACCCGTCACCTGGGCCGACTTCTGGAACACCCAGAAATTTCCCGGCAAGCGCGGCATGCGCAAGGGCGCCCGCTACAACCTGGAATTTGCCCTGATGGCCGACGGCGTGAAGACCGCCGATGTGTACAAAGTGCTGGCCACCAAAGACGGCGCCGACCGCGCTTTCAAGAAGATGACCGAACTCAAGCCCAGCATCCAGTTCTGGGAAGCCGGTGCGCAGCCGCCGCAGTTCCTGGTTGCCGGCGATGTGGCACTGACCACCGCCTACAACGGGCGCATCGACGCTGCCCAGCGCGAAGGCAAGAACCTGCAAATCGCCTGGACCGGCGGCATCTACGACCTCGACTACTGGGTCATGCCCAAGGGTGGCGCGAACAAGGACCTGGCACTGAAATTCATCAGCATGGCGTCCAGCCCCGATGCGCAGGCCGAATACGCCCGGAACATCTCCTATGGTCCGACCAACAACAAGGCCCTGGCCAAGTTAGATGCCAAGGTGCTGGCGCTGCTGCCGACCTCGCCGGCCAACGGCAAGGATGCACTGCAGTTCAACATTTCCTTTTGGGCTGACCAGGGCGAAGCGCTCGAAAAGCGTTTTGCCGCGTGGTCTGCGCAGTAAGCGCTGGTTAACAGCTCAAGGAACACTGCAATGAACGCAACGGCTTCGGCTTCCCTTCCCCTGATGCCATCGGCAACCGATGGCGCCACCGGACCGGCCCTGGCCGCCCAGTTGCGGCGGGTGGAGCGCCGCAAGCGGCTGCGCGCCATTGCACTGACCTTGCCGCTGCTGATCTTCCTGGCGTTCACCTTCCTCGTGCCGCTGGGCGCCCTGCTCGTCAGGGCGGTCGAAAACCCGGAAGTCGCCGGCACCCTGAGCCGGACCGGCGATGCGCTGGCCGGCTGGGACCGCAAGGCCGCGCCACCCGATGCCGCCTATGCCGCATTGCTGGCCGACCTGGCGGCCATTCCCGAAACCGCGCAGGCTGGCGTACTGGCGCGGCGGCTGAACAGCGAAGTCAGCGGCGCCCGCTCGCTCATCATGGGCACCTACCGCGCCTTGCCGCTGGGCACCAATCTGAGCCCCGCCGAGGCAAAAGACAAGCTGCTGGCACATGACCCACGTTGGGCCGAGCTGCCCTACTGGTGGGCGATTGCCAAGAACAGCTCGCGCTGGACCCCCGACTACCTGCTGGCCTCGGTCGACTTGAAACGCGATGCGCAAGGCCAGGTCATTCGCGTGGGCGCCGATGAAGCCGCCTTCAGCAGCATTTTGCTGCGCACCTTTTCCATCAGCGCGGTGGTCACGCTGATCTGCATCTTGCTGGGTTATCCGCTGGCCTACTGGCTGGCCACGCTGAATGAACGCAAGGCCAACCTGATGATGATCCTGGTGCTGCTGCCCTTCTGGACATCTGTGCTGGTGCGCATCGCCGCCTGGATCGTGCTGCTGCAGACCAACGGGCTGGTCAACCGCTTTTTGATGTTCACCGGCTTGACCGGCGAGCCGGTGCCGCTGCTGTTCAACCGGCTGGGTGTCATCATTGCCATGGTGCACATCCTGCTGCCCTTCATGATCCTGCCGCTCTACAGCGTGATGAAGTCGGTGCCCGGCAACTATGTGCGTGCCGCCGTGTCGCTGGGCAGCACGCCGCTGGCCGCATTTTTCCGCGTGTACGTGCCGCAAACCTATCCCGGCGTGGCCGCCGGCGGCCTGCTGGTGTTCATCACCTCGATTGGCTACTACGTCACGCCAGCCCTGCTGGGCGGCCCGGCCGACCAGATGCTGAGCTACTACGTCGCCCAGTACACCAATGTGGATGTGAACTGGGGCATGGCCTGCGCGCTGGGCTCGGTCTTGCTGGTCACCACATTGATCCTGTATGCGGTGTACCGCCGATTTGCCAAAGCCGAACTGAGTCTGGGCTGAACACACCATGAAACTTGTTGCCGTTCCTGTTTTTCCCGCCTACTACACGCCGCTGGACAAGCTCGGCTGGTATGGCCTGCGCGTGCTGTGCGGCGCGGTGCTGCTGTTTTTGCTGCTGCCGATCATCGTCATCATTCCCCTGTCGTTCAGCGACTCATCGTTCCTGTCGTACCCGATTCCGGGCTGGTCGCTGCGCTGGTACCACGAACTGTTTGCCTCCAGCGACTGGGCGCGCGCCACACGCAACAGCTTCATAGTGGCACCGCTGGCCACCTTGCTGGCCACAGCGCTCGGCACAATGGCCGCCGTCGGCCTGGCGCGGGTGCAGTTTGCCGGCAAGGGCCTGCTGACCGCCCTGCTGATCTCGCCCATGGTCGTGCCCATCGTGGTGGTGGGCGTCAGCACCTACCTGTTCTTTGCACAGATCGGCCTGTCGGACTCCTACACCGGCCTGGTGCTGGTGCATGCCGCGCTCGGCGCGCCGTTTGTCGTCACCACCGTGATGGCGACGCTGCAGGGCTTCAACCAAAACCTGGTCAAGGCCAGCCTGAGCCTGGGCGCCGGGCCGCTGCAGACCTTCTTTCGCATCACGCTGCCGGTGATTGCGCCCGGCGTGATCTCGGGCGCGCTGTTTGCCTTCGCCACGTCCTTCGACGAGGTCGTCGTCACGCTGTTCCTGGCCGGGCCGACGCAAACCACGCTGCCGCGCCAGATGTTCACCGGCATCCGCGAGAACATCTCGCCGACGATTGCCGCCGTGGCGACCTTGCTGATTTTGTTCACCGCCTGCCTGATGATGACGCTCGAATGGCTGCGCGGACGCGTGAAGAAATAGCGTCATGGCGTGGAATCCACCAGGGTGACATTTGCTACTTAATCAATAGCTGCTCGAGCTTTCCTAGCATGCGCAAACGGCCTTTTTGATGCCTAACATTTGTTTTCAGGTCAAGCCCAAGGCGTTTTGGCCACCTCACTTTTTTGAGAACGGAGATTCATGACCTTCAACCAACCCTTGAGCGGCAACGCCATGCCGCGTTTCGGCGGCTGGGCCAGCATGATGCGCTTGCCAATGTGCAACGAGGCCCATGGCCTGAATGCCGGCTTCATCGGCGTGCCGCTGGACATTGGCACCAGCCACCGGCCCGGCGCGCGTTTCGGCCCCCGGCAGATCCGCGCCGAGTCGAGCCTGATCCGCCCCTACAACATGGCCACCGGCGCCGCGCCTTTCGATGCGCTGCAGGTCGCCGACCTGGGCGACGTGGCGATCAACACCTATAACCTGCAAAAGTCGGTCGAGATCATCGAGCAGCATTACCGGCCCATCATCGACACCGGCTGCATTCCGCTGACGCTGGGCGGCGACCACACCATCGTGCTGCCCATATTGCGCGCCCTCGCCCGCAAGCACGGGCCGGTGGCGCTGGTGCATGTCGATGCCCATGCCGATGTGAACGACGACATGTTCGGCGAGCGCATCGCCCACGGTACGCCGTTTCGCCGCGCCGTGGAAGAAGGCCTGCTGCAGGGCAACAAAGTCTGGCAAATCGGCCTGCGAGGCACCGGTTACGGCATGGATGATTTCGACTGGCCGCGCCAGCAGGGTTTTACCGTGGTGCCGGCGCACGAGGTCTGGTACCAGTCGCTTGCGCCACTGATGGCCCGGGTGCGCGAATCAATCGGCCAGGCGCCCTGCTACCTGAGCTTTGACATCGACGGCATCGACCCGTCCTTTGCCGGCGGCACCGGCACACCCGAGGTCGGGGGCTTAAGCGTGCCGCAGGCGCTGGAGATCATTCGCGGCTGTCGGGGCCTGAACCTGGTCGGCGCCGACCTGGTCGAGGTGTCGCCACCCTATGACACGTCGGGCAACACCGCCCTGCTGGGCGCCAACCTGCTGTATGAAATGCTGTGCGTGCTGCCCGGCGTTCACTACCGGTAACACCCTCAGGTTACATCAAGCAGCCACGCGCGGTATCCTTGCCCGTTGAAACCGCCCTTTAGCCGTCCGTCTCTTCGTCAGCGGCAAGCTCTTCAGAAAGAACCTCCATGGACATGAAAACTTCTCCCCTTTCGCTGCTCAACGACCCGAGCCTGCTCAAGACCGATTCACTGGTGAATGGTCAGTGGCTGGCCGGCACTTCGCGGTTTGATGTATTCGACCCGTCCAATGGCCAGAAGCTGGCCGACGTGGCCAACCTGGGCATGGCCGATGCCGAAGCGGCGATTGCCGCCGCCAATGCCGCCTGGCCCGCCTGGCGAAGCAAGACCGGCAAGGAGCGCCATGCCATTTTGATGAAGTGGTTCCAGCTGCTGATGGCCAACCAGGAAGACCTGGCACGCATCATGACCGCCGAACAAGGCAAGCCGTTTGCCGAAGCCAAGGGCGAAGTGGCTTACGGCGCAAGCTTTGTCGAATGGTTTGCCGAGGAAGCCAAGCGCGTCAACGGCGAAACCTTGCCGCAGTTCGACAACAACCGCCGCCTGACGGTGCTCAAGCAGCCCATCGGCGTGTGCGTGGCCATCACACCCTGGAACTTCCCGCTGGCCATGATCACCCGCAAGGTGGCGCCCGCGCTGGCCGCAGGTTGCACGGTCGTCATCAAGCCGGCAGAACTCACGCCGCTGACCGCCTTGGCGGCGGTCGAGCTGGCCGTGCGCGCCGGGATTCCCTCGGGCGTGCTCAACATCCTCACGACGGACGACAGCGCTGAGGTCGGCAAGGTGTTTTGCGCCAGCGACGTGGTGCGCCACATCAGCTTTACCGGTTCCACCGAAGTGGGCCGCATCCTGATGGCACAAAGCGCTCCGTCAATCAAGAAGCTGTCGCTGGAGCTCGGCGGCAATGCGCCGTTCATCGTGTTCGACGATGCCGACATCGACTCGGCCGTGGAAGGCGCCATGGCCAGCAAATACCGCAATGCCGGACAGACCTGCGTCTGCGCCAACCGCCTCTATGTCCAGGAAGGCGTGTACGACCAGTTCGTGACCAAGTTTGCAGAGAAGGTCAAATTGCTCAAAGTCGGCAATGGCTTTGAGGACGGCGTGGGCCAGGGCCCGTTGATCGAGGACTCCGCGATTGAAAAAGTACAGCGCCATGTGCAGGATGCGCTGGCCAAGGGTGGCAAGCTGCTGGTCGGAGGCCACAAGCTTGAAGGCCAGTTCTTCGAGCCAACGGTTATTTCAGAAGCCACTGCCGACATGCTGTGCGCCAGAGAAGAAACGTTCGGCCCCTTTGCGCCGATATTTCGCTTCAAGCTGGAGCAGGAAGCCATTGACGCGGCCAACAACACCGAATTCGGCCTTGCGAGCTATTTCTACAGCCGCGACATCGGCCGCATCTACCGTGTAGCGGAAGCGCTGGAGTACGGCATGGTCGGCATCAACGCGGGCGTGATAGCCACCGAGCATGTGCCGTTTGGCGGCGTCAAGCAGTCCGGCCTGGGCCGCGAAGGCTCACACCACGGCATGGATGATTACGTCGAGCTCAAGTACCTGTGTATGGGTGACATCCTGAGCTAATCAGCACCGACAACCAGAACGTCCGGATTTCGAGGCATGACTGCCTTCACTCATTAAAAAAAGGGCTTTCAGTAGCCCTTTTTTTATGCGCGCGCGGAAGGCACTTTGTCGCTAATCGGATAGCTGACTCAAATCCTTGGCTTTTTACCGCCACAGCGAATAAATATGTTAAATATGAAATAATTGGTTTTATCGATTTATTCACCAACTTTATGTTGCGCGGTTGTTGTGCTCAGCCTTTATCGCTTTCAACTTATGGCCAGTCCCGTGTAGTGCGCGAAACTGCCGGACAGCGCTGGGCGATATTGTTTTGTTGCCACTGCAGTCAGTCAATGCGCGTTTTTTCATGATGCGCAGGGCTATCACCCAGGAATTTACGCTTATGAATATTGCCCAATCCGTGTTGCTCGCGGCCGTACTCGGCTCGCCCCTGTTGGTCCAGGCCGCCGAACCTGCCACATGCAAAAATGTGCGCTTTGCCGACGTCGGCTGGACCGACATCACCGTCACCTCTGCGGTTACCAGCAAAATCCTGAATACCTTTGGATACAAGACCAAGACCCACCTGGTCTCGGTACCCGTGACCTACAAGTCGCTGGAAAACAATGACATCGATGTGTTCCTGGGCAACTGGATGCCCACCATGGAAGCCGACATCAAGCCTTACCGCGACAACGGCAGCGTAGAAACAGTGCGTGCCAATCTGGAAGGCGCCAAGTACACGCTGGCCGTGTCTGCTGCCGCATACGATGCCGGATTGAAGTCGTTCGCCGACATCGCCAAGTTTCAGAAAAAACTCGGTGGCAAGATCTATGGCATAGAACCCGGCAACGATGGGAACCGCCTGATCCAGGGCATCATCGACGAAAACAAATTTGAATTGGGCAAATTCAAGCTGGTCGAGTCCAGCGAAGCCGGCATGATGTCGCAGGTTGAGCGCGCCGAGCGCCGCAACAAGTGGGTGGTATTCCTGGGATGGGAGCCGCATCCCATGAACAGCCGCTTCAAGATGAGGTATCTCGAAGGGGGCGACGACGTGTTCGGCCCCAATCTCGGCGGCGCCACCATCTATACCAACGTGCGCAAGGGCTATGTCGCAGAGTGCGCCAATGTAGGCAAGCTGCTGAGCAACCTCAAATTCAACCTGAAGATGGAAAATGAGCTTATGGGCGCTGTCTTGAACGACAAGAAAAAGCCCCGTGCCGCAGCCACCGCCTGGCTCAAAGCCAACCCATCCGTGCTGGAAGCCTGGCTCGACGGCGTAACCAATTTTGACGGCAGCAAGCCGGCCCTTGGCGTGGTGAATGCCGCGCTGGCTAAATAAGGCCGCTCCCTGAGCCTTGGTGGTCACAAGCCGCAAAGAGCTCAAAAGCCCTCACCCGCATCACCAGGTGAGCCCGCCTTTTGGCGATCTTTCTTCGCTCCATGGAAATTCAAAAAATCCCCCTTGGCAATTACATTGCTAACTTCATCGACTGGCTCACGCTGCACGGCGCCGACTATTTCGACGCTTTCGCTGACACCCTCGGTGCAGCCATTAATGGTTCCACTCAATCGCTGCTCTGGTTTCATCCCTTGGCGCTGATCGCCATTTTTGGTTTGATTGCCCATGGCATTCAGCGCAAATGGATGTTGACCCTCTTTTGCGTTGCCTCGTTTTTGTTGATCCTTAACCTGGGTTACTGGCAAGAAACCATTGAAACACTGGCCCAAGTGCTGTTTGCCACTTTGGTGTGCGTGATCATTGGTGTACCGATTGGCATTTACGCTGCCCACAAACCCCGCTTTTATATGGTCATACAGCCGGTGCTGGACCTGATGCAAACGGTGCCGACGTTTGTTTACCTGATACCCACACTGACCCTGTTTGGACTGGGTGTCGTGCCCGGCTTGATTTCTACAGTGGTCTTTGCCTTGGCCGCGCCAATTCGCCTCACCTATCTTGGCATCAGCGATGTGCCCACCGACCTGATGGACGCTGGCAAGGCCTTTGGCTGCTCGCGCACCCAATTACTCACCCGTATCGAGTTGCCCCATGCCATGCCCAGCATTTCCGCGGGCATCACTCAGTGCATCATGTTGTCACTGTCCATGGTGGTGGTGGCGGCCCTGGTGGGCGCTGATGGCCTGGGCAAGCCGGTCGTGCGCGCCTTGAACACGGCGGACATTTCTGTGGGTTTTGAAGCTGGTCTGGCAATTGTGTTGCTGGCCATCATCCTGGACCGCGTGTGTAAACAGCGCGCTCCATCGAAGGGAGGAGCCGCATGAGCCTGATCCAGATTCAAGACCTTGATGTCGTTTTCTCCAACTCGCCCAAGCCCGCGCTCGATCTGCTCGATCAAGGTTTTTCACGCGATGAAATATTCAAAAAAACCGGTCTGATCGTTGGGGTGGAAAAAGCCAACTTGTCGGTTGAACGTGGCGAGATTTGCGTGCTCATGGGCCTGTCGGGCTCCGGCAAGTCCAGCCTGCTGCGCTGCATCAATGGCCTTAACACCGTGAGCCGTGGCCGCCTGCTGATTGAGCATGAAGGTGTCCAGGTAGACATGGCCAATTGTTCGGCCGCACAGATGAAAGCCATGCGCACTCAGCGCATTGCAATGGTTTTCCAGAAGTTCGCGCTCATGCCGTGGCTGACCGTGGCAGAAAACGTGAGCCTGGGCCTGGAAATGCAAGGCTTGCCCAGCGGTGAGCGCAAGAAGCGCATCAACGACAAGCTTGAATTGGTGGGTCTTTCTCAATGGCGCGACAAACGCCCCGACGCGCTATCGGGCGGCATGCAGCAGCGCGTCGGCCTGGCCAGGGCGCTTGCCATGGATGCCGACATCTTGCTGATGGACGAGCCGTTTTCGGCACTTGATCCACTGATCCGCCAAGGTTTGCAAGACGAGTTACTGGGCCTGCAACGCCAATTGAACATGACCATCGTATTCGTGAGCCACGATCTGGATGAAGCGCTCAAATTGGGAAACAACATTGTCATCATGAAAGGTGGCCAGATTGTTCAGCACAGCAAGCCGGAAGAAATCGTGCTCAACCCGGCCAATGATTACGTACGCTCCTTTGTTGCGCACACCAATCCTTTGAACGTGCTCAGAGGCCACAGCCTGATGCGACCGATTGCCGAGTTTGAACAATGCGATGGTGAAATCTGTGTCGATGACGTGGCCCACATCTGGCTCAAGCTCAACGATCAGGGCGCACTGGACAGCGTTCGCCGTGGAGACGACGCCATCAGTTTGCAACACTGGTCGGCCGGTGACAGCATTGAAGCGCTCAACTCCCGACTGCCTACGGTCGTCAATGCCAAGATTGGCATGCGCGACGCGCTGCACATCCGCTACCAGACTGGCCAGAAACTGGTGCTGTGCGATGGCGATCGGTTGGTCGGCATCCTGGGTGATCGCGAGCTCTACCACGCCCTGCTGGGCAAAGCCATGGGCTGACCTGCGTGTCTGCACTGCAATCGGCTTTTAAGGGCTGTTGCGCTTTGCTATTTTTTTGAACACTGAACAAGGAGGCCTTTCATGCCTGCCATTTCCCTGCAACAACTCTATATTGGTGGCGTCCGCGTGAATGCCACCAGCGGCGACACGTTCGACACACTCAACCCGGCTACAGGTGCCGTTCTCGCCACCCTGCAAAGCGCCTCCAAGCAAGACGTTGACGCAGCCGTAGCCAGCGCAAAGACCGGTCAACGCATCTGGGCGGGCTACACCGCGATGCAGCGCTCGCGTGTTTTGCGCAAAGCGGTCGAAATACTGCGCGAACGCAATGACGAACTTGCCGACCTGGAGACGCTGGACACGGGCAAGCCAGTGTCGGAAACGCGCTTCGTCGACATCGTGACAGGAACAGACGTGCTGGAGTATTACGCGGGGCTGGCCACTGCCATTGAAGGCATGCAAGTGCCGCTGCGCGACACCGCCTTTGTCTACACACGCCGCGAGCCCATCGGCGTGGTCGCGGGCATCGGCGCGTGGAACTACCCCATCCAGATCGCGCTCTGGAAGTCGGCGCCGGCCCTCGCCGCAGGCAATGCCATGGTCTTCAAAGCCAGCGAAGTGACCCCCTTGACCACCTTGAAATTGGCCGAAATCTACACCGAAGCCGGCCTGCCCCCTGGCGTGTTCAACGTGGTCAACGGTGGCGCAGCCGTGGGCACATGGCTCACCGAGCACCCGGGCATTGAGAAAATCTCGTTCACCGGCGGTACCATCACAGGCAAAAAAGTCATGGCCAGCGCCTCAAGCTCCACACTCAAGGATGTGACCATGGAGCTGGGCGGCAAGTCGCCTCTGATCGTCTTTGCCGATGCCGACCTGGACCGCGCTGCAGATATAGCCCTGATGGCCAACTTCTACAGCTCAGGCCAGGTATGCACCAACGGCACCCGCGTGTTTGTTCACAGCTCAGTCAAGCAGGTTCTTGAAACAAAAATCGTGGAGCGCGTCAAGCGTATCCGCCTGGGCGACCCACAAGATGAAAACACCAATTTTGGTCCCTTGGTGAGCCATGCACACATGGAAAAAGTCCTGGGGTACATCGCATCGGGCCAGGTCGAAGGCGCCAGGCTTCTGGTTGGCGGTAAACGCGCCACCGAGGGCGCATTGGCCAAAGGCGCTTACGTGCAAGCCACGGTTTTCACCGACTGCGCCGACCACATGAAGATCGCAAGAGACGAAATCTTTGGCCCAGTCATGGCCATCTTTGGTTTTGACGACGAAGCCGAAGTGATCCGCCGTGCCAACGACACGGCCTATGGCCTCGCTGCTGGCCTGGTCACGCAAAACCTCAACACGGCGCACCGCGTGATCCATCAATTGCAGGCTGGCATCTGCTGGATCAACACCTGGGGCGAATCCGCCGCTGAAATGCCGGTGGGGGGTTACAAGCAGTCGGGCGTGGGCCGGGAAAACGGAATCGAAACGCTCAAGGCGTACACCCGCAACAAATCCATTCAGGTCGAACTCGGCGCATACGCGTCGGTGTTCTGAGCCAGCAAGGAGAAACACACCCCTATGGCCAATCAAGAATTTGACTACATCATCATCGGCGCCGGTTCAGCAGGCAATGTGCTGGCCACGCGGCTGACAGAAGATGCCGATGTGAGTGTCTTGCTGCTTGAAGCTGGCGGTCCCGACTACCGTCTCGACTTTCGCACCCAGATGCCTGCCGCCCTGGCTTTTCCGTTGCAAGGCCGCCGCTACAACTGGGCCTATGAGACCGATCCAGAACCCCACATGAGCCACCGGCGCATGGAATGCGGGCGCGGCAAGGGGTTGGGTGGCTCGTCACTTATCAACGGCATGTGTTACATCCGCGGCAACGCCCTAGACTACGACGGCTGGGCACAGCGCGAAGGCTTGGAAGACTGGACCTACCTCGACTGCCTGCCCTATTTTCGAAAAGCCGAAACCCGGGACATTGGTGGCAACGACTACCACGGTGACAGCGGACCCCTGAGCGTCGCCACCCCCAAACCTGATCACAGCCCGCTGTTCCAGGCCATGGTGGATGCTGGTGTCGAAGCCGGCTACCCACGTACTGACGATCTCAACGGCTACCAGCAAGAGGGTTTTGGTCCAATGGACCGCACCACCACGCCCAAAGGCCGACGCGCCAGCACGGCCCGCGGCTACCTGGATCAGGCCCGGCAGCGTCCCAACCTGACCATCATTACCCATGCGTTGACCGATCGCATCGTGTTCTCCGGCACGCGCGCCATTGGCGTGGACTACTTGCTCGGGGACAAGTCCGCAACTGCCAACGCCAAGCGCGAAGTGCTACTGTGTTCAGGCGCAATCGCCTCACCGCAAATTCTTCAGCGCTCAGGCGTCGGACCTGCGCCGCTGCTGAAATCGCTTGACATTCCCGTGGTGCACGACCTGCCTGGCGTGGGTGCCAACCTTCAAGACCACCTGGAGGTCTACCAACAATACGAATGCCTGCAACCGGTGTCGCTGGTGGGCGCATTGAAGTGGTGGAACCAGCCTGCCATTGGCACTGAATGGATGTTTTTAAACACGGGCGTCGGCGCGAGCAACCATTTCGAGGCGGGTGGCTTCATCCGGTCATCGGACCAATTCGACTGGCCCAATATCCAGTTCCACTTTTTGCCTGTCGCGATCAACTACAACGGCAGCAATCCCATCAAGGTTCACGGCTTCCAAGCCCACATGGGCTCCATGCGCTCGCCCAGCCGGGGTCGTGTGCACCTGCGCTCAAGAGACCCGCACCAGCACCCGAGCATTTTGTTCAACTACATGTCCACGGAGCAAGATTGGGCCGAGTTCCGCTCAGGCATTCGCATCACGCGCGAGATCATGCGCCAGCCAGCACTAAAGCCTTACGCAGGCCGCGAAATCACCCCCGGTGAATCTGCAAAAAGCGATGCCGAGCTCGACGCATTTGTGCGCGAAAATGCCGAAACGGCATACCATCCCTGCGGCACCAACGCCATGGGTGTCGGCGACATGGCCGTGGTCGACAACGAAGGCCGTGTCCATGGCCTGCAAGGGCTAAGGGTGGTGGACGCGTCCATCATGCCGGAGATCACCACCGGCAACCTGAACGCGCCCACGATCATGATGGCCGAGAAGATCGCGGACAAGATTCGTGGCAAAACACCGCTGGCCCGTTCAACAGCGCGATATTTCGTGGCTGGCGAAGCCCCGGCTCGACGGGTCTGACAAATGGCTTGAGGCAAAAAGCATGAAGCGCCATCACCTCAAGTAAAATATTTGCCATGCGGGTGTAGTTCAATGGCAGAACGGCAGCTTCCCAAGCTTCATACGAGGGTTCGATTCCCTTCACCCGCTCCAAATTGTCATATCACAGCGTTTCACATTCACTCAAAACCCGCGTAGTTCATAGCTACTGCGGGTTTTTTCATGCCTTATGTCGTTTCAGGGTAAGCGGCCAGCCATGCCATCTTGAGACTGGGAAGAAAGCGGTCAAACATAGTGTCCACGAAACAAACAAGTGGGCACTATGGAAACGAAGAGA
>NZ_JADOVG010000011.1 GCF_015752205.1 Polaromonas sp. CG_9.7
GACCTCAAGCAAGAGTTGGGAAAGCGCGTACCGGTGCGCAGCAAAGCCAAATTACGCGATGCTGCCAATGAGCACATGACGTTGCTCGAACGCACGCCTGAGCGAGTTATCGCCTATTTCCAGGATCGGCGTGTTCGCTATGCCGCTTGATACTTCATCGGGCCGGATCAATAGGTCATTTGTAGGACATGGCGCTAACATTTTTTAACGTTTACTTTTACAGTCGGATCGCTTACATAATCGCGCCCAGAACGCGTAAAAGTAGCGAATTTTCGTAACTGTCCTGCGCGTCCCTCACCAACAGGAACAAGAAATGAAACAACCCACAAGCCAGTACAGCCACCGCACGTGGCTGTCGGCACTGCTGCTGAGTGCCTTGGTGGCCGGATGCGGCGGTGGTGACAGTGGACGCGACCCCATCCTGGGTTCGGGCGCAACGGTCGTCTCGCCGGTGCCCGCCGCTGTAGCTCCTGCAGTCACCGACGTGAATCCTTCGAATGATTCCACGAGTGTCGCGATCAACCAAACCCTGATCACTGCCACCTTCAGCGAGCCGGTGTCACTGTCAGGCACTGGCGCTTTCACCCTGAGCTGCGCAGCGCCCTGCGTCGCTCCCGCAGGTATCGTGACGTTTGACGCGAGCCAGCAACAAGCTACCCTTGAACTCGCGCCTACCGCCACTCTGGCATCGTCCACGCGTTACACGGCCATGATCAGCGACGCAAAAAGCCTGGCCAGCGGCCTGCGCATGACGACCCCTTATGTATGGCGCTTCACCACAGGCGTTACTGCCGACACGACGCGGCCCCGCGTTTCCCTGACAGTTCCCGCCACGACTAAACCGGGTCCGTTGACCGGCGTGCCGGCCAATACGGCCATCAGCGCCGCGTTTACCGAAGCCATGGCGCCGGGCAGCCTGAACGCCGCCAGTTTCACCCTGACGTGCGCCGCACCTTGCGTATCGCCTTCAGGAACGGTGAGCTATTCGGGAGCCAGAAAAACCGCGTTTTTCAAGCCGTCTGCCGTGCTCACTGTGGGCACCACCTACACCGCCACCGTCACAAGTGCCGCGACCGACTTGGCGCGCAACCAGTTGGGCGGTAACCAGGCCGCACTGCCAGCGGCCAGCAACCATGTCTGGACCTTCACCGCAACAGCGCCGACAGCGCCCGGAAATGTCTCGGTTCTTTCCACCCGGCCTGGCTCCAACGCGGCCAACGTGTGCACGAATGCCAGTGTCAACGCAACTTTCAGTGTGCCCTCAGGTTTTGAAATGGATCCGGCCACCGTCAATACTGCTAGCTTCAACCTGACCGGCCCTGCGCTGACTCCCGTGGCTTCAGCATCCGTGGTGCTGGACGACGCCACCGGCCGCACGGCCACACTGAAGCCTGTGGCGCTGCTGACTGCCGGCGTGACGTACACCGCTGTGGTCAAGGGCGGTGTAAATGGTGTCAAGGACCTGGCCAATCCGGCCAATCCGATGGCTGCAAATTACCAGTGGACGTTTACCGCCGTCAATTGCACCCAGCCGCCCGTTCCGTCTGCCATCGTTCTGGGCGCGGCCAGCACCTTTGCCAGTTATGGCGGTACCGCAGGCATGACCAACCAAGGCATTGACACGGTCATCAACGGCGACATCGGCACCACCGCAGTATCGACTGGTGTGACAGGCCTGCACGACACCAACGGCAATGTCTACACCGTGACGCCGTTGAACGATGGTGCCGTGAATGGCAGCATCTACACTTATCCACCGGCTCCCGGCAATGCCACGACCAAAGCAATTGCCGACGCAGCCCTGAACGCCGCACAAAATGCCTATAACCAGCTCGTCGCAGTTCCACCCGGCGCTTATGCCGGTGCCGGCGAACTTGGCCTGCTGACGCTGGCTCCCGGCACCTACACTTCGGCCACGTCCTACCAGCTGACGCAGGGCGACCTGACGCTTGACGCACAGGGCGACCCGAATGCAGTGTTCATCTTCCAGATGGGCAGTTCGCTGACGGTCGGCATTGCCGGGCCCACAGGCGCGCGCAGCGTCATTCTGGCCAACGGCGCTCAGGCAAAAAATGTGTTCTGGCAGGTCGGCACCTCGGCCACCATCAATGGGGCCGGCGGCGGCTTCATGAAGGGCACCATCATTGCCCAGCAAGCCGTGACCTTCTCCACTGCCGGAAATGCCAAGCTCACGGTGCTTGATGGCCGTGCATTGAGCCTGATCTCCGGCGTGACCATGGTGAATACACATATCAACCTGCCTTGACCGGTTGGAGGTGCTGAAGACCGGCAAGGCGATGGTTTCGCCGGCTTCACTCCTCAAGGCGTGCCTGGCATAGCGGTCAAGCGCAAAGACCAATGATTCAAATCCTGTCTGGAGAAAAACATGAAGTTAATTAAAGTCACAAGTGTGCTCGGCCTGGCCGCGCTGGCGACACTTGCCTGCCCGGGCGTGATGGCGCAAGGCCAGGATGCGGGCTGGTACGGCGGGGCCAACGTGGGCCGCTCGGCTGCCACCATCGACGACGAGCGGATCAACCGAGGCCTGTTGGGCAGCGGCTTCAGCGCCAGCACCCTTGTCGATGCCGACCGCTCCACTGGTTACAAGATTTTTGGCGGCTACCAGCTTAACCGGAACTTTGCGATTGAAGGCGGCTATTTCGACCTTGGGAATTTCGGCTACACCGCCACCACTGTGCCGGCCGGAACGCTTGATAGCCGCATCAAGCTGCGTGGCCTGAACCTTGACCTGGTTGGCACCGTTCCCCTGAGCGAAAAGTTTTCAGTGTTTGGCCGGGCTGGGCTGAATTACGCGCAGGCGCGAGATTCCTTCAGCGGCACGGGCGCCGTCCAGGTGGCCAATTCCAACCCGCGCAAGAACGACACCAACTACAAGCTTGGCTTCGGGCTTCAATATGCCTTGAGCGAGTCGCTTGCCGTGCGTGCCGAGGCCGAGCGTTATCGCATCAACGATGCGATTGGCAACCGGGGCCACATTGACCTGGTTTCAGTCGGCCTGATCTACCGCTTTGGCGCAAAGAGCCAGGCACCCGCGCCACGCATGGCCGCCGCCGAGCCGGTCCGGCAAGTTGTGGCCGTAACACCTCCGCCACCGCCGCCGCCACCCGTGGCGCAATTTGAAAAGTACACCTTGTCGGCCACCGAACTGTTTGCTTTTGACAGTGCCGAGCTGCGCATGCCGCAGATGCGGCTTGACGAAATCGCCAGTGCGCTGGGGCGCCATGCCGAGGTCAACGACGTCGTCATCACCGGCTACACCGACCGCATTGGCTCCAGTGCCTACAACCAGAAGCTGTCCGAGCGTCGCGCTGAGGCCGTCAAGACCTACTTGGCCAGCAAAGGTGTTGGCGCTGCGCGGCTGAAGGCCCAGGGCAAGGGCGAAGCCGATCCGGTCATGGCTTGCACCGAAAGGCAGCGTCCTGCATTGATCAGGTGCCTGGAGCCTAACCGGCGGGTAGAGGTTGAAAACATCACGATCGAACGCCGAGTGCAATAGCCCGGCCGGGAAACCCCCCGGACAGTACCCGGAAAATGACAAAAAAGGCGCTTTCTGCGCCTTTTTTCATGGCTGTTCTCAAAAACCTTAAGCTGAAACTGTTCGTTCCTCCTGACAACGATTCGAGGGAAAATCCTACAGTTGTGTCATTCATTTTTAAAAAAATATAGTTGTGGCGAAAAGTGTGCAGCAAAGCATCTGCAAACATCGGCCGCGCACCGGTGAATTGCCACGCCACATCCGTAAAGCCAGCGCCGGTGCGGATTTTTCAAGTTGTGAACATTGTTATCCACAGCGTGGCGCACAGAATGCATGGCCAATTTGCAGCCAGCGACGGGCCAAAACACCCAACAGCGGGACTGTTTGCGAGGGACTTGAAAAACAGGTTTTCATTGGCAAACAAGGCATTTTTGTCCTTCATGCGGTAATAGCCCTGGTGCTTTGAAAGGCACCGCCCGGCAAGCCAGTGCTGGCGCGGCTTCCGGGGTTTTTGAACAATGTTATGCACAGGGTGGTCCACAGTAATTGGGGGTAATTCATACGGTTGATAAGGCAAGTTTTTGCGGTCACGGTTGTGCGCTGAGGTGTTCGATACCAAGCGTCTGTGCGTACTGGCGGGCATGGCTGGTTTTTTTTGCTGAACACACCATAAAAAGGACAAAGGCTTAACCTCGCAGCCTTGATCAAGAATTTCAGGTGCAGTCATGAACTGGTTTAAAAAAATTCCGCATCACAACCGCGCCGCCAGTGGTCTAGAATGGCGGCTGTGGCGCAGGCTGCCGCTGATTGCCCTGGCGGGCACGGCGCTGCCTTTGGTGTGCCTTGTGGCGGTGCACCTGATGGACGAACCGGTTCCTGATGCCGCTGAGGCGCGCTGGATTCAAATGATGGATTACGTGGTCGGCGGTGTGATCATTTTCCACTGGTCCATGGTCCTGACCGTCGGCATTGGCTGCATCATCGTGATGGTGATGAAGGGCCCCGGCTATGTGGCCGATGGCTACCGGGTGTCGCACAGCGACCAGCCGCGCACCGCGCGCGAAACCGACGAAGAGGTATCGGCTTACCGCCTGCCCGATGCCTGAATAAGGCTTTTTCCACCGCTGGTGTCTTGTGGCGCCGGTAAAGCGATACCTGAACAGCATCATGTCAAATGCATCTGCTGCGTGATTTCCATGCCGGTGCGTCCAACCCGATCCCGGCTCAGGACCCAGCCAGCATGCCCCAAGTGCAAACAGCACCAATATTGTCAAAATTGATAGCTGCTAATGCCCTGCTGGAAAGCGCTACATGTAGTTTTTACTAACATTCAGGTAGATCATCAGTTTGGACTGGTCAATTTTCGGGCACCACTCTGCAGGCCAATGGCAGCGCGGCTTTCGAGGCTTGTGAACATTGTTATCCACAGCTTCGCCCACAGAAAGGGAGGACAAGTTTGCGCCATACGTTGTCAAGCCTCTGGAGTTGTCGCGTGACCTGCTTTTAAACAGCCGGGTGGCATTGAGCGCAGTGGACGTTCATGGCGAATAAAAACGATGCGCCCCTGACTCCTGTCTTGCTGATCAATTCTGGTTCAGGTTTCCCCGCCCGGAATGACAGGGCTTGTCCTTGCCGCAAGGGGCAAGGCGCATCGCAAGGCGACAATTCACGCATCATGAAAACCATTCTTCCCCTGCAACTCCTCGTGGCGCCTGACCTGAATGACCCGCAGCCGCTCATCATTTACCATGGCCGAAAATGTCCTGACGGCTTCGGCTCGGCTTTGGCCGCCTGGTTTTTTTATGCTGGAAAAGCCGAATTCCTGCCGCTTGACCATGGCGACATCAAGTCGGTCGATGATCTGCCCGCGCTGGCAGGCCGCGCCGTCTATATCCTCGACTTCTCGTTTTCGGCCGACATCCTGCACGGTATCGAGGAACGTGCTTCAAAGCTGGTCATGCTCGACCACCACAAGAGCGCCGCTGAAAAGCTGACCGGCTTTGCCTGCCGCTGCGGCGTGGTGCATTTCGACATGGACAAGTCCGGCGCCCGGCTGGCCTGGGAGTTTTTTCATCCCGACAAGCCGGTACCTGATCTGGTGCGCTTTATTGAAGACCGTGACATCTGGGTCTGGCAGTACCCCGAAAGCGCCGGCTTTCTGGCCGCGCTCGACATGGAGCCGCTCGACTTTGCCCGCTGGGCCGAGATTGCGAATTTCAGCCCCGAGCAGACCGCCCATTTCATGGCGCGCGGCCAGGCCATGGACGAGAAATTCAAAAAACTCGTCGCGGACATGGCCGACTCTGCCCAGCCTGTCGTTTTTAATGGGCACAGCGGCTTGATGATCAACGTGCCGGGCGTGTTCCACAGCCTGATCGGCAACATGCTGTCTGAAAAAAGCGGCACCTTCGCCATGATGTGGAATGTCGGCAAGAGCGGCGGTGTGAAAGTCGGCCTGCGTTCTCAACGCAGCTTTGACTGCATTCCACTGGCTGAAAGCATGGGCGGCGGCGGGCATGCACAGGCTTGCGGCTTCAAGATGGGCATTGATCGCCTGCCCGAGTTGCTGAGCGGCGTGTTCAATGCCAGTGCCACTCCTTTGGCCCCGCAGGAAGCGCTTGGTGCGCCTCTTGACAGCGTTTTGCCCAAGTAGTTGAAGGGCGAAAGGGGGAGGGCGGAGGGGAGGGGTTTTTTAGATGATCTGGTCAGCACGCTGTCACAACTGGGATTCCAGCAGCAAGGCCAGCCGCTCCATGAATTTTTCCTTCAGCGGCCGGGCAGCCCATAGGTCGTACGTCACCTGGCGGGAATTTTTCAGGTCGTCCTCGAAAATACGCGTCTGGCGCTCTGCAAAAGCCGTGTCGTAAATGTTCAGGTTGGCTTCGTCGTTCAGGCGAAACGACCGGTTGTCAAAATTGGTTGAACCCACCGACACCAGCAGCTTGTCCACGATCATCACCTTGCAGTGGTACATGCTGGGAATGTATTCATGGATCTCGGCGCCGGCCTTGAGCAGCGGCCCCCAAGTGCCGCGAGAGGCTGCACGCACCGTTTCGGTGTCGATGATTTCTCCAGGCGTGATGACGCGGATTTTCACGCCGCGCTTGAGCGCATCGACCAATGCCTGGGTGGTGAGGTCGTCGGGGACAAAGTAAGCGCTGGACAGGTCAATTGCATCCTTTGCGGCAGTGATGGACAACTGGTACATCAGCTGCATGCTTTCGCTGCCGCCCGAAGGCGAGCTTGAAAAAACCTGGGCGTCGCTGTTGCCCAGGGCTTGCAGCGCCGGAAAGTAATTCTCGCCGTGCATGACCTGGCCGGTGACCTTGAGCCAGTTCTCCATGAACACCGCTTGCATCTGGGCAACCGCCGGGCCTTCGATGCGGAAATGGGAGTCGCGCCAGTGGTCGGCATCCTGGCCGTTGCCGGTCCATTTGGGGGCAATGCCGACGCCGCCAGTGAATCCGGTCTTGCCATCGACCACCAGCAGCTTGCGGTGGGTTCGGTTGTTGAGCCGGTGCAGGCTGTACCAGGTCGGCTTGTGAAACTTCTCGATCTGCACGCCCGCGTTGCGCATTTCGTCCAGAAAGCTGTCGTCGATCTTGGCGCTGCCGACCCAGTCCAGCAGCACATTCACTTTGACCCCCGCCTTGGCACGCTCGGACAGCGCACTGGCAAACTCGCGGCCAATGTCGCCTGACCAGTAGATATAGGTTTCAAAGGTGATGGTCTGCTGCGCGCTGCGGATCGCCGACAGCATGGCCGGGAAAATCTGATCTCCATTGATCAGCTCCTGCACCTGGTTGCCGCCGACAAGTGGCGGACCCAGCAGCGAGCCGATGGCGCGTCGAAACTGCGGATCGTGGGTTGAATACAGGCGTGGCAATTCCTGACTGACGTCTTTTTCACCGCTGCTGAAGTTGATCACCGCCAGCAGGCTGATCAGGGTCAGAAAAAACGTGGCAGCAACGGCCAGCGCAAGGCGTTTTTTTTTAATCATCGTGAATTGGCAGGGTTTTAATGGAAGAAGAGTGGCCTTAATGCCGTCTGAACAGGTTCAAGCTCAAGCATTATTCGACAGGCGGGCGATTTTGTCGAAAGCCGATTCCCTACAGGTCGGTAGTCCGGCAGCCTGATCGCCGGGCGACAATAGCGCCATGGCAAAAACACACATGCAATTGCAGGAAATTCTTTTTTCACAGGGGTTTGGCACGCGGCGCGTCTGCGCGGGGCTGGTTCAACAGGAATTTGTGACGGTAGCGGGCGTTCCTGTTGATGATCCAGCTATGGATTTCGTAGCTGACAGCCTCCAGTTCACGGTGCAGGGCGTGGCGTGGGAATACCACGAAAAAGCCTACCTGATGCTGCACAAGCCGGCGGGCTACGAATGCTCGCAAAAGCCGAGCACTTATCCGAGCATCTACACGCTGCTGCCCGCGCCGATCCGCCAGCGCGGCGGCGGTGCGGCAGCGGGCGTGCAGGCGGTCGGGCGGCTCGACCAGGACACCAGCGGGCTGCTGCTGCTGTCGGACGACGGCAAATTCATTCACCGCATGAGTTCGCCCAAACACCATGTGCCCAAGGTCTACCAGGTCAGGGCCAAGCACCCGGTGGACGCGCAGCAGGTCGGCAAGCTGCTGGCCGGCGTGGTGCTGGACGACGACCCCAAGCCGGTTCGGGCGGCTGCCTGCGAGCAGACCGGCGAATCGCAGCTGAGCCTGACGCTGACCGAAGGAAAATACCACCAGGTCAAGCGCATGATTGCTGCTGTGGGCAACCGGGTGGAAGAGGTGGGCGGCCTTCACCGTTCCTGCATCGGCTCGCTGGCGCTGCCCCCAGACCTCAAGCCCGGTGAATGGCGCTGGCTGACAGCGCACGACCTGGCCAGCATTGCCGGCATCGCTGCCAAGCCGCCGGCCTGACGTTTCGTCACCCATAGTCGCAAGGGCTTGCGTGGCTCGCAAGGCTTTCAATTCACCTTGGCAAGAGCTGTTTATTGCCGGCCGCTACACTACCGGACTGATCTTGGAAAGAACCGTTCTGTGAATGCTTATTCCCGTTTTCCGTCTGTTTGCATGGCGGCTTTTTCAGCCTTGCTGTGCTTGTCCGCATCTGCACAAACTGCCGCAGTTCCGGCCGCTGCGCCGGCAACGGCCGTGATCACCACGCCGGTGTTCGTGCTCAACTCTCTGGAAGACAGCGTCAGCGTGATCAATCCGGCGACCTGGACCGAAGTCAAGCGCATCGAGACTGGCAAGCAGCCACACCATCTGTACCTGACGCCGGACGAAAAATCGGTGATTGTGGCCAACGCGCTGTCGGATTCGCTGACTTTCATTGATCCGAAAACGGCTGAGGTCCAGCGCACCGTGCGCGGCATCATCGACCCTTACCACCTGCGGTTTTCACCCGACATGAAGTGGTTCGTGACGGCTGCCAACCGCCTCAACCATATCGATATTTTTCACTGGGATGGCAAGGACATGACGCTGGCCAAGCGCATCCCCACCGGCAAGACGCCCAGCCATTTGTGGATCGACAGCAATAGCAGCACGATTTATTCGACCATGCAGGAAAGCGACGAACTGATCGCCATCGACATTGCCACGCAGACCATCAAGTGGCGCACCGCCACCGGCTCGACGCCCGCAGACGTGTTTGGCATGGCCAATGACAAATTCGTGCTGGTGGCCCTGACCGGCGGCGACGGCGTCGAGGTGTATGACGTGAGTGGCAAGGAGCCCAAGCGCGTCAAGTTCATCAAGACGGCGATGGGCGCGCACGCCTTTCGCGCCTTCGGCGACAAGCGACACCTGTTGGTCAGCAACCGGGTGGCCAACACCATCAGCATGATCGATTTGCAAACGCTCGAAGTGGTGAACAGCTTTCCGGCACCTGGCGGCCCCGACTGCATGGACGTGAGCCGTGACTTGAGCCAGATCATCGTCACCTCGCGCTGGATTCGCAAACTCACTTTCATCGACGTGGCCAGCCGCAAGGTGGTGCGTCAAATCAACGTTGGCAGGAGTCCGCATGGCGTCTGGACGCTCGATCATTCGCCAAGGTAGGTGGCCCCCACGGTCGCTCACATCGTGTAGCTCCCTGCCCCCCGAGGGGGCCACTTTGCCTGCGGCCCGGCAAAGCCGGTTCCGCGGCCCTGGCTGGTGGAAGCGGGCCACTTTTCACGACGCCTGGCTGATCGCTGCGCCTGCGGCCCGGCCAAGCCAGTTCCGCCGCCATGGCTTGGGTATGCGGCTTGTTCAATTGCTATTTGCTATGTTTTCAATAGCTAATTACGCTTATGCAGAAAGCGCGAACAGCCAATTAGATTTAAAAAACTCGGATGAGCGGCCTTCTTGCAAGCCGGTCTACCTGACGCTGGACACCGGCCACATGGAAGTGGCGCCGCTGATTGCCGACGTGTTGAAACGCCATCAGGTCAGGGCCACTTTCTTTGCCGCCAACGAGCGCACCAAGACCGGCGATGGCAGCCTGGGAGCGTACTGGGCGCCCTGGTGGAAAGCGCGGGCGGCGGAGGGCCACGAGTTCGCCTCGCACACGTTCGACCACACCTACTGGCGGGCCGACGTGCCGGGCGCCTCGGGCGCGCCGACGCAGTTCAGAGTACGCCCTTCGGCGGGGCCATCCGAGGGCAATACATTCACCTGGACAGCCAGGCAATATTGCGAGGAAATAAGCCGCTCCAGCGCGCGCCTGCAGGACATCACTGGCAAGAAGCCTTTGCCGCTGTTCCGCGCACCTGGCGGCAAAACCTCTGGGCCGCTTCTGGCAGCGGCGCGGTCGTGCGGCTTCGCGCATGTGGACTGGTCTCCGGCCGGCTTTCTGGGGGACGAGTTGCCCAGCGAAAAATACCCCAACGCCGCGCTGCTGAACAAGGCGCTGAAGGATGTCCGTTCGGGCGACGTGCTGTTGGCGCACCTGGGCATCTGGTCACGCCAGGACCCGTGGGCGCCCGCCGTGCTGGAGCCCTTGATCACTGGCCTGCAGGCGCAAGGCTTTTGCTTCAAGACGCTGCGCGAGCATCCGCAGTACCAGGCGTGGATTGAAACGCACTCGCCTGTTTTGACAACCCAGACGGGGAAATAACGGCGATGGACTGGTTGACTGGAATTTTCGCAAGTGTTCAGGGCTGGTTGTTCCAGACGCTGGTGCAGCCCGCACTCTTCGCGCTCGACATGGCCAGCCTGTTTGAAGACGCGTATGCAGCGACGGCCTGGTTCATGATGGGCGTCCTGCAGGTCACCGTCCTGCTGGCAGTGATCGGTCCGCTGCAGCGCTGGCGACCGGTCGAGGCCATGGACTCGCCCGCCGACCGGGCCAGTATCCGCATTGATGTGATGTACACGCTGATTCACCGGCTCGGGCTGTTCCGGCTGGCGCTTTTCTTCACGTTGGACCCGTGGTTTGATGCGGCCTTTGGCGCGCTGCGCACTGCCGGCTATGGCACCTTTCACTTGGACCAGCTGTGGCCCGGCGTGACCGACCAGCCCGTCGTGAGCCTGCTGATCTACCTGCTGGTGTTTGACTTTGTCGCCTACTGGACGCACCGTGGCCAGCATCAGCTGGACTGGTGGTGGCGGCTGCATTCGCTGCACCATTCGCAGCGGCAGATGACGATGTGGAGCGATAACCGTAACCACTTGCTCGACAGCATCCTGCTCGACACAGTAGTCGTGGTCATTGCGCAACTGATCGGCGTGGCGTCGGACCAGTTCATCCTGATCGTCGTGCTGACGCAATTGAGCGAAAGCTTTCAGCATGCCAACGTGCGGCTGTGGTTTGGCCGGATCGGTGAGCGGCTCTGGGTCAGCCCGCGCTTTCACCGGCTGCACCACAGCATCGGCCTGGGACATGAAGCCCCCACGCTCCCCACTGCGTGTGGTTCGCTGCCCCCCGGGGGGGCGCTGCGCCTGCGGCCCGGCAAAGCCGGTTCCGCGGCACCTGCTGGTGAAGACAATGCGTACGCTCCCAGACTCGGGGGGCACAATTTTGGCGTGCTCTTGCCGTGGTGGGACATGCTGTTCGGTACGGCCAATTTCGAGCATCGCTACGACCCCACCGGCGTGCGCGACCAGGTCGAGAAGCAGCGCGACTACGGCAGCGGTTTCTGGTCGCAGCAGTGGCTGGGCGTGAAGCGGTTGTTCGGGCGCGCATGAAGCTTTCATGAACACCATGCTGGATTCCTTCTGGCGGGCGGTGATGTACTGCCTGCATCCTCGCGTCATTGCGCTGTCGATCCTGCCCGTCATCATCATGGGCGTGCTGTCGCTGACGCTGGGCTACTTTTACTGGGAAGACGCATTGTTCGCGGTGCGCGCCAGCCTGGAAAGCTTCGAGCTGGTCAACGCCATGGTGCACTGGCTTGAAGGCATCGGGCTAGGCAGCCTGCGCCTGGTGCTGGCGCCGGCGCTGGTGCTGTTTCTGTCCATTCCGGTGATTGTCATCGTGACCCTGCTGCTGGTGGCGGTCTTCATGACGCCCAGCATGGTCGCACTGGTGGCAAGCCGGCGGTTTCCGCAGCTCGAGCGTAAAAAGGGCGGCTCGATGCTGGCCAGCATCGTCTGGTCGCTGGGCTCGACCTTGCTGGCCATCGTGGCGCTGGTGGCGACAGTCCCGCTGTGGCTGGTGCCGCCGCTGATTTTGATCCTGCCACCGCTGATCTGGGGCTGGCTCACTTATCGCGTGATGTCCTACGATGCCCTGGCCGACCATGCCAGCCTCGAAGAACGCGAGCAGTTGTTCCGCGAAAACCGCCTGCCCCTGCTCGGCATTGGCGTGCTCAGCGGCTACCTTGGTGCAGCGCCCAGCCTGCTCTGGGCGTCGGGTGCCATGTTCATCGCCATGGCGCCCATCGTGGTACCGCTGGCGATCTGGATTTACACCCTGGTATTTGCTTTTTCATCGCTCTGGTTTGCACATTACTGCCTGGCCGCGCTGGAACAGCTTCGCAAGAGAAATGCTACTACAGCACAGGCGCTGTCAGCACAAGCTGCTACCGAATTAATAGTTGACGAGTCGCATGCACGCAGCTTGCCACGCGCATCAGCTGGCGGCTTGCCGGATTCATCGACCCAACCCCAGGACCCTTTCGCATGACCCCTCAATTCGGACTCATCATCATTGGCGATGAAATTCTTTCAGGCAAGCGCAGCGACAAGCATTTGCCCAAAGTCATTGAACTGCTGGCCGCCAGAGGTTTGTCGCTGGCTTATGCCGAATACGTCGGCGATGACCCGGAGCGCATCACCGCAACGCTGGCGCGTGCCTTTGCCACCAGCCGCGCGACGGGCGATGTGGTGTTCTGCACCGGCGGCATCGGCGCTACGCCGGACGACCACACCCGCCAGTGCGCGGCTCGGGCGCTGGGCGTGGAACTGGCACTGCACCCCCAAGCCAAACAGCTGATCGAAGAACGCATACGTGACACCGCGAAAGAGCAGGGCGCCGCCTACGAGCCCGATCGTCATGACAACCTGCACCGCCTGAACATGGGCGTGTTCCCCCTCGGCGCCGAGATCATTCCCAATCCCTATAACAAGATTCCAGGTTTCAGCTGCTTCGTTGAGCCCCAGGATGGCGGCTTGTCCCCGGCAGGACCAACTGCATCAGCAGGCAGCGCGGAATTGGAGGCGCAGGCCAGCCAGCCCGGGCCGAAGGACCCGCTTTGCCGGAATGCATCCTCGGTGGGCAGCGAGTCACACGCAGTGGGCAAGCGTGGCGGCATCCACTTCTTTCCAGGGTTTCCCGTCATGGCATGGCCCATGCTGGAATGGGTGCTGGACCACCACTTTGCCGATCTGCATCAAACCTCGGGCGCGGTTGAAAAATCGGTCATCGTGATGGGGTCGATGGAAGCCACATTGACGCCGCTGATGCTCGCGATCGAAGCCGATCATGCCGGCGTCAAAGTGTTCAGTCTGCCCAGCGTTGACCATCCGCAATACGGCCGCCATATTGAACTTGGTGTCAAAGGTCCTGTAGAAGCGGTCAACCGTGCTTATCCCGCGTTGCTGGCAGGCCTGCACCAATTCAACCTGCAACTTGGCCCTGAATTGGTGCGTTAAGCACAATGTCGTCAAATCGATCCAGTAATTGCACACAAACGGTGCATTTTTGGTTTTTTTTCAAAACGGCTGTTTCAAAACAAGTCAATCACCATTCCATAGCGACAATAGTGTCGGCACAATAACGGGTTTAGCCAAAAATCCCGGCGTTCTCGGCTTTGGCACAAAAAGTGCATTCGAAAAAACCGAGACGAATTTTTAAACCACTACCTATCACAGGAGATTCTTGAATGGCAAAGACCGTCGCTGACGTCATGAACATGGTCAAGGAAAACGAAGTCAAGTTCGTTGACTTCCGTTTTACCGACACCCGGGGCAAACAGCACCACACCACGGTGCCCGTGTCTCATTTTGATGAGAATAAATTCACCGACGGCCATGCATTTGACGGTTCGTCCATCGCCGGCTGGAAGGGTATTGAAGCCTCGGACATGCAACTGATCCCCGATCCGAGTACGGCCAACATTGATCCGTTTTTTGAGGAAACGACGCTGATCATGACGTGCGACGTGATCGAACCGACGGACGGCAAGGCCTATGAGCGTGATCCTCGCTCCATCGCCAAGCGCGCAGAAGCCTATCTGAAGTCCACCGGCCTGGCCGACACCGCTTACTTCGGACCCGAGCCAGAATTTTTCATCTTCGACGGCGTGCGCTGGAGTACCGAGCCAAACCACAGCTTCTACGAGATCGAAGAATACGAAGCACCATGGAACACCGGCACCAAACTCGAAGGTGGCAACCGCGGGCACCGTCCCACTGTCAAAGGCGGCTACTTTCCCGTGCCTCCCGTGGACAGCACGCAGGACATGCGCGCTGAAATGTCCCTGATTCTTGAGTCGTTGGGCATTCCGGTCGAGGTGTTCCACCATGAAGTCGGCGGTGCTGGCCAAAACGAGATTGGCACGCGTTTCTCGACCCTAGTCGAGCGCGCTGACTGGACCATCCTGCAAAAGTATGTGGTGCACAACGTGGCCAATGCCTACGGCAAGACCGCCACCTTCATGCCCAAGCCCTACGCTGGCGACAACGGCTCTGGCATGCATGTGCACCAGTCGGTCTGGAAAGACGGCAAAAACCTGTTTGCTGGCGACGGCTACGCCGGCCTGAGCGACTTTGCGCTGCATTACATCGGCGGCATCATCAAGCATGCCAAAGCCCTGAATGCCATCACCAACCCCGGAACCAACAGCTACCGCCGCCTGGTGCCGCACTTCGAGGCTCCGGTCAAGCTGGCTTACTCAGCCAAGAACCGCTCGGCGTCGATCCGCATTCCCTACGTGGCCAATCCCAAGGGCCGCCGCGTCGAAGCACGCTTCCCCGATCCGCTGATGAACCCTTACCTGGGTTTTGCGGCCCTGCTGATGGCCGGCATGGATGGCGTGGAAAACAAAATCCACCCGGGCGAAGCCGCCACCAAGGACCTCTACCATCTGCCGCCAGAAGAAGACAAGCTGGTGCCTACCGTCTGCCATAGTCTGGACCAGGCGCTGGAAGAACTGGACAAGGACCGCGCATTCCTGACCAAGGGCGGTGTGTTCACCGACAGCATGCTCGATGCCTACATCGAATTGAAGATGGGCGAAGTCAACCGCACCCGCGTTGAAGTCTCCCCGGTCGAATTCGACATGTACTACTCGCTGTAAAAAGCGTCAATCCCACCTGCATCCCTGAAGCAGGCGGCCCGGTAAAAAGGATGGTTTGCGCCATCCTTTTTTCATGGCGGCATGGGTTTGACACTTGCATGATTTTGTATTCTTGACGCTTTGCAGCATACTCATTGCGTTTGCAGGCCAATGCGAGATCAGGCGCTAAGGCGCAGACAGTGCCGATGCACCGCAAGGCGAAGCAACAACCTGTCGGATTGATTTGAAATTGGAATCACAGGCAATTTCTGCATCCACCCTGCAACCAACTGCAAGCGCTTTTAGACGCTGTAATCCTTCCATGAAAATTCTCTGTTCCCTGTCCATTTTTTCCATGCTGCTAATCGGTGCAGGCCCCAACGCCTGGGCACAACAGATTTACCGCTGCGTTGGCGCCGGTGCCGGCGCGCCTGAATACATCAACAACGTCAAGGATGCGCAATCGCGCAACTGCACTGTGGTTTCCGGCGGCAATGTCACGGTGGTGCAGGGCACGCCAGTGCCGAAGGCGCCAGCGCGCGTGGCCACCACCCCTGCGCCGGCCAATTCGCGTGCGGACAGCAGCCCCGACCAGCGGGCGCGCGACAGCGATTCACGCATCATCCTGGAGTCGGAGCTCAGGAAATCTGAAGCCCGGCTGGCTGAACTGGAAAAGGAATACAAGAATGGCGAGCCCGACAAGCAAGGCATCGAGGGGCGCAACTACCAGCGTTACCTTGACCGTGTCAGTGACATGAAAGACAGCATTGCGCGCAGCCAGAGCGACATTGCCGGCCTGAAGCGCGAAATTTCCCGCTTGCCAGCGTCAAATTAAGCGGGATAGCGCCGCTTATGGATGAAAATAAGGCTTTTTGAAAAAGCCATCCATCCCCACCTTTTTGTCATCCTTCCCGGATTCGGGAACCCTGCGCTTCCAGGCCTTTGACCTGCTGGCTACCTTGGTTGCGGTGGTTCGCACCAACGGCTGCGTGGTGTTTGCCAATGCCGCGCTCGAAGACGCCCTGGGCACCTCGCGCCGCACTATCGAAGGCTCTCAGCTGCCTGAATGCTTCACCGAGCCACACATCCTCAAGCATGCGCTGGAAGGCGCCGGCAGCAATGAATTTGCCGCCCTGCGCTATGACGCCTGGCTGCGCCGCCTGAACCACGAGCCCATGCCGGTGCATGTCGTGGTGGCCCAGACCGACACACCCGGAGAAGCCATCGTGGAAATGCTGCCGCTGGAGCAGCAGGCCAAGCAGGACCGCGAAGAACGCCTGATTGACCAGGCGCAGGCCAACAAGGAGTTGATCCGCAACCTGGCGCACGAGATCAAGAACCCGCTGGGCGGCATTCGCGGCGCGGCGCAACTGTTGCAAATGGAAATCGGCAAGGACCTGACCGAATACACGCAGGTGATCATTCACGAAGCCGATCGTCTGCAGTCACTGGTGGACCGCCTGCTGGCCCCGCACCGCCGGCCGCACCTGGTGGGCGACGTGAACATCCACGAGGTTTGCGAGCGCGTGCGTTCGCTCATTCTGGTCGAGTTTCCCAAGGGCCTGCGGGTGGTGCGCGACTACGACACGTCGATTCCCGAATTTCGCGGAGACCGCGAGCAGCTGATTCAAGCCGTGCTGAACATTGCCCACAATGCGGCCCAGGAACTGGCGCAGCACATCACGGCAGGCAACGCCACCATCACTTTCAGGACGCGGGTGGCGCGGCAAATAACTTTTGGCAAGAAACGCTATCGACTGGCACTGGAATTGCATGTGATTGACAATGGGCCGGGTGTTCCGGACTCCATCAAAGACCGTATTTTCTATCCCCTGGTTTCAGGGCGTGAAGGCGGTTCGGGGCTGGGGCTGACACTGGCGCAAACCTTTGTCCAGCAACACCACGGCTTGATTGAGTGCGAAAGCCGGCCTGGCCACACAGACTTCAAGCTGCTGATACCACTGCCCTGAAGTCTGCTGTCTTTCATCAAAGATAACCACGCTCCAAGCAAAGGGACCCCCAAGCATGAAACCGATCTGGATTGTTGACGATGACCAGTCCATCCGGTTTGTTCTGGAAAAAGCGCTGCTGCGCGAAGGCCTGCCCACGCGCAGCTTCACCAATCCACGCGAAGTCCTGGCCGCCCTTGACGTTGCCACCGAAAGCGATGGACCGCAAATACTGGTCAGCGACATCCGAATGCCCGGCGGCTCGGGCCTGGACCTTCTGGAAAAAGTCAAGGCCAAACTGCCCGGCCTGCCGGTCATCATCATGACGGCCTTTTCCGACCTGGACAGCGCTGTGTCTGCCTTCCAGGGCGGGGCGTTCGAATACCTGCCCAAGCCGTTCGACCTGCACAAGGCCGTGGAGCTGATCCGCCGCGCTGTCGAGGAAAGCCAGCGCGAGGAAGTGGCCGAAGAGCGCATGGCCGCCGCGCCTGAAATGCTGGGACAGGCGCCAGCCATGCAGGACGTGTTCCGCGCCATCGGCCGGCTCAGCCAGAGCATGGTCACAGTCATGATCACAGGCGAATCCGGGTCGGGCAAGGAACTGGTGGCACGCGCACTGCACAAGCATTCGCCACGCGCCAACGGACCGTTCATCGCCATCAACACCGCCGCCATCCCCAAGGATTTGCTGGAAAGCGAGTTGTTCGGCCATGAGCGTGGCGCCTTCACCGGCGCGCAGACGCTGCGCCGTGGCCGTTTCGAACAGGCTGACGGGGGAACGCTGTTCCTCGATGAAATCGGCGATATGCCGTTTGACCTGCAGACCCGGCTGTTGCGCGTCCTCAGCGATGGAAATTTCTACCGCGTCGGCGGGCACAACGCCGTCAAGACCAATGTGCGCGTGATCGCCGCAACGCACCAGGACCTCGAGCAGCGCGTGAAGGACGGAGGTTTTCGCGAAGACCTGTTTCACCGCCTGAACGTGATTCGCCTGCGTCTGCCCGCGTTGCGCGAGCGGCGGGAAGATGTGTTCATGCTGACGCGCCACTTCCTTCAGCAAAGCGCCAAGCAACTCGGCGTCGAACCCAAGCGCATTTCGGAGGCGGCATTGCAGCAGCTGAGCCTGTTTGGTTTTCCAGGCAATGTGCGGCAATTGGAAAACATCTGCCACTGGCTGACTGTCATGGCACCGGCCCAGGTGGTCGAGCCAAAGGACTTGCCCCCCGAAGTCCTTAGCTCGACGCTGGCGTGGAAGTCCGGTGCGCGGCCATCTGAAAGAATTGACTTGCCCCTGGAGGAATCGACCAGAGATGCCGACAGGCCCGCTGCCACCGTGTATCCGTACGACTCACCAGCGCTTCCCGCGCAGGCGGCAAGCGCAACCGGATCCGAGAACTGCGCACTGCCATCGGCATGGGAAACCGGACTGCAAGCCGAAGCGCTGGCCTTGCTGGTGTCAGGGCGCAGCGATGTCTGGGATGTGCTGACGCGCCGCTTTGAATCCCGTTTGATCATGACCGCGCTGGCCAACACGAACGGCCGACGCATCGAGGCGGCGCACAAGCTGGGCATTGGCCGCAATACCATCACGCGCAAGATACAGGAATTGAATCTTGAGTGAATAAGGGTGTTTGCGCAGGACGGGCAAGCGATAGCAGCTATATTTTCAATAGCAAGCTAAATTTTCCAACATCGAGTGGATGCCACGGAGCCGGTCTTTTTTCCGTTCCCGCTCCAATGTTCCTGCCTGCTGGCCAATGGCGCGCAAGCGATTGGATCAATTGCTTTTGTTCAAGCCCTTTTGAGGGCTGAAAGAAATTCTTGCGCCAGCACATCGGTCAGCGCTGCATTCTGGTTGGTGGCGGATTGCACCAGAACAATGTGCCTCTGCTCAGAGGCCTGTGCAATTTCGATGACCTGGAGCTTGGGGTCCGCCAGCCAGCGGCTGCCGTTGAGAAGCGGAAGAATCGACACACCCAGGTCCGAACGGATGAGCTCCACTATGGTTTCTATGGAATTGAGTTCCAGGAATTCGTTGGGCTTGATGCGCAGCTTTCGCAACGTACGCTCAACGATCTGCCCGGTCAGCTCCGTGCGGTCAAAGCGAAGCAAAGGGTGAGTCTTCAAGACATACTGCACTGTCTTTTCGTTCATCTTTCGGGGGCAGACCAACACCATGGGCTCCGAATAGAGGGCGGTCCAGGCCAAGCCAGACCCGCTTTGTCCGGGGTCACGAACCACCACAGCCGCATCGAGTTCCCCCGAGCCGACCTTGGCCAGCAATTCAATGGACTTGGCAGCGCTGACGTGCAGGTCCAGCGAGGGATGGCGCTCCCTGACCGCCAGGCAGGCCTGCACCAGCGGCCGGACGGTTGAGACAACAGCGCCAAGGTTCACCGTTCCGGACAAGGCCTCGGTCCCTGCGGCACTCAACAGTTTTTCATACTGGGCAATGAGGTGCTTGATCTTTGGAAGCAACTCCCGACCCGTGCCGTTCAGCGTGATGACCTTGCCCCGCCGCTCAAACAGCGGCCGGCGCATTTCGCCTTCCAGCACACGCATCTGCAAGCCGACGGCGGCCTGCGTCAGCGCCACCTTGAGTGCCGCCGCCGCGAAAGAGCCTTCGGTTGCCACCGCGACGAATGTTTTGAGGAGGCGAATACTGGTCATTAGGGGGGATTTTCAAATACATTTAAAAACTTCAGAGTAAAGGTTTTCTTTAGCCTGAAGAGAAAATATCTCGATTGATTTTTTTATTGATGGTTCGATAATTATTGCTACCACCTGTGTCGCACAGCTTGCTCCCGAGGATACATACATGAAATTTTTCTTTACAGTGTTTTTGTCTGCCTGTGCTGCCATGGGCGGGTCGTGGGCACATGCACAAGGCTACCCGGACAGGCCGGTGCGCATCATGATTCCGTTTCCACCGGGCGGTGCGACGGACACGCTGGCGCGCGTGGTGTCTCTGAAAATGGGCAAGACCCTGGGCCAGACCATCATTGTCGAGAACCGAGCGGGCGCGACCGGGGCCATTGGGTCGGACGCGATTGCCAAGGCGGCGCCGGATGGCTACAACCTTTTGCTGGCGACCTCATCGACCCATGCCATCGCGCCCGCCATCAACTCGCGTCTGCCCTACGACGCGGCACGCGACTTCACACCCATCGCGCAGTTGGGCAGCGCTGCCGCCATCCTGCTGGTGCCAAACAATTCGCCCGCCAAGACCGTGCAAAACCTGGTCGATATTGCACACAAGAGTCCGGGCCGTCTCAACTATGGCTCCAGCGGCAAGGGCTCGTACTCGCATCTGGTGGCCGCCATATTCCAGGCCAGGACCAACACGTTCATGACGCATATTCCTTACAAGGGAACAGCGGCGGTGATTCCCGACATGATTGGCGGCAGCATCGACTTCATGTTTGAATCGATCCCGGTGGCTTTGCCGCGCGTGCGCGAAGGACAGCTGCGGGCGCTGGGCGTGACGTCTCCAAAACGAACCCCGCTGGCACCAGAGTTTCCGGCCATTGCCGAAACGGTGCCGGGCTTTGAATCCCTTGTCTGGTACGGACTGTATGGCCCCAAGGGCTTGCCGGACGAGATTCTCCAGCGCATCAACGCCGCTGCCAACCAGGCGCTTGACGATCCAGAGGTCAAAGCCCAATTCAGCCGGCTCGGAATTGATCCGGCCGGGGGCACGCCGCAACAGTTCACGCAAATGGTGGCTGCTGATTTGGCACGGTGGAAGCGTATTGCGACTGATCTGAAGGTAACGCTGGAATAAAACCTATCCAACCTGCGCTGCTCAAATCCATATCCAAATGCATTCAGAAAACCACAGTTGCAAGTTGAAAACCCTCGTCGTTTGCAAGCATTAGTGGGTTTTTCCTAAATTAACTGAAACGCTGCGCTTATGCTTTTGCGCCGCAAAAGTCTTGCTGTAACGACTTCATGCTTGACGTTTCGGCAATTTTGATATTTTCGCCAGCTCTTTTATCCCTTTATCCAGGATCTATTCACATGCGTTTTCTCTCCAACTGCCTTCGTCTGCTGGGAGCCGCCTCGCTCATTGCCGCATCCTCAAGCGCTCAGGCCCAAACCTGGCCTGAACGGCCGGTGCGGCTTGTGGTGCCGTTTCCTGCGGGTGGCGCTACCGACCTGGTGGCACGGGTCATCGCGCAGCGCGTGTCAAAAGACCTGGGCCAGCAGTTCATCGTTGACAACAAGTCCGGTGCGGGCGGCACCATCGGAACGGCCGAGGCTGCAAAAGCAGTAGCCGATGGGTACACGCTGCTGTTGACAACCAGCAGCACCCACGCTATTTCACCCCACCTGATGCCACGTCTGCCTTATGACGCCGTCAAGGATTTCACGCCCGTTGCGCATCTGGCCGACGCCGCGAGCGTGGTGCTCGTCACGCCGTCGCTGCCCGTCAAAACGGTTGCCGAACTGATCGACTATGCCAAAAAGCATCCCGGCCAGCTCAACTACGCCAGCAGCGGCAACGGCACCATCGTGCACTTGACCACCGAAGCCTTCAAGGCCCAGGCGGGCGTGTTCATCACCCACGTACCCTACAAGGGCACGGCTCTGGCCATTCCCGATGTGATTGCCGGCTCGGTGCAGGTGCTGATCGATGCCATTCCCTCAGGCATGCCGCATGTCAGGAGCGGGCGTCTGCGTGCGCTGGCAGTCACTGGCGACAAGCGCTCGACCCTGGCGCCCGAGTTGCCGACCGTGGCCGAGGCCGGTCTGCCGGGTTTTTCTTCAATCACTTGGTTTGGGCTGTATGCACCGCGCAATCTGAAGCCCGACCTGCTGGCACGTGTGCATGAAGCCTTCGAAAAAGCCTCCCACGCGCCTGACGTGGTGGAAAGCCTGGCCAAACTCGGCGTGGAACCCGCGCCATTGGGTTCACCCGCACAGTTCGCCGCCATGGTGTCGGCTGACAGCCAGCGCTGGGCGCGCATCATTCGCGACCGCAACATCAAACTGGAATGAAAGAAAACCCCATGAACGCTTCATCTTCCCTGGACTTCACCAATCCCTATCCTTCGGCCCGTTCTGCGGTGCTGGGGCGCAATGTGGTCAGTACCTCGCAGCCCCTGGCCGCACAGGCCGGCCTGCGCATGCTGCTGGCCGGTGGCAATGCGGTGGATGCTGCCATTGCCACGGCCATGGCATTGACCGTTGTTGAACCGACCGGCTGCGGCCTGGGCAGCGACGGGTTTGCTATTGTCTGGGACGGCAAGGAACTGCATGGCCTGAACGCCTCGGGCCGCTCGCCAGCGGCCTGGTCTGCCGACCGCTTTTCAGGCCGCGATGCCATGCCGGACAAAGGTTGGGACGCTGTCACCGTGCCTGGGGCGGTGTCTGCCTGGAGCGCGCTTTCGCGCCGTTTCGGACGTCTGCCATTCACCCACCTGGCCCAGCCCGCCATCGACTACGCGCGCAACGGTTTTGCGGTGTCGCCGATCATTTCGCATTTGTGGGCAATGGGCGGCGCGCGGCTGGGCGACCAGCCCGGTTTTGCCGACTGCTTTCTGCCCGGTGGCCGCGCCCCTCGTGCTGGCGAGGTGTTTCGCAGCGAAGCCCATGCCAGCACGCTCGAAGCCATTGCCGAAAGCCATGGCGAGTCGTTTTACCGGGGCGCGCTGGCCCGGCAAATTGCCGCCCATGCGCGGGCGCATGGCGGCGCATTGACCGAGGACGACCTGGCCAACCACAAGACCGACTGGTGCGGCACGCTGGCGCAGCCTTTTGCCGGTTCAGTGGTGCACGAGCTGCCACCCAACGGGCAGGGCATTGCCACCCTGATGGCGCTGGGCATGCTGCAAGCCCTGGGCATTGGCAACCAGCCGCTTGACCATGTCGACACGGTACACCTGTCGATCGAAGCGATGAAGCTCGCGCTGGCAGACCTGTACCAGTACAACGCGGACATTGATGCCATGCAGATCGCGCCCGGTGCGCTGCTCGACCCGGCCTACCTGGCCGAGCGCGCCAGCCTGATCGACCGCAACAAAGCCGGCGACCCGGGCCATGGTGCACCCAAGCCGGGTGGCACGGTTTATGTGGCAGCGGCGGACGCCTCGGGAATGATGGTGTCCTTCATCCAGTCCAACTACATGGGCTTTGGCTCGGGCATCGTCGTGCCCGGAACCGGTATCAGCCTGCAAAACCGGGGCCATGGGTTTTCACTGGCGCAAGGACATGCGAACCAGGTCGGATCTGCCAAGCGTCCGTCCCACACCATCATTCCGGCATTCGCCATGCATGCCGATGGCACGCCGCAAATGGCCTTTGGTGTGATGGGCGGGCCGATGCAGTCCCAAGGCCATCTGCAAATGGCCTTGCGCGTGCTGCACTACGGGCAAAATCCGCAGGCAGCCGCCGATGCACCGCGCTGGCGCGTGACCGGCGGGCGCCAGGTGGCGGTCGAGCCGGGCTTTGACGCCGGTGTGGTCAGTGAGCTGATCGTGCGCGGGCATGACGTCAAGGCCGAACCCGGCAACGGCGTGTTTGCCTTCGGCGGCGCGCAACTGGTGCTGAAGCAGCAGGGCGGTTACATCGCAGGCTCGGACCCGCGCAAGGACGGCCAGGCCGTGGCGTACTGAAGCAATGAACATTGAGCTGACCCTGATCGTCGAGCTGCTGGTGCTCGGCTGCATTTCCGGCTTCCTCGCCGGCCTGCTGGGCATTGGCGGCGGCATGCTGCTGGTGCCGGCCCTGACCTACCTTGCCACCGCGCAAGGTTTCCCGGTGGGCTATGTCGTCAAGATGGCGGTCGCCACGTCGCTGGCCACCATCTTGTTCACCTCGCTGGCCTCCGTGCGTGCGCACCACAAGCGCGGCGCGGTTCGCTGGGAAGTCGTCAAGCTGCTGGCGCCCGGCATTGTGGTGGGTTCGCTGCTGGGCGCGCAAATTGCCCGGCTGCTTTCGGCCAAGACGCTGGCGCTGGTGTTTGCCGTTTTCGTCACCTATTCGGCAGTGCAGATGTTCATCGACAAAAAGCCCAAGCCATCCCGGCAATTGCCAAAAGGCGCGGGCATGTTTGGCGCGGGTACGGTTATTGGCACGCTGTCGTCGCTGGTCGGAGCCGGCGGCGGTTTTATCTCGGTGCCCTTCATGGCCTGGTGCAATGTCGCCATTCACACCGCCGTGGCGACTTCATCGGCCCTGGGATTCCCGATTGCGCTGGCGGGCACCGTCGGCTACCTCATCGCCGGCTGGAACCTGCAAGGTGTGCCGGAGGGCAGCTTTGGCTACCTCTACCTGCCGGCTCTGGTGCTGGTCGTGGCGACGAGCGTGATTTTTGCGCCTTTGGGTGCCAGGGCCGCCCATACGCTCAATGTCAAGCAGCTCAAGCGCGCCTTTGCCTGCCTGTTGTTTGTGCTGGCCTCCTACATGGCCAGCAAGGGACTGGCTGCCTGACAGCGCTGGCTGAAATTATTGTAAAAAATAGCCAATAGCCAATAGCCAATAGCGCATGCTGCACAAGCGCTGGCAGCTACTGTTTTTATAGCGAAGCGAGCTCCACGACGACAGGCACATGGTCGCTGGGCCGCTCGTTCTTGCGCGGCAGCTTGTCAATCACGCAACTGGCTACCCGTGGCTTGAGCGGCTCGCTGACCAGGATGTGGTCAATCCGAAGGCCCCGGTTGCGGCGAAAAGCCATCTCGCGGTAGTCCCACCAGGAATAGCTTTTTTCCGGCTGGTCGAACATCCGGAACGCATCCGTCAGGCCGAGCTTGACCAGGGCCTGGAAATTGAGCCGCTCTTCGCTGGTGTGGTGAATGGTCTCGCGCAGGCCTTCAGGGTCATAAGTGTCGCGGTCGTCGGCGGTAATGTTGAAGTCGCCCAGCAGCACCAGGTTCGGGTGCTTGGCCAGTTCGTCCCGCAGCCAGTTTCGCAGTCCTTCCAGCCACTTCATCTTGTACTCGAACTTTTCGCTGCCCAGCGACTGGCCGTTGACGAAATACCCGTTGACCACGCGCACCTCGCCGCCGGGCATGTCTAGCGTGGCGGCAATGACGCGCGACTGCTCGTCGGTGAAGCCGGCGATGTTTTTCGCCACGTCACGCGCTGGCGTGCGGCTCAGGATGGCGACGCCGTTGTAGGTTTTCTGGCCAAACACGGCGCTCTGGTAGCCGGCGGCGTCAAGCGCGGCATGCGGAAACTTGTCGTCGCTGAGCTTGAGTTCCTGCAGGCAGAGAACATCAACCGGATTAGCCGCAAGCCAGTCGAGCACCTGCGGCAGGCGAACCGTCAGGGAATTGACATTCCAGGTGGCAATTTTCATGGGTTTTAGTGCTCCAGCGTAATCAGGATGGGCGAGAGTAGCTATTAAATGTGTAGCGCAGCCAATGCGCCCATCACCAGGCCTACACCGGCGAGGGCAAACATGCCATATTCCAGCCACTTCTTGCGCGTCAGCAGCGCAATGGCTGCCAGCGCAATCGAAACCTGCAGCACGGTGGTGGCCTGGGCCCAACGGTGGTGCTGGTGCATCTGTTCATCGGATGATTTTTCCCAGTTAGAGGATTCGGTTTCGAGTTTTTCAGCGCCTACCTTGATCTCGTTTTTTTCTTTTTCATAACGGTCAATCTTGACTTGGTAGCTTAACTTTTTGTCGTCAGGCGCCAGGTCGCGGGCAAATTCAGCCAGTGCCTGCTTGGTGCTTTTAGCCTGAAAAAAGCTCCACTGGTTGGCCGCTTCGGTCTTCTTGATGGCCGCGTTGTTTTTGTAGAGGCCAGCATTGGCCTGCGTGGCGCCGCCCTGGTATGAAAACAGCGCGCCCACGGTGGCGATGATGGCGGTGACGACCGCAATCTGCGCGATCATGCCACCGCTGTCATGGCCGCCCTGGGCCGCATGTTCGAGTTCGTGGTCGTGGGGGCCGTGTACGTGAAATCCTTGTCCTGACATATTGTTTCTCTGGGTATTTTTATAGGGGAAAAAACTGAATTTCAGCCACTGCTGTCGCCGAAGGGTCACGGATTAGATACTTCAGGTGACCATTTCCATGGCGTGCAGTTTCAGGTTGAGGCTAGCTGTCGTGTCAATTCAGCAGCGGGAATCTCGCGGCAGCCACTGGCGTTCTGTCCTGCCCAGAGCGTGGGGAAATCATCTCGACCGAGCTTTTCGGCAGCGGCTTTCAAGGGCATCAAGGCGGATGTTGCCAGCGGAAAAGCCGGCGGCGCGTCGCTCAGCGCGCCCAATTCGCGCATCAGCCGGTTGTACATGCCCCGCGCCGGGCGGCCGGTGATGAGGTTGGTGAGCGCGGTGTGTTCTGCCCGATCGCTTTGCAATGCAGCACGGTGCAGCGCCGTGGTGGTGGCTTCCGGGCACAGCAGGTAAGACGTGCCAACCTGCACGCCAGCAGCGCCCAATGCCAGTGCGGCTTTCACGCCCTGTGCGTCGGCAATGCCGCCGGCCGCGATCACCGGTACGCGCACGGCGCGCAGCACCTGCGGCAGCAGCGCCAGCGTGCCTACCTGCGTCGTCAGGTCGTCGCTCAAAAACAGTCCGCGATGGCCGCCGGCTTCCAGGCCTTGGGCAATGATCGCGTCGGCACCGTTCGCTTCCAGCCAGCGGGCTTCCGCGACGGTGGTGGCTGAAGCGATGACCTTTGCACCCCAGGACTTCACGCGTTGCACCAACGCTGGCGCAGGCAAGCCGAAATGAAAGCTAACAACCGGTGGCCTGAACGTCGCCAGCAACTCGGCATGTTCGCTGCTGAAAGGCGCCCGACCGCTGCCGGCTTGCACCGATGCGGGGTCAATGCCAAATTCAGCGTAGTAGGGCGCGAGCACGGCGCGCCATTTGGCCTCGCGGGCCGCATCAGGCGCGGAAGGCGTGTGGCAGAAGAAGTTGACGTTGTAGGGCCGTTGGGTCTGTGCGGTGATGGCTTGCAGCTCTGCGCGAAGCGACTCAATCGTCAGCATGGCGCAGGGCAATGAACCCATGCCACCAGCGTTCGACACGGCTATTGCCAGCGCGCTGGCCTGCACACCCGCCATGGGCGCCTGAATGACGGGCAGCTCAATGCCGAAAAATTCCTGGATGTTCATGCACCGGTCTTTTCAAACGTGACGAAGCTGAAGGGCAAGCCGTTGCTTGACACATGCGCTTCACGCGCTGTTTCCTGCCATGCGTCACTCAATGGCGGCGCAAACGCATCGCCCTCAAAGTCCTGGGCGATTTCGGTCGCTTCAATCCGCAAGGCCAGCGGCTCGGCCTGGGCATAGATTTGCGCGCCGCCGATGATCCAGACTTCTTCGAACGTGCTGCACTGCGCCAGCGCATCGCCCAGGCTGTTGGCAGGGTTCGCACCGGCTTCACGCCAGTCCGGCTGCCGCGTGATGACCACATTGGTCCGGCCGGGCAGGGGACGAAACCGGGGTGGCAGCGAATCCCACGTCTTGCGGCCCATGATGACCGGCCAGCCCTGCGTCAGACGCTTGAAATGCGCCAGGTCTTCGGGCAGGTGCCAGGGCATGGCGTTGTTCTGCCCAATCACGCCATTGGCGGCGCGGGCGTAAATCAGGTTGATGCGGGGCGTCGCGGCCATGTTCATCAAACCGCCACCGGCGCCTTGATGGCCGGGTGGTGCTGGTAGTCGAGGAATTCGAAGTCCTCGAACTGGTAATCGAAGATTGAATCCGGCTTGCGCCTGATGTTCAGCGTCGGATAAGCAAACGGCGCGCGGCCGAGTTGGAGCTCAACCTGCTCGGCGTGGTTGCTGTAGATATGGCAGTCGCCGCCGGTCCAGATGAAGTCGCCGACCTCAAGGTCACACTGCTGCGCCACCATGTGCGTGAGCAGCGCGTAGCTGGCGATATTGAACGGCACGCCGAGGAAGATGTCGGCGCTGCGCTGGTAGAGCTGGCAGCTGAGCCGGCCCTTGCCGCCGGCTTCAAGGGCGGGCGCGACATAGAACTGGAACAGCGCGTGGCAGGGCATCAGCGCCATCTTGTCCAACTCGGCGACGTTCCAGGCGCTGACGATAATGCGGCGCGAGTCCGGGTTGGTTTTCAGGGTCTTGATGACTTCGGCGATCTGGTCGATGTGGCCGCCGTCCGGCGTGGGCCAGCTGCGCCACTGGACGCCGTAGACCGGCCCCAAGTCGCCGTCCGGGCGCGCCCATTCGTTCCAGATCGTCACGCCGCGTTCAAGCAGCCAGTGATTGCTGCTCGAACCCGTCAGGAACCAGAGCAGTTCCTGGATGATGGACTTGACATGGACCTTCTTGGTGGTGACCAGTGGAAAGCCTTCGTTCAAATCGAAGCGCATCTGGTGGCCAAACACGCTTTTCGTGCCGGTGCCGGTGCGGTCGGCCTTGTGGACGCCTTGCGTGTCCACCAAGCGCATGAGGTCTTCGTATTGGGAGCGTGTGGGGCGGGTCATGGAGAAAAACCGGAGTGGTGAGATTTCAAACGGTGGTTTGAATTGATAGAGCGGAGTACTTGCAGGCAAGACGTGTCGACGAAAATTCAATTATGCCCGCCGCCTGCGGCTTCAGAGCTTGACGATGCGACCCGGATTCATGATGTTCTGCGGGTCCAGTCCCTTTTTGATGGCGTGCATCATCGACAGGGCAACAGCTGATTTGTAAAGCGGCAGCTTGTCGGTTTTCAGGCTGCCGACGCCGTGCTCGGCAGAAATCGAGCCGTCGAACCGGGCCACCGAGTCGTACACCAGCGTGTTGACTTCGTCCTCGTGGTCGTGCAAAAAAGCTTTGGCATCGCCGCCTTCGGGTGCCTGCACGTTGTAGTGCAGGTTGCCGTCGCCCAGATGGCCGAAGTTGACCAGCCGCACGCCGTCGATGCGCTGGCGCAGCAGCGCATCAGTCACCTCAACGAACTCGGGAATGCGCGAAACGGCAATCGAGATGTCGTGCTTGACGTTCAGGCCTTCCTCGGCCTGCGCCAGCGGAATGCTTTCGCGGATGTGCCATAAAGCTTTGGCCTGCGACAGGTTTTCAGCCACCACGGCGTCCAGCACGCAACCTTGGTCGAAAGCCGTTTCCAGCAGTTGCTCGAAGCGTTCGCGCGCATGCGCTTCGGATTCACTGTCGGAATTTTCAAGCAGTACGCAATAAGGCATGGCCACGCTCCCAACAGCTGGTGCATTGCTGCCATTCGATCCAGCTTGACTGGCGTTGGTGGCCGAAGCTTCAATAAAGGGCACTCGCAGCTGGGGAAAGTGCTTGTCCACCAGGCTCAGGGCAAACTGGCCCATCACTTCAAAACCGGTCAGTCCCGCGCCCAGGTGCTGGTGCGCCAGGCCGAGCAGCGTGACGGCCGCTTCCATCGAAGGCAGGCCGGCCCACGCGGTCAGCCGGGCGGCGGGCTGCGGATACAGCTTGAGCGTGGCGGCGGTGATGATGCCCAGCGTGCCTTCGCTGCCGACGAACAAGTCGCGCAGGTCATAACCGGTGTTGTCCTTGCGCAGGCCCGACAGGCCATGCCAGATCTCACCCTGCGCATTGACCACTTCCAGACCCAAACACAGGTCGCGCGCATTGCCGTAGCGCAGCACCTGCGTGCCGCCGGCATTGGTCGCCAGGTTGCCGCCAATGGTGCAGCTGCCTTCGGCGGCCAGGCTCAATGGGAACAGGAAGCCGGCTTTTTCAGCCGTTTGTTGCAGGTTTTGCAGGATGCAGCCAGATTCGACGGTGATGGTGAGGTTGGCCGCGTCAATGGCGCGCACCGCGTTCATGCGCTGCAGGCTGAGCACCACCTGCCTTCCGGATTCGTCAGGCACTGAACCGACCGCCAGGCCGGTGTTGCCGCCCTGCGGCACCAGGCTGGTGCCAGCGGCTGCACAGGCCTTGACGATGTCCGCCACCTCTTGCACGCTGGCCGGGCGTACCACGGCCAATGCCTTGCCCTGCGCGCGCTTGCGCCAGTCCTGGGTGTAGGCGCTCAGGTCGCCGTCATACAAAACATGCGGCGCACCGGTGATCTGGCGCAGGGTATCGAGAAGTTCGGCTTGTGTGGTCATGGTGCGGTGTCGTTGGCAAGGGCGGCAGAAGGCAGGTTTTTGAAGCGCAAGCGCACATGCTGCGCGCAGGCAATGAACAGCAGCAGGCACAGCAGCACTTCCACCATGGCCAGGTAATTGCCCGGCGCGCGGTCGCTCCAGGCGCGCACCACGCCTTCGGTGAAGTAGAGCCAGACCATCAGGCTGACCCAGCGGTAGGTGTACATGCGGTTTTTCCAGATGCCGGCCAGTGGAATCACCAGCGGCAGCACTTTGAGCGCCAGCAGCGAGCCGCCCGGGCGTATCGGCGCGAGCCACATTTCCCAGGCCAGGCCCAGCACAATCAGGCCGCTCAGGCTGCCCAGGGCCAGCAGGCGGGTTATTTCAATTTGGTTTGCTTTGTTCATCTTGGGTCTTTGAGGGCAGTGGCATGATACCGGGGATGAAATTTCCGCCCTGGCTTGAGGCCTTGCTTGCCGACCTGTCCCATTTTCCGTGGCGCGACACCGCCATCACGCTGCGCAACCGCTTCCGTGAAGACCGCATGGGGCTGACCGCCAGCAGCCTGACCTTCACCACGTCGATTGCGCTGGTGCCTTTTTTCACCGTGGCGCTGGCCGTCTTCACCGCCTTCCCGATGTTTTCCACGCTCCAGGCGGCGCTGCAGGCCTGGCTGGTCAGGAGCCTGATTCCCGACAACATCTCGCGCCAGGTGCTGGGCTACCTGACGCAGTTCAGTGGCCAGGCCAGCAAGCTGGGCGGCGCCGGCCTGGCGGTGCTGCTGGTGACGGCGATTGCGCTGATCCTGACCATCGACCGCACGCTGAACAGCATTTGGCGCGTGCGCAAGCCTCGGCCGCTGGCGCAGCGGGTGCTGATTTACTGGGCGGCCATCACGCTCGGACCGCTGGTGCTGGGGGCCAGCCTGGCGGTGACGTCGTATGTGGTGTCGGCTTCCAGCGGCCTGGTTGGCGTTTTGCCGTTCAGCGTGCGCTTCGTGCTGGATGTGGCACAGTTTTTCCTGGTGGCCGGCGGCATGGCGGCGTTGTACCGTTATGTCCCCAACACCTATGTCAAATGGGGCCATGCCTTTGCCGGCGGCCTGTTCGTCGCGGCAGGAATTGAAATCGGCAAGAAAGTCCTGGGCGCCTACATGACAGCGGTGCCCACCTATTCCATGGTCTATGGGGCCTTTGCGGCGTTGCCGATCTTGCTGGTGTGGATCTATGTCTCCTGGGTGATCGTGCTGATGGGCGCCGTGATCAGTGCCTACCTGCCCAGCCTTCTGGCAGGCGTCACGCGCCGCGGCAGTGCCCATGGCTGGCAGTTCCAGCTGGCGATTGAAATCCTGCAAATGCTGGACAAAGCGCGAATCACCGCACGCATGGGTGTCAGCGCCTCGCAACTGGCCGAGATGCTGGAGTTGGATGTCCTGCAATTCGAGCCGGTGCTTGAAACGCTGGTGGAGATGGACTGGATTGGCCAGCTCAACGACGCAGAAGGCAACGCAGAGTCACGCTATGTGCTGCTGGCCGATCCGGAAACCACGCAGCTGGAGCCGCTGATGCAGCAATTGCTGCTCGACCGCGCACCCTCGGTTCATAAATTATGGGAAAAAGCCGGCTGGCGCACGCTGCTACTGCGTGATTCGCTATGAAAAAATGAGCAACCAGATTCAACGCATGAACGATCCATCCGTCACCCAGCCTATGCCAACCACCGGCGTGACCTGGGTTGTCTGCCTGTGCGCCGACTGGTGCGGGCTGTGCCGCGACTATGAAGCGGTTTTCGCGAACATGGCGGCGCGCTACCCCGCGTTGCGCTTTGCCTGGCTGGATATTGAAGACCAGTCCGACCTGGTGGGCGACCTCGACGTGGAAACCTTCCCGACGGTGCTGATGGCCGATGCGCAGGGCACGCGGTTTTTCGGCCCCCTGACGCCGCAGGCCAACACCCTGGCGCGGCTGCTCGATTCGCTGCAAAGCGCCAGCCTGCAAGCGGCGCCGCTGACGCCCGCGACACGGCAACTGCTCGATGCCCTGCAAGCGGCGCCCGGACACTGGGTCACGCCTGCAAACGTGTAAACCAAGGTAAGGCTGTTCTCCAATTGGCAGCAGGCCTTGCACCGGGCCGGGTGCAGTGCTAAACCCCATATAGCAAATCTGCTCACGCAACTGATCCGGCGCAATGGCCGGTTTTGGCCCTTGTTGTTGTTGTTGTTGTTGTGTGCTGAGCGCATTGCGCCAGAACCCAAGGAAGGACACTGCCATGAAAAACCTGCAATCGGCGCAAATCGATGCGCTCAAGAAAGACGTTCAGGGAACGGTCATTGCCGCCGGCGACGCGGCCTACGACAGCGCCCGCCAAATCTGGAACGCGATGGTGGACAAGCATCCCGCCGCCATCGTCCAGTGCGCCACGACCGGGGATGTGGTTTACGCGGTGAATTTTGCAAGGGAGCACCAGGTTCCGCTGGCGGTTCGCGGCGGGGGACACAACATTGCCGGCAGCGCGCTGCGCGACGACGCCATCGTCATCGACCTGTCGAAGATGAAGGCCGTGCAGGTCGATGCCGGCGCCCGCCGCGCCAGCGTCGAAGGTGGCGCCACACTGGCCGATTTCGATGCCGCCGCCCAGGCCCATGGCCTGGCGACGCCGCTGGGCATCAACTCCACCACCGGCGTTGCTGGCCTGACGCTGGGCGGCGGCTTCGGCTGGCTCAGCCGCCAGTACGGCATGACGGTTGACAACCTGGAGTCCGCCGAAGTCGTGACGGCCGCCGGCGACGTGCTGCGCGCCAGCGCCAGCCAAAACACTGACCTGTTCTGGGCGCTGCGCGGCGGCAGCGGCAATTTCGGCGTCGTGACACGCTTTGAGTTCCGCCTGCACCCGGTTGGCCCCGAGGTGCTGGCCGGGCTGATCGTCTATCCGTTTTCGCAAGCCAAATCAGTGCTGCAGCAGTACCGTGCGTTCATGGACCAGGCTCCTGACGATGTTTCCGTCTGGACCGTGCTGCGCAAGGCGCCGCCGCTGCCCTTCCTGCCGGAAAGCGTTCATGGCCAGAAAGTGGTCGTACTGGCACTGCTCTACACCGGCGACCCCTCGCAGGGCGAGGCGCTGGTCAAGCCGCTGCACGGCTTTGGCACGCCGCTTGGCACGCATGTTGGCGCCATGCCCTATGTGAACTGGCAACAGGCCTTCGACCCCTTGCTCACGCCCGGCGCGCGCAACTACTGGAAATCGCACAATTTCTCGGCGCTGGAAGACGGTCTGTTCGATGCCGTCATCGAGTACGTCGCAAAGCTGCCGTCGCCACAGTGCGAGATATTTTTCGGCGCCATCGGCGGCGCGACCATGCGCCCCGCGCCCGATGCCACAGCCTACGCGCACCGCGACGCACGTTTCGTCATGAATGTCCACGGCCGCTGGGATGACCCGGCCGATGACGCCGCGGGCATTCGTTGGGCGCGCGAGTATTTCAAGGCCTCGGCACCGTTTGCCAGCGGCGGCGTGTACGTCAATTTCCTGACCGACGACGAGGGCGAGCGTGTGAAAGCCGCGTATGGACCCAACTACGGCCGGCTGGCGCAAATCAAGCGCCAGTACGACCCGGCCAACCTGTTCAGTTCCAACCAGAACATCATGCCCGCCTGAGCGCAACCCTGGCGCTTGCAGGCGCCGGGCGCGTCTAGAAAATACATGCAGGTTTGTCACGAGGGCCGGCGTTTCGGGACCGCCGCCGACCCGCGAATGCCGGAGGTCTCGCCGACAGGAAGAAAAACCATGAAAACCTATATCGCCCTTTGCCATTTCACCGACCAGGGGATGCGCAGCGTGAAGGACACCACGAAGCGCGCCGATGCCGTGATGGAACTGGCAAAAAAATTTGGCGCCAGCATGCGCCAGCTCTACTGGACGTCGGGCCAGTATGACCTGGTGGCGGTCATCGAAGCCGAGGACGAGGAATCCGCCAACGCCTTCGGCCTGAGCATAGGCGCCGCCGGCAACATCCGCGCCGAGATGCTGCGGGCGTTTTCCAAGGACGACATGAACGTCATTCTGGGCAAGATGGCCTGAGGCACGCTGGCAGGCCGTCAAAAACCTGTTTTATGCATTAAAAAAGCCTTTTTGCGCATGTCAAGCAAGCCTTTTTAGCTATTTTATTTATAGCAAAAATCCTTGTTTCTCCATCGGTCAGCAGGGCCGTTCACGCTTGGCGTGTATGCCGCGCGCGGTGCCGCGTGACGTCCGGGCTGCGCAGTGCCGCATGCTTGGTGGTCCGGCCCGCCATGCGTTCACGCCACATCTTGAACGACGAGCGCTTGAGCTGGCGGCGCATCAGGGCAATGACGGCCGACTCGTTCAAACCAAACTGCACTTCGATGGATTCGAAGGGCGTGCGGTCTTCCCATGCCATTTCAATGATGCGGGAGATGTCCGCCGCGTCGGGCGGCAGGGGACGGGATGGTGTCATGTTCATGTTTTTAAAAAGTCACGAATGGCAAACAATGTCGCATCCGGCGCTTCGGTCATCTGGTGATGGCCGACCGGCAGGTTTGTGACCTGAACCGACTTGCCCGACGCACGGGCGGCTTTGACCAAGCCCTGCGCGGCTTTGGGCTGCGTCATCTGGTCGTGTTCTCCAAGCAAAAACAGCACCGGGCAGGTGATGGCCTGAATCGCGGCCTCGCCGTTGGCATAACTGTCGCAGGCCTTGAAGCCCCGGTGGAACACGTTGACTTGGCGGTTGCTGGCCAGCACGCGGCGGCCCAGCGCCATGCTCGCGCCATAAACCCAGGTGCCCGGACCCAATGCCGACGGCGGCGGCGCCAGTGTGCTGCGCGAGAAAACGTTGACCAGCGCCAGCGCCTTCATCGGCTCGTTGAGCGACGCGTCCAGCAGCGCGGGCGACACCTTCATCGGAAACGCCGTGCCGACCAGCACCAGGTGGCTGATGCGGTCTTTTAGTCTGGACGCAGCTTCCAGCGCAATCAGCGAACCCCAGCTGTGGCCCACCAGCGCGGCATGCTGCACGCCGGCCGCATCGAGCAGCGCGGCAATGAAACCGGCAGCGTCCTCGACGCAAGAGGGCGCTTCGCCTTCACTGCGGCTGTGGCCCGGCAGGTCGACGGCCAGCACGTTCCAGCCGTGGTGCGCCAGGTAGCGGCTTTGCAGGCTCCAGACGCTGTGGTCGTTCAGCACGCCGTGAATGAAAACCACCGTGGGCTGCGCTGCATCGAAAGGCTTGCCGCCGGTGTAGCAATAGGTTGTGGCGCCGTTGACAAGGAGGTCCATGCTCAAGCCCCGGCTTTCTCGGCCACTTTCAAGGCGCGCTTGAGGTCATCGATCAGGTCGTCCGGGTCTTCCAGGCCGATGGACAGGCGAATCGTTCCCTGCGTGATGCCGGCGCCCGCCAGCGCCTCGCCCGTCATGCGGAAATGCGTGGTGCTGGCCGGGTGGATCACTAGGCTGCGGCAGTCGCCGACGTTGGCCAGGTGGCTGAAGACCTTCAGCGCCTCGACAAACGCCTTGCCCTGGGCGCGGCTGCCCTTCAGGTCAAAGCTGAACACCGAACCGGCGCCGCGCGGCAACAGTTTTTGCGCCAGCGAATGGCTGGGGTGCGACTCCAGCAGCGGATGACCGACGCGCGAGACGAAGGGATGGCTGGCCAGGAAAGCCACCACCTTTTCGGTGTTGCTCATGTGGCGTGCCATGCGCAGCGGCAGGGTTTCAATGCCCTGCAAGATCAGCCAGGCCGTGTGCGGGCTCATGCAGGCGCCAAAGTCGCGCAGGCCTTCGCGGCGGGCGCGCAGCAAAAAGGCGCCTACGGTGCTTTCCTCGCTGAACACCATGTTGTGAAAGCCGTCATAGGCCTGGGTCAGTTCGGCGAACTTGCCGGACCGGTCCCAGTCGAAGCTGCCTCCATCGACCACCAGCCCGCCAATCACCGTGCCGTGGCCGCTGAGGAACTTGGTCGCCGAGTGGTACACCAGGTCGGCGCCGTGGTCGAACGGCTTGATCAGCCAGGGCGAGGTCAGCGTCGAATCGACCAGCAGCGGCACCCGCGCTTCATGGGCCATGGCCGCCACGGTGGCGATGTCCAGCACCTCCAGGCCCGGATTGCCGACGGTTTCGCCAAAAAACAGCTTGGTGTTGGGCCGTACAGCCGCGCGCCAGCCGTCGATGTCGCCGGGCTTGACAAAGGTGGTGTCGATGCCGAAGCGGCGCAGCGTGTAGTGCAGCAGGTTCTGGCTGCCACCGTACAGCGCTGTGCTGGCGACGATGTGGGAACCCGCACCCATCAGCGTGGCAATGCTCAGGTGCAGCGCCGCCTGGCCGCTGGCCGTGGCAATGGCGCCAATGCCGCCTTCGAGTGCCGCGATGCGTTCCTCCAGCACCGCGTTGGTCGGGTTGCTGATGCGCGAATAGACATGGCCGGCGCGCTCCAGGTTAAAGAGGCTGGCAGCGTGGTCGCTGGATTCAAAGACGAAGGACGTGGTCAGGTGGATCGGCACGGCGCGAGCGCCTGTGGCCGGATCGGGCGCGGCGCCTGCGTGCAGTGCCAAGGTGTCGAAACCGGGGTCTGAGTAACCGGGCATGAATAAAATCTCCAGTGCAAAAAAGCTGATTTTTCAAACGCACCCGGCCATATTCGGGTCAAGGGTCAAAAAGCCAGGGTCAATGCCAGATGACGTCGCGAAAATCGTTACCCTTGGTGAAAGCATTGTGGGCTATATTTAAAGTCGGTTTTACCCTTAGCAACCGCTGCGTGTCACGGCGGAAACCTTGAAACACACACTGGCAGGCGCTGCTGCCAGAACCACCTAGGAAAAACGATGAAGGTAGCAGATATCCTGCGCGTCAAGGGCAACACGCTCTACACCGTACAGCCTGGCGAGCCGCTGGCCAAGGCCGCCGAGATCATGGCCGAGAAAGACATCGGCTCGCTGGTCGTCATGGAGCATGGCGATCTGGTCGGCATGCTGACCTTTCGCGAGGTGATTGTCTGCATCGTGAACAATGGCGGCGAAATCGGCCGCACGCTGGTCAGGAAGGCAATGGACGACCATCCGATGACCTGCACGCCCGACACCGAGATCGACGAGGTGCGCCGCATGATGCTGGAGCGCCACGCCCGCTACATGCCGGTGATGAGCCAGCGCATGCTGATGGGCGTGATCAGCTTCTACGATGTCGCCAAGGCCGTGGTGGACAGCCAGAATTTTGAAAACAAGATGCTCAAGGCCTACATCCGCGACTGGCCGGCAGAAAGCGATGCGGATCGTGACTGATGCCCCGGACTGGATTGAACCGTTTAAAAACCGTCTGGGATAATCATTGCCATGAGCGGCAATACTTTTGGAAATCTTTTCGCAGTCACCAACTTTGGTGAATCCCACGGCCCGGCCATTGGCTGCGTGATCGACGGCTGCCCGCCGGGCATGTCGCTCACCGAGGCCGATATCCAGGGCGACCTGGACCGGCGCCGCCCCGGCACCAGCCGCCACGTCACCCAGCGCAACGAACCCGACGCGGTCGAAATCCTGTCGGGCGTGTATGAAGGCAAGACCACCGGCACGCCGATCTGCCTCTTGATCAGGAACACCGACCAGCGCAGCAAGGACTACGGCAACATCCTGGACACCTTCCGGCCCGGCCATGCCGACTACACCTACCTGCACAAGTACGGCCTGCGCGACCCGCGCGGCGGCGGCAGGTCGTCGGCGCGGCTGACAGCGCCCATGGTGGCGGCGGGTGCAGTGGCCAAAAAATGGCTGCTTCAGCAGTACGGCACCACCTTTCGTGGCTGCATGGCGCAGATCGGCGAGGCGGTGATTCCGTTTGAGTCCTGGGCGCATGTGCCGAACAACCCGTTTTTTGCCCCCAGCGCTGACGTGTCAAATCTCGAAAACTACATGGACGCGCTGCGCAAGGCCGGCGATTCGTGCGGCGCGCGCATTCGCGTGGTGGCCTCTGGTGTGCCGGTCGGCCTGGGCGAGCCGCTGTTCGACAAGCTGGACGCCGACATCGCCTTTGCCATGATGGGCATCAATGCGGTCAAGGGCGTGGAGATTGGCGCCGGTTTTGGCGCGGTTACGCAGCGCGGCACGACGCATGGCGATTCGCTGACGCCCGAAGGCTTTGTGTCAAACAACTCTGGCGGCGTGCTGGGTGGCATCAGTACCGGGCAAGACCTGGAAGTGTCGATTGCCATCAAGCCGACCAGCTCCATCATCACGCCGCGCCAGTCGATTGATACCGAAGGCAACCCGGCCGAAGTGGTGACCAAGGGTCGGCACGACCCCTGCGTCGGAATCCGCGCCACGCCGATTGCCGAGGCCATGCTGGCGCTGGTCGTCATGGAGCATGCCTTGCGCCAGCGCGCGCAGTGCGGCGACGTGAAGGTCAACACACCGGACATCATGCGCAGACGGGGCTGAACCGCCCAGGTTGACTTTCCCTGCTCACGCTGGCAGTTCTGTGGCCGAAGCAGGTAATTTGACTACATCGCTTGAAAAGGTGTCGTCGTAGATTGAATCTTTTGGTCATTCAAAAGGCATTCATGGCAAGCACCCCATCACGTTCATCGCCGAAGAGCGACGCCCAGGCTGTCGTTGACAAGCAGCGCAGCATTCAACAGCAGCAAGACGGCAAAGACGCCGCGAAACCGAAGAAAAGCAGTGGCGCAAAAAGCAACAAGCCCGCTGTCCAGGCGGGCTTGACCCCGCAGCCTGCACCGCCGTTGCCGGCCCAGCATCTCGAAAAGCCGGGCGTGGAAGCCAACATGCAACTGCGGCCAAAGTTCATGGCTCAGGGATATAAGGGCAGCGAGAAGCTTGCAGGAATGACTGCGCTGGTCACCGGCGGCGACTCAGGCATTGGGCGGGCCGTGGCGGTGCTGTTTGCCCGTGAAGGCGCTGACGTGGCGATTTTTTACCTGAATGAACATGTGGACGCCGAGGAAACCAAGCGTTGCATCGAGGCCGAAGGCCAGCGCTGCCTGCTGATAGCCGGCGACGTGAAGGATGCCGCTTTCTGCCGCACGGTGGTCGAGAAAACTGTCAGCACATTCGGCAAGCTCGACATTCTGGTGAACAACGCGGCTTTCCAGGAACATGCAGATTCGCTTGAAGACCTGACCGAAGAGCGCTTCGACGAAACCCTGCGAACCAATGTCTATGGCTATTTTCATATGACGAAGGCTGCGCTGCCGCACTTGAAAAAAGGCTCGTGCATCATCAATACCGGCTCGGTCACGGGCTTGGAAGGCGAGTCCAAGCTGCTGGATTATTCAGCGACCAAAGGCGCGATTCACGCCTTTACCAAGGCGCTGGCCAGCAACCTGCTCGACAAGGGAATTCGGGTCAATGCCGTAGCGCCAGGACCGGTCTGGACACCGCTGAATCCGGCCGACAAGGATGCCGAGTCGATCCAGAAGTTTGGTTCTGCGACTGACATGAAACGCCCGGCCCAGCCCGAGGAGTTGTCCCCCGCCTATGTCTTCCTGGCCTCGCCGGTGTGCTCCAGTTACATCACCGGCATCGTGCTGCCGGTGACAGGCAGCGTGGGCGCGTGATCTCTGGCAAACGTGAAATTTTGATCAAATAAGCTGTTTTCGCAGTGTGGGTAAGCCTTAACAGCTATTAAATAAGTAGCGTCATGCCGTTTCGAGCAAGTCGGCCAGGCCGTCGCTCCGCTGGCTGCGCAACTCGACCATTTCTGCGTTGTGATCTGTCGGCAAAGCCACGCCGATAATCACTGTGGACAAAGCCCTGCAAAGCCTGGGCACCATTGAAGCCGCTCTGCACCCGATAGCCAGTGGCCCGACTGCAGACTTGCAGGCGCTGAACCAATCCGTAACCCGAAAACCCACTGCATGCCTGTGATTCACAAGTTTCCGATCGATGAACGCGACGTCGAGCTCAGCGCCATCCGGGCTCAGGGTGCGGGTGGACAAAACGTCAACAAGGTGTCCAGCGCCCTGCATCTGCGCTTCGACATCAAGGCATCCTCGCTGCCGGACGAGATCAAGGAGCGCTTGCTCGCCTTGAGCGACAGCCGAATCACACAGGAAGGCGTGCTGGTGCTTAAAGCGCAGCAGCACCGCACGCAGGAAATGAACCGCGCCGATGCGCTGTCGCGATTGCAGCAGGTGATCGACGGCGTGTCCAATCCGCCCAAAGCCCGGCGGGCCACCAAACCCACCTATGGTTCCCGGCAACGCCGTCTGGAAGGAAAGAGCCAGCGTTCAGCGACCAAGGAACTGCGCGGCAAGGTAAACAAGGAATAGCGTAATTAACAGCTATTTTTTTGATAGCTATTGGTGTTTGACTGGTGTGCGCTCATAGGAAGACCTGCAAACCACTGGGTTTGCAGGTCTTCAGGTTTCGAGGTCAGGCCGCCGGTGGGCGGCTCATGGCTTAGAAACGGTAACGCAAGCCCACCGTGGTTGCGTTGACGCGGTCGCGGCCATCACCGGCAAACTTCAGCTTGTGCTCGTCATACTGAAGCACGGCAGACAGTTGTGGGTTGAAGGAATATTCCGCACCGATGCCATAGGAAACACCGAAGCCGTTTTCCTTGCCGGATGCAATGCCTGTGCCTGGAAAAGCCAACACTTCGGTTCGGCCGTAGGTGGTGCCCAGCTTGCCGAAAATGTTGAATGACTGGGTGATCGGTGCCCGGCCGACCAAGCTGAGGTTGAAGCCTTGTGCCTTGGTGTTGCCGCCTGCCCGGTCGATCTTGCCGAAATTGGTATAGCCTGCTTCGACGCCGAAGTTCGGGGTAAAGAACGTGCCGGTGTAAATGTTGTAGACCGTGTCTCTGTTGTCTGATGCAAAAGGCCCGAATCCGTTGCCAAGCGAAAAATTGGAAGAACCAACGTTCAGGCCGACATAACTGGCTCCGGGGGAATACAAGGCGTAATTGCTCTGGGCTTGGACACCCGTGGCAGCTGTCAATGCAGCGACCGACAACACGATGGCTGAAAAGCTGCGATTGAATAGTTTCATGATGCTCCTTTGGTGTGTAAATGACGACTTCTATGGACGTAGGACCAGAGTTTGCGGAAGTTGTTCCCCAATAGTTTTATGCCAACAGACTGTTGCAACTGTGGGGCCAAAAGGCAAATTTTTGTAGGACAAAAAGCTTGTTGCAGTGGGTTTTCCGGGTAGATGCAGTTAATCCCGGAACCTGTTTTTTTCAAGCTTCCCGAGTTGTCTCCAACTCGCTTGCGTGAAGCATCGAAAGCTGCTGATAAAGTCGCGTCATGCAGCTCTTCACCCATCTTCCCGGCAGCACTGCGCTGGTCCTTGACTCGCCCCACAGCGGTGTGTTTTATCCCCCGGATTTTCGGCACACCTGCGAAACGTCGATTTTGCGCAAGGCTGAAGACACGCATGTTGAAAAGCTCTACGACTTTGCACCCGGCCTGGGCGCTCACTGGATCGAGGCGCATTTCCCCCGCAGCTACCTGGATGCCAACCGCAACACCACGGAGCTTGACGTATCTCTGTTGGACGGGCCCTGGCCTGATCCTGTCGCCACCGATCCGGTCGTGCTTTCCAAGGTGCGGCTCGGCAAGGGGTTGATCTGGCGCACCACGGATGACGGCTTGCCCATCTACGGGCGCAGCCTGTCGGTGCAAGAAGTGAAGCATCGCATCGAACACTGCTGGACGCCCTACCATGCAGCCGTGGCCGAGGCGATTGATGCGGCGCATGCTGGACACGGCTACAGCCTTCATCTCAACTGCCATTCGATGCCAGCCATTGCCTCCAGCCACGCAACCAATTTTCCGGGTGAAAAACACGCCGACTTCGTCGTTGGCGACCGCGACGCCAGTACCGCCAATCCGGTCTTGTCCCAACGGATTTGCGCGCACCTGACGGCGCTGGGCTACCGCGTGGCCTACAACCATCCGTACAAAGGCGTGGAACTGGTGCGGCGATACAGCGACCCGGCCGCCCAACGGCACAGCATTCAGCTTGAAATCAACCGCAGGCTTTATATGAACGAGGAAACACTCGAGTTGACAGCCGGTTTTGAGCCGCTCAAAGCGCATCTGCAATCGCTGGTCGAGATGCTTCTCAAGACCGATCCCCGGCAGCTGTGAGCGTGCCAGGCTGCTGCAAGATCTGCCTTTTTTTCATGCGTGCGTTGCAAGTTCGCATTTCCGGATGACCACCGATGATTACTTTTTTCAATGACAGCCATCAGGCGCATGCACCGGAATTCGAGTTTTTCCGGGGCGAGCGGGTGGCCTGCTTTGAAACCCCGGACCGTGCCGAATACGTCAAGGCCCGGCTGACCGAACATGGCCACCACCTGCACAGCGCCCAGGTCGACAGCCGCGATCTACTGGACATGGTGCATGCGCCGCGCTACCTGGCTTTCCTGGAACATGCCTGGCGTGACTGGCTTGCACTGGCACCCGGCAATGACTGCTGCCAGCCTTTTCCATCCATCTGGCCGGTGCGCAGCCTGCGCAGCGACATTGAGCCGCTCAATTTCATTGCCCGGCTGGGCCTGTATTCCATGGACAACGGCTCGCCGCTTTCGGCGGGCACCTGGCAGGCCGCGAAGGCCGGCGCCGATGCAGCGGCCAGCGCCGCCGCACAGGTGGCTGCGGGCCATGGCGGCGTGCGTGCAGCCTTTTGCTGCAGCCGGCCTCCGGGGCACCATGCGGGTGCTGACTTCATGGGCGGCTACTGTTTCCTGAACAACGCGGCGGTGGCGGCGCAGTCGATGCGCAATGCCGGCGCTGATCGCGTGGCCATCCTGGATGTGGACTATCACCACGGCAACGGCACGCAAAGCATCTTTTATGGTCGAGCCGATGTGCTGTGCGTCAGCCTGCATGGCGACCCGCTGACCGAATACCCGTTTTTTCTGGGCCATGCCGACGAAACCGGGCAAGGGGAGGGCGAGGGCTTCAACCTGAACCTGCCCCTGCCTGCCGGATGTGCCGCATCGCGCTGGTTCGATGCGCTGGAGCAGGCGTGCCAGCGCATCGGCCATTACCGCGCCAATGCGCTGGTGGTGGCGCTGGGACTGGACACCTTCGCAGAAGACCCGATTTCGAAATTTGCGCTCCAGTCTGACGATTTCAGCCGGCTGGGCCGGCGACTGGGTGCGATGGGCCTGCCCACGGTCTTTGTGCTGGAAGGCGGTTATGCAGCGGCTGCGCTGGGGACCAATGCAGTCAACGTGATTGAAGGTTTTGAGGAGGCTTGATGGAAAAAATCGAATGTGTGGTGATTGGTGCGGGCGTGGTGGGGCTGGCCATCGCACGCGCCCTGGCCTTGCAGGGCCGGGAGGTGATGGTTCTGGAATCGGCCGACGCCATCGGCACCGGCACGAGTTCGCGCAACAGCGAAGTCATTCATGCGGGCATTTATTACCCGCAAGGCTCGCTCAAGGCTCTGCTCTGCGTGCAAGGACGGGCGATGCTGTACGACTACTGCGCCGCGCGCGGCGTGGGCCACAGCCGCTGTGGCAAGCTGCTGGTGGCCACCAGCGACGAGCAGGTGGCGCAGTTGCACGGCATCATCAAAAAAGCCGCCGCCAACGGCGTGCATGACCTGGTGCTGATGTCGCGCGAGCAAGCACAGGCCATGGAGCCTGCGTTGCAATGCGTGGCCGCTGTGCATTCGCCCAGCACCGGCATCGTTGACAGCCATGCGCTCATGCTGGCTTTTCAGGGCGATCTAGAGAACGCTGGCGGGCTTGTTGTGCTTAATTCGCCATTGGCGCACGCCCAATGTGCACCAGGCGCTATTACTCTGGTAGCAGGTGACGGCACCGAATTGCAGGCCGCGTGGGTGGTGAATTCGGCTGGATTGCAGGCGCAAGGCCTGGCGCGGCGCTTTGCCGGGCTGCCAGCGCAGGCCGTGCCGCCCAGCTATTACGCCAAAGGGAATTACTTCACCCTGGCCGGCCGCTCGCCATTTTCGCGGCTCATTTACCCGGTGCCGCAAGCCGCCGGGCTGGGCGTTCACCTGACCATCGACCTGGGCGGGCAGGCCAAGTTTGGCCCGGATGTGCAGTGGGTCGAATCGGCCGACGATCTGGTAGTGGACCCGGCGCGCGGCGATGCCTTTTACGCCGAGGTGCGCAAATACTGGCCTGACCTGAAAGATGGTGCCTTGTTGCCGGGCTATGCCGGTATGCGCCCAAAGATCCAGTCGCCAGACGAGCCGGCAAAGGACTTCATGATCCAGGGACCCGCCGCGCATGGCGTGGCGGGGCTGGTAAACCTGTTCGGCATCGAGTCGCCAGGACTGACAAGTTCGCTGGCCATCGGCGAGTACGTGAGCCGGATGCTGTCAGAAGCGTGATGCCATTTCTGCCTTAAAGCAGCAGTTGGCAGCGCCCGCCATGCCGTACCAGGGCACTGCATGTGGCGGGTTCCTGTCAGTAGGAGGGGCAACCAACCAAACCGGTTTATTGAGCGGCCCAGCCGCCGTCCATGTTCCAGGCCACGCCCCGAATGTTGACGCCGGCGGGCGAGCAGAAAAACACCGCCAGCGCGCCCAGCTCCTCGGGCGTTGTGAACTGCATCGAAGGCTCTTTTTCGCCCAGCAGTTGCTGCTTGGCCGCTTCGTTGCTGATGCCGCCCGCCTCGGCACGGGCATCAACCTGTTTTTGCACCAGCGGCGTGAGCACCCAGCCCGGGCAGATGGCATTGCAGGTCACGCCGGACGTGGCGTTTTCAAGCGCCGTCACCTTGGTCAGCCCGACAATGCCGTGCTTGGCTGCCACATAGGCCGATTTTTCGGCCGAGCCCACCAGGCCATGCACCGATGCCAGGTTGATGATGCGGCCCCAGCCCTTGCCGCCATCGGCCGCCTGCATCGCCGGCAACGCCAGGCGCGTGGCATGAAAGGCGCTGCTCAGGTTGATGGCGATGATGGCGTCCCACTTTTCAGTCGGGAAATTTTCAATGCGCGCGACATGCTGGATGCCGGCATTGTTCACCAGGATATCGACCTGCCCAAATTCGGCAGCGGCAAATTTCATCATCGCCTCGATCTCGCCGGGTTTGCTCATGTCGGCGCCATGGTAGACAACTTTCACACCCAGCGCGGCAATCTCGGCCTTCGGGCCGTCCACATCGCCAAAGCCGTTGAGCACGATGTTGGCGCCCTGTGCAGCCAAAGCCTTGGCAATGCCCAGGCCGATACCGCTGGTAGAGCCGGTGACAAGAGCTGTTTTACCTTTGAGCATGAAATTCCTCTGGATGATTTACGATGGTTGGTTGAAGCGGTGCAGTGATTGGCGCGCCAGATGGCGCAAAACCTGCCCCCACAATTGTCAAGCTTACTCCAGCCTTTTCCTGAGACCCACACCATGACCCAGCCCAGCCTGAATCACGTCACCTGTCCCGATGCCGCTGACGGCCACCGCATGGCCTATTGGCAATGGGGCCAGCCTGACAGCCCGCATGTGGTGTTGTGCGTCCATGGTCTGACCCGCCAGGGCCGCGACTTTGACGTGCTGGCGCAAGCCTTGTGCGCGCAAGCCGGTTCATTGGAAGGGACAGGCATTCGCGTCGTCTGCCCCGATGTGGCAGGCCGGGGGGAAAGTGAATGGTTGAAGGACCCGATGGGCTACCAGGTGCCTGTTTATGCAGCAGACATGCTGGCGTTGCTGACGCAGCTTCACGCGCAGGCGTCGATCGCCACACTGGACTGGGTGGGTACCAGCATGGGCGGGCTGATCGGCATGGTGGTGTGCGGCCAGCCGGGCTTGCCGCTGCCGGTACCGGTGCGCAAACTGGTGCTGAACGACGTCGGTCCCGCGCTGCAATGGCGGGCGATTCAACGCATTGGTGCCTATCTGGGGCAGTCCGGCCATTTCGATACGCTTCAGGACGCGGCTGATGCGATGTGGACCATCTCCAGCAGTTTTGGCCCGCACACCCCGGCGCAATGGCTGGCCCTTTCAAAGCCGATGGTCAGGCCGGTGGCGCCAGAAACCGAAGGTCTGCTGCGGCTGCACTACGATCCTGCGATTGCCATTCCCTTCAAGCTGGCGGACGAAGACGGCGCAAAGCATGGCGAAGCTATGCTCTGGCAGCTCTACGATGGTATTCAGGCCGAAACGCTTTTGGTGCGCGGTGCCCAATCCGATTTGCTGAGCCCGCAAACCGCCTTGTCCATGACGCAGCGCGGGCCACGCGCCAGACTGGTTGAGTTTGACGGCGTCGGACACGCGCCAACACTGGTTGCGCAAGACCAGGTCGCTGCATTGACAGGGTTCCTGCTTGAGTGAGGAATGACTACAAAGTGACAGAGATTTCATGAAAAATAAATCGACGGCAACGCACATCCTTTCAGCTTCCACAGACGCGCCCAGCCCCATTGTCCTGGCCACGGCGGACAACGTGGCCGATCAGCCGCATGCGCTGGCGCGTGCACGCGCTTTTGCCGAGCCGCTGATCGCTTGCGAGGTGATGGACACCGGCGAAAATGTTCTGTCGCACGCCAATGCGGTGGTGGCAATTCTCGATTCCATCGGTGGTTCCGAAGCCATGCAGGCAGCCACTTACCTGGTACACGCCTGCCAGCACCTGAACAAGCCGCAGGACGTGATCGCCAAGGCTTTTGGCCCCAGTTATGCCGCACTTGCAGTGGAAACCACCAAGCTGATCTACGTGCAGCGGCAGACGCGGGCGGTTGATGGCAAGTCCCATTTGCATGACGACCCCGCCGCCCAGACTGAAAACGTTCGCCGGATGTTGCTGGCGTTTTCCCGCGATCTGCGGGTGGTCATGCTGCGTCTGGCGTCGCGTTTGCAAACCCTGCGTTATTACGCGGCCAGCCGGCAGGCTGCTCCGATTGCATTGGCGCATGAGTCGCTGCATGTTTTTGCACCGTTGGCCAACCGCCTGGGCATCTGGCAAATCAAATGGGAGATGGAGGACCTGTCTTTTCGCTTCCTGGAGCCTGAAACCTACCGGCAAATCGCCAGGCTGCTTGATGAGAAACGCGCCGAGCGTGAAGTTTTCATGGAAGCCCTGCGCACGCAACTTGAAAGAGACCTGAACCGCAACGGCATTGCTGCGCTGGTTCAAGGGCGGCCCAAGCATATTTGGAGCATCGTCAAGAAGATGCGTGGCAAATCGCTTGATTTTGACCAGGTGCTCGACATTCGCGCCATGCGTGTGATTGCCGCCGATGTGAAAGGCTGCTATGCCGTCCTGGGCTTTGTGCATTCATGTTTTGAACCGATAAACGGGGAGTTCGACGATTACATTGCCAAGCCCAAGGCCAACGGCTATCAGTCGCTTCATACAGTTGTCCGTGAGAGCAATGGACGTGCAGTCGAAATCCAGATCCGCACGCAGGCCATGCACGACCATGCCGAACATGGCGTGGCAGCGCATTGGGCTTACAAAGAGGCGGGCACCAAAGGCTATGCCGGTGTTTCGGCGAGCAGCGAATACGACGCCAAAATTGCGGTCCTGCGGCAGTTGCTGGCTTGGGAACGGGAACTGTCTGCGCCCGCTGCGCAGCGGGCCCGTGATGCCAATCAGGGGCTGTTCGAAGACCGCATCTATGTGCTGACGCCCGAAGCCGCCATTGTGGAATTGCCGCAGGGCGCCACGACAATTGACTTTGCCTACAGCGTCCATACCAGCTTGGGCCATCGCTGCCGTGGTGCGCGCATCGACGGCGCCATGGTGCCACTCAACACGCCGCTGCAAAACGGTCAGACGGTTGAAGTCATCACTACCAAAGAGGGTGGGCCATCGCGTGACTGGCTCAACCCCGAACTGGGCTTCCTGCTGAGTCACCGTGCCAAATCGAAAGTGCGGGCCTGGTTCAATGCGCAGGTTATGGAGCAAACCGTGGCCAAAGGCCGGGAAGCCGTTGAAAAGCTCCTGCAGCGGGAAGGCAGGACTGCCATGAAGCTGCAGGATCTGGCGCTACAGCTGGGCTTCAAGACCGCCGACGATCTGTTCGCGGTCGTGGGGAAAGACGAGTTTTCTCTGCGCACCATTGAAACCCTGCTCAGGCCTGCAGAGCCTGTCTTGTCGCCAGACGAGTTCATCCTCGCCAAAAAGCCGCGACAGACCGAAAAATCCAGCACAGCCACAAAAGGCAGTCAGGGCAGTGTGCTGGTGGTAGGAATGGATTCTTTGCTGACACAACTGGCCAAATGCTGTAAACCCGCCCCCCCGGATGTCATTCTCGGGTTTGTTGCGAAAGGAAAAGGCGTGAGTATTCACCGAAGCGATTGCAGCAATTTTCGCAATATGGCCAGTGGCAGCCCTGACCGGGTGATAGAAGTAGAGTGGGGTTCTGCCAAGGCTCCGGACGGAGCGGTTTACCCAGTCGATGTCGCCGTAGAAGCTGCCGATCGCCAAGGCCTGCTCCGCGATATTTCTGAGGTGTTCGCCAAAGAAAAAATGAACCTGATCGGCGTGCAAACCCAGTCGGTCAAAGACAGCCGCGGAGGAACTGCCTGGATGACCTTCACCGTCGAGGTTCCCCAGTCAGGGCGGCTTCAACAAGTGCTTGGTATCGTCAGCAATGTGCCGGGTGTTCGCTCGGCACGAAGACGGTAAGTTGATTGCACTTATTTTTGCGCAGGTCTTAAAACCCGTATTTTGCACTGCTAGAATACGACCTTCGAATAGTTCTTTAGGCGCGTAGCTCAGCTGGTTAGAGCACCACCTTGACATGGTGGGGGTCGTTGGTTCGAGTCCAATCGCGCCTACCAATTTTTTTGAATTGGTTTTTAGTTTTTTGCTTGTCTTAGGCAATTGATTAAAAAAAACCATAAAAAATTGCGTAGATCAAGACATTCCTAGAATGTACCGAAACCTGTCTTAATAAAGCAGGCGCTCGTTATTTCATGGAGTCATCATTGCATAGCAACAAATCCGTTATTCAGCAAGCTGTTTTACCTTCTTCTGCAGGCAGTCAGCCTGCTGTCGCCAGCACCGGCAACGAAAATAAAAAAACGACTGCCAACAGCGTCGGGCCAGCACGCATCATCAAAAAGTATCCCAATCGGCGACTTTATGACACCGAGACTTCGGCCTACATCACGCTTGCGGAGGTGCGCCGCTTGGTCATGGGCAGTACGCACTTCGTCGTGCGCGATGCCAAAACCAATGAAGACCTTACGCGCAGCATTCTGCTTCAGATTATTCTTGAGGAAGAGGCTGGCGGCGCACCCATGTTTACCGAAGCGGTACTGTCCAATATCATTCGTTTCTATGGCGATGCCATGCAAAGTTTCATGGGCGCGTACCTTGAAAAAAATGTGCAAAGCTTCATGGATTTGCAGGTCAAGATGGCCGAGCAGTCAAAAGGCATGAGTCCGGAAATGTGGGCTCAGTTCATGAACGCCAAATCGCCCATGATGCAAGGCATGATGGGGGCTTATGTCGAGCAATCCAAAAATGTTTTCACGCAAATGCAGGAACAGATGCAAAAACAAAATGAACAAATGCTTGCTGCACTGGGATTAAAGCGTTAGCAAGCAACTGCTTCGTAGCTAATTTGGAAGCGGAATTCTGGGCTTTATCGATTTTTTCGCCTGCTCTGAGACAATAGAGACATGAGCGAAGTACTTTCCCAATCTCCCCTTTCCCCTGCTGCCCCTGTCAAGCGCGCTCCGCGCGTAGGTTTTGTCAGTCTGGGCTGTCCCAAGGCTCTCACTGATTCCGAGTTGATTTTGACCCGGCTCAGTGCCGAGGGCTACCAGACGTCCAAAACCTTTGAGGGTGCTGACCTAGTCATCGTCAATACCTGTGGCTTCATTGATGATGCGGTCAGAGAAAGCCTGGACACCATAGGCGAAGCGTTGGCCGAAAACGGCAAGGTTATCGTGACAGGTTGCCTTGGCGCCAAAACTGGCGATGGTGGCGGTAATTTGGTGCGCCAGATGCACCCGAGCGTATTGGCTGTCACGGGTCCGCATGCCACACAGGAAGTGATGGATGCGGTGCATCTGAACTTGCCCAAGCCGCATGATCCCTTTGTGGATCTGGTGCCCAATGCTTTTGGCATTGCCGGCATCAAGCTCACGCCCCGGCACTACGCCTACTTGAAAATCAGTGAGGGCTGCAACCACCGCTGCACTTTCTGCATTATTCCCTCCATGCGCGGCGATCTGGTGTCACGGCCTGTCGGGGATGTCCTGAACGAAGCACGTGCGCTGTTTGAAGGTGGCGTAAAAGAGTTGCTGGTTATCAGCCAGGATACCTCTGCGTACGGTGTCGATGTCAAATACCGAACAGGATTTTGGGATGGCAAACCGGTGAAGACCCGCATGCTCGAACTGGTCCAGGCGCTTGGTGAAATTGCCGCACCTTTTGGTGCCTGGGTGCGTTTGCATTACGTTTATCCCTACCCTAGCGTTGACGAGATACTTCCCTTCATGGCAACTGGCAAAGTACTGCCTTACCTGGATGTGCCTTTGCAGCACAGTCATCCGGATGTGTTGAAGCGTATGAAGCGTCCCGCCAGTGGAGAAAAAAACCTGGAACGAATTGCGCGCTGGCGTGAGATTTGCCCGGAAATTGTAATTCGCAGCACTTTCATTGCCGGCTTTCCCGGCGAAACCGAAGCCGAATTCGAGCACTTGCTTGACTTCATGCGTGAGGCAAAAATTGATCGTGCCGGATGTTTTGCCTACAGTTCGGTGCAAGGCGCTGCTGCAAACGATATTCCAGGAATGTTGCCTCTGGAGGTGCGTGAACAGCGTCGCGCACGATTCATGGCCGTGGCAGAGGCCGTTTCAAGCCAGAAACTTCAACAACGTATAGGCGCGACCATGCAGGTGCTGGTAGACCATGCCCCTGCGCTGGGCCGTAAGGGTGGAACGGGAAGGTCATATGCGGATGCGCCCGAGATTGACGGCGTGGTCAAGTTGCTGCCGCCCGAGAAAATCAGCAAGACAATGAAAGTTGGCGAATTCACGCGTGCTCGCATCGTGGGAGTACAGGGTCACGATCTGGTTGGCGTACCTGTCTGAGAATTTTCAATAGTCTGCATTTTTTGCCATTTCCTGTACTCATCGGGAATGGCAAAAAAGCGTCGATATCGTGCAGCCGAAAAAAAAGCTACTGTGGTAGCAGTAGCTTTTTTAACTTGATAAGTTTGGTGCCCGGGAGAGAACTCGAATCTCCACATCTTGCGATACACGGACCTGAACCGTGCGCGTCTACCAATTCCGCCACCCGGGCACAGCAAGCAGTTTAACATTACATTTACGGCTGATCAGGCATGCAACTGAAAATTTTCAGGATTTTAAAAAATACTGATCGGTGACGAAATGACGTCGCGACATCAGGCTCACTTTCTCATTCCAGAATCAGATAAACCGTTCCGTTGAACGGAACATCGGCTTTTCACAAATCGCGGCTAGTATCTGGTTTTAAACTGATACAACAACAAACGGAACTGGCCAATCTTCATTCTTCACGCGCTTTTGCAGAACAGTCTTCAGCAGCGCGATTCCATGAAAGAGACTTCTTATCAAAACAAATCTTCCCATTTCCGGCGCCACTGCCGGGCTTCTCGCTGAATTCGAGGGCATTGTGTCTGGTCACCGTGACGGCCATGGTTTCGTCCAGCGAAGCGACGGTGAGTCGGACATCTACCTGCCGCCGAACGAAATGCGCGCTGTGCTGCACAACGACCGCGTCAAGGCGCGTATCGTGCGGCACGATCGAAAAAACCGGCCTGAGGGCCGCGTCACCGAAATCATCGAACGCTCGTCCAATCCGATCATTGGCCGCCTGTTGCAGGAAAGTGGTGTCTGGCTGGTAGCGCCCGAAGACAAGCGTTACGGCCAGGATGTACTGATTCCCAAGGGTGCCACTGGCACGGCAAAAACAGGCCAGATCGTGGTCGTGCAGCTCACAGAGCCACCAGCTCTATTCGGTCAGCCGGTAGGGCGTGTGACCGAAGTGCTGGGTGAAATTGACGACCCGGGCATGGAAATAGAAATAGCTGTGCGCAAATATGGCGTGCCGCACATCTTCAGCGACAACGCGCTGGCGCTTGCGCGCACATTGCCCGATGCGGTTCGCCCGGTCGACAAACAGCATCGTGTTGATTTGACTGATATTCCCCTCGTCACTATTGACGGCGAGGATGCGCGCGACTTTGACGATGCCGTTTATTGCGAGCCCGTGAAGGTAGGGCGTGGCAAGGGCTGGCGACTGCTGGTAGCGATTGCCGATGTGAGCCATTACGTCGAAACCGGAAGCGCGATTGACATTGACGCCTACGACCGTGCCACCAGCGTGTATTTTCCGCGTCGCGTGATTCCCATGCTGCCCGAAAAGCTGTCCAACGGCCTGTGCTCGCTGAACCCGAATGTCGAGCGCCTGTGCATGGTCTGCGACATGCTCGTCAATGCCAAAGGTGAGGTTCAGGCCTACCAGTTTTATCCGGCAGTGATGCTCAGCCAGGCACGCCTGACGTACAACGAAGTGGCGGCAGTCCTGGGCAATACCCGTGGACCGGAAGCGCAGCAGCGAAAGGACATCGTGCCGCATCTGCTGCACCTGCACGAGGTGTACCAAGCCCTGCTCAAGGAGCGCGGCATGCGTGGCGCGGTTGATTTTGAAACCACTGAAACGCAGATCGTCTGTGATGAAGTTGGCCGGATCGAGAAAATCATTCCGCGTACCCGAAATGTCGCGCACCGGATGATCGAAGAGTCGATGCTGGCGGCCAATGTCTGCTCTGCCGACTTTATTGCGCAAAGCAAACATACTGCGCTGTTCCGGGTCCATGAAAGCCCCACGCCCGAGAAGGTCGAACTGCTGCGCAACTATCTCAAGGCGGTTGGCATAGGCATGACGGTCAGCGACAACCCGGCGCCGGGTGAGTTCCAGCAAATCGCCAAGGCGACGAAGGACCGGCCGGATGCACTGCAGGTGCATTCCATGCTGCTGCGTTCCATGCAGCAGGCGGTTTACACGCCGGTAAACGCGGGCCACTTTGGCCTGGCCTACGAGGCCTACACGCACTTCACCAGTCCGATCCGCCGGTATCCCGACCTGTTGGTGCACCGGGTGATCAAGGCGATCCTGAAAAAGACGAAATACCAGTTGCCGGTATTGCCTACGCCTGGCGAAGCGCAAGCCAAGCTGTCCAAGCGGCTGGCTGCCCGTGTCAAGGAACCCACTGAAAAGCCTAAGAAAGCCAGTGTGGACCAGCTTGCCTGGCAGGCAGCCGGACTGCATTGCAGTGGCAATGAACGCCGGGCTGATGAAGCCAGCCGCGATGTGGAAGCCTGGCTCAAGTGCAAGTACATGCGCGAGCATCTGGGAGAGGAGTTTGGTGGCGTGGTCACTGCAGCGACCAGTTTCGGGGTTTTTGTGACGCTTGACGCCATGTACGTCGAAGGTTTGGTGCATATCACCGAACTGGGCGGCGAATACTATCGCTTTGACGAAGCGCGGCAGGAATTGCGCGGCGAGCGCAGTGGCATGCGTTACGCATTGGGCACCCGGGTGCGTGTGCAGGTCAGCCGCGTCGATCTGGATGGCCGGAAAATTGATTTTCGCCTGGTCCATGAAGGCGAGGACAAGTCGGGAATCGTGAACCGGGCCATGAAAGACAAGAACGGCGGTACTGTGGACGAATCGTCCCTGCAGGATCGCAGCACCGGATCGCGCCGTAGCGGACGTGGGGAGCGTGAGGCGGGCAACAAGAGTCGCCAGTCTCCGCCTGACAGGGCATCGCCGTCGCAACCTCGTGCACGCAAGTCAGCAGCAAAAAAAGCATCCTTGGGTACCGTGCCAAAACAGGGCAAAAAGCCCCGTCGCTAGGACACCATGAACATTTTCATGCACCAACCTGACGGGCACATATGCTGATCCGGATTCTGGCGTTTCTGCTGGAAACTGCCTTTTTTGTGCTGATTGCTGCGGCGCTCCTGCGCGCCTGGATGAACTGGCTGCGCGTCAGCATGACCGGGCAGCCTGGCAGCTTCGTGATGGCCTTGACCGACTGGCTGATCAAGCCGCTGCGCCGTTCCCTGCCCAAGGCGTGGAGCAAATCTCGCGTGGATTGGGCCAGCGTGCTGGCCGCGGCGTTGATGGCGCTGGTTTATGCGGCGTTGGTGGGCTTGCTGTTTGGCATCTTTGGCCGTGTTGGCGAAGACGGACTGGATTGGGGGGCGGGTGTTTTTCTGCTGTTGCCCCTGGTTGCCGTCAAGATGCTGATCCGGGTCGCGTTGCAAACGCTGTTCATGCTGGTTCTGGGTTACGCCATCTTGTCCTGGGTCCAGCCAGGTTCCTGGGTGTATGGTCTGCTGGCCCGCCTGACTGAACCACTGCTGGAGCCGTTCCGGCGGGTAATCCCCACCATTGGTGGCGTTGACCTGTCGGCGCTGGTCTTGCTACTTACGCTTCAAATTGGCATGATGGTTCTGGTCTGAGCAGAGTGCCAGTGGGCAAGCCTTGACGCTGTCAGCGCCATATCTGGCCTGTTTGTGGCCCAGGTATCAGCTCTGTGGCCATGCTCGAACACCGCGCTTCGGGCCGCATCCAGGCTGCTTTGGCCCTGTGCCATGAAGGCGCCGATCAATCCTGCAAGTACATCGCCGGTCCCTGCAGTGGCCAACAGCGCATTGCCGGTTGGGTTGATCCAGACGGTCTGGCCGGGTCCCGCAACAACGGTTCCGGAACCCTTGAGTACCACCACGCAGTGAAACAGCTCGGCGAGTTGATGCGCTGTTTCAAGCCGGTTGCACTGGACCGCCGCAGCGCTTCTGCCGGTCAAGCGCGCCGCTTCCAAGGGGTGGGGCGTGATCACCGTGCTGTAGCCGCGGCCGTCCCGGGCCTTGAGCTGGATTTGCAGTTGCGGGTCGACGGCTATGGCATTGAGTGCATCGGCGTCCAGTACCAACCGCCTGGCCGTTGACAGCACCTTGGGAAGAACAGATGCCACTGAATGGCCGCCGCCACAGCCACACACCAGGACCTGGCTCACCATGTCCAGCGCATCCGGCGAGCGGAACATGAGTTCGGGTTGTTCCGTGTCAACCTGCAAATCGGGCATATTGCCAAGCAAGGCCACGAAAACCCGGCCAGCGCCTGCATGCAGGGCAGCGCTCGCCGCCAGCAATGCGGCCCCAGTCATGTGCGTCGACGCTGTCGACTCGCCTCCAATGACCGCGACATCGCCAAAGCTGCCTTTGTGAGTGGCATGCGCTTCCTGCGCGCGAGAGATGTGGCGGGTTCGATCTGCCCCCAGCAGCCAGGCGCAAGGATCGACAGGCAAGGCTTGTTCGGGAGCCTGCATGAGGCTGGCCCCGAGATCATCAAACCAGACCTCGCCTGCGCAGTCTTGTCCGCTGGCAGTGAACAACCCTGGCTTCAAGGTCAATAAATTTAAGGTAAAAAGACGGTTTGCGCCTGATGCACGGGCATTAATTGCTATGAATTTGATAGTTTTATCAAAGCTTTGTGCACCAGTGTCGGCATTCAGGCCAGTTGGAACATCGACCGACAGCCGCAATGCTGTACTGCATTGCATGGCATGAAGCCATTCCTGCATCAGGGCGCTTCCAGGCCGCGCTGGATCGAGTGCGGCGCCGATGCCGAGCAGCGCATCAATGCAGAGATCAAATTCTTCGGGCGGTTCGCTGGCCATGGTCACGCCCGCAGCCAATGCGCGCTGGCGCGATGCCTGGGCGTCCGGCGGAAGTCCAGCCTTGCCGGATGGAAAGCCGGTCCAGGTCACCACCACGCACTTGCCCCATTGATGCAGGTGCATCGCTGCCTCGAAACCATCGCCGCCGTTGTTGCCCGGCCCGCACGCGATCCAGATGCAACGGGCATGTGGTGCCAAAGCCATTGCCAGGCGTGCAACCGAAAGACCGGCGCGCTGCATCAGCATGTGCGGTGCAAGCTTGCTTGCCATCTGTTTCTCAATCAGGCGCGTACTGGCAACAGTGTGAAGCGGAAAACTTGTGAGGTTGGAGATTTTCTGCATTCCGCCATTGTGCGGGTTTGCCGATATTGCGAACGCTCCAAAAATTCGGCGGTCTGACAAAAAGGCGAAAAAAAGCCCGGCAAACCGGGCTGGCAAGCACACATCATGGTGCGAAGGCGTCAAAAGGGTCAGGCGTCAGGTGGAATCCTCAGAACCTGTCCCGGATAGATCTTGTCCGGATCGCTCAGCATGGGCTTGTTTGCCTCAAAAATCTGGGTGTATTTGTTGGGCGTTCCGTAGAACTGCTGGCTGATCTTGGACAGGTTGTCGCCGCTGGCCACGACATACATTTTGGACTCGGGCGAACTGGTGGCGACGGTCATCATGTCTTTGACAGCAGCCACTTTTTCCACGTTCCCACAACACAAAAGAACTTTTTCCTTCGTTGCTTGGTCCGGTGCCAGCCCGGCCACTGTCACCGTGCTGCTGGGCGCATCAAAGCTGACCTGCAAGTTTTCAACCTTCAAACCCTGAGTATTAATATAGGCGGCAATTGCGTCTCCAGCCGTCTTGCTCAGGGCCGCAACATTTTCAGGTGTCGGTTTTGCGGTTGCGGCTTCCTGAGCCGCCTTGGCTTCGCCGCGACCGAAAAGTTTCTCGCCGGCTTCCTTGATAAAATCGAACATGCCCATTGGGATTCTCCAGTCAAAATGAATCGCCCGGTGCAACATGCCGGGACTGGAATCACTTTAAAGCTTTCTTGGGTCGCAACCGGCAGCGACTCTGTGACAGAGCCTGTAGGACAAGTCCGCCTTGAAACCATCACATACTTCCGGGCGCTGCCGTAACTCAGCACCGAGCCACTGAAGTCAACCCTGGCGGATTCACAGGCCGTAGGGATTCACAAAGTGCCAGCGGCCACAATTGCGATTTTCATATGCTGGAGTTGGACCGGGCATGAAGATCGCGCCTCATCGCGTCAAACGGGAACCTCCTGCTTTGACAAAAAGGTGGATACCGCTAAACCAGCAAGCATTCATAAATAATATTTTTATATCGAAGAAGCCAGGGCTGCCTCGATTTGCAGCGCCAAGTCCAGCAATGGATCATCATGCATGGCCGCATGCCATAGCATCAGCCCGACCGGTAACTGGTCTGGTGTGTGGCAGGGAATGGAAATGGCGCAGCCGTCAAGCATGTTAACCACCGAGGTATTGCGCAGCAGCAGTGAATTGACGCGGAAAAATTCATCGTCGTTGTGCAGCACGCTTGCAATCGATGGCGCGACCATGGGCACGGTGGGAGACAGCACGGCGTCAAAGTTGTGCAGCCGCGCTTGCATGCGGACAATCCATGCTTGGCGCGCTGCCAGCAAGTCGATGTAATCGGCGGCGCGCATGCTGGCGCCGCGCAGGATGCGAAGTGCTACGCGGGGGTCGTATTGCGCTTCGTGCTCGGCCAGCAGTTTGCGGTGCCAAGCGTGACTTTCTGCTGCTGACAGTCCGCCTGTGGCGTTGATAGATGCCAATTCGTTGAGTTCTTCTAACGCCACCTCTTCAATACTGGCCCCCGCCCGGCGCAATTGCTGCAGGCTTTTCTCGAATGCCATCGCCACCGTGCTGCTCAACCCGTCCTGCATCAAAGTGCGCGCGACCGCCAGCCGACACGATGACAGCGGCTTGCAGGCCAGTCGGACGGTGCGTGCTGACAGAATTTCGTGCACCGTCACCGCATCGCGTACCGAGCGGGTCAGCGCGCCTATCGTGTCGAGGCTGGTTGACAGCGGCACGGCGCCGTTCAGCGGCACCAGGCGTGCGGTGCTTTTAAAGCCGACGATGCCGCACAGTGCTGCAGGAATCCGCAGAGAGCCGCCAGTGTCGGAGCCCAGTCCCACCAGGGCCGCCCCGGTGGCGACAGACACGGCCGCGCCGGAGGACGAGCCCCCCGGAATGCGCTCGATATCGGCATCGGCCGGGTTCACAGGCGTGCCGTAGTGGGGATTGGTGCCGACACCTGAAAAAGCAAACTCGACCATGTTGGTGCGGCCAACCAGCACCGCGCCCGCAGCGCGCAGTCGTGCCACGGCGATGGCATCGGCCCGGGCGGGTGGCATTGCGGCGAGCACCTTCGATCCAGCCATGGTGACCTGTCCCGCTACATCGAAAAGGTCTTTGATCGAAACCGGAATGCCGGTCAGCGGCAAACTGGGATCTTTATCATTGCCACGTAGAGGTGAATTGGGCATGCCTTGGGCTTGTGCTGGCATGAAGGCATGGCGACAGGTGTCGCCCAAAGCTATAGACGCGGCCTGCGAAAGGATTTCCTCAGTGCTGTTTTGTCCATCATGGACAGATTGCCGTGCGGCGTGAAGGTCGTTCGGTAATAAGGGTTTGTACGGGTTCATGGGGATGGAATGTTATACTCAGCTGGCTCTGCCAATGGCGACAAGGTCGTTTGCAGGGTAAATCGCAAATCAGCCATACAAGGTGTTGTCCGGAAATTCCTCTGGCAATAAGCGCTGGTTTTAGAAACAACCTTCGGAGTTATGAATTATGTCCACGAACATGCGCGAAATGCTGGAAGCCGGCGTCCATTTTGGTCACCAAACCCGCTTCTGGGACCCAAAAATGGCCCCCTTCATTTTTGGCCATCGCAATCGCATTCACATCATCAACCTAGAAAAATCGCTGCCGATGTTCCAGGAGGCGATGAAATTCGCCAAGCAGTTGACTGCCAACAACGGCACCATCCTGATGGTCGGCACCAAGCGTACCGCTCGCGAAACCGTAGCCTCCGAAGCGCAACGCGCCGGCATTCCTTACGTTGACCAGCGTTGGCTGGGTGGCATGCTGACCAACTTCAAGACGGTCAAGACCTCGATCAAGCGTCTGAAGGAAATGAAGGCTCAACAGGAAGCCGGCCTGGACACGATCAGCAAGAAAGAGCAGCTGACGTTCAAGCGCGAAATCGAAAAGCTTGAAAAAGACATCGGCGGCATCCAGGACATGACGGCATTGCCAGACGCCATCTTCGTGATCGACGTGGGTTTTCACAAAATTGCCATCCTGGAAGCCAAAAAGCTTGGCATTCCGCTGATCGGTGTGGTGGATACCAACCATTCTCCACTCGGAATCGACTACGTGATTCCCGGCAACGATGACTCCTCCAAGGCTGTGGCTCTCTATGCCCGCGGCATTGCAGACGCGGTGATCGAAGGCCGTGCCAGCGCCATGGACAATGTTGTCCGCGCCGTGTCTGACGAAGGCTCGGACGAGTTTGTCGAAGTGGAAAACGCTGCCGCTTGATCGTCATTGGCCCAGTGCCAAACGTATAAAAGGGGCTCATGTAGCCCCTTTTTTGCAAGTTAACAAGATGAAGGGCGCGAACTGCAGCGAACTTCCAAGTCCTAAACGAAATTACGGAGAACTAGAAATGGCAATGGCAATTACTGCAAAAATGGTGGCTGAACTGCGCGCCAAGACCGACGCACCGATGATGGAGTGCAAAAAAGCGCTGACCGAAGCGGAAGGCGACTTCGAAAAAGCCGAAGAACTGCTGCGCGTCAAACTTGGCAGCAAGGCCGGCAAAGCAGCTTCCCGCATCACCGCTGAAGGCGTAGTAGCCATGGCCCGTGAAGGTGACAACGCCGCGCTGGTGGAAATCAACTGCGAAACCGACTTCGTGACCAAAAACGACAGTTTTCTGGCTTTTGCCGATGCGGTCGCACAAGCCATTGTCAAGAACAATCCAGCCGATCTGGCCGCTCTTGCTGCATTGCCGATGTCCATGGACAGTTTTGGTCCTACCGTCGAAGACGTTCGCAAAGGCCTGATCGGCAAGATCGGCGAAAACATGACGGTTCGCCGCTTCAAACGGTTTTCCGATGGCAAGTCGGCTGCTTACCTGCACGGCACACGCATTGGCGTGGTGGTCGAGTTTGAAGGCGACGAAGCCGCTGCCAAGGACGTGGCCATGCATGTGGCCGCCATGAAGCCAGTGGCCTTGTCCAGCGCCGATGTGCCGGCCGAGCTGGTGGCCCGTGAACGTTCAGTCGCTGCTGCCAAGGCGGCAGAAGACGCTTCTGTAGCGCAGGCTGCTGGCAAGCCAGTCCAGTCCGCTGAAATCGTTTCCAAGCGTATTGAAGGCGGCGTTCAGAAATACCTGAAGGAAGTCAGCCTGAACAACCAGACCTTTGTCAAGAATGACAAGCAGACTGTCGAGCAGATGCTCAAGGAAAAGGCGACCAGCGTCAAATCTTTCACGCTGTATGTTGTCGGCGAAGGCATCGAAAAGAAGGTTGACGACTTCGCCGCCGAAGTTGCAGCTCAGGTGGCTGCCGCCAAGGGCGCCTGAGCCCTGGCGTTCATCCGGAAGTCCATTTTTTTACACATTAATCCCATCACGAAAGCAATCGCATGCCAGCCTACAAGCGCATCTTGTTAAAACTGTCAGGCGAGGCCCTGATGGGCGATGATGCATTCGGCATCAACCGCGCAACCATTGTTCGCATGGTGGAGGAAATTGCCGAGGTCACGCGCATGGGCGTGCAGGTGGCTGTGGTCATCGGTGGCGGCAATATCTTTCGTGGCGTGGCCGGCGGTTCGGTGGGTATGGACCGCGCCACTGCCGATTACATGGGCATGTTGGCCACGGTTATGAATGCCTTGGCGCTGGGAGATACCATGGACAAGGCCGGTCTGATTGCCCGCGTGATGTCGGCTATTGCCATTGAGCGTGTGGTGGAGCCTTATGTCCGGCCCAAGGCCTTGCAGTATCTGGAAGAGGGCAAGGTGGTTGTTTTTGCAGCTGGCACGGGTAATCCGTTTTTTACAACCGACACGGCCGCAGCCTTGCGCGGCGCTGAAATTGGTGCTGAAATTGTTTTGAAGGCTACCAAAGTTGATGGCGTCTATTCCGCGGATCCGAAAAAAGACCCACTGGCCACGCGCTACACCAATATCACTTTTGACGAAGTCATCGGCAAAAACCTTGAAGTGATGGACGCCACGGCGTTTGCGCTTTGCCGCGACCAAAAGCTGCCGATCAAGATTTTCAGCATTTTCAAGCATGGTGCGCTTAAGCGAGTGGTCATGGGTGAGGACGAAGGAACCCTGGTTCACGTTTGAGTTTGCCTTTGGTGTCAAAGAGCCGTTGTGCATTTTTTTGAATTCAGTCATCAGGAGATTCGATAATGAGCATTGTTGAGATCAAGCAGCAAGCAACGCAGAAAATGCAGCAGTCCCTGGAATCCTTCCAGCACAGCCTGACCAAAATCCGCACTGGCCGCGCCAACCCCGGCCTGCTCGACACCGTGCATGTTGACTATTACGGATCAATGGTGCCCATCAGCCAGGTAGCCAACGTGGCGCTGCTCGATGCCCGGACCATCAGCGTCTCACCATGGGAAAAAAGCATGGGCGCCAAGATCGAAAAAGCCATCCGTGATTCCGATCTGGGCTTGAATCCTGCATCGCAAGGTGATCTGATCCGCGTTCCAATGCCAGCCATGACCGAAGAGCGCCGCAAGGAACTTACCAAAGTCGTGCGCGCCGAGGGCGAGCATGCCAAGGTGGCCATCCGCAATCTCCGCCGTGAGGCCAATGACAGCGTGAAGAAACTGGTCAAGGACAAGCTGGCTTCCGAAGACGACGAACGCCGTTCGCAGGATGAAGTTCAGAAGTCCACTGACCGTTTCATTGTCGAGGTGGACAAAATGGTCGCCAGCAAGGAACAAGACCTGATGGCCGTTTGATGTTGTCTTACCTGGTCCGAACCAACCCATGGCTACTTCCACCGTGATCGTTCCGAACCATATTGCCATCGTCATGGATGGCAATGGCCGATGGGCCAAGAAACGCTTTTTGCCACGCATCGCGGGTCACAAGCAGGGCGTCGACGCACTCAGTGACTGCGTGAAGAGCTGTCTTGAGAAGGGTGTTCGCGTCCTGTCGGTGTTTGCATTTTCTTCCGAGAACTGGAACCGGCCATCAGATGAAGTTTCCGGGCTGATGGACTTGCTGGTGCTTGCGCTGGCCAAGCAGGTGCCACGTCTGAACGCCAACGGCGTGCAGCTTCACTTTATCGGAGATCGCCAGCGGCTTTCCGGCAAGGTTCAGGCGGGGCTGCTGGAAGCTGAATTTAAAACGGCGGGCAACCAGCGCCTGATCTTCAACGTGTGTTTCAACTATGGCGGACGCTGGGATATTGCCCAGGCGGCGCAAAAACTTGCCAGGCAGGGCGACGCCATCACCGAGCAATCGCTCGACCGGGCAATGGCACTTGCGCATGTGCCGGATCCTGATCTATTGATCCGCACTGGGGGGGAATTGCGCATCAGCAACTTCATGCTCTGGCAGACTGCGTATTCAGAACTGTATTTTTCCAACCGACTCTGGCCTGAATTCGACGAAGCTGCACTTGACGAAGCAATTTTTGCCTACAGCGCACGCGAGCGACGCTTTGGCAAAACCTCTGCCCAACTTGGCACTTCGCACAAGCTTTCCAACGAAAATGCTGCCTGATGCTTAAACAGCGTGTCATGACCGCCATCTTTCTGCTGGCAATTTTGCTTCCTGCGCTTTTCTACAAATCACCGGTCCCTTTTTGCGCATTGGCCTTGCTGATGATTGCTGCAGGTGCCTGGGAATGGGGGCGTCTCAATGCCTTTGGGCAGGTTGGCGCTTTGGGGCTGGCAGCGTTATGTGTACTGGCCTGCGGCCTGTCATGGTATGGCGGCTTGCTGAACCGACCACTGCCCATGGTTTGGGCAGCTTCCGGTGCCGCCTGGGTATTGGCGGGGGCGTGGCTCTTGCGTACCGGCGTTGCCGGCTGGTCCAGAATTCCAAAGGCCTTGCGTCTTTGTGGCGGCCTGGTCGCGCTGTGGCTGGCGTGGCTGGCGATTGCACAAGCGCGTGTCATGGGCATAGAATTTTTACTGTCAGTGCTGGTGCTGGTCTGGGTGGCCGACATCTTTGCCTATTTCGCGGGCCGTGCCCTGGGCGGCCGCTTCAGCGAGTGCAAGCTGGCGCCATCCATCAGTCCCGGCAAAAGCTGGGAAGGCGTCTGGGGCGGCATGGCCGGCGTGGTGGCGCTTTCACTGGTTTGGTCTTTCTGGGGCGGAAACTCACTTTACAGCCAACTGCTCCAGCGCCATGGCATGGCCCTGATGCTGCTGGCGGTAATTTTTCTGGCGGCCATGAGCGTGGTGGGCGATTTGGTTGAGTCTCTGATCAAGCGAAGCGCAGGTGCCAAGGATTCGAGTGGTTTGCTGCCGGGCCATGGAGGCGTGCTGGACCGCGTGGATGCGCTGCTGCCTACCTTGCCTCTGGCCATGATGCTGGTCACCCTGTAACCCTTTGCGGCCGGACTTTCTCAACCATGACCTTCAAAAAGCAGCGCATCACCGTACTGGGTTCGACCGGCTCCATCGGCGTCAGCACGCTGGAGGTGATTGCACGGCATCCTGATCGTTTCGAGGTGTTTGCGCTGAGTGCCGCCACCCAGGTTGATCTTATGCTGGCTCAGTGCGCGCAGTTCAAGCCGCAGTATGCCGTGATGGTCAGCGAGCCACATGCCCGCATGTTGGCTGAAAAAATCAAGTCAAATGGGCTGTCTGCGCATGTCCTGTATGCGCAAGATGCTCTTGAAATGATAGCGTCGCACGATCAGGTCGATGCGGTGATGGCGGCGATTGTGGGCGCTGCCGGGTTGCCGTCGTGTATGGCGGCGGCCCGGTCTGGAAAACGCCTGCTGCTGGCGAACAAGGAAGCGCTGGTGGTCGGTGGCGACGTATTCATGCGCGCTGTCGAAGCCGGCGGCGCCAGGCTGCTGCCGATTGACAGCGAGCATTCGGCCATCTTCCAGTCGTTGCCCGATGACGCATTGAGTTGGCCGCGCCGTGTTGAAAAAATCATCCTGACCGCTTCAGGCGGGCCATTTCGCACCCATGCGCCTGCCAGCTTGCGCCATGTGACACCCGAGCAGGCCTGCGCGCATCCTAACTGGGTGATGGGGCGCAAGATTTCGGTCGATTCAGCCACCATGATGAACAAGGCGCTTGAAGTCATAGAGGCCAAGTACCTGTTTGGCATGGCGCCAGCGCAAATTGAAGTCGTGATCCATCCGCAGAGCATCATCCACTCCATGGTCCAATACCACGACAGCTCGGTTGTGGCGCAATTGGGAACGCCCGACATGCGGGTGCCGATTGCCTATGGCCTGGCTTGGCCAGAGCGCATCAGTTCTGGCGCGAAGACGCTGGATTTCACAAACTTGGCCAATATGACGTTTGAAGTCCCCGACGTTGCGCGTTTTCCGGGTTTGCCGCTGGCCTGGGAAGTCCTCAAGGCGCCCGTCGGCAGCGCCGCCGTCCTGAATGCTGCCAATGAAATAGCGGTGGCGGCATTTTTAGACAGGCGAATCCGCTTTGACCAGATTCATCACGTGAATCATGCAACGCTTGAGACGGTTTGCGTCTCTGATATCCATGATATTGAAGGCCTGCTGGCGCTGGATGCCGAATCGCGCCAGGTTGCGGGTCAAATTGCTGAACGTTTGGAGGCCTGACATGCTGACGCTCATTTCATTTCTGGTGACCCTTGGAATTCTGATTGCCGTGCACGAGTACGGCCATTACAGGGTGGCCGTGGCCTGCGGCATCAAGGTATTGAAGTTTTCCATCGGCTTTGGCAAGCCGCTTTTTACCTGGCGGCTGAAGGGCAAGGACACTGATTTTTCTATCGGCATGCTGCCGCTGGGCGGCTATGTGAAGATGCTTGACGAACGGGAAGCGCCTGTCGATCCGGCCGAGCGCCATCTCGCGTTCAATACCCAGCCGCTCAAGTCACGTGCCGCGGTCGTGGCAGCGGGGCCGCTGGCCAACCTGCTACTGGCCGTGCTGCTGTATGCGGTGGTGAACTGGAGTGGTGTGCAAGAACCCAAGGCGATACTGGCCAGTCCGGTAGCAGGCTCATTGGCGGCGCGAGCCGGGCTGAGTGGCGGCGAGATTGTTCAGAAGGCGGCTTTCGACGGCGAGGAGCTGGAAACGGTTCGCTCGTTTGAAGATCTCCGCTGGCGCCTGACCCAGGGCGCGCTGGATGGGCAAGATTTGCAACTGCTGCTCGGCGCCGAAGCAGGCGCATCGACACGAACAGTTATGTTGTCACTCAGCAAACTTGATGCCGCCAATGCCGATGCCCAACTGTTCCGAAAAATCGGCATCACCGGGCCATGGACCGCACCTGTGATTGGCGAAGTCATGGTGGCCAGCGCCGCTGAAAAATCAGGCCTTAAGGCGGGCGATGTGGTTCAGCGAATTGGCGATATCTCAATCGTCGATGGCCAGCAGTTGCGTGACACCATTCGCTCCTATGCCCAGTCGCCAGAGGCAAGCCAAGGCGCCGTGGTACCTCAAAGCTGGCGGATTTTGCGGGCGGGGCAGCCACTCGCCTTGCTGGTCACCCCTGAAATTCGCCAGGAGAACAATGTAGCGGTGGCCCGCATCGGCGCTTACGTCGGCGCGCCGCCTGAATTTGTCACGGTGCGTTATGGCCCGCTCGATGGCCTGTGGCAAGGCGCTGTCCGTACTTGGGAAGTGTCTGCGCTAACCCTGAAGATGATGGGAAAAATGGTCATCGGTGAAGCATCGTTGAAGAACCTGAGTGGTCCGCTCACCATTGCCGATTACGCCGGCAAGTCTGCCACCATGGGATGGACGTCTTATCTTATATTTCTGGCCCTGGTCAGTGTCAGTCTGGGCGTGTTGAACCTGCTGCCGCTGCCGGTTCTGGACGGTGGTCACCTGATGTATTATCTTTGGGAATGGATCACCGGTCGGGGCGTGTCTGACGCCTGGATGGACCGTCTGCAGCGCGGTGGCGTTGCAATTCTCCTGGGCATGATGAGCATTGCCCTTTTCAACGATGTCACCCGGCTTGTCGGCTAACTCCTCTCAATTCATGCAAAAGAAATTCAATCGTCTTCAAGTTCGTGCTGTCTGCGCCATCGCAGCCAGTCTGTTACTCGCCAATACAGCCTGGGCCGTTGACCCTTTCACCGTTCGGGACATCCGGGTCGAAGGTCTTCAGCGCGTTGAGCCCGGCACCATTTTTGCCTCGCTGCCTTTTAGGGCTGGTGAAACCTACAACGACGACAAGGGCTCCAGCGCCATTCGCGCATTGTTTGGTCTGGGCCTTTTCAAGGATGTGCGGCTTGAAGTCAATGGCGATGTGCTGGTTGTGATTGTCGAAGAGCGTCCTACCGTCGCCGACGTGGACTTTGTCGGGACCAAGGAGTTTGACAAGGACGTTTTGAAAAAGGCGCTTCGCGATGCCGGTATCGCTGACGGCCAGCCGTTCGATAAAGCACTGGCTGACAAGGCTGAGCAAGAACTCAAGCGCCAGTACATCAACAAGAGCCTGTATGGCGTCGAGGTCATCACTACCGTCACACCGATCGAGCGCAATCGCGTCAACCTGACCTTTAACGTGGTTGAAGGTGATGTGGCAAAAATCAACGAAATCCGCATCACTGGCAACAAGGCATTCAATGATTCGACGTTGCTCGGACTGTTCGATCTGAACACCGGCGGCTGGTTGAGCTGGTACACCAAATCAGACCGTTATTCCCGCCCCAAGCTGAATGCAGACATTGAGTCTTTGCGTTCTTATTACCTGTCGCGTGGCTACCTGGAGTTCAAGGTAGACACTTCGCAGGTGGCGATTTCTCCGGACAAGCAGAGCATTGCGATCACGCTGAACGTGACAGAAGGCGAGCGTTTTGTTGTGTCGGGCGTCAAGCTGGAAGGCAACTTCCTGGGCAAGGAGGAAGAATTCAAGTCCTTGGTGGTCATCAAGCCCGGCGAGCCTTACAACGCAGATTCGGTGGCTGAAACCACCAAGGCCTTTACCGAGTATTTCGGTGTGTTTGGTTTTGCTTTTGCCAGGGTCGAGGCGGTTCCCCAGATCGACCGCGCGAACAACCGCGTGGCTTTTGTGCTTCAGGCGGATCCTTCCCGTCGTGCCTATGTGCGGCGCATCAATGTGTCGGGCAACAACCGAACCCGCGACGAAGTAGTGCGCCGCGAATTTCGCCAGTTCGAGTCGTCCTGGTACGACGGCGACAAGATCCGCCTTTCGCGCGACCGCGTCGACCGCCTGGGCTTTTTCACCGAAGTGAATGTGGAAACGCAGGAAGTCACGGGTACACCCGATCAGGTGGACATCACCGTCAATGTGGCTGAAAAGCCCACCGGTAATTTGCAGCTGGGCGCCGGCTATTCCAGCGCTGACAGTGTCTCGCTGATGTTCGGCATCAAACAGGAAAACGTCTTTGGCACAGGCAATTACCTGGGCATTGAAGTCAACACCAGCAAGTCAAATCGCCAGTTGGTGTTGAGCACGATCGATCCCTATTTCACGGCCGACGGCATTTCGCGCTCTATTGACGTTTATGACCGGACCTCGCAGCCGCTTTCAGGGCAGGGCGGCGACTACAAGTTGAAGACCCGCGGTGCAAGCATCCGTTTTGGCGTTCCGTTCACGGAAACCGACACGGTTTACTTTGGCACCGGCTACGAGTCTTTGACCATCGTTCCCGGTACCAACCTGCCCGTCAGCTACCAGGACTATATTAATAAATTCGGTGAAAAGAGCAATTCGATTCCCTTGACAGTGGGATGGTCACGCGACAGCCGCGACAGTGCCCTGGTGCCCACCTCGGGACGTTTTCAACGGGTTTATGGCGACTGGGGTATTGCTGGCGACATCAGGTTTGTGCGTGCCAATTACCAGATCCAGCAGTACATTCCGCTGAACAAGCAATTCACAGTAGCCCTGAACGGTGAACTGGGCTGGGGCAAAGGACTGAACGGCCAACCTTACCCACTGTTCAAAAATTACTATTCCGGTGGCTTGGGCTCGGTGCGCGGTTTCCAGCAGGGATCGCTGGGTCCTCGCGACAGTACCGACCTTTCCGTCGGCGCACCGAAAAAGCTGACACTCAATGCCGAATTGATCGCGCCGTTTCCAGGGGCTGGAAACGACCGCACCTTGCGCATGTACGGATTTGTCGATGCCGGCAATGTGTTCAAGGACAGCTATAAACTCAGCGGCCCTGATGGCCTCAGGGTGTCTACCGGTCTTGGCATCAGCTGGATTTCCCCTGTCGGCCCGTTGCGCATTGCTTACGCCGTGCCCCTTCGTAAACAGGCCGGCGATAAAATCGAACGTTTGCAATTCCAAATTGGTACCTCTTTCTAATGAAAAATTTTTCCAGCAAAATTCTCCTCGGCCTGGTGATTGCAGTCGCCGGTTTTTCCGCCAGCGCGCAGGAATTCAAGGTGGGCGTCGTCAACCTCGACCGCATTTTCCGCGAAGCCAATTCGGCCAAGGCGGCCCAGACCAAGCTGGAGCAGGAATTCAGCAAGCGTGAAAAAGAACTGACCGATCTTGGAACCCAGTTAAAAACCCAGTCGGACAAATTCGAGCGTGAAGCGCCGACACTGGCGGAAAGCCAGCGAACCGTGCGCCAGCGGCAACTGGTTGACCAGGACCGGACCTTTCAGACGAAGCGCCGGGAATTTCAGGAAGATCTGAGCGCCCGCAAGAATGAAGAGCTGCAACTGGTGATCGAACGTGCCAACAAGGTCGTCAAAACCTTGGCAGAAACTGAAAAATACGACTTGATTCTTCAAGAATCGGTATACGTGAACCCCAAGCATGACATCACCGACAAGGTGATCAAGGCGCTGAACGCTTCCAAGTAATTTCCGTTGGTGTGCATAAGCATGAGCGTGGAAAAGGCTGGCCTGCATGACGCTCAAACTTGCTGACATCACCCGGCTGCTGGGCGACCAGGTGCCGGCCGAACTGATCGGAAACCCGGAAGTGCTGATTGAGGGGCTGTCCACCCTGGACGCATCGGGTCCGAACGAACTTACCTTCCTCAGCAATCCGAAGTACCTCGGACAGTTTGCGCAATCCGGGGCAGGCTGCGTGATCGTCGCGCACTCAGTCCGCGATGCGGCACTGAAGCGCGGTTCCTGCATCGTGGTGAACGATCCCTACCATTACTTTGCACTGGTCACCCAGCTCTGGAAAAGGCTGCATGCGCCAGATACCGCGCCCGCCATCCATTCCAGCGCGCTAATTGATCCGACCGCCCGCATTGGCGCGAATGTGTCGATAGGTGCATTCGCCTGCATTGAGGCTGGTGCAGCGATTGGCGAAGGTGCCCGGATTGGCGCGCATTGCGTCATTGGCATGAATGCCTCTGTTGGTGCACACAGCAGGCTTTCAGCGCGCGTGACAGTGGCTGACGGTTGCAGCATCGGTGAGCGCTGCATCATCCATCCCGGCGCCGTGATTGGCGCGGACGGCTTCGGCTTTGCGCCGCACGGCGGCCAGTGGGTCAAGATCGAGCAGCTGGGCGCAGTGCGCATCGGCAACGACGTGGAAATCGGCGCCAATACCTGCATTGACCGGGGCGCCCTGCAGGACACTGTGCTTGAAGACGGTGTCAAGCTCGACAACTTGGTACAAATCGGCCACAACGTCCGGGTAGGCCGGCATTCCGCGATGGCTGGCTGCGCAGGTGTCGCCGGCAGCGCGACGATTGGGGCGCATTGCACCGTCGGCGGCGGTGCGATCGTGCTGGGTCATTTGAGGCTGGCGGACGGTGTACATGTCTCGGCAGCCACGACCGTGACCCGGTCGCTGTTAAAGCCTGGCCATTACACCGGCCTGTTTCCCATCGACGACAATGCCGCCTGGGAAAAGAATGCCGCCACGCTCAAGCAGCTTCATGCGCTGCGTGAGCGGCTCAAACAAACAGAAAAAACCCTGCTGCAACTGCAGGCTAGATTCAAAGAAGAAAAATCATGATGGACATTCACCAGATTCTCAAGTTATTGCCGCACCGTTATCCCATCTTGCTGGTCGATCGGGTGCTTGAAATTGAAACCGGCAAAAGCATCAAGGCGTTGAAAAACGTCACGATCAATGAGCCTTTTTTCATGGGCCATTTTCCAAAGCATCCGGTCATGCCCGGGGTGCTGATGATCGAAGCGATGGCGCAGGCGGCGGCGCTTCTGTCGTTTTCCACGCTGGGCGTCACGCCCGACGACAAGACGGTGTATTACTTTGCCGGCATCGACGGCGCGCGTTTCAAGCGTCCGGTGACCGCTGGAGACCAGATGATCATGGACGTGAGCCTGCTGCGCATGAAGGCTGGAATTTTCAAGTTCAAGGGCGTGACGCGAGTTGACGGAAACATTGCCTGTGAGGCCGAACTGATGTGCACTATGCGCACAGTGGCCTGAGGGCGCGGTCATGACGCTGGCAGCCGAGCCTTCGGGCATCCATGCGACGGCCCTGGTTGACCCCCGCGCCCAGCTCGACAGTTCGGTGACTGTCGGGCCCTACACGGTGATCGGCCCCCATGTCAGCATAGGCGCTGGCACGACGGTCGGCGCACATTGTGTGATCGAGGGCCACACCCGCATTGGCATTGACAACCGCATTTTCCAGTTCAATGCGCTGGGCGGTGTGCCGCAGGACAAGAAATACGCTGGCGAGCCGTGCGAGCTGGTCATTGGCGACCGCAATACGATTCGCGAGTTCTGCACCTTCAACATCGGTTCGCCCGGCGACCTGGGCGTGACCCGCATGGGCAACGACAACTGGATCATGGCTTACGTGCATGTGGCGCATGACTGCGTGGTCGGCAACCAGACGATTTTTGCCAACAACACCACGCTGGGCGGTCATGTTCACGTTGACGACTGGGTGATCCTCGGCGGCTTTACCGGCGTACACCAGTTCGTGCGGCTGGGCGCCCACAGTTTTACTGCTGTTTCTTCAGTGGTACTCGCTGATTTGCCACCCTTTGTAATGTGCCAGGGCCAGCCCGCCAAAGCGCGCTCGATGAACTTTGAAGGCTTGCGCCGCCGGGGTTTTTCAGCTGACCGTATTTCGGCTGTCAAGGCCATGCACAAGGCGCTGTACCGCGGCGGGTTGACACTGGAACAGGCCAAGCTGAATATTGCTGAATTGACTCAAAAATATCCGGAGTCCATGCCAGACGTGCAGATGATGCTTTCGTTTCTAGAGCAATCCTCGCCGCAGCGCGGTATCGTTCGCTAAAGCCGCAATGTCGGCCGCGCCACTGCCCCTGCCACTGCGAAGTGAGCAGGGCTTTTCTGTCCGCTCCAGTGCCCCCTCGGCCCCTGACATCGCCATGGTCGCTGGTGAAACCTCGGGTGACCTGCTGGCAGGCTTGCTGCTTGACGGCCTCACATCACGCTGGCCTGCCTTGACGTCTGGCGGCATCGGCGGCGCACAAATGGTCCGTCGGGGATTTCAGGCCTGGTGGCCGAGCGAAAAACTGGCTGTTCGCGGTTATGTCGAGGTGCTGCGTCACTACCGCGAAATTTCCGGTATCCGCGAGCAACTGAAAAAACGCCTGTTAACGGACCCCGGCAATCGTCCCGATGTCTTCATCGGCATTGACGCGCCTGATTTCAACCTCGGGCTGGAGGCGGCGTTGAAGGCTGGGGGCATCAAGACGGTGCAGTTTATCTGTCCCTCGATTTGGGCGTGGCGGGCCGACCGGGTGGAAAAAATCAGACGCAGTGTTGACCATGTGCTGTGCATCTTTCCATTTGAACCGGCCCTGCTGGCTGCTCACGGAATTGCCGCGACCTATGTCGGCCATCCGCTGGCGGCCGTGATTCCAATGCAGCCGGACCGACAGGCGGCCCGCCACGCGCTGGGCTTACCCGACAAGGCCACGGTCGTCGCCATTTTGCCTGGCAGCCGGAAATCGGAAATCGAGTACCTGGCTTTAAGATTGTTTCAGGCTGCAGCGCTTGTCAAGCGGGCATACCCCGCGATTCAATTCATAGTGCCGGCGATTCCGGCGCTGAAAGCTCTGATCGAGCAACTGGCTGATCAGGCTGGCGTCCGCGCCGATGTGCAGATCGTTGCTGGTCAGTCGCACAGGGTACTGGCGGCCTGTGACGTCACCCTGATCGCCAGTGGTACCGCGACATTGGAAGCGGCACTGTTCAAGCGCCCTATGGTGATTGCCTACAACATGAACTGGCTGTCGTGGCAGATCATGCAGCGCAAGCAACTGCAGCCTTGGGTCGGCCTGCCGAATATTTTGTGCCGCGATTTTGTCGTGCCTGAACTGCTGCAGGATCAGGCAACGCCCGAGGCGCTGGCGCAAGCGCTGCATGAATGGATTGATGCAAAATCATCGGCCCCTGAAAAAATCAGAGCCGTTGAACAGCGATTTACCCAGCTGCATGCAGAACTGCAGCGAGACACTTCCCAATTGACCACCGATGCAATCCAGAAAATCCTTGAAACCTGAACAGACTGTCTTTTCGTGGGACACGCCCGGCTTGATGGCCGGTGTCGACGAAGCCGGACGCGGGCCGCTGGCCGGACCGGTGGTGGCGGCAGCTGTCATTCTGGATCCTTTCAATCCCATCGCGGGCCTGGCCGATTCAAAAAAACTCACGGCGTTGCGACGCGAGAAGCTGTACGACGAAATCCAGGCCAAGGCGCTGTGCTGCTCGATTGCCATGGCGAGCGTGGAAGAAATTGACAGCCTGAACATTCTGCAGGCGACTTTGCTGGCCATGAAGCGGGCGGTAGAAAACCTTCGGCTCAAACCGTCAAAGGTGCTTGTCGATGGCAACCAGTTGCCCCGGCTGCTGATCCTGGCCGAGGCGATTGTCAAGGGCGATGCGCTGGTTCCGGCCATTTCGGCAGCGTCGATTCTGGCCAAGGTCTACCGCGACCGTTGGTGCGGCGACTATCACCTGCTTTACCCGCAATACGGTTTTGCCGGCCACAAGGGTTATGGAACGGCCAAGCACCTGGCTGCCTTGCGCCAGCACGGTGCGTGTCCGCAGCATCGGCGTTCGTTTGCGCCTGTGGCTGGGGTGTTGCGATGAGCAGCGGTTTTTCTGTTCCGGTCACGCATGTTTCGTCACGCGACAATATTCTGGTCAAGGACCTGCACCGGCTGTCGCATGACAACACCGCTTACCGCAAGCAGGGCCGCGTCTGGCTGGAAGGCGACCACCTGTGCCGAGCCGCACTGGCGCGCGGCCTGAAACCAGTCATCGCAGTTTTTTCAGAGTCTTTTTGGCCTCTGGCGCACGCCGAGTGGGCATCAGTAGCTATGAAAAACATAGTGATAGCCGATGCACTGCTGCCCGATATCAGCGGACTCGAATCGCCAGCGCGCATGGGCTTCGTGCTCGAACTGCCAGCCGTGCCCGAAGTCCAGCCCGGCGCTGCGTCGGTCATTCTGGACCGTGTGCAGGATGCCGGGAATGTCGGCTCCATCCTGCGCAGCGCGGCGGCTTTTGGTTTCAGCCAGATCATCGCGCTCAAGGGAACAGCCGCGCTGTGGTCGCCCAAAGTGCTGCGCGCCGGCATGGGCGCGCATTTCGCCCTGCGTCTGATCGAAGGCGTTGACCCCGAGGCATTGTCGGGACTCACGGTGCCGATTGTGGTGACCAGCTCGCACCACGGCAGCTTCGTACACCAGCAGAAATTGCCAATGCCGTGCGCCTGGGCCATGGGCCATGAAGGGCAGGGCGTCAGCGATGACCTGATGGCCAGAGCCAGCCTGAAGGTGCGAATCGACCAGCCGGGCGGCGAGGAGTCACTCAACGTCGCCGCAGCAGCAGCCATTTGCCTTTACGCAAGTTCGCTTTCCGAAACCTGAGCAGCAAAGCGGCGAAACTTCAAGCAGGGGCCGCGGAACTGGCTTCGCCAGGCCGCAGGCGAAGCGGCCCCCTCGGGGGGCAGGGAGCCACACAAAGTGGGCGACCGTGGGGGCGTTATATAATCAGTGGCTTTTCAAAACACAGCTTCGCCCAAGCGCATACAAAGCCATCCCCCTTCACAAAAGCCGCCTGCAAGCGTCTGAAAAAGACGCTTCCTGTGCTTGCTTGGGCGAACCGTACACAACCGGAGAACCCAGTGCTTTTGTCTCTTCAGGGAAATACCCCGCCCGCCATTTTGGCGCTCGCAGACGGCACGGTCTTTATTGGCAATTCGATTGGCGCTCCAGGTGCCACGATCGGTGAGGTGGTGTTCAACACCGCCATGACCGGCTACCAGGAAATCCTCACGGACCCGAGCTATTGCCAGCAGATCGTCACCCTTACTTATCCGCATATCGGCAACTACGGCATTAATGCCGAAGACGTCGAAGGCAGCAAAGTCCACGCCGCCGGCCTGATCATCAAGGACTTGCCGCTGATCACGTCGAACTTTCGCGCGTCCATGACGCTGGCCGAATACCTGGTTCGCGAAAACATCGTGGCAATTGCAGGGATTGACACCCGCCAGCTGACGCGCCACCTGCGCATCCACGGCGCGCAAAATGGCTGCATCCTGGCGCTAGCGTCCGGAGAAGCTGTCAGCCAAGCGGCCATTGACAAGGCGATTGCCACCGCCAAGGCGGCGCCCAGCATGGCTGGCCTTGATCTCGCCAAGGTCGTGTCGGTCAAGCACACCTACGAATGGACACAGACCGAATGGAAACTCGGCTCGGGCTACGGCGTGCAGATCACACCGCGCTTTCATGTCGTTGCCTATGACTTCGGCGTGAAGAAAAACATCCTGCGCATGGTCGCCGAACGCGGCGCGCGCATCACGGTGGTGCCGGCGCAGACATCGGCGGCCGATGTGCTCAAGCTCAATCCGGACGGAATTTTCCTGGCCAACGGCCCGGGCGATCCGCAGGCTTGCGATTACGCCATTGCGGCGATTGGGGAATTGATCGAAACCGGCATTCCGACCTTCGGCATCTGCTTGGGCCACCAGATCATGGCGCTGGCCGGCGGTGCGAAGACTTTCAAGATGAAGTTCGGCCACCACGGCGCGAACCATCCGGTGAAAGACCTGGACACCGGCCGCGTCAGCATCACCAGCCAGAACCACGGGTTTGCGGTCGATGAAACCACACTGCCCGCCAACCTGCGACCGACGCACATCAGCCTGTTTGACGGCACGCTGCAGGGTCTGGCCCGCACCGACAAGCCGGCGTTCTGCTTCCAGGGCCACCCGGAAGCGTCACCCGGACCCCACGACATTTCCTACCTGTTCGACCGCTTCACAGCGCTGATGGCGCAAAGCCAGGAGAAGAAGAATGCCTAAGCGCACAGACATCAAATCAGTTCTCATCATTGGTGCTGGCCCGATCATCATCGGCCAGGCCTGCGAGTTTGACTATTCCGGCGTGCAGGCCTGCAAGGCGCTGCGCGAAGAGGGCTACAAGGTCATCCTGATCAACAGCAACCCGGCCACGATCATGACCGACCCGGCGACAGCGGACGTCACCTACATCGAGCCGATCACCTGGCAGACGGTGGAAAAGATCATCGCCAAGGAACGGCCCGACGCGATCTTGCCGACCATGGGCGGACAGACGGCGCTTAACTGCGCGCTCGATCTGTGGCGCAACGGCGTGCTGGAAAAATACGATGTCGAGCTGATCGGCGCCAAGCCTGAAGCCATCGACAAGGCTGAAGACCGCCTGAAGTTCAAGGACGCGATGACCAAGATTGGTCTCGGTTCGGCGCGCTCGGGCATTGCGCACACCCTGGAAGAAGCCTGGACCGTGCAGAAAACGCTGGGTTTCCCCACCGTGATCCGCCCCAGCTTCACGCTGGGCGGCACGGGTGGCGGCATTGCCTACAACCCGGAAGAGTTTGAGGAAATCTGCAAGCGCGGCATTGAAGCGTCACCGACCAGCGAGCTGCTAATTGAGGAATCGCTGCTCGGCTGGAAAGAGTACGAGATGGAAGTGGTGCGCGACACCGCTGACAACTGCATCATCGTCTGCTCGATTGAAAATCTCGACCCGATGGGCGTGCACACCGGCGACTCGATCACCGTCGCGCCGGCCCAGACGCTGTCGGACAAGGAATACCAGATCCTGCGCAATGCTTCGCTGGCCGTGCTGCGCGAAATAGGCGTCGATACCGGCGGCTCCAACGTGCAGTTCTCCATCAATCCCGATGACGGCCGCATGGTGGTGATCGAGATGAATCCGCGGGTGTCGCGTTCGTCGGCGCTGGCGTCCAAGGCCACGGGTTTCCCGATAGCCAAGGTTGCCGCCAAGCTGGCCGTCGGCTACACGCTCGACGAGCTGCGCAACGAGATCACCGGCGGCGCAACGCCGGCCAGCTTCGAGCCGAGCATCGACTACGTGGTCACCAAGATTCCACGTTTTGCGTTTGAAAAATTCCCGACCGCCGATTCGCGCCTGACGACGCAGATGAAGTCGGTTGGTGAAGTCATGGCCATGGGCCGCACCTTCCAGGAATCGTTCCAGAAAGCCCTGCGCGGGCTGGAAGTCGGCGTGGACGGCATGAACGAGAAAACCCAGGACCGTGAAGTGCTGGAAAAGGAACTCGGCGCGCCTGGGCCCGACCGCATCTGGTACGTGGGCGACGCGTTCGCCATGGGTTTGAGCGTCGATGAAGTTTTTGCACTGACAAAAATCGACCGCTGGTTCCTAGTGCAGATCGAGCAGATCGTCAAGATTGAGCTGGAGCTGGAAACCACGACGCTGGACAAGATCGATGCCGTCACCCTGCGCGCGCTGAAGCAAAAAGGATTCTCTGACCGCCGCTTGGCGCGCCAGCTCAAGACCACCGACACCGCGATCCGCGAAAAGCGTATTGCGCTGGGTGTGCGTCCGGTCTACAAGCGGGTCGATACCTGCGCGGCCGAGTTTGAAACCAACACCGCCTATTTGTATTCGACCTACGAGGCTGAGGGCAGCGAATGCGAAGCCGCGCCCACGGACAAGAAAAAAATCATGGTGCTGGGCGGCGGTCCGAACCGCATCGGCCAGGGCATCGAGTTCGACTATTGCTGCGTGCACGCTGCCATGGCGATGCGCGAGGACGGCTACGAGACCATCATGGTCAACTGCAATCCTGAAACCGTTTCGACCGACTACGACACCAGCGACCGCCTGTACTTTGAGCCGCTCACGCTGGAAGACGTGCTGGAAATTGTCGACAAGGAAAAGCCGTTTGGCGTGATCGTCCAATACGGCGGGCAGACGCCCTTGAAGCTGGCGCTGGACTTGGAAGCCAACGGCGTGCCCATCATCGGCACCTCGCCCGACATGATCGACGCCGCCGAAGACCGCGAGCGCTTCCAGAAGCTGCTGCACGCACTCGACTTGCGCCAGCCGCCCAACGCCACGGCCCGCACCGAGCCGGAAGCGTTGGAAAAAGCCGCCGCACTCGGTTACCCGCTGGTGGTGCGCCCCAGCTATGTGCTGGGTGGTCGCGCCATGGAAATCGTCCACGAGCAGCGCGACCTGGAGCGCTACATGCGTGAAGCGGTCAAGGTCAGCCATGACTCCCCGGTGCTGCTGGACCGCTTCCTGAACGACGCCATCGAATGCGATGTCGACTGCATCCGCGATTCGGAAGGCAAGACCTTCATCGGCGGCGTGATGGAGCACATCGAGCAGGCCGGCGTTCACAGTGGGGACTCGGCGTGTTCGCTGCCGCCGTATTCGCTGAGCCTGGAAACCGTCACCGAAATCAAGCGCCAGACCGCCGCCATGGCCGAAGCGCTGAACGTGGTCGGGTTGATGAATGTGCAATTCGCCATTCAACACATCGACGGCCTGGATGTCATCTACGTACTGGAAGTCAATCCGCGGGCATCACGCACCGTGCCTTTCGTCAGCAAGGCCACCGGCATCCAGTTGGCCAAAGTGGCGGCGCGCTGCATGGTCGGCCAGTCGCTGGCATCGCAGGGCGTGACGCGCGAAGTCACCCCGCCGTACTTCAGCGTCAAGGAAGCCGTGTTTCCCTTCGTCAAGTTCCCCGGCGTGGACACGATTCTCGGCCCCGAGATGAAGTCCACTGGCGAGGTCATGGGGGTTGGCAAGACCTTTGGCGAAGCGTTCGTGAAGTCGCAGATCGGCGCCGGCACGAAGCTGCCCACGTCCGGCAAGGTTTTCCTGACTGTCAAGAACAACGACAAGGCGCGCGCGGTGGACGTGGCGCGTGCACTGGTTGAGCTCAAGTTCGAGCTGGTGGCCACCAAGGGAACAGCCGCGGCCATCAATGTGGCCGGCATTGCCTGCGGCGTGGTCAACAAGGTGACGGAAGGGCGGCCGCACGTTGTGGACATGATCAAGAGCAACGAGATTGCGCTGGTCATCAACACCGTGGAAGAACGCCGTAACGCGATTGCCGATTCACGGCAGATCCGCACTTCGGCCCTGCTGGCCCGTGTGACGACCTTCACCACCATTGCAGGCGCTGAAGCGGCGGTTGAAGGCATGAAGTACCTGGACAACCTGAGCATTTATTCGATCCAGGAACTGCACGCCCAACTGGCAGCGCAGGCAGCTTGACGATCAGGTGAAACTCCCGGTTGACCTTGCCGAACATGCATTAAACTAAAACGTCAAGACGATCAAACATACCGCCGCCAGGTGACTGGTGGCGGTTTCGCATTTTGCAGGACCCAAACATGACCACCTTACCCATCACCAAGCGCGGCGCGGAAAAGCTGAAAGCCGAATTGCACAACCTCAAGACGGTTCAGCGCCCGTGGGTCATCAATGCGATTTCAGAAGCGCGTGCCCAAGGCGACCTGAGCGAAAACGCCGAATACGAAGTCGCCAAGGACCGCCAGGGTTTCATCGAAGGCCGCATCCAGGAAGTCGAAGGCAAGTTGTCAGCGGCCCAGATCATTGATCCCACCACTTTCGAGCCGGGCACACGCGTCGTGTTTGGCTCGACCGTGAAACTGGAAGACGAAGCCACTGGCGACAGCGTGACCTACCAGATCGTGGGTGAAGACGAGGCTGACATCAAGCTGGGGCTGGTCAACATCGGCTCGCCGATTGCCCGCGCGCTGATTGGCAAGGACGAGGGCGACAGCGCAGAAGTGCAGGCACCTGGCGGCATCCGCCGCTACGAGATCGTGTCGGTCAGCTACCTTTGATGCAGCCGCCAGCGCGTCAGCGAATCGGGCTGCTGGCGGCGGCCCTGTGGTGGGGCAGCTTGACGGCACTGGGTTTTGTCGTCGTGCCGATGCTGTTCATGCACCTGGGAAGTCCGGCGGCTGCAGGCGCCATGGCGGCCAAACTGTTTGGCGCGCAAACCTGGCTCAGCACGGGTTGCGCCTTGCTGATGTTGCTGGTGTTTAATCAAAAAGACCTGTACGCGCAAGCAGCACCTGCGCAAGCAGCTATGAAATTCATAGTAGCTGGCATGTTGCTGGCCTTGCTGGTTGAATTTGCCGTGGCACCGCGCATTGTCAGCGCCCGCGTTGACGGCGGCAACCTGCGGCTCTGGCATGGGTTGGGCAGCGCGATGCTGGTGGGCCAGTGGCTGTGCGCCGGGTTCGCGCTCTGGCGCCTGAGCGCCCGCCCGGAGCGGTAACCACGCAGCGCCGTATCACGGCACGCTGAATGAGCAATGGCTCGCTGCCTGATCTAGCCGCGTTCAGCAGCTTCCAGGGTGTTGACCAGCAGCATGGTGATGGTCATCGGGCCCACCCCGCCGGGCACGGGTGTGATGTAGCTGGCCACTTCCTTGACGCCGTCAAAATCCACGTCGCCGCAAAGTTTGCCTTCATCGTTTCGGTTCATGCCCACGTCGATCACCACCGCGCCGGGCTTCACCATGTCGGCGGTCAGCACGTTGCGCTTGCCGACTGCCGCCACAATCACGTCGGCTTGCAGTGTCATGGCTTTCAAATTGGCGGTGGCGCTGTGGCAAATCGTGACGGTGGCGTTTTTCTGCAGCAGCATCAGCGCCATTGGCTTGCCGACGATGTTGCTGCGGCCAATCACCACGGCATGCTTGCCGCGAAGATCGTAGCCGATGCTTTCCAGCATCTTCATGCAGCCATACGGCGTGCAGGGCCAGAAACCGGGCTGGCCGACCATCAGCGCGCCGGCGCTGCCGACATGAAAGCCGTCCACGTCTTTTGCCGGTGAAATCGCCTCGATGACCTTTTGCGCGTCGATGTGCGCCGGCAGCGGCAATTGCACCAAGATGCCGTGAATCGCCGGGTCGTTGTTCAATGCGTCGACGCGCGCCAGCAGTTCGGCTTCGCTCATGGCGGCCGGGTAGCGCTCCAGCACTGAATGCAGACCGTTGTCTTCGCAGGCCTTCACCTTGTTGCGTACATACACCTGGCTGGCCGGGCTGTCGCCGACCAGTACCACAGCCAGTCCCGGCGTGATGCCCCGGGCACGCAGGGCGGCTGCACGAACGGCAACTTCGCCTCGCAGTTGATGCGAAAGTGCAATGCCATCGATGAGTTGGGCGGTCATGTTCTTAAGTTTCAAGTAAAAACGCCCGTCAGCGCAAGTGCCACGGGCGTAGGCTGCTATTAAAAACGGAGTATTTGATGCGAGTCAGACCTTGGGGGCAGTGGAGCCCAAGGCGATTTTCAACAGGTCCGCCACGGTGTTGGCATTGAGCTTTTCCATGATGTTGGCGCGGTGCGCCTCGACCGTCTTGATGCTGATGCCCAGGTCGTCGGCAATTTGCTTGTTCAGGCGGCCGGCAACGATGCGGTCCAGAACCTGCGCTTCGCGTGACGTCAGCTTGGCCAGCAACGCGTCGCGGCTGGCCGACTGCTGGTGGTCGTTGAAGGCATCCTTGGCCTGCGCCAGCATGCGCTCGACCAGGTCGACCAGCGCGGCTTCCTGGAAGGGTTTCTGGATGAAATCCATCGCACCTTTTTTCATGGTGTCCACGGCCATTGGCACGTCGCCGTGGCCGGTAATGAAGACGATCGGCAGCGGCGACTTGCGTTCCAGCAGGCGGTCCTGCAACTCCAGACCGGTCATGCCGCCCATGCGGATGTCGACGATCAGACAAGCCACCTCACGCGCATCGTAGCGGCTCAAAAACGTTTCGGCTGAATCAAAACAGCGCACCCGGTAGTCCTTGCCTTCAAGCAGCCATTGCAGCGAGTCACGAACGCCTTCGTCGTCATCGACGACATAGACAGTGCCTTTTTTGGGTATCAAACTCATGCCTTGCTTTCTTCGTAAACTTGAATGGAAATGGTGGCGTTTTTTCTAGGAACTGCCCGCAGTTTCGGCAGTTATGGTATCGGTGGCAGAGGCTGCCGGTGATGTCAAGGGTATTAGCGGAATCCAGAAGGTAAACCGGCAGCCGATAACGTCGTCGCCATTGTAGAGGTTGACCGCTTCCAGCCTGCCCTGGTGGGATTCGACAATGCTGCGGCACAGTTTCAGGCCAATTCCCATGCCTTCGGCCTTGGTCGAATAGAAGGCCTCAAACAAACGCTCCATGACCTCGGGCGTCAGTCCCCGGCCGGAATCAAGGACCGAAAACTCGACCACGTTCTGGCCGTTGATCTGCTTTGGCAGCACTTGCAGCTCGACATTGCGCTGGGCTGTGGGCCGGTGCGACTGGGCAATCGATTCGGCCGCATTCTTCATCAGGTTGATCAGCACCTGTTCAATCAATATCCGGTCCACCATCACGTCGGGCAGGCGGGCGGCAATGTGGTGCGTCAGCCGCACATGGTGGCGCCGGAGTTCGATTTCCGCCAGTTCCATGGCATTGCTCACCAGTGTCGCCACATCTGCCGAAGTGCGGTTGGGTTCGCTGCGTTTAACGAAGGCGCGGATGCGCTGAATGATCTGCCCGGCCCGCCAGGCCTGCTTGGCAGTTTTCTCCAGCGCCACCAGCAGGTCGTCATTGCTGATCTGGTTGGCCTTGATGCGCGACACCATGCCGTTGCAGTAGTTGTTGATGGCGGTCAGCGGCTGGTTCAACTCATGCGCCACGCTTGACGCCATTTCGCCCATGGTGATCAAACGGCTGGCGTTTTGCGCGCGTTCGTTTTGCTGGGCGGCCTGTTCCTCTGCATGGCGGCGCGGAGTGATGTCGGTGGCAATCACCATCTGCGCCAAACGGCCATCGACCCAGGTCAGGTAGCGGGAACGCACTTCCAGCCATTTGGCGAGTTCGGGAACAAAGATTTCGGCATTTGCAGTCAGCGCATCGGTCAGCGCCTCAGTCGGAAAACCGGCCATGTCGTCCACCGCATCCTGGGCATCGCCCGATGGGTTGAGGGTAGGCACGCCGACTTGCGCCACAAGGTTGACATGGCTTGAGCCCTGGCCACCAAACCATGAACGGTACAGCCGGTTGGCAAACAGCAGTTCGCTGCCACCCATCGGCGCCACGGAAACCGCAGCGTCCAGTCCTTCAAGGACGGTGGTGAACCGTTCGTAGGAGGCGGTGAGTTCCTCGCGGATGCGCTTGGGTTCGGTGATGTCGGTCATCGACGTCATCCAGCCAGTTTGTTGGCCCCGCGGATCGATCAAAGGCGACACGTACAGGCGGGCATCGAAGGTGTTGCCGTTCTTGCGTTTGACGCGTACTTCGAAGCCGCCGGCCGGCGTTCGGCCGTGGAGTTCATCTTCGAGCCGGCCCATCAGCGTGCCGATTTCTGACTCGGGCCAATGTGGAAATGGCGCGGTACAGCCGACGAGTTCGTCTTCCGTCAGCCCGGTCATCTGGCAAAAAGCCGGGTTGACATAGGTGATGCGGCCCTGCAGGTCGAGCGCGCGCATGCCGGTCAGCATCGAGTTTTCCATCGCACGCCGAAAATGGGTTTCGGTCTGCAATGCCTCTTGTGCCTGTACCCTGCGCCGGGTATGGCGCCAGTTGCCCAGCAGCATCCACACGGTCAGTGCACTCAGCGCGCTGACCAGCCAGAAAAAGCCGCTGCCCACCACGCCCTGCGAGGCGCGGTAGCCTTCGGCCCGGATCAAGAGGCCATTGCCCACGGGCGACACCGGAATTTCGTATTTGGCCGCGTCTTCGGCCCAGGGCAGCCACCGTGCCGCACCATTGCGGGCCGGCGGCAGGTTGCCTGCCAGCACAGTCTCTTTGTCGTCCACCAGGGCAACCGCGTACTTGGCGGTGATTTCCGTAGGAATGCCAAAGCGCAGCAGCCCATCCACTGAATACTCCCCCATGATCACACCAGCGAATCGGCCTTGTTCATCCAGTGGAACCTGCAATTGCAGGCTCGCTGCGTTGGAGCGCCGGGTGTCCTGCAATAACAAGGGTCTGGAGTAAACCGGCTGGCGCAGGTCGCGTGCCAGTTCGTAGGTGCCGTCGGTCTCACCCAGCCTGAGCGGCTCGCCGACAGTACGCGGCCCCATGGCGTTGGCACTGGGTGAAACATACGATGCTTTGATGCGCCGCCGGTTGTCGATCCAGGTGATCGCCATCAATTCCGGATTCTGGTTCACCAGCGCTTCTGCCTGAATCAGAAATTCTTCGACATCAATCTCTTTGTTGGACACGTCCCGGCCGATTCGCATCAATTGCTCCTGCCGTTCCAGCAGCCGCAGCCTAAGGCGTTGCTGGGCATATTCGACATCACGGGTGACCGCCTGCTGTTCGCGGTCTATTTCTTCAATGCGCAGGTAGCCAAATGCGGCGATCACAGCCGCCAGAAACAGAACCACGGAAAACAGCGGTCCCAACGCAATGAACCGGTCCTGGCGAGACGGGGACTGTTTGCGCCACCAGCGCCGCCATAGCGGGACGGACGCTGGATTGACCGTGGCGTCGGTGGAAGGGGAGAGCGGAAACTGGGACATGGGAAAACAAGTGATTTTAAAGTGAACAGGTCCACATGACAGATGCAGTTACAAATCCATAAGTTCAATGTAGGTAAGCAATGAACAAGTCATAAAATTTCATCATGCAAAATTGAAAAGCACAATTTGAAATTTACAAATAATTGTGAGAAACTAGGCGCTTAAACTTGGTTTCAGTTTAAAAACGGGACCTGAACGCGCGCCCGCAAGGCTGAACATTGCCTTGCATGGGTTCAAAGTAACAAGCGAAAAGATTTATCCAGGAGACAAAATGGCAGCCAATCCAGACGAAACCCAGCAAACCGGCATTTCCCCCGCCGGCGCTTACCTTGAGCCGGTGCAGGACAAAGACACGCAGGAGACGCGCGAGTGGATGGATGCGCTGTCCGCCGTCATTGAAAGCAACGGCCCCGAGCGCGCTCACTTCCTGCTTGAGCAACTGCTCGAACATGCCCGCCAGAACAGCATCGACATGCCTTTCTCGGCCACCACCGGTTATGTCAACACCATTGAGACCGACCAGGAAGAACGCTCGCCCGGCAACCTGATCATCGAGCAGCGGCTGCGCGCCTACATGCGCTGGAACGCCATGGTCATGGTGGTGAAGGCCAACCGTCTGCACCCTGCCGACGGCGGTGACCTGGGCGGTCACATCGGTTCGTTTGCCTCGCTCGCTAGCCTGTTTGGCGCCGGTTTCAACCATTTCTGGCATGCCGAGAGCGAAAACCACGGCGGCGACTGCCTTTACATTCAGGGCCATGTGTCGCCCGGCGTGTATGCACGCGCCTACCTTGAAGGCCGTCTGAGCGAAGAGCAACTGCTCAATTTCCGCCAGGAAGTTGATGGCAAGGGCTTGTCGAGCTATCCGCATCCCAAGCTGATGCCCAATTTCTGGCAGTTCCCTACGGTGTCGATGGGCCTGGGCCCGCTGATGGCGATTTACCAAGCCAGGTTCCTCAAGTACCTGCATGCACGCGGCATTGCCAACACCGAAAACCGCAAGGTCTGGGTGTTTTGCGGTGACGGCGAGATGGACGAAGTCGAATCGCTGGGCGCCATCGGCCTGGCTGCGCGTGAAAAGCTCGACAACCTGGTCTTCGTCATCAACTGCAACCTGCAGCGGCTCGACGGCCCGGTGCGCGGCAACAGCAAGATCATCCAGGAACTCGAAGGCGAATTCCGCGGTGCCGGCTGGAACGTCATCAAGCTGATCTGGGGTTCTGGCTGGGACCCGCTGCTGGCTCGCGACACCGAAGGTGCGCTCAAGAAGATCATGATGGAGTGCAACGACGGCGACTACCAGTCGTTCAAAGCCAATGACGGCGCCTATGTGCGCAAGCACTTCTTCGGCCGCGACCCGCGCACGCTGGAAATGGTTTCCAAGATGAGCGACGACGACATCTGGAAGCTCACCCGTGGCGGCCACGACTCGCAAAAAGTCTATGCCGCATTCCATTCAGCGGTGAACCACACCGGCCAGCCCAGCGTGCTCTTGATCAAGACCGTCAAGGGTTTTGGCATGGGCAAGATTGGCGAGGGCAAGAACAATGTCCACCAGACCAAGAAACTGGGCGACGAGGACATCAAGGCCTTTCGCGACCGTTTCAACATTCCGATCCCCGACAGCCAGCTGGCCGAACTGCCGTTCTTCAAACCGGCCGACGACACCCCTGAAATGCAGTACTTGCATGAACGTCGCAAGGCGCTGGGTGGCTATCTGCCGCACCGCCGCACCAAAGCCGATGAAAACTTCACCGTGCCGGCCATCGAGACCTTCAAGGCCGTGATGGAGCCGACCGCCGAAGGCCGTGAAATCTCGACCACCCAGGCGTATGTGCGTTTCCTGACGCAGTTGCTGCGTGACCAGGCGCTCGGCCCGCGCGTCGTGCCGATTCTGGTGGATGAAGCCCGCACTTTCGGCATGGAAGGCTTGTTCCGCCAGATCGGCATCTACAACCCCGCCGGCCAGCAGTACACCCCTGTCGACAAAGAACAGGTGATGTACTACAAGGAAGACAAAAAGGGCCAGATCCTGCAGGAAGGCATCAACGAGGCCGGCGGCATGAGCAGCTGGATTGCGGCGGCCACCAGCTACAGCACCAACAACCGCATCATGGTGCCGTTCTACGTGTACTACTCGATGTTCGGTTTCCAGCGCATCGGCGACCTGGCCTGGGCGGCGGGCGACATGCAGGCACGCGGTTTCTTGCTGGGCGGCACTTCGGGCCGCACCACGCTGAACGGCGAAGGCCTGCAGCACGAAGACGGCCACAGCCACATCCTGGCCGGCACGATTCCGAACTGCATCAGCTACGACCCGACCTACGCGCACGAAGTCGGCGTGATTCTGCACCACGGGCTCAAGCGCATGGTTGAAAAGCAGGAAAACGTCTACTTCTACATCACGCTGCTGAACGAAAACTACGCCATGCCCGGCCTCAAGCCCGGCACCGAAGAGCAGATCATCAAGGGCATGTACCTGTGCAAGGAAGGCCCCAAGCTGGCGCCGACCGTGCAGTTGCTCGGCTCGGGCACCATCCTGCGGGAATCGATTGCCGCGCAGGAATTGCTGGAAAAAGAGTGGGGCGTTTCTGCCAATGTGTGGAGTTGCCCGAGTTTTAACGAGCTGGCACGCGATGGCCAGAACACCGAGCGCTGGAACCTGCTGCATCCGCTGGAAACCCCGCGCACCTCGTTCGTCGAGGACCAGTTGCAAGCCCATGCCGGCCCGGTCATTGCCTCGACCGACTACATGAAGGCCTTTGCCGAGCAGATTCGCTCCTACATCCCGAAGGGCCGCACTTACAAAGTGCTGGGCACCGACGGTTTTGGCCGCAGCGATTTCCGCAGCAAGCTGCGCGAACACTTCGAGATCAACCGCCATTACATCGTCGTGGCGGCGCTGAAGGCGCTCAGCGAAGAAGGCACGGTGCCGGTTGCCAAGGTGGCCGAAGCGATCCGCAAGTACGGCATCAATGCCGACAAGATCAATCCGCTTTACGCTTGACGTAAAAATTCAGTCCAAGACGCAAGCAAACGGAGACAAGAACATGGCATTGGTAGATATACAAGTCCCTGACATTGGCGATTTTGATGAAGTCACGGTGATCGAACTGCTGGTCAAGCCCGGCGACAGCGTGACGGCCGAGCAGTCGCTGATCACAGTCGAGTCGGACAAGGCCTCGATGGAAATCCCGTCCAGCCATTCCGGCGTGGTGAAAGAGATCAAGATCAAGCTCGACGACAAGGTCAAGCAGGGCTCGGTCGTGCTGACGCTGGAAGTTGAAGGCGCTGCGGAATCGGAGCCAAAACAGGCTCCTGCGCAGGCTGCGCCTGCTGCGGCAGCTCCTAAAACCGAAGCAACGTCTGCGCCGGCACCAGCCGCGCCAGCCGCAGCCCCGGCAGCCCCGGCAGCCGCGACGGCTGGCTTGGTCGAAGTCATGGTTCCCGACATTGGCGACTTCAAGGATGTGGTCGTGATCGAGGTGCTGGTCAAGACGGGTGACACCGTCAAGGTCGAGCAATCGCTGATCACCGTGGAATCCGACAAAGCCTCAATGGAAATCCCGTCCAGTCATGCCGGTGTGATCAAGGAGCTCAAGGTCAAGCTGGGCGACACCATCAACATTGGCGACCTGCTGGCGATTCTGGAAGGCGCTGCCAGTGCTGCTGCTCCCGCGCCCACCGCCGCACCTGCGCCGCCAGCACCGGCCACTGCTGGCGGCAGCCCCGACCCCGCTGCAGCCAATGCCGCCGGCAGCGCCAAAGGCTATGGCGATCCTGCGCCAACCCCGACCGCAGCAGCACCCGCCGCCGCCCAGGCCCAGCCCGCGCATGAACCCATGGCCGCAACATCGACCAGTCTGCCGCATGCTTCGCCTTCGGTGCGCAAGTTTGCCCGCGAACTGGGCGTGCCGCTGGCCGAACTCAAGGGCTCCGGCCCCAAGGGCCGCATCACGCAGGACGATGTCCAGGCTTTCACCAAGTCAGTGATGACGGGCGACACCCGCACCCAGGCGCAGGCAGCCAAGGCGCCCGCGCCGGCTGCTGCAGGCGGTGGCGGCACCGGTGCCGGCCTGGAACTGTTGCCCTGGCCAAAGGTCGACTTCACCAAGTTTGGCCCGGTCGAGCGCCAGCCGCTGTCGCGGATCAAGAAGATCAGCGGCGCCAACCTGCACCGCAACTGGGTGATGATTCCGCATGTCTGCAACCACGACGACGCGGACATCACCGAACTCGAAGCCTTCCGCGTGCAGATGAACAAGGAAAACGAAAAATCCGGCGTCAAGATCACGATGCTGGCTTTCCTGATCAAGGCCGCGGTGGCCGCGCTCAAGAAGTTTCCGCAGTTCAATTCCTCGCTCGACGGCGACCAGCTGGTGCTCAAGCAGTATTTCAACATTGCCTTTGCCGCCGACACACCAAACGGCCTGGTCGTTCCGGTCATCAAGGACGCCGACAAGAAAGGCATCATCCAGATCTCGCAGGAGATGGGCGAGCTGGCCAAGAAAGCGCGCGACGGCAAGCTCGGTCCGGCCGACATGCAGGGCGCGTGTTTTACGATCTCGTCGCTGGGCGGCATTGGCGGGCGTTACTTCACGCCCATCATCAATGCGCCTGAAGTCGCCATCATGGGCGTGTGCAAGAGCCGCATCGAGCCGGTCTGGGATGGCAAGGCTTTTGCGCCACGCCTGATGCAGCCGCTGTCGCTGAGCTGGGACCACCGCGTGATCGATGGCGCGGCGGCGGCGCGTTTCAATGCGTATTACGGCCAGGTGCTGGCGGACTTCCGCCGAATCTTGCTGTGACCACGCTGGTGGTTGTCAAGAAAGCGGGTCAGGTCGTGATGGCTGCCGACACGCTTGTGACCTTTGGCGATACCCGCCTGAGCCACCGCTTTGAAAGCAACAGCAAGATTTTCAAGGTCGAGACGCCGCAAGGGGTCAGTCACATCGGCATGGCCGGAACCGTGGCGCACTTTCCCGTGCTGCGCAAGGCCATGTCGACGCTGCCCCCCGAGGAACTTCGGCTGAACAGCCGCGAGGAGGTGTTCGACACCTTTCTCCGGCTTCACGCCATGCTCAAGGAATCGTTTTTCCTGCAAAGCAAGGAAGACGACAACGACCCTTACGAGTCCAGCCAGTTCACCGTGCTCATTGCCAACGCCACCGGCATTTATGGCCTTTACAGCTACCGGGAAGTCTTTGAATTCAAGGAATTCTGGGGCGTGGGCTCGGGCCGCAGCTTTGCGCTGGGTGCCATGCATGCGAGCTGGGCCAAGGCCAGAACCGCCCGCGAGGTGGCCATGGCCGGAATGAACGCCGGTTGCGAATTCGACAAGAATTCCGGTGGACTGATTGACCTATTCACCCTCAAATTGAAAGCCTCCTCATGAGTGCCTCTGCAAACTTCATCGACATCAAGGTGCCCGACATTGGCGACTTTGATGAAGTCTCCGTCATCGAAGTGCTGGTCAAGGCCGGCGACACCATCAAGGCCGAGCAAAGCCTGATCACTGTGGAAAGCGACAAGGCTTCCATGGAAATCCCGGCTTCGCAAGGCGGCGTGGTCAAGGACATCAAGGTCAAGCTTGGCGACATGGTCAAGCAGGGCTCGGTCGTACTGACACTGGAAGTCGCTGGCGCCGCGAATGCCGCAGCTGCGCCGGTTGAAGCACCAAAACAGGCTGCCGCGCAGGCTGCACCTGCACCTGCTGCTCCTGAAAAAGCAGCGCCTGCTGCAGCAGCTCCAGCCACTACGCCAGCGCCAGCCGCCGCCAGCTTCGGCGGCACGGCCGATCTGGACTGCGACCTGCTGGTGCTCGGCGCCGGTCCCGGCGGCTATTCGGCCGCCTTTCGTGCCGCCGACCTGGGCCTCAAGGTGGTGCTGGTCGAGCGCTATGCCGCGCTGGGCGGCGTCTGCCTGAACGTTGGGTGCATTCCGTCCAAGGCGCTGCTGCATGTCGCTGCCGTGATGGACGAAGTCAGCCACATGGCGGCTCTTGGCATTGATTTTGGAGCGCCCAGCGTCAACATCGACAAGCTGCGCGGCCACAAGGAAAAGGTCGTCAACAAGCTGACGGGCGGGCTGGCCGCGATGGCCAAGATGCGCAAGGTCACTGTCGTGCGCGGCTACGGCGCTTTCGTCGGTGCCAACCACGTGGAAGTCGAGGAAACCGGCGGCACGGCGCAGGAAAAAACCGGCAAGAAGCAGACCATCGGTTTCAGGAACTGCATCATTGCTGCGGGCAGCCAGGCCGTGCGCCTGCCCTTCATGCCGGAAGACCCGCGCGTGGTGGACTCTACAGGCGCGCTGGAGCTAAAGGAGGTTCCCAAGCGCATGCTGATCCTGGGTGGCGGCATCATCGGCCTGGAAATGGGCACCGTGTACAGCACGCTGGGCGCGCGCCTGGACGTGGTGGAAATGCTCGACGGCCTGATGCAGGGCGCAGACCGCGACCTGGTCAAAATCTGGCAGAAGATGAACGCACCGCGTTTTGACAACATCATGCTCAAGACCAAGACCGTGGGCGCCCGGGCCACGCCCGAAGGCATTGAGGTGACATTCGAGAGCGCCGAGCCGGGCGGCACGGCCCCTGCGCCGCAGGTGTATGACATGGTGTTGCAGGCTGTGGGCCGCACGCCTAACGGCAAGAAGCTGGCCGCCGACAAGGCCGGTGTCAGCGTGACCGATCGCGGTTTCATCAACGTCGATATCCAGATGCGCACCAACGTGCCGCACATCTTCGCCATCGGCGACATTGTTGGCCAGCCGATGCTGGCGCACAAGGCGGTGCATGAGGCGCACGTGGCGGCCGAAGTGATTGCCGGTGAACTGCAAGGCAACAAGGAACTGGCCAGCGCTGCATTCAATGCCCGCGTGATCCCGAGCGTTGCCTACACGGACCCCGAGGTGGCATGGGTCGGCCTGACCGAAGACCAGGCCAAGGCGCAAGGCATCAAGGTCAAGAAGGGCCTGTTCCCGTGGGCCGCTTCAGGCCGCGCGATAGCCAATGGCCGCGACGAAGGCGTGACCAAGCTGCTGTTTGACGACAGCCCGGAGGCGCACGGCCACGGCAAGATCCTGGGCGGCGGCATGGTCGGCACGCACGCGGGCGACATGATCGGCGAGATTGCGCTGGCGATTGAAATGGGCGCCGACGCGGTGGACATCGGCAAGACCATCCATCCGCATCCGACACTGGGCGAGAGCATTGGCATGGCAGCAGAAGTGGCGCATGGCAGCTGCACTGACTTGCCGCCGATCAGGAAATAGGTATTTGCGGCGCCATGCCGGGTTTGAACGCTTCGGTAAAACAAAAAAGCCTCGTGTCCCTTTGAACGTGCAGGAGCCTTTTGGTTTTTTAATGCTGAGATTTCAGTCGACTTCAAACGAAAAAGCCGCCTTGCACATACGGCGTATGCGCAAGGCGGCTCTCAAACATGAATATTTTTTGTGCTGTTGGCGGGCATAAACCCGGCGATTCAGCGAATGGAGGCTCCGTCGTCAATTGAAGCCTTGACCGGCTTCGACTGCATTGGGTTAACCGATTCGGCGGCATCGCCGATGACGCGACGTGCGCCATTGAAGCGGTTTTGCCAATAACTGCCACCCATGCTTTCCACCCTGACTTCAGCACCCGCCCTGGGAGCATGAATAAACTTGCCGTTGCCGACATAGATGCCGACGTGGCTGAAGGCGCGCCGCATGGTGTTGAAGAACACCAGGTCACCGGGTTGCAATTCGGCTTGGCTGATTTTCTCGGTGGCTGCCGCCTGCTGTTCGGCCTTGCGTGGCAGCAGCAAGCCGATGCTTTGCTGGTACACGGAGACCACAAAACCACTGCAGTCAAATCCGGTGTCAGCATCGGTTCCTCCCCATTTATAGGGAACCCCCAATAAGCTCATGGCATTGACGACCAGCTCGGACGCTTTATGGCTAACGTTCTGGCGCACATAGTCCATTTTGTTCAGAAGCCCCCGCTCGGCGAGCAGCCTGTCGATCTCGTCGCTGGAAGTGGCGGGAGATGCTTGGGCGTTCAAGGTGCAAAGTGCAGCAAGGGCCAGGACGAGTACAGAGGGAATCATTCGCATCGCGGCGAGCATACTTGACGGATAGGCCCTGCGTCAATAAAAAATTGTTACCTTAGTTTCTTTTATTACAGTTAAATATTATTGTATTTAATTGAAAAATTCGTTTCTTGATATGTGAAGTGTTGGATTTTTGAAAATAAGCACTTGTCCAGCATTGCTCCCGGGACGAACCAGATTGGCGAATGGCATAGGGTTTAGCTCCCTTGGTTTGAACTATTCGCCCCAGTCGACATCACAAAGCCATTAAAACAATGCAGGGATTCAGAAGATGTTTTCAACGCTGAACCTGCGTGCGCTTTGTGCTGCCACGGTCATCACCTCAAGCCTGCTGTCACTGCAGGTGCATGCGCAGGCAGTTCGCGCTGACACCGTGGCGTCAGGTCTGCAAAATCCCTGGGCGCTGGCATTCTTGCCAGACGGTCGCTTTTTGGTCACCGAGCGGGCCGGCCAGCTGCGCTTGCTGGCTGCCGATGGCAAGGCATTGGCAACCGTCACCGGCTTGCCCGAGATCGCAGCCGGCGGGCAGGGTGGTCTGCTCGACATCGTGACGGACAGTGACTTTGCACGCAACCGCACCTTGTATTTCTGCTATTCGGAACCTGCTGCCACCGGCCGGGCCAACAGCACGGCGCTGGCCAGCGCCCGAATGAGCGCTGACGGCGCGCGGCTGGAAAATCTCAAGGTGCTTTTCAGCCAGAAGCCGAAAGTTGCCAGTTCGGCCCATTTCGGATGCCGTATTGTTGAAGGCCGCGCGCCGGGTGCGAATGGCCAACCGGACGGTAAATTATTCCTGACACTGGGAGAGCGGTTTTCACGCAAGGACGACGCACAAAAACTTGACAACCACCACGGCAAGATTGTTCGCATCAACAAGGATGGCTCGGTGCCTGCCGACAATCCCTTTGCCAACCAGGCAGGCGCATTGCCCGAAATCTGGAGCTATGGCCACCGCAATGCCCAAGGCGCCACGCTTGGGCCCGACGGCACGTTCTGGATGCACGAGCATGGGCCGCAGGGTGGCGACGAAATCAACCTGCCCCGGCCGGGTGCGAATTACGGCTGGCCCGAGATCACTTATGGCGAAAACTACGGCGGCGGCAAGATGGGCGAAGGCCTGAGTCGCAAGGCCGGCATGGAGCAACCGCTGCATTACTGGGTTCCGTCGATCGCACCGTCCGGCATGGCTTTTTTAACCAGCGAACGGTATGGCAAGACGTGGCAGGGCAACCTGTTTGTCGGGTCGCTGAAGTTTTCTTACCTTGACCGGATAGAACTCTCGACACCCTTCGGCGGCAAGGTGGTTCGCGAGCACAAGCTGCTGGCCGATGTCGGCGAGCGCATCCGCGATGTGCGCCAAGGCCCCGATGGCCTGCTGTACGTGCTGACCGACAGCAGCAACGGCAAGCTCATCCGGCTGCTGCCCGAACCCCCCGGCAAGTGAAAGCGTGCCTTCGGGGCTGCGGGTCGGCAATACGCTGGTGACGCATTCGGTCGCTGTTTTGGGGTTTGGCCGAACAAACCCCCCGTTATCATGCAGGCATGACACCAAGCACGCCCTGGCACAACCGCCTGACCCAGACGGGTTGGTCTGCCCGGCAGTGGTTCACCGAATGGTGGCAACTGGTGCATCTGGGCGCGGTGATCATGGTGCTGGCGCTTTCGCCCTCTAGCTACAGCCGCGAAAACCGAATAGTCCTGGGGCGCCATGTCTACACCAGCACGGCGCCGGTGCTGCTGGGTTTTTCGCTGCTGTGCGCGCTGGTGACGGTGGTACTCACGCGCATCGTGATGGTGACGGCGCTGAGTTATGGCCTGTCTCAATATGCGCTGCAACTGTTGATTCGTGTGCTGGTGCTGGAGTTGATTCCCCTGACCGCCGCGCTGTTCGTGGCGCTGCGTTGCACAATTCCCGATGGCGCCGAACTCACCGCGCTGCAGGCCAGTGGCGAACTTGACAACATGCGCCGACAGGGCGTTGAGCCGATACGCCGCGAAGTGCTGCCGCGCGTGGTGGCGGGCATGTTTGCCGGCATCACGCTGGCCGCGCTGAGCTGCGTGGTGGCGCTGGTCGTGGCCTATGTCGCGGTGTACGGCTTCGCCGTGTCGGGCCTGCCGGGCTACACCCGGTTGTTCGGCCAGGTGTTCACACCTGCCGTCACGCTGATTTTTGTGCTGAAGACAGTGTTTTTTTGCCTGGCCGTTTCGCTCATTCCAATGGCTTCGGCCTTGTACGGCATGCGCGGCGCCAGTCTGCGCTCCAGTGCCGAAATGCGCGGCCTGGTTCGTATGTTTGCCGTTTTGCTGCTGGTTGAAGTGGCTTCGCTGGTTGGCAACTATTACTGAATTTGAAATACACCTTTCATGAGCCGTTCCTCTCCCGATTCGTCCCCGCCACTGCTGCCGCCCGTTGGCCAGGGTTCGGCGCAGTCTGCGCACCTGCCGGACCGCAGCATTCCTGAAAACATGGCTGGTCTGGAATTCAAGGCTCGGCTTTTGCTGCTGTTCATGCTGCTGCTGGTTTGCAGTTCCGCGCTGTATGTGCTTTATGCACGTGGTGTTTTTGAAAGCACGCAGCGACTGGTGCTAATGGCCGAGGATTCCGAAGGCGTCGTGGTTGGCATGGACATGACTTTTGCCGGCTTTCCGATCGGCCGGGTGCGACGCATTGAACTGGCCGAAGACGGCAAGGCACGCATTTTGGTCGATGTAGCCGAAAAGGACGCCCACTGGCTGCGCAGCAGCAGCGTTTTCACGCTCGTCAAGGGCATTGTCGGCGGACCCAACATTCGCGCCTACACCGGGCTGCTGAACGATCCGCCCCTGCCCAAGGATGCAGTGCGAACCGTTTTGCAGGGCGACGCCAGCGCAGAAATTCCCAGGGTCATTGCCGCCGCCAAGGAACTGATTGACAACCTCAACAGCCTGACCGGGAGCAGCGGCTCGGTGGGCGCCAGCCTGGCCAACCTGCAGGTGCTGACCGAACGACTCAACGGCCCTGGCGGTGCCCTCACGGTGCTGCTTGGCAGCGAAGCCGAGGCCAGGAAGTTTTCTGCCACGCTGGACCGCACCAATTCTTTACTCGCCAAGCTCGATGGCATCGCGGCCAAGACCGATACCCAGGTGTTTGGCGACAAGGGCGTGCTGCCCGCAACCCGCGCCACGGTGCTGCAACTCAATGCCATGCTGGGCGAGGCGCGCACCAGCCTTCAAAAGGTCGATGCCATTTTGGTCAATGCCCAGGCGATCACGTCGAATGCCAAAGAAGCCACGAACGACCTGGGCGCCTTGCGTGGGGATGTCGAAGCCAGCCTGCGCAAGGTCGAAGGCCTGGTCAGCGAGATCAACCGCAAATGGCCGTTTGCACGGGATGCAGAAATGAAGCTGCCATGAAAAATTGCCCTGTGACGATGAAGCTGGTGTTTGCACTCGGCACCGTTTGGGTCCTGGCCGCTTGCAGCAGCGCACCCAGGCCGCCGGACTGGCAAGTCGAAGCCAAGGGTTCCATGGAGCGTTCGGTCGCCGCCTATCTGGAAGGCAACAGCCGCGTCGAAGCCGCTGAACTGGCGCGTGCGCGCAGCCAGTTGTCGCGCACCGGCCGGCCCGACCTGCTGGCCACCGCCGAACTCCTGCATTGCGCCAGCCGGGTGGCCAGCCTGGTGTTCGAGCCTTGCGCGGGCTTCGAGCCGCTCCGGGCGGATGCGACAGCCTCCCAGCGTGCCTATGGCGACTACCTGCGGGGACAGGTGCAGGTTGACAGCATCGCCTTGCTGCCGCCCGCCCAGCGCGCCGCAGCAGCGGGTGATACCGGAACGCTTGCGGGCATTGCCGATCCGCTGTCGCAGCTTCTGGCAGCCAGCGTGCTGCTGCAGACCGGCCGCGCCAGTCCGTCCGTGATTGCTTTGGCAATTGACACGGCTTCCGCTCAGGGCTGGCGGCGTCCGCTGCTGGCCTGGTTAGGGGTTCAGCTCCAGCGGGCAGAGCAGGGCGGCGACGCGCAAGAGGCGGCCCGTCTGCGCCGTCGCATTGCCATCGCACAAGGTCCGGATGCGACCGTTAAATAATTCGGGAAGGACAAAAAATGAGCTACACCCTCAAACTTTACGCTTTCGAAGACGCCAGCCCGCAGCAGCTTGCGGCCGCCGAGCAGCGTTTTCGCAAGGCGCTGGACGCGTCGCTGGGCGACGCCAGCCTGGTGGCGCCGGTGTATGGCGCGTATTGCCGCATGGTCACAATCTACGGCGAACACCCGGCGCAAGATGTGTTGTCGCCTGAAGAGCTGGAAATCTTCACCCAGTGGCAGGCCGCCGAATCCGCCGCCCTGACCGCCGCGCTGGGACCGCACCGCTACATGGGTGATGCGCAGTTCGAGATAGGCCTCTGATCGGGCTGGCGCGTTTATTTGTGAGTATAAATAATTTTTATATTGCCAAATACGTCTTTTCCGCACGACTGGCATACCAAAGCAGCTATAAATTCAGTAGCTAAAAGCACTCTGCCGCCTTGAGCCTGGTCACGCGGTGGATCGGCTTTGAGGTCACAGTAAAATTCGCATCCCCATCCCGAATCCCTTTTGTGCATGCCCTTTTGCGGCGTGGTTTTTGACCTGAGTGAAGCGCCTTGACTGATTCCCACCCCACCCCGCCAGATTCCGGCAACGAATCTTCTTCAACTGACCCCGTCAAAATCCAGGAGCCGCGTTTGTGGAGCGGCGACGGCTGGACCGCCCGGGTTCTCAAGAACGAAGACGACGACGGCTGGGCCGTGGCCATGGTCAAGGACGGCGAGCCCGAGCCGGCGCTGGTCGGCCCCTGGACCATGGGGCGCGACAAGAAAAACCCCAAGCCGCTGGACGTCAATGCCTTCAACACGCTGGTCAAGACTGCTTCGGAGTTTGTTCGCCGGCATGAGCAGCAACTGCATGCCAGCTTGCACCAGCGCATCACGGTGACGGCGAATGCCGCACGCATCACGGTGTCTCTCGACATCGTTCCTGATGAAGACCATCCACACGCCGTCTTGAGTGCCCACGACGAGACCGGTGAACTGCTGGCCGAAGTTCGTGTGGCGCCGTCGTTCAAGCTGAACCGCGCCAGTGCCGTTGCCTGGGCCGAAGGCGGCTTCATCAAGCCGGCAGACCGATGAGTGGCCTGCTGGAGCCGGCGGCGCCGGTGGCCGCCTGCGGCATTGACTTTGGCACGTCTAATTCCACTGCCGGCTGGAGCCGCCCGGGCCAGCGCACCTTGCTGGCGCTGGAGGACGGCAAGCTGACGCTGCCGTCGGTGATTTTTTTCCATGCCGAAGATGCGCATGTCAGTTATGGCCGCGCCGCGTTGGCCGATTACCTGGAGGGTCATGAAGGCCGGATGATGCGGTCGCTGAAAAGCCTGCTCGGCACGTCAATGATGGACGAATACACCGAGGTGGCGGGCCGCGCCGTGCCGTTTCGCGCGCTGCTGGCCCAGTTCATCGGCGAACTCAAGCGCCGGGCCGAACAGGCAGCGGGGCAGGAATTCACCCGCGCGGTACTGGGCAGGCCGGTGTTTTTCGTCGATGACGACGCGGCGGCCGACCGGCGCGCGCAAGACACGCTGGAAGACATTGCCCGCCAGGCGGGCCTGCGCGACATTGCCTTCCAGTACGAACCCATTGCGGCCGCGTTTGACTACGAGTCACAAATCTCGCGCGAGGAACTGGTGCTGGTGGTGGATATTGGCGGCGGCACGTCCGACTTCACCCTGATTCGCGTCGGCCCCGAGCGTGCGAAGTGCGCCGAGCGGCGGGATGACATCCTGGCGACTAGCGGCGTGCATATTGGCGGCACCGATTTCGACAAGGCACTGAGCCTGGCCAGCATGATGCCGATGTTGGGGCTGGGCAGCCTGCTCAAAAGCGGGCGCGAAATGCCGTCCAGCCACTACTTCAACCTGGCGACCTGGCACACCATCAACTTGGCGTACACCAAGAAAGCCTGGGCGGAAATAACCGAACTGCACCGTGATGCAGCAGACCGGCTCAAGATGGAACGGCTGCAAAGCCTGGTGCGAGAACGCGCCGGCCACTGGCTTGCGCTTCAGGTCGAAGACGCCAAGATTGCGCTGTCAAATGCCGAAGCAGCGCAGATCGATATCGGACGAATTTCAGCGGGTGAAACCGTGAACCTGCATCGGGCAGAACTGGACCGGTCGATTGACGGGCTGGTAAATTCTGTCGAGCAGACTGTTGCCCGGCTGTTGGTCGATGCCGGCATCACCGCCTCAGGCATCGACACGGTGTTTTTTACCGGCGGCTCCAGCGGCGTTCCTTTGCTGCGAGAGCGGGTACTGGCGCTGACGCCGCAGGCCCGCTGCGTTGAAGGAGACTTGTTCGGCAGCATCGGCGCCGGCCTGGCGCTCGATGCACAGCGAAAGTTTGCCTGAACGTCCGGCCGGGTGATGGCAACCTATTTGTCGTTCGTGCGGGTCTTGAAAGTGGCTTGGGGGACGTGTTGTCCTTCTTTATTCGGCAGCATGCAGGCCCTTGGTTGATAGGGAAAATATGAAAAGGAGTTCAGCCTGCCACTGTGCCATGCAATTTTTCTGTCAACTTTCGTTAAGGTTTTTACAGTCTTATCCGTGGATGTCGGGCGCAAATGCACTCAAAATTTAAACTCGTGGCAACCCTCGGGTTACCTGCCTTTCAAATTTTTTTGAACAAGGAATTGCAATGATCACGAAAGTAAAGAACAGCACTGCCCAGCCTGCTGAAAGCCATCCGCCGAATATTCTTTCGGAACTGGGTCGCCATCATCTTGCCTTGGTGGTTGATGGCACCACGGTCATGTGCCGCGGCAGTGAGGCTCTGCGAAAAATCCAGCAAAATGCTGCGCACGAAGCTTCGGTTTTCCACGAAGAAACAGCGCAAAGACTTTTCGTCTCATGCCAGCCTGCCGAACTCATGGCAATCCAGTCCGAACTTCTGCGTTTCGCAGTGCAGAGCGCGGGAAAATACTGGCAGCAAGTGGCCGCAAACGCGATGCAGACTCAAGTGGAAATGATCAAAAGCGTGACCCACGTTCTGGAGCGCGAAAAAGACACAGGGACCAAGTCACCAATGGAAGTCCTTCAGTCTGCCATGCCGCCGCTGGCCAGCAGTTTCTTTCCGATGACGGCCCATGTGCCGGATGGTCAGTCGCTGCATTCCTGACATTCCGTCCCGCTGCCTGCGTGCAGCAGTATCCCTGGAAGTTTCAAGCACGGTTCTTGCGGGCCGTTCCTTGCGTTCTGGCTGGCTTAGCCAAGCGCCTTTGCATGAGAAAATGACTGTCCCATCACCTTATGCATCGGAGTCCGGATGAATTTTGCGACCGACCTTGCGACCGTGACCCACGGCATACAACTGGCTGTCGCCCCTGTTTTTCTGTTGACTGCCGTATCCGGCATGATCGGTGCCGTGGCAGGGCGACTGGCACGGATCATCGACCGGGCCAGATTTCTTGAAGGCCGGCTTGAAAGCGGTGATGTCGAACCAGTGCGCGCCGCCAGGATGTATGACGAACTGCGCCGACTCAGGCACCGGGGCTGGTTGGTCAATGGCTGCCTGGCCCTGCTGACGTTTTGCGCCATTTTGATTGGCACTACCATCGTCTTGCTGTTTTTGGGCGAAACCAGCGAATTGCCAATTTTCAAGATCGCGACCGTTTGCTTTCTGGCTGGCGTCATGTGTTTTCTGTCCGCGCTGGTCTGCTTTCTGGCGGAAACACTGCTGGCAACGCATTTGTTGAAGTTCGCGGAATTGCCCGCGCCAGTCAAACCATGAAGAAACCATAAAGAATTGCCGGGTGGCGCTTTGCTGTCATGGTTTCGTTGCTATCAATAAAAAATTTATTTGTGATACTTGTTCAAACCAAGCGAAGGAACGTGTCTTCTTTTCAGCGGCCTGTGTTTTGGCGTGGGTGTTTTCACCTTGACCCTGGAATGGTTTTGTAAATCCTGCGTTTCTGGCATCCACGCATGCCGGAATCCCTGGATTACTTGACAAACAGGGGCCCACCCCGGTTTGAGCGGCTACTCACCAACTCGGGGAACGCCAGCGCGCCGTGAGGGCAGGTTCGCCTGAACCTCCGGCAAATCGACCATCACCGGCTGGCCGGGCGTGGTGCAGCCGGTATCGCAGCATTTGCCGGGCTGGCGGTTTTTGGTGATGGCGCGTTGCGGGTCGTGCGGCGCTGCGGCAGGCGAGCCATCGGCGGCAATGCCGCGCTCCAAAATCCGCTCTACCAGTTCCACCTTCGATCCGATCGGGTAGTTGCGGTAGATTTCCTGTTTCATGGCCGCAGGGGATCCGCCGCCGTGCAGGCTGATCACGCTGTACCAGCCGCCCTGGTAGCCGGCCGTCAGGTCTTCGATAAACCGCGCGGTTTCGATCCGCTGCTCGTAGGGTACGTCCGGATTGGCGCGCAGCACTTCCGACAGTTTCGCCCCGGTTTCGGGGTTGTGGTCTTCATCCGGGCCGGGCAGGGTGACAATCAGCCCGCCGCTCACGTAGTGGGCAATCCGGTGCATGTCGTAGATCTTGGTGGCCAGCAGCAGCTTGCCGATATTGGAAAATACCGGGTCAGGCATGAAGGTCTGGCTATGGACATCTGGCTTGCCATACACGCTGGCGGCCACGCCGCAGGCATAAAAACTTTCGGTGATGGTGATCAACTCGACCATCTGCTCGCGTAAATGCGTTTCCTTGCCTGGATCGAACCCGTTCGCCTCGCACATCAGCGCGCCGGCGCCAATCAGCAGGTCGCCGAATCCGGCGCGCGCACCAATGCAGGTGTGGCGGTGGTGCGTGGCGTAGCTGTAGGTCAGGTGGCCCGAATGCTCCCATTCGCCAGCGTAAAACACGCTGTCCCACGGCACGAATACCCGCTCGAACATCACCACGCCCGTGCTCTGGCCGTACTTGCGGCTGAACAGTGGCTCGCCATGCTCGACCTTCTCTCCGGGCCGCCCAGCTGGGCGCGCAATGATGGTGATCCCGGGCGCATCAACCGGCACGGCGCAGCAGACGGCAAAGTCGGCGTCCTCCTTGCCCATGTTGCGGCATGGCATGACAAGCAATTCATGCACATACGGCGCGCCGGTCACGATGGCCTTGGTGCCCGAGATGACGATTCCTTTGGCATTGCGCTCGACGACGTGCAGGTAGCTGTCCACGTTGGCCTGCTCGTGCGGGCGCCGGCTGCGGTCGCCCTTGGCATCGGTCATCGCAATGCCCAGCGTCAGGTCCTGGTCCTGCACGCGGTGCAGGTAGTTCAGGAAACGGGCGGTGTTCTCACCGGTGCCGCGTGCGTCGTCGATGCGGCTTGAGACCTGGCCGATGGCGTTGAGCGCGTCGTGCGTCAGGTAGCGCTGGGCGCAGCCGGTTTCCTGGCAGACCAGCCGCACGGCCTCCAGCTTGTTCAGCAGGTCGCCGCTGCTGGTGTTGATGTGGCTCAAGCGGTTGACACGCTTGCCGCTGGTGTGTTGCACGGCGGTCATGACAGGCGCGTATTTTTCCTTCAGCGCGTAGTCGTAGGTCAGCGCAATTGCATTGATGCCGGGGCCAAATCCGCGCTCGTCGGCCACGCTGTCAACCTGCCGGCCGTCAAGAAAAACGCGCGGCTTGTAGCGGCGCAGCGATTCGCGGTAGTCGGCGCCGGACATTAGCGCGGGGGCGGGGGCGGGTGCATTCATTAGAATTTTCCTGTAGTGGGTTCCAAATAATTTAAACACTGTTCAATTTAATTATCAAGTGTTTAATTTTGCGTGGTTGCTCCACCTGTTTCCGCTTATATTCAGGCCATGCAAGCCAAAATTCAACGCCAACAGGCCCTGAACGACTCGCGCCGGGCGCTGATGCTGGACGCTGCGCGTTCGGTGTTCCAGCGGCTCGGCATCGAAGGTGCGAGCATCCGGGAAATCGCCAAGGCTGCCGGCTACACGCCCGGTGCCATCTATTCTTATTTTGAAAACAAGGAAGCGATCTACGGTGCGTTGCTGGCTGAATCGCTGGAGCGGCTGAACAACGTGGTCGATACCGCCGATGCGCCTGACGGTTCGGCGGCTGATGTTCTAAGGGCCAAAGCCAGCGCCTGGTTCGGCTTTTATGCCGCCAATCCGCGCGACCTGGACCTGGGCTTTTACCTGGTGCAGGGCATGCAGCCGCGCGGGCTGAATGCTGATCTCAATGTCCAGCTCAATGACCGCCTGCACGATGCGCTGCGTCCGTGCGAAGCGGCATTACAGGCAATGGGGCTGACGCCGCACGAATCGCTGCGTGAAAACACCGCACTGTTTGCCCACGGCGTCGGCCTGTTGTTGCTTCAGCACACCGGTCGCATTCGCATGTTCGGCCAGGACGCCACCGACCTTTTCAACCGTTACCTTGACGATTTGTCCGCTCGTCTGGCCCGTGGCCAGGACGCCTGCAACCCAAGCTGGAGACTCTCATGAACGCACCCATTGACACCCATCAGCTGTTGCCCTTGCCGCAGGGCGAAAGCCTTCATGTCACGCATCTTGTCAAGAACCAGGCCAGCCCGCTGACCGGCTTCAATGCATTCGACCAGGACGCCGTGCTGTCCGCCGCCGTGCAGCGCGAAGTGCCGTGGGCGTCGGGGCGCTGCCAGGCGCTGGGGCGGCTCGTCGGCGACGAGGACATTCAGGACCTGGCCCGCCTGGCCAACCGGCACCTGCCCGAGCTCAAGACGCATGACCGCTACGGCAACCGCACCGACTGGGTCGAATTTCACCCCAGCTGGCACCAGCTGATGGCGCTGGCCTGGAAGCACGAGGTGCATTCGCTGGCCTGGACTGCGCCCGAGGCGCAGCCGCACTATGCCCGGGCCGTGCTGTCCTACCTCTGGAACCAGGTCGAGCACGGCACGGCCTGCCCGACCGGCATGGCGTATGCGTCTTATGCCGGCTTTCAGTCCGAGCCCTGCCTGAAGCTGTGGGCCGACAAGGTGCGCGGTACGCAGTATGAGTTCAGCCGCCGCGAAGTGGCCGACAAGGCGTCGGTCGTGATCGGTTACGCCATGACCGAAAAGCAGGGCGGCTCGGACCTGCGCGAGACGCAAACCACGGCCCGCTTTTCGCACAGCGCCGGCTACCACGGCGCCACGGCCCACTGGTACGAGCTGACGGGCCACAAGTGGTTTTGTTCAGTGCCGCAGTCTGACGGCTTTTTCACGCTCGCCAAGGTGGCCGGCGGTGTGACCTGCTTTTTCCTGCCGCGCACCTTGCCGGACGGCAGTTTCAACCGGTTTTTCATCCAGCGACTGAAGGACAAGTGCGGCAACAAGTCCAATGCCTCCAGCGAAATCGAATATGCCGGCACGCTGGCGATTCGCGTCGGGCCGGAAGGCGGCGGCCTGCGCGAGATCTTGTCGCACGCGCACCTGACGCGGCTGGACTTTGCCGTCGGGTCGGCCGGCCTGATGCGCCAGTCGCTGACGCTGGCGCTCAACCATGCCGGCACCCGCCGGGGCTTCGGGCAGACGCTGGCCGAGCAGCCGATGATGGCCAATGTGTTGGCCGACATGGCCATCGAGGTCGAGGCGGCGACGCTGCTGGCGCTGCGCGTCGCCAGGGCCACCGACCATATCGAAAGCAGCGCGCAGGAAAAGGCCTTCGCGCGGTTGGCCACGCCGATGGCCAAGTTCTTCAACTGCTCGCGGGCGCCCGCCATTGCCTACGAAGCCCTGCAATGCCACGGTGGCAACGGCTTCATCGAGGAAAACCCGATGGCCCGGCTCTACCGCGAGGCGCCGCTGAACAGCGTCTGGGAAGGCACTGCCAACATGATGTGCATGGATGTGCGGCGCTCGCTGCTGAAGGAGCCCATCACGCGCGAGGCCTTCATGGCCGAAGTCAATTCGGTCCACGGCATGGATCGCCGCTTCGACGCCTACCTGCAGGCCTTGCCGCCCCTCGTCCAGGCGGCCATTGACGATGAATTCCTGGCCCGGCCGGCCTGCGAAGCCATGGCCCGTGCCGTCCAGGGCGTGGAACTGCTGCGCCACTCCAGCATCGAGGTGGTCGATGCCTTCATGGGCACGCGGCTCAATGCCCAGGCCGCGGGCTGGGGGTGCACCCTGGGCTCCATGGGTGCTTCGGTTTCCCGTGCGCAGGCCGGCCGCATCGTGGACCGGGCGCGCGTCGCTCGCTAGCGGCCCGCAGGCGGTCGGTCGTCACTGGTGGCAAGGGCTGGGATAATGGCCGCCAACCCAAAGGAATAACCATGTTGCTAGATGCCGACGACTCCCAGCTTGTGCTGATTGATTACCAGACCCGCCTGATGCCGGTGATTTTTGAACATGAGATCGTCGTGGCCAATGCCCTGCGCCTGGCCCGCATGGCCCGCATCCTGGACGTTCCGGTCTGGGGCACTGCGCAAAACCCCGAAAAACTCGGCCAGAACCTGCCCGAGTTGCAGGCGGCGATTGATTCGGCCGGCGGCAAGACCATGGCAAAGATGCATTTCAGCGCCGCCTCCGACGGCCTGGTTGAGTGGCTGCGTCCGCCAGTTCGCAAGGCACCGACCGGCGGCAATGCGCGCAGCCTGCCCAAGCACCTGCAAAAGCCCGCAGAGCCAGAAGAAGAGGGCCGCAGCATGATCGTCATTGCCGGCTGCGAAGCGCATGTCTGCCTGATGCAGACCGCGCTGGAACTCCTCGAAGAAGAGTTCGACGTGTGGGTCGTCACCGACGCCTGCAGCTCGCGCAGCGAGCGCAACCGCGACGCCGCGTTCGACCGGCTGGCCGGCAACGGCGCCGAACTGGTCACCACCGAGATGGTGGCCTTTGAATGGGCACGCACCTGTGAACACGACGCCTTCAGGGAATTGCTTGCGCTGGTGAAGTAATTTCGCGTTGCCCTGTAAATCACTGATAGCCGCTCGCTCTTTGCAGCGTCCACTGGCCATCCCCACGCAGTTCGAGTACCCATTGGTGGTATTTCGCCACCGCCGGGTGGTGGCTGATGCTGACCGGCGTGATCGACAGGCCGGCCAGCTGGCTGTACAGCAACTCTTCGTTTGCCGCATCCAGTGCGCTGGTGGCTTCGTCCAGCAGCAGGTAGCGCGGCCTGGCGAGCAGGGCGCGGGCAAAGGCCAGCCGCTGCTGCTCGCCGACCGACAGTACCCGGCCCCAGTCAAGTTCGGCGCGCAGGCCACCGAAGCGCCCGGCCAGCGTCGGCAGGTTCACCCGCGTCAGCCAGTGCAGCAGTTCCTCGTCTGAAATATCGCTGTCCGCGTGCGGATACGTCAGTTGGCTGCGCAGGTCGCCCAGTAGCAAATAGGGCTGCTGGGGCATGAACTGCATGTCCGATCCGGCCGGGCGCGTGATCGTCCCCGAGCCCGTGGTCCACAGTCCGGCAATTACCCGCAACAGCGAACTCTTGCCCGTGCCGCTGGGTCCGGAAATCAGCAAGCCTTCGCCGGGCTTGACTTCCAGCGTGAGCTCGCGCAGCAGCAGGTGCTCGCGGCCGGGCGTGAGAATGGTCACCTGCTCAAGCGACAACCCAAAGCCGTGCCGCGTTTCGACATGCTGCACGCTGTCGTCTGCGTCTGCGTCTGCGTCTGCGTCTGTGTCTGTGTCTGCGTTGGTCGGGCGGCTGGCATTGGCTTGCAAGGCATCGGAAAAAGTATGCAGCCGCTCGACGCCGGCGGAAAAACGGCTGAGGCTTTCAAAATGCTCGACGATCACCGTCAGCGCGCTCAGGATGGCGGCAAACGCACCGGCGGCCTGGATGGCGCGGCCGACTTCCAGCCGCCCCGACAGCACATCGCCGGCAATGATCACCGTCGGCAGCACGATTGTCAGGAAAGCATGGGCGTACTGGAACAGGTTGAGCCCGAACTGCCAGCGCAGCACCTGCTGGTAGTTGGCATAGACCCTGGAAAAAATGGCTTGCAGCACCGTCATCTCACGCGCCTCGCCGTCGTGAAAGGCAATCGGCTCGGCGTGCTCGCGCACCCGCACCAAGCCGAAGCGGAAGTTGGCCTCGCGCTGCAGCTGGCGAAAATTCAGCCCGATCAGCCGCTTGCCAAATGCTGTGGCGGTGAACACGGTGCTGAACACCGCATAGCCGATCAGGAACAACACCAGCCCCCGCGAGATTGACCACAGCACGGCGGAAAAGGCGACGAGTTGCAACACCGAGCCGAGCACGATCATTGAAAAATACAGCGACTGCTGGGTGAAGGTGTTGATGTCCTCGGCAATGCGCTGGTCGGGGTTGTCGATGCCGTCGGCAGCGCCCAGCCGGTAGTAGGCGCGCTGGTCGAAATAGCGCGCCAGGAAGGAATCCGTCAGCCAGCGGCGCCAGCGCAGTCCGAGCGTGTCGCGCACGTAGTAGTACAGGGCGTAGATCGGCACCGCCGCCACAAGAATCGCCGTGTAGCGCCAGATCGATGCCCAGAAGCGGTCGGCATCCTGCGCGGCCAGCGCCGAGGTGAATTCGCCGGTTTCCTGGTTGAACAGCACGTTGAAGGCGGTCTGCCCCAGCAGTAGAACAACCAGCAAAAGCAGCAGGCCACGGGCGCGCCAGCGTTCTTCTGAAAACCAGTATGGCCGTGCAATCTCTGTAAAGCGACGCCACAGTCGGGCGTTGAAGCCGGGTTCTTCTGCTGTGCTCATGAAGTTTTGCGTCAAGTGGGCCAGCCGCCGATTTAATCCGAAATGGACAGAGACCGCAGATGAAAATGAAAAAATCAATTTTTAGTATGAAAACTGTCCTTTGCGCTTGATGGGCGTTTAACCACAGCTATTTTTATAGGAGCAATCAGGATGCTTCCGAGAATCTTGAACACCAGACGTCAGCTTGCAGAAAGACCGTTGTTCATAATTAAGAATGCAGTTTCCAGATATCTTGGGTGTGGGTTTTCTTCATGCCGACCGTGATGTGAACGAAATTCCCTGGCCTGCGATGCATAAAAGCCGACGGCCTTGATGATGCGCAAACCCATCTGCCGTGAGGTGGTCAAAATTTCAATCGACAGTTTTTTTCAAAATTCCGGAGACCATTCATGACCAGCTATGCAGACTTTTACCGCCAGTCCATCGACCAGCCCGACGCTTTCTGGGCCGAACAGGCCGGGCTGATCGACTGGCACCAGCCGTTTGACCGCGTCTGCAATTACGACAACCCGCCCTTCGTCAACTGGTACGAAGGCGGCCAGACCAACCTGTGCCACAACGCCGTGGACCGCCACCTTAAAGACCGGGCTGACCAAGCCGCGCTGATTGCCGTCTCCAGCGAAACCGGTACCGAGAAAATCTACACCTTCGGCGACCTGCACGGCGAAGTGCAGCGCATGGCCGCCAGCCTAAAAGCGCTCGGCGTTGAAAATGGCGACCGCGTGCTGATCTACATGCCGATGATTGCCGAAGCCGCTTTTGCGATGCTGGCCTGCGCACGCATCGGTGCGGTGCATTGCGTGGTGTTTGGCGGCTTTGCCAGCGGCTCTTTAGCCTCGCGCATCGAGGACGCGGCGCCCAAGGTCATCGTCAGCGCCGACGCCGGCTCGCGCGGCGGCAAGGCGCTGCCCTACAAACCGCTGCTCGACGAAGCCATACGCCTGTCGAGCCACAAGCCGGGCGCCGTGCTGCTGGCCGACCGTGGCTTGGCAAGCATGGAACTGGTCGCCGGGCGCGACCACCGCTGGAACGAAATGCGCGAAACACATTTCGATGCGAAAGTGCCGTGCGAGTGGCTGGACTCGACCGCCATCAGCTACACCATCTACACCAGCGGCACCACCGGCAAGCCCAAGGGCGTGCAGCGCGACACCGCCGGCTATGCCGTGGCGCTGGCCGCCAGCATGAAGCACATCTTCGACGGACGTGCCGGCGAAACCTTCTTCTCGACCAGCGACATCGGCTGGGTGGTCGGCCACAGCTACATTGTGTATGGCCCGCTGATTGCCGGCATGGCGACCATCATGTACGAAGGCCTGCCGACACAGGGCATGGACAAGAAGCCTAATGGCGGCATCTGGTGGGAACTGGTCGAAAAGTACAAGGTCACCGTCATGTTCAGCGCCCCGACTGCCGTGCGCGTGCTGAAGAAACAAGACCCGGCGCTGCTGACCAAATACGATCTGTCCAGCCTGCGTGCGCTGTTCCTGGCCGGCGAGCCGCTGGATGAACCGACGGCGCGATGGATCAGCGAAGGCTTGAATGTGCCGATCATCGACAACTACTGGCAGACCGAAAGCGGCTGGCCGATTTTGACGATCGCCAACGGCGTCGAGAAAAAGCCAAGCAAGTTCGGCAGCCCCGGCATTCCGATGTACGGCTACCACGTCAAGCTGCTGCACGAGGCGACTGGCGAAGAACTCACCGCGCCGGGCGAAAAAGGCGTGGTCGTGATCGAAGGCCCGACGCCTCCGGGCTTCATGCAGACCATCTGGCAAGACGACGCGCGTTTCGTCAACACCTACTGGAAAAGCATTCCCGGCAAGCTGGTGTACAGCACCTTTGACTGGGGCATTCGCGACGCCGACGGCTACTTCTTCATCCTGGGCCGCACCGACGATGTGATCAACGTCGCTGGGCACCGGCTCGGCACGCGCGAGATCGAGGAAAGCATTTCCGGCCATGCGCAAGTGGCCGAAGTGGCCGTGGTGGGCGTGGCCGATGGACTCAAGGGCCAGGTCGCCATGGCCTTCGTGGTGCTCAAGGATTCCAGCATGATGGGCGACAGCGCCGCCTGCGCCAGGCTGGAAGCCGAGATCATGAAACGCGTGGACGGTGACCTGGGCGCAGTGGCCCGGCCGGCGCGGGTTCGTTTTGTTGCGGCCCTGCCCAAGACGCGAAGCGGCAAACTGCTGCGCCGCGTGATTCAGGCTGTGTGCGAAGGCCGCGATGCCGGTGACCTGACGTCGATGGACGATCCGGGTGCGTTGCAGCAGATCCGGGACCGGATGGACGCCGTTTAAGCTGCAGCGTCTGTGGCCATGCTGGGTACTGGCTGTTCACGCGGTCAGCACCCTTTTGTTTTTCAGAAAGTGAAGGTCTTGGCCTGACAGTCTCACCAGCCGTGGTGCAGCCTCAATTCAACCGCAGTTGCGCCTGCTGGGCCACCCGGATGCAGTCCTTCATGTGCTCTTCGCCAAAGTAGCGGATGGCCGCGTAACCCACGCTGGCCGCCACGAGTTGGCCGGCCAGCGGAATGTACTTGGCCAACTGCTTGGTCGCCATGCGCGTGCCAATCTTCGTGCCGGCCTTGATGATCAGGTCGCGGCTGATGAACTTGCCCACCAGAACCGAGCCGACCATGGCCACGGCTTTTTGCACCTGTTCGCGCTTTTCCGGATCAAGCTGGTCGATCTGCTCGGGCGCCAGACCAAACTCCTTGTTGATGGCCGGAATCAGTTTGGACAGCAGTGCCGCATCCACCGCCCAGTCCAGGCCGGGCACCGGCACGGCGCTGGCAACAGCAGCGAACATCGCGCGCTTGTGCAGCAGCTTGCGGCTGCGAATCACCGCCGCTTGAAGCGCCGCATCGTCAGCGGCGAGTTGCAGGGGAGTGGGCATGGCTCGAAAACCTTTCATGGGATGTCGTCTTGCGTGCCATGGTTTTTATCACGCGGCAAGGCTTGCCGCCCATCGCCTCCAGCCAATCACGGGCTGGGCATGTGGCGTTTCATGCAGCAACGACTTCGAGCTTTTCCGTCACCTCCAGCCAGCGCTCTTCCAGCTTGGCCAAGTCGGCCTCAATCACCTTGAGCCGCTTGCCGGCCTGGGCAATTTCTGCCGGTGACTTGGAAGAGGTCAGCAAGGTTTCGAGATTGGCTTTTTCACTGTTCATGCTGAGCAACTGGCGGTCGATCTTTTCCAGATCCTTGCGCAGCGGCTTGGCTGCATCGGATTGCTGCTGTCGGCGTTGGGCATCTTCTTTCTTGTCGGATGAATTTTTAGCATCAAAAGTACTTGTTGCGCTTGCTGCATCTGCGCTAGCTGCTATTTTTTTGGCAGCAACTGGGGCTGTCGCGCTGTTGTTCGACTTCTTGGCTTCTTCGCGCATGCGCTTGGCCTCGTCAAGCAGGTAGCGCTGGTAGTCGTCCAGGTCGCCGTCAAACGGGGCCACGCCACCGCGCGACACCATCCAGAACTCGTCGCACACGGCGCGCAGCAAGGCGCGGTCGTGGCTGACCAGCATGACTGTGCCTTCAAACTCATTGAGCGCCATCGACAGCGCCTCACGCGTCGCCAAATCCAGGTGGTTGGTCGGCTCATCAAGCAGCAGCAGGTTGGGCCGCTGCCAGACAATCATGCACAGCACCAGTCGCGCTTTTTCGCCGCCGCTCATGGAGCCAACGGACTGCTTGACCATGTCGCCGCCAAAGTTGAAATTGCCCAGAAAGCTGCGCAAGTCCTGCTCGCGGGTCGGCTGGTTGCCCAGCTTGCCGGCGGCGCTGACTTCCTTCACCAGACGAATCATGTGCTCCAGCGGGTTGTCGGCCGGGCGCAGCACGTCGAGCTCCTGCTGCGCAAAATAACCGATGTTCAAGCCCTTGCCCTCGGTCATTTCGCCTTCAATCGGCGCCAGTGCGCGCGCCACGGTTTTCACCAGCGTTGACTTGCCCTGGCCGTTGGCACCCAGAATGCCGATGCGTTGGCCGGCCAGCACGGACTTGCTGACGTTCTGCACGATGACGGTGGGCGGCGTGCCTTCGGGCGCATCCTCGGGCGCGGGGTAGCCGAAGTAGGCGTTCTGCATCGACAGCATCGGGTTGGGCAGGTTGGCCGGTTCCTTGAACTCGAAGGTGAAATCGGCTTCGGCCAGCAATGGCGCGATTTTCTCCATGCGGTCGAGTGCCTTCACCCGGCTTTGCGCCTGCTTGGCTTTGCTGGCCTTGGCCTTGAAGCGGGCGATGAACTTTTGCAGGTGGGCAATCTTGTCCTGCTGCTTGTTGAAAGCGCCTTGCTGCAGCGCCATCTGTTCGGCGCGCAGGTCTTCAAACTTGCTGTAGTTGCCGCCATAGCGTGTCAGTTTGGCGCTTTCGATGTGCATCGTCACATCGGTCACCGCATCGAGGAATTCGCGGTCATGGCTGATGACCAGCATCGTGCCCTGGTAGCGCTTGAGCCAGGCTTCCAGCCAGACCAGTGCGTCCAGGTCCAGGTGGTTGGTCGGCTCGTCAAGCAGCAGCAGGTCAGACGGGCACATCAGCGCGCGCGCCAGTTGCAGACGCATGCGCCAGCCGCCGGAAAAGCTGTTGACCGGGTTGTCGAGTTCGCTGAGCTTGAAGCCCAAGCCCAGGATCAAGGCCTGCGCGCGCGATTGCGCGTCGTGCGCGCCCGCGTCGTACAGGTCCATGTAGGCGTGCGCCATGCGGTCACCGTCGCCGCTGAGTTCGGACGCATCGACTTCGGTCTGTGCGGCCAGCAGCACCACATCGCCCTCGATCACGTAGCTGGTGGCGCTTTGCTCGGTTTCGGGCATGTCCTGCGCGACCTGCGCCATTTTCCACTGCGCCGGAATGTAGTATTCGCCGCCGTCTTCGTGCAGCGAGCCGTTGAGCATGGCGAACAGCGACGACTTGCCCGCGCCGTTGCGGCCCACCAGGCCAACATTCTCGCCAGGGTTCAGGGTGACAGACGCGCTGTCGAGAATCACTTTGGAGCCACGACGCAGCACCACGTTTTTAAGGGTAATCATTTATTAACAGACTGAAGAAATAGGATCGGACCGCAGGGCGCCCGGCAAAGCGCTTGCGGTCCGAAATACGAAAGCCAAGGGTCAGGCCAGCTGTTCCCGCGTCAGCAGCAAGACCTGGTCGGGGCCGGCGCTGGTTTCAAACCAGAGCGGCTCCAGGTGCGGAAAAGCGCGTACAAAATTTTCGCGCTCGTTGCCGATTTCCAGCACCAACACCGCATTTTCGTTCATTTGCGCGGCAATGGCCAGAAAAAGGCCACGAATGAAGTCCATGCCGTCGCTTCCACCGTGCATATTGCCCGACAGCGCCAGGCCCGGTTCGGCCCTGAATTCGGCGGGCAGGGCGGCCATGCTGGCGGCATTTACATAAGGAGGGTTGCACAGGATCAGGTCGTAAGGGCCGGGGCAAGCCGCCAGGCCGTCCGATTCGACCAGGGTGATACGGCTGCCCAGCTGGTGCCGCTCGACGTTGATGCGCGCAACGTCCAGCGCGTCCCGGCTGATGTCAGCGGCATCAACCACCACTTCCGGATAGGCCATGGCGGCCAGCACCGCCAGGCTGCCGTTGCCGGTGCACAGGTCGAGCACGCGCAGCGTCTCGTCGCTCAGCCAGTCATCAATGCTCCCGTCGTCGAGCAATTCGGCGATCAGCGAGCGCGGAATGATCACGCGTTCATCAACATAAAACGGCACGCCCATCAGCCAGGCTTCGTTCGTCAGGTAGGCGGCAGGCTGTCGGGTACTGATGCGCTGGTCCACCAGCAGGGCAACCTGCGCCTGGTCTTCGGGGGCTACCGGCCGGTTTTCGACCGATTCCAGGTCGTCGATCTCCAGGCCCAGTTTCCACAGCACCAGCCAGGCGGCTTCATCGAACGCATTGGTCGTGCCCTGGCCATACCCATCGGCAAAACTCAGGCCGGCGGCGTCCAGCCGGTCGGCCATCTGCTCAATCACCTCCAGTACGGTCACGGTGGGGGCGGGGATGGGGGTTTTTGTCATATCTGACTCGCCAGGCGTTCGAGCACGCCCTTGTAGATATTCTTTAGCGGATCGATCGAGCTGACCGCCACGCATTCATTGATCTGGTGGATGGTGGCATTGACCGGCCCGAGTTCAATCACCTGCGGGCAGACCTTGGCGATGAAACGGCCGTCGCTGGTGCCACCGGTCGTGGACAGTTCGGTCTGCAAGCCGGTCTCGGCCAGGATTGCACCACGCACCGCATCAACCAGCGTGCCTGGCGTGGTCAGGAAGGGCAGGCCGCCCAGAGTCCATTTCAGGTCGTATTCAAACTGGTGCCGGCTCAAAATGGCCAACAGGCGTTGCTGCAGTCTTTCAGGCGTCGATTCGGTGCAGAAGCGGAAATTGAAGTCCACCACCAGGTCGCCCGGAATTACATTGGTTGCGCCGGTGCCGGCATGCATGTTGGACACCTGCCAGCTGGTGGCGGGGAAAAATTCATTGCCCTGGTCCCACTGCGTGGCGACAAGTTCGGCCAGAGCCGGCGCGAACAGGTGGATCGGGTTTTTCGCCAAATGCGGGTAGGCGATATGGCCCTGCACGCCCTTGACCGTCAGCTTGCCGCTCAGCGTGCCGCGCCGGCCGTTCTTGATCATGTCGCCCAGGTTTTTCACCGAGGTCGGTTCGCCAACGATGCAATAGTCAAGCACTTCGCCGCGCGCCTTGAGCTGGTTGCAGACGACGACTGTGCCGTCAAGCCCCGGACCTTCCTCGTCGCTGGTGATCAAAAAAGCCATCGACAGCGCCGGCCGGGGATGCGCTGCCAGAAATTCCTCGACCGCCACGACCATGGCGGCAATTGACGTTTTCATGTCGGCGGCGCCACGTCCGTACAAATTACCGTCCCGGTGGCTGGGCGTGAACGGGTGGCTGTGCCACTGCTCCAGTGGGCCGGTTGGCACCACGTCGGTGTGGCCGGCAAACACCAGCGTCTTGACGCGGATTTCGGCAGTGTCTGGATTTGCTATGGATTCAATAGCTGCTTGCAAAGGCTCAGCAAGCGCAACTGGCCTGAAACCTTCAAATTTTGCCCAGAGGTTGGTAACCCGGAAGTGTTCAGGTCCGCTGATGATGGTTTCACACTTGAAACCCAGCAGCGCGAGCCGCGCGATCAGCAGGTCCTGGCACCCCGCATCGTCGGGCGTTGCCGAAGCGCGGGAAATCAGTTGCTCGGCAAGGTGGAGTGTTCGGGACATAAAAATCAGTGGCTGCTGGGTTGGCTTGAGTTGAAGTGAAAGGAAAGACTATGTGCTTGCGAAGCCAGGAGGGGTGGCAGTTCCAAGGCAGCCAGGGCTGCGGGACTGGCTTTGCCAGACCGCAGGCGCAGCGCGGCCCCCTCGGGGGGCAGGGAGCCACACGCAGTGGGCGTTCGTGGGGGCCACATTCAGTGCCGGACGTCAAAAGTGATTTCAGTGAACGACGGTTCGTCATCCGGGTCGATACCGGACAAGTCGGCCTTGGCCTTGCCGGCAATGAAGTCGTTTTCAAGCCGCCACATCAGGTTGGTCGGCGAATCGGCATTTGCCAGGCCTTCCTTGCGCGTCACCGTGCCGTTGGTGATCAGTTTGGCAATATGCTGCTCGAAGGTCTGCGAGCCCTCGGCCATGGATTTTTCCATGGCTTCCTTGACGCCCGAAAAGTCGCCTTTCTCGATCAGCTCCGCCACCAGTTTGGTATTGAGCATGACTTCCACGGCCGGGATGCGGTCGTTGTTCTGGCTGCGCAGCAGGCGTTGCGAAACCACCGCCTTCAGTGCTGCCGCCAGGTCGCCGAGCAGGGTCGGACGCACCTCTGCCGGGTAAAAGTTCAGGATGCGGTTGAGCGCCTGGTAGCTGTTGTTGGCATGCATGGTGGCCAGGCACAGGTGACCCGACTGCGCATAGGCAATCGCCGCCGACATGGTTTCACGGTCGCGGATCTCGCCGATCATGATCACGTCAGGCGCCTGGCGCAGCGCATTTTTCAGTGCGACCTGCAGCGACTGGGTGTCGCTGCCGACTTCGCGCTGGTTGACGACTGACTTCTTGTTGGTGAAGTAATACTCGATCGGGTCTTCAATCGTCAGGATGTGCCCCGTCGTGGTTTCGTTACGGCGATCGATCATCGAGGCCAGCGTGGTGCTTTTACCAGCGCCAGTGGCGCCCACCATCAGGATCAGACCCCGCTTTTCCATGATCAGTTCGCCCAGCAGCGGCGGCAGGTTCAGGCTGGCCAGCGCCGGAATCCTGTTCGGGATGTAGCGAATCACGGCTGCGTGGGTTGTGCGCTGGCGAAAAGCGCTGATACGGAAATTGCCCAAGCCTTCAACCGGCAGCGCCATGTTGAGTTCGCCGATTTCATCAAGTTCCTCAATGCGCTCGGGGGGCAAAATCTCGGCCAGCAGGCTGCGACATGCCTCGGCTGGCAGGATTTGCGCATTGATGGGAATGGTGTGTCCGTTGATCTTGATCAACGCCGGCGAGTGCGCCGACAGGTAAACGTCTGACGCCTTCTTGTCCACCATCAACCGCAGAATTCTTTCCATAGTGCTCATGGTTCAGCTTTCATCAGGGTTGGTTCAAGTGGTTTGCGCCGCAGGCGCAATGTGTTTGATCCGGCACACGCATGTAGCCCGCTCCAGCCCAGCAGGGGCCGCGGAACCGGCTTTGCCGGGCCGCAGGCGCAGCGGCCCCCTCGGGGGGCAGCGAACCACGCGAAGCGGGGAGCGTGGGGGCCATTTCTAGTCCCGCAGCAAGTCATTCAGGCTGGTCGTTGCGCGGGTCTTGGCGTCCACGCGCTTGACGATGACGGCGCAATACAGGCTGTACTTGCCGCCGGCCTTGGGCAGGTTGCCCGACACCACGACCGAGCCGGCCGGAATGCGACCGTAGCTCACAGTGTCCAGTTCACGGTCGTAAATCGGCGTGCTCTGGCCGATGTACACGCCCATCGAGATCACCGAGTTTTCCTCGACGATCACGCCTTCGACAATTTCGGAACGTGCGCCGATGAAGCAGTTGTCCTCAATGATGGTCGGGTTCGCCTGCATTGGCTCCAGCACGCCGCCAATGCCGACGCCGCCCGACAGGTGAACGTTCTTGCCGATCTGTGCGCAGGAACCGACAGCCGCCCAGGTGTCGACCATCGTGCCTTCATCGACATACGCGCCGATATTGACGTAGCTGGGCATCAGGATCGCGCCCTTGGCAATGTAGCAGCCGCGGCGTGCCACGGCGGGCGGCACGACGCGAACGCCGGTGGCGCGCATTTCCTGCTCGCTCAGGTGCGAGAACTTGGTTTGCACCTTGTCGTAAAAAGCCAGTTCGCCGGCGCGCATCATTTCGTTGTCTTTCAGGCGAAAGCTCAGCAATACGGCTTTTTTCAGCCACTGGTGGACCGTCCATTGGCCCACGCCTTGGCGGGTGGCGACGCGCATTGTGCCGTTGTTGAGCTGCTCGATGGCGTGCTCGACCGCTTCGAGAACTTCTTTGGGCGCGGCGGTGGTTGACAGATTGGCACGGTTTTCCCATGCGGCGTCGATGATGGCTTGCAGGTTGTCTTGTGTCATTTTTGGGTTTCTCAGTGAACTTTGGATTGAATGAATTGGACGATGCGCCGGGCGGCTTCCACACATTCGGCGGTTTCGGCGACCAGCGCCATTCGGATTCGGCCGGCGCCGGGGTTGAGCCCCTGCGCATCGCGGGCCAGGTAACTGCCCGGCAGCACGACAACATTGTAAAGAGCCAGCAATTCGCGGGAGAACGCCGTGTCCGAACCATTAAATCCTTCAGGCACAGCGGCCCACAGGTAAAAACCAGCGTCGGGCAGGGCCACGTCCATCACCTGCGCCAGCAACGGTGTGACCTGCGCAAACTTCTCACGGTACTGCGTGCGGTTGTCCACCACATGCGCTTCGTCGGCCCAGGCGGCGATGCTGGCGGTCTGCACGATGGGGCTCATGGCGCTGCCGTGGTAGGTGCGGTAAAGCAAAAATGACTTGATGAGGGCCGCGTCACCGGCGACAAAGCCGCTGCGCAGGCCGGGGACGTTGCTGCGCTTGGACAGGCTGGTCAGCGAGATCAGGTTCTTGAAGTCATGCCTGCCGAGCCTGGCAGCCGCTTCCAGTCCGCCCAGCGGCGGCTCGTCCCGGAAATAAATTTCGCTGTAGCACTCGTCCGAGGCAATCACGAAACCGTAACGGTCGCTGAGTTCAAAAAGCAGTTTCCACTCGCCAAGGTCCATCACCGCGCCGGTCGGGTTGCCTGGCGAGCAGACAAACAGCAGCTGGGTTTTTTCCCACACGGCGGCGGGCACGGCAGCCCAGTCAATGCCGAAGTTACGCGCCGCCTCGCTCGGCGCAAACCACGGCTGCGCGCCGGCCAGCAGCGCCGCGCCTTCGTAGATTTGATAAAACGGATTGGGGCTGATCACCGTCGCGCCCGGCCGGCTTGGGTCAATGACGGTTTGCGCCAGCGCAAACAGCGCCTCGCGCGAGCCATTAACTGGCAGGATTTGCGTCGCCGGGTCAACTTTCAGCCCGCCATAGCGCCGGGCCAGCCAGTCGCTCATGGTCTGGCGCAGCTTGGGCTCGCCCAGCGTGCCGGGGTAGCTGGCCAAGCCCGCCAGGCTGCCGGTCAGTGCATCCTTGATGAGCTGCGGCGTGGCATGGCGCGGCTCGCCAATGCCCAGGCTGATGGGTTTGTAGGCTGGATTGGGGGTGATGTCGGCATGCAAGTGACGCAGCCGCTCGAAGGGGTAAGGCTGAAGGCGGGAAAGCAGGGGATTCATGGGTCGCGATTATCCACCGGTCACCTGCTGTGCCTTCATAGGTCTGCTGCGGTATCTGCTCCGCCCTCCCGCCGTCGGTTTTCTGCTGGATATGTATCTTGGTGTCAGCCAGCAGGACGCCAGGAAACGGGACAATAGTGGACAATTTCAGCGCCTGATTTTATATGAATTACTATGAATTAAATAGCAGTAAGCGTAACAGCTGCAAGCGCCAATGGCATATTTGACTTTATAAATGGTGTGTCTTTCAATGCAGGGTCTTGCCGCATGTACAGAGGCCACGACCTGAGGCTGTTTTGGGCCTCACGGCTCTAAAAATAACCCTGCGCTCGGGTAACATTACTGACCGTGTGCCGCCTGACCGTAGCGCTGCGGATTCACAAGCGTCAAAAGTATCAACGCATTAGCCTCAGGCTCAACAACACAGGTCAGCCGTGCGTCTCAATTCGATCAAGTTAGCTGGTTTCAAGTCCTTTGCCGACCCAACCCATTTCCAGCTGCCGGGCCAGCTCGTTGGCGTGGTCGGGCCCAACGGTTGCGGCAAGTCCAACATCATGGACGCCGTGCGCTGGGTGCTGGGCGAATCCAAAGCGTCGGAGCTGCGCGGCGAGTCGATGCAGGACGTGATCTTCAGCGGCACCACCACCCGCAAGTCGGCCAGCCGCGCCAGCGTCGAGCTGGTGTTTGACAACGCCGACCACCGGGCCGGCGGCCAGTGGGGCCAGTACGAGGAAATCGCCGTCAAGCGCGTGTTGACGCGGGACGGCACGTCGAGCTACTACCTCAACAACCAGCCGGTGCGCCGCCGCGATGTGCAGGACGTGTTCCTCGGCACCGGGCTGGGACCGCGCGCCTACGCCATCATCGGCCAGGGCACGATCAGCCGCATCATCGAATCCAAGCCCGAGGAGCTGCGCCTGTTCCTCGAAGAAGCCGCCGGCGTGTCCAAGTACAAGGAGCGCCGCCGCGAAACCGCCAACCGCTTGAGCGACACGCGCGAAAATCTCATCCGTGTCGACGACATCCTGCGTGAACTCAATGCCAATCTGGAGCGGCTTGAAAAACAGGCCGAAGTCGCCCTGCGCTACAACACGCTGCAGGCCGCTGGCACGCTGAAGCAGCACCAGCTGTGGTTTTTGAAGCGCGCCGAGAGCGAAGCCGACCAGGCCAAAGTCCGGCTGGAAGCCGAAAAATCGGTCAATGACCTGGAAAGCCGCGTGGCTGATTTGCGCCATGTTGAAGCCGACCTGGAAACCATCCGCCAGGCGCACTATGCGGCCGGCGACCAGGTGAACCAGGTGCAGGGCCGGCTGTATGAGGCCAGCGCCGAGGTCAGCCGGCTGGAGGCGGAAATCCGTTTCGTGGTCGATGGCCGGCTGCGCGTCGAGCAGCGCCTGGTCCAGTTGAAAGAGCAATCCGCCCAGTGGGCCACGCGCGGCGAAGACGCGTCGGTCGAGTCGGAAAGCCTGGCCGGGCAGGCCTTTGACGCCGAGGAACAAGCCGAACTGCTGGCCGCCCAGCTGGAAGAACAGCAGGACCAGCTGCCGGCACTTGAGGAAGCACTGCGCCAGGCCCAGGCCACGGCGAATGCGCAGCGCGCCGGTGTGACGCAGGTGCAGCAGCAACTCCAGGTGCTGGCCGCCGAACAGCGCCATGTCGAAGAGCAACTGCGCACGCTCGGCCTGCGCCATGAGCGACTGTCGGCGGACCGCAAGGCGCTTGATGCGCCCGACGAGGCACGGCTGGCCAGCCTGAATTTGCAACTCGATGATGCGCGCGAAGCGCAGTCCGTGGCGCAGGCCCGTTTGCAGGCGCTGACCGAAGCCGTGCCGCAACTGGACGACGCGCGGCGTTCGCTTCAACAGGCGGCCAATGCCGAATCGGCCAGGCGCGCCGAGCTGTCGGCGAAGCTGGAGGCGCTCAAGGCGCTGCAGGAAAAAGTCAGGACCGACGGCAAGCTCAGGCCTTGGCTGGCCCGGCACGGGCTTGAAAATCTGCAGGGCCTGTGGAGCCGCCTTTACATCGAGCAGGGCTGGGAAAACGCGCTGGAAGCGGCGCTGCGCGAGCGCCTGGGCGCGCTGGAAGTCAGCCGGCTCGACATCGTGCGCGGTTTTGCCGGCACCGACGCGCGCGGCCAGGCGCAGGGGCCGCCCGCCAAGCTGTCGTTCTACACGCCGCCGCAGGCCGGCGTGCCAGGCCGCGCCCGGCCGGCAGGGCTTCTCAAGCCATTGGCCGACCTGCTTCGGCTGAACGATGCCGGGCTGTCGGCGCTGCTGGACGACTGGCTGGACGGCTGCTTCACCGCGCCGACGCTGGACGACGCCCTGGCCGCGCGCGAACGGCTGGAGCCGGGCGAGACGATCTACGTCATGGGCGGCCATGCCATCACAAGGCACAGCGTGAGTTTTTATGCGCCCGATTCAGAGCAGGCCGGCTTGCTGGCGCGTGCGCAGGAGATCGACAACCTGGAAAAAAGCCTGCGTGCGCAATTGCTGATCAGCGAGGAAGCCCGGGCGGCGCTGGCGCGTGCCGAAGCCAGCTATCTGGACGCCAGCCAGCGCCTGGCAACGGCCCGGCGCGAAGCGGGCGAGGGCCAGAACCAGAGCCATGCGCTGCAGGTCGAGGTGCTGCGCTTGACGCAACTGGCCGAGCAGGCGCGCGCGCGCAGCCAGCAGCTCCAGGCCGACATGGCCGAAATCGAACCCCAGCTTGAGGAGTTGCAGGAGCGCAAGATCACTGCCGAAGGCCGGTTTGAAGAACTCGACATGCAACTGGCCGACAGCCAGGAGCGCCACGCCCAGCTGGAAGACCGGGTGATTGCTGCCGAGCGTCGGCGGGCCGAATCGCGCGAGCAGCAGCGCACGCTGGAGCGCCAGCTGCAGGAAGCGCAGTTTGCGCTGCGCACCCTGGCATCGCGGCGCGAGGAACTGGCGCGCTCCATCGCCATTGCCGCCGCCCAGGCGTCGTCGATTGCCGCCGAAGAAGGCCGTGCCCAGGATGAACTGGCGCGGCTGAGCGATGCCGCAGCGCAGGGCGGGCTTCAGGATGCGCTGAATGCCAAGGTCGCGCGCGACGCCGAGTTGCTGGCCCAGCGCAGCCAGTACGACGACCTGACGCACCGGCTGCGCAGCAGCGACGAGCGCCGCGCCGCTCTGGAGCGCGAACTCGATCCGCTGCGCCAGCGCATCACCGAATTCCAGCTCAAAGAGCAAGCCGCGCGGCTGGGTTTCGAGCAATATGCCCAGCTGCTGCTTGACGCGCAGGCCGATCTTCAGGCGGTCCAGGCGTCCATCGAGTCCGGCAATGTGCGCATCAGCGGGCTGCAGGGCGAAATCGACCGCATCCAGCGCGACATCCACGCGCTGGGCGCGGTGAACCTGGCCGCGCTCGACGAACTGGGCATTGCCCGGGAACGCAAGCAGTTCCTCGATGCGCAGTCGGCCGACCTGAACGAGGCCATGGCGACGCTGGAAGACGCGATTCGCAAGATCGACATGGAAACGCGCGATTTGCTCTCCAGCACGTTTGACGCCGTCAATGGCCACTTTGGCCGCATGTTCCCCGAGCTGTTCGGCGGCGGCAATGCCCGGCTGGTGATGACCGGCGAGGAAATCCTGGACGCCGGCGTGCAGGTCATGGCGCAGCCGCCGGGCAAGAAAAACCAGACCATCCACCTGCTCTCGGGCGGTGAAAAGGCGCTGACCGCGATTGCGCTGGTGTTCGCGATTTTCCAGCTCAACCCGGCGCCGTTTTGCCTGCTCGACGAGGTCGATGCGCCGCTCGACGATGCCAACACCGAACGGTATGCCAAACTCGTGTCCAGCATGAGCAAGCAAACCCAGTTTTTATTCATCAGCCACAACAAGATCGCCATGGAAATGGCCGAGCAATTGATTGGCGTGACCATGCAGGAGCAGGGCGTTTCCCGCATCGTCGCCGTCGACATGCAGGCCGCCCTGGGACTTGCCGAAATAGCCTGAACCCATCAAACATCATGAGCACATTACAAATAAGTCTGGCGGTCGGTGGCAGCCTGGTCCTGGTGGGCATCGTTGCCCATGGCGCCTGGTCTGCCCGCAAGAACCTGCCCAAGCAGGCCACGGCCAAGCCAGTATCCGACATCGAACCCGCGCCAGCGCCTGGCCAGGAGAATTATTTCCAGATGGACGATGTCGATGGATTGCCGGAACGGCAGGAACCCAGCTTTGACACCGATGCCGTCCTGGCGGCGCTGACGCAGCTCACCACGCCCGAGAGAAAACCGGTGCTCGACATTTTGATCGACGCCATCGCATCGGTCACGCTGGAATCCCCGGTTTCTGGCGAAGCCGCGCTGGCTGCCATGCCAACCACGCGCCGTGTGGGCAGCAAGCCTTTTGCCATTGAGGGCCTGCGTGAGGACAGCCGCGAATGGGAAATTCCTGCTGCTGGCCATCGCTACAGCGCTTTTCAATGCGGCGTCCAGCTGGCCAACCGCACCGGCGCGCTGAACGCCATCGAATACTCCGAATTTGTCATGAAGACGCAGGCTTTTGTCGATGCGATTGGTGGGGAAGTCGAGTTTGCCGAAATGCAGAGCGAGGTGGCCCGTGCCCGGGAACTTGACCAGTTTGCCGGCGCGCACGATGCGCAGTTGAGCTTCAAGCTGCGCGCCGTGAAAACCGCCTGGAGCCCGGGCTATGTGCAGCAATGCGCGGCCGGCCAGGGATTCATGCCCGCCTCCACGCCTGGCCGCATGCTTTTGCCGGCCAGCCAGACCGGCCCTGGCCCGATCCTGGGCCTGAGCTTTGACTCGCAGGCCGCACAGGCCGAGGACCCCGAACAGACGGCCTTGTATGAAGTGACGCTTTCGCTGGATGTGCCGCAGGTGCTGCGTTCGGAACGGCCTTTTGCCCGCATGTGCGAAGTGGCGATTGCGCTGGCGGGCAGCATGGACGGCGTGATCATCGATGACAACACGATTTTGGTCAGGCCCGAGGCAATGGAAGCGATCCATGCCGACCTGGAGGCGTTGTACGACCGCATGGATGCGCGCGAACTGTCGGCCGGCTCGGTGCTGGGCCGGCGGTTGTTTTCGTGAAATCCTGATTTCTGCATCCATTTTCCGGCTGCCTCAGGCGGCCGATTTTTTGAAGCTTCCCGATATTCCCATGGCCACTCCTGACCTGTTTGCCCAGCCAATACCCGTGCCTGCGGCACTCGAAGCCGTGTCAGCGTCCGAACGCATCGCCGGCCTGCGCGCCGAACTCGACCTTCACGCGCACCGTTACTATGTGCTTGACGAACCCAGTATTCCGGACAGTGAATACGACCGGTTGTTCCGGGAACTGCAGGCGCTGGAAGCGGCGCATCCTGATTTGCAAAGTCCGGATTCGCCCACGCAGCGGGTCGGTGGCAAAGCCCTTGGCCAGTTCGCCACGGTGCGCCACCGGATTGCCATGCTCAGCATCCGCACCGAAACCGACACCGAGGCCAGCGGTGCCCGGAATTTTGACAACCGGGTGCGCAAGGAACTGGGGTTGACGGAATCCGACCCACCGGTCGAGTACGTGGCCGAACTCAAGTTCGACGGCCTGGCCATGAGCCTGCGCTATGAACACGGTGTGCTGGTGCAGGCCGCCACGCGAGGCGACGGCGAGATGGGCGAGGACGTGACGCAAAACATCCGCACCATTCGGCAGATTCCCCTTAGGCTGCCCTCCGGCGCACCGCCCGTGATGGAAGTGCGCGGCGAAGTCTATATGCGCCGGGGTGAATTTGAGGCACTGAACGAGCGTCAGCGTGAAAAAATCGCCAAAGGCGCGAAGGGCGAAAAAACATTTGCCAACCCGCGCAATGCCGCGGCGGGCGGCGTGCGCCAGCTCGACCCGGCGATTGCGGCGGAGCGGCGACTGAGCTTTTTCGCCTATGGTGTGGGGGAAGTCACGCCGCCCGAACAAGATGGCCCGGCATTCGAAACCCATTACGCGCTGCTGCAAACCCTGAAATCATGGGGTTTTCCGGTCGCAGCGCAGACCCGGCTTGCGCAAGGCGCTACTGAATTAATAGCGTTTCACGACACTGTTCGCAAAGAGCGGGATCGCTTGCCGTATGACATTGACGGCGTGGTCTACAAGGTCAACAGCCTGGCGCTGCAACGCCGGATGGGTTTTGTCAGCCGTGAGCCGCGCTGGGCGGTGGCGCACAAATACCCGGCGCAAGAGCAGCTGACCACCGTGCTGGCGATCGACATCCAGGTCGGGCGCACCGGCAAGCTGACGCCGGTTGCAAAATTAGCGCCGGTGTTTGTCGGTGGCGTGACCGTCACCAACGCCACGCTGCACAACGAGGACGAGGCGCGGCGCAAGGATGTGCGGCTGGGCGACACGGTCATCGTTCGGCGTGCCGGCGACGTGATTCCCGAGGTGGTCAGCGTGCTGCTTGACAAGCGCGTACCGGACGCGACGCAGTTCACCATGCCGCGCCAGTGCCCGGTCTGCGGCTCAGAGGCCGTCCGGGAAGAGGGTGAGGCCGATTACCGCTGCACCGGTGGCCTGTTCTGCGCCGCCCAGCGCAAGGAAGCCATCCTGCATTTCGCCCACAAGCGGGCTGTCGAGGTTGAAGGCCTGGGCGACAAGCTGGTCGAGCAACTGGTTGATGCGGGCGTCATCCGCACGCTGCCTGACTTGTACAAGCTGGGTTTTGCGTCACTGGCCAGCCTGGAACGCATGGCAGAGAAGTCGGCCAACAACCTGGTGGCGGCACTGGAAAAGTCCAAGCACACCACCCTGCCGCGTTTTGTCTTCGGCCTGGGCATCCGGCATGTCGGAGAGGCAACAGCCAAGGCGCTGGCCCGCCATTTTTGCCAGCTGGACCGCATCATGGATGCGACTGAAGCGCAGTTGCTGGAAGTGGACGATGTCGGTCCCATCGTGGCCAAAAGCATCCACACCTTCTTTGACCAGCCGCACAACCGTGAAGTGGTCGAGCAACTGCGTGCCTGTGGCGTGACCTGGGAAGAAAGCGAACCCGTGGCGCTGGCAGTCAAGCCGCTGTCGGGCAAGACCTTTGTGATCACCGGAACCTTGCCGGACCTGAGCCGTGACGAGGCCAAGGACATGATCGAGCTGGCCGGCGGCAAGGTGGCCGGCTCCGTCAGCAAGAAGACCGATTACGTTGTGGCTGGTCTTGAAGCGGGCAGCAAGCTGATCAAGGCCGAGGCGCTGGGCGTCGCAGTGATTGATCAGGAGGACTTGATGGCGCTGCTGCATGGGCTGCCAGATTGAAGCTGGCTTCAAATTTTCTTGTCGGTTGGATTAACCGCATGCGTAATTCGGCGCTTCGCTTTGCTGCTATTAAAAATGCAGCTGCTTGCATCCATCTTTATTACGTTGGCGGTTGTTTTCATTAAAAATTTTCAATGGAGAAGCGGCGTGCGCGAAGTACTTTGCCGGTTGGGGACTTACGAGATCCTCTGGTGCTCGCTTACAAGCGGCTGAAGGCACGGCCACTAAGGTTGTCAACTTGTGCTTCACCTCTCGGTGTTGCTGCAAACACAATTTCAATCGGCAACTTCAAAGGAAACCCACCATGAAAGCACTCGTCTATCAAGGTCCGCGCGACGTCCGCGTCAAGGAGGTGCCCGATGCCAAAATCGAACGACCCACCGATGTGCTGGTCAGGATCACCGTGACCAACATTTGCGGTTCTGACCTGCACATGTATGAAGGCCGTACCGATATGGAGACTGGCCGTATCCTGGGGCACGAAAATCTTGGCGAAGTGGTTGAAGTGGGCAACGCGGTCGATCGGATCAAAATCGGCGACCGGGTCTGCCTGCCGTTCAACATTGGCTGCGGCTTTTGCAAGAATTGCGAGCGTGGCTTAACCGGTTTTTGCCTCACCGCCAACCCGGGAACGGCAGGCGCGGCATATGGATTTGCCGGCATGGGCCCGTACAGCGGTGGTCAGGCTGAATACCTGCGTGTTCCCTATGCCGACTTCAACTGCCTGAAGTTGCCGCCCGACGCGCAGGAGAAGGAAAATGACTATGTGATGCTGTCCGACATCTTTCCGACCGGTTACCACGCCACCGAGCTGGCTGGTGTTCGACCGGGCGAGTCAGTGGTCATCTACGGCGCGGGACCGGTCGGCCTGATGGCCGCGTATTCTGCGGCGATCAAGGGTGCCGGCAAGATCATGGTGGTCGATACGCATAAGGACCGCCTGGCTTTGGCAGAGAAAGCCGGCGCTATTCCCATCGACGACTCCGACGGTTCATGCGTCGACCAGATTCTGGCGCTGACGAAAGGCCAGGGTGCTGACCGTGGGTGCGAGTGCGTGGGCTACCAGTGTTGCGACAAGCATCGCAACGAAGTACCTAACCTGACCATGAACAACCTTGTGAAAACAGTGCGGGCGACCGGTGGCATCGGCGTGGTTGGCGTCTTTATTGCTCAAGACCCGGGCGCCAAGGACGATCTGGCAAAGCAGGGGCAACTGGCATTTGACTTTGGCCAGTTCTGGATGAAAGGCCAAAAGATAGGCACGGGACAGGCCAATGTCAAGGCCTATAACCGTCCGTTGCGCGACTTGATCGAGGCTGGCAAGGCCAAGCCATCGTTTATCGTTTCGCATGAGTTGCCGCTGGACCAAGCGCCTGAAGCCTACAAGAATTTCGATGAGCGCAAGGATGGCTGGACCAAAGTGCTCCTGCGGCCGGGCACTTGATGAAATTGTGGTTTCTTGGTTTGCTCCTGCTTATCCATAAACGTAACAGCATGCCAGCTGTGTCATTGAGCATAAGCCGCAGGCAGTAGGACATGGCTAAAAGCGTGCCCGTCATTCGTGACATTGTTTTGAGCGCATGGGCGCAATGTGCCGCCAGCCGCTATGCTTGCTTGCATGACCATTCGTGAAATTCTCAAAATGGGCGATGCGCGGCTTTTGCGCATTGCCCAACCCGTGGCAGCCTTCGACACTGATGCGCTGCATCTGCTGATCTCTGACATGTTCTACACCATGCAGTCGGTGAATGGTGCTGGCCTGGCCGCGCCACAGATCGGTGAAAACCTGCAGGTGGTGATTTTTGGCAGCGACCAGCTGAACCCGCGCTACCCCGATGCGCCGGTCGTGCCGCGTACCGTGCTGGTCAATCCGGTCATCATGCCGCTGGGCGTGGAGGAAGAGAGCGACTGGGAAGGCTGTCTGTCGGTGCCTGGCCTGCGCGGCATGGTGCCCCGTTTCTCGCATATCCGCTATACCGGCTTCGACCAGTATGGAGACCCCATTGACCGCACAGTGGACGGCTTTCATGCGCGCGTGGTGCAGCATGAATGCGACCACCTGATCGGCAAGCTGTACCCTATGCGCATTCGGGACCTGAGCCAGTTTGGCTACACGGAGGTGCTGTTTCCCGGCCAGGACGCGTCCGACGACGACTAATCCAGCCGCGTCCTGTGCCGGTTGTCCTTATGGGCCCCGAGATCTTTTTAGCGCAATGTTCCCGCGTTGGTTTTGTCTGCAAAGTAGTCGTTGGTGACCTTGCTCACCACCGGCGAGAGCAGCACCAGTGACACCAGGTTGGGAAAAGCCATGAAAGCGTTCAGGGTGTCGGCCAGCAGCCAGACAAAGTCCAGGTGCGTGACCGCGCCTACCATCACAAACAGCGTCCACAACACGCGGTAAGGCACTTCGACCTTGCTGCCGAACAAGTAAGCCCAGCATTTTTCACCGTAATAGGCCCAGCCCAGAATGGTGGTGAAGGCAAACACTGCCAACGCAATGGCCAGCAGGTATTGGCCAAAACCCGGAAAGGCCGTGGCAAAAGCACTCGATGTCAACTCGGCCCCGGTCAGTCCGCTGTTCCAGGCCCCGGTGATGATGAGCACCAGGCCGGTCATCGTGCAGACAACAATGGTGTCGATAAAGGTGCCCATCATGCCGACGAGGCCGGATTCGGCGGCGCTTTTGGTCTGGCCAGCGGCCTGCGCGATGCCGGCCGTTCCCAATCCGGCTTCATTGGAGAAAATGCCGCGCGCCACGCCATAGCGCATGGCCAGCATGATGGTGGCGCCCGCAAAGCCGCCAGTAGCCGACAAGGGCGTGAAGGCGTACTTGAAGATCAATGCAAAGGCTGCCGGAATCTGGTCGGCGTACATGCCCAGCACAATCAGCGAGGCAACGACGTAGCCGATGCACATGGCCGGTACCAGTTTTTCAGCCACCGCGCCAATGCGCTTGACCCCTCCCAGCAGCACAAAGCCCGTCAGTACCATCAACACCACGCCCGACACCCAGGGCGAGATGCCAAAGCTGGCGGTTAGTACGGCAGCAATGCTGTTGGACTGCACCATGTTGCCAATGCCAAAACCGGCCAGACCGCCAAACAGGGCAAAGGCAGCACCCAGCCAGGCCCAGCGTTGACCCAAGCCGTTCTTGATGGCAAACATGGGCCCGCCCATGTGTTCACCATGGGCATTGGTTTCACGAAAGTGCACCGACAGCAACACCTCGGCGTACTTGGTGGCCATGCCGACCAGCGCCGTCATCCACATCCAGAATAGCGCGCCCGGCCCGCCAATGGCAATGGCTGTGGCAACGCCCGCAATGTTGCCTGTTCCTACAGTCGCGGCCAGCGCGGTCATCAAGGCGGCGTAAGGGGTGATTTCGCCTTTGGCGCCCGACTCGGGCTTGCGGCCTTTCCAGACCATGCGAAACCCGGTGACGATGCGCAAAATCGGCATCAGCTTGAGCCGGAGTTGAAGAAAAAGGCCAGTGCCAAGAACCAGCACCAGCATGGGCGGTCCCCAGACGAAGTTGTTGATCGCTGTGACGATCGATGTCAGGGTTTCCAAGATTTTGTCTCCATATAGTAGTTATTGAGGCGAACGAAAGCACCCGCCCATGGCGGTTATTGATGAACAACCTTGCCTGTCACGGCAAGGTCTCGTGGTTTTGAGGGCGGCTGGCAATGCCAGTGAATCGCTGCCGCACCCAGGCAAGCCGTCAGCGCCAAATGTCAGCTGGCGCATGGGCCTTGAGTTTTCAGGCCGCGACAGGGTTGCCTTGCAGCAAGCTCGTTGGTTTGAAGGCTTCGCTCACCACATCACCCACCATCTCGGCGGTGATGGCTGACAGCGTCCAGCCGAGGTGACCGTGTCCGGTATTGTAAAAAACGCAGGGCGAGCGCCCACGGCCAACGCGTGGCAGCATGTTGGGCATCATGGGCCGCAAACCCGCCCAAGGTATGACGCTCTGGGTGTTGATGCCGGGAAAGCAGCGCTGCACCCAGTCCACCAGGGGCTTGATGCGGTCGGCACGAATGTCACGGTTGTATCCGTTGAACTCGGCTGTGCCGGCCACCCGGAAACGGTCAAGGCCCAGGCGGCTGGTGACCAGCTTGGTTTCATCGTCCAGCAAACTGACCACGGGGGCTGCCGCCTGACTTTGCGCGTCTTGCAGGTTGACGGTGATGGAATAGCCCTTGACCGGGTAGATGTTCACGCGGTCGCCCAGCGAGGCAGCCAGCGCGCGGCTGGCGGTGCCGGCACAGACCACCACGCCGTCAAAGACCGCGCGGGTTTCCTGGGCGCCATGACCCACCGTCACGCAGGCCTGGGTTGCGTCTGCCGTCACGCTTTTTACGTCTTGGTCATAGAGGCATGTCACACCCAGTCGTACGGCGGCTTCGGCCAGGCCCTTGGTGAAGCGGTGGATATCGCCGGTCGAGTCGCTTTCGGTGAAATAGCCGCCGTAATACTTGCCGGCCAGCGTCGGCTCGAGGACGCGCATCTCTTCAGGGGTGACGGCGCGGCGTGGCAGACCGCCTTCGGCCAGCAACTTGGAAACCTTGCCTGCGTGGTCAAAGCTGGCCTTGTCGCGGTAAATGTGAAGAATGCCTTCTTTTTTCAGGTCAAAGTCTATGCCCTCCTGTTCGGCCCAGCCCAGCAGATGCTTGCGCGCCGCGATGGCCAGGCGCGTGGTTTCTATGGTGTTGCTTCGATAGTTGGGAATGTTTGCAATGAACTCGGCAAACCACGATATTTTGTGCCAGCTGGGTTTGGGACTGACCAGCAGCGGGGCATCGCTCTTGAGCATCCACTTCAGGCCCTTGAGCAGCGTTGACCAGTGGTTCCACACCTCTGCGTTGGACGCGGAAAGCTGGCCGCCATTGGCAAACGAGGTTTCCATGGCGGCATAACGGTGCTTTTCGAACAAAGTGACAGAAAAGCCGCGCTTGGCCAGTGCGTAGGCTGTGGTCACGCCGGTGATGCCACCACCAATGACTGCGATTTTTTTCATGAAAGTCTCCAGCAACGTCAAGGGGTTGAGCCCGCGCGCAAATGTGCTGCGGACACCCCCTCTGTTCTGGACCTGAGAGATTCACCGGCCTTCGCTTGTGGCAGGGCTGGTTTGCTCCTTCGGTGCACCGCATGACGTAGCCTGCGGCAACTCTTCAGAGATCAATAGTGATGCCGGTCCTTTGGCCTGAGAGTTTCCGGGGTGGTTGCTCCTTCGGCGCCGGGTACTGCGTTAGCCGTACCACAGACTCTTCCGGCATCAAGCAGGCTAAGCGCCGATTGATGCATGCCGTTCTCAATGAGAGCGGCAATGATGGTAATTTATCAGCTATCCGGCTAGATCAACAAACTTTTTCAGATTTTGCGGCATCTTTGTCAAGATACGACAAAGATGCGTGCTGAATCTTATTCGCTCAAGGCCTTGAGCAACTCGGTTTCAATCGCAATCTGCGCTTTGTTGTGCTGCAGTTCAGGTCCGTCGATCAAAAAAGTGTCTTCGACCCGTTCGCCCAGCGTTGTCACCTTGGCCAGCTTGACGTTGATGTGGTGATTGGCCAGCACGCGTGCAATCAGGTAAAGCAAGCCGACCCGGTCGCTGGCCGACACGCTGAGTAACCACCGCTGGGCTTTTTCATCCGGCCGCAAATCGACGCGTGGGGTCACCGGAAAGCTTTTGACGCGGCGCGACACCCGGCCTTTGCTGGGTGGCGGCAGCGGGCCTTTTTCTTCCAGAATGCGGCCCAGGTTCACCTCCACCATGGTGGCCAGTTCGCGGTAGTGCTCTTCCAGCAGCTCGCTGGTGACCTGGAATGTGTCCAGGGCAAAGCCGTTGTTGGTGGTGTGCACCTTGGCGTCCAGGATGCTGAAGTCGGATTTGTCAAAGAAGCCGCAGATGCGCACGAACAGGTCTGGCGCATCGGGCGTGTAGACCAGCACCTGCATGCCTTCGCCGGTTGCCGACTGGCGCACGCGCACTGTCACCACGGCCTTGCCGATGTGGCGCGACAGGTGCCGGGCATGCCAGGCAATGTCGGCGGCTTCGTGGCGCATGAAATAGCTCACGTCCAGCGTGTCCCAGAGCGCCTTGTAGGCCTGGAAGGGCTCGGCGTGCAGTGCCAAAAGCGTCAGTGCGCCGCGCTTGCGGGCCTCGATCTCGGCGGCGGCATCGGGCGCGCGTCCGCCCAGCACGCGCAGTGTGTAGCGATACAGGTCTTCCAGCAGCTTGCCCTTCCAGGCATTCCATACTTTCGGACTGGTACCGCGAATATCGGCCACCGTGAGCAGGTAGAGGGCGGTCAGGTAGCGTTCGTTTCCGACCCGCTTGGCAAATGTGGCGATGACCTCCGGGTTGCTCAGGTCCTCCTTCTGGGCCGTGCGGCTCATGCTCAGGTGTTCGCCCACCAGGAACTCGATCAGCCGGGTGTCCTCGGCGGCAATGCCGTGCTGACGGCAGAAAGTGCGCACATCCTTGCGGCCCAGCTCGGAGTGGTCGCCGCCGCGCCCCTTGGCAATGTCGTGGAACAGCGCGGCGATGTACAGAATCCACGGCTTGTCCCAGCCTGCGGCCAGTTGCGAGCACATCGGGTATTCATGCGAATGCTCGGCCATGAAAAAACGCCGCATGTTGCGCAGCACCATCAGGATGTGCTGGTCGACGGTGTAGACGTGGAACAGGTCGTGCTGCATCTGCCCGACGATGCCCCGAAACACCCACAGATAACGGCCCAGCACCGAGGTCTGGTTCATCAGCCGCATGGCGTGGGTGATGCCTTGGCCCTGCTGCAGGATGCGCAGGAAAGTCGCCCGGTTCACCGGGTCGGTGCGAAATTTCGCATTCATCATGCCGCGGGCGTTGTAGAGCGCGCGCAAGGTGCGTGCCGACAAGCCCCGGATGCCGACATGGGTTTCGAACAGCAGGAAGGTTTCCAGGATGGCGTGAGGCTCCCGCAGGTAAAGGTCGTCACTGGCCACTTCGAGCATGCCGGCCTTGTCCAGAAAGCGCGCATTGAGCGGGCGCAGCGGATAGTTGCAGGGGCTGAGATGCTCCTCGATATTGAGCAGCAATATCTGGTTCAGCTGGGTGACCGCCTTGGCCGTCCAGTAATAGCGGCGCATCAGCGCTTCGCTGGGGCGCGCCGGCGGGCGTCTGGCCGCCCGTCCGCCCCGGGGTGACACGGCCCTGTCCAGCGGCAGGGCCACCTGAGCCGCATCCAGTGCAGGCAGGCGTTCGCTTCGGTTGCCAGGCTGTGTGTGATAGCCGAAAGATTCGGCCACTGTTGTCTGCAGGTCAAACACCAGGCGGTCTTCGCGCCGACGGGCAATGATGTGCAGACGCGCCCGTATCAGGCTCAGCAAGGCCTCGTTGGCCTTGATCTGCCGGACTTCAAAGCTTGAGATCAGCCCGTTTCTGGCCAGCTCGTCCCAGGATTTCCCCAGGCCTGCAGCGCGGGCCACCCACAGCACCACCTGCAGGTCGCGCAGCCCGCCGGGCGATTCCTTGCAATTGGGCTCCAGCGCGTAGGGTGTGTTGTCAAACTTGTTGTGGCGCTGGCGCATTTCCAGCGTCTTGGCGATAAAAAACGCCTTGGGGTCAAGAATTGCGTCAAGCTGCGCCTGCAGGCGCTGGTAGCAATCGGCCCCGCCAGTCACCAGACGCATTTCAAGCAGCGAGGTCTGCACGGTGACGTCCTTGGCCGCTTCCTCGACGCAGTGGGCCGCCGTGCGAACACTGGAGCCAATCTGCAGCCCGCAGTCCCAGCAGCTGCTGATAAAGTCTTCGACCTTCGCCTTGAGCGCCGGGTTATTTTCAACATCGATCGCGTCGTCGGGCAGCAGCAGAAGTACATCGACATCGGAATGCGGAAACAATTCGCCCCGGCCAAAACCGCCGACCGCGATCAGGCAGGCATCCCGCGGAAATTCGGCTTGTTGCCACAGGCGCCGCAGGGTGGTGTCGGTCAGCTGGCTCAGCTTTTGCAGCAGTCCATGGATGCCCCGGGTCGAGGCACCGCTGCCCGCCAGCGCGGCCAGAACAACCGCCTTGCCAACACTGTATTGTTCACGAAAGGGAGCCAGTTCAGTCATGATGGCGGGGCCTGACCTTGAAAGAATCGAAGAAGGCAGTCCCGTCAGGGAGGCCGGGATCAGGCGGCGGTTGTTTCGCGCGACAGCTGCGGCACGAAATCCGGAATTGGCGGGCTGCCGGCCGACAGCGTCAGCACTTCGTAACCGGTCTCGGTGACCAGCACCATGTGTTCCCATTGCGCCGACAGCGAATGGTCGCGCGTCACGATGCTCCAGCCGTCTTTTTCCGGACCATCCTTGATGTCGCGCTTGCCGATGTTGATCATCGGCTCGATGGTGAACACCATGCCGGGCTTGAGTTCGTCAAGCGTGCCCGGGCGGCCGTAATGCAGCACCTGCGGGTCTTCATGGAACTTGGTGCCGATGCCGTGGCCGCAGAACTCGCGCACGACCGAGTAACCCTGCTTTTCGGCAAACGTCTGGATGGCGTGGCCGATGTCGCCCAAGTGGGCGCCGGGACGCACGCACATGATGCCCTTCCACATGGCGTCGTAGGTGACCTGGCACAGGCGCTTGGCGGCAATCGAGCATTCGCCGATCAGGAACATGCGGCTGCTGTCGCCGTGCCAGCCGTCCTTGATGCCAGTGACGTCCACATTGACGATGTCGCCCTTTTTCAGCGGCTTGTCGTTCGGAACGCCATGGCACACCTGATGATTGATCGAGGTGCACAGCGACTTGGGGTAGGGCGGATAGCTGGGCGGGCCATAGCCGAGCGTGGCCGGGACAGTTCCTTGCACGTCGACCATGTAGTCGTGCGCCAGCTGGTTGATTTCGTTGGTCGTCACACCGGGCTTGATGAAAGGGGTCAGATAGTCCAGCAACTCGCCGGCCAGTCTGCCCGCCACGCGCACGCCTTCGATACCGGCTGCATCTTTGTAAGTAATACTCATGGAGGAATTATCCCACTGGCGTCTGTTGCGTGCTTTTCAACGGGCAGCAAGGCTTTTGACGGTGCATCAAAGCGCGGCCGGTGCGCTGATAAAATTGCCGTTTGACGCGAACTGCGCAGATTCTGGCCTTTTGCCGGGAAGTTATTTCCAGCAAAAGGCTTCATATTCGACAAAAACAGCTTGCTGGCTGCCCTCCACCACTTTTATCCAAAAGGCCACCCGTACCGTGACCCTGCACCTGACGACTTTTGAGGGCGACGCCCACGGCATCAGCGCCCTGAGCGATTTTCGCGTCCAGCAACTTCTGCCCCGGCTGCAAGCCATCCACGACAAGATCGTCGGCATCAGCGCCCGGTTTGTGCATCTGGTCGCCACCGAAGCGACTCCTTCGCCGGACCTGAAAAACCGGCTGGCGGCCTTGCTCAGCTACGGCGAACCGTGCGCACAGCCCGCCGCAAATGCCGCCGACAACGTGTTGTTCATCGTGTCTCCGCGCTTCGGCACGGTGTCGCCGTGGGCGTCGAAAGCCACTGACATCGCGCACAACTGCGGCTTGGACGTGCGGCGTATCGAGCGCATCACCGAATACCGGCTGAGCCTGAAATCCGGCTTTTTCAGCAAATCGGCACTGACGGAATCCCAGCACGATCAGGTCGCCGCGTTGCTTCACGACCGCATGACGGAAAGCGTGGTTGCCGACCGTGCCCACGCAGAAGCGGGCTTGTTCACCGAGCTGCAGGGTGCGCCGTTGCAGACCATTGACGTACTGCAGGGCGGAAAAGCCGCGCTGCAGCAGGCCAACAGCGAGTTCGGCCTGGCACTGGCTGAAGACGAGATTGGCTATTTGGTCCAGGCCTTTACCCAGTTGCAGCGCAACCCGACCGATGTCGAGCTGATGATGTTTGCGCAGGCCAACAGCGAGCATTGCCGGCACAAGATTTTCAACGCCGATTTCACGATTGATGGTGCGCTCCAGGACAAAAGCCTGTTCGGCATGATCCGCAACACCGAGAAGCTCAACCCGCAGCACACGGTGGTGGCCTATTCAGACAACGCTTCGGTCATGGAAGGTGCGAAAATCCAGCGATTTTATGCAAAATCGGCCTCTGGCGCAGGTGTGACGGGCGCAAGCAGCTATCAAAGTTATAGCGCCATGGACGATGTGCTGACGCATGTGCTGATGAAGGTGGAAACCCATAACCATCCAACGGCGATTTCCCCGTTTCCCGGCGCATCGACCGGCGCAGGCGGTGAAATCCGCGACGAAGGCGCGACCGGGCGCGGCTCCAAACCGAAAGCCGGTTTGACAGGCTTCACGGTTTCAAAACTGTTTGACGGCGATTACGGCAAGCCCGGCCACATCGCCAGCCCGCTGCAAATCATGACGGAAGGCCCGCTGGGCGGCGCGGCGTTCAACAACGAGTTTGGCCGGCCCAACCTGAATGGCTACTTCCGCGAGTACGAGCAGACCGTCGGCGGCCAGCGCTGGGGTTACCACAAGCCGATCATGATTGCCGGCGGCGTCGGCACGATTGATGCCGAGCTGACGCACAAGATTTTGTTTCCGGCCGGCACGCTCCTGATTCAGCTGGGCGGCCCCGGCATGCGCATCGGCATGGGCGGAAGCGCCGCCAGTTCGATGGCGTCGGGCGCCAACGCGGCACAGCTCGACTTTGATTCGGTGCAGCGCGGCAACCCGGAAATCGAGCGCCGCGCGCAGGAAGTCATCAACCAGTGCGCCCAGCTGGGCCTTAGCAATCCGATCCTGGCGATTCACGATGTCGGCGCGGGCGGCTTGTCCAACGCCTTTCCCGAACTGGTGAACGACGCCGGGCGCGGGGCGCGCTTTGACCTGCGCGCCGTCAAGCTCGAAGAAAGCGGCTTGTCGCCCAAGGAAATCTGGAGCAACGAGAGCCAGGAACGCTATGTGATGGCGATTGCACCCGAGTCGCTGGCGCAATTCGAGGCGTTTTGCGAGCGCGAACGCTGCCCGTTTGCGGTGATTGGCGTGGCGACGGAAGTAAGGGAGTTGATCGTCACAGACGAAGTAAGTACTGGCCTTCCAAATCAGCCGGGGTCGCAGAACCGGCTTAGCCGGACTGCAGGCGCAGCGACCCCCTCGGGGGGCAGCGAACCACACGCAGTGGGGAGCGTGGGGATTCCAGTTCATATGCCCATGAATGTCTTGCTGGGAAAACCCCCCAAGATGCACCGCGACGTAACTACCGTGGCGCGCAAGATCAAGCCGATTGACCTGACCGGCGTTGACCTGCAAAAAAGCTGCATTGACGTGCTGATCCACCCCACCGTGGCGTCCAAGCGTTTCTTGATCACCATTGGCGACCGCACCGTGGGCGGCATGACACACCGCGACCAGATGGTCGGCCCGTGGCAGGTGCCGGTGGCCGATTGCGCGGTGACGCTGGCCGATTACCAGGGCTTTGGCGGCGAGGCCATGAGCATGGGCGAGCGCACGCCGCTGGCCGCCATGGGCTCGGGTGGGGCCGCCGCGTCCGGCCGCATGGCCGTGGCCGAAGCCATCACGAACCTGCTGGCTGCGCCGATCGAGCTGGCGCGCGTCAAGCTGTCGGCCAACTGGATGGCTGCCTGCGGCGAGCCGGGCCAGGACGCTGCGCTGTACGAGACCGTCAAGGCCGTTGGCATGGAACTGTGCCCGGCGCTGGGCGTGTCGATTCCGGTCGGCAAGGATTCGCTGTCGATGCGCACCGTCTGGAAAGACGAGGGCGATGGCGCGGCGAAAAAGGTCATCTCGCCGGTGTCGCTGATCGTCAGCGCCTTTGCCACGCTGGCCGATGTGCGCGGCACGCTCACGCCTGAGCTGAACACGGTGGAAGCCGACACGACCTTGATCCTGATCGACCTGGGCAAGGGCCAGCGCCGCATGGGTGGCTCCATCCTGGCGCAAACGCTCAATATTGAAGACGGCGAAGTCCCCGACCTGGACGACCCGCAAGACCTGGTGAATCTGGTCAATGCCATCAATGAACTGCGCGCGCAGCGCCAGATCCTGGCTTACCACGACCGCAGTGACGGCGGCCTGTTCGCCGCCGCCTGCGAAATGGCCTTTGCCGGCCATGTCGGCGTGTCGCTGAACATTGACATGCTGCTGGTCGAGGGCGACGGCATCAGCGACAGCCGCATGGAAATGGGCGACAGCAAGAACTGGGCGTCGCAGGTCAGCGGTCGCCGTGACGAGCTGACGCTCAAGGCGCTGTTCAACGAAGAACTGGGTGTGGTGATTCAGGTGGCAACGTCCGTGCGCAATGACGTGATGCAGACACTGCGCACGCACGGACTGTCCAAATTCAGCCATTTCGTCGGCAAGACCCGGCCGGCGCATGCATCCCTTGACGTCGGCAAGGGTGAAGTGCATGTCTGGCGCGACACCAAGGCAGTGTTCAAGGCCAAGCTTCAGGACCTGCACCAGGTCTGGGACGCCGTGAGCTGGAAGATTTGCCAGCAGCGTGACAACCCGGCCGGCGCGGACAGGGAACATGCGGCAGCCGGTGATCTGGCGGACCCGGGCTTGCATGTTTTCCTGCCGCCCGCCATGCGCGACGGCATTCATGCCCCGGCGCTGATGCTGTCGCGCCCGAAAGTGGCGGTCTTGCGCGAACAAGGCGTTAACTCGCATGTGGAAATGGCTTATGCCTTCACGCAAGCCGGTTTTGATGCCATCGACGTGCACATGACCGACCTGCAGACCGGCCGCGCCCGGTTGGCCAATTTTTCCGGCGTCGTCGCATGCGGGGGTTTTAGCTACGGCGACACGCTGGGCGCAGGCATCGGCTGGGCGCGTTCTATCACCTTCAATCCGCTGCTGGCCGAGCAGTTCAGCAGTTTCTTTGGCCGCAACGACACTTTTGGCCTGGGTGTGTGCAACGGCTGCCAGATGTTTGCCGAACTGGCCGACATCATTCCCGGCGCCGAGGCCTGGCCGCGCTTCACCACCAACCGCAGCGAGCGTTTCGAGGCGCGGCTGTCGATGGTCGAGGTGCTGGAATCGCCCAGCCTGTTCTTCGCCGGCATGGCGGGCATGCGTCTGCCGATTGCCGTGGCGCACGGCGAAGGCTACGCCAACTTTGCGCACCGGGGCGACGCCGGCAAGGCGATCGCGGCCATGCGCTTCACGGACAACCATGGCCAGCCAACCGAAGCCTATCCGGCCAATCCGAACGGCAGCACCGGCGGCTTGACGGCCGTCACCACATCAGACGGCCGCTTCACCGCGATGATGCCGCACCCCGAGCGGGTGTTTCGCAATGTGCAGATGAGCTGGACCAATCTGGACAAGAGCGCCGCCAGCCCCTGGATGCAGCTGTGGCACAACGCCCGCCAGTGGGTCGGTTGATCAGGCGGCTTTGACAATTATACAAGCTGCTATCGAATATATAGCAGCTTGTATTCGCCAGTCATGCGCAAAAGGCTTATTCGATGCTCAAGGTTTGTCCCAGCCAGTGCTCGGCGCCCGGTGCCAGGGCAATGACATCGGGTCCGGCATTGGCGGCCTCGATGCAGAAATAATCCTGCCAGCCATCGTCGGGCACGTCGGTCATCTGGCGCGCGCCTTCGCTGCCGGGGTTCCACACCACCACCGACCGGCTGCCATGCGTTTGCATGAGGATGCGGCGTTGCCAGCCCGCGTCGGTCAGTGTGCAGCGGCCGGTGTAGGCGCTGACGGTGTCCGGCGCTGCATGGTAAATGCGGTCGCAAGCCTGATCAAGGGCAAACGGCGCTTGCTGGACAGCGGCTTCCATGCCGCGCAGTTTGTCCCGGTAGGGCAGGCCGTCCAGGCCTTCGATGCCGATCTTCGCCGCACTGCTGACAGCAAAGTAACTGTGCAGCGCTTGCGTCAGTCGAAACGTCCGCGTGCCGAAGTTGCGGGTGTGCAGCGACTGGCTCAGCGTTTGGCCGAGCGTGATCTGCAGGCTGACCTGCAGGTGGGGCGCCAGGTCGGCAAGGCGGGCATCGGCACAAGGTTGCAGGCTCAAACTGACTCCATCGTCGCCGCTGGCATGCACTTCGCTGACTTGCCATGCAACCCGTCGCGCGGGCCCATGCTGCAACGCGTCTTCTGGCATGCCTTGCTTGGCAAACCACGGCCAGCACACCGGCACGCCGCCACGAATTGCTGCAGGCTCGGGCGGCGAGTCCGGGGACAACCAGAAAATCTCGCGTTGACCGGTGGGTACCCACGACAGCAGGTGCGCGCCGTGGAGCGCAATGATGGCGGTGCCGTGGCGTGTGGCCAGTTGCAAGGCCTCATGGCCTGCATGCTGGCAGGGGGTGATTTCAGGCGGCAGGTGCATGCCACGAATTATGGCTGTACCTGCTGTTTTTAATGTCGATCCTAATGGCCTGATGGCCAGAACACACAACCCTGGCGACGATGAATGCCCTGGCTTTGCGCCTGGCGTCCATGTCGCTGACCAAAAAGAAGTTTGCGGGGGGAGACGCTGTTACCGCGTTCTGCCCACCCTGGCCGTGTCGACCACGCCGAAATGACAAACCAATGCGAACAATGTTGCTGAATTTGGCTTCTGCAGGCGGTGAGATAGCTATGCGGCCGACCAGGCGAGTCACAAAGAAATACCTGTGCGTACACTCGGAGACATGCTTTTTCGCCGATTCGACTATCTCGACGCCCTGCGCGGCCTGGCCATCCTCTGGATGACGGCCTATCACTTGTGTTTTGACCTGAACCATTTTGGTTATCTGCAAGAGAATTTTTACTCGAATCCATTCTGGACATGGCAACGCACAGCGATCGTGACGCTGTTTCTGTTCACGGCTGGCTTGGGTCAGTCGGTGGCTTTTGATCAGCACCAGACGTGGGCGCGCTTTTGGCTGCGATGGTTTCAGGTGGCCGGTGCTGCTCTGCTGGTCAGCGCTGGCTCCTACGCCATGTATCCAGAAAGCTTTATTTATTTTGGCGTGTTGCATGGCATGGCTGTCATGCTGGTGCTCGTGCGGCTGACGGCAGGCTGGGGTCGGTGGTTGTGGCTGCTGGGCAGTGCGGCCATCGCCCTGAAGTTCATGGCCAGTGGCGCACATGCCCTGTGGCCCGCTCTTGATTTCCTGAATGACAAAACGCTGAACTGGTTGGGGTTGATCAGCCGCAAGCCTGTCACCGAAGACTATGTTCCCCTGGTTCCCTGGCTTGGCGTGGTGTGGCTGGGCATGGCGGCGGGGAACTGGATGCTGCGCGCGCGGCCACAGTGGCTGGTTGCGCATTCCACCCCAGCCCCTCGTGCCATTAGCGCGTTGGCCACACTAGGGCGGTGGAGCCTGAGCTACTACCTGCTTCACCAGCCCGTGTTGATGGGTCTGCTGACAGTTTTGAGTTTTTTGAAGTAACTTTGGCCTCACTGCATTTATTGAAGGCGTCCCGGACTGAATCGCGCCCCGTCCTGGTTTGTCAGCTTTCGCAGGAGATCAGCCAGAAAGTTGCTTGCAGGTTACATGGCCATTTTCACGGTTCATAAAATGCTTGCTTGGGCAAACGGCCACGTCCTACAAAAGGGTTTGAATCGCTTGGGTATTGTTTTTGTTGGCAATCTCGCCGGCTCACCCCCAATATTCATGCCTAAAACCAGCCCACCGGCCGATGGCCGAAAAAATACCGGAAAAAATTCTTCTGCCAGTGACACTTCCGCCAAGGCCTCTGCCCGTAATACCGACAGTGGCCCTGCCAAGCTAAACCCTGACTCAGGTGGTGACACGCAGGTTGAAAAAATGGTTCAGACCGAAACTTTGGTCGCTGCCATGCCTTTCAATTCGAGAAAATCCGCTGAACACGGATTTGCCAATGCCATCGCGCCACAGCAGGGCGCCACCGTAAAGCCCGAGTCCAGGTTGCCTACAGGCAGCACGTTGTCTGAGCACAACAGCAGTGACAAGACCGGAAGCGTCGTGCCCGAAGGCGTGAATGCTGCCATTGAGCCGCTGGACCGGGTTCGCGTGGATGCGTCGGGACAGATGCTGACCACCAACATGGGCACGCGTATTTCGGATAACCAGAATTCGCTGAAACTCGGCCTGCGTGGCCCGGTATTGCTCGAAGATTTCATCTTTCGCGAGAAGATGACGCATTTCGACCACGAACGCATTCCAGAACGCATCGTGCATGCGCGCGGTTCCGGCGCCCATGGCTATTTCGAATGCTACGAACCGCTGACGCAATACACCAAGGCCGCGCCTTTCAAGGAAGCCGGCAAGGTCACACCGGTGTTCGTGCGCTTTTCTACCGTCGCTGGCGAGCGCGGCTCCAAGGACACGGCCCGCGATGTGCGCGGGTTTGCCGTCAAGTTATACACAGACGAGGGCAACTGGGACATTGTGGGTAACAACATGCCGGTGTTCTTCATTCAGGATGCGATCAAGTTCCCCGATCTGGTACATGCCGTGAAGCCCGAGCCGCACAACCAGATCCCGCAGGCTGCCAGCGCCCACGACACCTTCTGGGATTTCGTGTCGCTGATGCCTGAATCGACGCACATGCTGATGTGGCAGATGTCGGATCGCGCCATTCCGCGCAGCTTTGCCACGATGCAGGGTTTCGGCGTTCATACCTTTCGTTTTGTCAACGACGCTGGCGAAGCGGTCTATGTCAAATTTCATTGGAATCCAAAGGCTGGCACGCATTCGCTGGTGTGGGACGAGGCCGTCAAGATTTCGGGCGCCGATCCTGACTTCCATCGCCGCGACCTGTGGGAGCGTATCGAGTCGGGTGCCTATCCGGAATGGGAACTGGCAGTGCAAATTTTCACGGAAGAACAAGCCGAGCAATTCAGCTTCGACATCCTTGATGCCACAAAGATTGTTCCGGAAGAACTGGTCCCGCTCAAGACAGTCGGGCGCATGGTGTTGAACCGCAACCCGGACAATTTCTTTGCCGAAACGGAACAAGTGGCTTTCGGAACGCAAAATATTATTCCAGGCATTGATTTCACGAACGATCCGCTTTTGACAGGACGCCACCATTCGTATGTGGACACCCAGTTGTCGCGTCTGGGCGGTCCGAACTTTCACGAAATCCCGATCAACGCCCCGATCGCTCCGATTTACAACAACCAGCGCGATGGCATTCATCGGCAGGCAATTCCTCGCGGACGGGTTTCTTATGAACCCAACTCGCTGGCAGGCGGCTGTCCGTTTCAGGCGGGTGCGGCCCAGGGCTTTGTGACCATGGCAAGACGGGCCGAGTCTCTGCAGCCTGAAGGCATGGTGCGCGGCAAGCCTGAGAAATTTGCTGACCACTACACCCAGGCCACGCTGTTCTATGAAAGCCAGACCTTGTCTGAAAAGGCGCACATTGCTGCTGCTTTTCGCTTCGAGTTGAGCAAGGTCACGGTGCCGGCGATTCGTCAGCGCACTGTGTCGATGCTGCGCAATGCGTCGGAAGAGCTGGCAGAAAAAGTGGCGGCGGGCTTGGGCATGGAACACATGCCGGACGCCATGCCGCTGGCTTTGGCGCAGCCTGCAGCACCCGAGGTAACCGTTTCACCGATGTTGTCGCTCATGGCGCGACCGGGTGATGGCAGCATCAGGGGGAGGAAGATTGCCTTGCTGATCGCGCGGGGTGTGGTGGCAAAGTCCATGGCGCAGGTGCAGTCTGCGTTACTGGCCGAAGGCGCTGTGGCGCGCTTGGTGGCGCCCCATATCGGTTCTGTGGCGGCGGTGGACGGTGAGGTTTTGCAGGCGGATGCTTCGCTTGAAAATGAACCCGGTTTCCTGTTCGATGCGCTGGTTCTTCCTGATGGCCAAGCGGGTGTGGATGCACTGGCGATGGACGGTCACACGATGGAGTTCATCAAGGACCAGTACCGGCATGGCAAGACGATTCTGGTACTGGGCGCTTCAGCGGCGCTGATGGAAAAAGCCGGTATTCCAAGTGCCTTGCCCGATGGAAAACCCGATACCGGCATCATCGCCGGGCCACCGGAAAGCACTGCCAATGCGATAGAGAAGTTCCTCAAGGGCGTTGCGCAACACCGCCATCCGCAGCGAGAAACCGATCCTCCGAGCGTGTAGTGGCGCGACTGACATAAAAAAACGCGGCCTTGGCCGCGTTTTTTTATGATTCAAGCACTCTGCTTATTCGATCTTGGCTTTCTTGCGCAAATCTTCCTGGAAGGCTGCGAGCTTTTGCTGCTGCATCTGCTGGGCAATTTGCGGCTTGACTTCTTCAAACGCAGGCAGTTGCGCCGAGCGGATGTCGTCCACCCGGATGATGTGATAGCCGAATTGCGACTTGACCGGCTTATCGGTCGTCTGGCCTTTGCTCAACTTGAGCAGCGCTTCGGTGAATTCAGGCACGTAGCTGGACGGATTGGCCCAGTCCAGATCGCCGCCCTTGGCGCCGGAGCCTGGGTCTTTCGATTGCTTTTTGGCGATGTCCTCGAACTTGCCGCCTTTTTTCAGGCTCGCAATGATGGCATTCGCTTCAGACTCCTTTTCGACCAGGATGTGGCGTGCCTTGTATTCCTTGCCGCCGTTGGCCGCCGCAAATTTGTCGTATTCGGCCTTCAGGTCGGCATCGGTGACCGGATTGGTCTTTTGGTAATTGGCGAACAGTTCGCGGATCATCAGGGTCTGGCGGGCCAGTTCCATTTGCGCCTTGAAGTCGTCGCTGGCAGCAATTCCCTGCTTTTCGGCTTCCTGCATGAACACTTCACGGGCAATGACTTCTTCGCGCAATTGCCCTTCCATTTCCGGCGTGACCGGGCGACCGGCCTTGGCAACTTGCTGGGCCAGTGCGTCCAGCCGGGTTTTGGGAACAGCCTTGCCATTGACGATGGCAAGGTTTTGGGCCATGGCGCCAGCGCTCAGCGCCAGCAGGCTCGCCATGGCCGTGGCCAATAAAATTTGTTTCTTCATGATCAAGGGGAAATCTTTAGAAAGGATGGTTGAGGAGAAGGATGGTTCCAGCCGGCAGGCCGGTACTGTTGCAAAAGATCCTGGCGGGTCGGTTTGAACCGAAGACCCTCAAGCGTCTTTAACGATTTCAATGGCCAGCGCATGCAGGCCCTGGTCGATGAAATTTTGCATTGCATCATACACAAGCCTGTGGCAGGCCACCCGGCTCTTGCCGGCAAATGCGGGGCTGGCAATGCGAACCCGAAAATGCGAACCGAATCCCTGGGCATTGGCACCCGAATGGCCGGCATGGGCAGCGCTTTCGTCCAGAACTTCCAGCTGGGTCGGTGCAAGGCGCAAGCGGAGTTGCTGCTCGATTTCCTTGACGCGCACGGGCAGGGCGGTGTTTTCACTGGGAGCGTTGCTCATGGTGTGGTGTCCGGCTTGATGTGCTTGTTAAGAAAAAATGCCTGCGCCAGGATGAACACCAGCATCAGGCCCATGCCACCGAACAACTTGAAATTGACCCAGGTGCTGGTAGGAAAGTTGAAGGCCACCCACAAATTGATGAGCCCCATGACGGCGAAAAATGCCACCCAGCTGAAGTTGACCTTGCGCCACACCGCATCGGGCAGGCTCATCTGGGCGCCCATCAGCGACTTGATGCCGTTTTTCCGGAACACCAGTTCGCCCACCAGCAGTGACGCGCCCATCACCCAGTAAAGCACCGTCGGCTTCCACTTGATGAAGCTTTCGCTGTGAAAGTAGATAGTGGCACTGCCCAGCGCCGTGACCAGCCCGAGGCTGATCCAGAGCATCGTGTCCACCTTGCGGCGGCTCGCCTTGAGCCACAGGATTTGCGCCAGGGTGGCCACAATCACGACCACCGTGGCCAGCAGCACCGGTGCCTCGGCCGGGCCAACGACACCGCCCGACACCATGAAGCCCAGCCAGTCAGTGGCGGCGCTGGCTGCCCAGTCCTTGTTGCCTTCGGCGTACTTGAACATGCCGAAGAACAAGGCAATCGGCAAGAAATCGAACAAAATTTTCATGGCGTGATTATGGCGGAGCGGTTTTGGTTTTAAAGAAGCACCAGAGGCTCATTCCGGAATTCGCAAAACAGCCAGTCATGGTGCTGGAACGCGTTTTAGACCAGCAGGGGCCGCGGAACCGGCTTAGCCGGGCCGCTGGCGCAGCGGACCCCTCGGGGGGCAGCAAACCACACGCAGTGGGGAGCGTGGGGGTTCAACGCTTCTTGAAATCGAGCGAAGCAGAGTTCATGCAATAGCGCAGACCGGTATCGGTCGGTCCATCGGGAAACACGTGGCCCAGGTGCGCGCCGCAATTGGCGCAAACCGTCTCGGTGCGCGTCATGCCGTGGGCGCGGTCCACATGTTCTTCAATTGCGCTGTCCTTGATTTCCTCGGAAAAGCTCGGCCAGCCGCAGCCCGCGTCGAACTTGGCCGACGAGTTGAACAGCTCGGCGTCGCAGCAGATGCAGCGGTAGGTGCCTTCGGCCTGGTTGGTATCGTATTTGCCGGTGAACGGGCGCTCGGTCGCGGCATGGCGGGTGACATCGAAAGCCACGGGTTCCGCGCCTTTTTCAGCCAGTACGGCTTTCCATTCGGCATCGGTTTTCTGGATTTTGGCGCTCATGATCTGGTTCCTGTTCTATGGGATTAGTGGTGGGCGTGAGGAGTGATTACGAACTGCAGCTGATGGAGATCGACGAAGCCCAATCAGGCGGAAAGCCGGCCAGAGGCTCCTGCCCGGGATGTTCGTCGAACGGCGCCTGCAGCAAAGCAAGCAAGGTGTCGACTTTTGAAAAGTCTTTGAGCTTCGCCGCCTGGATGGCTTCTTCGCCCAAGTGGTTACGCAGCACGTATTTCGGATTGGATTTAAGCATCAAATCGGCTCTTTGCGCAATATCCACGGCCGTTATTCGCTCTGAATATTGTAGCGCCCAGGCATTGAACGATTCCAGGTCGAAAAACAGGTCGCGCACCGGCTCATGGCCGCTTTGCGCGGTGAAGTTGCCCAACCGGCGCCAGAAGATCGTGTAGTCCACCTTGTTGGCCGCCAGCAGCCGGAAGGTGTTTTCAATCAACGCCTGGTCGCCTTCCTGCGCATCAGGCAAGCCCAGCTTGGCACGCATCCGGGCCTGCAGGGCTTCGGGAAACACGGTTTTAAACGATTCCAGTGCAGCCAGCGCGTCTTCCTGGTTGTCAATCAGTGGCAGCAAGGCCTGGCCCAGGCAAAACAGGTTCCAGTACGCCATATTGGGCTGCTTGTTGTAGGCATAGCGGCCCTGTTCGTCCGAATGGTTGCAAATATGGCCGGGGTCGAACGCATCAAGAAACTGGAACGGGCCGTAGTCAATCGTCAGGCCGAGGATGCTCATGTTGTCGGTGTTCATCACGCCGTGGCAAAAGCCGACGGCCTGCCAGGCCGCCACCATGTGTGCAGTGCGTTCGCTGACCGCCTGAAGAAAGGCCGCATAGGGCTGCTTCGCTTCCCGGCATTCGGGATAAAAACGGTCGATGACGTAATCGGCCAGGGCTTTCAACTGTTCAGGCTGGTTGCGGTAGCTGAAATGTTCGAAGTGGCCGAAACGAATAAAGCTTGGCGCGGTTCGCGTCACGACGGACGCGGTTTCAATTTCTTCACGACGCACCGGGGCGTCGGAGCCGGTCACGCACAGTGCGCGAGTGGTCGGTATGCCCAACCCATGCATGGCTTCGGAACACAAAAATTCACGGATCGAGCTGCGCAACACAGCACGGCCATCGCCCATGCGTGAATACGGTGTTTTGCCCGCGCCCTTGAGCTGGATTTCGCGGGGTCCCTTCGGCGTCTGCAACTCGCCGAGCAGGATGGCCCGGCCATCGCCCAGTTGACCAGCCCAGACGCCGAACTGGTGTCCGCTGTACACACTGGCCAGCGGCCGCGTGCCTTGCAGTTGCTGATTTCCGGTGAGGGCGGCCAGTACGTCGGCCGATTCGAGCCACTCGTCCTGCAACCCCAGTTCGCGGGCCAGCGCGCGGTTGCGTCCGACCCAATAGGGCGTAGGCAGCGGACGGGGCTGCAGTTCGGTATAAAAATCCGGGCCCAGCGTGGCAAATGAATGGGTCCAGACCCGATCAGGCACGGCAGACGGCGGGTGGATGAAGGAAGGTGTGTCGAAGGCAGTGCTCATGACTTTATTGTGCAATGCGGCAAGCAGCCCTGTGCAGCAAGGGGTAAGTATTGTGTTTTGGCATGCAGGCTGTCGCCAAGGAGCGCCAAATACGGACTTTCCCGAGGCGGGTCGGGAATATCGGCCTGTACCATGCACACAGGTTTAAAAATTTTCATGACATGCCCGGCCGGGCAATAAAAAAAGGACGCAGACGATGTTAGGTTTAATGCAGAACCAGCCCTTGCTGATTTCATCACTGATCGAGTTTGCTGCGCGCCACCATGGCGACGCTGAAATCGTCTCGCGCCGGGTCGAGGGTGACATCCACCGCTACACCTACCGTGAATCCGCCCGGCGCTCGCGCCAGGTGGCGCATGCGCTGAATGCGTTGAATCTGGCATTTGGTGACCGGGTGGCGACGCTGGCCTGGAACGGCTACCGGCATTTCGAGCTGTACTACGGCGTCAGCGGTTCGGGCCGGGTGCTGCACACCATCAACCCGCGCCTGCACCCCGAGCAGATTGCCTGGATTGCCAACCATGCCGAAGACCAGGTGCTTTGTTTTGACCTGAGCTTCCTGCCGCTGGTGCAGGCGGTGCATGCCAACTGCACCACCATCAAACATTACATCGCCCTGTGCGATGCCGACAAGCTGCCTGCGGATTCAGGCATTCCCAACCTGCAAAGCTACGAAAGCTGGATGGGCGGGCAACCGGGCGATTACGACTGGCCGACTTTCGATGAAAACACAGCGTCGAGCATGTGCTACACCAGCGGCACCACCGGCCATCCCAAGGCGGCGCTGTACAGCCACCGCTCCAGCACGCTGCATGCGTTTGCGGCGGCCTTGCCCGACGTGATGAGCATTTCTGCGCGCGATGCGATTTTGCCGGTCGTGCCGATGTTCCACGTCAATGCTTGGGGCATTCCGTATTCAGCGGCGCTGACCGGCGCCAAACTGGTGTTTCCCGGCCCGGCAATGGACGGCAAGTCGGTGTACGAGTTGATCGAAGCCGAAAAAGTCACCTACGCGGCTGGCGTGCCGACTGTCTGGCAGATGCTGCTGACGCACATGAAACCCCAAGGACTGCGTTTCTCCACCTTGCGCCGGACAGTGATTGGCGGCTCGGCGTGCCCGCCAGCCATGATCAAGGCGTTCAACGATGACTACGGCGTGGAAGTGCTGCATGCCTGGGGCATGACCGAGATGAGTCCGCTGGGCACGTTGTGCACCCTGAAGAACAAGCACGACAGTCTGTCTGACGACGAGAAGATGAAAATTCGCCTCAAGCAGGGGCGAGCCATTTATGGCGTGGACATGAAAATCGTTGACAGCGCGGGCAAGGAACTGCCCTGGGATGGCAAGACCTATGGCGACCTGCTGGTCAAGGGGCCGTGGATCATCCGTGAATACTACAAGGGCACAAGCGACCCGCTGGTGGATGGCTGGTTTCCGACCGGCGATGTGGCAACCATTGACGCCGACGGCTACATGCAGATCACCGACCGCAGCAAGGACGTGATCAAGTCGGGCGGTGAATGGATCAGCTCGATCGACATCGAAAACATCGCCGTGGCGCATCCCTCGGTGCTCATGGCCGCATGCATCGGCATGGTGCATCCGAAATGGGACGAGCGGCCTATCGTTGCCGTTGTGAAAAAACCGGGCATGGACGTGAGCCGCGATGAACTGCTGGCTTTCTACGAGGGCAAGACCGCCAAATGGCAGATTCCTGATGACGTGGTGTTCGTCGATGCCATTCCCCTGGGCGCGACCGGAAAGATGCTCAAGACGCGCCTGCGCGAGCTGCTCAAGGATTACCAGTTGCCAGAAATCCAAAAGTGATCGACGTGTTGGCCCCAGCCAGTCACGCGAGCGACATGAGATAGGGCATTCCCTGACAGGATGCAAAGCCTTTTCCCCTAACCTTTGCCGTTGACCCGTTTCGTTAACTCGCCGTTTCATAAATTATTCAGGAGACAAGGGATGACAACCCAGCGCAATTTTGTTCGCAGGCACATTGGTATTGCCATGGCGGTATCGGCCCTGCTTTGCTCGGGGCTGAGCCTGGCCCAGACGCCCGCGCCTGCCAAGGCAGCTGCGCCGGCAGCTGGCGCGGTGAACCTGAACCAGACGGTGAAAATCGCCTGGCTCGACCCCTTGTCCGGTTTGATGGCAGCGGTGGGAAACAACCAGCTCAAGAGCTTCCAGTTCCTGGCTGAGCGTTTCAGCCAGAAAAACAAGGCCGGCGTGAAGTTCGAGATCATCGGCATCGACAACAAGCTCAGCCCGCAGGAAACCACCAACGCGCTCAAGTCGGCCATTGACCAGGGCGCCCGCTATGTGGTGCAGGGCAACGGCTCCGGCCCGGCGCTGGCCATCATTGATGCGCTGTCCAAGTACAACGAGCGCAATCCGGGCAAGGAAGTCGTTTACCTGAACTATGCCGCTGTCGACCCGGACCTGACCAACAGCAAGTGCGACTACTGGCATTTCCGGCTTGATGCGGACACCTCGATGAAGATGCAGGCACTGACGGCCTTCATGAAGGACCAGACTGACATCAAGAAGGTCTACCTGATCAACCAGAACTACTCGCACGGCCAGCAGGTTTCGAAGTTTGCCAAGGCCAACCTGGCCACCAAGCGGCCCGACATCCAGATTGTTGGCGACGACCTGCATCCGCTGGCACAGGTGCGCGATTTCGCTCCCTATGTTGCCAAGATCAAGCAGTCGGGTGCCGACACCGTCATCACCGGAAACTGGGGCTCGGACCTGGCGCTGCTGATCAAGGCTGCCAACGAGGCCGGTTTGGACAACGTGAAGTTCTACACCTACTATGGCGGCGTCACCGGCACGCCATCTGCCATGGGCGCTGCTGCGGCCGGTCGGGTTTATCAGGTTTCCTACAACCACCTCAACCTGGGTGGCGACATCCAGCAGGCAATGGCTGAATTCAAGAAAAAGTTTGATGACGACATGTACACCGGCGCCATCTACCACGCCTTCAGCATCCTGACCGAAGCCATGGCCCAGGCCAAGTCAACCGAGCCCGCGCTGGTCGCCAAGGCCATGGAGGGCCTGCGCTTCAAGAGCTTCAACGGGGAGGTCGAAATGCGCAAGTCTGATCATCAGTTGCAGCAGGGCCTGTTCATTGACCGCTGGGAAAAAGCCGGCGGCAAATACCCGTATGACGCTGAAAACACCGGATACACATTTGTGCCGGTGAAGTACTACGAAGCCTATGTGGCCAGCACGCCGACCTCGTGCCAGATGAAGCGGCCTTCCTGAAAAGGCAGTTTCCAAGGCCTTTGACTTAAAGCTGACAAGCGCTGATAGACCAACTTTCATCCTCCAAGGCCCGACAAGCTCGGGCCTTTCTAATTATTTTCCGGGCACGACACAATGAATCTGGAGTTTTTCACTATCTCCATGCTCAATGGACTGAGCTACGGGCTGCTGCTGTTCATGCTCAGTTCCGGCCTGACGCTCATTTTCAGCATGATGGGCGTGCTCAATTTCGCCCATGCTTCCTTTTATATGGTGGGCGCCTATGTCGCCTACAGCCTGTCGCAGGTCGTCGGCTTCTGGTGGGCGCTGCTGGTGGCGCCGCTGGTAGTGTTTGCCCTCGGAGCGGCTTTCGAGCGCTTTTGCCTGCGCAAGGTCCACAAGTTTGGCCATGTGCCGGAACTGCTGGTGACCTTTGGCTTGTCTTACCTGTTACTCGAACTGGTACAGCTCATCTGGGGCCGGGCGGCGGTCAACTATGTGCTGCCCGAAGGCTTGAAGGGGTCGCTGTTCACGGTGTTTGGCACCGACTTTCCCAAGTCGCGCGCTTTCATCATGTTTGTATCGCTCGCCATGCTGGCCAGCATCTGGCTGCTGCTGACGCGCACCCGCATCGGGCTGGTGATCCAGGCGGCGCTGACGCACCCCGAAACCGCGCAAGCCCTGGGCCACAACGTACCCCGTGTGTTCATGCTGGTGTTTGGCGGCGGCGCGGCGTTGGCCGGGCTGGCTGGCGTGGTCAGTGGCAACACCTTCATCACCGAGCCTGCCATGGCCGGCTCGGTCGGCCCCATTATCTTTGTGGTAGTGGTGGTGGGCGGCATGGGCTCGCTCAGCGGTGCTTTTCTGGCGTCCATCCTGATCGGCCTGATCCAGACTTTTGCCGTGGCCATGGACCAGTCGCTGATGACGCTGCTCGGCCATTTCAATTACGCAGTGACGCCTGAATCGTTTGGCTATCCGCTGCTCAAGCTCACCATTTCGCAGGTGGCACCCATCCTGCCATTTTTGTTTCTGGTACTGATTCTGATTTTCCGGCCCAAGGGTCTTCTGGGTACGCGGGAAGGTTAAGGAAACCAGCACATGACATCCACCACAATTTCAAACACATCAGGCAAGCATTACCAGTTCAGACCCATGAACATTGGCCGCTGGCTGATCTGGTCGCTGTATGCGCTGATGCTGATCGCCGCGCCGCTGCTGTTCAAGAGCAGCCTGTCGCTGACCATGCTGTCGCAGGCCGGCTATCTGGTCATCATCTGCCTGAGCTACAACATCTTGCTGGGGCAGGGCGGCATGCTCAGCTTCGGCCATGCGGTATATGCCGGGTTGGGATCATTCCTGGCGATCCATGCCATGAACCTGGCGGCCAGCGGCCGGTTTTATATCCCGCTCAGCCTGATACCGCTTGTCGGCGGTCTGTCAGGGCTGTTCTTTGCCGTATTGCTGGGCTATGTCACCACCAAGAAAGCCGGCACCACCTTCGCCATGATCACGCTGGGCGTGGGCGAACTGGTGTTTTCCATGTCGTTGATGTTTCCTGAGTTTTTTGGCGGGGAAGGCGGCATCACCACGAACCGTGCCTATGGCCAGCCGTTCATGGGCATCACATTCGGTCCGCAAATTCAGGTGTATTACCTGATTGCCCTGTACTGCTTTGTCTGCACCGCCGCCATGTTCGCCTTCACCCGGACACCGTTGGGCCGCATCTTGAACGCTGTACGCGACAACCCCGAGCGCGTCGAGTTCATCGGCTACAACACACAGCGCGTGCGCTACTACGCCTTCATCATTGCAGGCTTCTTTGCCGGCATCGGTGGCGGGCTGGCTGCCATCAACTCGGAAATCGTCACTGCCGAGGTGGTCAGCGGCGTGCGTTCGGGCAGCTTGCTGCTGTTTACCTTCCTGGGCGGCGCCACCTTCTTTTTCGGGCCGATCATCGGGGCCGGGCTGCTGGTGCTGGCCCTGATACTGCTGTCGGAGTTGTCCATGGCCTGGCTGCTGTATGTCGGCCTGATCTTTTTGTTCATGGTGATGTACGCGCCCGGCGGTCTGGCCAGCCTGATCATGATGAACCTGCGGGTTGCCTCATTTGGCAAACTCAGGCAACTCTGGCCAGCTTACCTGGCGCTGGCTGTCACTGCACTGGCTACGCTGATGGGCGCTGCTGCCATGGTCGAGATGATTTACCACATGCAACTCAATGCCGCAGTCGGACCAGAACTGAAGTTCATGGGCTTGACACTCAATGCCACCCGGCCCGGCACCTGGATAGTGTCGGCTCTTGTTTTCCTGGTCGGTCTGGGGCTGTTCGAACTGGTGCGGCGCAAGTTCCGGGTGCAATGGAGCCGTATTCAGGACGAGATTGAAACCGAAATCAAGCGCCGGGAGCTGCTATGAAATTTGACAGTGCTGCACATGCCAGCCCTGCGCTGGAGCTTAAAAACCTTCGAAAAAGCTTTGGCAAGACCGAGATCATTCGCGGTATCAACCTGACTGTGAATCAGGGGGAGCGGGTGGCCATCATCGGGCCGAACGGCGCTGGCAAATCGACGCTGTTCAACCTGATCAGCGGGCGCTTCGAGCCCAGCAGCGGCGAGGTGCTGCTGAACGGCCAGCGCATCAACGGCAAGAAGCCGTTCGAGATCAACCGCATGGGGCTGTCGCGCAGTTTCCAGATCACCAACATCTTTCCCAAGCTCAGCGTGTTCGAGAACTTGCGTTGCGGTGTGCTGTGGAGCCTGGGCTACAAATACACCTTCCTTAAATTTTTGGCCAATCTGGACGACGCCAATGCCAGGGCTGACGAACTGATGGCCATGATCAAGCTCGACAAGAAGCGCGATGTGCTCGCGACCAACCTGACTTATGCCGAGCAGCGCGCGTTGGAAATCGGCATCACGATCGCGGGCGGCGCCGGCGTCATCCTGCTGGACGAACCGACGGCGGGCATGAGCCGCTCCGAGACCAGCCGATTCATCACCCTTATCAAGGAAGTCACAGTGGGCAAGACGCTGCTGACGGTCGAGCACGACATGGGCGTGGTGTTTGGTCTGGCCGACAAAATCGCCGTGGTGGTCTATGGAGAAATCATCGCCTTCGACGTGCCCGAAGCCGTTCGCGCCGACCAGCGGGTGCAGGAAGCCTACCTGGGCTCGTCGGTGGCAGATGCGCAAGAGCAGGGACACTGACATGCAACATGACCACAAAAGCGGCACCGCTGATTCCATGCTCAAACTCACCGACCTGCATGCTTACTATGGCAAGAGCCATGTGCTGCATGGCGTTTCTTTCGACGTCCGGCCGGGTGAAATCGTCGCCTTGCTGGGCCGTAACGGCTCGGGTCGATCTACCACTGCCAAAGCCATCATGGGCCTGGTTGATTGCAAGGGTTCCGTCCTCTGGAAAAATACGGAAATCGTTGGCAAAAAGGCCTACCAGATTGCCCATCTTGGCTTGGGCTACGTGCCCGAGAACCGGGATATTTTCCCCAAGCTCACCGTTCAGCAGAACCTGTTGCTCGGCCAGAAGGGTGGCAGCAAGGGCTCGCGCTGGTCGTTCGATGACATGTATGCTTTGTTCCCCCGGTTGCGCGAGCGCCAGCACACCGAAGCCGGCGTGCTGTCAGGCGGCGAGCAACAGATGCTCACGCTGTGCCGCACGCTGATGGGCGATCCGGACCTGATCATCATTGACGAGCCAACCGAAGGGCTGGCGCCGAAGATCGTCGAGCTGGTTGGCCAGTACCTTCAAACCCTCAAGGCCAAGGGCATTTCGGTGCTCCTGATCGAGCAGAAACTGACGATTGCGATGACTATTTCGGATCGTGCACTGGTCATGGGTCATGGCAGCATCGTGTTCGACGGCACGCCCGACAGCCTGCGCGCCGATGACTACATCCGAAAAGAGTGGCTGGAGGTTTAACAAGTCGGCCGGTTTGTCACGGCAGGGACAAAAACCGGGTAAACCCGCACCCTCCATGCTGTTTGACTCCCGCAAGCCTCCCTACAATGATAAAAGAACGACCGTACTATTTCTGTCCAGATGGCCGGACACCAGAACCGGACCAGCGCCCCTAGAAACGTCAATACTGAAACTTCAATCAAGGAAAGAACCAACCCATGACAACCCTCTACGAAGTTCACGGCTCGGTGGCGCTGATCACCCTGAGCAATCCGCCGGTCAACGGACTTGGCCATGCCACCCGGCTGAGCATCACCGACAACCTGCAAAAAGCCAACGACGACGACGCGGTCAAGTCCATCGTCATCACCGGCGCTGGCAAGGCGTTTTCGGGGGGTGCCGACATCAAGGAGTTCGGTTCGCCCAAGGCCCTGCAGGAACCCAATCTGCTGAGCGTCATCGTGGCAATTGAAAAATCCCCCAAGCCCGTGGTGGCCGCGATTCATTCAGTTTGCATGGGCGGCGGTCTGGAACTGGCGCTGGGTTGCCATTACCGCATCGCCGCACCGGGCTGCAGCGTGGCGCTGCCGGAAGTCAAGCTTGGGCTGCTGCCGGGCGCGGGTGGAACCCAGCGTTTGCCGCGCGCCCTGGGTGTAGAGCCGGCGCTGAACATGATCGTCAGCGGCGAGCCGGTCAAGAGCGAAATGCTGGCGCAAATCCCGGGCCAGAAACTGTTCGACAAACTGTCCTCGTCACCCGATACCCTGGCCGAAGAGGCATTTGCCTTTGCCCAGGCAATCGCCGAAACGCGTCCCCTGCCGCTGGTGCGTGACTTGCCGTGCAAGCATCGCAACGGCGATGCCTATTTCCAGTTTGCGCGCAACATGGTCAAGGGCATGGCGAAAAACTTTCCCGCGCCGCTCAAGTGCGTTGATGCGGTGGAAGCGGCAACCAGGCAAAAGTTCGAAGACGGCATGCGCATCGAGCGTGAGCTGTTCACCAACCTGATGTTCACGCCCGAAAGCCGCGCGCTGCGCCATGTCTTCATGGCTGAACGTGCAGCATCAAAAATACCTGATGTGCCAGCAGACACTGCACAACGTGCTATCAACTCAATAGCGGTCATCGGCGCCGGCACCATGGGTGGCGGCATTGCGATGAACTTCCTGAACGCCGGTATCCCCGTCAAAATGCTGGAGATGAAGCAGGACGCGCTGGACCGGGGCATTGCCACCATGCGCAAAAACTACGAGTCGCAGGTCAAGAAGGGCAAGCTCAAGCAGGACAAGTACGAAGAGCGCATGGGCCTGCTCAGCACCACGCTGAGCTACGACGACCTGAAAGACGCCGACATGGTGATCGAAGCCGTGTTTGAGGAAATGGGCGTGAAGGAAAAGGTGTTCACCGAACTCGACCGCGTCATGAAGCCGGGCGCAATTCTGGCTTCCAACACTTCCACGCTTGATTTGAACCAGATCGCGTCGTTTACCAAGCGTCCCGAAGATGTGGTCGGCCTGCATTTCTTCAGCCCGGCCAACATCATGAAATTGCTTGAAGTGGTGCGTGGCGACAAGACCGCCAAGTACGTCATGGCCACGGTCATGGCGGTGGCCAAGAAAATCCGCAAGACGGCCGTGGTGTCGGGCGTGTGCGATGGTTTCATCGGCAACCGCATGATCGAGCAGTACGGCCGCCAGGGCGGGTTCTTGCTCGACGAGGGCTGCACGCCCGCGCAGGTCGACAAGGCGATTGAAAAATTCGGTTTTGCCATGGGGCCGTTCCGCATGGGCGATTTGGCGGGCAACGACATTGGCTGGGCCATTCGCAAGCGCCGCTACCAGGAAAAGCCGGACATGAAGTACAGCAAGACCGCAGACCTGCTGTGCGAGAAAGGCCGCTTTGGGCAAAAAACCGGCGCCGGCTGGTACGACTACGTGGCCGGCAAGCGCGACGCCATTCCAAACCAGGAAGTGGTCAGCATGATTGAGGCGCACCGCAACTCGCTGGGCATCACACCGCGCAAGATTTCTGACGATGAAATCGTCCAGCGCCTGGTGTATTCGCTGGTCAACGAGGCCGCGCATATTCTGGAAGAAGGCATCGCCTCCAAGGCCAGCGACATCGACATGGTCTACCTGATGGGTTATGGCTTTCCGCTTTACCGTGGTGGCCCCATGCTTTATGCCGACCAGGTGGGTCTTTTCAACGTGGTGCAGGCCATGAACCGCTTTGCTAAAAATCCGCTTGACGATGCCAGTTTCTGGCAGCCCGCGCCGCTGCTGGCCCGGCTGGCGGCTGAAGGCAAGACTTTCAACTGATTTGCTGTCCATAACGCCAAGCCCCTAATTCGGAGATTTTCATGACCTCAGCTGTAATTGTTTCCACCGCCCGAACCCCTCTCGCCAAGAGCTGGAAGGGCGCTTTCAACATGACGCACGGCGCCACGCTGGGCGGCCATGCCGTCCAGCATGCCATTGCACGCGCCGGCATTGAGGCGGGTGAAGTCGACGACATCATCATCGGCTGCGCCACGCCCGAAGGCGCGACCGGTGCCAACATCGCCCGGCAGATAGCCCTGCGCGCCGGTTGCCCGGTCAGCGTGTCGGGCATGACCGTCAACCGCTTTTGCTCGTCCGGCCTGCAGGCCATTGCGCTGGCGTCGCAGCGCATCATCGCTGGCGAGGCCGATATTTACGTGGCCGGCGGCGTGGAAAGCATCTCCTGCGTCCAGCAGGAAATGAACACCCACATGCTGCGTGAAGACTGGCTGGCCAAGAACAAGCCCGAGATTTACTGGAACATGCTGCAGACCGCCGAGCAGGTCGCCAAGCGCTACCAGATCAGCCGCGAACGCATGGACGAATACGGCGCCGGCAGCCAGCAAAAAGCCACTGCCGCACTGGCAGCCGGCCTGTTCGAGGCTGAAATTGCCCCGATCACTGTGACCGCCGGGATCGCCGACAAGGTGATGGGCCTGATCACCAAACAGGTCACCGTGAGCCAGGACGAGGGCATCCGCGCCGGCACCACCCAGGAAGGCATCAGCGGCCTGCGCTCGGCCATTCCCGGCGGTTTGATCTCGGCCGGCAATGCCAGCCAGTTCTCGGACGGGGGCGGTGCCGTGGTCGTCATGGATGAAACAGTTGCCGAGCGAAAAGGACTCAAGCCCTTGGGCCGCTTCCTCGGCTTTGCCGTCGCCGGCTGCGAGCCCGACGAAATGGGCATCGGACCGGTGTTCGCCATTCCCAAGGTACTGGCCAAGCTCGGCTTGAGTGTGGGCGACATCGATTTGTGGGAACTGAATGAAGCCTTTGCCGTGCAGGTGCTGTATTGCGCTGACAAGCTGGGCATTCCGATGGACCGGCTCAACGTCAACGGTGGCGCGATTGCCGTCGGCCACCCTTACGGCGTCACTGGCCAGCGCCTGACCGGCCATGCGCTGATCGAAGGCAAGCGGCGCGGCGCCAAGCGCGTTTGCGTGACCATGTGTATCGGCGGCGGCATGGGCGCTGCGGGTATTTTTGAAGTGCTGTAACACCGGTTTGGCAGCAAACCTGTCCGGTATGCCGAAGAAATCGCAAGCACTGGCTCCAGCAAGGTTGCACGTCTTCAGACGAATCCACTACTTTCTTGCAGCCTGGTTTGCGATTTAGCCTTTGTATTGAGGATCACCCCATGAGTTTGCGTTCTACTCTCGATTTTCTGCTTTACCCCTGGCTGGCCGCTGAGTCGCTCAACCAGCGCGAGCGCTTTGCCGACCACAGCCGCGAAACCTTTGACGCGGTGTTCGACACCTGCGAGCGCATCGCGCGTGAGAAATACGCGCCGTTCAACCGCCTGGTCGATACGCAGGAGCCGCATTTCGACGGTGAAAAAGTCATCCTGCCGCAAGCCACGCACGACGCGCAAAAGGCTTATGCCGCATCCGGCATGCTCAGCGCCGCGCAGGACTATGAGGTGGGCGGCATGCAGCTGCCTTACACGGTCGAAGCCGCCGCCAATGCTTTTTTTGCCATGGCGTCGGTCAGCATGGGTTCGAGCCTGCTGACGACGGGCAATGCCAATTTGCTGATGGTGCATGGCTCGCCGATGCAAAAGGACGTGTTCGCCAAAAATGAATTTTCGGGCCGCTTTTCGGGAACCATGTGCTTGTCAGAGCCCCAGGCCGGCTCGTCGCTGAGCGACATCACCACTCGGGCAGTACCCGACGGCGATGACTTTGATGCCGATCCACTCGGCCCGCGCTATCGCCTCAAGGGCAACAAGATGTGGATTTCGGCCGGTGAGCATGAGCTGACCGACAACATCATCCACCTGGTACTGGCCAAGATTCCCGGCCCTGACGGCCGCCTGATTCCAGGCACCAGAGGCATCTCTTTGTTCATCGTTCCCAAAAAAATGGTTGGCACCGATGGAGAATTGACCGGCGTGCGCAACGACGTGGCGCTGGCCGGGCTGAACCACAAGCTTGGCTGGCGCGGCACGACCAACACACTGCTTAACTTTGGCGAAGGCAAGTACCCGGTCAATGGCCAGGCGGGTGCGGTGGGCTACCTCGTCGGCAAGCCGCATGAAGGACTGCGCTGCATGTTCCACATGATGAACGAGGCGCGTATCGCCATCGGCATGGCGGCCACCATGCTGGGCATGGCGGGCTATCACGCGTCGCTCGACTACGCCAGGAACCGGCCACAGGGCAGACCCATGACGGGCGCCGGCAAGGACGCCTCGGCACCGCAGAGCCGCATCATCGAGCATGCCGATGTCAAGCGCATGCTGCTGGCGCAAAAATCGTATTGCGAAGGCGCGTTGGCGCTGGAGTTGTACTGCGCCCGGCTGGTCGATGAGCAGCACACCGGCACGCTCCAGGCGGCTGACGAGGCACGGTTACTGCTCGAAGTGCTGACACCGATTGCCAAGAGCTGGCCCAGCGAATGGTGCCTCGAAGCCAATTCGCTGGCCATCCAGGTGCTCGGTGGCTACGGCTACACGCGTGATTTTCCGGTCGAGCAGTATTGGCGCGACAACCGGCTCAACATGATCCACGAAGGTACCCACGGCATTCAGGCGATGGATTTGCTGGGCCGAAAGGTGCTGATGGAGGGTGGCAAAGGGTTTGATTTGCTGGCCGCGCGCATCACAGCCACCGCAGCGCGTGCCAGCCACTTGCCCGAACTCGTTGCCCATGCCGACGCGCTGGCCGATGCGCTGCAGCAAGTCCGCGAAGCCACACGCGCGGCCTGGGCTACCGGCGAGCCTGGCGAAGCGCTGGCCAATGCCGTGCCCTACATGCAGGCCTTTGGCCATACCGTGCTGGCTTGGGTGTGGCTGGACGTAGCGCTGGCCGTGCAAGCGGCAGATGCTACACAATCAATAGCTGAAAATGCAGGCAGAATGGGCGCGATGCATTACTTTTACCATTATGAGCTGCCAAAAACAGCTGCCTGGCTCCAAGTGGTTTCCAACCGCGACCGCACCTGCGCCGACTTTCCAGAAGCGTCTTTCTGATGAGTTATTTCAAGAAATCGGCTGGAACCGAGGTCAACAAATCTCTGGCACGCCTCGGTGCCCTGACCTGGACATTGATCTATGCAGGCCTGTTGGCTCTGGTGTGGGGCGTCTGGGTCGAACCCAATGACGAGGACACCGGCTGGCTGATGATGTCCGGCGGCGCGCTGGCGGCTGCCATCGGATTTTTTCTGATCTACATTCGTTCAAGAATAAAAAACTGACCCCGTATGGAGTTGGAAGCTGAATAAAACATTTTCCTGCTTCCGTCCTGCCAAAAAATTCAACAAACCCTGCAAGGAGACTGATCCATGACACGAACCATCCAGCAACTTTTCGACCTCACCGGCAAAACTGCACTCGTCACCGGAGGCTCTCGCGGCCTGGGCCTGCAACTGGCTCAGGCGCTTGGCGAGGCAGGCGCTCGGGTCATGCTCAGTTCGCGCAAAGCTGAAGATCTGGAGGAGTCTGCTGGTGTGCTGAAGGCCGCCGGCATCGACGTTGACTGGATTGCCGCAGACGCCTCCAAAGAAACTGACATCCGCGCGCTGGCCGATGAAACCATCAAGCGTTTCGGCCACGTGGACATTCTGGTCAACAACGCCGGTGCCGCCTGGGGCGCCCCGGCCGAAGACCATCCGGTTGAAGCCTGGGACAAGGTGATGAACCTCAATGTGCGCGGCTACTTCATCTTGTCGCAGCATATTGCCAAGCACAGCATGATCCCGCGCAAGTCGGGCCGCATCATCAACGTCGCCTCGATTGCCGGACTGGGTGGCAATCCGCGCGGCATGACCACCATCGCCTACAACACTTCCAAGGGCGCTGTCATCAATTTCACCCGTGCGCTGGCTTGTGAATGGGGCGTGAACCACATCACCGTGAACGCCATCTGCCCCGGCTTTTTCCCGAGCCGCATGACGGTGGGCACGCTCAAGGCGATGGGCGAGGAAAAGCTCGCCGCCCACGCGCCATTGGGACGTCTTGGTGATGACGAAGACCTGAAGGGACTGTGCGTGCTGTATGCGTCTGATGCCGGCAAGCACATCACCGGCCAGTGGCTGGCGGTGGATGGCGGTGTGTCGGTGATCACGGGAGGCTAGAAATGGCCCCCGCGCTTCCCACTTCATATGGTTCGCTGCCCCCCGAGGGGGCCGCTGCGCCTGCGGCCCGGCAAAGCCGTGGATGTTGTGCCCCCACGCTTGTCGCTTCGCGTACTGCGCTGCCCCCCGAGGGGGCTGCTGCGCCTGCGGCCCGGCAAAGCCGGTTCCGCGGCCCCTGCTGGGTTGAAGGTGGCACTTCCATTTTGTTAGGCAGGTTATGAACTTCGGAGCGGAAATTCCTTTTGTCACGCTGCTGGGTTTCACGCTTGAACTGTTCGAGGGCGGGGAGTCCGTTTTGGGCTTCACGCCCCGGCCCGAGCACCTGAATTCCTTTGCCGTTACGCATGGTGGCGCCTGTATGACGCTGCTGGACGTGGCCATGGCTGTGGCTGCGCGCAGCGTGCAAAAGGATATGGGTGTGGTCACCATCGAGATGAAGACCAGCTTTATGCGGCCTGCACCCGGTGACGGCACGCCGCTTACGGCCAAAGGGCGCTTGATGCACCGCACGGCGACACTGGCTTTTGCCGAAGCCACGATTTACGATGCAAAAGGTCAGGCCTGCGCCCATTCAACCGGCACCTTTAAATACGTCAGGCGGCAGGCGGGAGATGCGACGAATGCGCAGCTGCCCGATTCCCCCGCGGGTTCGATTTCAACCGACTGAGTTTGATTTCATGAGCCAAATCATGCTTTTGCGCATATCCAGTGTGTGTTTATAGCTATTTATTAAATAGCACAACCATTTATCAAGGAAAATTTTATGCCCGCCAATCAACAATTTCTTCTCGACAACCGGCCTACCGCAGAGGCAAGCGCCAGCAACTTCAAACTGGCCAGCGCCGAAACCCCTGCCTTGCAGGACGGCCAGGTGCTGGTACGCCACCATTTCCTGAGCCTGGACCCCTATATGCGCGGCCGCATGAATGATTCCAAGAGCTATACCGCGCCCCAGCCGCTCGGCGAAGTGATGGGCGGCGGCACGGTCGGCGAAGTGGTCGAAAGCCGTTCACCCAAGTTTCAGGCCGGCGACAAGGTGGTCGGTATGGGCGGCTGGCAGCATTACAGCGTGGTGAACGCTGACGAGCCCGGCGCGCTGCGCAAGGTCGACACCGCGCTGGTGCCGCTGTCCTATTACCTGGGCGCGGTCGGCATGCCCGGCGTCACCGCCTGGTATGGCCTGGTCAAGGTGATTGCACCGAAGGCCGGTGAAACCATGGTGGTCAGCGCCGGTACTGGTGCGGTCGGCAGCGCATTTGCGGCCTTGTCCAAAGCGCGCGGCTGCCGAACCGTCGGCATTGCCGGTGGTCCGGAAAAATGCCGTTACGCCGTTGATGAACTCGGGTTCGATGCTTGCATCGACTACAAGCTGCACCAGGATGCGGCATCGCTGTCCAAAGCGCTCAAGGAAGCGTGTCCCGATGGCATTGACGGCTACTTTGAGAACGTCGGCGGCATGGTGCTCGATGCGGTACTGCTGCGCATGAACGCCTTTGGCCGCATTGCCGTGTGCGGCATGATCGCCGGCTATGACGGCAAGCCGCTGCCGCTAACCTATCCTGCGCTGATCCTGACGAACCGCCTCAAGGTGCAGGGCTTCATTGTCAGCGAGCACATGGACATCTGGCCCGAAGCGCTGAAGGAACTCGCCATGCTGGTAGCTACCGGCAAGCTGCACCCCCGCGAGTCGATTGCCGAAGGGCTGGAAGCCGCGCCTGAAGCCTTTCTTGGCCTGCTCAAGGGTAAAAACTTCGGCAAGCAACTGGTCAAGCTGATCTAGTTTTCCGGGCCATCAGAAAGCCGCCATGGACCTGATCCATGAAGTTTTGGACCGGCTTGGACCGCTGCTCAACTCCAAGCTGTTCGAGTGCAATAAGCCCTTTTGCGATGCGCTGAAGTCAATGCGCCTGGAAGGAAGCATCCGGGCTGTTCAGTCAGGGCAACCAGCTTGGCGCTGCCGAGGCCCAAGCGCATGTGTGGCTGGTCAATGTGAATCTATGGGCATGACGCAAAAGCAGGGCGGTCAAGTTATGCGCACGAATACTTTGGGCACGTTGCCTTCCCTTACCAATTTCTATGCTATCGCCGGCTTGGCCATGGCCTGACAAGCTTGAGTCGTACAACAATCCGAATTTTCAGGAGCCCTGCATGATCACACCGCCAACACTGATCCTTCACCATTATCCGTCCTCGCCCTTTTCGGAAAAAGTCCGGCTGATGCTGGGCTACAAAAAGCTTCCCTGGAAGTCTGTGGTCATTCCGATGGTGAGCCCCAAGCCCGACCTGATCTCCTTGACGGGCGGCTACCGCAGGACACCAGTGCTGCAGGTTGGCGCCGACATTTATTGCGACACCGCGCTGATTGCCGATGTGCTGGAGCATGTCGAGCCACTGCCCGTGCTGTACCCCGAACCCAGCAAGGGCATGGCCCGTACCTTAGCGCAATGGGCAGACACGACGCTTTTCTGGACTTCGATGGCATACAACCTGCAGCCCAGGGGCATTGCCCAGTTGTTCGAACACGCACCACCTGAAGCTGCCTTGGCATTTGCCCAGGACCGAAAGGCGATGAGCGGGGGCATGTCTCGCCAGCGTCCGCAGGATGCTGCCGCAGCGTACCGGTCGTATTTGCGCCGCCTGTCCGACATGCTCGACGATCGGCCTTTCCTGCTGGGCGACATGCCGTGCATCACTGATTTTGCAATGTACCACCCACTGTGGTTCACACGGGTGCGCACCTCGGTACTTGCCGGCGTGCTTGATGCCACGCCTGCGGTATCGGAGTGGATGGACCGTATGGCTGCAATTGGTCATGGCGCCATGGAAAAATTTAGTGCACATGAAGCCATCGCGGTTGCTGCCGCGTCCACCCCCGCGGCACTGCTCGACGATGTTTTTCTGGACGAGCATGGTATTGCGTTGGGCAGCAAGGTGCAGGTCTGTGCCGAGACCTTTGGCCAGGAGCCAACCCATGGCGAACTGGTGGCTGCCACCCGGATGCATTACACGCTTCGCCGCACCGACGAACGGGCTGGCGTGGTGCATGTGCATTTTCCGCGCATTGGTTACTCGCTTAAGGTTGCCGAGTTGGCATGAGCGGGATTGAGTGGCGGTGCATGGCGTTCGCACAGCTGAGCGCTTCTGAGCTTTATGCCGTACTTCAGTTGCGCAGTGAGGTTTTTGTAGTCGAGCAAGCTTGCATTTTTCAGGACATGGATGGCGCCGACGCGCAAGCCATGCATTTGTTGGGACGCTTGGAAGGCCGTCTGGTGGCGTATGCCCGTTGTTTCGATGCGGGACGAATGTTTGCCGAAGCGAGCATTGGTCGTGTGGCAACTGGTCCCACTGTGCGCGGCACCGGGGTTGGGCATGCATTGATGAGCCAGGCAGTGGCCTGCCTGTCGCAAGTGTGGGGCGTTCAAGCAATCAGGATTGGCGCGCAGGCCCATCTGGAAGGTTTTTATCGCCAGCATGGTTTTCATAAGGCCGGACCGGTTTACCTTGAAGACGGAATTGACCACATTGAAATGTTGCGCGATTTTTAATTTTTAAGGAGTTGCAAATGATTACGGATTTCAATGGCAAGACAGCTGTTGTGACGGGTGCTGGATCAGGCTTTGGCCTTGAATGCGCTCGTATTGGCGCAAAACTTGGCATGAACATGGTGCTGGTCGATGTCCAGCAGGATGCGCTTGACAAGGCCAGCGCCGAGGTAAAGGCAGCAGGCGTAGAAATGCTTTCCTTCAGGCTCGATGTAGCGAGTGCTGAAGAAATGCAGGCCATGAGCCAAGCGGTGTTCGAGCGATTTGGTGCGCCGCATTTTGTCTTTAACAACGCCGGCGTCGGATCAGGCGGGCTGGTCTGGGAAACCACTGTCAAGGACTGGGAATGGGTCTTGGGCGTCAATCTGTGGGGTGTGATTCACGGCGTTCGATTGTTTACACCCATGATGTTGGACGCTGCTGCCAAAGACCCGTCATGGCAGGGCCATATTGTTAATACTGCCAGTATGGCCGGGCTGCTAAATCCTCCCAATATGGGCGTATACAACGTCAGCAAGCATGCCGTGGTGTCACTTAGCGAGACGCTTTATCAGGATTTGCGCTTGGTCACTGACCAAATCGGCGCCAGCGTGTTGTGCCCTTATTTTGTGCCAACCGGCATCAGCCAGAGCCACCGTAACCGGCCCGCTGGACTGGAGGGTGAAAAACCCACACGAAGCCAGTTGATTGGTCAGGCCATGACCGACAAGGCTGTGGGCTCAGGCAAGGTAACTGCGGCTGAAGTCGCACAAAAAGTGTTTGACGCAATGGCGGCTGATCAGTTCTACATCTTCAGCCATCCCAAAGCCTTGGGAAATGTGCAAAACCGTATGGAATGCATCGTGCAGCAAACCCACCCGACAGATCCGTTTGGGGAAAGGCCAGAGATTGGGCGTGACTTGAAGGCAGCACTGCGAGCTGTCTAACAAAGATTTCCCGCTTAAATTCAGACAAGATAGGGCATTCTTCCATGACCCAATTTCAAATTGACGCTCAAAAAGTGCCCCTCACTGCCCCGAGCCCTGCTACGAGCAGGAGAAAAGCCAACATCAGCCCGGACATGATGGTTAACCGCAAGCGCACGCGGCGCTTCTGACGAGTCCGGTGATCGCAGTAATCACGGTAGTCCCAGTTGTTCCTGCGTTCACACCGACGACAAAAAAACATGACGTTGTTTCCTTTTTGAATGCAAGGCAGCACCGATGCAGAAAAAGCAGTTTGCAGAATGTTGGCAATGACAATTCCGATTTGTTAAAAATCCGGAAGACTCAAACAAAGTCATCAACTTGATAGGCCAAGGCGTTTCAAGCTGTTTATTTGATGCCGCGCACCCTAGGTGTTCATGTTGCAGTTTCCCTAAAACTACGATCTCAACCAATCGCTTCAATCGGCTACATAGTTTTTTGTAACTGAAAAAAAGGTTCAAACTCATTCACGGATAGTAAATATAAATAATGACCCGTTTGAAGCTTCATTTTGTAAGTTTAAATGCTTGAGTTTCTGTGAGAAATTTCCGTAACTACCTGTGATTTAAGCTGTTGGCTGATAGCTTTTCTTCCTGTTTTGCGTATCAATGCTATCAACGCAGTGAATTAAAGAAGTCAGTAAGTAACAATTTATTAGACAAAGATCCGTAAAAGTCAGTAAGATTATTTCTAACTGTCACAGGCTTTAGCATTGTTCTGGAAGCAATAAGCAAGGAAAAAACTATGGAAATTCGTAACGAATCACAAGTCGCTTCAGACTTTCTGATCAAAAATACCACCCTGTCATCCACTCACAATTTGGCACCTCACAGTGGTTTGCCGTCGATGTGGCCCGGATTTTTGACGGGGCAGGCAGAGCAACCTGTGCGTGTGCTCTTGATTGATGATGATCCCCACATGAGCCGTGTCATTGCGCATGAATTGTTGGCTGATCTGCGTATCAACTTGCTTGGTCAGGGGAGTAGTGTCAAGGAAGGACGTCGCTTGATCAGTCAAAATGAGTTTGATGTGATGCTGGTCGACTTAAATTTGGGAGACGGTACCGGGTTTGCGCTTATCGAATACATGAAGACCGTCCGTCCCTTGGCCGAAGCTATTGTTATTTCTGCAATGGAAGACGAGCAACATGCCTTACATGCATTTGAATTGGGTGCCACCGGCTATCTGGTGAAAAATTCCTGGTTTGGTAATTTTCCGCAAGCTGTTTTACAGGTCGTCAATGGTGGCGCGTCGATTACTCCGAATCTGGCGCGCAGACTGCTCAACAAGTTTGAACAGCCTCAAACCCAAACACAGGCTCTTCAAGAAAGTAAAAACAAGGAAAAGCTGTCCGAGCGCGAAAAGCAAGTACTTAAATTGGTTGCATCAGGTTACACGAGTACTGAAATTGGCTCAAGGCTGATCATCAGTGCACAGACAGTTAATACCCACATCAAAAATATTTACCGAAAACTTAATGTCCGAACACGCGCTCAAGCTGTCAGCTTTGCCGCAAGTCGCGGGTTATTTTAAAAAACGTTTTTAGTCCTGGGCGGTTTCAAGTCCAAGCGCAACACTTGGGATCATTGAATGATGGCGGGGGCGGGGTGGTGTTTTGCCAGCAAGTCGCGGTAAACCTCAAGAGGCGAATGCGTATTGAGCGTCTTGCGAGGCCGGTGGTTGATCTCGTCGGCGATGGTGTCGAGTTGCGCTTGGGAGTAACCCGAGAGGTCCGTGCCCTTGGGCAGGTACTGGCGCACCAGGCCGTTGGTGTTCTCGTTGGTGCCGCGCTGCCAGGGGCTGTGCGGGTCACAGAAGTAAACGGCAATGCCGGTGTTGGCGCTGAGTTCCTTGTGGCGGGCCATTTCCGAGCCCTGGTCGTACGTCATGGTGCGCCGCATGGGCGCGGCCACCGAGCGCAGCTTGTCGGTGAAGGCCCGCAGCACATGGGCCGCGCTGGCCGGCTTGGGGCTGGGCAGATGCACCAAGATCAGCAGCCGTGAAGAGCGCTCGACCAGGGTGCCGACAGCGCTGGCGTTGGCCTTGCCCTTGATCAGGTCGCCCTCTCAGTGGCCGGGAAACAATCGATCGGCCACCTCCGGCGGGCGCACATGGACGCTGAGCATATCCGGTATCTTGCCGCGGCGGTCTTCGCCGTAGGTGCGCGGCAACTGCTTGGCGCGTGCATGGCGCAGGCAGGCAATCAGCTCGCCGCGCAACTCCCCCCGGGGCTGGGCGTAGATGGCGTTGTAGATGGTTTCGTGGGACACGCGCTGAGCCCGATCGTGGGGAAAGTGACGGGCCAGATGCAGGGCGATTTGCTGGGGTGAGCATTTTCGCGCAAGCCATGCGCGCACGCGTCCAAACAGGGCGCTGCAACGCGCCAATTTGGCAACAGGCCTGCATTGCAGGCGCCGGCGCACGCAGCGCTGCTGGGCAAACGTGCAGCGGTACTGGCCCGACGGTGCATTGCGTGCGAGCTCACGGCTGATGGTCGAAGGCGAGCGGTTGAGCATGCGGGCCATGGCCCGCATGCTCAGGCCCTGTGTTTTGAGGCTTGACAGGGCGATCCGCTCGTCCGGCTGGAACTGCTGATAAGACTGCACTTTTTTCATCTTCACACCTTAGTTGAATAAAAATGTTGCACTTCAGATTTGAGGCCGCCCTTCCTCATAAACCCCCAGAAGTTTGTCCAACTTCTGGGCGTCAGTTCAAACCCGGGGAAGTTCAGGCAATTGATGACAGGCGCTTGGATTTCACGGGGCCGGATCGACAGACCAACTGCCCTACACGACATACAGAGCGGTTTACAACTTTTTGGAGTAGTTCATAAATAAGGCCCGCATGGCATGAGTAAGGGTGCTATGATTTGCGGCTCTGCTGATGACAAAGCGGCTTTCCTTGAAGATGGCTGCGGAGTTTGGAAGTTGAAAAAAAGTCAAACAAAATTTGACTACTGCGAGAAAAGCGGTATATAATTTGAGGCTCAGCTGATTACAGCTAACAGTGCAAAGCAAGACGGCAAAGCTGTCGAGCAGA